>JBFBCZ010000003.1:0-390316 GCA_040689555.1 Actinosynnema sp. NPDC051121 | reverse complement strand
CTCCGAACAACACTGACAAGTAATGTCAGTTGTCCAGTAACAATCTCAAAGGAAACCTCTTGACGAGGTTCATAAATTTACTGGCTATTCGGCACGCTGTTGAGTTCTCAAAGAACACGCGCACATCATCACGGTCCGCTCGCGCGGCTCGATCCGAGGCTTGTGATTCAGCTAAAGCTTGTGTTGGAAACCAGACGCCCTGGTCGCAACGGCTCAGACGAGCCTGGACTGGGTCTTCCGTTCCGCGGTCACCCACTCTACCACGCTAGCGGGAGCTTGGTTCGTGACCTGCCGCACTCCGTTCCGGTGTTCCCGGCCCGTTCCGTGCTGACATGGAGAAAGTTACACGCACCCGAAGCAGAGGTCAAATCGGGGGCGCAGCACCACGCGACAGGCTGAAACCGCAGGTCAGCAGCCCGTGCCGCAGTCCACCCCACGCTATCCGACCCGGTCCGCGCGCAACAGTGTGACCGCGATCACATCCGGAGACCGCGAAGGCCGCCGGTCCCAGCAGGACCGACGGCCTTCGCCGTGACGCTCGCAGCGCCTGTTCGCGCAGGTCAGACCTGCACGCGCACGCCGGCGGTGTTGCGCTTGCCGCGCCGGACGACCAGCCACGACCCGTGCAGCAGGTCCTCCTTGGCGGGCACCCACTCCTCGTCGGTGACCTTCGAGTTGTTCACGTACGCGCCGCCCTCCTTCACGGTGCGCCGCGCCGCGCCCTTGCTCTCCGCCAGCCCGGAGCTGACCAGCAGGTCCACGATGGTCGGCGCGTCGACCAGGCGGACCTCGCCGGTCGGCGCCTCGGCCATCGCGGCTTCCAGGGTCGACAGGTCCAGCCCGCGCAGCTCGCCCCGGCCGAACAGGGCCTGGCTCGCCGCGATGACCTGCTGCGTCTCGTGCTCGCCGTGCACCAGGTTGGTGAACTCCTCGGCCAGCCTCTTCTGCGCGGCCCGCAGGTGCGGCGCCTCGGCGGTCTGCCGCTCCAGCTCGGCGATCTCCTCCTGGGTCAGGAAGGTGAACAGCCGCAGGTAGCGCAGCACGTCGGCGTCGCCCACGTTCACGAAGTACTGGTACCAGGCGTACGGCGAGGTCATCTGCGGGTCGAGCCACACGTTGCCGCCGCCGGTGGACTTGCCGAACTTGCGGCCCTCGGCGTCGGTGACCAGCGGCGCGGTCAGCGCGTGCACGGCCGCGCCGTCGACCTTCCGGACCAGGTCGACGCCGCCGATGATGTTGCCCCACTGGTCGGAGCCGCCCACCTGGAGCCTGGTGCCGTACTTCCGGTTGAGCTGGAGGTAGTCGTGCGACTGCAGGAGCAGGTAGCTGAACTCGGTGTACGACATGCCGTCGCCGTCGAGGCGGCGCTTCACGGTCTCGCGGGCGAGCATGACGTTGATCGAGAAGTGCTTGCCGACGTCGCGCAGGAAGTCCAGCACCGGGACGTTCCCGGTCCAGTCCAGGTTGTTGACCACGATCGCGCCGGTGGGGCCGTCGTCGAACTCGACGAACCGCTCCAGCTGGCCGCGGATGCGCCCGGCCCACTCGGCCACGGTGTCCAGGGGGTTGAGCGCGCGCTCCGAGCTGTCACGCGGGTCGCCGATCATGCCGGTGGCGCCGCCCGCGAGGACGATCGGCCGGTGCCCGGCGCGCTGGAAGCGGCGCAGCATGAGCAGCGGGACGAGGTTGCCGGCGTGCAGGCTGGGCGCGGTCGGGTCGAACCCGGCGTAGAGGGTGAGCGGGCCGGCGTCGAGGTCCTTCCGCAGCGCGTCGAGATCGGTGGACTGCGCGATCAGGCCGCGCCAGGACAGCTCATCGAGGATGTGCTCGCTCACGGGGGCCATTCTCCTCTACCTGGTCAAAGCAGTTTGAGGCGGTGTCGCTGCCGGGTAGTCGGCCAGGGGGCTCCGATTGAGAGGACCGCAGCGATGACCTTCCCTGACCGCGATAGACGTGCCGCTGACCGCCCGACCGAGTTCGCGACCCCTGTCGAGCCCGTGTACCCGCGGGAGGAAGAGGTCGTGGAGCGCGGTGACAGCCGGGTGCGGGCGGTGCGCGTGGTGTGCGCGGTGATCGACCTGCTGTGCTGGTTGTTCGCGATCGTGCTGGCGATCCACATCTTCCTGGTGATCGGCGGCGCCAACCCGGCGAACGGGTTCGCGCAGCTCATCGACTCCTGGTCGGCGGCGGTGTCGCTGGGCCTGCGGGACCTGTTCACGCCCGCGAACGCCGGGCTGCGGACGTTGCTCAACGACGGCCTGGCCGCGTTGCTGTGGCTGCTGATCGGTGCGGTGCTGACCAGCGTGATCAGCCGGTTGGCGCTGCCCGCGCACGAGCGGCGCGTCTGGTACCGGCGGACGGTGCGCTAGTCGCCTCCGCGAACGTCGGCCGCCTCCTGCCCGCCCGTCCGGGGGCAGGAGGCGGTCGATCTTCCCCTGCGCCTCGGGGTGGCACTACCGACGGTCACCGGGATGTCACTCGGGCGCGCAGAGGTTTGCCCCGGCTGGTCAATTGTCCTCGTGGCGTTCGGCGACCAAGTTTGCTTCCGTGGCCAGCGACTTGCAGCGGAAGAAGACCTCCATCGTGTTCACCGCCATGGACTCGAACGGTGACGGGTTCCTGGAGCGGGCCGATTTCGAGGCGTTGACCGACCGGTGGGTGCACCTCCGCGGCGGCGCGGAGCAGGACCGGTTGCGCGAGATCATGATGGGCTGGTGGGAGACGCTGCGCGCGGCGTCCGACCACGACCGCGACGACAAGGTCACGGTGGACGAGGTGCTGTCCGTGGTGAGCGACCTCGGCACCATGCTGGACCTGGTGGTGGCCACGGCCGAGTCGATGTTCGAGGCGGTGGACGAGGACGGCGACGGGCAGGTGTCCGCGCCCGAGTACGGCCGGATGATCCACGCCTGGACCGGGGACGACTCGCCGACCGACGGGGTGTTCGCCCGGCTCGACCTGGACGGCGACGGCGCGATCTCGAAGTCCGAGTTCGTGCAGCACTGGGTGGAGTTCTGGGCCGGCGACGACGCGGACGCGCCGGGCACCCACGTCTTCGGGGAGGTCTAGCGAGGCCCTCGCACGACCCGACCGGCACGGGTGCGCCCCGCCCGGGGTGGACCTACGTCACGACGCGCGTGCGGCGGGTGCCCCGGCGGTAGGTGCTGACGGCGGGTGAGTCGATCCAGAACCGCCAGGGCACGTCCACCGCCACGGCCACGCCGACGCGCGGGCCGGTGCGGATGTCGGCGGGGTCCACCGGGTCGCCCGCCAGTAGTCGCACGGTGGCGTCCGGCTCGGTCAGGTTCACGCCGTTGTGGCCGCGGTCCAGGCCGAGGACGCTGGTCAGGCGGGCCGGGCCCTTGGCCAGTTCGGCGGCGCTGCGCGCGGCGGGGCGGCGGGCGTGCGCCAGGGCCGACCCGGAGACCACCTCGCCCGCCCGCAGCAGCACCGCGCCGGGCACGCCGTCGGTCAGGGACACGACGTTCGCGCAGAAGTGCATCCCGTAGACGAAGTACACGTAGAGCCGGCCGGCCGGGCCGAACATCACGTCGTTGCGCGGGGTGCGGCCCCGGTAGCAGTGCGACGCGGGGTCGTCGCCGCCCCGGTAGGCCTCGACCTCCACGATCCGCACGCCGACCACGCCCTCGTCGGTGGTCGACTCGATGACGCCGCCGAGCAGGAGCCGCGCGGCGTCGACGGGGTCGACCGCGAGCTCCTGCTCGGTGAGCTGCCTAGGCGTTGCGGGCAACGGAGACCTTGTCGCGCAACCTCTTCAACTGCTCGGCGACCCGGTCGGGTGCGGTGCCGCCGTGCGCGTCCCGTGACGCGATGGACCCTTCCACGGTCAACACGCTACGCACCTCGGGCGTCAGCGCGGGCGTGATGGTGGCGAACTCCTCATCGGTCAGGTCCTCGAGCCCGACGCCGCGCCCCTCGGCCACCCGGACGCACTCGCCCGCCGCCTCGTGCGCGACCCGGAACGGCACGCCCTGCCGCACCAGCCACTCGGCGATGTCGGTGGCCAGGGTGAACCCGGCGGGCGCGGCCGCGGCCATCCGCCCGGTGTCGAACCGCATGGTGGCGATCATCCCGGCCAGCGCGGGCAGCAGGAGCTCCAACTGCTCGACCGAGTCGAACAGCGGCTCCTTGTCCTCCTGGAGGTCCCGGTTGTAGGCCAGGGGCTGGGCCTTCAGCGTCGCGAGCAGGCCGGTCAGGTTGCCGATGAGCCGGCCGGACTTGCCCCGGGTCAGCTCGGCGACGTCGGGGTTCTTCTTCTGCGGCATGATCGAGCTGCCGGTGGCCCAGGCGTCGTCCAGCACGGCGAAGCGGAACTCGGCGGTGGTCCAGATGATCACCTCTTCGGCGATCCGGGACAGGTCGACGCCGATCATGGCCAGCACGAACGCGATCTCGGCGGCGAAGTCGCGCGACGCGGTGCCGTCGATGGAGTTCTCCACCGGCCCGTCGAAGCCCAGCTCCGCGGCCACCGCGGCGGGGTCCAGGCCGAGCGACGAGCCCGCGAGCGCGCCGGACCCGTACGGCGACAGGGCGGTGCGCTTGTCCCAGTCGCGCAGCCGGTCGACGTCGCGCAGCAACGCCTGGCCGTGCGCCAGCAGGTGGTGCGCGAGCAGCACGGGCTGCGCGGACTGCAGGTGCGTGCGGCCGGGCATGACGGCGGTGGCGTGCGCGGACGCCTGGTCGGCGAGCGCCTCGACCACGTCCAGCACGCCCGCGGCGACCCGTCGGGCGGCGTCGCGCAGCCACATCCGGAACAGGGTGGCGACCTGGTCGTTGCGGGACCGGCCGGCGCGCAGCTTGCCGCCCAGCTCCGGCCCGGCGCGCTCGATCAGGCCGCGTTCCAGCGCCGTGTGCACGTCCTCGTCGGCCAGGGTGGGGGTGAACGCCCCGGACGCCACGTCGGCTTCCAGCGCGTCCAGGGCGGCCAGCATGCGGTCCAGCTCGTCGGCGGTCAGCAGGCCCGCCCGGTGCAGCACGCGGGCGTGCGCGCGGGAGCCCTTGATGTCGTACGGGGCGAGTCGCCAGTCGAAGTGCGTCGACGCCGACAGGCGCGCCATCGCTTCGGCCGGTCCGCCGGCGAACCGGCCACCCCACAATGAACTCACGTGATCGAATCCCTCTTCGCGGCGATCTTGGTCGGCAGGCTGCGCGGTGGCGCGCAACCCGGGGTCCGGGCGGGCACGGGCGGCCGGGTGCGGGCCGGGCCGCGTGCCATCGTGACGTCTTCCAGCTCCCGGTGCGCGGCGGGCGCGACCCGCTCACTCATGGGGCTCCCCTTGCTGCGCCTGCGCCTCCCCCGCGGCCAGCGCGGTCACGCGGGCGGCCAGGTCGGCGCCGGTGAGGGGTTCGCGCGCGACGGCGAGGATGGTGTCGTCGCCGGCGATGGTGCCGACGATGTCGTGCAGCGCGGCCCGGTCCAGCGCGCTGGCCAGGAACTGGGCCGCGCCGGGCGGGGTGCGCAGGACGGCCAGGTTGCCCGAGTGGTCCACCGACACCAGCAGCTCGCCGAGCAGCCGGGTGAGGCGGGACGTGCCGCCCTGCACGCCCCGCACCGGGCTGCCGTCCTCGGGGATGACGTAGACGGGCGCGCCGCCGTCGGGCCCGCGCAGCTTGACCGCGCCCAGCTCGTCCAGGTCGCGCGACAGCGTGGCCTGGGTGACCTCGATGCCCTCCACCGCCAGCGTCTTCGCCAGTTCGGACTGGCTGCGGATGGCGCGCTGGGCGACCAGCTCGACGATGCGGGCCTGCCGCGCGGTGCGGGTCATCGTCGCGCTCCCCCCGCGGCGCGCGAGTTCTCCAGCAACCACACGAGCAGGGCCTTCTGGGCGTGCAGCCGGTTCTCGGCCTCGTCCCACACGGCGCTGTCGGGGCCGTCCAGCACGTCATCGGTGATCTCCTGGCCGCGGTGCGCGGGCAGGCAGTGCAGCACGGTCGTCTTCACGCCGGTCGCGGCCACCAGGTCGGCGTTGAGCTGGTAGGGCCGGAACGGGCGCATCCGGTCGCGGCCGTCGTTCTCCTGGCCCATCGACGTCCACGTGTCGGTGACCAGCACGTCCGCGCCGTCCACCGCCTCGCGCGGGTCCTCGACCACGACCACCGAGCCGCCGGTGTCGGCCGCGCGCTTGCGGGCGTCGTCCAGCACCCACGGCAGCGGCTGGAACAGCGGCGGCGCGGCGATCCGGACGTGCATGCCCGCGGTGACGCCGCCGAGCAGCATCGAGTGGGACATGTTGTTCGCGCCGTCGCCCAGGTAGGTGACGGTGAGGCCGGCGAGCCTGCCGTGCACGCGCCGGATCGTCTGCAGGTCGGCCAGCACCTGGCAGGGGTGGAACTCGTCGGTCAGCGCGTTGATCACCGGGATGCGGGACACCGACGCCATCGCGTCGATGCGCTTCTGCGCGAACGTCCGCCAGATCACCGCGTCCACGTACCCGGACAGGATGCGGGAGGTGTCCTCGATGGTCTCCTCGCGGCCCAGCTGCATGGACCGGCCGTCGATGATCACCGGGTTGCCGCCGAGCTGGGCGATGCCGACCTCGAACGACAGCCGGGTGCGGGTGGAGTTCTTCTCGAAGATCACCGCCACGGACTTGGGCCCGGCCAGGGGCTTGGCGGTCAGCCGGTCGGCCTTGTAGTCGTCGGCGAGGTCGAGGACGGCGGCCTGCTCGTCGGGTGTCAGGTCGTCGTCACGCAGGAAGTGGCGCACCATCACGGCTCCTGGCCTGGGTTCGGGAGGAACGACGGCAGGTCGGCCACGAGCCGGTGCGCGTCGGCCTCCTCCAGCACCAACGGCGGCGCCAGCCGGATGACGTCGGGCTGGATGGGGTTGATCAGATAACCGGCCTGCTGCGCGGCCGCCGCGGCCTTCGCCGAGACCGCCTCGCGCAGCGTGATGCCGAGCAGCAGGCCGGCGCCCCGCACACCGGAGATGAGCGGGTGGTCCAGCGCCTCGACACCGGTCGCGATCTCCTTGCCGACCGCGGCGGTGTGCTCCAGCAGGCCGTCGGCGGCGATCGTGTCGAGCACCGCGAGCGCGGCGGCGCAGCACACCGGGTTGCCGCCGAACGTGGTGCCGTGCTGGCCGGGCTCGAACAGGTCCTTGGCCGGGCCGACCGCGATGCACGCGCCCAGCGGCAGCCCGCCGCCGAGGCCCTTGGCCAGGGTGAACACGTCCGGCACCACGCCTGCCTGGTGGAACGCGAACCAGGTGCCCAGGCGGCCGACGCCGGTCTGCACCTCGTCGAGGACCAGCAGCGCGCCGTGCTCGGCGGTGATCCGGCGGGCCGCCTGGAGGTAGCCCTCGGGCGGCACGACGACGCCGTTCTCGCCCTGGATCGGCTCCACGACGAACGCCGCGGTCTCGTCGTCGATCGCGGCTTCCAGCGCGGCCACGTCGCCGAACGGCACGTGCACCACGCCGGGGACCAGCGGCTCGAACGGCGTGCGCTTCGCGGGCTGGCCGGTCAGCGCCAGCGCGCCCATGGTGCGGCCGTGGAACCCGCCGTCGGTCGCGACGACCTTGGTGCGGCCGGTGCGGCGGCTCAGCTTGAACGCGGCCTCGTTGGCCTCGGCGCCGGAGTTGCAGAACAGCACCCGGCCGTCGCCGTCCACGCCGGACAGGTCGAGCAGCCGTTCGGCGAGCGCCAGCGCGGGCTCGTTGATGTAGAGGTTGGACGTGTGGGTGAGCTTGCCGATCTGCTCGGTCACGGCGGCCACGATCGCCGGGTGGGCGTGGCCGAGCGCGTTGACCGCGATGCCGGTCAGCAGGTCCAGGTACCGGTTGCCGTCGGCGTCCCACACGTGCGCGCCCTCGCCGCGGACCAGGGTCAGGCCGGGCGTGCCGTAGTTGTTCATCATCGCGGCCTGCCACCGCTGGTGGTTCCGGTCCTCGCTCATGCCTCGCCCGCCCCAGTCCGTTCGGTCACCATCGTTCCGACGCCCTCGGAGGTGAAGACCTCCAACAACACCGAGTGCGCCAGCCTGCCGTCGATCACGTGCGCTTCGGGGACGCCGCCGCGCACCGCGCGCAGGCAGGCCTCCATCTTCGGCACCATGCCGCTGTCCAGGTCCGGCAGCATCTGCTCGAGCCGGTCGGCGTCGACCCGGTGCAGCAGCGAGCTCTTGTCCGGCCAGTCCGCGTACAGGCCCTCGACGTCGGTGAGCACGACCAGCTTCTCGGCCTTCAGCGCCACGGCCACCGCGCCCGCCGCCGTGTCGGCGTTGACGTTGTGCACCACGCCGTCGGCGTCCGGCGCGACCGTGGACACGACCGGGATGCGGCCCGCGCGCACGATGTCCAGCACCGCGTCCGGGTTGACGTCGACGATGTCGCCGACCAGGCCGATGTCGACCGGCTCGCCGTCCACCACGGCCGGTCGCCGGGCGGCGGTCAGCAGGTGGGCGTCCTCGCCGGACAGGCCGACCGCGAGCGGGCCGTGGGCGTTGATCAGGCCGACCAGCTCGCGCTGCACCTGGCCCACCAGCACCATGCGGACCACGTCCATGGCCTCCGGCGTGGTGACGCGCAGGCCGCCGCGGAACTCGCTGGAGATGCCGAGCCGCTTGAGCATCGCGGCGATCTGCGGACCGCCGCCGTGCACCACGACCGGGTGCAGGCCCGCGAGCTTGAGGAACACCATGTCCTGCGCGAACGCGCGCTTGAGCTCGTCGTCCACCATGGCGTTGCCGCCGTACTTGACGACCACGATCGCGCCCCGGAACCGCTGGAGCCACGGCAGCGCCTCGATCAGGATCCCGGCTTTGGTCTGCGGCGTGATCACGAGCTGTACGCGCTGTTCTCTTCGACGTACCCGTGCGACAGGTCCGTGGTGAGCACGGTGGCCGTGCCGTCGCCCAGGCCGAGGTCGACCACGATCTCGACGTCGCGCCCGGACAGGTCGGCCTCGCCGCGGTCGGCGGCCTTGTGGCCGTCCCGGAACAACGTCACGCCGTTCATCGTGATGCCGAGCCGGTGCTGGTCGACGGTGGCCCGCGAGCGGCCGACGGCCATCGCGACCCGGCCCCAGTTCGGGTCGGAGCCGAACAGCGCGGTCTTGACCAGGTTGTCCTCGGCGACGGTCTTGGCGACCTCGACGGCCTCGGCTTCGGTGAGCGCGCCGTTGACCGTGATGGCGACCTCCTTGGTGACGCCCTCCGCGTCACCTTGGAGCTGCTTGACCAGGTCGTGCGCCACGGCGGTGAGCACGTCGGCGAACTGCTCGGCGGTCGGCGTGACGCCGGAGGCGCCGGAGGCGAGCAGGAGCACCGTGTCGTTGGTGGACGTGCCGCCGTCGACGTCGAGCCGGTCGTAGGTCTTGGCGGTGACCGCGCGCAGGGCCGCGTCCAGGGCGTCGCCGTCGACGGCCGCGTCGGTGGTGATGACGCTGAGCATCGTGGCCAGGTTCGGCGACAGCATGCCCGCGCCCTTGACGAAACCGCCGACCGACCAGCCGTCGGGGTGGTCCTGCCAGCACTGCTTGGGGTGGCTGTCGGTGGTCATCACGGCGGTGGCGGCGTCGAGCCCGGCCCGGTCGGTGGCCGCGAGCTCCCGTGCCGCCTTCACCACGCCCGCCTTGACGTTGTCGAGGGGCAGGCGCTCGCCGATCAGGCCGGTGGAGCACACCGCCACCTCGATCGCGCCGACGTCCAGCACCTCGGCGACCTTCTCGGCGGTGGCGTGGGTGTCCTGGAAGCCCTCGGGGCCGGTGCACGCGTTCGCCCCGCCCGAGTTCAGGACGACGGCGTGGAGCTTGCGCTCCTTGAGCACCTGCTGGGACCACAGCACGGGCGCGGCCTTCACCTGGTTGGTGGTGAAGACGCCCGCGGCGGCCTGGCCCGGCCCTTCGTTGACGACGAGCGCCAGGTCCAGCGCGCCGGACTCCTTGATGCCGGCCGCGACACCGGCGGCGGTGAAGCCCCGGGGAGCGGTCACGCCTCTGCCGCGGTTCACGGAGCGACCCCCACGGTGGACAGGCCGGTGGTCTCGGGCAGGCCGAGCGCCAGGTTCATGCACTGCACCGCCGCGCCCGCGGTGCCCTTCGCCAGGTTGTCGATCGCGGCGACCACGACCAGCCGGTTCGCGTCGCGGTCGACGGCCACCTGGAGCTGGACGGCGTTCGAGCCGAGCACCGCGCCCGTGGTCGGCCAGTGGCCTTCCGGCAGCAGGTGCACGAACGGCTCGTCGGCGTAGGCCTTCTCGTAGGCGGCGCGGACGTCCGCGCCACCGTCCTTCAGGGTCGCCGAGCAGGTGGCCAGGATGCCGCGCGGCAGCGGCGCCAGCACCGGCGTGAACGACACCTTGACCTGCTGGTCCGCCACCTTGGAGAGGTTCTGCGTGATCTCCGGCGTGTGCCGGTGCGTGCCGCCGACGCCGTAGGCGCTGAGCGAGCCCATCACCTCGGAGCCGAGGAGGTTCGGCTTGAGCGCCTTGCCCGCGCCGGACGCGCCGGACACCGCGACCACCGTCACCTCGGGCTCGACCAGCCCCATCGCGGGCGCCAGGGCCAGCGAGGACACGGTCGGGTAGCAGCCGGGCACGGCCACGCGCCGCGCGCCGCGCAGCTCGTCGCGCTGACCGGGCAGCTCGGGCAGGCCGTAGGGCCAGGAGCCCGCGTGCGTGCCGCCGTACCAGCGCTCCCAGGCGGCGGGGTCGGTGAGCCGGTGGTCCGCACCGCAGTCGATGACGACGGTGTCGTCGCCCAACTGCGCGGCGATCTCGGCCGAGCGGCCGTGCGGGAGGGCGAGGAAGACGACGTCGTGGCCCTTGAGGGTGTCGGCGGTCGTCTCCTCCAGCACCCGGTCGGCCAGCGGCAGCAGGTGCGGCTGGTGGGCGAACAGGGTCGAGCCCGCGTTGCCGCCGGCGGTGAGCGCGCCGATCTCCACGTCCGGGTGACCGAGCAGGAGGCGGAGCACCTCTCCCCCGGCGTACCCGCTGGCCCCGGCGACCGCGATCCGTACCGTCATGCGGATAAGTATGCACGCTGATGCAAAGTCACTCAAATCGTTTCCGGCAATACCGCGGCGCGCGAGGCCGGTGCCGTGGTTTCCTGGAGGGGAGCTGGGGGGTTCATCGTGATGCACGATCCGCACGACCATTCACCGGGGCACCACCACTTCCACCACCACTTCCGGGACGACCGGAGGCGCCGGCACGGCTACCCGGACCTGTCCACCGCGCGGCCGTGGGTGAAGGTGCTCACGTGGGTCGGCACGCTGGCCGCCGTGCTGGGCTTGGTGATCATGGGCTTGGAGGTGTTCAGCGCCGTGCCGCGGCCCGCCGCCGCCTCGGTCAGCTCCGACGGGTTCCCGGCCGGCGACCCGTTCCCCGGCGCGCACATCCCCGGCGGCCGGTTCCCCGATGGACAGCTCTCCGGTGGTGACCGGATCAGCGTCGACGGCCAGGTCTTCACCGTCGTGGACGGCGAGGTCGTCGGCACGACCGCGAGCCGGCCGACCGCTCCGGCCACCCGGGGCATCTGGGGCATCGGCATCGGGCTGTTCCTCGTCGGGTTCGTCCTGTCCGCGGTCGCGGGCCTCGGACACGCCACGTCCAAGCGCCGCTGACCGGCGCCTCACCACGTCACGGGCAGTGCCGCCACGCCGTAGACGACCTGCTCGGAGCGGTACCGCGGCTCCGGCCCGACCAGGCGCAGGCCCGGGAAGCGGCGCGCCAGCGCGGGGAACGCGATCCGCAGCTCCATCCTGGCCAGCGGCGCGCCCAGGCAGTGGTGGGCGCCGTGCCCGAACGCGACGTGGCTGCCCGCGTCACGGGTGAGGTCCAGCCGGTCCGGGTCCGGCACGAGCGCGGGATCGCGGTTGGCGGCGGGCAGCGAGCAGACGATCAGCTCACCGGGGCCGAGCGCGTGGCCGCCCAGCTCCACGTCGGTCGTCGTCACCCTCGGCACGCCGGTGTGCACGACGGTCAGCCACCGCAGCAGCTCCTCCACCGCGGCGTCGGCGCGGTCGGGCTCCTCGCGCAGCAGCCGGAGCTGGTCGGGGTGGCGCAGCAGGGCGAGCACGCCCATGCCGAGCATGTTGGCCGTGGTCTCGTGGCCGGCCAGCAACAGGAGGTCCGCGATGCCGACCATCTCGCGGTCGTCGAGGCCGGCGGTCTCGTCGCGGGCCAGCACGCCCAGCAGGTCGTCGCCCGGCTCGACCCTGGCCCGCGCGACCAGCTCGGCCAGGTAGGCCTTCGACTCGTACTGCACGGCGAGCCGCTGCTCGAACGTCAGCGACACGTCGAAGAACTTCTCGTACCGGGCCTGGAAGTCGGCGCGGTCGGCGAACGGCACGCCGAGCAGCTCGCAGATCACCAGCGCCGGCACCGGCAGCGCGAAGTCGGCGACCAGGTCGGCGGGCGGACCCTCGCGCTCGATCGCGTCCAGGTGGTCGCGCACGATCTCGTGGACGTGCGGTTCGAGCCGGCGCATCCGGCGCACGGTGAACTCCGGCGCCAGCACCCGCCGCAACCGCGTGTGCTCGGGCGGGTCGAACGCGAGCAGGTTGCCCGGCCGCACGGCGGCCAGCTCCTCGTCGGTCAACGCCGGCGCGCCCGGCACGAGGTGGTGCGCGGAGATGCCGAACCGCCGCGGGTCGCTGTAGACCTGCCGGACGTCCTCGATCCGCGTCACGAGCCACACCGGCCCGCCCAGCAGCGGCGAGTCGACCCGCCGCACCCCGTCCCGGTCGCGCACCGCCGTCAGCTCGGGGTCGGGGTCGAACCCCGCCCGCCGGAAGTGCAGGGGTGTCGTCGGCATCGCGGCCATGCCGCCTCCCACCGTCGAGGGTCCTGCGGGAGAACCTAGCGACGGGGTGGAGTGGTGCGGCAGCCTTCACACGAGTGAGGCCGACGACTACCCGCTGTGACCGGCGTGGTCAGGACCCGAAGCGCTCCAGGGCGCGCATCTTGTTCGTGGCGTCCAGCGCGGCCACCTTGTACGCCTCGGACAGCGTCGGGTAGTTGAAGACGGTGTCGACCAGGTAGTCCACCGTGCCGCCGCACGCCATCACGGCCTGGCCGATGTGGACCAGGTCGGTCGCGCCGGTGCCGAACAGGTGCACGCCGAGCAGCTTGCGGTCCACAGTGGACACCAGCAGCTTGAGCATGCCGTAGGCGTCGCCGACGATCGAGCCGCGCGCCAGCTCGCGGTACCGCGCCAGGCCCACCTCGTACGGCACCGCGGACGACGTCAGCTCGGCCTCGGTGGCGCCGCAGTAGGAGATCTCCGGGATGGTGTAGATGCCGATCGGCTGCAACGCGGACAGCTCCCGCGCCTGCTCGCCGAACGCGTGGTAGGCGGCCAGCCTGCCCTGGTCCATCGACGTGGCGGCCAGCGCCGGGAAGCCGATCACGTCGCCGACCGCGTAGATGTGCTCGACGGCCGTGCGGTAGTGCGGGTCCACGCTCAGCCGGCCTCGGTGGTCGGCCTCCAGGCCCGCCTTGTCCAGGTCCAGCGCCTCGGTGTTGCCCTGCCGTCCCGCCGAGTACATCACCGCGGCGGCCGGGATGCGCTTGCCGCTGGCCAGCGTGGTGACCGTGCCCTTGTCGGACACGTCGACGTTGACGACCTTCTCGCCGAACCGGAACGTCACCGCGAGGTCGCGCAGGTGGAACTTCAGCGACTCCACGATCTCCGGGTCGCAGAAGTCGAGCATCCGGTCGCGCTGCTCGACCACCGTCACCCGGCTGCCCAGCGCGGCGAACATCGACGCGTACTCGATGCCGATCACGCCCGCGCCCACCACGACCAGGGACGACGGGATCTCCTCCAGTGCCAGCACCTCGTCGGAGTCCAGCACCCGGACCTCGTCGAAGTCCACCTGGTCCGGCCGGGCGGGACGGGTGCCGGTGGCGATCACGACGTGCTCGGCGGTGACCGAGTGGTGCTCGCCGCGGTGCCCGCCGTCCACCGCGACGGTGTGCGGGTCGAGGAACCGGGCGGTGCCGGTGAGCAGGTCGACCTGGTTGCGGTGCAGCTGGGCGCGCACGACCTGGACCTCGCGGCCGATCACGTGCTGCGTGCGGGCGAGCAGGTCGGAGATCGTGATGTCCTGCTTGACCCGGTAGCTCGCGCCGTACAGGTCGCGCTGGCTCATCCCGGTCAGGTACATCACCGCCTCGCGCAGCGTCTTCGACGGGATGGTGCCGGTGTTCACGCACACCCCGCCCACCATGTCGGCGCGGTCCACGATCGCGACCCGCTTGCCGAGCTTGGCGCCGGCGATCGCGGCCTTCTGCCCACCGGGGCCCGAACCGATCACCAGCAGGTCGTAGTCGTAGTCGCTCACCGGTGCAGCGTGTCACAAGCGGGCGCGTTCTTCGCGGCTTTCCGCGCCGGACGCGCGGGACGACGGCCCCGGGGTCAGACGCTCGCCGCGCGGCCCGAGTAGGTCAGCGGGAACACCAGGTCCGAGCACGCGCTCGGCACGTCGTGCGCGATCTGCACGACCATCGTCACCTCGACCGACCCCGCGGGCGGGATGGTCACCGGCTCGGCCATCGGCACCACGGTCAGCACGCCGGACGGGCAGCCCGGCACCCGGTGCTGCGCCGCGTCCAACGGCTGGCCCGGCTGGGCCTCCAGCGTCAGCACCACGATCTCGACGCTGTTCGGGTTCGACAGGCGCACCACGCGCGCGCCCTCGCTGCCCGGCGTGAGCTCCACCGCGCCGCCGCTGACGTCGGTGATCTCGAACGACTGCAGGTCGGTCATCTCGCCGCCGCTCACCGAGTACGCCATCGCGGGCTGTTCCGGTTCCGGCCAGGTCAGGTGCATGGCAGCCACCACGGCGGCACCCACGCCGAGGATGGTCATGGCTACGGCGACTTCCATCCGCGGGCCCAAGCTGCGCATGAGGCAACCTCACTCGATTGCTGCTCCAGGCGGTGGGTTCGCCGCTAGCTCCCCGTCGGACCGGCGACCAGACTCGCCCGGCGGTTCATCGCTTCGCCCCTCGGCCCAGCGGGCCGCGAAGCCAATCTTGGAGAACGTTCAACCTGTGCGCAAGGACCTGGCCGACCCGGAAAGAAAGGCCTTTGGACCTCTTGACACGGCACGCAACGTTGCGTGAAGTGCACGTTCACACTGCTTCGGCCACCGAGTGATTCACCCGGGCGGCGTAAACCTGGACCCGCACCAGTGCGGGTCCAGGCCTCCTTCGTCAGGCTCTCAGCGCCGCGCCGAAGCGCTCCGCCGCGGCGGCCACGGCCGCGTCCCGCGCCGCCGTCGCCTCCTCCACCGTCAACGTGCGGTCCGGCGCCCGGAACCGCAGCGAGTACGCCAGCGACCGCTTGCCCTCGCCGACCTGGTCACCGGTGTAGACGTCGAACAGCCGGATGTCCTCCAGCAACGCCCCACCGCCGCCGCGCAGCGCCCGCGCCACCTGCTCGGCGGGCACGTCCGCCGGCACGACCACGGCCACGTCCAGCAGCACCGGCGGGTACGCCGACACCACCGGCGCGGGCCGGTTGTCGCTCAACGGCAACGCGTCCAGGTCCAGCTCCATCGCCACGGTCCGCTTCGGCAGCCCCAGCGCCTCCACGACCTTCGGGTGCAGCTCGCCGGCGTGACCCACGGGCCAGTCGCCGACGCGCAGCTCCGCGCACCGGCCGGGGTGCCACGGCGCGAGGTCGGAGGCGACCACGGTCAGCTCCACCCCGTAGGCCTGGCCGACCAGCCGCGCGGCCTGCACCGCGTCCGCCCAGTCCGCCTGCCTGCCCTTGCCCCACCAGCCGGCCTGCTCGCGGTGGCCCGCCAGCACGGCCGCCACGTGCACCGGCTGCTGCGGCAGCGCCGCCAGCAGCGACGCCACCTGCGCGTCCGACGGCCGCTCGCCCACGCCCACCTGCGGCACCGGCACCTGCTGCGTGCGCGGCAACGTCACCTGCGCGATCGCGTAGACCGACACGTCCTTCTGGCCGCGCGCCAGGTTCCGCTGCACCGCGTCCAGCAGGCCCGGCACCAGCGTGGTGGCCAGCGCGTGCTTGTCCGACTCCAGCGGGTTGAGCACGCTCACCGTGTTGCGGCGGACGTCGCCCTCGGGCAGGCCCAGCGCGTCGAACACCGACGGCGCCACGAACGGGAACGGCTTGACCTCGACGAGGCCGTGCTCCGCCAGCGCGCGCGACACCGTGCGGCGACGGCGCTGCTGCTCGGTCAACCCCCGGCCGGCGGGCGCGGGCGGCAGCGTGGACGGGATCGTGTCGTAGCCCTCCAGCCGCAGCACCTCCTCCACCAGGTCCGCGGGCTGGGTCAGGTCCGCGCGCCACGTCGGCGGGATCGCGGTGACCATGGTCGCGCCGTCGTCACCGGTGGTGACCTCGACCTGGCAGCCGATCTGGCCCAGCCGGCGCGCGGTCACGCCGCGGGCGTAGTTCACCCCGGCGACCTTGTCGGGCAGGTTGATCGGCATCGACACCGGCTCGGGCAGCGCCGGCGCGCCCACGTCCGTGCGGCCGGGCTTGATGCTGCCGTCGCCGAACATGTCCAGCAGCCGGGCCGCGCGCTCCAGCGCGACCGGCGCCAGCGCCGGGTCCACCGTGCGCTCGAACCGCTTCGCCGCCTCGCTGGGCAGCTTGTGCCTGCGCACCGTGCGGGCGATGGACGCCGGGTCCCAGTTCGCCGCCTCCAGCAGGATGTCCGAGCTGGTCGGCGACACCTCGGTGCTCGCGCCGCCCATCACGCCCGCCAGCGAGATCACGCCGCTGTCGTCGGCGATCACGATGTCGTCCGGGTCCAGCGCGCGGACCTGCTCGTCCAGCGTGGTCAGCTTCTCGCCCGCCACCGCGCGCCGCACCACCAGGCCGCCCTTGACCGACTGCGCGTCGAACGCGTGCAGCGGCTGGCCCAGCTCCAGCATCACGTAGTTGGTGACGTCCACCGGCAGCGAGATCGACCGGATGCCCGCCAGCATCAGCCTGCGGCGCATCCACCACGGCGTCGGCGCGGTCGGGTCGACGCCGCTGACGCGCCGGGCCACGAACCGGGAGCACGCGCCCTCGTCCTCGATGGTGACCGGCAGGACTTCGCCCTCGCCCTCGGGCACCTCGGCCGTGCCGGGGTCGCGGTAGGGCACGTCGAACGCGCAGGCGATCTCGCGGGCCAGGCCGCGCACCGAGAACGCGTAGCCCCGGTCGGGGGTCGGCGCGACCTCGATCACCGTGTCGCCCAGGCCGAGCAGCTCCAGCGCGTCGTCACCGGGCTGCGCCGTGCCGCTGGGCAGCACCATGATGCCCGAGTGGTCGTCGCCCAGGCCCAGCTCGGCGGCCGAGCAGATCATGCCGTTGCTGGTCCTGCCGTAGGTCTTGCGGGCCGAGATGGTGAAGTCGCCGGGCAGCACCGCGCCGGGCAGCGCCACCACGACCGTGTCGCCCTCCTGGAAGTTCGACGCGCCGCAGACGATGCCGTTGACCTGGTCCGGGCCGACCTCGACCTGGCAGTAGCGGATCGGCTTCTTGAACTCGGTCAGCTCCTCGATCTCCACCACGCGACCCGCGACCAGCGGGCCGGTGACGGAGTCGAGCGTGTGGACGTCCTCGACCTCGATGCCGATCCGGACGAACGCCTCGGCGAGCTGCTCGGGCGTGGGCGTCTCGGCGAACTCGAGGTTCTCGACCAGCCAGGTAACCGGAATGCGCACCGGTCAGGCCTCCGTTCCGAATGGCTGGGTGAAGCGGACATCGCCTTCGACCATGTCCCGCATGTCGGGCAGGCCGTTGCGGAACTGCAGCGTGCGCTCCAGGCCCATGCCGAACGCGAACCCGGAGTACACGTCCGGGTCGACGCCGCAGTTGCGCAGCACGTTGGGGTTGACCATGCCGCAGCCGCCCCACTCGACCCAGCCCGCGCCGCCCTTCTTCTCCGGGAACCACACGTCCACCTCGGCGGACGGCTCGGTGAACGGGAAGAAGCTGGGCCGCAGGCGGGTCTTGGAGTCCTCGCCGAACATGGCGCGGGCGAACGCGTCGAGCGTGCCCTTCAGGTGCGCCATGGTCAGGCCCTTGTCCACGGCCAGGCCCTCGACCTGGTGGAACACGGGCGTGTGGGTGGCGTCGAGCTCGTCGGTGCGGAACGTGCGGCCGGGGCACACCACGTAGACGGGCGGCTCGCGGTCCAGCAGGGTCCGCGCCTGCACCGGGCTGGTGTGCGTGCGCAGCACCAGGCCAGAGTCGGCGGGCGCGACGTAGAACGTGTCCTGCATGGTGCGCGCCGGGTGGTCCTTGCCGAAGTTCAACGCGTCGAAGTTGAACCACTCGGTCTCCAGCTCCGGGCCCTCGGCGACCTCGTAGCCCATGGCCACGAACACGTCGGCGATGCGTTCGGCCAGGGTGGAGATGGGGTGGCGGGCGCCGCGGGGCACCCGGTCCCACGGCAGCGTGACGTCGACCGTCTCCTCGCGCAGCACCCGGTCGTCGCGCTCCGCCTGCAGCCGGGCGCGGCGCTCCTCGAACGCGACCTTGACCGCGTTCTGCGCCTCGTTCACCCGCTTGCCCGCCTCCGCCTTCGCGGCCGGCGGCAGCGCGCCGATCTCGCGGCGGGCCAGCAGGACCGGCGAGCGGTCGCCCAGGTGGCTCGGTTTCACGGCGGCGAGCTCGTCGAGGTCGGCCGCCTTCGCGAACGCCTCACGAGCCTGCTCGACCGCCGCGCCGAGCGCCTCGGGTGACAGCGCCGCGACCTGCTTGGGGTCGTACGGGTCGTTGGCTCCGGACATGGTTGGTGGACAGCTCCCGTCACGGACACAAGTGGTCAGCCCTCCGCACGGCATGCGGAGCAGCGGTCCGATCCTAGGTGATCCGGCCGAACCCGCCCGAACCGCCGTCCGACCAGCCCCTTCCCGCCCGTTCGGGTGAACGCGAACTCAGGTCGGCGCGTCCTTGGCGCGGATCTCCTCGGCCCGGTCGACCAGCGGTTGAGCCTCGTCGGCGCGACCCAGCTCGGTCAACAACTCGGCGACCGCGTGGAGGTCTGCGGCAACGGTGGGGTGATCCGGCCCGTATGTCGCCTCTTCGATGATCAACGCGCGCTGCATCAACGGCAAGGCCTCTCCCGGTCGACCGAGTCCGCGCAACACCCCGCTCAGGCCGATGAGGTCGATGGCAGACTCGGTGTGCTCAGGCCCGAAGACCTCCTCATCAATGGCCAAGGCCCGGGTGAACATCGCCATGGCCTCATCCAACCGACCGAGGTCCGTCAACACCCAACCCATGTTGGCCAAGTCGACAGCCACCTCCGGGTGACCGGGCCCGTGGGCAGCCTCGTCGATCGCCAACGCGCGCTGCACCAACGGCAACGCCTCTTCCAGTTGACCAAGTTCACGCAGTACCTGCCCCAGGCTGACCAAGTAGGCGGCCACCACTACGTGATCCGGTCCGCGAGCCGCCTCGCCAATGGCCAAGCCACGCTCGAACAGGGACCGGGCCTTCTCCAGCTCGCCCAGGTCGTTCAACACCAAACCCAAGCTGTGCAGGAGCCTGGCGACGACGAGGTCGTCCACTCCGTAGATCGTTTCCGCGATCTCGATCGCCTGCTCCAAGATCGGTCGGGCCTGAGCAGGACGGCCGACGTCCCAGAGGTAGACCGCGACGCCGTCCAGCAACAACGGAGCGTCCTCGGTGGCCCTGTCCACACGCAGCCGGAGGTCGTCGGAAACCGACAGGACGTGCGGCAGCAGGCTTCGCCACGTGGGCCAGTGCTCCGGCCTCCTGACAACGGGCCAAGGCAGGGCCTCGTACAGCAGTTCCTGCACCGGCGGCGGATCGGGGACGTGCCGTGCCCGCAACGACTGCTGCAACAGCCGGTGGGCGATGGTGATCTCCCCGGAGCCGCGCCGGACCAGGGACTGCCCCACCAGCGCACCGACGGTCTCGGCGAACGCGATCGGGTCGGTGACCACCTCGGCCAGCGGCGAGGGCAGGACGTCGGGGTGGCCGCTGAACAGGTCCAACGGCACCGGCTCGGGTGCCATCCAGGCCAGCATGTGCAAGAGCTGGACCGCCGCCGGGTCCTCCTCCGCCAACGCGGCCAGCGACAGGTCCCACAGCGTCGCCAGGGTGTCCTCGCGGTCCGCGATCTTCCCGCGCCCGATCATCTGCGCGGTGTGCTCCCGGAGCAGGTCCAGGTACTCGGGCACGGTGAGCCCGGTCGCTTCCAGGTACGCCGACGCCTGCTCGATCGCCAACGGCAGGTCGCCCAGCCACTCGGCCAACTCGTCGGCGTCGGTGGCCGAGGGCACCCGCCGCCGCACCAGCGCCACGCTCTCGGCCCGGTCGAGCACGTCGACGTCCAGCACCGCGCCGAGCCCGCCGAAACCGCTGCGCCGGGTCGTGACCAACACCCTTCCCGCACCCGAGGGCAGGAAGTCGCGCAACGCGGCCGCGTCCTCCGCGTTGTCGAACACCAGCAGGGACCGCCGGTCCCGCAGCGCGTCCAGCGCCGCCTCCGGGCCGTCGACCCCCAACCTGGCACCCAACTCGGCCAAGTGCCCGGGGATCGCGGCGGGCTGTTCCGCGGGCACCCACCACACGACGTCGAAGTCACCCGCGTACCGGTGGGCGAACTCGATCGCCAACTGCGACTTGCCGACCCCGCCCATCCCCTTGATCGAGTGCACCGTCACAGTTCCGGGCGCGCGCAACGCCTCCCGCAACCGGACCAGCGACTCGGCCCGGCCGGTGAAGTTCGGATTCCGGGCGGGCACGTTCCACACCGCGGGCAGCGCACCGGGGAACCGCCGTTCCACCGGCACCGCCCGTCCCGGGAACCCCGGCGGACGGGAGGGCTTCAACCGCCCGTCCACCGCACCGCGGACGGCCCGGTGCAGCCGTTCCCGGGCCTCGGCCTCCGGCACCCCGAACAGGTCGACCGACACCACCGACCCCAACAACCCCGGCCGTTCGCAGTCCTCCACGCGCAGGACCAGCAGCTTGTGCTGCTTCCCCAGAGGGTCGTCGCGCCACGCCACCTGCCACTCCGCCGCCCCGTACACCGACGACGTGTAAGAACCCGACAGCACGGCGATCGTCCGCGAAGCGCCACGCACCCCCTCGTGCATGCCGTCGACCCAGTTGCTGCCCGGCACCATGTCCCACGCCTGCACCAGCACCCGGTAGCCGGCTTCTTCCAGCTCCCAGGCCGCCCACTCGGCCCAGGCGCGGTCGTCCTGCGTGTAGGAGACGAAGAAGTCCCACCCGTCCGCCACCCGGACACCACCTCTCACCGTCCGTGATGACATCGTGCCGGAACGGCCGTCCGCAACCCGACCACGCCGGAATTGTCGGTGGGCCGTGGCACTCTCTACCCCGCGAGCAGGATCCCGGCGGGCGATCAGCGGAAAACCGGGTCACAAGCCGCCGGCACGCCCTTAGAATCGTCCCTCCCCGTGACCTGACCCGAGGTGAACTCCAGTCCCATGGCACACACCTTCGGTGTCGACCTGCGCGGGATCATCGACCTGCTCAGCCACCACCTCTACAGCAGCCCTCGCGTGTACGCGCGCGAACTGCTGCAGAACGCGGTGGACGCGATCACCGCCCGCCGCGCGCTGCAACCGGACGCGCCGGGCGAGGTCGTGATCGAGCCGGTCGGGTCCTCCGGCGGCACCTTCCGCATCTCCGACAGCGGCATCGGCCTCACCGAGCGCGAGGTGCACGACCTGCTGTCCACGCTCGGCCGCACGTCCAAGCGCGACGACCTGGGCTTCGCCCGCCAGGGCTTCCTCGGCCAGTTCGGCGTCGGCCTGCTGTCCGCGTTCCTGGTCGCCGAGCGCATCCGGCTGGTCAGCCGCTCCGCCAAGGGCGGCCCCGCCGTGCGCTGGACGGCCGACGCGGCGGGCAACTACGAGGTCGTGGTCGTCGGCGGTGCCGACGATCCGACTTCAGCCGACGCCGACATCCCTGTCGGCACCACCATCGAGCTGGTGCCGCACCGCGACTCCGAGCACTGGCTCGAGCACGACGTGGTCAAGGCGCTCGTCACCGAGTACGGCGAGCTGCTGCCGGTCACGGTCCGGGTCGGCGACGAGGTCGTCACGCACGGCGAGCTGCCGTGGGTGGAGGACGCCCTGGCGTACGGCGAGCGGGTGCTGGGCGTGCGCCCGTTCGACGCGATCCCGGTCGAGGTGCCGACGGTCGGCCTCAGGGGTGTCGCGTACGTCCTGCCGCGCGGCGTGCACCCCGGCGCCCGCCAGTCGCACCGCGTCTACCTGAAGCGGATGCTCGTCGGCGACGCCATCGAGGGCCTGCTGCCGGAGTGGGCGTACTTCGTGCGCTGCGTGGTCGACTCGACGTCGCTGCGCCCGACGGCCAGCCGCGAGTCGCTCTACCAGGACGAGACGCTGCTGGCCGTGCGCGAGGAGCTGGGCCGCCAGGTCCGCGACTGGCTGGTTCGGCTCGACGCGACCGACCCGGACCGCACCCGGGCCCTGCTCGACGCGCACCACCTGGGCATCAAGTCGCTGGCCAGGGTGGACGACGAGATGCTGCGGCTGGTCGAGCGGTGGCTGCCGTTCGAGACCACCGACGGCCCGCAGTCGCTGCGCCAGTTCCGCCGCAAGCACGGCGTCGTCGCGCACGTGCCGGACGTGGACGAGTTCCGCCAGCTCGCGCCGGTCGCGCACGCCCAGGGCATGGGCCTGGTCAACGCGGGCTACGCCTACGACGCGGAGATCATGGAACGGCTGATCGCCCTGGACGGGCCCACGGCCGCGCGCCGGGTCGCGCCGAGCGAGGTGCTGGCCGCGCTGGACGACCCGGACCCGGAGCTGGAACGCGCGTTGCGCGAGCGGTTCACGACGGCCAAGGACGTGCTGGAGCGGCACGACTGCGAGGCCGTCCCGCGTGACTTCGACCCGGGCTCGCTGCCCGCGCTGCTGGTCACGAACGTCGAGGCCGAGCGCAAGCGGGACGCCCAGCAGGTCGGCGAGCAGGCCGACCCGCTGTGGGCGGAGCTGCTGGGCAGCCTGGTCGAGTCGACGTCGGGCGCGGCGCAGCGGCTGGTGCTCAACTGCCGCAACCCGCTGGTGCGGCGGCTCGCGCAGCTGACCGACCCGGCGCTGGTGGAGCTGACCGTGGAGTCGCTGTACGTGCACGCCCTGCTGCAGGCGCGGCGTCCGATGCGCCCGAAGGACACCGCGGCGCTGAACCGTTCGTTCCTGGAACTGCTGGACCGCGCTGTGGGGGATCACCTGTGAACGAGGAGAAGGAAGCCGCCGAGCGGCAGTTCGTCGAGGCGTACCACATGCCCGAGGGCATGCCTCGGCACGAGGCGCTGGAGCGCGCGGCCCGTGCCGCCGACGCCCTCGACCACCTGCCGCTGGCCGTGAGCTGCCGGATCGCGCTGATCCGCTCCGCCTACGACCTGGGCCGCTACGACCTGATGCTGGCCCCGTTCGCGTGGTGCGGCACGGCCGAGCAGCGCGACCCCACGGCGTTCGACGAGTGGGAGACGCACAGCTTCGACTGGGCGCACAAGTGGATCGTCAGCGGCCTGATCGCGGATCCCCGGTTCACGCTGGAGCAGATCGGCTCGTTCGTGGACCAGCTCGCCGCGCGCTACCAGCGGCTGGGGTACTCGATGCAGCCGGTCCACGGCGCGCGGGCCGACCTGGCCTCGCACATCGGCGACGACGAGGCGTACCGGGAGCACTTCGCGCGCTACCTGGCGATGGACCGCGGCCCGATGAGCGACTGCGAGGCGTGCGTCATCGAGGAGCAGGCCGGTCACCTGATCCGGCAGGGCAGGCACGCGGAGGCCGTCGCGCACGCCGAGCACCAGTTGGCGCAGGACACGGGCTGCGCGACCCAGCCGCAGGGCATCCTGACCACGTTGACGCCCGCGTTCGTGGCGCTCGGCGACGTGGACCGGGCCCGCGAGGCGCACGTGGTGGCGTACCGGCTGGTGCGCGACGACCTGGTCGGCGGCTACCTGGACGACCACCTGGAGTTCTGCGCCACGTCGGGCAACGTGCGGCGCGGCGTCGAGCTGCTGCGCGGCCACCTGCACCGGGTGCACCACTCGACCAGCCCGTCGCGGGGCATGCACTTCGCCGCGGGCGCGGCGCTGCTGCTCAGCCGGGTGTCGCCGGACGAGGAGTTCGCCGTGCCGCGGGACGGGCGGACGACCGTGATGTCGGCGGTGGAGCTGCGCGAGCTGCTGGAAGCGCAGGCGCTGGAGATCGCGGCCCGGTTCGACCGGCGCAACGGCAGTGACGCGGTGAGCACCCGGGTCCGGCGCACGCTGGCCGCGCCGGACACCATCCCCGTGCCGCTGGCCGTGCCGGTCGCGTCCGCGCCCGCTCCCGTCGTGGACGAGGAGGAGGAGCCGGTCACCGTCGCCGACCCGGTCGAGCTGGCGCGGCAGGTGTGCGACGCGTTCGACAGCGGCGAGTTCATCGTCGGCATGCGGCTGCTGCGGTCGTTGCCGGAGGACATGGACCCGTTGCTGCCCGAGACGCTGGGCGCGCTGGTCGCGGCACGGCGGGCGACCGTCAGCGCGACCGTGCGGCCGAAGGCGGAGGTGCTGGCCGACCTGGAGGTGGCGATCGACCGGCTGGCCGCGGCAGGCGAGCACGACCTCGCCAACCGGTACCGGGCGCGCGGTGCGGGGTTGCGCGCCGAGGAGGGTGGGCTGGCGGAGTCCACCGCGATCGCGCGCACGTGCCTGGCCGAGGCGGAGGTCGCGGGCACCCCGTTCACCCGGGTGCTGACCAGGTTGCTGCTGGCCGACCTGCTGGCGGACGCCGACTCGGACGAGAGCGACGAGCACGGCACGCTGACCGCCGAGGCGCTGGAGCTGGCCCTGGCCGAGGTGCCGGAGCTGGTGTCGCGGGCGCGCTGCGACCGGGCCCAGTACCTGGCCACCGTGGGTCGGCTGGACGAGGCGCACGCGGAGGTCCGGGACATCCTGGCGGACGGGCCGTCGGCGTCGGTGCGGTTCGACGCGCTGCGCCTGCTGCTGAAGATCCAGACCGTGCGGGGTGACGAGGAGGCCGTGCGGACGGCCGCCGAGTTCGTCCGCGCGTTCAGCACGCCGCGCGGCCCGTGGACGGCCGAGACGCACCGGCAGCGGGTGGCGTCGATCGAGCGGCTCGGCATGGAGGCCGAGCACCTGGTGGAGCTGCGTGACGCGGTGACCGCCGGGCACGAGGTCGGCGTGCCGGACGACGTGGCGAAGGCGTGCTACGCCCTGGCCGGCGGCTACCTCAAGGCGGGCCGGTTCGTGGAGGCCGCCGAGGCGCTGGAGGAAGCCGTCCGCGTGATCGAGGGCGGCGAGGTGGATCCGGACGTCGTCATCCCCGTCCGCTACCGCCTGGGCCAGGTGTGCGCCCGGCTGGACGAGACCGAAGCCGCCCGCCGCCACCTGGAAGTGGCCCTGGGCCTCGTCCCCGCCGACGAGCCGTGGCGTCGTGCCATGGTGCTGGACGTCCTGGGAGGCGTCCTGCGCCGCCTCGACCTACCGCTGGAAGCCGCGTCCGCCTACCAAGGTGCCGCCGCCGCGTGGCAGGAAGTCTCCGAACCGGCCGAAGCCGCCGGCTCCCTCGTCGAAGCCGCCTCCGCGCTGCCGAACGAGGAAGCCGCCGAGTGCGCCACCACCCTGACCGCCGCGGAACAGCTGGTGCCGTCCGTGGAAGACCCGGACCACCGCACCCACCTGACCGCGAGGATCGCCGCGATCCGCGCGTTCCTGCACATCCAGGCGGGCGAGCACGCGGCGGCGATCGAGCAGAACGGCGTCGCCGAGGAACTGGCCGCCCAACTGGGCGACCTGGACTGGCAGACGTTCCTGGTGGTCCGCGGCGCCAGGTTCCTGCTGGAATCGGGCGACCCGGCCAACGCCGAATCCGAAGCCCGCCGCGCCGGCACCCTGCTCAACGACGAAACCCCGCCGCAAATCCTGGGTGACGCCGCGAACGTCCTGGAAGAAGCCCTCCGAGCCCAGTCCAAGCCGACCGCCGGCGACCCTCTACTCCGCACCCTGACCACGCGCCTGGAAGCCTGACCAACGGCGTGCTGACCACCGAAAACCGCTGGTCAGCACGCCATCCAGCCCAGTTGCCCGCTGTCAACCATGATCACCACATCGAGCGAACACCCGGTCCAGCCAGAACCAAAATCGACTTCGCGCGTCGCCTAGAACAAGCAAGGAGGCCGGCCCGGGGCACCAGCCACCAGCCCTCAAGCCTCTGCCACAGACGGCCCACACGATTCGCGATTCACACGACTCACCACCACGACTCACCACCGACGGTTCCGCAGACCACAGACGGTTCCGCAGACTCGCCCCAGACCGGCCACGGAGCCACGGACTCGCCGGGACTGACCACCGGCTCACACCGGGCGCGTCGCCGTCAGACCCGCTGAGCCCGTGCCGAAGCGTAAAGGCACACCGCCGCCGCGGTCGCCAGGTTGAGGCTCTCCGCGCCGCCGTAGATCGGCACCTTCAGCGAGGCGTCCAGCCCGGCCACGACCTCGTCCGGCAGCCCGTGCGCCTCGCTGCCGAACACCCACCCCGTCGGCACCGCGAGATCACCGCGCAGGTCGGCGGTCACCAGGTCCTCGGGCGCGTAACCGTCCGCCGCGACCAGCCGCAGCCCGGCCTCGCGGCACGCCGCGAACACCGCGCCGGCGTCCCGCACCCGCGCGATCGGCAGGTGGAACACGCTGCCGGTGGACGCGCGCACGCACTTGCCGTTGTGCGGGTCGACCGTGTCGCCCGCGAAGATCACCGCGTCGGCACCCGCCGCGTCCGCCACGCGCACCACCGTGCCCGCGTTGCCCGGGTCCGCCACGCCGTGCAGCACGGCCACCAGCCGCACGTCCGGCGAGAGCGCCACCGACAACGGCACGTCGACGAGCGAGCACACGGCGACCAGGCCCTGCGGCGTCACGGTCTCCGACAGCGCGGCGGCGGCCTTGTCGGTCACGGAGGTGACCGGCACGCCCGCGTCGACCGCGGCGTGCACGAGCGAGCGGTTGCGGGTGGCGGCGGCGTCGGTGACGAACAGCTCGTGCACCCGGCCACGCCCGGCCGCCGCCCAGGCCAGGGCCTCGCGCACGGCCTGCGTCCCCTCGGCCAGGAAACGCGAGGCGCGGTCGCGGCCGGAACGCCTGGTCAGGTGCTTAGCAGCAACGACCCGGGGAGTCCGTTCGGTGAACGGAGCATCCCCGGGTCGTGGTGCGCGGTCGTCCGCGCTCAGGCCTTGTCCTCGAGGGGCGCGTTGACGTCGCTCGGCAGGGCGGCGCGAGCGGCCTCGACCAGCGCGGTGAACGCACCGGCGTCGCTGACGGCCAGCTCGGCGAGGATCTTGCGGTCGACCTCGATGCCGGCGAGCCGCAGGCCCTGGATGAAGCGGTTGTACGTCATGCCGTTGGCGCGGACACCGGCGTTGATGCGCTGGATCCACAGCTTCCGGAAGTCACCCTTGCGGGCGCGGCGGTCCCGGTAGGCGTAGTTGAGCGAGTGGAGCACCTGCTCCTTGGCCTTGCGGTACAGCCTCGAACGCTGGCCGCGGTAGCCGCTGGCGAGCTCAAGGGTGGTACGGCGCTTCTTCTGGGCGTTCACTGCCCTTTTGACGCGTGCCACGGGTCCATCCTGTCGATCTCGTGGGGCCGGTGGGGGCCGACCCCGGTGTTCAAAGGGGTGAAGGTCTAGGGCTCAGACGCTCAGAGACCGAGCAGCTTCTTCAGCCGCGGCACGTCGTTCTTCGCGACCTCGGTCGTGCCGGAGAGGCGGCGCGTCAGCTTGCTGGACTTCTTCTCCAGCAGGTGGCGCTTGCCGGCCTTCTCGCGGACGAGCTTGCCGCTGCCGGTGACCTTCACGCGCTTGGAGGTCCCGCTGTGGCTCTTGTTCTTGGGCATTTCCGTCCTCAGTCTCGTGCAGCCACCGGGGTTGGGGGCGGCCATGCTTGCTCCCGGCCCGGGGGCCGGGAGATCACTCTTCGACAGCCTCGGAGTCGGACTCCACCGTCGCCTCGTCCGCCTCGTCAGCGCTGTCGTGCCTGATAGGCCGGGTCTTCGTGGTCTTGTGCGGGGCCAGCACCATGATCATGTTGCGGCCGTCCTGCTTCGGGTTCGACTCGACGAAACCGAGCTCCGCGACGTCTTCGGCGAGCCTCTGCAGCAATCGGTAACCCAGCTCCGGCCGGGACTGCTCACGGCCCCGGAACATGATGGTCACCTTGACCTTGTTCCCGTGCGACAGGAAGCGGGCCACGTGGCCCTTCTTCGTCAGGTAGTCGTGCGGGTCGATCTTCGGCCGGAGCTTCTGCTCCTTGATGACCGTCAGCTGCTGGTTGCGGCGAGACTCGCGGGCCTTCTGCGCGCTCTCGTACTTGAACTTGCCGTAGTCCATGAGCTTGCAGACCGGCGGCCGAGCCTGCGCGGCGACCTCGACGAGGTCGAGATCCGATTCCTGGGCGAGTCGGAGCGCGTCCTCGATGCGAACGATCCCGACCTGCTCGCCGTTCGGCCCGACCAGACGAACCTCGGGCACGCGGATGCGGTCGTTGATGCGCGGCTCGGTGCTCGCGGGAGCACCTCGGTTCGAGGGACTTGTCATTCACGTCCTTTGTGACTCGTTGTGCGCCAAAGACAAGAGGCCCCACACCTGCCCGGTGTGAGGCCCGCTTCCGACCGATCGCACAACGAAGGGCGCAGTCCACCCCTCGAGGGACCGGACCCGGCCACCTGCTCGAAGCGGCAGACTCGGGTGGGAGCGGGGCTCCACTTGCCGTCCCCACAGGTGCGGGGACTGGTCGCGCGGAGAATAGTAGCAGACGGCCTTGTCAACCCCCGAATCGGCGACCCGTCCGGGGCGGTTGCGAGAATGGCTCCCGTGACCGACCTGCCTTCGAACAACGTCCGCGACCTGTCCGATGTTCCCAGCGTCGAGGTGATCAGCAAGGCGGCGATCATGCTGCTCTCCTCCGCCGCCGAACGCCTGGGCCTGGCCGACGAAGACCCCGAGCACAGCCCCCGGCGCGACCTCGACGAGGCGCGTCGCCTGATCACCGCGCTGGCCGGCCTGGTCACCGCGTCGGCCGAGTACCTGGGCCCGCACGCCGGGCCGCTGCGCGAGGGGCTCCAGTCGGTGCAGCGGGCGTTCCGGGAGGCGTCGGCGTACCCGGACGAGCCGGGCCAGGGCCCGGGCGAGAAGTACACCGGCCCCGTGTACTGAGCGTAGGACTCTCGCGTTCCGAACGTAGGACACGCGCGTTCCGAACGTAGGACACGCGCGTTCTGGAGGTAGGACACGCGCGGGCTGAGGGTAGGACTCTCGAGGGGTCAGGGGTGGACGCCGCTCGCGCGCAGACGGTGGGCGGCCAGTTCGCGGATCGTGTCGGGGTCCTGGCGGCGCCAGCCCTCGACCGGGTCGCCGGGGAACGCGGCCAGGTCGCGCAGCGAGAGCGTGGTCAGCGCGTGGAGGGCGAGCAGGTCGAGCCGGCCCTGGTCGCGCAAGCGCCGGGCCACCCCGGCCCGGCGGGCGAACCGCAGCCGCAGCGGCAGCCACGTGATCAGCACGAACGCCAGCGGCACGGCGATCAGGGCGACGGTGAGCCACAGCGCGGTGGACTCCACCGCCTGCACCTGGGCCTGGCCGGCGTCGGTGAGGGTGCCGCCGGCGGCACGGCCGCGTTCGAGCGCGTCGGCCAGCCTCCCGCCGACCAGGGGCACGTCGCGGGCCTTGGCGGCGGCCTCGCCGAACGTGTCGGACAGGCTGTGCCCGGCGTTGGACAGGCCGTCGCCGGGTGCGCGCAGTTCGCGGACCGCGTCGCCCACCGCCGTGGCGACCTTCACCCAGAACCACGTCCAGGCGACCGCGAGCAGGTCGGCGAGCACTTGCCACACCAGCCGGGGCGAACGATCCGCGTACCACTTCATGGGGTGTGGTCTTACCACCTCGGCGTTACCGGAAACCGACGTGACGGTCGTCGCCGCGACCGCGGGCCGCGGTCGCCCGCGGTGGCACTAATGTCGAACCGTGGGGATGACGTTCGGTGAGCTGCTGCGTGCGCACCGGTTGCGGGTCCGGTTGACGCAGGAGGAGCTGGCGGAGGGTTCCGGGGTCAGCGTGCGGGCGATCAGCGACATGGAACGCGGTCGCGCGAAGGGGCCCCAGCGGCGCACGGTGGAGGCGCTGGCGGGCGTGCTCTCGTTGGCGGAGCAGGAGATCCGGGAGTTGCTGGACGCGGCCAAGGAGGGCCGGGCGCGGCGCGCGGTGTCGCCCGTGACGCCGTCGGCGTTGCCGCCCGACGTGGCCGACCTGACGGGCCGCGAGGGTGAGCTGGCCGAGTTGACGGCGGTGGCGGAGGCGACGCGGACGACGTCGCTGGTCGTGGTGCACGGTCCGCCGGGTGCGGGGAAGACGGCGTTGGCGGTGCGGGCGGCGTACCGGTTGGCGTCTCGTTTCGCGGACGGGTGCTTCTTCTTCAACCTGCGCGGGATGGACGTGCGGCCGGTGCACCCGTCGGAGGTGGTGCACCGGATGCTGTCGGCGCTGGGGGTGCCGGAGAAGGAGATCCCGGCGGGTGAGGCGGAGCGCTCGGACCTGTACCGGGCGCGGTTGCGCGAGCGGTCGACGTTGCTGGTGCTGGACAACGCCTCCGACGAGGCTCAGGTGCGGCCGTTGCTGGCGACGGGGTCGGGGTCGTTGGTGGTGGTGACGTCGCGGTTGGTGCTGGGCGGGTTGGAGGCGAGCCGGCGGCTGGGGTTGGACGTGCTGGACCCGGGTGAGTCGTTCGAGCTGCTGGGTGCGATCGCCGGGCGGGCGCGGGTGGGTGCGGAGCCGGTGGCGACGGCGCGGGTGGCGAAGTTGTGCGGTCACCTGCCGCTGGCGCTGCGGATCGCGGGCAACCGGCTGGCGAGCCGTCCGAAGTGGACGATCGGGCACCTGGCGGGGCAGTTGGTGGACGAACGGCGGCGGTTGTCCGCGTTGACGGCGGGTGACCTGCAGGTGCGGACCGCGTTCGAGATGTCGTACCGGCAGCTCGGGGCGAAGGCGGCGGTGTTGTTCCGGCGGTTGTCGCTGGTGCCGGGCGCGGACTTCGGGCCGGATCTGGCGGCGGTGCTGACCGACACGGACCGGTTCGCCGCGGAGGACACGCTGGAGGAGTTGGTGGACATGAGCCTGCTGGACACCGCGGAGGTGCCCGGCCGGTACGTGTTCCACGACCTGATCCGGGTGTTCGCCGGTGAGCGGCTGGCCGACGAGGAGCCGGCGCCGGTGGTGGGGCAGGCGCGGCGGCGGATGGTGGGGTGGCTGCTGGACACGGCGGTGGCGGCGGCGGGGTTCTTCGGGCCGGACGCGCGGACGACGCCGGCGGGGGCGTTGAGCAGTCAGGAGGACGCGGACGCGTGGCTGACGGCGGAGGCCGGGAACTGGTTGGGGGCGTTGCGGTGGGCGGGCGCGAACGGGTTGCACGCGGAGGTGGTGCGGCTGGCCACGGCGATGCACTGGTATTCGGACCAGCGCGGGCGGGCCGAGACGTGGGTGGAGGTGTTCACCGCGGGGGTCGCGGCGGCGCGGGCGTTGGGCAGCGTGCGGGACGAGGCCGTGCAGCTGAACTTCCTGACGTGGACGTTGTCGGTGCTGATGCGCCGGTACGCCGAGGCGTTGGCGTTGTACGACGAGGCGTGGCGGGCGTCGGTGGCGGCGGGTGACGTGACGGAGCAGGGCTGGGCGGTGCACTACCGGTCGGTGTCGGAGCTGCGGTCCGGGCGGTTGGAGGAGGCGCAGGTCAGCGCGCGGCGGGCGCAGGAGCTGTTCCGGCGGGCGGGGTACCCGTTGGGTGAGCAGATCTCGTTGTCGTGCCTGGCGCTGGTGCTGGACGGGTTGGCGCGGTACGAGGACGCGGTGCAGGTGCAGCGGGAGCTGCTGGCGAACGTGCGGTCGGGGAAGCTGGAGCTGGCGCCGGTGATGGCGACCGAGATGTCGGCGACGCTGCTGGTGCGCACGGCGGACACGCTGGGCCGGTTGGCGCGGTGGCCGGAGGTGCTGGCGGCGGCGGACGAGGCGCTGGAGCTGCTGCGGGCGGCGACCGCGCCGCCGAGCCTGTGCGACGCGCACTACCTGCGAGGGCTCGCGCTGCACCGGCTCGGCGATCCGGAGGGGGCCCGGGCGGAGCTGGTGCGCGCGGCGGGGTTGGCCGAGGGGCACCGGCACCACCGGCTGGCGGTGGTGCTGCGCGTGTTGGCCGAGGTGCAGGAGGCCCTGGGCGACCCGGTCGAGGCTGGGGTGTCCCGCGACCGGGCCGCGGCCGTGGAGTCAGCCGATCGGTGATGCGTTCCTAGCCATCGCCGGGTCCTTCCCTACGTGCTGTTCGGGGGTGCTCCCAGTCAATCGCCCGCGCGCGACCGGCACCACGCAGAACAACCGGCAGAAGTACGTGCGTCCCTCGATCGGGTAAGTCCGGTGCGGCCGGCACTGTGGTCCGCATGAGGGAGGTTCACCCCGCTTGGTCGCTCAAGGTCAGGAGTGCGGAGCAGCGGAAGAGGACGAGGCGGGTCGTGCGCCACGCCTTGCGAGTCCTGGCCCTGCTCGCGTCGGCCGTAGCCGTCGGGCCGCTGCTGCTCGCGCTGCTCGTCCACCTGCTCGACGGCCTGTCGGTGTTCGTGTGGTCGAAGACGGGGTGGGGCCGCGACGCACTGCCCCTGATGGTGATGGCCTCGGTCGCCGGTGTGCTGCTGTGGCTGGTCTCGCGACGCTTCCGCGAGCCCGCCGCGAGCCGCGGGCGCGGGTCCGCCTGGGCGGCGATGTCGGTATCCGAGCGGACGTCCCTGGTCACCTCGCTGACCGCGGTCGTGGCGCTCATCGTCACCGCGTTGTCCGTGCAGGCCACCCGTGAACAGGTGGAGCTGGCCGCGCGAGGTCAGGTGAGCGACCGGTACGACAAGGCCGTGGGGCAGCTCGCCTCGGACAAGCCGGAGGTGCGCATCGGCGGCGTCCTGGCGCTGGAGCGGGTGGTCACGGATTCCCCGGGCGAGGGCGGGAACGTCTCCGGACTGCTCGCGGCCTTCATCCGGGCCGAGGCGCCGCGACAGGCCGGGCCCTGCGCTCCGGCCGACGACGTGAGGGTGGCGGTGTCCGTGCTCACCCGGTTGGCGACGTACGACGGTACGGGCGCGCTCGATCTGCGCGACACCTGTTTGTCAGGCACCTCGTGGATCGCCGTGCGGTTGACCGGCGCCGACTTCAGCGGCGCCGACCTCGAAGGCGCGCAGTTCTCCCACGCCGAGCTGATCGGTTCGCGGTTCGTCGGCGCGAACCTGGGCGGATCCGCGTTCATCGGCACTTCACTCGCGCACTCGGACCTGAGTGACGCCGGCCTGCGCGGCGCCGACCTGACGGGAGCCGACCTGAGGGGGGCCGTGCTGAGCGGGGCGGACGTGGCGCAGGCGAAGCTGCCCGCGAACGCCCCGGTCCCGTGACGGCTCGCTCAACCTCGGTGTCAGTCGAGGACGGCGAGCGCGTCGATCTCGACCAGCAGCTTGTCGGGCAGGCCGACGTAGACGGTGGTGCGCGCGGGGTACGGCTGGTCGGTGACGAACTCGCCGTAGGCGGCGTTCATCTCGGCGAAGTGGGCGGTGTCGGTGAGGTAGACGCGCAGCATCACCACGTCGGCCAGGGACGCGCCGCCCGCGGCGAGCACGGCGATGACGTTGCGCATCGCCTGGCGGGTCTGCTCGGCCACGGTGTCGCCGACGACGTCGCCGGTGGCCGGGTCGAACGCGACCTGGCCGGCCACCTGGAGGACGGGTCCCTTGCGGACGCCCTGGGAGAACGCGGCCACGGGGGTGGGCGCGTCGGCGGTCCTGATCTCGGTCTTCGCCATGGGTTGTGCGTTTCCTCTCTGGTGGGTCGTTCAGTCGCGCGGCGTCCAGCCGCACTCGACGGAGGCGGCCCGCGCGGTGGCGAGCAGGTCGGGCAGGAGGCCGAGCAGGCCGTCAAAGTCGAGCAGCACCTTGGGCACGGACATCGACACGGCCGCGACGACCTCGCCGCGGGGGCCGCGGACGGGTGCGGCGACGCAGTGGATGAAGTCCTCGTGCTCGGCGTTGTCGATCGCGTAGCCGGCGGCGCGGACGCGGTCGAGTTCGGCCAGGTAGGCGTCGGCGGAGGTGATGGTGTTCGCGGTCAGCGGCACGTAGTCGAGGGACTCGGCGACCTGGCGGCGGCGCGGCTCGGGCAGGTCGGACAGCAGCACCTTGGCCACGGCGGTGCAGTGCAGGGGCGCCCGTCTGCCGATGCGCGAGTACATCCGCATGGGGTGGGTGCTGTCGTACTTGTCGATGTAGATGACCTCGCCGTCCTCGTAGGACGCGAGGTGGACGGTGTAGCCGGTGCGGGCATTGAGGTCGCGCAGGGCGTTCTCGGCGCTGCGGCGCACGTCGCGCTCCTCCAGCGCCCGGTTGGCCAGGTCGAACAGCGCGGTGCCGAGCCGGTAGTGGTGCACGCCCTCGCGCTGCACGAACCGGTGCGACTCCAGCGTGCGCAGCAGCCTCATGGTGGTCGACTTGTGCACCTCGATGACGCCCGACAGCTCGTCGAGCGTCTTCGGTCCGGTGGCCAGTTCCCCCACCAGGGTCAGCGCCCGGTCCAGGCTTTGGCTCATCGACGTCTCCTCAGGTGTGCGGCGGCCCACGTGCGGGAATCGGCGTCCAGCAGTGGCGCGGTCACCGCGGTCGGCAGCGGCTCGCCGACATCTTCCCTGGTGAGCAGCGCGGAGGCGGCTTGGAGGTGTCCGGTGCGCAGCCGGCGTGCCGGTGGGTCGCCCGCGAGGTGGGCGGCGAGGTAGCCGGCGGCGAACGCGTCGCCCGCGCCGACGGGTTCCACCACGTCGACGCGCAGGCCGGGTTGGAACGTCGTGGTGCCGTCCTCGACCGCGGTGGCGCCGCGTGCGCCGTGCTTGACGACGAGCGTCGTCGGTCCGGGCAGCAGCGCCCGCAGTTCCGCCGGGTCGCCGGTCCCCCACACGGCGCGTGCCTCGTCCGAGCCGGCGAGCACGATGTCGGCGGCGTCGGCGAGGTCGCGCAGCACGGACGGGTCGCGGTCGTGCCACAGCGCGGGTCGCCAGTTGAGGTCGAACGACACGGGTGCGGTCCGCGGCCGGCGCAGCACGGCGCGCAGCAGGTCCAGGCAGCTGTCGGACAGGGCGGCGGTGATGCCGCTGACGTGCACCAGCGCGACGTCGTCCCAGCGCAGCCGGTCGAGCGCGTCGGGGCCCATCGCGGAGGCCGCCGAGCCGCGCCGGTAGTACCGCACGGGGCTGCCCGCGGCGTCGGCTTCCTTGACGTAGAGGCCGGTCGGGCGGTCGGGGTCGACGCGCACGCCGGTGACGTCCACGCCTGCGGCGCGCACCGCGTCGAGGACGGCGCCGCCGAACGGGTCGTCGCCCACGGCGCTCACCCAGCGGCTGCGGACGCCGAGGCGGGCGAGGTGGACGGCCACGTTGGACTCGGCGCCGCCGATCGCCCGCGTCCAGGTGCGCACGGCGCGCACGGGGCCGGGTTCGGCGGGCACCAGCACCGCCATGGTCTCGCCCAGGCACACGACGCCACCGGGCAGGTCGAACCGCATCCGGTCTCCTCGATCGACGGCGTCGGGTGGTCGACGGTGGCGGTTGATTGACGGCGGGGCGACCGAATGTTACACACTCCAGCATCACATCGCGCAATAGCCGTTGCGTCACATGCAACGTGAGGAGCGACAGACGTGGACCTCGACGCTGTGGCCGCCATCCGCGACGAGCGGGTCGACTGGCGGTTCAAGGGCCTGCCGGCCGACGCGTTCGGCGCGACGATCGGCGACGTGGCCGGACGCCGGCTCGACCTGTTCGCCGACGGGTTCGTCGGACCGCTGGTCGTGCTGGACGCCGCCGCGCTGGAGCACAACCTCGCCACCATGGCCCGCTGGTGCGACGACCACGGCGTGCTGCTGGCGCCGCACGGCAAGACGACCATGGCCCCGCAGCTGTTCGCCCGCCAGTTGGCGCACGGCGCGTGGGGCATCACCGCGGCCAACACCAGCCAGCTGCGGGTCTACCGGGCGTTCGGCGTCGCGCGGGTGCTGCTGGCCAACCAGCTCGTGGACCCGGCCGGGCTGCGCTGGCTGGCCCGCGAACTCGCCAACGACGACACGTTCGAGTTCACCTGTTGGGTGGACTCGGTGGCGGGCGTGGCGCGGATGTCCGAAGCGTTGGACGCGGCGGAACGGCCGGTGGACGTGCTGGTCGAGCTCGGCGCGCGCGGCGGGCGGACCGGCGCGCGCGACCGGGCGACGGCGCTGGAGGTGGCCCGTGCCGTCGCCGCGAGCCCGGCGTTGCGGCTGGCCGGCGTCGGCGGCTACGAGGGCGCGCTGGCCCACGACGCGTCACCGGAGGCGCAGGCCGTCGTGGACGGCTACCTGACCTCGTTGCGGGACCTGGCGCTCGCGCTGGACGGGCTGTTCGAGGTGGACGAGCCGATCGTCACCGCGGGTGGCAGCGCGTACTTCGACCAGGTGGCCGCGAGGCTCACCGAACCGTGGCCGTTCCCGGTGCGGCCGGTGCTGCGCAGCGGCGCGTACGTCACCCACGACGACGGGTTCTACCGCGGGATCTCGCCGCTGGGCCGCACTCCGGGCGCGCAACCGTTCCGCAGCGCGCTGCGCGCCTGGGCGCAGGTCACGTCACGTCCGCAGCGCGACCTGGCGCTGCTGACGCTGGGCAAGCGTGACGCGTCGTTCGACGAGGGCCTGCCGGAGCCGCAGGTCGTGCGCGGGCGCGACGGCGTGGAACGTCCGCTGGAGGCCGAGGTCACCGCGCTCAACGACCAGCACGCGTTCGTGCGGCTCTCCGGTGACGACGTCGAGGTCGGCGACTGGGTCGGCCTCGGCCTGTCCCACCCCTGCACGGTGTTCGACAAGTGGCAGCTGATCCCGGTGGTCGAGGGCACCACCGTGGTCGACCTGGTCCGCACCTACTTCTAGGAAGGGACGACCGCATGGACATCGTCTTCAAGGGCGCACGGGTCGTGGACGGCACCGGCGCGCCCGCCTACCGCGCGGACGTGGGCGTGCGCGACGGGCGCATCGCCGAGATCGGCGACCGGGTCGACGGCGGGCGGGTGGTGGACGCGGACGGCCGGGTCCTCGCGCCCGGCTTCATCGACATGCACTCCCACTCCGACATCCAGGTGCTGGCGCAGCCGGACCACCTGGCCAAGGTGTCCCAGGGCGTGACCACCGAGGTGTTGGGCCAGGACGGGCTGTCCTACGCGCCCGTGGACGACAACGTGCTCGCCGTGCTGCGCGCCCAGCTGGCCGGGTGGAACGACGACCCGCCCGGCTTCGACTGGGACTGGCGCTCGGTCGGCGAGTACCTGGACCGCCTCGACCGGGGCATCGCGGTCAACGCCGCCTACCTCGTGCCGCAGGGCACGCTGCGGCTGCTGTGCGTCGGCTACGACGACCGGCCCGCCACCGCCGCCGAGCTCGACCGGATGCGGGAGCTGCTGGCGCGGTCGCTGCGCGAGGGCGCGGTGGGCCTGTCGTCGGGCCTGACCTACACCCCCGGCATGTACGCCGACACCGCCGAGCTGACCGAGCTGTGCCGGGTCGTCGGCGAGCTCGGCGGGTACTACAGCCCGCACCACCGCAGCTACGGCGCGGGCGCGCTGGAGGCGTACGCGGAGATGGTGCAGGTGTCGCGGGACGCGGGCTGCCCGCTGCACCTCGCGCACGCCACGATGAACTTCGACGTCAACCGCGGTCGGGCGGGCGAGCTGCTGGACCTGCTGGACCGGGCGATCGCGGACGGCGCGGACATCACCCTCGACACCTACCCGTACCTGCCGGGCTCGACGTACCTGTCCGCGCTGCTGCCGAGCTGGGCGGGCGAGGGCGGGCCGGAGGCGACGCTGGCCAGGCTGTCCGACCCGGACACCCGCGAGCGCATCCGGGTCGAGGTCGAGGAGACCGGCTCCGACGGCAGCTCCGGCGTGCCGGTCGACTGGGACGTCATCGAGGTCAACGGGGTGCGCAAGGCCGAGAACGCGCACCTGGTCGGGCTCTCGATCGCCGAGTCCGCGCGCCGCGCCGGACGACCGCCGGCCGAGCTGTACTTCGACGTGCTCGTGTCCGAACGGCTCGGCACGTCCTGCCTGATGCACGTCGGCCACGAGGACAACGTCCGCGCGATCATGCGGCACCCGGCACACACCGGCGGCAGCGACGGCCTGCTGGTCGGCGAGCGGCCGCACCCGCGCGCGTGGGGCACGTTCCCCCGCTACCTCGCCCGGTACGTGCGCGAGCTCGGCGTGCTGGGCCTGGAGGAGTGCGTCGCCCACCTGACCGGGCGGCCCGCGCGGCGGCTGCGGCTGGCCGACCGAGGCCTCGTGCGCGAGGGCTGCGCGGCCGACCTCGTGCTGTTCGACCCCGACACGGTCGCCGACACCGCGACGTTCGAGCAGCCCCGGCAGGCCGCCGCGGGCATCACCCACGTCCTCGTCAACGGCGTGGCCGTGCTCGACGACGGCCGGCGCACCGACGCCCTGCCCGGCCGTTCCCTGCGACACCCCGGGAGCCGCTCGTGATCGACTGGTTGCAGCACACCACCGGAGGGCTGCTGACGCTGTCCGCGCTCAGCATCGCCCTCCTCCTCGCCATGATCATCAGGTGGAAGGTCGAGCCGTTCATCGCGCTGCTCGTCGTCGGCCTGCTGGTCGCGCTGGCCGCCGGCCTGCCGGTGGAGACGCTGGTCGGCTCGGCGCAGAAGGCGTCGGAATCCCTGGTGGAGAAGGGGTTCGGCGGCATCCTCGGGCACGTCGCCGCGATCATCGGCCTGGGCACGCTGCTCGGCTCGATCCTGGAGGCCTCCGGCGGCGCGGAGGTGCTGACCCGGTCGCTGCTGCGGGCGTTCGGGGAGAACCGCGCGCCGCTCGCGATGGGCCTGGCCGGGTTGATCTTCGGCGTGCCGGTGTTCTTCGACATCGGCATCTTCGTGCTCGCGCCCCTGGTGTACGTGGCTGCGAAGCGCAGCGGCCGGTCGATCGTGCTGTACGCGATGCCGCTGCTGGCCGGCCTGTCGGTGATGCACGCGTTCATGCCGCCGCACCCCGGCCCGGTCGCCGCGGCCGGCCTGCTCCACGTCGAGCTCGGGTGGATCATCGTCATGGCGTTGGCCGTCGCGATCCCCTCGTGGTTCATCGGCGGCGTGCTGTACTCCGCGTGGATGGGCAAGCGGCTGCACGTGCCCGTGCCGGAGGAGATGCTGGCCGCCGCCGAGAAGGCGCGCGGCGAGCAGGCCAAGGGCGAACCGGCGCTGTCGCTGGTGCTGGGCGTCATCGCGGTGCCGCTGGTGCTGATCCTGGCGGGCACGTTCGGCAGCATCCTGCTGCCCAAGGGGTCCTTGGCGCTGGGCGTGTTCACGTTCTTCGGCACGCCCGCGGTGGCGTTGACGATCGCCGTGCTGCTGGCGTTCTGGCTGCTGGGCTTCCGCCGGGGCATGACGCGCGAGCAGGTGACCGAGCTGTCCGCCGCGTCGCTGCGGCCGGTGGCGATGATCCTGCTGGTGGTCGGCGCGGGCGGGTTCTTCGGCGCGGTGCTGTCCGCGACCGGCGTCGGCAAGGTGCTCGCCACGTCGCTGGCCGAGCTCGGGCTGCCGGTGATCGCGCTGTCGTACGTGATCAGCTGCGGCATGCGCATCGCGCAGGGCTCGGCCACGGTCGCGATCGTGACGACGACCGGCATCGTCGCGCCCGTCGTGGCCGACCTGCACTACTCGCAGCCGCAGCTCGCGCTGATCGTGATGTCGATCGCGGCGGGCTCGATCATCGCCTCGCACGTCAACGACGGCGGGTTCTGGATCGTGTCGCGGTACTTCGGCCTGTCGGTCAAGGAGACCCTCCAGACGTGGACGGTGCTGGAGACCATCCTGTCCGTGGTCGGTTTCGCGGTGGCCGCGCTGCTCAGCCTGGTGGTGTGACCCGCAGTTCTACGGAACCACCCCCATCGCATTCATCCTTTGGAGTGGCACTCGACCGGATAAGCCTTTGTGGCGAACGAAAAAGCTATCCTCCATACCCAATCGCACGCGACCGAACGCACACCGCGGAGGTACGTCGACGGGGGGCGGGTGACAGTGGTCCACACCACGGGGAATACCGGCACCCACGAGCAACCCGCCGCAGGAACCCCGTCGTGGCGCGGAATGGCGCGGCTGGTCCGGGTGCGCACCACCCTCGGCGCTTCCTACGTCGCCGCGTGCGGCTGGCACTCGGTCGACGCGGTGTCGGCCGCGCACTGGCGGCCCATCGCCGCCACCGCGGTCGCCGCCTTCTCCACCATCGCGTTCGGCCAGGTGTACAACGACATCAGGGACCGCGCCCTCGACCGGATCGCGAAGCCCCACCGCCCGCTGCCCTCCGGGGCGGTGGGGTTGGCCGCCGCACGGGCGCTCGCCGCCGCGGCCGTCGTCGTCGCGCTGGCCGCGGCGACCGTCGCCGGGCCGGCCGCGGTGGGGCTCACCGCGGTCGCGCTGCTGATCGGCGTCCTCTACTCGACGAGGCTGAAGAGCACCGTGCTGTGGGGCAACGCCGCGGTCGCGGCCACCTGCGCGGCGATGCACCTCTACGGCCCCGTGGCCACCGGATCGGTCACCGCGCGGACCATCGCCGGTTTCTCCTTGGTGTTCCTGCTGATCCTCGGCAGCGAGGTGCTCAAGACGGGTGAGGACCTGGAGGCGGACGCCAAGGCGGGCATCACCACGCTCGCCACCGCCCGAGGGCCGCGGGCGTGCGCCACGGCCGTCGCCTGGACCACCGCCGCCCTGGTCGCCTGCTGCGCCCTGACCGTCCTGGTCATCCCGTTCTCCGGCATCGGTTTCCTCCTGCTCGGCATGGCGCCCTGCACCGCGTCCGCCGTCGCCACCTGCGCCACGTTGAGGCGCCGCCGGCCCGCGTCGGCCCAGGCGCTCGCGGCGGCCAACCGGCACTGGCGGCGCGGGTGGCGCGTCAGCATCCTGGGGCTGGCGTTCATATGACGGACCCGACCGGCACCGAGAGGGTCGACGTCGCGGTCGTCGGCGGTGGCGTCTCCGGCCTGGCCGCCGCGCACCGACTCGCGCACCGCGGCCACTCCGTGCTCGTGCTCGAGCGGGAACCCGACCTCGGCGGTCGGATCAAGACGATCGAGGTCGCCGAGCACCACCTCGACCTGGGCGCGCAGTTCGTCACCGACTTCTACGCGAACTTCCTGGAGCTGGCCCGGTCACTGGGGTTGCGGGACCGGCTGGTGCGGCGATCGCAGACCGCCTACGTCGTCCGCGACGGCGTCGAGCACGCGGTCTGGCCGATCAAGCACTTCCGGCGCACCGCGGGCGTGAGCCGGCACGGGAAGCTGCGGATGCTGCGCCTGCTGCCGTCCATGCTGGCCCACTGGACAGCGCTCGACGTCGCGAACCTGACGAAGTGCGCGCACCTCGACGTCACCTCGGCCGACCGGTACCTGCGCCGCACGGTCGGCGAGGAGGACGCCAAGTTCTTCTTCCGCCCCATCCTGTCCGGCCTGCTGTACTGGGAAGCCGAGACGACGTCCTACTCGGTCGTGCTCGCGGTGCTGAAGGCGTTCGCCGGCAACGGCGGCACGTACCGGATGCCGTGCGGGCTGCGCGACTTCACCGACCGGCTCGGCGCCGCCGCCCGGGTGCGGACCGGCGCCACCGTCGAGGCGGTCGCCCGGTCGTCGGACAGCGGGTACGACGTGACCTACACCCACGCCGGCGCGTCGTGCGCGATCTCGGCGCGCAGCGTGCTCTACGCCGTGCCCGCCACCGAGGTGAGCGGCCTGCTCCCCCGGCACGGCGGCGTGGACCGGGCGTTCTTCGAGCGCGTCTCCTACAGCCGCACCGCGATCCTGACCTACCAGCTCTCCGGCGACCCCGTCGGCTACCCGCGCGGCGCGATCCTGTTCCCGAAGCCGGACGTCCCCGACATCGCCTCCGTCAACCCCCTGTACGACTACGTGGACGGCCCCGCCGGAGCCGGGCGCGACCGGCAACCCCTGGTCAACGTGTGCCTGTCCGACGACGGCTTCGCCTCCCACCACGCGCTGGACGACGACGAGCTGTCCGCCGTCGTCATCCAGCGGCTGGCCACCGCGGCGCCCGACCAGCGCTGGACCGCCGACGCGAAGCTCGTCCACGTGCAGCGCTGGCCCCTCGCCCTGCCCAGGTTCGACGTCGGCCACGTCCGGGCCGTGTCGGCGTTCCTCTCCGCGCTCCCGCCGACGAGCACCGTCGACTTCTGCGGCGACTACCTGGGCGGCCCCTACCTCGACGGCGCCATCACCAGCGGCCTGCGCGCGGCCGACCGCTTATCCCGCGCCCTGGGGGGCTGATCGGGGTGGAGTACTGCGCGAGACCGTGGCTGCTCGACGAGGTGGACGACTGGCTCGCGCACGACGACCAGAGGGTCATGCTGATCTCCGGCGACGCCGGCACCGGCAAGTCCGCGTTCTGCGACTGGCTCCGCGAGGTGCGCGACACCTGGTCGGCCGTCTACTCCTGCTCCCACCGCAGCGCCTCCGGCTCCACCGACCCGCGGGACTTCACCAACAGCCTGCGCACCCAGTTGTCCGCACGGCACGAGCGGTTCGCCCGGTACGTGCTGCGGGACACGCCGGTCGACATCACCAGCCAGGTGGACGTCGGGTCGAGCTCCGGCCCGGTGTCCGGGATCAACATCGACCTGCTGCTCATCTCCAGCGGCACCGTCGAAGACCTCTTCGCCACCGCCGTCCGCCAGCCGGTGACCGCCCTGCTCGCCGCGGACCCGACCGCCCGCTTCACCTTCGTCGTGGACGGCGTGGACGAGGCCACCGAGCACCCCGCGCCCAACATCCTCGACCTGCTCGTCCGGCACTTCCCCGCCGACCGCCGGGTGAAGACCCTGATCACCTGCCGCAACGACACCTCGATCATCGAGCGGATCTCCGACCGGCACCCGAACCTGCGGCACGTCAACCTGTCCGTCGGGCGGGCCCGCGAGGCCGCGCGCGCCGACCTCGTGGAGTACGTGCGCATGGTCGGGCGGTCCTCGCCGGACCGGCTGCAACAGCCCGTGCTCGACGCCGTGGCCCGCAAGTCCGGCACCAACTTCCTCTACGCCCGCGGCCTGCTCAACGGCTACGCGCTCCAGCCCGACCCGGCCGACCCGTCGGCGGCCGGCGACATCGACGGCCTCTACACCCGGCTGCTGCGGCAACTGGTGCACCGGTTCGGCGCCGACGCGCCCGCCGCGTGGGTCGAGGACGTCATGCCGGTGCTCGGCCTGCTCGCCGTGGCCAAAGGACCCGTGCCGCGCGCGACCCTGGCCCGCTGGGCGTCCCGCCCGGTGCACTGGATCACCCGGCGGGCGAGCTGGCTGTCGCAGGTCGTGTCCTACGACGGGGAGCGGGAGACCTACGCGCTGACCCACAACTCGGTCGTCGACTACCTCCTCGGCGGCCCCGTCGACCTCGGTGACGGCCTGGAGCACCGGATCGACGCGGGCGCGTGCCACCGCCTCATCGTCGACTCGTACCTGTCCGCCACCGGCGCGGAGGTGATGGACCCCTACGGGTACGCGCACCTCGCCTCGCACGTGGCGCAGGTCGTCAAGCACGACGCGGGCCAGGCGCGCGAGCAGTGCGCGAAGCTGGCGAAGTTGCTCACCTCCGATGACTACCTGCGGGACCTGGGTGCGCTGCACCCCGAGCCGGTGCAGCGGACCCTGCCGTACACGGTCACGTTGGAGATGTTCCTGCAGTACGGGGAGCACGGGCTGTACGAGTCGGTGCTGGACTTCATCAGCACCTGTCCCGACCCCTACGTCAGCAGCCTGCTCGACAGCAGGCTCGTCCGGCTCGGCCACCACGACCCGGCGCGGGCGGAGCGGCTCGTCCACGCCTACCTGGCCTCCGACGTGCCCAGCGCCTGGCGGGCGGCTTTGCGCGCCGGCGCCGGCATGGGGCTGGAGATCGCGGAGCGGACCTACAGCCGGATCGTGACGTCGGGCAGCCCGATGGTGCGGCGCGCCGCGCCCTACGAGCTCTACCTGCGCTGGGCGACCGCGTCGAACGACGAGATCGGCTCCCTGCTCATGGGCCTGGCCCGGCGGATCTCGCCGGTGCGCCCGGCCCGGTCGCTGCGGCTGCTGGCCCTGATCTCCAACGTGACGATCACGAGCTACGTCAACGCGTGCGACGACGTCGAAGTCCTCCGCCGGGTGAGCGACCTGTGGGAGTACATCCTCAAGAAGCGCCTGCACGCCCGCCTGCTCAACCGCCGCCTCATCGAGCGCCGGGTGCTGTCGCCGACGCTCGCCAAGCACCTGGCGGAGGACATCTTCGCCGCCGCGTTCAGCGCCGACGCGGAGCAGTCCGCCCGGTTCTTCTCCAGCGCGAACACCGACCGCGAGAGCGCCCGGACCGTCATCCGGTTCCTCGACCCGGACGCGCCGCCGTGGCAGCACACGCCGGAGCTGGTGCGGCTGCTGTCGTCCGAGCACATGATCTTCCGGGTGCTCGCGGCCCAGGTGGTCGCCATCCACTCGCACCGCGACTTCGCCGCCTCCCGGGACCGCCTGTACGAGCTCTACGCCGCCGGGAACTGGAAGTCGCGGTTCTGGCAGACCATGGCGTACGGCGTGTTGCTGCGCGACTCGCCGGCCGAGTGGGACGACATCGTCAACGCGTTCACGCTCGACCTGCACGGCAACGGCCGGCTGTTCCCCGACGACGCCGAGCGCTTCCTGGTCGACTACCCGATCAACCTGCTGCCCGCGGCGCTGACCGCGGGCAAGCGGGGCGCGACGTCCCCGGTGCTGGACCGGATCTTCGCCCGCTCCACGCCGGTGCCCGACCTCGCCGTGGAGAGCCTCGGCCTGACCGGCATGTACTACCCGCACCAGGCGCTGAACCTGCTCAGCCGGGGCCTGCGCAGCGGCGCCATCCGCCCCGAGAGCACCTCGCGGGTCGCCAACTGGATGCACCCGCTGCACTCGCGGCTGCTCGACGCGTTCTTCGACGAGCACGGCCTGAGCGCGATCCGCGGCGCGGCGCCCGTGCTCGCCGACTACCACCGCGCGACGTTGGCGCTGAACTGGATCGGCCACTTCAACAATGGTGTCAACGAGGCGGTGCGCCACCCGAGGATGCGGGTCGGGCTGCTGGAACCCGTGTACCGGCACCTGATCGAGCAGCGCAGCCCCGCCGCGTTCGTCCGCGCCTACACGATGGACGTGCTCACCATGCTGCGTCAGGCGAACTACAGCATGCGCCGCTGGGCGGACTGACCTTCGCGCGCTCGGTCGACCCGTCCGCGCGCTCGGTCAACCCGTCGCGCGCTCCGTCGGCCGTTCGCGCGCTCAGTCGACGCCGTGGTCGCGGAACGCCGCGCGCTTGAGCGGCGGCACCGCCTCGAACAGCCGCAGCACCGACTTGAACGCCACCCGGCCGGCCGCGTTGCCCGACACGAACTGCCGCGCGCTGCGCAACGACGCCGTCACCGCCGCGAACCCGTACTCCCGCATCCGCCGCTCGTAGTCCGCGATCGCGTCCAACGGCTCCCGCTCGACCAGGTTGCGGCTCAACGTCATCGCGTCGCGCAACGCGGTGTTCGCCCCGATCCCGCGCATCGGGGTCATGCTGTGGATCGCGTCGCCCAGCAGCGTGACCGCCGTCGTCGGCCACGGGTCGACCGGCACGGAGGTGCGGATCGGCCAGTGCGACACCGAGTCGTGCGGCGACTCGCGCACCACCCGCACCAGGTCGGGGTGCCAGCCGGAGACCACGTCGGCGACCACGTCCCGCAGCGGCCGGTCCGGTGGCAGCACCAGGCCGTCCGCCGCGTACGCCCACATCAGGTAGCCGCCCTCGGGCAGCTCGTGCGGCGCGAGGAACATGCCGGCCGCCGCGCGCGGGATCACCGAGTGGGCGTGCGCGACCAGCTCCGGCGGCAGCCAGGCGCGGGTACCCGGCGTCAGCGGCAGCTTGCCCGCGATCGCGGTGATGCCGGTGTCGACGCGCTCCGCGTGCGGGAGGTACTGGGCGCGCACGGCCGAGTTCGCGCCGTCCGCGCCCACCAGGACGTCGCAGCGGGTGCTGGTGCCGTCGGCGAAGTGGACCGTGAGGCGGCCGTCCTCGTGCTCGTAGCGGGTGAACCGCCGGCCGAACGCGACCACGTCGTCCAGGCCGGTCAGCAGGATTTCGCGCAGCGTGACGCGGCTGACCGAGTGGTGGGCGCGTTCCGGTACGTCCGCCGGGTTCTCGACGGTCAGCAGCCGGCGCAGCCGCTCGTCCAGGAACCCGAAGCCGCTGCCTCCGCGTCCCGTGGTGGCGACGAACCGGTTCCAGAGCTGCGGCGGAAGGCACTCGTGCAGCGCCCGCGCGCCGACCGGGCTGATGTGCAGCCGGTACCCCTGCAACCGGTCGGTCGGCGTCACGTCCCGCTCGTGCACCGACACGCTGACACCGTTCCGGGTCAAGCCCTGGGCCAGGCACAACCCGCCCACACCACCACCGACGACCGCCACGTGAAGACTCATGCGGACCACTATCATCTTTTTGGTTGATTAAGTCAACCAGGCGTTTGATACGGGCTGATCGGCTACGGTTGGGGCGTGCCCCGCCGCTCACCCGACGCCACCGAACGCAAGCGCGACCCCGAGCGCACCAAGGCCCGGATCCTCGAGGCGGCGACGGCCGAGTTCGGCGCGAAGGGCTACGCGGCGGCGCGGGTGAGCGCCATCGCCGATCGGGCGGGCGTGAACAAGCAGCTGATCTCGTACTACTTCGGCGGCAAGGAAGGCCTCTATCGGGAGTTGTCGGGGCGGTGGCAGCGGCACGGCGGGCAGCTCGCGGAGGGGTCGCTGGACGAGGTCGTGCGCGGGTTCGTGCTGTCCACGCGCGAGCAGCGCGACTGGGCGCGGCTGATGGTGTGGGAGAACGTGTCCGGGTCTGGCTCCGGGTCCGGGTCCGGGTCCGGGTCCGGGTCCGGGTCCGGGTCCGGGTCCGGGTCCGGGTCCGGGGATGACGCGCCGGACGAGGGCGACACGGAGTTCCTGCGCGCTCAAGTCGAAGCGCTCCGTGCCCGCCAGGAGGCTGGCGAAATCCCCTCCGACCTCGACCCGGCGTGCCTGCTGCTGGCCCTGACCGCCGCCGCCTCCGCGACGCTGTTCATGCCCCGGATGGTGCGCCGGATCACCGGGGAGGACCCGGAGTCTGGCGAGTTCGCGGAGCGCTACGCCGAGCAACTGGCCCGCCTCGTGCGCCACCTGGGCTAACCGCCAACCGTTGCGCCAACCCGCCAACCGCTGCCCCAGCCCGCCAGCCCGTCAGCGCCCGAAGCCCGTCAACCGCTAACCGTTGCCCGACGCCGCCTCGAACCCCGCCAGGTAAGTGCGCAACCCACGCTGACCGCTGCGCATCATCAGCTCGTGGTTGGCCTTGAGCAGCGGCCGGGTGACGAAGGCCAGGCGGCGCAGCAGCGGCTTCCGCACCACCACTTCCTGGTCGTACACCAACCGCGACCCGGTGCCCTCGGGGAAGATCCGCCAGCTCGCCGTGCCATCCAGGTCACCGACCAAGTCCGCGCGCAACAATCCCGCCGCCGGCTCCCGCGCGTTGTGCCGCGCCTGGAACACCAGGTCGTAGGGCAGCACGGACCGGCAGCGCAGCTCGGCGGCGTCCTCGGCGACCTGGCGGGCAGCACGCACCTCACGCCACCAGCTCGGGTAGCTGCCCAGATCGGCGAGCACGTCGAACGCCCGCTCGGGTGTGGTGTCCACCGACCACACGCTGCGGAAGCGGTACGAGTTCAGCGGCATACCGCCATAGTCACGCACACCGGCCGTGGACGCGAACAGCCTGTCCACCGCGTCCGCCAGCCCGACGCGGCCCCGCCGCGTCCACCGCCTTCACCAGCCCGATGCGACGCAGCCGACTCGACCGGTAGCCCAGGCGCGTTCACAGGCCGAGCGCCGTCCGCGTCCGCAGGCGGAGCGCCCCGGCCACGTCCGTCACGGCCACCGGTCGACGGGACGAGGCGCGTCCGGCGGCCGTGGGGTGCGGCGGCGGTGGGGTGCGGCGGCGGTGGGGTGCGGCGGCGGTGGGGTGCGGCGGCGGTGGGGTGGTCGGCCATGGGGTTCGCAGGGAGCCGCAGGCTGTGTGTCCACAGGCCGAGGTGCCACGGGCATGATGGTGTGCCTCGTCGCCGCGCCTCCCTCTTTTCCGGCAACGCTATCTGCGTTTCCATTCATACCCGGAGGCCGTAACGCCTTCGGGTGATCTTGGCTCAGCCGGCGGCCGCCTCGGCGGGCAGCACCTGGCGCAGGAACTGGCCCGTGTAGCTCTCGGCGACGTCGGCGACCTGCTCCGGCGTACCTTCGGCCACCACCATGCCGCCGCCCGACCCGCCCTCGGGGCCCATGTCGACCAGCCAGTCGGACGTCTTGATCACGTCGAGGTTGTGCTCGATCACGATCACCGTGTTGCCCTTGTCGACCAACCCGTTGATCACGCCGAGCAGCTTGCGGATGTCCTCGAAGTGCAGGCCGGTGGTCGGTTCGTCCAGGATGTACACCGTCTTGCCGGTGGACCGCTTCTGCAGCTCGGCCGCCAGCTTCACCCGCTGCGCCTCACCGCCGGACAACGTCGGCGCGGGCTGGCCGAGCCTCACGTACCCCAGGCCGACGTCCACGAGCGTCCGCAGGTGCCGGTGGATCGCGTTGATCGGCTCGAAGAAGTCCGCCGCCTCCTCGATCGGCATGTCGAGGACCTCGGAGATCGTCTTGCCCTTGTAGTGCACTTCCAGCGTCTCGCGGTTGTACCGGGCGCCCTTGCAGACCTCGCACGGCACGTAGACGTCCGGCAGGAAGTTCATCTCGATCTTGATCGTGCCGTCGCCCGCGCACGCCTCGCAGCGCCCGCCCTTGACGTTGAACGAGAACCGGCCCGGCTGGTAGCCGCGCACTTTCGCCTCGGTGGTCGCCGCGAACAGCTTGCGGATGTGGTCGAACACGCCCGTGTAGGTGGCCGGGTTGGACCGCGGCGTGCGGCCGATCGGCGACTGGTCGACCTGCACCAGCTTGTCGACCTGGTCCAGCCCGCGCACCCGGGTGTGCCGGCCCGGCACCTGCCGCGCGCCGTTGAGCTTGTTCGCCAGCACGGTCGCCAGGATGTCGTTGACGAGCGTGGACTTGCCCGAGCCGGACACGCCGGTGACCGAGACCAGGCAGCCGAGCGGGAACGACACGTCGATGCCGCGCAGGTTGTGCTCGCGCGCGCCGACGACGGTCAGCTGCCGCTTCTTGTCGACCTTGCGGCGGGTGGCGGGCATCGCGATCTCCTTGCGCCCCGCGAGGTACGCGCCGGTGATCGACTCCTTGTTCTTCAGCAGCTCCTTGTACGGGCCGCTGTGCACCACCTTGCCGCCGTGCTCGCCCGCGCCGGGGCCGATGTCGACCACCCAGTCGGACGTGCGGATGGTGTCCTCGTCGTGCTCGACGACGATCAGCGTGTTGCCCAGGTCGCGCAGCCGGGTCAGGGTCTCGATCAGCTTGTGGTTGTCACGCTGGTGCAACCCGATCGAGGGTTCGTCCAGCACGTACAGCACACCGACGAGGCCGGAGCCGATCTGCGTCGCCAGCCTGATCCGCTGAGCTTCTCCACCCGAAAGAGTGCCGGACGCGCGGTCCAGTGACAGGTAGTTGAGGCCCACGTCGAGCAGGAAGTGCAGCCGGGCCTGGATCTCCTTGAGCACCGCGCCCGCGATCATCGACTCGCGCTTGCCCAGCTTGAGCCCGTCGAGGAACTCCGAGCACTCCGACACCGACATCGCGCACACCTCGGCGATGGACTTGTCGCCCTTGCGGCCGTGGTGCAGCGTGACGGCGAGGATCTCCGGCTTGAGGCGGGTGCCCTGGCACGTCGGGCACGGCACCTCCCGCATGTAGCCCTCGTACTTCTCCCGCATGTACTCGGACTCGGTCTGCTCCTGCCGCCGTTCCAGGAACGGGATCACGCCCTCGTAGTTGGCGTAGTAGGAGCGCTCGCGGCCGTAGCGGTTCTTGTAGCGGACGTTGACCTGCTCGTCCACGCCGTGCAGCACGGCCTTCTGCACCTTGGCGGGCAGCTGCCGCCACGGCGTGTCCATCCGGAACCCGATGGCGAGGCCCAGCGACTCCAGCAGCCGGGTGAAGTACTCGGCGGTCTGGCCGGACGCCCACGGCGCGATCGCGCCCTCGGCCAGCGACAGCTCGTCGTCCGGCACGACCAGCTCCGGGTCGACCTCCTTGCGCACGCCGATGCCGGTGCACGCGGGGCAGGCGCCGTAGGGCGAGTTGAACGAGAACGACCGCGGTTCCAGGTCCTCGATCGCGAGGGGGTGGCCGTTGGGGCAGGCCAGGTTCTCGGAGAAGCCGCGGACCCGGCCCGGGTCGCCCTCCGGGACGTCCACGAACTCCAGCTCGACCAGGCCGTCGGCCAGCCGCAGCGCCGTCTCCACCGAGTCGGTCAGCCGCTGCTTGGCGCTCGCCTTCACGCTCAGCCGGTCGATCACGACCGCGATGTCGTGCTTCTCCTGCTTCTTCAGCTTGGGCACCTCGCCGAGGGCGTGGACGACGCCGTCGACCTTGGCGCGCGAGTAGCCCTGCGACTGGAGGGTGGAGAACAGGTCGAGGTACTCGCCCTTGCGGCCGCGGATGACCGGCGCGAGCACCTGGAACTTGGTGCCCGCCTCCATGGCCAGCACCTGGTCCACGATCTGCTGCGGCGTCTGCTTGCTGATCGCCTCGCCGCAGGTGGGGCAGTGCGCCTTGCCGGCGCGCGCGTAGAGCAGCCGCAGGTAGTCGTAGACCTCGGTGATGGTGCCCACGGTCGACCGCGGGTTGCGGCTGGTCGACTTCTGGTCGATCGACACCGCGGGCGACAGGCCCTCGATGAAGTCGACGTCCGGCTTGTCCATCTGGCCGAGGAACTGCCGCGCGTACGCCGACAGCGATTCGACGTAGCGGCGCTGGCCCTCGGCGAAGATCGTGTCGAAGGCGAGGCTGGACTTGCCCGAGCCGGACAGCCCGGTGAACACGATGAGGCTGTCCCTCGGCAGGTCGAGGTCCACCCCTCGCAGGTTGTGCTCGCGCGCCCCGCGAACGACAAGCCGGTCGGCCACAACGGTTCCCTTCGGTTCTTGACCATCCCCGAACAGACGTTCGAAAAGCCTAGCGGACCACGGCATCGGCCCTGTCGGGGAGGGCGACAACCATGCTAGGGGCGGGCACCGACAAATCGTGACGGGCCACCGTCCCACGATCGTGCGCCAACGGCTCTACCGGTCGGTAGTGAACGCCCCTACGCTGGGGTGATAGGCCGTTCGGCCGCAAACGCCGGGATGAGGTGCCCATGAGCTTCGCTGATGCCGCCCAGGTCCGATCCGCCCAGACGAGCGTACCCGCGCCCCGCGAGCAGTCGGCCGCGGTCCAGGACGCGGTCGCCGGGCTCGCCGAGGTCGAACGGGCGACGGAGGCGTTGTACGAGGTCGTCGCGGGTCTGGACCTGCCCGCGCTGCGCGGTCCGAGCCTGCTGCCGGGCTGGAGCCGGGCGCACGTGGTGACGCATCTCGCACGCAACGCCGACGCCCTGGTGAACCTGCTGACGTGGGCCAAGACCGGTGTCGAGCACCCGATGTACCCGAGCGCGGCCGACCGTGACGCCGACATCGCCGAGGGCGCGGGCCGGCTGCCGCAGTTGCTGCGGGCCGACCTGGACGCGGCGTGCCAGCGGTTCGCCGCGTTCGCCCGCGACCTGCCGCCCACGGCGTGGGAGGCGGAGGTGGCGCACCCGAGGTCGGGGCCGTTCCTGGCGCACCGGGTGCCGTGGCTGCGGCTGCGGGAGGTGTGGTTCCACCTGGTCGACCTGGACGGCGGCGTCGGCTTCGAGGACCTGCCGGCGGAGCTGCTCGAGGACTTCCTGGAGGACGCCGTCGGCCAGTACGCCGACCGCCCCGACGTGCCGTCCGTGCAGGTCGAGGCGGTGTTCCCGGACGGCCGTCAGCGCAGTTGGGCGCTGACCGCGGACAGCGCGACGTCGCCCGAGGTGAGCGGCGCGGCGGCCGACGTGCTGGCGTGGCTGACCGGTCGCCACAGCGGCGCCCGGCTGAACGGGACGGCGCCGACGCTGCCCAGGTGGCTCTGAGCGGCGTGCAGGCGGGCGGTGAGCAGCAGGCCGGCCACCGCCGGGCGGCTCGCCGTCAGGACGCGGTGCGCCGGGCGTTCCACGAACGTGGTGAGCAGCCAGCCGAGGACCACGGCCGAGCCGATGAAGAACGCCAGCTCGACCAGCGGCCCGCCGTAGGGTGAGACCGTGGCCATCACGAGGTAGCCGAGCTCCTGGTGGACCAGGTAGACGCCGTAGGAGATGCCCGCCAGCCACCTGATCGGCCGGGCGAGCAGGCGCACGGGGGCGACGTCCCAGTCCGGGCCTCCCGCCGCGGCGGACACGCCGATCAGCAGCAGGCCGAACGCGAGGGTCGACTTGAGGTCGGCGCTGTGCACGGCCTGCGCCAGGAGTGCCGCTGCGAGCAGGGCGACGAGGTGCCGGCCGCCGAGCCGTCCCTTCGACCAGAGCCAGAGGGCGATGCCGATGGCGAACAGCTGCGCCCGGTGCGCGCCGAGGCCGTTGTAGAGGGTGTGGACGAGGGCCGGGGCGGCGGCCCACTCCTTGACCGCCAGCGGCACGGCGACCAGCGCCCACAGCAGCGCCTTGACCGCCCGGCCGCGGACCCGCGTCACCAGCAGCGCGCCCGCGACGAACCCCGTGACCTGGATCGGGAGCGTCCAGTAGGAGACGTCGACCAGGCGGACGCCGGGGACCCAGCTCTGCAGCATGAGGACGTTGAAGAGCAGGTCGCGCGGTTCGAGTTCGCTCCAGCCGGCCGGCGCGAGGTGGCGCAGCACGACGTACGTGCCGAGGGCGGCGACCAGGTAGGCGGGCAGCAGGCGGGCCAGCCGGCCGCGCAGGAAGCGGGCCGGTTCGCCCTTGGACAGCGAGGCGCAGGCGAAGAAGGCGGAGATCACCACCAGCGTGCTGGCGCCGAACTCCAGGCCGAAGACGAACAGCGGCCGGTCCAGTTCGGGGTGGTTGGCGGGCCCGACGCGGGTGGCGTGTTGGAGCATCACGCACAGCACGGCGAGGATGCGCAGGACGTCCCAGTTGATCCGACGTTTGGTAGGCACGAGGTAGAAGAACCCTAATCAGACGACATCGGAGGAGCAGCGGTGATCGTTACGTAGCTGGTCGTTACCAACCCTAAGGGGTCGACCTGTGGGGACCCTGAAGGGTGCCCCGTCGGATACGGTCGGCCATTGTGGACGTACTAGAGGACTACACGGGGCACGTATCGCCGGGCGGCCCGGCGGCACGGCGCACCCTCGACGCGCTGACCATCACGAAGGTCTCGGTCGGGCCGATGGACAACAACGCGTACCTGCTGGTCTGCCGTGCGACGAACGAGGGCCTGCTGATCGACGCGGCGGCCGATCCGCAGCGGCTGTCGGACGTGGTCGGCCACTCGGTCGACCGGCCGAGGCTGAAGACCGTCGTGACCACGCACCGGCACCAGGACCACTGGGGCGCGCTCGGTGCGGTCGCCGGCGCGAACGGCTCGAACACCGTCGCGCACGCGGCCGACGCCGAGGTCCTGCCGATCCCGCCGGACGTGCTGGTGGAGCACGGCGACACGGTGAACGTCGGCGAGGTCCCCCTGACCGTGATCCACCTGCGCGGCCACACTCCGGGTTCGATCGCCCTGCTGTACCGCGACCCAACCGGCCACCCCCACCTGTTCACCGGGGACTCGCTGTTCCCGGGAGGGGTCGGCAAGACGACGTCACCCGAAACCTTCACCTCGTTGATCGACGACGTGACGTCGCGGGTCTTCGCCGAGCTGCCGGACGACACCTGGGTGTATCCGGGCCACGGTGACGACACCACCCTGGGGCGTGAACGTCCTCACCTGGACGAGTGGCGTTCGCGGGGTTGGTGAGCTGACTCGTCGGGCGGAGCCGCCTCCGGGTCGAGCGGCTCCGCGGTGGGAGGTGCCACCGCGGAGCCTCACACCTCGACGCGCGAGCGCCCTGCGACATCCGAGTGATCAACTGATCACCGCCGTCAGAGGGAGCGTGTTGCGTTCTAAGTTCATCACAGCAGGTGATGAACGGAGGGTGCATGGCTCTCAGCGCGCACGCCTGGCGACGCGTTCAGCATGAAGCAGGCGAGGTGCTCGCCCGTTCGATACCGCATCTGGCACCCCATTCGCGCAGAGTGCTCACTGCACTGCTGTCCTATACCGCCACCGGCTGGCGGCTCTTCGTCCACCGCGACCACGAACGACGGGATCGGGCGGACGCCTTCCTCATCGGGTCGAGCGGGGTGACCGCGGTGGTGATCGGCGATGTCGGTGATGTGCGGGCGGTCGTCCGGCACGCCGAGGAACGGTGCGCCGGCATCCGGGGACCGCGCGGTCAGGTGCTGGTCCGCAGCGCGATCCGCTTCGCGCTGATCGGCGAGGGCGACGCCGCGCCGCCGTTCAGGGTGCTCGGCGAAAGCCGCCTGGAACTGCTGTTCCGCCACAACGCCGCGCACCTGACCCGCAAACAGGTCGACGTCGTCGCGAGCCAGCTCGGCAAGAGGCTGTCCCACTACCGCGAGCTGAGGATCGACGCCGAGGCGCGGGCACCCGGGCAAGTCGGATTGCTCGACGTCGACGAGGTGACGGAGGACCAGCTCGCAGCGGCCCAGGAACGGCCCTTCGACACGTGGCTGACCTTCCTGCACCCACACCAGCAAGCCGTGGCGACCCGGCGCTACAGCGGTCCGGCGCGGATCAGCGGCCCGGCGGGCACGGGCAAGACGGTGGTCGCCCTGCACCGCCTCCGGTACCTGGCCCGGCAGTCGACCGGCCCGCTGCTGTTCACGACGTTCGTGCGCACCCTGCCGCAGGTCCACCGCGCGGCCTTCCTGCGGCTGGCGCCCGAGTTGGCCGACCGGGTCGAGTTCACCAACCTGCACTCGTGGGCCCGCGGCTTCCTCGCCGCCCGGGGCAGACCGGTCGACGTCCAGCCCACCACGGCCGAAACGCAGTTCAGCCGGGCCTGGATGGCACACCGCGACGTGTTGTCGGAGTGGGAGCCGTCCGCCGACTACTGGCGGACGGAGATCGACCGGGTGATCAAGGGCCGCGGCCTGCGGACGCTCCAGGAGTACCAGGCAGTCGTCCGGCGCGGCCGAACCGTGCGCTTGGACGCCGGGCAGCGCGAACGGGTCTGGCAGCTGTACCTCACCTACCAGCGGTTCCTCGCCGGCAAAGGCGTGCACGACCACAACGATCTGATCGCCGTTGCCCTGGACGAGCTCCGGCGACAGGAGCCGGGCGAGCGGTACGCGGCCGTGGTGGTGGACGAGGTGCAGGACGTCCCGCTCACCGGGCTCCGGTTGCTGCGGGAGCTGGCGGGTGACGCGCCGAACCGGCTGCTCCTGGTCGGCGACGGACAGCAGCAGGTGTACCCGGGTGGCTGGCGGCTGTCCGACGCCGGCATCCCGATCCAGGGGCGCGGCGAGGTGCTGCGGGTGAACTACCGCAACCGCGAAGGAGTGCTCGACTTCGCCCGGAGGTTCGACGCGAGCAACACCGTCGACGACCTCGACGGCGCGATCGGCGTCACGCTGCGCCAAGCCGACACGGCGGCGACCGGTGGCGAGGTTCGGGTGTGGCGCGGAAGTGAGCACGACCTGCCGCGAGCCCTCGTGGACGCCGTCCGGGCGCTGCCGGTCCCCGTCGGGCGGGCCGCGGTGATCACCTTCCGCAACCCGGACGCCCAGCGCTGCGCCGCGGCGCTGCGCAAGGCGGGCATCCCGTCACAGCGGCTCGAGGACTTCACGGGCGAGCCGGACGACCGGCTCAAGGTCGGCACGGTGCACCGCGCCAAAGGCCTGGAGTTCCAGGCGGTCCTGGTGGTCGAGTTCCCCGGTGCCGGTGCCGTGCACGAGGAGTTGGCCGAACTGCGGGCCAGGCAACGTCTCGTCGCGGCCACCCGCGCGCGTGACTACTTGTGGTGGGCCGCGGTCGGGCGGGCGGAGACGTCGTCGGGGAGGAAGGAGCCGTAGCCCTGGAGGCGGGCGCGGTTCGTCCAGGACCCGCTCGTCATCACGGACGACCGACCCGCTCGTCCCGGCCCGGCGCGAGGAGGCCGAGCCGGAGCCGACCTCATCGGCCACCGGCCCCGTCGGCGGGTCGGGAGCCGGTCAGGACGGTGACGTGGACGTGCTCGGTGAACGGGGCGTGTGGTTCCAGGGCGCGGTTGATCCGGTCGGTGAAAGCGGGGCGGTCGGCGGGTGGGGGGAGGCGGTGGACGGGCAGGGCGGACAGGACGCCGCCCACGATGGACTCGACGTCCAGGGTGTCGGTGTAGTCGATGCCGTGCACGTCGACCCGGAACCCGGCGGCCGCGAGGTCGGCCCGGTACCGCGCCTGGGCCTCCTCGTCCGTGCCGCACGCCTTGCCCGCGGGCGTGCCCAGCCACTCCTCCAGGCACGCGCGCAACGCCCGTGACCAGTCGCTGTCCTGAAGCCACAGCGGTGTGCCGTTGGTCAGCACGGCGACTCCACCACCGAGCCTGACCAGGCCGAACACGGCATCGAACAGGTCGTCGTGCCGCATCCAGTGCAGCGCCTGGCCGATCGTGACCACGCCGACCGACCCGTCGCCGAGCGCCGACCGCAGCGCGGGCACGTCGGCGTCCGTCCCGACCACCCAGGACAGGTTCGCCAACCCCCGCTCCGCCGCGGCACGGCGGGCGTGCGCCAGCATGTCCGGTTCCGGGTCGACGCCGACGACGGCCCGGACCCGTCCGGCGAGCGGCACGGCCACCTGCCCCGTGCCGCACCCGAGGTCCACCGCGACGTCGTCCGGCGTCAGCCCGAACACCTCCGCCACCACGTCGAACGCCTCCGGCGGGTAACCGCGCCGGTAGCGGTGGTAGAAGTCGGCCACGTCACCGCCGAAACCCAGTGCCATGCCCACAGCGTGCCCACGGCCGCGGGCGGGCGACAGCGATTGCGCTCACGGCCGAAAACCGTCACCGGAGCGAGGAGGCGAGGTCGACGCCATCGCGATCCGGCCCGCACCGGCCGCCTCCGAGGGGGTGGCGCGCGCCCGGCGCCGTGTCCCGGGTGGCCGGGCCGGGTCGGTATCTTCCCCCGCATGGAGCAGGTGGTGGAGATCTACACCGACGGCGCGTGCAGCGGGAACCCCGGACCGGGCGGGTGGGGCGCGGTGCTGCGGTACGGGTCGCACGAGCGCGACCTGTTCGGCGGGGAGTCGACGGCCACCACCAACAACCGGATGGAGCTCATGGCCCCGATCCGCGCGCTGGAGACGCTCAAGAGGCCGTCCGTGGTGCGGATCTACACCGACAGCACGTACGTCCGCAACGGCGTGCTGTCGTGGATGGCCAAGTGGAAGGCCAACGGCTGGCTGACCTCGGCCAGGCAGCCGGTCAAGAACGTCGACCTGTGGCAACGCCTCGACGCCGCCGCCACACCCCACCAGGTCGAGTGGCACTGGGTGAAGGGGCACGCCGGGCACCCGGAGAACGAACGCGCGGACCGGCTGGCGGTCCGCGGCGTCCGGGCGGCGGTGGAGTCAGATCTGCGGGCAGACGTCGTACATGATGCGGAACAGGCGTGAGGACTCCGGGGTCTGCTCCGCGGGCAGGTCGAAGTAGCCCTTGGCGGCTTCCACGCACTCGGTGAGCAGGTCGTGCTCGACGGTCAGGGTGGACTCGCGGGAGCGGTTGGTCTCCAGGGTCGCGTCGGCCTCGTCCTGCTTCACGGCCACGTCGGCGAGGCTGCGCTCCTGGTCGGCGCGGGTGGCCGCGACGGCGTCGCGGTCGGCGCGCTCGCCCAGGTAGAGGACGGTGAACAGGCCGGTCACGAGGGCGAGCACGGCGGCCGCCGCGATCAGCGCGACGATCGGCGCTCGGCCGGGGCGGGCCGGTCGCGGTGACGGCTGATACTCCAGCGGCAGGCCGTTCGGCGGCGTAGAGGCGGCCGGCGTCGAAGCAGCCAGCGTCGAAGCGGCCGGCGTCGAAGCAGACGGCATCGAAGCGGGCGGTACCGAAGCGGCCGGCATCGGAGTCGGTGGCGTGGACGGCGTGAACGCCTGGTCGGATTCTGGAGTGGTCATGTCGGCTCCCCGGCTCAGCAGTTGTCCGAGGCGCGGCCGACGGCGGGCCCGAGGGCCGCGTCATCGTCGTCCCGCGCCGCGATGATCGAGTCCCGGGCCGGGTCGGCGCACTTGTGCAGCTCGGCGTTCTGCGCCTCCAGCGTGGAGATCCGGCCGACGACGGCGTCGTTGTCCGTCCCGGTCTCCGCCAGCCGCTCCTCGGCCTCGGCGAGCGAGCGGCTGGTCTGGTCCAGCCGGTCGGCCTCCAGTCGGTGCTCGTCCTTCACGCCGACGAACAGCACGATCGCCAGCACGGACGCGCCCGCCAGCACCACGACGAGCAGGCCGAGCAGCACGACGGCGGCCCGTGACCGCTGCTGCGGCGGCGGTGGCGGCGGTAACGGGATCGACAGCGCGTGGTCGGTCATGGTGGCCCCCTCATTCCTTCGAGATGGCACGAAGGTAGGGACGCCGGGCGCCACCGGCCAAGCCCCGGGCCGCCGGAAACTTCCGCTACCTGCCCGGGGGCCCCGCCGAAGACGTCCCCGGACCGGGCCGGTCCGGGGATCTCAGAGCCAGCCGTTGTCGTGCGCGGTCAGGTAGGCCTCCGACCGGCTCGCCGCGCCGAGCTTGGCCACCGCCGCGGCCAGGTAGTTGCGCACCGTCCCGGCGGACAGGTGCGTCCGGCGCGCGATCACCGCGACCGGCGTGTCGTACTCCGCCAGCCGCAGCACCTCCAGCTCGCGCGGCGTCAACGGGCACGGCGGCGTGGTCAGCGCGTCCGCGGCCAGCTCCGGGTCGACGTACCGCGCGCCGCCGTGCACGCGCCGGATCACGTCGGCCAGCGTGCCGCCCGGCGACCCCTTGGGCAGGAACCCCTTCGCCCCGCTCGACAGCGCCCGCCGCAGGTGGGGCGGCTTGCCGCGGCCGGTCAGGATCACCACCGCGCACCCCGGCAGCGACGACGTCAGCTCCGCGGTCACCTCGAACCCGTCCAGCCCCGGCATCTGGAGGTCCACCACGGCCACGTCCGGCCGGTGCGCCAGCGCCGCGCGCACCGCCTCCCGGCCGTCACCGGCCTGCGCCACCACCTCGAGGTCCGGCTCCAGCCCGAGCAGCGCCGCCACCGCGACGCGGATCAGCTCCTCGTCGTCGGCCAGCAGCACGCGTATCACGGCCGCACGGTCGCCACCAGCGTGAACACCCCGTCCTCCTCCCCCGTGCGCACCGTCCCGCCGACCCGCGCCAGCCGTTCCGCCAGCCCGGTCAGGCCCGATCCCCGTCCCCGCGCGCCCGCGGCGCCGTCGTTCGCCACGGTCAGCCGCACCTCGTCGGCGCCCGCGACGACCTCGATCGAGCACCACCGCGCCCGGCTGTGCCGCAGCACGTTCGTGCCCGCCTCCCGCAACGCCCACGACAGCTCCCGCGCCACCGGGGGCAACACCTCCGGAACGGACACCGTGCACCGCACCCCGGCCGCGGTCAACACCTGCTCGATCGCCGACGCCTGCTCGGCCGGTTCCACGGTCCGGTACCCGTGCACCGCCTCCCGCAGGTCCGACAGCGCCGACGCGGCCACCGCGCGCACCTCGTCGGCCTCCCGGCCCGCCCGCTCGCCGTCCGCGGTCGCCAGCCGGGCCGCCAGCTCGGCCTTCAACGCGATCACGGTCAGCCGGTGCCCCAGCAGGTCGTGCACGTCCCGCGCGAACCGCAGCCGCTCCTCGATCACCGCCAGCCTGGCCCGCGCCTCACGGCCCTGCTGCGCCTGCACCACCAGGTCCCACAACCACACCGGGAGCACGTGCATCAACGCCAACCCGACCCCGACACCGCCCGCGATCACCAACGCGCGCAACGGATCCGCCGACACGACCGCCGCCACCGCCACGGCCGCCGCGACCACCAGCGGGACCACCACCCACCACCGGCGCACCAGCACCGGAGCCGTCGCCACGAGCGCCGCGGCCACCCAGGCCCCCGTGTCCCAGCGGCCGACCGCCACCGGCGCCAGCAACGGCACCGACAGCAGTGCGGCGGCCGGGAACACCACGTCCCACCGGAACCCGCCCGGCGTCACCGACGCGTACAGCGCGCCCGCGTGCGCCGCGCTGAACAGCAGCACGCCGACCAGCCCCGCTGCCACCCACCCGGGCCGGGTCTCCAGCAGCACGCCGATCCCCGGCCCGATCAGGCTGGTCGACCACGCCACGCCCAGCGACACCAGCGTGAGCACCCGCGCCCGACGCATCACGCGCTCACCACGCCAGCGACACGCCGACGAACGCGTCCACCACGGCGCACGCCAGCGCGTACCAGGTGGGCACGACCAGGTCGGCGCGGAAGTGCGCGAGGTCCCACCCGGCGTGCGCGAGCCAGCCCGCGGCGACCAGGTACCGGCCGACCCCGGGGTCCACGAGCAGCGCGACACCCGCCACCGCGCCGAACCCGATCACCCCGGCCACCTGCGCCCACACCAGCCGGCTGCGGCGCACCTCGCCGCGCAGCAGCCCGGCGACCAGGTACACCAACGCGCACGCGACCAGGCCCCACGTGCCGAAACCGGTCCAGTCGCCGGCGCCGTCCGCCACGATCGCGACGCCCAACGCGGTCGAGATCACCAAGGAGAGAATCGAAGAACGCTTCATGGCCACCACGGTGGCGCGGCCGGCGCACAACCCACACCCCCGCGATGTCATCACGAACCCGTGCGGAACGCACGGCCCGACCGTGCGGCCCGCTACCGCAGCACGGCAGCCAGCCGGCTCATGCCCTCGGTGATCTCGTCGACCGTGTTCGTGGTGAACGACAGCCGCAACGTCGACCGGTCCGGCGTCGTCGCGTAGAACGGCGCGCCGGGCACGAACGCCACGTCACGCGCCAGCGCCGCCGTGACCAGCTCCGACGTGTCGACCCCGCCCGGCAGCGCCACCCACACGAACATCCCGCCGTCCGGGTCGCTCCACCGCGTGCCCGCGGGCACGGTCGACGGCAGCGCGCCGATCATCGCGTCCCGCCGCTCCCGGTAGGCCGCGCACAGCCCGCGGATGTGCTCGTCCAGGTCGTTCGCCTTGAGGTACACCGCCGCCGCGGCCTGGTCGATGGTGGACGTGTGCAGGTCCGCCGCCTGCTTCACGATCACCAGCGTGCGCATGATCGACTCGGGGGCGCGCAGCCAGCCCAGCCGCATCCCCGGCGCGCCGACCTTGGAGAAGCTGCCCGCGTACAGCACGCGGTCGCTCATCGAGGCCAGCGACGGCACCGGCTCGCCCCGGTAGCGCAGCTCGCTGTACGGGTCGTCCTCGACCACCCACAGGCCGTGCCGGTCGGCGAGCGCGGCGATCTCCGCCCGCCGCCGGGCGCTCAGCGTCCGGCCGGTCGGGTTGGCGAACGTCGGCACCAGGTACAGCAGCTCCGGCCGTTCCCGCTCGACCACCTCCGCCAGCGCCGCCGGGTCCATGCCGTGCTCGTCACCCGCGACGGGCACGACCCGCGCGCCGGCGAGCTGGAAGCACTGCAGCGCGGCCAGGTAGGTCGGCTCCTCGACCGCGACCACCGCGCCCGGCTCCAGCAGGGCCGTCACGACCAGCGTCAGCGCCTGCTGGGAGCCGGTGGTGACCAGCAGGTCCTCCACCGCGGTCGGCAGGCCGCGCCGGGTCAGCCGGTCGGCGACCAGCCCGCGCAGGTCCAGGTCTCCCTCGGTGGGCGCGTACTGCAGGGAACGGCGCGACACCGCCTGGTCGTAGGCCTCGCGCAGGCGGTCGACGTCGAACAGCTCGGGCGCGGGCAGGCCGCCCGCGAAGGAGACGACCTCGGGGCGGGAGGTGAGGGCGAGCAGGTCGCGGACGGGCGAGCCTGTGAACGTGCGCGGCATGGGAGGGCTCCTCGGAGACCGGTCGAGCGGACGAGTTCACGCGGTCGTGCCACGCATGAGGTGGGCTGCACTGGGGTCGAGGCGCCGTTGTCATCCTAACGTGTGATGGGTGGGTGTCGACCGGAATCGCATCGCGCGGCGCTGACCGGCTACTGCTACCGGATGCCCGGCGGGACGTTCGAGGCCGAAGCCCGCCGTGCACGGCGGGCTTCGGCCACGGACCCGACCTCGCCCGCCGCCCTCGGCACGCCGCTGGGCGAGCCGCTGCCCGACGCGCGGGTGCTGCCCCCGGGCACGTCGCACCTGATGCCGTTCGAGCGGCCGGAGCTGATCGCGTGCCTGGTGGCGGACTTCCCGACCACCACCCCCGCGCCGCTCATGCCGATCCGCCGGGCGGGGGTGGCCACCTGACCGGTTGACGGTCGAACGCGTCGAACGCCCGGAACACGTGCCGGCGTCCGACTCACCAACCGGCCGGAGCGGACCCCTCGACCGCCAACCGCCCGCCACTACCCCAGCCGGGCGTCCACCCGGGCCAGGTGGTCGCGGCCGAACGGGCCGTTCTCCAGGCCGTCCAGCAACACCGGGGGCAGGTCGGCGCGGATCTCGGCGGAGCGCGAGGCGGCGGCCAGGGCGACGGTGGCGACCGTGTCCACGTCCCCGGTGAAGGCCACGCACGCGCGCAGCACCGAGCTCAGCGAACCGCCGGCCGACAGCGCGGTCAACGCCGCGCGCACGCTCATCACGCCCTTCGAGCCGACCTCGCCGTGCCACGGCCGGGCCCACACCGGTGACCCGAGCCGGTCCGCGATCCACGGGCCGACCTCCGCCACCGGTCCCAGCCCGTGGTGGCAGTAGTGCACGGCCAACGCCGCCGCCCGCGCCGCCGCCACCCCGTCCGGCGTGTCGTGGGTGACCTTGGCCTGCACGTCGGTGTGGTGCAGCACGTCGTCCACGGTGGGCAGCAGGCCGGCGGGCGAGGCGCGCATCGCCGCGCCGCTCTTGTCGCTGTCGGGCCGGATCCGCGCGAGGAACTCGGCACCCGTGCGCACGGTCTCCAGGAAAGCCTGGAAACCGCGCGCATAACCCTCGCGCGGATCGCGGTGGAACGCGTCCACGAACGCCGACGCCACCGACTCGGGCGTCCAGTCCGCGCCGGAGGCCCGCAGTTCCGCCAACGCCAGCGTCATCTGGGTGTCGTCGGTGTAGGAGCCGGGGCGAATGCCGTGGTGGCGCGGGTGCCGCACGTACCCGGCGAGGGTGTTGTGCCTGGTCACGAACGCTGGGTCGGCGTACTCGAAGCCCGCGCCGTACGCGTCCCCGATGGCCAGTTCGACGAGCATGCCTGCCACGCTATCGCCCGCGTTATAACTGATTCGATATATCCCTTTTCACCCGGTCGAGTGGTACGAATCTCGTGACCCAAGACACCCCTGTGCGCGAGCGATCGCGTGTCTTCGGAATCGAGGAAACCTTGCGAATCACCAGGTTGATCCCTGTGCTCGCAGCCGCCCTGCTGTCCCTGCTCGCCCTCGCCCCGTCGGGTTCCGCCGCGCCGGCCGCGGCGGACGGCGGCGTGACGCCGTACATCATCGGCGGCGGCTACGCGAGCAACGCGCCGTGGGCGGCCCGGCTGTTCTCCAACGGCAGGCAGACGTGCAGCGCGACCATCATCGCGCCCACGTGGATCCTGACCGCGAAGCACTGCGTCAGCGGCGGTGGGCTGTCGTTCCGCATCGGCAGCCTCGACCAGACGTCCGGCGGCACGGTGGCCAACGGCGTGCAGACCTACACCCACTCCGCGGACCTCGCCCTGGTCCGCCTCGACCGCTCCGTGTCCGCGTCCTACGCCCCGCTCGGCCAGCCGGGCACGGTCACCGTGGGCCAGACCGTGCAGGTCTACGGCTGGGGCGCGACGTCCCAGTGCGGCTCGGAGATCAACTGCCAGTCGCAGTACCTGAAGGTCGCGAACGTGATCGTCACCAGCGGCTGCACCGACGCCTACGGCGGCAGCGCGATCTGCGCCCGGCGCGGCGACGGCATCACCGCGGGCGGCGACTCGGGCGGCCCGATGATGGCGGGCGGCGCGCAGGTCGGCGTCGCGTCCACCAGCGACCGGCAGACCACCACCGCCTACACCAACGTGACGCGGTACCGGTCCTGGATCCAGTCCGTCGCCGGCGTCTGATCACCCTGCCGGACCGGCCCGCTCGCACGACGGTGCGCACCACGCGCCCCGGCCGCGCGAGCGGGTCAGTCCGTTGTGGACGGTGTGCCGGAAGCGTTGTCGTAGGCCGATCGCGCGGCCTCGAACTCCTCCCCGTGCCGCAACACCCACTGTCCCAGAGGGACGACCTGGTCCAGCAGGGCACGGCCGAGCGCGGTCGCCGCGTACTCCACGCCGGCGGCCTTGCCGGGCCGCACCTCCCGGCTGACCAGGCCGTCCCGCTCGAGGTTGCGGAGGGTGCGGGTGAGGATGCGGCGGCTCAGCTCGTGCACCGCCCGGTCCAGTTCGTTGAAGCCGCGGGGGCGTTCGGCGAGCAGCGCCAGCACGAGCAGGCTCCACTTGTCGCCGACCCGGGCCAGCAGGTCGGACACCCGGCAGGCGGCGCGGTCGGCGGCCGTGACCGGTGTCGGGACCAGGGACATGGATGTGCCTTCTTTCGGGTCGTCGCGGCACGCGCCAGGCTCCAGGTTATGGCGAACGCGGTGATCACGGGTGGCACGAACGGCATCGGCCGGAGCTTGGCGCGACGGCTGGCACACGAGGGGCACCGCGTCGCGGTGGTGGGCCGGTCGGCGACCGCGCCGGACGGCGTCGAGCTGATCCGGGGCGACCTCGGCACGCTCGCCGGCACGGCCGCGGTGGCCGACGAGGTGGCGTCCCGGTTCGACGTCGTCGACCGCCTCGTGCTCGGCGCGGGCCGGTACAACCCCCGCCGGGTGGTCACCGAGGACGGCCTGGAGCACACGTTCGCGCTGCACGCGGTGAGCCGGTTCGCGCTGGTGGAAAGGCTGCTGCCGGCGTTGGAGCGATCGGCGGCGCCGGTGGTGGTGAGCCTGTGCGGCGTGGCCGGGCTCGGCGGGCCGGGGATCCGGTGGGACGACCTCGCGCTGAGCCGGGGCTACCGGCCGTTCCGGGCCGTCAGCCAGGGCGCGCGGGCCGCCGACCTGCTCGGCGCCGGTTTCGCCGACCGGCACCCCGGCAGCCCCGTGCGGTACGTGCTGCACAACCCGATGTTCGTGGACAGCGGGTTGGGCGCGCAGGTCGGCGGGCTGCGCGGCCGGGCGCTGGACCTGGTGGCCCGGCTGTTCGCCCGGTCGACGACGAGCGCGGCGGACCAGGTCCACCGGTTCCTGGCCGACCCGCCCACCGCGCCCCTCACCGCGTCCCGCGCGGGCAAGCCGGTCGACCTGGCCCGGCCCGAGCTCGACCGCGCCACCGCCGCCCGCCTCTACGCCCTGCTGGACGGCATCACCGCCTCGGCGCGGTGACGGGCACGAGCGCGAGCACCGCGCTCACCGCCGACGGTCGCCGGCCCGCCGCCACACCGCCCTGCTGCGACGCCGGGAAGCGGCGCGTGACGCCGGGCCGGCCGATCCGGTCCCGCCGCCCGACCTCTCGCGAGGATCACCGCAGCACGCGGAACCGCAGGTGCACGACGTCGTCCGCCCCGGTCGCCTCGACGCGCTCCAGCTCGGTCGGCCGGAGCCCGTCCAGCAGCCGCGAGCCGCCGCCGAGCAGCACGGGCACCAGCTGGAGCCGGATCTCGTCCACCAGCCCCGCCCGCAGCACGTGCTGAGCGGACTCGGCGGCGGCCATGACCAGCACGTCCTTGTCCCCCGCCGCGGCGCGCGCTTGGGCGACCGCGCTCTTCGGTCCGTCGGTGACGAACGTGAACGCCGCCGACTTCATCGCCAGCGGCGGGCGCGGCTCGTGGGTGAGCACGAAGCTCGGCACCGGGAACGGCGTGTCCTGCCAGTGCGGCAGCCCCAGGTCGAACGTCCGCCTGCCCAGCACGACCGCGCCGACCGTCGCCGCGAACGCCGCGTCGCCGTCCGACCCCTCCGCGAACAGCCACCGGTGCAGCCGTTCGCCTCCCTCGCCCATCGGGTGCTCCTCGCCCACGTTCGGCCCGGCGCTGTACCCGTCGAGCGACACCGAGCCGTTCAACACCACCTTGGTCACGATCAGCCTCCAGCGAACTCGGCGCGCACCCCCAGCAGGCGCACGGCCCGTGCGTCCTCGAACCTTGCCAGTGCCGCCGCGGCCGCCGCCACGATCGTCTCGGCATCCGTCGTCGGCTCGGCCAGCACCACGCCTCGCGTGTACGTGAAGAACGGCACGAACCGCACCTTCACCACCACCCTCGCCGCGGGCCGCCCCTCCGCCCTCACGTCCTCGACCACCCGCAGCGCGAGCAGCCGCACCTGCTCCGCGATCTCGTCCGGGTCGGTGAGGTCCTGTTGGAACGTCGTCTCCCGGCTGCGCGACTTCGCCACCCACGGCGTGGCGGTCACGTCCGTGTCGCCCGCGCCGAGCGCCAGTTGCCGGAAGTGCGGCCCCATCGCCGGGCCGAACCGCGCGGCCAGCACGTCCGGCTCGGCCCGCGCCAGCTCCGCGACCGTGCCGATGCCCAGCTCCGCGAGCTTGGCCGCGGTCCGCGACCCGACGCCCCACAGCGCCGTCACCGGCCGCGCGGCCATCACCTCCACCCAGTTGTCCCTGGTCAGCCGGTACACCCCGGCCGGTTTGGCGAACCCGGTGGCGAGCTTGGCGCGCAGCTTGTTGTCGCCGATGCCGACCGAGCACTCCAGCCCGGTCGCCGCCTTGACCGCACGCCGCACCGTGTCGGCCAACGCCTCGGGGTCGTCGGTGCGCGCGCCCAGGAACGCCTCGTCCCAGCCGAGCACCTCGACCACCACGGGCAGCTCGCGCAGCACGTCCATCACGTGCGCCGACACCTCTTCGTAGGCGGGCGCGTCGGACGGCAGGAACACCGCGTCCGGGCACTTCTTCCTCGCCAGCCGCAACGGCATCCCCGAGTGGACGCCGAACTCCCTGGCCTCGTACGACGCGGTCGCCACCACGGCGCGCCGCGTCGGGTCGCCTGCCCCACCGACGACCACGGGCCTGCCGCGCAGCTCGGGCCGGCGCGCCACCTCGACCGCCGCGATGAACTGGTCGAGGTCGACGTGCAGGACCCAGTCCGATCCGGACACCCCGCCAGTATCGCCGTGCGAAGCTGTCTCCGTGCGACCGGAAGAACTGGCCCACCTGCGCCGTGCCCGCGACCTGATCGACCGCGAGTACGCCCGGCCGCTGGACGTGCCCGCCCTGGCGCGCGCCGCGCTCATGTCGCCGTCCCACTTCGCCCGGCAGTTCAAGCTGGCCTACGGCGAGACGCCCTACAACTACCTGATGACCAGGCGGGTGGAACGGGCGAAGGCCCTGCTGCGCCGGGGGGACCTCAGCGTCACCGAGGTGTGCGTGGAGGTCGGCTGCACGTCGCTCGGCTCGTTCAGCACGCGGTTCACCGAGCTGGTCGGCGAGCCGCCCAGCGCCTACCGGGCCCGCCGCCACGACGAGGTCGCCGTCGTGCCCGCCTGCTGGTCCAAGATGGTCACCCGGCCGAGCAGATTTCGAGAAGCACGGGCCTGACCGGCGCGGCTAGGTTCGCCGGCATGAGCATGAAGATCTCCCACACGTTCCTGCAAGTACGCGACCAGGACGAGGCCCTGGTGTTCTACCGCGACGTGCTCGGCCTGGAGGTGCGCACCGACGCGGCCGTCGAGTCGTTCCGCTGGCTGTCCGTGGGCCCCGCCGACCAGCCCGACGTGGAGATCGTCCTGGAGGACCCGGGCATGGGACGGCCCGCGGACGACGCGGCCGCGCTGCGGGAGCTGCTGGCCAAGGGCTCGCTGGGCGCCATCGTCTTCCGGGTGGACGACTGCGACGCCACGTTCGAGCGGCTGCGCGCGGCGGGCGCGGAGGTCATGCAGGAGCCGGTGGACCAGGCGTACGGGGTGCGCGACTGCGCGTTCCGCGACCCGTCGGGCAACCACCTGCGGTTCTCCGCGCCGGTCAAGCGCTGACCGCGCCGTGACGCGGGGCGCCGGCCGTGACACGATCAAGTGGTGCCGACCAGCCCTCGCGATCGCGACGAGCAGGGTCGGGCCCGCAACGCGCGACCGCGTGACGGGCTCGGCCGCCCCCTCCCCTACGGGCTGCCGGGCGTCGAACGCCAGCCCGAGGGCGTGCCGCGCACGCCCGAGGAGGCGCTGACCGAGGCGCAGCGCCTGCTGGACCTCGGCCGGCCGTTCCATGCGCACGAAGTGCTGGAGGACGCGTGGAAGGCCGCGCCGGAGCCCGAACGGGAGCTGTGGCGCGGGCTGGCGCAACTGGCCGTGGGCATGACCCACGCCGCGCGCGGCAACGCGGCGGGTGCGGCGGCGCTGCTGGGCCGGGGCGCCCGCAACATCTCGCCTTATCGTGACGACCCGCCGCACGGGGTGGACGTGGCGGGCCTGGTGACCTGGGCCGCGTCGGGTGTCGGCGTGCCGCGGCTGACCGGGGGTTCGTGACCACGCCGGTCAGGCGGTCGGTGACGTCCGCGGACGCGGGACCGCCGACCCACCCGGGGCTCGAAGTTGGGCCGAACGCCGGCTTGGGGGCCTCCGCCACGGGGTAACTGGTGGTCACCTATCCCCACCTGGAGGTTCCCGTGTTCGCGATCATCGCCGCGGTCATCTTCGGCCTCGCCCTCCTGCTCGACCTGGCGAACGCCTCGCTCGGCTCCGTGCTGGACGGTGGGACGCTGCTCATGGCCGGACTGCTCTGCGTGGCGCTGCACCTGGCCGGTGTCGGCGTGGGCGCGCGGGCGTTCAGCTTCCGCCGCCGCCGCTGAGGACGACCGCCCTCGCCCGGTGCGGGGGCGGTCCCGGATGGACAATCGGCGCGTGGACGTGTCCGCGCGCCGATTGATCACCCGGCCACCCGGGGTGGTGGCCCGGTACGCCATGGACTGGCGGCACGACCACGAGTGGACGCGGGGCATCAAGCGGGCCGAGCTGAGCGCCCCCGCGCCCGGCGGCGGGTTCGGCGTGGGCGCGGAGGTCACCCGCACCGCGCACTTCCTCGGCAAGCGCATCGACTACGTGCTGCGCGTCGTGGCGCACGAGCCGCCGACGCTGCTGGAGATGACGTCGGTCGCCGGGCCGTTCCCGATGCACGTCACCTACCGGTTCGACGCCGCGTCCGCGGGCGCGACGACGGCGTCCATCCGCGTCCGCGGGGACGCGAGCGGGTACTACCGGCTGTTCGGGCCGGTGATGGCGTGGTTCGTGCGCGCGAGCATCCGCAAGGACCTCCGCGCCCTCGCCCGCCACGTCGGCTGACCGGGGCCGGTCAGCCCCTGGTCGGCGGCACCGACAGCAGGCACGCCACGCACGGCATGCCGTCCGGCTCGGGCAGCAGCTCCGCCGTGCCCACCTCGATCCGCTCGCCGCACAGCGTCAGTAGCGTCGACCGCGTGCCGTCCTCGGGCATGGCCGCCAGGTGGCAGCTCCGCTCCCACTCGCCCACGAAGTCGGCCCGCTTGCGCACGAGCAGGACGGGTTCGGTGTGATCCAGTGCCATGACGACGTCCTCTCCCCAGAGACAAGCAGTCTGGCACCGCTCCCAGAGTCGCGCGACCGTCGGTTCGGGACTCCGACGCCTCTCCGCCGATATGCTCCGCCGGTGATCAGGGTGCTGCGGGACTTCTCGACCGGTGTCGGACTGCTCGGCCAGGGGTTCTCCCTGGTGTTCCGGTCGCCGAAACTGCTGCTCATCGGCGCGATCCCGGCGCTGCTCACGACCGTGCTGCTGATCGGCGGCGTGATCGGGCTCGCGGTGTGGATCGACCAGATCGCCGCCTGGGTCACGCCGTTCGCCGACGACTGGGGCGACGGGCCGCGCGCGGCGATCCGGTTCGCCGCCGGGTTCTCGATCATCGGCGCGTTCGTCGCGATCGGACTGCTGCTGTTCACCGCGATCACGCTGATCATCGGCGGCCCGTTCTACGAGCACATCGCGGAGACCGTCGAGGACACCCACCTGGGCGGGGTGCCCGAGGCCGAGCGGGTGACGTGGCTGAGGTCGGCGGCGGTCGGCGTGCGGGACGCCGTGCTGCTCGTCGGCCTGGCCGTGCTGTGCGCCATCCCGCTGTTCGCCGCCGGGTTCATCCCGGTCGTGGGCCAGACCGTGGTGCCGGTGGTCGCGGTGCTCGTCAACGCGACGCTGCTGGCGATCGAGCTGACCGCCATCCCGTTCACCCGGCGCGGCCTCAAGCTCGACGTGCGCCGCCGCACGCTGCGCAAGCGGCGCGCGGTCACGCTCGGCTTCGCCGTGCCGACCTACCTGCTGTGCCTGATCCCGTTGGCGGCGCTGGTGGTGCTGCCGGCGGCGATGGCAGGCGGCACGGTCCTCGCGCACCGCCTGCTCCACGACCAGCTCAGGTGAACGGCACCCACGCCTGCTCCGCCAGCCCGTCGATCCGGTCGACCCGCACGCCCGCGGCCGACACCGTCCACAGGTCGTCGCCGATCACCAGCGCCCGGCGGATGCCCGGGTCGTAGGCCGACCGCTCGTGCCGGACGGTGCCCAGCGCGGAGAACGCTCCGTCGCCCAGCCGCAGCACCAGCACGCCACCGGACGGTGTCGCCCCGTCCGCCACCACCTCGGTCACCGGCAGCACCACCAGGTCTCGCGCCGGCCAGTACAGGAACGCGTGCGGGTCGAACTCGACCTCCGAGCTCGCGCCGGGCAGGTGGTGGCCCGCCACCTTGGTCGGCGCGGCCGGGTTCGACACGTCGAACAGCGACACCTGCGTGCCCGTGGTGCGACCGCGCTCGGTGGCCTCCTGGCCGACGCCGATCAGCTTCCCGTCACCGGCCGGGTGCAGGTAGGCGGAGTAGCCGGTGATCTTCAGCTCGCCCACCTTGCGCGGCTTGGCCGGGTCGGACAGGTCCAGCGTGTAGAGCGGGTCGACCTGCCGGAACGTCACCACGTACCCGACCGGGCCCGCGAACCGCACGCTGTAGATCCGCTCGCCCACGCCCAGCCCGTCGAGCCTGCCGACCTCCACCAGCTTCGCGCCGTCCCGCTCGAGCACCGTGACCGAGCTCTGCGACGCCTGCGCCTGCCCGGGCTTGCCGGACGGGTCGTCGGTCGTCGTCGCCACCCGCAGGTGGCCCTGGTGCTCGGACAGCGAGTACTGGTTGAGCAGCGTGCCCGCGACGATCCCGGACGCCACGTGCCGCGGCGGACCGGGCTTCGAGACGTCGAACCGGTGGATCGCGGTGCTCGCGGGCGTGGTCGGCGCGAACCGGGTCTGCGGCCGCAGGCGGTGGTCGTCGGCCACGTACAGCGAGGTCCCGGTGCCGTAGACGGTGTCGCCGTCGGCCACGATCGTCACCGCGTCGCCGTCGCCGAGGTCGCCGGGGAAGTCGAACGTGAGCACGGACAGCATCGACGTGGCCGAGTGGTCCGCCGGGTGGCTGACCCGGTCGCACGCGACCAGCGCGCCGTCCGAGGAGGAGCCGTCGGCGTCGGTCAGCTCGTAGTGCGGCAGCCACGACCCGATCGGCGCGGTGGCGACGAGTTCCCGGTTCGCGATCAACGCCTCGGCCTCGGTGCGACCGTCCATCGGGTACACCCACGGCAGCCGCGGCGACGAGTGCACGACCACCCGCACCACGTCGCCGACCTGCCGCGCGTCGACGTACCGGCCGTCCACGGTGAGGGTGCCGAGGACGCGCGGCGGGCCGGACAGGTCGACCAGCGTCACCGACGAGTCCTCGGCGTACACCCCGGCCGGTCCGTCGATCACGGCGCCGCGTCCCGCCAGGCTCGGCCCGGAGCCGACGACGAGCGCGCGATCCCCGTCCAGCAGCAGTTGGGAGGCTTGGCCCGCGGGCACGTCCAGCGTGCCGGTGAGCCGGCGGGTGGCGACGTCCAGCACGCGCAGCCTGCCGTCGGCGACGGTCACGACCCGCTTGCCGTCGGTCTTGACGAGGTCCGGCTCGTCCGCGCCCGCCTCGTGCGCGTTCGTCCCGGAGTGCTCGGGCGCGGCGGGCTCCCGCTGGGCGCTCCCGGCCCGCGAGTCGGCCTGGCTCTCCATCGCCACGTCGCCGTCGGACTTGGTCACGAAGCCGTGGCCGCCCAACCCGTACGCGCCGACGTGCGGCGCGATCGCCGCCCTCAGCCCGGCCAGCGCGGTGTCGCACGTGTCGAACGCCACCAGGTCCACCGGCACCGCCTCGATGGGCGGCACCACCCGCCAGTCCTCCGCCTCGGTGGGCACGGCGGAGGCCGCGCTCACCCCCACCACCAGCGCCGCGCCGCCGAACAGCGCCGCCCGCGTACCCCAGGACCATCGCCTCATGCCCCCAGGACGGGACTCGTGGGGCAAAGGGTTGCGCGGCCCCGCCGCCGGCGACGTGATTGAGTAGGGGCGGACCGATTGCCCAACACCCCCGGCCGGGGGTGGAGCGACCACAGGAGAGTCACATGGCCCCGAGCAAGCCCGAGGTCGAGCCGTACGAGGGCGCACCGCCCGCCGACCTGGTGGTCGAGGACATCACCGTCGGCGACGGGCCCGAGGCGGCCCCCGGTCAGCTCGTGCACGTCCACTACGTCGGCGTGGCGCACTCCACCGGCGAGCAGTTCGACGCTTCCTGGGACCGCGGCGACGCGTTCAGCTTCCCGCTGGGCGCGGGTCGCGTCATCGCCGGCTGGGACCGCGGTGTCGCGGGCATGAAGGTCGGCGGACGGCGCAAGCTCGTCATCCCGCCGCACCTGGGCTACGGCGACCGCGGCGCGGGTGGCGCGATCAAGGGCGGCGAGACGCTGATCTTCGTGGTGGACCTGCTCGGCGTGAACTGAGTCGGATCGCCGCCGTCCCGCGTGGGCGGCGTCACGGCCCGGTTGCGCCCCCGTTGCTCCGTTCGGAGCATTTGACCCGGGGGCGGAACCGGGCCGTTCACCATTGCGTCATCCTGAGTGGACCAACCGAGCATCACCTTCGAGGGGGAGAGCCGCCGTGCCCGAGGACATCGGCGCGTCCGAGCGGATGCTCAGCCAGTGGCAGCAGAGCATCGAGCAGAAGGCGGAGCGCTACCAGGAGATGGCCGCCCGCGTGCAGGGCATGACCATCTCCGAGGCGTCGCGCGACGGCTCGGTGCGGCTCACCATCGGGTCGAACGGCATCCTGACCCACCTGGAGATCGCCGAGTCCGCGCGGGACAAGCGGATGGCCGAGGTGTCGGCCGAGGTGATGAGGACGTTGCAACGCGCGCAGGCGCGCATCCCGGAACTGCTCCAGCAGGCCATGGCCGAGACCATCGGCACGCAGGACGAGACGGCCAACGTGCTGTTCAACGAGGCCAAGCGCAACTTCCCCGCCCCACCGCACGAGGAACCCGCGCCGCCGCCGGTGGGACGTGAGCTGAGGTTCGGCATCGAGGACGACGCGCCGCCCGCCTCGCGGCCCGTTCCCCCGCCCGCTCCCCCGTCACCGCCGCCGTCCCGCAGGCCACCGCGCAGGCCGGACGAGGACGACGACTTCGGCGGACAGTCCTTCCTTTCCTGACCAGCCTTCCAGGGGGATCGCATGGCCGGTTTCGAGATCGTCGCGGACACGCTCGAAGCTCACAGCAAGCAGTTGGACGACTTGGGGGCGCGCCTTCAGGGCGCGGTGGACGCGGCGAAGACGGTGAGCATGCCGACCGACGCGTACGGCATCATCTGCCAGCCGTTCCGGATGATGCTCGACCCGGTCGAGCAGTACGGGCTGGACGCGTTGCAGGGTGCCGTCGAGGCGATGGACGCCGCGGGGAAAGCGGTGAAGGACACCGTCGACCAGTATCGCGAGATGGAAGACGCGATCCGGGACAGCTTCAAGGCCGGTGACTGATGGCGGGCGAGAACCCGTTGGTGGCCGCGCCGCCCGCGGAGTCGGGCGCGTTCTTCAACGCCGGCACCGGTGACAACGGGTGGGCGACGGGGATCTCCATCGCGGAGTCGGCGATGGACACGTTCAACGGGATCAAGGACGGCAACTGGATCGAGGCCGGCCTGGGCGTGGTCGGGTTGGCGGCCGACGCGGCGGCGATGGCGATCGACCCGTTCGGGACGTTGTTGTCGTCGGCGGCGTCGTTCCTGATGGAGCACATGCAGCCGCTCAAGGACATGCTGGACTGGCTGGCCGGGAACCCGCCGGTGATCGAGTCGTACTCGACGACGTGGAACAACGTCGCCACCGAGCTGGGCAAGATCGCCGAGGAGTACGCGGCCGGGGTGCAGCGGGGCACCGAGGGCTGGACCGGATCGGCGGCGGAGACCTACCACGCGAACTCCAAGGTGCACGGTGACGCGCTGGCCGGTGCCGCGTCGGCCGCCGGGACGGTGGGCACCGTCGTGGGCCTGATGGGCATGGTCGTGGCGTTCGTGCGCGAGATGGTGCGCGACCTGATCGCCGACCTGGTGGGCAAGCTCATCGCGTGGGTGCTGGAAGCGGTGTTCTCGCTGGGGTTCGGCACGCCGGTGATCGTGGCGCAGGCGGTGACGGCGATCTCGAAGTGGGCCGCGAAGATCGCCAAGGTCATCCAGGACCTGCTGAACACCATCAAGAAGGTCTCGCCGATGCTCAAGCGTCTGGTCGAGGTCTTCGAGAAGATCATGAAGGTGGTCGGGAAGCTGGCCGGCAAGGTGACCGGCCTGGACGTGCTGGACCCGAAGAACATCAAGAAGGGCGGCTTCCTCCAGACCGGACGCGCCGACATCGACACCCCGTCCGGCAGCCCCTCCGGCACGGGCCGTGACGCCGGCACCGGCAATCCGTCCACATCGGACACTCCCGCCTCACGTCCCGGCGACACCACCACGACTTCCAACACCACCACGGATCCCACGACCTCCAGGCCGGGCCGGGGCGACCCGACCGACGTTCCCGCGCCGACCTCCAGGCCGGGCCGCGACCCCGGCACCCCCGACAACGACCTGCCCCGCGGCACCACCGCACCGGGCAGCTCCGCCCCGGGCACCACCACACCGCGCGGCAACTCACCGATCGGCGAACACCGAGGCGGGCCGGGCGGACAACCCGGACCCGGCGGCACCACGCCGCTCGGCGAGCACCGAGGCGGACCGGGCGGTCAACCCGGGTCCGGCGGCACCACGCCGCTCGGTGAGCACCGAGGCGGGCCAGGCGGACAACCCGCGCCCAGCAGCGCCACGCCCCTCGGCGAACACCGAGGCGGACCCGGCGGACAACCCGGACCCGGCAGCACCACGCCCCTCGGCGAACACCGCGACGGACCGGGTGGCCAGCCCGCACCAGGTGGCTACAGCGCCGGCGGCGGCCCGAGCCCGAGCGGCGGCGGTCCCGTTGGCGGTAGCGGTGGCGGTGGGTCGCAGGGTGGTTCGCCCAGCGGCGGCGGCGTGCCGAACTCCCCCGCGGCTCCCCCACCGCACCGCATCGACCAGACCTCCGCGGCCACCGCCGCAGCACCCGAAGCCCCCTCACGCCCCGACCAACCCCACACCGGCAGCCCGAACACCGGCAACAACCCCAACACCGGCCAGGGAACCCCGCACAGCGGCCCGCCGCACGCCGGCCCCACCCACTCCGGCCCTGGCAACACCGGCCCGGCCAACGCCCGCCCCCAAGGCGGCCCGCCACACGCCGGCCCGACCCACACCAACCCCGCGCCCGCCGGCCCACCGCACCAAGGACCACCGCACCAAGGGCCACCGCACCAGGGACCACCGCGCAACGGTCCCGCGAACCCGTCCACACCGCACGGGCCGTCACACACCACCCCGTCCCAGCACGGCCCGAACAACGGCCCACCCCACCGGGGTCCGGCGGGCGCACCGCACCAGCGCGACGGCAGCCCTGACTTCACCCGCCCCCGAGGCGGCGACAGCCCGGTGCCGCACACCCCGAACCGGCCGTTCGACGGCCCGCCACCCCAGCGGCACCCCGACGCGCAGACGCCCGCGCCCCGCCATGCCCCGGACACGCAGCTCCCGCCGCGTCGCGACCAGGACGGCATCCCCGCCCCACGCCGCGACCCGAACGCGTGGACGCCGCCCCACCGCGACCACGACCCGAACACCCACCGGCCCGACGCCGACCGGCCCGACAGCGGCACCCCGGACCGCGACCGGCACCACACCGACCCGAACGCCGACTCGCCCACCCCCGACGGCCCCGACACCACCCGGCCCGACGGCGACCAGCCGAGCATCGACGAGGCCCACGCCCGCCACGGTGAGACCACCCCCGCCGGCGTCTCGCACCACCGCGGCGACCCGGACATGGGCGACCTGCCCCACCGCGTCCCACCCGACCCCCGCTACTTCACCGCCGACGTCCACATCACCCCCGACGGCCGGGCGAGGATCGGCAACCACACCTACACCCCCGAGCAGTACGGCGACCTCCTGCGGCGCAACGGCTGGGACGGCAAGACCCCCATCCGCCTCATCGGCTGCGACGCCGGCGCGAACGACTTCGCCAACCGTCTCTCCCGCCACACCGGCGCCGACGTCCTCGCGCCCACCAAACCCGCCTGGACCGACGCCAACGGCCGCGTCTACACCAGCGACGCCGAGATCGGCCCGGACGGCAACCGCCAACCCAAGATCCCGCCCAACGGCGAGTGGAACACCCACCGCCCCGACGGCACCACCACCAGGGCGGGCGAAGACGGCTACGCGCCCGACACCCACGACGCCGACAAGGCCGACCACACGTCCCCGGACGACGCCCGCGACCGCGGCGCCGACCACAACCCGGAGTCGGAGGTCGACCGCCACGAGCGGGACCCGCGCTTCTCCGAGGACGGCCCGGACCGCCTCCCGGACGACCTGCCGTCCAGGCCGGAAGAACCGAGGTTGTTGCAGCAGTTGGACCCGGACCTGTGCGAGGTCGACGGCGACGGGCTCATCACGCACTACAACGGCCAGGACATCAAGTCCTACCTCGACGACGTCATGGTGGACCGCGCGCGTGTCGTGCAGACGATGATGCACAACGGCGACCTGCCGCCGAACAACGCGCCGGGCAAGCCCAAGAACTGGGTGCAGAACAACGTCATGTGCACCTCGGTGGCCGTCGACCGCCAGACCGGTCGGATCTACGAGTCGATCAACGGGCCGCGGACGTCGGTGATCCCCGACGACCAGCTGCACGACGCCCTGCGCGACCGCATGGAGAACATGCGCCGCAACCCGGCGGAGGGTGAGGGCTACCCCCAGTTCGACCGGCGGACGGGCGAGATCCTCAACTACACCGAGTTCCCGATCAACGACAACCCCTTGCGGCACGCGGAGGTGAAGAACGTCAACCAGATGCTGCACGACCGCGGTGTGCCGGGCGACGTCTCGCCGGAGGAGTTGGCCGAGCACCTGCGCGGCATGCGGGTGGCCAACGTCTTCCCGCACTGGGAACCGTTCCCGGCCAAGGCCAAGTGCTGCGCGAACTGCAACAACATGATCGCCGGCGTGCCCAGCAGCACCGGGCGCAACTCGTCGGTGCCCGGCGACCCGGACAACGTGGAGATCGAGTCGGAATGAGCGAAGCGCGCGTCACCATGGACGACGTGACCTGGGACACCGACGGCTGCGCCCTGTACGAGGGCACCGGGTTCACCGGTGAGCTGCTCGACGTGGCCGACGACGGGTTCGTCATCTCCTCCTACGGCTACCGGTTCGGCTTCCCCCACGGGCCCTACCGCGAGTGGTTCGCCGGCGGGCAGATCGCCAAGGAGGGCACGATGCGGGACGGGCTCGCGATCGGCCTGCACCGCGAGTGGCACCCGAACGGACGGCTCGCCTCGGAGATCGAGTTCGACGACCACGGGCGGGAGCTGGCCAGGAGGCGGTGGGACGAGCACGGCGCCCCCGCCTGACCTCGCCGCACACCGGCGCCGAGGCGATGGGCGGCCACCACGACACGACCCGCGGACCCCTGATCGGGTAGTGGCGGTGCGACCGACCCGTGGACTCGCCCAACCGGACCACGGGGGTGTGTCGTGGCCGTTAAGATCGGCCCACCGTGTCCGGGGGGAGCCAAAGGGGTGTTCGACGCATGAGCCAGCCAGCCACACCGCTGACCGAGCAGGAGCAGAACCAGCTCGTCAAGCAGATCGGCCGCGCCATGCTCCCCGCCCTGCCGCCCGGGTGGCAGCGGATCCGGGCCGAGTACCGGGCCGCGGGCCGGCACATCGAGGTGGACCTGGCGTTCGCCGGCCCTGACGGGCAGTGGCGACCGGTGCGCCCCCCGATGGACGTGGTGCAGCTGTTCGGGCAGTTGCGGACCGGGATGTACGAGCCGGTGCGCGGCACGTGGCTGAGCGCGGTGTACGAGATCGAGGCGCCGGCCGCGTTCTCGGTCGACTTCAACGCCGACGACGAGCCGCGCTGGCGCAACCCGCCGCCGGTGATCGGGTTCCAGGACGAGCTGCGCACGTTCCCCCGCCAGGACGAGCGGATCCCGCCGTGGCTGCGCCGGCGCGTCGGCCTGCCGCCGCTGCCCGAGCCCCAGCAGGAGCAGCCGGAGCAGCCGGGTGGCGACCTGCGCACCGCGCACGTCTACGACGGCCGTGACGAGGTGGGCCGGCCGGTGGTGAACCGGCAGATGATCGACCCGCGGCTGGCCGAGGCCCTGCTGGCGTACCTGGAGGGCGCGCCGGTCGTGCTGGCCGCGCGCAACCTCGACGTGGACGAGTTCGTGCCCGGCGACCAGGACGTGCCGCTGAACTTCCGCACCGACGGCACCTGGATCTGGGCCGGGGCCGTGCCGCACTACCTGCGCAAGCACGGCCTCCCGCCGGAGCCGGAACTGGTGGCGCACATCGAGGCGCGCGGCTTCCGGCTCGGCGAGGTGGACGAGGCGACCCGCGAGCGCGCGGTCGCGCTGATCACCGGCAGCGCCTGACCGGACCCTTCCCCCCACCACTCGGCCTCGCGCTCGAATGAGGCCGAGGTCACCGTGCTCGACCTCGCCTGTTTACGTAGAGTCGCTAAGTGTGCGCACTCTGTCGACAGCTTCCGACGATCGGGTTACCTTGGCGCACAAAAGCGCACGCACGGGATACCCTGTGCGCATGAGTCCCGCGCTGGAGGCGGTGTTGGCCAAGGCAGGCTTGCAGGTCACCCCCGACGAGTTCCTGTCGCTCGTGGCCGACGCGGCGAAGAAGCTCGCTCCTCCACACCCGGACCCGGCGAGCTACTTCCCACCCGACCAGCGCGACGCACTGGAGGACGTGGGCCTCGACCTGAGCCCGCACCGCATCTCCGACGACCAGGGACGCGCGCGGTCCGTGGTGGCGCACGCCGTGCTGCGCGACTCGGCGCTGACGGTCGCCGAGGCCGCGCGGCAACTGGGCGTGGACACCAGCCGCATCCGGCACCGGCTCGGCGTCGGCCGCCTGGTCGGCTGGAAGGACCGGGGCAGTTGGCGGCTGCCCGCCTGGCAGTTCGCGGGTCCCGGCGTGCTGCCGGGGCTGGAGGCCGTGCTCGCGGCCGTGCCGCCGGACCAACCGGCGCTCGTGGTCGCCGGCTTCATGACCACCGAGCAGGAGGACCTGGTGGTGGACGGCACGCCCACGACGCCGCGCGAGTGGCTGCTGGCCGGCGGCGAACCACGCCGCGTGGCGGCACTGGCCGCGCAGCTGGGCACGCCCGCCTGACCGGCCGCCGACCCCTGTCGCCGAGAACCTTGGACACGCATGTCACGGCTACCCCAGCCGCCCTCTCCCGCTGTGCTCCAGGCGACCCTGCGCCGCACCGAGGACGTCGTCGCGGTGCACCGGGCCACCCGGCTGGTGCGCATCTTCGCCGCGAAGGGGCTGCACCCGCAGCGGTGGAACAGCTTCCGCTACACCGGACCGCTGCCGCACGCCCGGTTCGACACCCAGCCGGTCGGCCCTGACGGCTCGCCCACGCACGCCCACGACCAGGGGGTGCTGTACTTCGGCCTGACCGTGCGGACGTCGGTGGCCGAGGTGTTCCAGGCGACGTCGGTCGTGGACCGGCGCACGCGCAGCCCGTTCCTGGTGGTGATGCGACCGCGCCGGACGCTGCGGCTGCTCGACCTCACCGGCCTGTGGCCGACCCGGGCGGGGGCGTCGCAGGAGATCAGCTCGGGGCCCAAGGCGCTCACGCAGCAGTGGGCGCGGGCGATCCGCGCGGCCTACCCCGAGCTGGACGGCCTGTGGTACCGCTCGTCCATGGACTCTGGCGTCCCGGCGGTCTGCCTGTGGGACCCGCCGGGCGGCACGGGCCTGCCGGCGTCGCCGGACGTGCTGCTGCCGTTGGAGCACCCGGGCCTGGACCTGCCGCTGGCACGGGTGTGCGAGGAGCTGAACTACACCCTGCTCGGCTGACCACGACCGCGCCCTGGTGGGCGGCGACCACACCGGGCTCGGCCGGCCGGGCACCGCACTGGGCTCGACCGGCAGCGCACCGGGGCTCGACCGGGTACCGCATCGGGCTCGACCGGGCACCGCATCGGACTCTGCCGGCAGCGCACCAGGCTCGACCCGCCGGCATCGGGCTCGGCCGGCAGCGCACCGGGCCGGGCCGGCGACGACTGGATCCGGCCGGTCGGCAGCGCCAGGTGCGGCTCGGCAGGCTGCGGCCAGACCCGGCGGAGCAGGCTGCGGCAGACGCGACTCAGCAGGCAGCGGGTGCACCGGCCCGGTCGGCAGCGGCTAGGGCGGGTCCTGGGTGGGGGTGGGGTGGTTCGGCGCTCGGTCATCAATCAACCGAGGGGCGGTAACAGTGTTTCCGTACATTTTCGGGTCGATCTCACCCGATCGTGTTCGGACCCGCGGTCGGCCTTCGTCGGCAGCGACCATACCGGTCCGGTCCCCAGCTAGACCCGGCTCGGTTGGCCGCGCCGGCGTGGTGCCGGGAGGAACCGGCCGTAGCGGACCTCGGGCAGTTCCTGGTCCCCCAGCTCGTAGCAGTGCACCAGCCCGTCGTGCCGCCACCCGTGCGACTCGTAGAACCCGCGGCTGCGGGCGTTGTCCTGGAAGACCCACAGGACCGCGTACCGGAAACCCTGGTCCATCAGGTGGCGCAGGCCCGCCTCGTGCACCTCGTGGCCCGCCCCCTGCCCGTGGTAGCGGGGGTCGGCGTAGATCGCCACCAGCTCGCCGGTGTGCAGGTCGGGGTGCGCGTCCTTGGACTCGCGGACCGCGTCGACCGCGCAGTAGGCGCCGATCCGGCCGCTGCTCTCGTCGACCGCGACGAACACCCGGCTGGGTTCGGGCAGCCGCAGCACGCGCGCCCACGCCGGGAGCCTGCTCTCGGGCAGCATCCGGTCCAGCACCGGGTCGTCCACTATCCCCCGGTACGAGTGCTGCCACGCGTCCACGTTGATCCTGGCGATCTCGGGCGCGTCGTCGGGCCGTCCGGCCCGCACGGTCCACTGCATCCGGAGAGCGTGCCGCAACCACGGTGCCGTCCGCTAGCCATTGGGCCAACCCCGCCGGGGCGCACCGGCGCACAGGTAGCCCGAGTACACCTGGTTCTTCACCCGGAAGCGGGTCGGCCGGAAGCGGGACGGATCCAGGTCGTGGAACCGGGTGCGCACGACGTCGTCGTGCAGCTGCTGCGAGATCACCAGCACCAGGTCGTCGCCGGCGGCGGTGGCGAGTGCGTCCCGGACCACCTTGGCGTCGAGCAGCCGGCAGGTCACGATCGGGGCGTCGCCGACCAGTCCGAACGCGCCGGCGGTGAGCGGGCCGCAGTGCATGGCCACGCGCATCCGCAGCGGCGTGCCCGCGCGGCGCAGGTCGGCCAACGCCTCGGCGAGCTGCTCGGTGAAGTGGGCGACCACCCACGCGGCGTCGGCGTCGGTGGGCAGCACGGCCAGTTCGCCGTCACCGCGCACCTGCCGGTACCACAGGTCGCGGTCCAGCCCGGCTTTGCGGGCGGCCACGTCCAGCACGTCGCTCAGCCGCGACTGGACCAGCGACTGGTCCAGCGCGTCGAGCTTGCTGTAGCCCTCGACGTCCACTGCCACCACGAGTCGGTAGACCAGGCCGTGGAGGGGCATCACCATTTCCAGCGTCACACCAGGAGCATCGCGCCCCGCCGCGCCCGGAAGTAGGGCGATCACCGGGTTTCCCGTTTCACGGTTGCGCGCCTTGGGGAGATCCGGGTTTCCGACCGAGTGGCGAGGTTCGGACCACTCGGTCGGGTTCGGCACGCGGGGTCAGGCCAGGTGGCGCGCCCACCACGCCAGCACGGCCTCGAACCGCTGCGCGCGGTGGCGCGGCTTGCCCGAGCGGGTCAGCTCGTGGCCCTCGCCGGGGAACACCAGCATCTCGGCCGCCACCCCGTTGCGGCGCAGCGCGACGTACATCCGCTGTGCCTGCTCCAGCGGGCAGCGCCAGTCGTGCTCGGAGTGCACCACCATGAACGGCATGGTGATCTTCTCGGCGTAGGTCAGCGGGCTCATCGCGCGCTGCGCCTCCAGGCCCGGCCCGCAGTAGGCGTCGGTGAAGAACCAGCCGATGTCCGACGACCCGGAGAACGAGTCCCACGCGTTGACCGCGCGCTCGCTCCACGCGGCGCGGAACCGCTCGCCGTGGTGGGCGGCCAGCCACGAGGTCATGAAGCCGCCGTAGGAGCCGCCCATCACGCCGACGCGACCGGCGTCGAGGTCCGGCCGCTCCAGCGCGACGTCCAGCACGGTGAGGATGTCGTCCACGTCGACGGTGCCGAAGCCGCCGATCACGGCCTGCCCGTGCGCCTGGCCGTACCCGGCGGACCCGCGCGGGTTGGGCAGCACGACCGCGTAGCCGGCCGCCGCGTACACCTGGGCCTCGTCGAAGAACCCCCAGCCGTGGTACATGAACGGGCCGCCGTGCACGGCCAGCAGCACCGGGTGCGGCCCCTCGCCCTCGGGCAGCACGAGCCAGCCGTGCACCGGGTAGCCGTCCGGCGCCGTGCCGGTCAGCTCGACCGACGGCCGCAGCGGCACGGCGGAGCCGAATTCGGTGAGCGCGCCGCCGCCGACGAGCTCGACCTCGCCGGTGTTGTCGGCCCTGGACACGACCGCCACGACGCGGTCGCCGTCGGCGGCGAACGACTTCACCTCGGCCCGCTCGCCCGCGAGCAGCTCCAGGTCGGCCAGCACGGCGTTGTCGGCGTCCAGCGGCACCCGGCGCAGCTCGACCGCGCCCCGGTTGCGGACCGCCACGAGCACGCCGGCGTCGGTCACCACCGGTGCGCCAGCGGCCTTCTCGCAGTCGACGGTCTCGGTGTCGGTGAGCCGGGTCAGCCCTTCGCCGTCGAACCGCCACAGGCTCGTGTTGCGCGCGACGGCCGACGTGTTGGGCGCGTGCTCGGGCGAGTAGAACAGCACGCCGCCGTCGGGCAGCGCGACCGGGAGCATCGCCGCGCCGGGCGCGCGCACCACCAGCTCGGGCTCGCCGCCGGTGGCGGGCACGCGGTAGACGTCGTTGTGGAAACCCTCGGCCGCGCCGAGGTCGCGCTCGGCCAGGAACAGCACGGCCTCGCAGTCGGCGGTCCAGGCCGGTTCCGCGGCGGAGAACGTGCCGTCGGTCAGCTCCACCGGCTCGGCGTCGGCGTCGAGCGCGTCGACGGTGAACAGCCGCGAGTGCCGGTCGGCGGTGAAGCCGACGTCGTCCACCCGGTAGTCGAGCCGGGTGATGTGCCGCGGCGCCTCGGCGTCCGGCGTCGGCGCGTCCCCGCCCTCGACCAGCGGCGTGCCGTAGCGGCCGGGTTCGGGAACCCGCGAGGTGAACGCGATCCGGCGGGAGTCCGGCGCCCACACCGGCACGCCCGCGCCGAGCCTGAGGTCGGTGAGCGCGCGCGCTTCGCCGCCGTCGGCCGGCATCACGTGCAGCTGAGGTGGCTTGCCGCGCTCGGTGACGCGCAGGAACGCGACCCAGCGGCCGTCCGGGGAGATCCGGGGTGCCAGGTCGCGCTCCGCCCACGTCCAGCGCCTCGCCCCGCCGCCGTCCAGGGCGACGCGGTGCAGCCCGCCCCGGTAGGCGTTCGCGGCGACGTCCGGGGTCGAGACGTTCACCAGGACGAGGTCCCCACGCACCGACACGGAGCCGGGCTGGGTCAACGACTGCAAGTCATCGGGGCGCACGCTTCAGCACGGTACCCCAACGATTATTAGCAAGGCTTACGAGATTTTGACGCTCACAGATGGTCACCGGGGCCGGCGACCTGCTTGACGACTTCGGGATGGCGGCGCACCTTGACCAGGCTGGCGATCGTGGTGATGGCCAGCACGCCCACGATCACCGACAGCGACAGCTCGATGCCGATCGTCGGCACGTGCAGCGGCTCGCCGCCGTTGAGGAACGGCAGCGAGTTGGTGTGCAGCGCCTCCAGGATCAGCTTCACGCCGATGAAGCCGAGGATCACCGACAGGCCGATCGACAGGTACACCAGCTTGTTCAGCAGGCCGCCGAGCAGGAAGTAGAGCTGCCGCAGGCCCATCAGCGCGAACGCGTTCGCGGTGAAGACCAGGAACGGCTCCTTGGTCAGGCCGAAGATCGCCGGGATGGAGTCGAGCGCGAACAGCAGGTCCGTGGTGCCGATGGCGACGATGACGATGAACATCGGCGTGACGAACCGCTTGCCGTCGATCTTCACGAACGACTTGCCGTCCCGGTAGCCGTCCGTCACCGGGTACACCTTGCGGACGAACCGCAGGGCGACGTTCTCCTTGTACTCCTCTTCTTCCTCGTTGTGGTCGGTGCGCGCCAGCTTGTAGCCGGTGTAGATGAGGAACGCGCCGAAGAGGTAGAAGACCCAGCTGAACTGCGCGATGACCGCCGCGCCCACGGCGATGAAGATGCCGCGCATGACCAGCGCCATCAGGATGCCGATCAGCAGCACCTTGTGCTGGTGGATCGCGGGCACCTTGAAGGTGGTCATGATGATCAAGAAGATGAAGAGGTTGTCGACGCTCAGCGAGTACTCGGTGATGTATCCCGCGAAGAACTCACCCGCGTAGACACCGCCCGAGAAGTACCAGATGCCGAGGCCGAACAGGATCGCGACGCCCACGTAGAAGGTGACCCACCGAGCGGCTTCGCCGATGGTGACCTCGTGCGGCTTGCGGTCGACGATGAAGAGGTCGATGGCCAACAGGACCATCAGGCCGGCAATCGTGGCGAACCACAGCCACACGGGAACGGACATCGATCAAACCTCCGGTGCATCGCGCGCACGCCAATGACCGGAGGTCTCCTCCGCCGGTTTGCTCAACCGACCGGCGGCACCGGGAACCTCACGCCAGGCTCCGTGCTGACGACACCGCCGCGATGGGAGTACTCCCCTCCACGCACCCACAGTCTCACGCATGAATGCGGTCTCGCGCCAGCGGAGGTGATCAGGGGCACCCGTCCGGGCTCCCCTGACCGGCTGGTTTCGCTGAGAGCATGACGGTCGCAGTGACGGGAGCTCGCTGAGAGCGCGAGGTGGTGCTGACAGCCCGTTCTCAGCTAATCACGCCTATGGTCAACTCCGTGGCCCCCCTCAACCGCCTCCGCGGCAGGTGGTCGCTCCCCGCGCTCGTCGTGCTGGTCGCCCTGGTGGGCGCCATCGTGGTCTTCACGCGCCAGGGGGACGACCCCGTCCCGGTGAGCACCCGCGACGCGGTGATCGACGTGCCGGAAAGCCCGGGCAGCGACCGCACCGTGCAGATCGACACCACCCTTTACCTGCCCGAACGCACACCCGCGCCCGCCATCCTGCTGCCGCACGGCTTCGGCGGCAGCAAGGCGAGCGTCGCCTCCCAGGCCACCGAGCTGGCCCAGCGGGGCTTCGTCGTGCTGGCCTACTCGGCGCGCGGCTTCGGTCGCAGCACCGGCCAGATCGCGCTGAACTCCGCCGAACACGAGGTCCGCGACGCGCAGAAGCTGCTCGACTGGCTGGCCACCCGTGAAGAGGTCGTCCTCGACCGCGCCGGAGACCCGAAGGTGGGCGTGACCGGCGGCTCCTACGGCGGCGCGCTGGCGCTGTCGCTGGCCGGCGCCGACCCGCGCGTCGACACCATCGCCCCGGTGATCACCTACAACGACCTGGCCCAGGCGCTGCTGCCGAACTCGGCGAGCGCCGACGGCGTGGACGCGGCCACCCCGGCGGCCGGCGCGTTCGCCGACGGCGGCGTGTTCAAGCGGTCGTGGGCGGGGATCTTCTTCTCGGCCGGCCTGTCCGGCGCGGACGCCACCAACCCCGGCCAGGAGGCCGCCGAGCCCGGTCAGGACGACGACGGCCAGGCCGCCGACAACGCCGCCGCCGCGGCCACCGCGCCGCCCCAGCAGGGCGACCCCCGGCCGGCCGGGCCGGTCAACGGCGCGTGCGGCCGGTTCCAGGCCGACGTGTGCGCCGCGTACACCGAGGTCGCGACCACCGGCAAGGCCGGCCCGCAGACGCTGGAGGTGCTGCGCCGCGCGTCGCCGTCGGCCGTGACGGGCAAGATCACCCAGCCGACGCTGCTGGTCCAGGGCGAGCAGGACACGCTGTTCGGGCTCGACCAGGCCGACGCCAACGCCCGCCAGATCGCCGCGAACGGCGCGAAGGTCAAGGTCGTCTGGTACGCGGGCGGCCACGACGGCGGCTCGCCCGGCCCCGAGCTGCGCGGGCAGATCGCCGACTGGATGGCGTTCCACCTCGAAGGCAAGGGCGCGGACCCCGGCACCGGCTTCGAGTACACCGTGGTGGGCGCGTTCCGCAGCAGCGGCGCGCCGTCGTTGCGCAACGTGGTCGCGCCGAGCTACCCGGGCCTGGGCGGGTCCGCGGTGACCGAGCGCCGCGACGTGCCGCTGACCGGGCGTGAGCAGGTCGTGGTGAACCCCGCGGGCGGCAACCCGGCGGCGGTGTCGAGCCTGCCCGGCCTGGGATCGGTGGTGTCGCGGTCCAGCTCGCTGTCGTCGCGGCTGTCGATCGACATGCCGGGCCAGGCCGCGGTGTTCCAGAGCGAGCCGCAGACCGCGCAGACGCTGCTGACCGGCGCGTCCACGGTGCGGCTGCGGGTGGCCGCGGTGCCGGGGCAGCCGGTGCCGGCCGACGGCGCGGTGCTGTTCGTGAAGCTGTACGACGCCGACGCGAGCGGCGTGCGGACGCTGCCCGGCTCGGCGGTCGCGCCGGTCCGGATCGCGGACCTGCCTGCCGACGGCACGCCGGTCGAGGTGACCGTGACGCTGCCCGGCGCGGTGCGCCCGGTCGAGGCCGACCACCGGCTGCAACTGGTCGTGTCGACCACCGACATGGCGTACGCCAACGCGGCGGAACCGGCCGCGTACCGGATCTCGCTGGCCGCGCCCGCGCTGTCGGTGCCGGTGGTGGCGGGCGTGAACGCCACCAGCGAGGTGCCGGTCGGCGCGCTGTGGGGCATCGGGATCGTGCTGATCGCGTGCGTCATCGCGGGCGTGGTCGCGTGGTTCCGGCGCAGGCTGACCGCGGACGTCGAGCCGTCGCTGGAGTCGGTGCCGCTGGTCATCGAGAACCTGACCAAGTCGTACCCGGGCGGGCTGACCGCGGTGAAGGACCTGTCGTTCCGGGTCGAGCACGGCCAGGTGCTGGGCCTGCTCGGGCCCAACGGCGCGGGCAAGACCACGACGTTGCGGATGCTGATGGGCCTGATCCGGCCGACCGAGGGCGGGATCAGGGTGTTCGGCCACCGGGTCAGCCCGGGCGCGCCGGTGCTGTCGCGGATCGGGTCGTTCGTGGAGGGCTCGGGCTTCCTGCCGCACCTGTCGGGCGCGGAGAACCTGCGGCTGTACTGGGCGGCCACCGGCCGTCCGCTGGAGCAGGCGCACGTCGAGGAGGCCCTGGAGATCGCGGGCCTGGGCAACGCCGTGCAGCGGCGCGTGCGGACCTACAGCCAGGGCATGCGGCAGCGGCTGGCGATCGCGCAGGCCATGCTCGGCCTGCCGGACCTGCTGGTGCTGGACGAGCCGACCAACGGGCTCGACCCGCCGCAGATCCACCAGATGCGCGAGGTGCTGCGGCGTTACGCGGCGGCGGGCCGGACCGTGCTGGTGTCGTCCCACCTGCTCGCCGAGGTCGAGCAGACCTGCACGCACGTGGTCGTGATGCACAAGGGGTCGCTGGTCGCGGCCGGTCCGGTGGACGAGATCGCGACGGGCGGCGGCGAGGCCACCTTCCGGGTCGACCGGCCCGACGAGGCGGCGGCCGTGCTGCGCGGCCTGGCGGGCGTGCACGACGTGCACGTGGACGGCGAGCAGGTGCACGCGAGCCTCAACGGCACGCCGCGGGCGACGGCGTTGCAGGCGCTGGTGGCGGCGGGCGTGGCGGTGGACCAGGCCGGTCCGCGCCGTCGGTTGGAAGACGCGTTCCTGGAGTTGGTGGGCGAATGACCGCGGTGGAGGCCGAATACCGGGTTGGTGGGCCGATGAGGGTGGTGGGCGAATGAGCGAGAACGGTGTGCACACCGACCCGGCGGCGATCTCGGACCTGACGGACGCCGCCGAGGCCGAGCACTCGACGGTCGCGCCGGACGGGTCGAAGGTCGGGTACCGGGCCGGGCGGACGCTGCCCGTGCGGGTGGAGCTGGTGCGGCAGTTGCGCCGCAGGCGGACGCAGTTGGTGCTGGGATTCCTGGTGCTGCTGCCGTTCATCCTGGTGGTGGCGTTCGAGCTGGGACAGGCATCGCCGAACCGGCGGGCGGGCGGGTTCGTCGACCTGGCCACGGCCAGCGGCGTGAACTTCGTGATCCTGACGCTGTTCGTGAGCAGCAGCTTCCTGCTGCCGATGATCGTGGCGCTGTTCTTCGGCGACACGATCGCGAGCGAGGCGTCCTGGTCGTCGTTGAAGTACCTGCTGGCCGCGCCGATCCCCCGGCACCGGCTGCTGCGGCGCAAGGCCGTGGCGTCCGGGCTGATGTCGGTGTTCGCGCTGGCGCTGCTGCCGGCGGTGGCGCTGGTCGTCGGCGTGATCTGGTACGGCGCCGGGGAAGCGGTGTCGCCGACCGGTGAGGCCGCGTCGTTCGGCTCCGGGGTGTACGGGGTGGCGCTGTCCGTCGTCTACATCTCGATCCACCTGTTCTGGGTGGCCGGGCTGGCGCTGTACCTGTCGGTGTCCACGGACGCGCCGCTGGGCGCGGTGGGCGGCGCGGTGCTGGCGTCGATCGTGTCGCAGATCCTGGACCAGATCACGGCGTTGGAAGGGCTGCGGGACTACCTGCCGACGCACTACGCGTTGGCGTGGGCGGACCTGATGTCGTCGGACGTGGACTGGTCGCAGATGGCGAAGGGCACGTTCTCGGCGCTGGCGTACGGGGCGTTCTTCACGTTGTTGGCGGCGCGGAAGTTCGCGCGCAAGGACATCACCAGCTGAGGCGGCTGACGCGGCTGACGCGGCAAGAATCGGTTCGAGGCGGCGCATCCGGGTTTGTTCCTGGTGCGCCGCCTCGGCGTTTCAGGGGCGCTTCGATTTCGGCAGCTTGGCCACGATGAAGTCGTAGGAGAGGTCGAGCAGTTCGCGCAGTTCGTCAGCCGGGACCGAGCCGTTGACCCGGACCCGGTTCCAGCCGTAGCGGCCGATGTAGGCGCTGACCGTGATGTCGTCGGGGTAGCGCTCGCGCCAGTGGCCGGCTTCCTCGGCGGTGGCGGCGGACTTGACGCCCACGGTGGCGGTGTCGACATCGGTGTCCAGGCTGATGAACGCGAAGATCTTGCCGCCGACCTTGCAGCACAGCTCGCCGTCGCCGAACGGGTAGGTCTCCTCGGCGCCGGGCTTGGCCAGGCAGTGCTCGATCACGTCGTCCAACGTCATGCCGTCACGTTAACCCGGCATTTAAGGTGATCGCGTGACTGTCTACACGGACGACGAGAGCCGGACCCTGCGCACGGCGGTCTTCGGCGCGATGGTGCTGGTGTCCACTGCGGAGCCCGGTGCGTTGGACGAGGAGAGCCACGCGGGTATTCGCGCGATGGCCAGGTTCTCGCCACGGCTGCGGCAGGTGCTGGGTGCGGACCGTCCTGTGTTGCCCGAGGGTTCCGCGGCTGATGTGGAAGCCGGGGTGTTGGAGGCGTTGCGGCGGTCGGTGGAGATCGTGGCGACGAGGACGCCCGAGGAGGCGGAGGCGTTTCCGGTGGCGGTACTCGCGATTTGCGAGGAGGTCGCTTCGGCGGACGGGCGCGTGGGAGCGGCCGAGAGTGCGGTGGTCGGGAAGGTGCGAGGGGCGTTGGAGGGGCGGGAAGGCCGGTAGGGGGCGGTGGTTCAGCCCGGCTCGATTTGACATGGGGCCCTTACGGGCACCCCAGGCAGGCCAAAGCCGGGCAGGCATGGCGGATAAAGCGCCCGCCAAGCCTGCCCGGCTTCGTCCAGCCTATGGCACCCGAACCCATGTCAAATCGGGCCTCGGCGGGTGTGCTGCGGGTCCGATGTGGGCGCTCGTCCGGTGAAGAGCACGGGTTTGGGGGGTTACTTGACGCCGGCGGCGTCCATGCCGCGTAGTTCCTTCTTCAGGTCTTGGATCTCGTCGCGGAGGCGGGCGGCCAGTTCGAATTGCAGTTCGCGGGCGGCGTTCATCATTTGGTCGGTCAGTTGTTGGACCAGGTCGGCCAGTTCGGAGCGGGCCATGGTGCCGGTGTTGCGGTCGGCGAGGACGCCCGAGCTGGTGCGGCCGTTGGCGCCGGGGTCGCCGGTCGGCTTCTTGCCCCGCGAGGTGTTGCGGCCGGAGCCGCCGGGGGCGATGGCGTCCTCGGCCTCGGCGTAGACCTGTTCCAGGATGTCCGTGATCTTCTTGCGCAGCGGCTGGGGGTCGAGGCCCCGTTCCTCGTTGTAGGCGACCTGCTTGGCGCGGCGGCGGTTGGTTTCGTCGATCGCGTGCCGCATCGAGTCGGTGATCCGGTCCGCGTACATGTGGACCTCGCCGGACACGTTGCGGGCCGCGCGGCCGATCGTCTGGATCAGGCTGGTGCCCGAGCGCAGGAAGCCTTCCTTGTCCGCGTCCAGGATGGCGACCAGGGAGACCTCCGGGAGGTCCAGGCCCTCGCGGAGGAGGTTGATGCCGATCAGGACGTCGTACTCGCCGAGGCGGAGTTGGCGCAGGAGTTCGACGCGGCGCAGGGTGTCGACCTCGGAGTGCAGGTAGCGGACGCGGATGCCGAGTTCCAGCAGGTAGTCGGTGAGGTCCTCGGCCATCTTCTTGGTCAGCGTGGTGACCAGGACGCGCTCGTCCTTCTCGGCGCGCACCCGGATCTCGTGCACCAGGTCGTCGATCTGGCCCTCGGTCGGCTTGACCACGACCTCCGGGTCTACCAGGCCGGTCGGGCGGATGACCTGCTCCACGAACTCGCCGCCGGTCTGGCCCATCTCGTACGGGCCGGGGGTGGCCGAGAGGTAGACGGTCTGGCCGATCCGGTCGGCGAACTCCTCCCAGGTCAGCGGGCGGTTGTCCAGGGCGCTGGGCAGGCGGAAGCCGTGGTCGACCAGGTTGCGCTTGCGCGACGCGTCACCCTCGTACATGCCGCCGATCTGCGGCACCGTCACGTGCGACTCGTCGACGACCAGCAGGAAGTCGTCCGGGAAGTAGTCGATCAGGGTCGCGGGCGCGGTGCCGGGACCGCGGTCGTCGATGTGGCGCGAGTAGTTCTCGATGCCGTTGCAGAAGCCGACCTGGCGCATCATCTCGATGTCGTACGACGTGCGCATGCGCAGCCGCTGGGCCTCGAGGAGCTTGCCCTGGCGCTCGAGGGTGGCCAGCCGGTCGGCCAGCTCCACCTCGATGTTGCGGATCGCCTTCTCCATGCGCTCCGGCCCCGCCACGTAGTGGGTGGCCGGGAAGATGCGCAGCTCGTCCACCTCCTTGACCACGTCACCGGTCAGGGGGTGCAGGTAGTACAGCTTGTCGATCTCGTCGCCGAAGAACTCGACCCGCAGCGCCAGCTCCTCGTACGCCGGGATGATCTCCACGGTGTCGCCGCGCACCCGGAACGTGCCCCGGTTGAACGCGATGTCGTTGCGCGTGTACTGGATGTCGACCAGCGCGCGCAGCAGCAGGTCGCGCTCGACCTCGCCGCCCACCTCCAGCTTGATCGACCGGTCCAGGTACGACTGCGGCGTGCCGAGGCCGTAGATGCAGGACACGGACGCGACCACGATCACGTCACGCCTGGTGAGCAGGCTCATCGTGGCCGAGTGGCGCAGCCGCTCGACGTCCTCGTTGATCGAGGAGTCCTTCTCGATGTAGGTGTCGGTCTGCGGGATGTACGCCTCGGGCTGGTAGTAGTCGTAGTAGCTGACGAAGTACTCCACCGCGTTGTCCGGGAAGAACCCCTTCAGCTCGTTCGCCAGCTGCGCGGCCAGCGTCTTGTTCGGCGCCATCACCAGCGTGGGCCGCTGCACCTTCTCCACCAGCCACGCCGTGGTGGCCGACTTGCCCGTGCCGGTCGCGCCGAGCAGCACGACGTCCTTCTCCCCGGCGCGGATGCGCCGTTCGAGCTCCGCGATCGCCGCGGGCTGGTCGCCCGCCGGCTGGTAGTCGCTGACCACGCGGAACTTCCCCTCGGTGCGCGGGATGTCACCGACGGGACGATGCGACGAGTGCGCCTTGACCGGGATCTCGGTTGGGAATGCCACGGGTACGACGGTACGCCGGGGGTCCGACAAATTCCGATCCGGTCCAGGTCAGGGGGTCTGGCAGCTTCCGGCCGCGGTCGCGCGGCGGGCCGGACGGCGACGACACACTGCGGACATGCGTGCCCTCCCCTGGTTGCTCACGGCCGTGCTGGTGGCGTTGTCCGGCTGCGGCTCGGACCCCCTGCCGAACCTCGTCGAGGAGTACTGGGAGTCGTCGTCGGTGGAGAACGACCGGCTGCCCGGCTACGGCGAGGCGCCCGAGGACCGCCAGGCCAACCTCGCGGCCTACTACTCGCCCGAGCAGTTGGTGTCCCGGCTGATGAGCGTGTTCCAGTGCACCGAACCCGACACCGGGCGGCACGGCGGCGACCACTTCGACACGTCCTGCGACGTCAGCGCGGCGGCTCGTCGCGCGGTGCTGGACGCGGGAGGGGACCCCCGGCACGTCTCCGGACGGGTCCTGCTGGTCAAGCGCTCGGACGGCGGGTTGGAGCTGATGACCCTGTTCATCGCCGACGGCAGGGCGATCGACGCGGAGGGCGGGACCTACTCGAGCCTGGACGAGTTCCGGGCGGGCAACGACCTCCTCGGGTCGGACGACGTGATCCTCGCGCCGAGCGACCTCACCAGGGTGGACGGCGACAACCAACTGGTCACGGTGTACGGCCGCGTCCCGTGGGCGGGGTGGCCGTGGCTGATCGGCGGTGGGGTTGTCCTGGTCGTGGGCGTCGTGGTGCTGCTGGTGCGCCGGTCGCGGGCGTGAGGTCAGCAGTCGCAGCCGCAGCAGTCGCAGTCGCACCCGGAGCAGTCCGGGCAGTTGCAGTCGCAGTTGCACCAGGCCTCGCGCGGCTTGCCGCTGAACGGGCCGGGGTGCGGGTCGCGGCAGCAGTACTGGCACGTGCCGCACTGGTAGAGGACGGCGAGGCAGCCCAGGAGCACGCCCCGGGCGACCGGCGGCTGCTTCAGCTTGGGCCGGCACCACAGGCCGCTGCCGGGGCGCGGTGGTTCGCCGCCCCGGCCCTTCTTCCTGCCGCTCGGAGGGGGCATGGGCGGGCCGCCGTGGCCGGGCGCGGAGGGTGGGGGCACCGGGCCGGGAGGTGGGAGGTGGTAGGGCGGCGGGTACGCGCCCGGGGGTGGTGGTGGTTGCGGGGTGTGGACGTGGGGGTCGCCGAAGGCGCGGCGGATCGATTCCCGCAACTCGTGCACCAGTAGGACGTGCACGAGGCGGTCGTCGGCGAACTCGACCTCCTTCAGGGCGAGCTTGATGCCCAGTGCCGCGTCGTCGCAGAGCCGTCGGGCCTCGTCGGGGGTCGTGCCGGTGGCGACCAGGGGGTTCCAAGCGCCGGACGCGCGGTCGGCTTCCAGGTCCTCCACGGCGTCCAGCAGGTGCGCCAGCCGGCCGAACAGCCGTCCGACCTCGCGCAGCGGGGCCGCGTTGGCCGGGCGGCCGGTCAGGAGGGCGGTCTGGGCGACGGCCTCGGCGGCGGCGGTCTCGGTCGGTTCGGTCACGGCCAGGACGGACGAGCCGGGGCGGGCCGAGGACTCGACGTCCGGTTGCCGCCGCACGGCGTCGACCATCACGGCGGTGTCGAAACCCAGGTCGAGGCCGGTCTCGGCGGCCTGCGCGGCCCAGCGCCTGGCCACCTGCCTGCCCACGCCGCGCATCGGCGCCCGGGCGAACGCGCCGTCGCGGTCGGCCACGTGGTCGCCGACCTTCGCGGAGGCGAGCACCAGGGACACCGACGCGGCCAGGCGCGCGCCCGTGCCCACGGCGACGTCGGCCGACTGCATGCCCCTCAGTGCGCACGGGCCCGCGGCGCGCCGCGAGGGTCCGGCCTGCGCCTCCACCAGCGCGGAGATGACCAGGCCGTCGTAGTTGGTGACCACGCGGGCCAGGTGGCCGTGGTCGTCGCGCAACGCCAGGCACAGGCCGCACAGGTGGGCCAACCACGACTCGCGCAGCTCAGGGCCCAGGCGGTTGCGGCAGGGGCGGATGATGCCGAACATGGCGGGAAGAGTAAGCGATCATCCTACTTTCGGGTGACAGAAAGGGGCATTCCGGCGGTGTCGGTGCCTAAGGTCGGCGCTGTGACGCCGAGTGCCGCCGGGACACGCATGCACATCCACCCGCCGAAGATCGAGTACTTCGACCTCGACGCGAAGAGCAACACCGACCCCAAGGGGCACCTGCGCGGCGTCGAGGAGTACCGGCTGACCACGCACGGCCTCTACATGTCACGCCCCGTGCCCGGCCACCCGCACCTGGCGCACTTCGAGTCGTGGCTGCTGCCCGCGCACGGCCTGCGCGTCACCCGGCAGTCGTGGCACCCGGGCCACGAGCGCGACTACGACCTGTACGTGGACGTGGTCGAGATCAGCTCGAGCGGGTCGGTGTGGAAGACCGTCGACCTGTACCTGGACCTCGTCGTGCGCACCGGCCGCAGCGTCACCGTGCTGGACACCGACGAGCTGCTGACCGCCCTCGACCGGGGGCTCATCCAGGCCGACCGGGCGCAGTGGGCGCTGGAGACGACCTACCGGGCGGTCGCCGGCATCGCCGCGCACGGTCACGACGCGGTGCGCTGGCTCGCGGCCCAGGGAACGATCACCACCTGGCGTCGGCGGTAATACAGACCGTCACTCTTGCAGGTCAACCGCCATCCGTGTCCGTCACCTGATAGAGACCGCGTACCACACAGACCGTGATGTAACGAATCAACCCGGATAGTTACCCGCAGCACACTTCCGGCTACCCTCGGGTCGCGTGGGAGCGGTCATCACACCTCAGCTCGTCGACGTGGTCGACACCGTCAGCGCAGTTCGCAGCTACTCCAGCGGCATGTCGCGGCACCTGTCCACGTGCCGGGTCGAGCCGTGGGGACTGCGGCTGGAGTGCCCGACACCGGAGGATCCGTTCTCCGATTCGGAGGTCACCTGGTTGATGCCGGCGCTCGGTCTCCGGCTCACCCACCAGCGCCCCCGGTCCAGACACGCGCGCAGCGGCCCGAGCGTGCTCAGCGCGGTCCGCGTGCAGCGCGACGGCCGGGCCTGGCGCACCACCGACCTGCTGCTCGGCCTGGCCGTGCCCGGCGGCACGACCGCGCGGATCGTGCGCTGCGAGGAGTTCGCCGCCGCCGTCGCCGGCCGGGTCCTGGGCCCCGACGACGCCGACCAGGCGCTGCGCACCGTGCACCGCACCCTGGAAGAGGTCAGCCTGCACCGGCACGACCTCGGCGTGTGGCTGACCCACCGGGGCATCTACGACGCCTGGCCGTTCCTGTAGAACGCCTCGACGCGCGCGGTCGCGGCGTCCATCCACGGCTCCTTCGCCTCCGCGTGGGCGAGCGCGCCCGCGTCACCCCGATGCTTCTCCGACAGCTCCCGCTTCAGCGCCGCGTACTCGTCGCGCGCCGCCGCGTCCGCCCGCAGCCAGTCGCGGAACCGGATCGCCCAGGTCCACGCCGGACCGCCCTCCACCCGCACGTGCAGGTTGACCCGACGCCCCGGATCCGCGCCCGCGTGCAGCCTCTTGTGCCAGTCCTCCGGCGCGTCGCCCTCGTGCTTCACGCTGTCCTCGGCGACGCCCAGGCTCGGGAAACCCGCCTGCGTCAGCGCCTCCTCCAACTCCGCGGCCTCGGCGAGCGACGTCACGCCCAGCTGGAAGTCCAGCACGTCCTTCGCCGCCAGCCCGGGCACGGAGGTGGACCCGATGTGCTCGACCGTGCGGCCACCGGCGGCGAGCCGGATGCGTGCGGCGACGCGGGCGGCCTGGGCGGGCCAGGTCTCGTCGTACGGCACCACGATCGGGGCGCCGTACGAGGCGTAGCGGCGCAGCCGGATGTTGGACTCGTAGCGCACCAGCCGGTCCGCCCACAGCGCGTCGACCTGCGCCAGCACCAGGTCGGGCGTGCCGGAGTTGTCCAGCCACACGTCCGCGACGGCACGGCGGCGCTCGTCGTCGGCCTGCGCGGCGATGCGCCGGCGCGCGTCCTCCTCGGCCACGCCCCGGTCGCGCAGCCGGACGATCCGCTGGTCCAGGTCCGCGTGCACGATCACCACCAGGTGGTACAGCGGCGCCATGTCCTTCTCGACCAGCAGCGGCACGTCGTGCACGACGATCGCGTCCTCCGGCGCGGCGGCGATCAGCTCGCCCGTGCGGGCCGCGATCCGCGGGTGGGTGATGCCGTTGAGCGTGGCCAGGGCCTGCTCGTCACCGAACACCTTCGCCGCGAGCGCGGGCCGGTCCAGCGCGCCGTCCGGGCCCACGACGTCCGCGCCGAACGCCGCCACGACCTCGCGCAGGCCGTCGGTGCCGGGTTCGAGCACCTCGCGGGCCAGCCGGTCGGCGTCGATCACCACCGCGCCGTGCTCGGCGAGCCTGCCCGCCACGGTCGACTTGCCCGAACCGATGCCCCCGGAGAGCCCCACGCGCAACATGGCGACCAGCCTGCCACGCGGCGGATCTTCAGGCGCCCTCGACGGGGGTCATCGACTGCTGGGCGAGGGCGGCGAGGAAGCCGCCGATCGCGTCGTCCGGCACCACGCCGACCTTCGCCCTGGCCACGTACGTGGTCTTGCCCAGCCAGCCCACGACCATCCGCTCGTCCTTCGTGCTGACGAACTGGCCCTTCTTCTTGCCGACGTCGACCTCGGCGACCGTCGCGCCCTCCTGGCGCTCGGCGGCCACGCTCTCGGCGACCCGGTTGGAGGCCGCCGGCTCGTCGGCGTAGGCGGCCAGGCCGATGATGACGGGCGCGGCGGCGATGGGCTGGTTCTCCGGCACGCCGTAGTAGCAGTCGATCTTGCCGGTGCGGCCGAGCGACGGCTCCGGGATGCCGATGATGGTCTTCAGCTCGCCGGGCAGCTCGCGGCCGAGCTTCTGGTTGAACAGCTCGACCGGGACGACCAGCTCGCAGTCGTCGGGCAGCGGCCGGTCCACCATCTGCGGCACGCGGGTGATCGTGGTCGGCGGCAGGATCGTCGGGATCTGCGGCTGCGTCACGGGCTGCGGCTTCACGGCGGAGCAGCCCGCGCACGCGAGCACCACCGCCACCGCCAGCACCGCCGTCCTCATGCTCATAGCATTCTCAACTTAGCGCACGGCGATGCGACATCACCCCCGAAGGAGTGAACGACGATCGCCCCCCGCCCGAGGTGGGCGAGGGGCGATCGTGGTCGTTCAGTCAGCCGGCGAGGATCCGCCGGCCGGTGCTGCTCAGGCGCCGCCCGACAGCTTCTCGCGCAGCGCGGCCAGCTGCTCGTCGCTGGCCAGGGTGCCACCGGCCTGAGCCGGGGCGCCCGTGCTGGACGACGCGGCGGCCGGGGCCTCGCCACCGGACGAGTAGTTGGTCTCGCCCGCGGCCTCTTCCTCGGCCGCGGCGGCCTTGGCGACCTGCTTCATGTGGGCCTCGTAGCGCGTGTGGGCCTCGGCGTACTGCCGCTCCCACTCCTCGCGCTGCTTGTCGAAGCCTTCCTGCCACTCCTGGGTCTCCGGGTCGAAGCCCTCGGGGTAGATGTAGTTGCCCTGGTCGTCGTACTCGGCGGCCATGCCGTACTGGGTCGGGTCGAACTCGGAGTCGACCGTGAAGCCCTCGTTGGCCTGCTTGAGCGACAGCGAGATGCGGCGGCGGTCCAGGTCGATGTCGATGACCTTGACCATGACGTCGTCGCCGACCTGCACGACCTGCTCCGGGATCTCGACGTGGCGCTCGGCCAGCTCGGAGATGTGGACCAGGCCCTCGATGCCCTCGTCCACCCGGACGAACGCGCCGAACGGGACGAGCTTGGTGACCTTGCCCGGCACGATCTGGCCGATCGCGTGGGTGCGGGCGAACTGGCGCCACGGGTCTTCCTGCGTCGCCTTGAGCGACAGCGACACGCGCTCGCGCTCCATGTCGACGTCCAGGACCTCGACCGTGACCTCCTGGCCGACCTCGACGACCTCGGACGGGTGGTCGATGTGCTTCCAGGACAGCTCCGAGACGTGCACGAGGCCGTCCACGCCACCCAGGTCCACGAAGGCACCGAAGTTGACGATGGAGGACACGACGCCCTTGCGGACCTGGCCCTTCTGCAGCTGGTTGAGGAACTCGCTGCGGACCTCGGACTGCGTCTGCTCCAGCCACGCCCGGCGGGACAGGACCACGTTGTTGCGGTTCTTGTCCAGCTCGATGATCTTGGCTTCGAGCTCGCGACCGACGTACGGCTGGAGGTCGCGCACGCGGCGCATCTCGACCAGGGAGGCGGGGAGGAAGCCGCGCAGGCCGATGTCCAGGATCAGGCCGCCCTTGACGACCTCGATGACCGTGCCCTTGACCGGCTCGTCCTTCTCCTTGAGCGCCTCGATGGTGCCCCAGGCGCGCTCGTACTGCGCGCGCTTCTTGGAGAGGATCAGCCGACCTTCCTTGTCCTCCTTCTGGAGAACGAGAGCCTCGACCTCGTCACCGACCTTGACGACCTCGTTCGGGTCGACGTCGTGCTTGATCGACAGCTCGCGCGAGGGGATGACGCCCTCGGTCTTGTAGCCGATGTCGAGCAGGACCTCGTCCCGGTCGACCTTGACGATGGTTCCCTCGACGATATCGCCGTCGTTGAAGTACTTGATCGTCTTGTCGATAGCAGCGAGGAAGTCCTCCTCCGTCCCGATATCGTTGATGGCGACCTGCTTCGGCGCAGCGGCAACCGGGACAGTGGTGGTGTCGGTGGACATTAGGTAGGTGGCTCCGGTACGGATTGGGGTTTGTGGCCTGCGGGTTCAACGCTTGCGCGACAGGGCCCGCCCCACCGAGAAGACCGGCTCACCGGGTGATCAGCGATCGAGGACAGCGCGAACCCACTACGCGGGCGATATCGTACGCGGCCCGGAGCCCGACGGGCAAACCGGCACCTTGAATGGAGCAGTGTGTCCGACCAGCACGCGAGCGCCGAACTGGCGCTCGGCACCACCGGCATCGCCAAGCGGGGCGTGGACGCGGCCGAGTCGCGCGCGGCCAACCGCATGTGGTGGGACGCCGACGCCGACGACTACCACGCCGAGCACGGCGACTTCCTGGGCGCGGCGGACTTCGTCTGGTGCCCCGAGGGCGTCCGCGAGGAGGACGCCGGGTACCTCGGTGACCTGCGCGGACGCCGGGTCCTGGAGGTCGGCTGCGGCTCCGCGCCGTGCGCGCGGTGGCTGACCTCGCGGGGCGCGCACGCGGTCGCGTTCGACATCTCGGCCGGGATGCTGCGGCACGCGGTGGCGGCGAACGCGGCGACCGGCGTGGCCGTGCCGCTGGTGCAGGCCAGCGCCGACCAGCTCCCGTTCGCGTCGGGCAGCTTCGACGCGGCCTGCTCGGCGTTCGGCGCGGTGCCGTTCGTGGCGGACGTGGGCGAGGTGTTCCGGGAGGTGGCGCGGGTGCTGCGGCCGGGTGCGCCGTGGGTGTTCTCCGTGACTCACCCGATCCGGTGGATCTTCCCGGACGACCCGGGACCGGGCGGGCTGACCGTCACCCAGTCGTACTTCGACCGCACGCCCTACGTGGAGGTCGACGACACCGGTCGGGCGACGTACGTGGAGCACCACCGGACCACCGGTGACTACGTGCGCGCGCTCGTCGGCGCGGGCCTGGAGCTGGTGGACGTGGTCGAGCCGGAGTGGCCCGCGGGGCACACCCGCACGTGGGGCCAGTGGAGCCCGCTGCGCGGCCGGCTGTTCCCGGGCACCGCGATCTTCCGCACCAGGAAGCCGTAGCCTGCCCGGCATGACCGTCGGCCAAGGGCTGGTGGAAGCGCAGAACGCGCGCTTCGCGAGCGTCGACCCGCTGCTGCCGCCGGTGGTCGCGCCACCGGACGGCGACGTCATCACCGCGGCGCTGCCGGACGGCACGAGGGTGGCGGGCGTGCTCCAGCGCCAGGTGCACGACCGCCGCTCGCCCGCCCGGCTGTGGTCGGCCACCGAGGTGTGGGAGCTGACGCCGCTGCTGGGCAACGCGGGCGCGGCCGGCATGGACGCGCTGCTGCGCGCCTGGCGCAAGCGGCTGGACCTGCTCGGGCCTGCCGAGCGCGACTCGGCGTGCGTGCTGACCTGGCCCAGCCGCGACGCGGAGGCGTCCAGGGCGCTGCTGGACCACGGCCTGGTGCCGCTGACCGTGATCGCGGTGCGGCAGGCCCCTCCCCCGCCGGTCACGGGCACGGCCACGATCCGCCGGGCCACGCCCGCCGACCTGGAGACCGTGCTGGCCCTGGCGCTGGCCGAGCTGCGCTACTCGTCCATGGTGGGCTCGACGGTGCACCGGCCGGACGCGGCGGCGCTGAAGCGGCGGACGCTGGCCGAGCGGCTGGCCACGGGCGGCCCGGCGTGGCTGGCCGAGCGGGACGGCATCGCGGTGGCGCTGGCCGAGTGCGCCCTGGTGACGTCGGAGCCGGGCAACTGGACGTCGACCAGGCTGCCGCCCGGCCGCTGGGGTTACGTGAACTGCGTGTCCGTGCTGCCGGGCGCGCGCGGGACCGGGGTGGGCCGCCAACTGATGGCGCACGCGCACCGCGAGCTGCTGCGGCTGGGCACCGTCGGCACCTACCTGTACTACAACCCGCCGAACCCGCTGTCCTCGGTGTTCTGGCCGCGGCAGGGTTATCGTCCACTGTGGACGATGTGGGAGGTCCGCCCCGCCGGGGCGCTGCGCTAGGCGTCACACCGCTCCGAGTTGCGCGGCGCCCCCGTCCGGACCACTATTTGAACTGACCGGTCAGTTCAAAAGGAGGTCCACGGTGCGCATCCACGCTCGGCGCGTCGGCGTCACCGGGCCGCACGGCCCGCTGCTCAAGCCGACGTCACTGCTGGTGGAGCCGGGTGAGCTCGTGCTGGTGGCGGGCGACCCGGGCGCGGGCCACACCGCGTTGGGCCTGGTGCTGTCCGGGCGGATGCGCCCGAGCACCGGCGAGGTCTCACCCTCGCTCGCCGAGCTGCGCAGGCACGTCGTGCTGGTGGACTCCCCCGACGTCAGCGAGCCCGAGGCATCGCTGCCGCTGGCCGGCGTGGTCGGCGAGGAGCTGGCCGTGAACGGGGTCCGCAGCGGGCGCAAGGCGGTCGCCGACTGGCTGGTCGAGCGCGGCGCGGAGGAGCACCTGGACCGGCGGTTCGAGCACGTCCCGGCCGCCACGCGGTGCGCGCTGATGCTGGAGCTGGCCGCGGGCCGCCCCGGCGCGACGACGTTGGTGCTGGACAGCCCCGACCGCTACCACGGCGACCCGGCGGGGTGGCTGGAGCTGGCCCGCCGGCACGTGACGCCGGAGCGGTCGGTCGTCGTCCTGTGCACCACAACCAGCGCCACCCTGCTCGGCGTGCCGGCCGCCCGGATCGGCGCGGACAACACCGGCACGGCCGACACCGCCGACGACGACACCGGCGCGGCCGACACCGGAAGCGACGACACCGGAAGCGATGGCACCGGCGCGGACAACGAGGAGTCGAAGTGACCGCCCTGCGGATGGCGTTCAACGAGCTGCGCCGGATCACCTCCGGCAAGCTGCCCAAGCTCGCGGTGCTGGCGCTGACGCTGGTCCCGCTGCTCTACGCGGCGCTGTACCTGTACGCCAACAAGGACCCGTACGCGCACCTCAACCAGGTGCCGGCCGCGCTGGTCGTGGAGGACAAGGGCGCGACGGCGAGCGACGGCACGCGCCTGGACGCGGGCCGGGAGGTCGCCGACGAGCTGGTGAAGGGCGACCGGTTCGACTGGCACCAGGTGGACGCCGCGCAGGCCGAGGCGGGCGTGCGCGACGGCACCTACACGTTCGCGCTGACCCTGCCCGAGGACTTCTCGCAGGCGCTGCTGTCGTCCGGCGACTTCACGCCCCGGCAGGGCGTGATCGTGCTGACCACCAACGACGCGAACAACTACCTCGGCTCCACGATCGCCAACCAGGTCGTCGCCGAGGTGCGCCGGTCGGTGTCCGTGCGGGTCGGCGCGGAGGCCGCGGACAAGCTGCTGCTCGGCTTCTCCACGATCCGGCAGAAGACCGTCGAGGCCGCCGACGGCGCGACGAAGCTCGCCGCCGGCCAGCAGGACGCCTCCACCGGGGCCCAGCAGCTCGCCGACGGCACGGTGCCGCTGGCGGACGGCGCGGCGCAGGTCTCGTCCGGCCTCACGCAGCTGCGCGACTCGACGGCGGACCTGCCGGTGAAGTCCCAGCAGCTCGCGTCCGGCGCGAAGCAGGTCGCCGACGGCAACGAGACCGTCGCCCGGACCGCCGAGGACTACGCCGCCAAGGCGCAGGACCTGGTCAACCGGCTGGACGCGGTCAACGGCGACGTGGCCGCCCGGCTGCGCGCGCTCGGGTTCACCGAGGAGCAGGTGCAACGCGTGCTCGGGGCGCTGGGCGAGGCCCGCCGGCCCGTGGACGACGCGAACGGCAAGGTGCAGGGCACCGCGGGCCAGTTGCGCGCGCTGGCCGACGGCGCCCGGCAGGTCTCCGACGGCGCGGCGCAGCTCGCGGCGAGCACGCCCGCCCTGACCAGCGCCATCACCCGGCTGAACGACGGCGCGGCGCAGGTGTCGTCCGGCGCGGCGCAGGTGCGCGACGGCGCGGGCAGGCTGCGCGACGGCGAGGCGCAACTGGTGGACGGCGCGAACCGGCTGCGCGACGGCCTGAACGCGGGTGTCTCGCAGATCCCCAACCCCGACGACCCGACCCGCGAGTCGACCGCGCAGACCATCGGCGACCCGGTGAACGTGAACGGGGTGAGCCAGACGTCCGCGGGCAGCTACGGCGCGGGCCTGGCGCCGTTCTTCCTCGGGCTGGCCACCTGGATCGGCGCGTTCGTGCTGTTCCTGCTGCTCAAGCCCCTGTCCCGGCGCGGGCTGGCGGCCGGCCAGTCGCCGCTGCGGGTGGCGGTGGGCGGCTGGCTGCCCGGCGTGCTGCTGGGCGCGGCGCAGGTCGTGGTGATGTACTCGGTGGTCACGCTGGTGGTGGACATCCGGCCCTCGCACCCGTTGGGCACGCTGGCGTTCCTGCTGCTGGTGTCGGCGACGTTCGTGGCCGTGCTGCACGCGTTGAACGCCCTGTTCGGCGCGGTCGGCAAGTTCATCGGCCTGGTGCTGCTGATCCTGCAACTGGTCAGCGCGGGCGGCACGTTCCCCTGGCAGACCATCCCCGTGCCGCTGTACCCGCTGCACTACGGGCTGCCCATGGGCTACGCCGTGGACGGCCTGCGGCACCTCATGTACGGCGGGTCGCTGGCCGGCGTCGGCCGGGATGCCCTGATCCTGGTCTGCTACTTGCTGGCAAGCCTTGCCTTGGCGACGCTCGCCGCGTACAAGCAGCGGGTGTGGACACCCAGCCGTCTCAAGCCGGAACTGGTCCTGTGACCGGCGCGCGCCCCGGCCGCACCGCCGCGACCAAGCAGAAGCTGTTCGACGCCGCGCTGCGGCTCGTCGGCGAGCGGGGCGCGGCGAGCGTCACGGTGGACGAGATCGCCGCCGAGGCGGGCGTGGCGAAGGGCACCGTCTACTACAACTTCGCCAGCAAGGACGCGCTGGTCGACGCCCTGCTGCGGCACGGCGTGGACCTGCTGGCCGCGCGGCTCAGGGCGGCCGAGGAGGAGGACGAGACGTCCTCGGCGATGGCGACGCTGGTGGACGGGATGCTCGGGTTCTTCGCCGAGTACCCCGCGTTCGGGCAGCTGCTGGTCTCGGAGCTGTGGCGCACGCCCGGCCAGTGGCACGGCACGCTGAGCCTGCTGCGCGACGACATCGTGTCGATCGTGCGCGGCCAGATGCAGCGGCTGTCCGACGCGGGCAGGCTGCCCGAGGGCGTGCAGGTGGGCACGGCGTCGGCCGCGTTGTTCGGCACCCTGCTCGTGATCGCGCTGGACTGGCAGGTGTTCCAGCCCGAACGCAGCCGCGCCGAGGTGCGCGAGTCGGTGTTGTCGCTGGTGCGAGGCCTGCGGCCGGGCTAGTGCCTGGCCTCCCAGGTGTCGATCTCGCCGACCTGGTGCACCGACGGCGGCTTGCCGTCCAGGGCTCGGTGGACGGCTTCGAGCACGCCGACCGACGCCTCCTCGTGGCTCAGCCAGCGGATGCCGCCGCCGTGGCGGGCGAAGCCCAGCACCACCTGCTGCGTCGGGTGGCCGTGCAGGACCGGGTCGGGCACCCCGCGCACCGCGTGGATGGCGCCGCTGTCGTGCACCTCGACGACCGGCGCCTGCGGCGCGAGCAGGGGCGCGACGGCCCGCAGCACGGCGTCCCGGTAGCTGGCGTGCACCCACGCCACCAGCAGGTCGGCGGGCCCGTCCACCACGTCGCGGACCCGGTCGGCGAGCTCGGCCGGTCTGGCCCAGTCCGCCGCCACCGCGATCCGCGACCCCTGCCTGCCGCTCACGTGCGGCACGTGGCCGCGGCCGCGCAGGGCCGCCTTCGCCGCGCTGCCGAGCACGCCCTCCGGCCTGCGGCTGGGCAGCACCACCTGCCAGCCCTGCGCCAGCAGCTCGTCCGCGCACCCCTTCAGCATCCCGGTCCCGCCGAGCACCAACGCCGTCCGCCCGCTCATCGCACCGACTCCTCGCCGCGTTCCGCGGCCCGCCGCAACGGGCCTGACCGCCATTGGTCGACCTCACGCTGCCCGCGCAGCCGCACCACCGCGAGCCGGTCGGCGTGCTCGCCCCGGAGCACCGCGCGGACCCGTTCTCCGGTGCGGGCGTGCGACTTCCACGCCCACCGCAGCAGGTGCTCGGGATCGGTGAACACCGTGCGCAGCGGCGGTTCGACGTTGCCGTTCCACAGCTCCTCGCGGCACAGCCGGCGCACCGCCGTCCGCACCGTCACCCGCCGCATCACCACGTGCCGCGGGTGGTCCAGCCAGACCAGCGTGTCCGCGTGCTCGAGCAGCACCGGCCGCACCAGGCGGTACTGCCACTCGGTCGCCCACGCGTCACCCTTGACGAACCGGCGCACGTCGTCCTCGAACTCCGGCCTCGGCGTCCACTGTGGACCGTGGAAGAGCGAGTCCATCTCCACATAGGACAGCCCGAGGGTGCGGGCGACGAGACTGGCCAGGGTCGATTTGCCGGAGCCGGACGTGCCGGCCACGAGCACCCGGCGCGGCGGGTGCGGCAACTCGTCGGCAGGTCCCAGGAGCGGCACCGAGCCAGGCTACCGCCAACCGGCGTCGAGCAACTCCGCCACGCGCACGGGTTCTCCCGTCTCCAGGCTGCGGTTCGCCGCGAAGCCCGTGACCAGCGACAACGCCCCGTCCCGGTGCGTGGCGCGGCGGCCGAGGGGGTCCGGTTGGCCGGGTGGGCCGTACAGCACCCGGGTCATCCGGGCGTCCGCGCCGCCGTGCCCCGCGCCACCGGCCTCCAGCGGAACCTCGACGGCCCGCTCGAACAGCGGCTGCACGGTCAGCCGGACGTGCCCGGGCTCGGGGTTGGCCTCCTTGCCGTGCACCCCGGGCTGTTGGCCGCCGACCCAGCTGTTCTCGACGACCTCCAGCTCCAGCCGGCCGCGGCTGCCGTTCACCATCAGCCGGTAGCCCTCCCACGGCGAGTAGGCCGTCAGGTGGTAGGTCAGGTTCGCGCCGTGGGCGTAGCGGACCAGCACCGACATGTCGTCCTCAATGGACACCCCGGGCGCGAACGGGTTCCGGTCGCGGTGGTAGCCGTCCACGTGCTCGGCGTCGAGGTAGAGCCTGCGCAGCCAGTCGTCGCGCTCGACGTGCAGCGCGAACGGGTCACCCTCGGCCTCCGGCGAGCCGTGCACCCGGTCGTAGGGCCGGTACCGGCCGTGGCGCTTGCCGTTCTCGTCGCCGTAGAAGAACAGCCGGCCCTGCGCGTACACCACCTCCGGCACGGAGTCGACCCACCAGTTGAGCAGGTCGAAGTGGTGCGTGGCCTTGTGCACCAGCAGGCCGCCCGAGTTCGCCTTGTCGCGGTGCCAGCGGCGGAAGTAGTCGGCGCCGTGGCGCACGTCGAGCAGCCACTCGAAGTGCACCGAGCCGATCTCGCCGACCGCGCCGCCCGCCAGCAGCTCGCGGACCTTCTCGTGCACCGGGTTGTACCGGTAGTTGAACGTGACGGTGACGCGGCCGTCGGTGCGCCCGACCGCGTCGAAGACCTTGCCGACGCCCGCCGGGTCGACCGTCATCGGCTTCTCGGTGACGACGTCGCAGCCCGCGTCCAGCGCCTCCACGATGTAGGTGTCGTGGTGGCGGTCGACCGTGCAGACCACGACGACGTCGACCCGTTCGACCTCGATCATCCGCAGGAAGTCCTCGGCCGCGTAGGTCGGCACGGGCCGGTCGAGGCGGTCGTTGTGCACGGCCGTGCGAACGGGGTTCACGTCGCAGAACGCGACCAGCTCCCCCTGGTCCGCGTGCTCGACGATGGCGTCGACGTGCAGCTCGGCGCGGGCGCCGGTGCCCACGACCGCGTAACGCCTGCGTGCCATGCGCGCCTCCTGGTAAGCGTTTTCCACCACGCTAGCCCGCGTCGACCGGACACCGTCAAGGACGGCCTCTCAGCCGGTGGACAGCGACGCCAGGTGCCTGCGCAGCACCGCGCGCATGACCTCCGGCGTGGTGAGGTCGGGCTGGAGCACCCCGTCGAGCGCGAGGCCGTCGAGGAGCGCGGCCAGCCGCTCGGTCTCCACCTCAACGTCCGGCACCCCGCCGCCGGCCAGCACCTTGCCGACGATCATGCGCAGGCCCTCGTGCAGCCGCCGGGCCTGCGACCGCAGCGCCGGCCGGGTGCGCGCGGCGGTGGTGAAGGCCAGCCAGATCTCCGACTCGTCCCGCCGGTCCGGGTCCAGCGGCAGGAGCTCGCCGAGCAGGTCCTCGACCGCCTGCCGCCGCCCTTCCCCGGTCGACGCCGACCGGACCGCCGCGACGTGGACCAGGATGCGGCGTTCGAGCCGGTCGGTGAGCTCCTCGAGCGCGAACCGGAGCAGGTCGTCGTGGTCGGCGAAGTAGTGCCGGACCGAACCGATGGCGAGGCCTGCCTCGTCGGCGACGTTGCGCAGCGACGCCTGCTCCAGGCCGTGCCGGCGGACCACGCGGAACACGGCCTCGGCCACCTCGCGGCGACGGGCTTCGGGATCGACGACCTTGGGCACCCGCCCTTTTTAGCACATCCGTGCTAGCTTATTTGGCACAGGCATGCCACAAAACGAGGGGGACGTCGTGCCGACTTGGGTGTTGATCGCCGTGGCGGTGGTCGCGGTGGTGGCGAAGAGGTTCCACGGCGAGCGGGTGACCGTGCGCGACCTCGCCGGCCCGCCCGCGGTGCTGCTGGTCATCGGGGTGCTCGGGCTCGCGGACGTGCGGCTGAGCGCGGTCGACTGGGTGTGGCTCGTCGCGGGCTCGCTGATCGGACTGGGGCTGGGCGTGGCGCGCGGCGCGACGGTCCGGGTCTTCGCGCGCGACGGCGTGCCGTGGCAGCGGTACACGCCGTGGACGCTGCTGGTGTGGGCGGGCTCGTTCGGGGTGAGCCTGGCGCTGGGCTTCGCCGCGTCGGCGACCGGCGCGGCGGCGGACGCGCGGCCGTTGACGCTGTCGATCGGGATCGGCCTGCTCGGCGAGGCGATCCCGATCGGCGTGCGCCTGCTGAAGACCGCCGCCTAGCAGGTCGGGAAGAGGCGGCGGGTGGTGTTGGGCCGGGTGTAGGCGGCGGGGTCGCTGAACCGGCAGCCGTAGCCCGGCGCGGCCACGGCGGCCGGGTCGTCCACCACGTCCGCGGCGGGTTTGCGGCCGGTGTCCGCCCAGGTCACCAGGTCGTCCCACGCGGCGCCGACCTCGTTCGGGCTGAACTCGCAGTGGCCGACCGCCCGGATCGCCCGCTGCGCGAGCAGGTGGCCGCGGCCGTGCCGCCGCACGTCCCGCTCGTAGGCCTGCTCCATCGAGAACGGCACGAACAGGTCGCCCAGGCCGTGCAGCGACAGCACCGGGGCGGTCGGGCGGCCCGCGATGCGCGGCACCTCGGTGAGCGTCGGCGTGACGCGGGCCTTCACGTTCTCCGGGAACACGCGCTGGACCTGGCGGTTGACGTCGACCGGCGTGTTCGGCTCGTAGCGGGTCAGCGCGTTGGTGGCGACCTGGCCCGGGTCGACCGACAGGCCCTCCCCCGCCGGCGGGGCGCCGAGGCCGAACAGGAAGTCCTTCCAGTACGCGATCGCGGGCGCGACGCCGGGCCGCGGGCCGCCGCTGCGGTGCGCGACGATCGCGGCGAACTGCGCGCCGCGCTCGTTCGGCGTGCCGGTCAGCCCGAGCTCGGCCTGGATGCGCGGCACCACGGCGGTCGGGTAGTCGGCCGGCGCGGGCCACGCGTGGATGCCGCTGAGCGCCTGCGCGGTGAGGTTGAAGTCGAGGAAGAAGTCGAACAGCTCCTGGTCGCCGAGCACGCCGCACAGCGGCAGCGCGGCCTCGTAGAAGCCGGGGAACTGCTCCAGCGACCGGCCGATGACGTGGCCGCCCATGGACACGCCGGCGATGAACGTGTCGCGGGGCTTGCCGACCAGCTCGTGGAAGTGCCCGGCCAGGGCGTGCGTGCTCAGGACGCCGGCCTTCACGTCGTACTCGTTGGCGTAGTAGCTGGACGCGGCCCAGGCGAAGCCCTGGTCGAGCAGCTTCTGGCGCAGGCCGAACCCGGGCGGGTCGACGGTGAGCACGGTGCTCGCGCCGCGGTGGCCGTGCGCCCACATGACCAGGCGGCCGTTCCAGTGCGGCGGCACCTCGATGGTGTAGGCCGCGTGCTCGTGCACGCCTTGCAGCACCCTCGACCGCTCGGGGCCGACCTGCGCGGGCGACAGCGGCGGGTTGTCGATCGTGTAGCCGGGCAGCGGCCGGTCGCCGGGTGGCGTGGACGCCGCGGCCGGCGGGGCGAGCAGGACCAGGACGAGCGCCAACCCGAAGATCCGTCGCATGCCGCCCATTCTGCTCACCACCGCAGGTCGGCCACCAGCTCTTCATGGGTCACCTCGAAGGTCAACGGGTAGCTGACCCGGATCACGTCGTCCTCGTCACGGGTCAGCCGCGCGCCGGGGAACACGCGGGCGACCAGGCGCAGCATCGGCTGGTTCTCGCCCAGGACGTCACCGTGCAGCTCGTGGTAGCGCAGGTCGGTGGCGAGCCGGCCGAGGGCGGCCATCAGCCGGGTGCCGACGCCCTTGCGCTGCCACGGGTCCACGACGGCGAGGGCGATCTCGGCGGTGTCGTCGCCGGTCGCGATCAGGCGGGCGATGCCGACGGGCGTGCGGTGGCACTCGGCGACCACGGCGGCCCGGCGGTGGCCGTCGAGGTCGGTCAGCAGGCGGCGCATGGACGCGGTGAGGCGCGGCACCGGGGCGTGGAAGCGCAGGTAGCGGCTCCGCGGGGACAGGCCGTGGAACACGGTGTCGACGGCGTGCCCCGCCTCGGCGGCGTGCAGTTCGCGGACTCTCATGGCGGGCGCCCCTTGGGTTCGGATTCCGAACCTTAGCTGGATCCGTTTTTCGAACGCAAGGGGTATCGTCGGTGGACATGGCCCACGTGAAGGTTGCCGACGAGCTGTGCACCGTGTCGCTGCCCGCCGCCCTGCTGGGCGAGCGGTGGACGTTGTTGCTGCTGAGGCAGGCGTTCCTGGGCACGCGCCGGTTCGAGGACTTCCAGACCTCGATGGACATCTCGCGCAGCGTGCTGACCGAGCGGCTGGGCACGCTGGTCGAGGAGGGCATCCTGCGCCGTGAGGCGTACAAGGACGTGCGGACGCGGTACGAGTACCGGCTGACCGAGAAGGGCCTGGACCTCTACCCCGTGCTGATGGCGCTGCGGAAGTGGGGCGACCGCTGGATGTCGCCGGCCGAGGGGCCGTCGTTCGACCTGCACCACCGCACGTGCGGCGGCGACGTCGGCGTGCACGTGGCGTGCGAGGGGTGCGGCGCCGAGCTGACCGCGCGGGACGTCCGCGTCACGCCGCTGCGCGACTCACCCGCGTGAGGCCAGCACCCGCTCCACCGCCGAGACCACGAAGACCAGCCCGAGCAGCACCGCGAACATGACGAAGTAGACGGTGTGCTCCTGCAGCTCGGCGCGGTCGGCCGCCCACACGTCCATGGCCGTGAACGCGGTGAACCACGCCAGCCAGCCGACCACGGCCGCGTTGAGCCAGCGGGTGCTGCGCCGCAGCACGGCGACGACCGCGACCAGGCCCAGCCCCAGCTCGACCAGCTTCGCCAGCCAGATCACCGGCATCACCCAGTCGACGCCCAGGTCGAGCGTGGCGTCGAGGTACCGGCCCACCTGCTGCTGCCGGTCCTTCCAGCCCAGCGGCAGCTCGGCGAAGTTCAGCACGCCGAACAGCGCGAGGAACACGCCGACCGGCAGGAACAGCCTCGACCACCGGGCACTGCCGCCCACCACCACGCCATCGGCCACGGCCGCCCCCTCCGCCACCACGAATGATGACCCGGCGGCGCGGCGGGCGAAGTACGGCTGTCCGCACCCCTCACGCGGCTCAGTGGGCGGCCGCGTCCCAGGAACGGCCGACGCCGACCGAGACGCTCAGCTCCACCGACAACGAGTAGGCCCCGCCCATCTGCGCCCGGACCAGGGCCTCCACCTGCTCGCGCTCGCCCTCGGCGATCTCCAGCACCAGTTCGTCGTGCACCTGCAACAGCATCCGCGACCGCAGGCCCGAGTCCTCCAGCGCGCGGAACACGCCGAGCATCGCCACCTTGATGATGTCCGCGGCGCTGCCCTGGATCGGCGCGTTGAGCGCCATCCGCTCGGCCATCTCCCGGCGCTGCCGGTTGTCGCTGGTCAGGTCGGGCAGGTAGCGGCGGCGGCCCAGGATCGTCTCGGTGTAGCCCTTCTTCCGCGCGTCCTCGACCACGGCGTGCAGGTAGTCGCGCACGCCGCCGAACCGGGCGAAGTACGCCTCCTTCTGCTCCCGCGCCTCGGCCGCCGAGATCCGCAGCTGCTGCGCCAGCCCGTACTCCGACAGCCCGTAGGCCAGCCCGTACGACATCGCCTTCACCCGGCGGCGCTGCTCGGCGGTGACCTCCGAGGTCGGCACCGAGAACGCCCGCGACGCGACGAACGTGTGCAGGTCCTCCCCGCTGCGGAACGCCTCGATCAGGCCCGCGTCCTCGGACAGGTGCGCCATGATCCGCATCTCGATCTGGCTGTAGTCCGCGGTCATCAGCTCGGCGTAGCCGGGCCCGACCACGAACGCCTCGCGGATCCGCCTGCCCTCGTCGGTGCGGATCGGGATGTTCTGCAGGTTCGGGTCGGTGGACGACAGCCGCCCGGTCGCCGCGATCGTCTGGTGGAACGTGGTGTGGATGCGGCCGTCGTCGGCCACCGACTTGAGCAGCCCGTCCACGGTCGACTTCAGCCTGGTCACGTCCCGGTGCGCGAGCAGGTGCTGCAGGAACGGGTGCCGGGTGGCCTCGAACAGGTTCTGCAGCGCGTCCGCGTCGGTCGTGTAGCCGGTCTTGGTCTTCTTCGTCTTCGGCATCTGCAGCTCGTCGAACAGCACAATCTGCAGCTGCTTGGGCGAGCCGAGGTTGATCTCCTTGCCGATCACCGAGTACGCGTCCTGCGCGGCCTGCTTCACGCCCGCCGCGAAGTGCGCCTCCAGCGCCGCCAGGTGCTCGGAGTCGATCGCGATACCGACCGCCTCCACCTCGTCCAGCACCATCATCAGCGGCAGCTCCAGGCTCGCCAGCAGCGACTCCTGGCCGGTGGCGACCAGCTCCGCGTCCAGCGCGTCGGCCAGCTCCGCCACCGCGAACGCCCGCACGATCGCCGCCTGCGCGGTCTTCTGCCGGTCCTCTTCCTCGTCGGCCAGCAGCGACAACTGGCCGTCGTCGGGCTCCTCGGCCCGCAGCTCGCGCTTGAGGTAGCGCAGCGCCAGGTCGTCCAGCGCGAACGACCGCTGGCCGGGCCGCACCAGGTAGGCGGCCAGCGCGGTGTCGCTGCTCACCCCGCGCAGCGTCCAGCCGCGCGCCCGCAACGCCCGCAGCGGCAGCTTCAGGTCGTGCGCCGCCTTGGCCACCGACTCGTCGGCCAGCCACGCGGCCAGCGCGTTCTCGTCGGCCTCGGTCAGCGACGCCACCTCGACGTACCCGCCCTCGCCTTCGACCGCGGCCAGCGCCAGGCCCTCCACGTCGCCGCCCGAGACGCGGAACGCGATGCCGACCCGGCCCGAGCGCGCGTGCGCGTCCAGCCACGCGGCCAGCCCGCCCGCGGTCACCTCGCCGCCGCTGACCGCGAAGCCCTCCTCGGCCTCCGGCTCGGCCGTGGACAGGGTGGAGAACAGCCGGTCCCGCAGCACCCGGAACTCCAGCTCGTCGAACAGCCGGTGCACCGCGTCGCGGTCCCACGGCCTGGCCTCCAGCTCGGCCGGACCCAGGGGCAGCTCCACGTCCCGGACCAACTCGGTGAGCTGCCGGTTCAGCATGATGTTGGCCAGGTTGGCCCGCAGCGCGTCCCCGACCTTGCCCGGCACCTCGTCGATGTGGTCGATCAGCCCGTTCAGCGAGCCGAACTGGGTGAGCAGCTTCACGATCGTCTTCGGGCCGACGCCGGGGGTGTTGGGCAGGTTGTCCGACGAGTCGCCGCGCACCGCCGCGTAGTCGGCGTACAGCTCGGGCGGCACGCCCTGCTTCTCCAGCACCAGCTCCGGGGTGTAGCGGGCCAGCTCGGACACGCCCTTGACCGGGTACAGCACCGTCACCTCGTCGGTGACCAGCTGCAACGCGTCGCGGTCGCCGGTGCAGATCAGCACCTCGAAGCCCAGCGCGGTGGCCTGCGTGGTGAGCGTGGCGATCAGGTCGTCGGCCTCGTAGTTGGCCTTGGACAGCACCGGGATGTTCAGCGTGCCCAGCACGTCCTCGATGAGGCTGACCTGGCCGCGGAACTCGTCCGGCGTCTCGCTGCGACCGGCCTTGTACTCCGCGTAGGCCTCGGTGCGGAACGTCTTGCGCGAGACGTCGAACGCCACCGCGACGTGCGTCGGCTTCTCGTCGCGCAGCAGGTTGATGAGCATCGACGTGAAGCCGTAGACCGCGTTGGTGGTCTGGCCCGTGCCCGTCTGGAAGTTCTCCTTGGGCAGCGCGAAGAAGGCGCGGTAGGCCATGGAGTGACCGTCGACCAGCAGCAGGCGGGAGGCTTCTGAAGTGCTCACGCGGCGAGTCTAGGGTGGGGGTCCGACAGTTCCGCACCGACTGGAGCAACGTTGACGCCAGCACCCGAGGACGTCCCCGGCGCCGACCTGGGCGCCGCCCACGAGCAGCTCACCTCGAAGCTCGGGATCGAGATCACCCGATGGGATGCCGACCGGCTCGTCGGCACGATGCCGGTCAAGGGCAACCGCCAGCCGTACGGGCTGCTGCACGGCGGCGCGAACGCGGTGCTGGCCGAGACGCTGGGCTCGGTCGCGGCGGCGATGCACGCGGCGCCGGACCGGCTGGCCGTGGGCCTGGAGCTGTCGTGCACGCACCACCGGGGCGTCACCGAAGGCGTCGTGACGGGGGTGTGCACGCCGATCCACCGGGGTCGCAGCACCGCCACCTACGAAATCGTCATCACCGACGACCAGGACCGGCGCGCCTGCACCGCCCGGCTCACCTGCTTCCTGAAAGATGCCCCGAAGGTGTGAAGGTGCGGTTCGGCCGCCCGAGGTGTGCAATTCAGGGTGACCCGGTGAGGCGGAGGTGGCCGTGCGGCGCGTGGTGACGGGCGTGACGGGCGTGGTGGCCGTGGTGCTGGTGGCGGCGGGGTGCGGTGCCGCCCCGGTGGTGGCCGGGCCGGAGACCACGGTGACGTCGGCGCCGACCTACCCGGTCCCGCCGCAGACGGTGCGGCCGGACGAGAAGCCGCTCAAGATCCCGACGACCTCGGACGGCGACACGGCGTTCACGCTGCTCGGGCTGACCGCCGAGATGCCCACGCTGATCGGCAGCCACGCCGAGTTCCAGGCCAAGGGCCAGTTCGTCCGGATCCGGATGAGCGTGATCAACAACGGCCGCAGCAGCGTGTCGTTCAACGCGCGCCGGCACCGGCTGGTCGACGACCACGACACCGAGTACGAGGTCGACTCGCAGGCCATGACGATCAAGCGGCAGCCGGAGACGATCGACCTCGGCGCGAACGTGCGCCTGGAGTACGACGTCTACTACGACCTGCCCAAGGACGCGAAGCCGCTGGCCCTGCGCGTGTACGGCGGTCCGACGCTGACGGACCTGAAGGACGACTCGAGCACCGAGATCCCGCTGACCCAGCCGTAGCCGGGCCGGCGGGACCTCGTCGCGACCGTCAGTGACCGCCCAGGTACGCCGCGCGCACCTGGGGGTCGTCCAGCAGCGCCGGCCCGGGGGCGCTCTTCACGACCCGGCCGGTCTCCAGCACGTACGCGCGGTCGGAGAGCTTCAGCGCCTGCTGCGCGTTCTGCTCCACCAGCAGCACGGTCGTGCCGCGCTTGTTGATCTCCTTGATGATCTCGAAGATCTGCGCGATGAGCATGGGCGCGAGGCCCATCGACGGCTCGTCCAGCAGGAGCACCTTCGGCTTGGTCATCAACGCCCGGCCGATGGCGATCATCTGCTGCTCGCCGCCGGACATCGTGCCGCCGAACTGGTTCTTGCGCTCCGCCAGCCGCGGGAACAGCTCGTAGACCTCGGCCAGGTCCGCGTCGAGAGCGTCCTTGCGGGTGTAGGCGCCCATCAACAGGTTCTCCTGCACCGTCATGCCGGGGAACACGCCGCGGCCCTCCGGTGACTGGCCGATGCCCGCCATGACCCGCTTGTGGCCGGGCATCTTGGAGATGTCCTCGCCGTTGAACAGCACCTGGCCGCTGGTCAGCGGCCGCAACCCGGAGATGGTCTTCAGCGTGGTCGTCTTGCCCGCGCCGTTGGCCCCGATCAGCGAGACGATCTCACCGTCCTCGACCTGCAGGCTGATGCCCTTGATCGCGGCGATCTTGCCGTAGTGGACGTGGATGTCGTTGATCTCAAGAAGCATCTTCGGACACCCCCAGGTACGCCTCGATGACCTTCGGGTTGTTCTGCACCTCTTGCGGGAGCCCTTCTGCGATCAGCTGGCCGAAGTCCAGCACCGCCACGCGGTCGCTGACGCCCATGACCAGGCTCATGTCGTGCTCGATCAGCAGCACGGTCCGGCCGCTGTCGCGGATCTTGCGGATCAGCGCCTGCAGCGACTCCTTCTCGGCCGGGTTCATGCCGGCCGCGGGCTCGTCGAGCAGCAGCAGCTTCGGGTCCGTGGCCAGCGCGCGGGCGATCTCCAGCCGCCGCTGGTCGCCGTAGGGCAGGTTCTTCGCGGTCTCGCTCATCCGGCCGGGGATGCCGACGAAGTCGAGCAGCTCCCGGGCCAGCTCGCGGCCGCGCTTCTCCTCCTTGCGGTGCCACGGCAGGTTCAGCGTGGCGCCGATCGCACCGGTCCGGTGGTGCGCGTCCGCGCCCACCATCACGTTCTCCAGCGCCGACATGTTGTGGAACAGCCGGATGTTCTGGAACGTACGCGCGATGCCCAGCTTGGTGATCTTGAACCGCTTGGTGCCGTCGATCTTGGCGCCGTTGAACAGCACCTGGCCCTCGGTGGGCTGGTAGACGCCGGTGACCACGTTGAACACCGTGGTCTTGCCCGCGCCGTTGGGCCCGATCAGGGCGAAGATCTCGCCCTCGCCGACGCTGATCTTCGCTTCGCGCAGGGCGACCACGCCGCCGAAGCGCATGGTCACGTTGTCCAGCTGAAGGACGGGAGTGCTCACTTGGCCGCCTCCGTCGTCGAGACATCGGTGTCCGGACCCGCGACCTCGGCGCCCATGGTGCCCATGCCGCCGGTGCCCTCGTGCAGTTCCGCCTTGCGCCTGCGGGACGGCAGCAGGCCCTCCGGACGCAGCGCCATCATCAGCACCAGCACACCGCCGAACAGCAGGATGCGGTACTCGGCCGGGTCCTTGCCCAGCGCGTCCTTCAGCCAGCCGACCTCGCGGAACCGCTCGGGCAGCCAGGCGATGACGAACGCGCCGAGCATGACGCCGGGCAGGTTGCCCGCGCCGCCGAGCACGACCGCGGCGAGGATGGTCGCGGACAGGATGAACGGGAACGTGTTCGGCTCGATGAACACGGCCTTGCCCGCGTAGATGCCGCCGGCCAGGCCGCCGATCATGGCGCCGATGGCGAACGCGAGCAGCTTGAACTTGAACGTCGGCACGCCCATCAGCTCGGCCGCGTCCTCGTCCTCGCGGATCGCCGCCCACGCGCGGCCGACCCGGCTCTTCTGCAACCGCACCGAGAAGATGATGACCAGCGCGATCGCGATGATCATCAGGTAGTAGTACGGCGCGGGCAGCACGCCGAACTCCACGCCGATCGACGGCATGTCGGTGGGGTGCGGCACGTTGGTGATGCCGCGCGCGCCGCCGATCGCGTCGGTGTTGTTCGCGGTGATGCGGACGATCTCACCGAAGCCGAGCGTCACGATCGCCAGGTAGTCGCCGCGCAGGCGCAGCGTCGGCGCGCCGAGGATGACGCCCGACACGGCGGCGAGGATGATGCCGAACGCCACCGTGGCCCAGTAGTTCCAGCCGTAGTGGGTGCCGAAGTAGGCGACCGAGTAGCCGCCGATGGCGAAGAACGCGACGAAGCCGAGGTCGAGCAGGCCCGCCTGGCCGACCACCACGTTCAGGCCGATGGCCAGCAGGATGTAGGTGCCGATCGGGTAGATCAGCACCGTGGTCCAGTCCGAGCCGGGCGACATGAACTCGCCGATCGCCGGCGCGGGCAGGATCAGCGCGAACACGATCGCGCCGGCGTACACCAGGTACCGCTGCCACGTCTTGGCGTGTTCCCACCAGTCGCGGGCGCCGCCGAACAGGGCGCCCACGCGCCTCAACGGATTCGCGTTGCCAGTCACTCCGTTGCCTTTCATGCGCGGGCCTTCTGCAGGGATTCGCCGAGGATGCCGGTCGGTCGGAACATCAGCACGACCACCAGCACGGTGAACGCGATCACGTCCTTCCACTGGGAACCCAGGAAGATCGCGCCCCAGTTCTCGATGAGGCCGAGCACGATTCCACCGAGCAGCGCGCCGCGCAGGTTGCCGATTCCGCCGAGCACGGCGGCGGTGAACGCCTTGATGCCGAGCACGAAACCGACGTTGAAGACGGTGTTCTCGAACTCCATCAGGTACAGCGCGCCCGCGACGCCCGCCATCGCGCCACCGAGCAGGAACGTGACCCGCACGATGTTGTCGATGCTGACGCCCATGAGGACGGCGGCCTCGGGGTCCTGGGCGGTGGCGCGGATGCCGCGGCCGATCTTGGTCCGGTTCACCACGCGGTCCAGCGCGATCATCATGATGACCGCGGCGACCACGACGATGATGTGGTCGGTGCGGATGGCCGCGTTGCCGATGCTGAACACCGTGTCGCGGTCGACGATGCGGGCCGCGGACTGCTGGTTGCGGCCGGGCTTGCCGGTCAACCAGGGGATGATGACCAGGGCGAACAGCTCTTGCAGGAACAGCGAGGCGCCGATCGCGGAGATCAGCGCGGTGAGCCGGGTTGCGCCTTTCCTGCGCAGCGGCCGGTAGGCCACCAGCTCCAGCAGCATCGCGGCGCCGCCGGAGATCGCCGCGGACGCCACGATGATCAACAGCATCACGCCGAACAGCGCGATCCCGGTCAGCGGCGACGCGGGCGCGATGGCCGTGATCACCACGAGCGACGTGAACGTGCCGATCATGAAGATCTCGGAGTGCGCGAAGTTGATCAGGCGCAGCACGCCGTAGACCATCGTGTAGCCGAGGGCGACGAGCGCGTAGATGGAGCCGAACACCAGTCCGCCCACCGTGCTGGGCAGGAACTGGTTGAGGAAATCATCAAGCATGACAGGTTTGCCTCACGAGACGGGCGGGGAGAGAAACTTCGCCATAGGGGTGGGGAGCGGGAGCTGTCGTTCTCACGACACTCCCGCTCCCCAGCGCACCAGCTTGCTTACCTGATCCGTCCCGGATCAGCCTTCGAGCTTCGCTTCCTCCGCCGCACCGAGCAGCTTCACCTTGCCACCGACGACCTGGTAGATGAAGATCGCGTTGTTCTCGGGCTCGCCGTTCGCCTTGAACTTGATCGGCTTGGAGACGCCCTCGAAGCTGGCGGTCTTCAGGTACTCGTTGATCTTCTCACCGGTGGTGTTGCCCGCCTCGACGGCCTTGATGAACGCGGTCGCGGCGTCGTAACCCTCGGTGGCGTAGATCGCCGGGTCGACGTTGGCGCTCTTCTTGTAGTTGTCGAAGAACGTCTTCAGCGCGCCGGTCACGTCGGGCGTCGGGATGTTGCACGGGCAGGCGAGGACGGCGCCTTCGGCGGCCTCGGGACCCGCACCCGTGACGAGCTGCTGGTCGAGCGAGCCGTCACCGGAGGCGAACGTGGCCTTCACGCCACCGTCGCGCAGCTGCTTGAGCAGCCGGCCGGCCTGCGCGTAGTAGCCGCCGAAGACGATCACGTCGGGGTTCGCCGCGGCGACCTTCGTGACCGTGGACGAGTAGTCGGACGCGTCCTTGGCGAACTTGTCGCGCTCGACCGCCACCTTCGACTTCTCGAACGACTGGGCGACGGCGTCGGCCAGGCCGACGCTGTACTCCTGGTCGTCGGACAGCACGAACGCCTTCTTCGGGCTCTTGGCCTTGACCAGGAAGTCGGCGATGCCGGGGCCCTGGTCGGCGTCGTTGGCCACGACACGGTGCCAGTAGGTCCAGTTGTTCTGGGCCAGCCCGGGGTTCGTGGCGGACGGCGAGACGCTCGGGATCTTGCTCTCCTCGAGCTGCTGGCCGATGGCCTTCGACTCACCGGAGAAGGCCGGGCCGATGAGGGCCACGATCTTGTCCTGGGTGACGGCCTTCGTGATCAGCGAGGTGGCCTGGTCGGCCTTGCCCTGGCTGTCGTACTGCACCAGCTCGATCTTGACCTTGGGGTTCTTGTCGTTGTACTCCTTGACCGCCATCACGGCCCCGTTCCGGGGCGGGATCACGATCGCCGCGTTCTCACCGGTCAGGTCACCCATGAACCCGATCTTGACCGAGGTGACGTCGCCTCCCGCGTCGCCACCGCCGCCGCCTCCAGCGCAAGCCGCGAGCACCAGCGACGAAGCCGCCGCCAGCGCCAGAACTCGGCCGAGTCGTGCTCCTGACACCGGAATACCTCCCATGACACCAACCATCCCGCCGGTAGGCGGAGCCCTCACACGAGGGCGTGGGTTAGGGCAGGAACGTAGCTTCAGATGAACTCGGTGAACAGGTGGTCTTACTGCTCTGTGTCCACATCGTGACGGTAGTCACCGGGAAATGCCCCAATGTCACGAAGCTTAAATCCAGCTCAAATCGCCGCAGGTCACAAGGCCAATGCGGGCAGTAACCGAGAATGACCTGCGCCACTGTCCGATACTCGAACGTGTATCACTCGCGCGGATACTCACCCGAAGTTTTCGATGACGGCTTCGGCGACGGCCTTCATCGTGGTACGCCGATCCATCGCGGTCCGCTGCACCCACCGGAATGCCTCGGGCTCCGACAGACCCTGCTTGGTCATCAGCAATCCCTTGGCGCGTTCCACGACCTTGCGCGTCTCCAGGCGCTCGGTGAGGCCGGCGACCTCGTTCTCCAGCGCCTGAAGCTCCGCGAACCGGCTCATCGCCAACTCGATCGCGGGCACGAGGTCGCGCTTGGCGAACGGCTTGACCAGGTAGGCCATCGCACCCGCGTCACGCGCGCGCTCCACGAGGTCGCGCTGGCTGAACGCGGTGAGGATCACGACCGGCGCGATGCGCTTGCCCGCGATCACCGACGCGGCCTCGATGCCGTCGACCTTGGGCATCTTCACGTCCATGATGACCAGGTCGGGACGCAGCTCGGTGGCCAGCGTGACCGCCTCGTCGCCGTCGGCGGCCTGCCCGGCCACCTCGTACCCCTCCTCGCGCAGCATCTCGACCAGGTCGAGGCGGATGAGGGCTTCGTCCTCGGCCACGAGCACGCGCCGGGGCGCGACCTCGGGCTGGGCCTCGGCAGCCTGATGGGTCACCGGGGTCCTCCTGACACTCTGGCGGCGGCTCGACGCGGTCGCGTCGGACGAAACCGCAGTCTACCGGCGTGCCGCACCGCGCCCGCGCGGTTGTGCCGTGATCACGGCCACCGGCGCCGACTTCGTCGGTTCGGACCGCTCCGCTGGGCCGAATGCCGAGGGTGAACGCCTCCCCGGGCAGGTGTCACCCGCCCGGGGAGGCGTGGCTCACCTGACGGCCTGCGGCGGCTCCCACCAGCCCGTGACGCCCTCCGGCCACTCCATCGCGGCCAGCGCGGGCTCGTGCTCGGGGTCCGGCCGGTCGACCTCCCGCAGGAACAGGTCGTACCAGCCGGTGGACACGCCGAGGCCGCCGCCGGCACTGGGGACCTCCACGGCGCCGGGCAGGCCGAACACCGGGTGCAGCAGGCGGTCGGCGACCTTCGGCACGCCCAGGCTCGCGGGCCACTCGACCCACCACCGGTCGCCCTGCGGGAGCGCGCGCACCCACGGCGCCTCGGCGAACAGGTGGTAGCGGCGCAGCACGGCGCTGCCCACGCCGGTCGGGTACGGGGTCTCGGCCAGGTGGTCGCGCTCGACCCGGGTCAACGGCCCGTCGATGAACGTGCCGCCCAGGTTGCGGCCCTTGAGCAGGTTGCGCACGTACTTCATGCCCTCGGCCCACGCCCGCTCGTCCACGCCCGCGAGGTGCACCGCCGCGTCGAGCCCGGCCAGCCGCAGCTCCACCGACCGCGGGTGGTGGGTGACGCGCAGTCCCGGCACGCCCGCCACCCACGACTCGTCGTGGCGCGGCAGCAGTTCGTACAGCAGCGGTCCCAGCGCGTGCTCGGTGAGGTGCACGCGCAGGCGCGGCCCCGGCTCGACCGCGCGGAACGCGTGCGCGGGGCGCAGCATGCTCGCGGGCGGGCGCAGTTGCAGGTGGCCGGCGGCGTCCAGGCCCGCCCGCAGCACCACGCACTCCAGGACGCGCTGGTCGTCCTCCTGCGCGTCGGGCAGGAACAGGCCGCGCACGTCGGCCTTGCCGCGCAGGGCGTCGACCACGCGTTCGCGGCGGTCGTCGGGCAGGTCGTGCAGCACCGCCTTCACCGCGGGCACGGCCTGGGTGAGGTTCTCGCCGGTGTAGGTCCGGCGGAGGTCGACCAGCTGTTCGGTCAACGACGATCGCGCCATGGCAGTCCTCGCTCCCGCCGCCCGGCTCGGCGTGACAAGGACGCGTGAACGCGTCGTTCGACGGTCTTCGGTGGTACTCCATGAGCAGGGGTGCCCCCACCCCGCGGCGGATCGCGCCACCCGCTTGCCGGGGGGGTGGCTCCAGCCTCACGTCTGCTCACGCACGCCGCTCCCGACGATAGCGCAACGTTGCCCGCGAGGCCGCGCGTCCCTAGCGTCAGCGCCATGGTGAGCGGGGCGGAGCGGTTGCTGGGTGTGCTGGCCGCGCACGGCGTCGAGGTCGTGTTCGGGTTGCCCGGTGTGCACAACCTGCCCGTGTGGGAGGCGCTGCGGACCTCCGGCATCCGGCTCGTCGGCGTCCGGCACGAGCAGACGGCGGTGTACGCGGCCGACGGCTACGCCCGCGCCACCGGCCGGCTCGGCGTCGCGCTGGTGACCACCGGCCCCGGCGCGGCGAACTGCCTGGGCGCGACCGGCGAGGCGTACGCGTCCGGGTCGCCGGTGCTGGTGATCGCCACCGACATCCCGTCGACGCTGCGCCGTCCCGGCGAGTACCGGGGCACGCTGCACGAGACGCGCGACCAGCGGGCGATGTTCCTGCCGGTGGTGAAGGGCGGGTGGACGCTGCGCGCGGCCGACTCGCTGGGCGTCTACGCCGACAGCGCCGCGCTGCTGGCCACCACCGCGCCGCAGGGACCGGTGTACCTGGGCGTGCCGACCGACTTCCTGACCGCGGACGCCGGCGTGTGGAACCGGATCCCGACCCGCGCGCCGGACGCGCCGGACGTGACGCCGGGCGTGGCGCTGGTGGAGGCCGCCGAGCGACCGCTGATCTGGGCTGGTGGCGGCGCGGCCCGCTCGGGCGCCGGCGCGGCGCTGGGCGTGCTGGCCTCGCGGATCGGCGCGCCGATCGTCACCACGTACGGCGCGCGCGGCCTGGTCGACCACCCGCACGTGGTGCACGGGCCCGTGCACCTGCCGGAGGTCGGCGCGCTGTGGGACGAGGCCGACCTGGTCATCGGGGTGGGCAGCGACTTCGACGGGATGATGACGCAGAACTGGCTGCAACCCGCGCCGCCGCGGCTGCTGAACGTCAACGTGGAGGCGATCCGCAACTACCGGCCGGACGTGACGCTGCGCGGTGACGCGCGGGTGGTGGTGTCGGCGCTGGCCGCCGCCGTGCCCGAGCGCCCCGACCCCGGCGTCGCCGACCGGGTCGCCCAGCTGAACGAGCTGGTGCGCAAGGCGGTGGAGGCGGACGAGCCGCGCGCGGCGCCGTTGCTGGAGGCGCTGGAGGGCCACCGGGTGGTGGCCGACATGTGCGTGGCCGGGTACTGGGTCGGCGGGTTCGGCCGCATCACCCGGCCGCGCGGCCTGGCCTACCCGGTCGGGTGGGGCACGCTCGGCTTCGGCTTCCCCGCCGCCCTGGGCGCGGCCGTGACCGGGCGGGTGGTGGCGGTGTGCGGCGACGGCGGGTTCCTGTTCGCGGTCGGCGACCTCGCCACGGCCGCGCAGGAGCAGCTGCCGGTGACCGTGGTGCTGGTGGACGACGGCGGGTACGGGATGCTGCGGCACGACCAGGCGCGGGCCGGGCACGAGCCGTTCGGGGTGGACCTGCGGTCTCCGGACTTCGTGGCGCTGGCGGGCAGCTTCGGCGTGGAGGCGTCCGTTGTGGACGGTTTCGGTGAGGGGTTCCGGGCGCGGCTGGAGGAGTACGCGGCGCGGTCGGGGCCGAACGTGCTCGTGGTCCGCGCGGAAGCGTTGAAGCCGCCGCTCAACACCTCGCCGCGCTGGTACCGCCGCGTGTCGTAGGGTGTCGAACATGAGTTCGAACGAACGCGTGTGGCCCGCGGCGGACGCCCACGACGAGCTGCGGCTGCTGACCGACTTCCTGACCTTCCTGCGGCTCACGGCCGTGGCGAAGGTGGAGGGCCTGGGCTGGGAGGACGCCTCGGCCACGCCGATCCCGACGTCGCCGGTGGTGAGCGCGCTGGGCGTGCTGCGGCACCTGACCGCGGTCGAGCGGTGGTGGCTGTCGATCGAGGCGGGCGGCGTGGAGCTGCCGTCGTTGTGGGGCGAGGACGCGGACGCGTCGTGGCGGCTGCACGAGGGCGACACGGTCGAGTCGGTGATCGCCGAGTACCGCGCCGAGTGGGAGCGGTCGGCGCGGGCGCTGGACGGTCTCGGGCCGGACGACGTCACGCGGGGCGACCACGACGGCAAGGGCCGCACCGTGCGCTGGGTGCTGGCCCACCTGGTGCAGGAGACGGGCCGGCACGTCGGCCACCTGGACTTCCTGCGCGAGCTGGCGGACGGCGAGAAGGGCGAGTAGCCCCAAGGGGTTCCGGCCGATCGTCCCTTCGGGGCGCGCGGCGGCCCGACCTCCGGATCGGGTCCGGCGCGGGCGGTAACGCTAGCGGGTGAACGGGCGTGCGGCATCCGGCGGCGGCTGATTGGATCAGCGGCCATGCGCCATCTGGTAGCGGTGCTCGCCGCGCTCGTGCTGTCCGTGTCCGCCGCGCCGTTGACGACCGCGTCCGCCGCGCCCCTGCTCGCCGGGCCGTCGGCTCCCGCGCGCGCCGAGGTCGACTTCACCGGCGCCGTGGCGTTGAACGGCTGCTCCGGCTCGGTGGTCCGGCCGCCCGCCTACCAGCCGTCCGACCCGGCGCTGGTGATGACCAACGGGCACTGCGTGCGGTTCATGGAGCCGCACGAGGTCGTGGTGGACGTGCCGGCGGACCGCCGGTTCACGCTGCTCGCGGCCGACGGCGAGGGCACGCTCGGCACGTTGCGCGCGTCGTCGCTGGTCTACGCCACGATGTACGGCACCGACGTCGCGCTGTACCGCCTCACCACCACCTACGGCGAGGTGGAGTCGATGGGCGGCCGGGCGCTGGAGCTGTCGGCGGAGCACCCCGGCGACGGCATCGAGATCGGCGTGGTCTCCGGTTACTGGCGGCACGTCTACTCGTGCGAGGTCGACGGCTACGTGCACGAGCTGCGCGAGGGCCGGTGGACCTGGAAGGGCTCGATGCGCTACACCGAGGCGTGCGACACCAAGGGCGGCACGTCCGGCTCGCCCGTGGTGGACGTGGCCACCGGCAAGGTGGTGGCGGTCAACAACACCGGCAACGAGGACGGCGAGCGGTGCACGGACAACAACCCGTGCGAGGTCGCCGAGAACGGTGAGGTGACCGTGCACCGGGGCATCGGGTACGCCCAGCAGACGCACCAGATCGTGCCGTGCCTGACCGGGGGCGGCCGGGTCGACCTGACCGCCCCCGGCTGCGGGCTGCCGCGACCGGCGGCCTAGGCCTCGAACCGCTCGCCGGACAGCGCCGCGACCGCGGCCATCGCGTCGCCCAGGTGGTAGTGGTCCACGGCCAGGTAGGTCGGGGTCTTGCGGGCGGCGGGCTCGCAGAACCGGCGGGCCCGGTCGGCGAGCTTGCCGTTGTCGGTGGCGGCAGTGCCGGTGATCGGGACGTCGCGGAAGTGGTTCATCACGAACAGGGGGCGGAAGCCGGGCTCGGTGCGGGTGAGCGGCGTGCCCCAGCGGCTGGAGCAGGACCAGTCGGACGTGCCCAGGCCCGAGCCCATCGACCAGTGGTTCTCCACCGTCCACTCCGGCTGGTACAGCACGCCGAAGCTGTCGCGCGGCACGGCGTCGCCCGACCGGTCGTGGTCGGTGAAGATCATCAGCCGCGTGCCGGCGGCCCGCAGCGCGCCCAGGGTCGGCCAGCCGTTCGTGCGCACGCCCGCCCGGTCCGGTCGGAACAGGACGTCCGCGAGGCCGCGCACCCGGCCCAGCTCGGCCCGCAGCACCTCGGCGGAGACGTAGTCCTCCAGGAAGACGGTGACGAACGCGTCCCGGTCGCGGCCGAGGAAGTCCACGATCCGCTGCACGTCCACCCACAGCGCCACCGGGCGGCTGACCCACGTGCAGCTGTTGTGGCACAGGATGGCGCCGTCCGGCGTCTGGTGCACGTCGAGCTGGAACCCGCGCACGCCGTCGGCGAGCTGCTGCTCGATGCCGCGCGCCTGGTTGGGCGCGAGGTTGACGAACGGCGGTGCGAAGCCGCCGTCCACGCCGTTGGCGTAGGCGTTGTGGGCGGTGAGGAAGGTGACCTGGTCCAGCCGCCGCTCGCCCTCCGGCGGCACCGGCACCCGGCGGGGTGACACCGGGGTGAGGTACCAGAGGTCGGCTCCGGCGCCGACGCGCACCTGGTCCGTGCCCGAAGCGACCAGGTAGAGGTCGGCGCCGGGGACCTTCAGCCGGTGGCGGTCGCCGTCGGGCAGCACGTCCCACCGGGCGTCGGCGCTGTCGCAGGGCACCGTCACGGCCTGGTCGCCCTGACGGCCCAGGCACCGGTCGCCCTCGCGCAGCGTGCGGCCGGTGAGCGTCCACTGCTGGTGGTCCTCGTCGCCCTTCGGCCGGCGCTGGAGCACGGACGTGCCCGAGACGCCGGCGTTCAGGCCGGTGGTGGCGCTCTGCACGTAGTAGACGCCGTCGGCGGGCGCGGCCTGGGCCGGGAGCGGTGTCATCAGGGACGCGACGAGCGTGGCGATCAGGGTGGCGCGCATCGGGAAGTCCTCTCGCAGGCTCCGCGGCGGCGTCCACAGGATAAACGCGAAAGCTATTCACGTCACCCCGTCCTAGGCTGGTGCCATGACCGAACCGTGGGGTGACCCCGACAAGATCCGCCGGATCCTCGCCGACGGCGGGACCTGGGCCGTGGTCGGACTGGCCGACAACCCGGGCCGCGCCGCCTACGGCGTGGCGAAGTTCCTCCAGCAGCGCGGCAAGCGGATCGTGCCCGTGCACCCGGACGCGGCGACCGTGCACGGCGAGCAGGGCTACCCGTCGCTGGCCGACATCCCGTTCCCGGTCGACGTGGTCGACGTGTTCCGCCGGTCCGAGGCGGCCGGCGAGTTCGCCGACGAGGCCGTGGAGATCGGCGCCAAGGCGGTGTGGTTCCAGCTCGACGTGATCGACGAGGCCGCGTACGAGCGGGCCACGGCGGCGGGGCTGGACGTGGTCATGGACCGCTGCCCCGCCATCGAGTGGGGCGCCCACGGGCCGCGCTGATCACCGCCGGGCCGCCGGGAACCCGTGCGCGCGGGCGGCGACGACCACGATCAGCGCGGGCACGAGGAGCGCCAGCGCGCTCCACGGCAGCGAGCCCGCGCCGAGCCGGTCGAGCAGCAGGCCGCCCGCGACTCCCCCGCCCGCCATGGCCGCGTTCCACAGCGTGACCAGCAGGGCCTGCGCGGAGTCCGCAGCCTCGCCGCCCGCGTCGCCGACCGCTGTCGTCAGCAACGTCGGCACGCCGCCGAACGCCAGGCCCCACAACGCCGCCGCGATGTAGACCAGGGACGTGAGGGCCAGTGCGGTGACCGCGACCGCGAACAGCACGCAGGCGGCGATCATGAGCAGGCGCAGGCGGCGGTCGATGTGCGCGCCCACGACCCAGATGCCGGTCACCGACGCCACGCCGAACACGAGCAGCACCGCGTCCACCCGGTCGGCCAGGCCGAGCCGGGCCAGGTACGCGGCGACGTAGGTGTAGAGGATCGTGTGCGCGAGCACGAACACCAGCGTCACGACCAGCACCGGCGCCACGCCGGGCAGCGCCAGGGTGCGCGCGACCGGGATCCGTCCGCCGCGCGGCTGACCCGGCCGGTCGGGCACCACCGCCACCACCCAGGCGACCAGCGCCACGGCCAGGGCGGTCATCGCCCAGAACGCGGCACGCCAGCCGAGCGCGCCGCCGAGGAACGTGCCCGCGGGAACGCCCAGCGACAACGCGACCGGGATGCCGGCCATGACCAGCGCGGTGGCCTTGCCGCGCAGGTGTTCGGGCGCGACCGCGCGGGCGTACCCGGCCAGCAGCGCCCACACCACGCCCGCCGCCACGCCGGCGACGAGCCGGGCGGCCAGGGCCACCGGGAAGTGGGCGGACACCGCGGTGGCGGTGTTGGCCACCGCGAACCCCGCGACCCCGGCCAGCAACAAGCGCTTGCGCGGCCACGTGGACGTGACCGCGGACAGCGGGATCGCCGCCGCGACCGTGCCGATCGCGTAGACGGTGACCAGTTGGCCGGTCGCGGACTCGCTCACGCCCAGCCCGGCGCTCATGCCGCGCAGCACGCCGGCGGGCAGAGCCTCGGTCAGGACGGTGATGAACGCGGCCGTGGCCAGCGCGAGCAGTGGCCGCAGGGGCAGCTTGTCGGTAGTGGGCGGGGTGTCGTCCCGGAGGGCGTCGATGGTCATGCCGCATGGTCGAACCTGACACCCGTGTCACGTTCAACCCGCGCTCGGCGTGACCCGGCGCACACCCGGCGCTAGCGGGCCCGGCGGTGCGCGGTGACCTCGATCTCGATGCGCATCCTCGGGTCGGACAGGCCGCACTCCAGCATCGTCGCGGCCGGGCGCACGTCGGCGAACGCGGCGCGCAGCACCGGCCAGCACGGCTCGAAGTCCGCGCGGTCCGGCAGGTAGTACGTCACCCGCACCACGTCGGCGAAACCGCTGTCCGCCTCGGCCAGCGCCGCGCCGATGTTGGCCAGGCACTGCTCGGCCTGCGCCACCACGTCGTCGGAGATGGTCATGGTGCGGTAGTCGAAACCGGTGGTGCCCGAGACGTGCACCCAGTCGCCGTCGACCACGGCGCGCGCGTAGCCGATCTGCTCTTCGAACGTGGAACCCGACAGGATCGCTCGCCTCATGGGGTCACCCTATGGCTGCGCCCGGCCCGCACCGCAACGCCATCGCGCGGGCGATAGCGGTCGTATGGAGTCGATCAGTAACCTGCCTGCCATGCCGGTCGTCGCGCTCAACGGGATCAACCTCAGCTACCACGTGGACGGCGAGGGCGACCTCGTCGTCCTGGTCATGGGCACCGGCAGCCCGGGCCGGGTGTGGCACGCGCACCAGGCGCCCGCGCTGCGCGAGGCCGGGTTCCGGGTCGCGACGCTCGACAACCGCGGCATCCCGCCGACGGACGAGTGCGCCTCCGGGATGGCCATCGAGGACCTGGTCGGCGACGTCGCGGCGTTGGTCGAATCGCTCGGCGGGCGAGCGCACGTCGTCGGCACGTCCATGGGCGCCCGGGTGACGCAGGAGCTGGCGCTGGCCCGACCGGACCTGGTGTCGAAGGCCGTGATGCTGGCGACCGCGGGCCGCAACGACACCGTGCAGACCGCGTTGTCGCAAGGTGAGCGCGCGCTGCACGACCAGGGGATCACGTTGCCGCCGCGGTACTTCGCCGCGGTGAACGCGGTGCTGAACCTGTCGCCCGCGACGCTGCGCGACCCCGTCGGCGTGCGGGACTGGCTGGACGTGTTCGAGTTCACCGGGTCGGCGGTGAGCAAGGGCGTCCGGGCGCAGATGGAGATGAACGAGTTCGACGACCGGCTCGACGCCTACCGCGCCATCACGGTGCCGTGCCTGGTGGTCGGCTTCGCCGACGACCGCGTGCTGCCCCCGTACCTGGCCCGGGAGGTCGCCGACGCCATCCCGGGCGCGCGGTACGAGGAGGTGGCCGACGCGGGCCACTTCGGGTTCCTCGAGCAACCGGCCGCGGTCAACCGGCTCCTGGTGGACTTCCTCCGGGGCTGAACCGGCTCCGACCGACCGCCGCGACGCCCGCCGCGACCACCGACGGTGACCGGACGACCACGTTAACCCGCCTACCCCCGCGCCGCGAACGCCGTTACCGTCGATCGCGACCTGGTGGGAGGCCACATGGACGTGCGACGGCTCGGCCGCGTCACGCGCCTGGTCGCCCTCGTCGCGGTCGGCGGGGTGACGTTCCTCGTGCTCGTCCCCGTCGCGATCAACGCCGCCACCGGCGGGTCGGCGCTGCCGGTGCTCGGCCCGCACGCGCGCTGGCTGTGGCCGTCGCTGGTCGGGTTGTCCGCGCTGACCGCGTGCCTCGCGGCGTGGGACCGGCTGGCCTCGCTGCTGGTGCGCCGACGCCCCGCGCACCCGGCCAACCGGCGGGTCGCGCTGGAGCGGGTGGAGCGGTTCGTGCGGGCGAGGGTGGACGGGTCGCCGGCCGAGCAGCTGCGGCTCAAGCTCGGTGTCGTGCCGAGGGTCGGGCCGCGCCTGTCGACCCGCTTGCGCCACCCGCTGGTGGTGGCGGGCGAGCCGGGCGCGGGCAAGACCACGTTGCTGCTGGAGCTGGCCGAGGCGCTGCTGGCGCGGGCCGCCCTCGACCCGGTCCGGCCGATCCCGGTGGTGGTGGACCTCGCCGGGTGGCGGCGTGACGACGACTTCACCGCGTGGCTGCTGGACGTGCTCGCCGACCGGTACCGGATCGCGGCGCGGGTCGGCCGGGCGTGGCTGCGGGAGCGCAACCTGGTGCTGCTGTTCGACGGGCTCGACGAGCTCGCGCCCGCCGACCGGGTCGAGTGCCTGGCCTGGATCACCGCGTTGAACGTGCCCCAGGTCGTGCTCTGCACCGCGTGCGACGAGTACGAGCACCTGCCCCGCTACGACGTCGTGCGGGTGGAACCGTTGTCGCGCACGGTGGTGCAGGAGCTGATCACCGCGTGCGGCCCCCGTCTGGACGGGCTGCAGGACGAGCTGGAGAAGAACCCGGACCTGTGGGACGAGCTGCGCACGCCGCTCGCGTTCGGCCTGCTGGCGCTGGCGTACCGGGCGGGGCGGGCGGAGTACCGGGGCGTGCTGGACACCTACCTGGTGGAGTCGGCGGCACGGGGCGCGGTGGGTCCGGAGCGGACGGTGCGCGCGCTGCGGTTCCTGGCCCGGATCGCGCGACGCAAGCACGACCTGGTGGCGCGGTCGCGGCTGCCCGCGCGGCACGTGTGGCTGGACTTCGTCGGCCCTGAGGCGGTGTGGCGGCTGTTCCGGCGGGCCGCGCCGGGCGCGCTGGCGGGTGCGGCGGCGGCGTTGTGCTTCGTGGTGGGCGTGCGGCTGGGGCTGGTGCCGGCCGCGGTCGCCGCCGTGACCGCGGTGCTGGTGCCGCGCAGCGCGTTCCGGGTGACGCGTGGTGATCCCCGTCGCGGGAACCTCTGGGCCGCAACGGGTTTCGCGGCCGGCGCGGTGGTGACCGGCGGGGTGGCGGTGCTCGGCGGGGTGCTGGGCGCGCAGGTCGCGCGGTGGCCGGCGGCGGTCGGGTACGGGCTGGTCGTCGTGGTCGCGCTGCTCGTCGCGTACGGCACCACGCACGACCGGTACTGGGCGGTGGCGTGCGCGCTCGTGCCCGCCGGGGCGATGGCGGTGACCGGACCGTCGCCGGAACTGCTGGCCGGGCTGGGCATCGGGCTCGGGTCGGGTGCGGTCGCGGGCGCGTTCGTCGGCGGCCTGCGCGAGGTGTGGTCCGGTGTCCGGGTCCGGCCTGCCGCCGGTCTGCGCTGGTTGCCGGCGGCGGGCGCGCTCGGGGTGGGCCTGGCGGCGCTCGCCGGTGCGGGTGTCGATCCGTCGGCGTGGGGCGCGGTGACCGGGCTGCTGGTCGGCCTCGCCGTCACGCCGATCGCGAACCGGCCGTTCCACCTCGTCGCCGAACTGCTCGCCCGGCCCCTCGCGCTGGACGAGTTCCCGTTGCGCCGCAAGGCGATCCTGCACTCCGCGCGGGACCGCGTGCTGCTGGTGGACGGGCACCGGTTCCCGCACGACCTGGTCCGCGACCACCTGGCCGAGTGCGACCCGGCGGAGTTGGCGCGCAGCGTCGAGCGAAGACGTGCCGAGCTCAGCCCCACCGGGTCCGGCCCCACGGCTTGAACACCGACAGCACGGTGTTGAACGTGTAGAGCGCCAACGACACGCACGCCGCCGCCAGCACGTCACCGCCCGCCGTGCCCACGACGCCGTCCGCCGCCTCGTGCAGGCCCGAGCGCAGCCCGAACGTCGTGGCGACGACGGCGATCACGGTCAGCACGAACTTCACCAGCACCCACCGGTGCTTCACCAGGCCCCACTTCGTGCCCACCGACACCACCACGCCGGTGACGAGCGCGCTCAACGCCAGCGGTAGCACCACGAGGTCGCCGAGCAGTTCCATCGCCTGGTAGAGCTGCGGCGCGTCGAACGCCGCCAGCGCGAGCACCAGCATCCCGACGGTGACGCCGAGCCAGCCCACGGACGTGATGACGTGCAGCAGCAGCCACGTCTTGCGCGCGTTCGGTTTCATGGCGCACAGCGTGGCTCTCGGGACGCCGTCACCGCGTCGGCCCGGCGGCGGCCCCCGCGACTACGCCTGGCGACGTACCCAGTGCGCCGGGCGGGTCACGGACCTCGGCAGCTTCGTGGCGCCGTCGCCCCTGGCCGCGTCCACCTGGGCCTGGGTGAGGAAGAAGCTGCCGGTCAGGTTCGCGCCGGACAGGTCGGCGCCGCGCAGGTCCGCGCCGATGAAGTCGACCAGCCGCAGGTCGGCGTTGACCAGCTTCGCGCCGATGAGGTACGCGCCGCGCAGGTTGGACGCCCGCAGGTTCGCGCCCTTGAGGTCCTTGCCGATCAGGTCCGCGCCCCGGCGGTTCTTGCCCTTGCCCCTGGTCAGCTCGCTGGCGCGCAGCAGCAGGGCGTTCGCGCGCTCCCAGTGCGGGCCCACGTCCAGCGCCCGCAGCTCCTCGGGGGTGCCGGTGGTGAGCGCCTCGATCGTCTCCTTCAGCTCGCGCGCGGCGGGGTGCAGGGCGCGGGCCGGTTCCAGCTCCAGCGCCTCGGTGAGGTACCAGAGCAACTCGTGCAGCTGCCGCATGACCGGGAAGACGTCGAACATCGCCTGCGCCGACGCCGGGTCGTCACGCCAGCTCGTGCCGCCGAACGTCACCTGCGCCACCTGCTGGCCCGCGCCGAAGCAGTCGTACACCGTGCAGCCGGTGAAGCCGGTGTCGCGCAGCTTCGTGTGGATGCCGCAGCGGAAGTCGTCGCGCAGGTTCGGGCACGGCGTGCGGGCGGGCTTGTCGATCGCGAAGTCGACCGACTTGGCGAACGCGGGCACCACGCAGCACAGGGCGAAGCAGCGGGTGCAGTCGGCGCGGAGGTCGTTCATGCGCTCAACGTGTCCAGGATCTGCTGCCCGTACTTGGCCAGCTTGTTCTCGCCGACGCCGCTGATCGCGCTCAGCTCGTCCAACGTCGACGGCGTCGTGGCGGCGATCTGCCGCAGCGTGGCGTCGTTGAAGATGATGTACGGCGGGACGCCCTGCTCGCGCGCCTGCGCCGTGCGCCACGTGCGCAGCTTCTCGAACACCGGCGCGGCCTCGGCGGGCAGGTCGACCGGCGCGCTCTTGGCCGCCTTGGCGGTCTTGACCTTGGCCGCGCGTTCCGCCTCGCGCCGCATCAGCACCTGGCGGCCCTGGTAGAGCACCTCGTCGGCGGCGGGCGTGAGGACGAGCGTGGAGTACTCGCCCTCGACCGCGAGCAGGCCCTGGGCCAGCAGCTGGCGGACGACACCGCGCCAGCCGCTCTCGTTCAGCTCCGTGCCGATGCCGAAGACCTTGAGCTGGTCGTGGTCGTGCTGGATGACCTTCGCGGTCTTGCGGCCGAGCAGGATGTCGATCGTCTGGCCGGCACCGAACTTCTGCCGCCGCTCGTTGCGCAGCCGCACCACGGTCGACAGCACCTTCTGCGCGGCGACCGTGCCGTCCCACGTCTCCGGCGGGTTCAGGCAGGTGTCGCAGTTGCCGCACGCCGTGGACGACTGGCCGAAGTAGGCGAGCAGCTGCACGCGGCGGCACTCGACCGTCTCGCACAGCGCGAGCATCGCGTCCAGGTGGGCCATGAGCTTGCGGCGGTGCTGCTGGTCGCCCTCGGAGTCGTCGATCATCTTGCGCTGCTGCACGACGTCCTGCAGGCCGTAGGCCAGCCACGCGGTGGACGGCAGCCCGTCGCGGCCCGCGCGGCCCGTCTCCTGGTAGTAGCCCTCCACGGACTTCGGCAGGTCGAGGTGGGCGACGAACCGCACGTCCGGCTTGTCGATGCCCATGCCGAACGCGATGGTGGCGACCATCACCAGGCCGTCCTCGCGCAGGAACCGGGACTGGTTGCGCGCACGGGTGCCCGCGTCCAGGCCCGCGTGGTAGGGCAGGGCCGCGATGCCGTTCTGGGTGAGGAACTCGGCGGTCTTCTCCACCGAGTTGCGCGAGAGGCAGTAGACGATGCCCGCGTCGCCCTGGTGCTCGGTGCGCAGCAGCTCGAGCAGCTGCTTCTTCGGCTCGTTCTTGGGCACGATCCGGTACTGGATGTTCGGCCGGTCGAAGCTGGCCACGAAGTGCTTCGCCGCGCCGAGGTTGAGGCGCTCGGCGATCTCGGCGTGCGTGGCCGGCGTGGCGGTCGCCGTGAGCGCGATGCGCGGCACCTCCGGCCACCGCTCGTGCAGGTGCGACAGCGCCAGGTACTCGGGCCGGAAGTCGTGGCCCCACTGGGAGACGCAGTGCGCCTCGTCGATGGCGAACAGGGCGATCCTGCCGCGCTCCAGCAGCCGGGTGGTCTGCTCGGTGCGCAGGCGTTCGGGGGCGAGGTAGAGCAGGTCCAGCTCGCCGGCCAGGAACTCGGCCTCCACCAGCGCGCGCTCGTCGGGGAACTGGGTCGAGTTGAGGAACCCGGCGCGCACGCCGAGGTCCCGCAGCGCGTCCACCTGGTCCTGCATCAAGGCGATCAACGGCGACACAACGACCCCGGTCCCCTCCCGCACCAGGGAGGGGATCTGGTAGCACAGCGACTTCCCGCCCCCGGTGGGCATGAGCACCAACGCGTCCCCGCCCGAGACGACGTGGTCGACGATGTCCTGCTGGTCCCCGCGGAAGGACTCGTACCCGAAGATCCTTCGCAGCACCTCTTGCGAAGCCATCGCGCGATCCTAACTGACCCCTCCGACACTCCCTTCGGCCCAACCCTCGGGCAGGTCGTGCCGAGGCCACCGGAACGACCGCGCCTGCCGCCCATGGGCGATCGTTCGCCCCCGCGTCGGTCACGTCCCGAGCCGGGCCGCCACGACGGCGTCCGGGTGCCCGCCGGCCCGCTCGGCACCTCCATCCCCGGCCGTCGAGACCATCACGCCGTTCCCGGCGATCCCGCGACACCGCGGCCGGGATGCGTGATGATGGCGGGTGGGGGTGGTGGTCGTGGGGGAGCTTTCCGGCGACGAGGCGAAGGCGCTCGCGAACAGCTTGCGGCGGCTGATGCAGGTGACGGCGAACCTCGTGGAGCAGGACGGGGAGGCCGGGCCGCTGGTGCGGCGGGTCCGCGAGCACCTCGGGTGCGGGTTGGCGCAGGTCCTGTCGGTTTCCACGCGGTTCGAGGTGTGGGAGCACGTCAACCTCCAGCGAGGGGTCGACGCGTACCTCGCGGAGCACACGCCGGACGCCGGGTGGTTCGGGCTGGGCGGGCAGCACCGGGGGCACGAGGACATCATGGGGATGCTCCTGGCCGCACGGCACTCCGCCGGCTACGGGCTCGGGTCGGCCGACTACACGACCGCGGCGGTGGGGCCGGAGGACAGCGTCGAGATCGTCCAGCTCGGCCTGGTGCCCACGACCTCGCCCGACGGGACGCCGGTGTTCGTGGGCATCCGCGGGCCCAACGACTTCGGGCCGCCGGCGTGCCGGTTGGAGGTGCTCGCGTCCGATCGCGCGGCGGCACGGGCGGTCGGCGCCGAGATCGAGCGGTTGATGCGGGAGCACGACGTGTTCCGGCGGCAGGTGCTGGCGTTCGGGGTGAGCGAGCACCGGGGCAACGAGCTGGTGACGTTCCTGCCGCGGCCGGCGCTGGGTCCCGACGACGTGGTGCTGCCCGACGGCGTGCTGGACTCGATCGAGCAGCACGTGGTCGGCATCGCCGAGCACTCCGAGCGGCTGCTCGCGGCGGGACAGCACCTCAAGCGCGGGCTGCTGCTGCACGGCCCGCCCGGCACCGGCAAGACGCACACCGTCCGCTACCTGATGAGCAGGCTGCGCGACTGCACGGTGATCCTGCTGACCGGCCAGGCGATGCGGCTCATCGGGCAGGCGGCGGCGCTGGCACGGCGGCTCCAGCCGTCGATGGTGGTGGTCGAGGACGTGGATCTGGTGGCCATGGACCGCGGTTACGCGACCGGACCGACGAACCCGCTGCTGTTCACGCTGCTGGACGCGATGGACGGGGTCGGCGCGGACGCGGACGTCACGTTCGTGCTCACCACGAACCGGGCCGACGAGCTGGAACGCGCGCTGGCCGACCGTCCCGGGCGCGTCGATTTGGCCGTCGAGGTGCCCCGGCCGGACGCGGACGGCCGCCGCAGGCTGGTCGAGCTGTACGGCCGGGGCGTGGACCTGCGCGCCGACCTCGGACCGGTGGTCGAGGCCACCGAAGGCGTCACGGCGTCGTTCATCAAGGAGCTGCTGCGGCGGGCCGTGCTGGACGCGGTGCGGGCCGACGGCGCGGGCGGCGCGGGCGGCGTGCCGGTGATCGGCGACGAGCTCGCCGACGTGGCACGGGCCATGGCGGGCGAACGCGCCTCGCTGACCAACGTGCTGCTGGGAGGCCGCCCGGGACCGGAGGACCGGACGCCGCGCGGATCGGGCGTCGTCGGGCGCGGCATCGTCGGGCCCGGCATCGTCGGACCCGGCCTCCACCCCTAGTCACGCGTTCCCCGCGAAGCCCCACCGCACCCTCGTCCGTGCCATGGTGTCCGTAGCGAAAATTGGTCTGGACCTTCATCGACGAAGGGAGTCCGACGATGCGCGGCACCACGGTCCTGCCCGGAACGCCCTGCCGGACGCCGCGGGACGGCGAGCTGCCCCTGCACCGGCTGGAGGTGCCGGTGCCCGAGGCGCCGCCGTTCGCGGTCGGCACGTTCGACACGATCGGGCCCATGGCGCGCGCGGCGTTCCCGCACCGGCACACGTTCCACGAGATCGTGCACGTCACCGGCGGCACGGGCACGCACGTGGTCGACCTGGCCCGCTGGGAGCTGCGCCCGCCGCACCTGTGCGTGATCGCACCCGGCCAGGTGCACCACTGGGACGACGCGCGCGACCTCCAGGGCTCGATCCTGCTGTTCACCGACGACTTCCTGCTCGACCACCCGGGCGACCGCGACCTGCTGCGCCGGTTGAGCGAACGGCCCTGGCTCACGCTGGACGAGCCCACCCACGCCCGGATCGGCCGGTCGATCGCCGAGCTGCACGACGAGTACCGGCGCGGTGAACCGGGCGTGGAGACCGTGCTGCGGGCGTTGCTGCACGTGCTCGTCGTGCGCGCGGCCCGGTTGCCCGCGACACCGGCCGCCGCGCCACCCGCCCGGTCCGGCGCGGTGGCGGAGGAGTTCGTCCGGCTGTCCGGCCGCACGGACCACCGGCTGTGGTCCGTGCGGGCGTACGCGGAGCGGATCGGCGTCACACCCGGCTACCTGACCGAGGCGGTGAAGGCGGCGACCGGGCGCACGCCGTCGCAGCTGGTGCGGCAGGCGCGCACGCAGGAGGCGCAGCGCCTGCTGGCGAAGACGGAGCTGACCGTGCGGCAGGTGGCGCACCGGGTCGGGTTCGACGACCCCGCCTACTTCTGCCGCTTCTTCCGCCGCGAGACGGGCGCGAGCCCCGGCGCGTTCCGGCGCTCGGCCGGCCGTTCACAGTGAGACGACGGGTAACGGAGACCGCGAGGATCACCACGACCAGCGGCGTCAGTCCATCGTCGCGGACGTGACCGCGTCCGTAGGTTCGTGCTGATCGGCGAACGATCCCGAACCCACGCCCCCACGAGGAGCAGGCCCGAAGGAGCAAGGATGGACGCACCCACGGACGGCGGCCGCGGCACGACCGGGCGACCCCCGGGTGACGAGCCGGACGCCCGCCACCTCAGCCGCAAGACGGTGCTGCGCGCGGCGGTCGCGGCCGGGGTCGCGCTGCCGGTGGCTTTGATGGGCGTGCCCGCGCTGGCCCGCACGATCGGCCCGGACGGCGGCCCGCTGGAGCTGACGCCGGCGTGCGACGACGGCGACGACCCGACCCCGCCGCAGACCGAGGGGCCGTACTTCAAGCCGAACTCGCCGCAGCGCACCTCGCTGGTCGACGCCGGCACGCCGGGCACCAGGCTCACCGTCACCGGTTACGTGTTCGGGCTGGCCTGCCTGCCGCTGGGCAACGTGCTGATGGACTTCTGGCAGGCCGACGTCAACGGCGTGTACGACAACACCGGCTACCGGTTCCGCGGCCACCAGTTCACCAACCCGGACGGCACGTTCACGCTGACCACGATCGTGCCCGGCCTCTACCCCGGCCGCACCCGGCACATCCACGTGAAGGTGCAGGCCCCCGGGCGGCCGGTGCTCACCACCCAGCTGTACTTCCCGGGCGAGCCGCGCAACAGCACCGACAGCATCTTCGACCCGAGGTTGTTGATGGACGTGCGCACGGTCGGCAGCGGCCGTGAGGCGAAGTTCGACTTCGTGCTGAACGTCCCGCAGACCACCACCACGCGGCCGACCTCCACGACGACCGGCACCACGCCGTCGTCGCCGGGCGGCGGCACGTGGGCCGCGGGCACGAACTACGCGGTCGGCGCGACCGTCACCTACAACGGCGTCGGGTACGTGTGCTTGCAGGGGCACCTCGCCCAGCCGGGGTGGGAACCGCCGAACGTGCCCGCGCTGTGGCGCGCGGAGTGACCGCGGCCTGACGTCCGCGAAGGGAACCCCTCGGCGCGCGGAGGCGCCGAGGGGTGTCCCGCGGGTCAGGAGGTGGTGTTCCCGGTGCTCTGCGGCGGCACGTCGGCCGGCTCGCGGAACAGGTCGGTGTAGGAGCGCTGCTCGTCGCGGCGCGGACCGCTCGTGTCCTCGGGCCGGTCCGTGTCCGGGTGGCTGAACAGCTCTTGGTACGTGGATGACATGTGCTTCCGACTTTCTCCGCGTCCGGTGCGTGCTCACGGCCGGCGATGCCGGTCCGGAGATCCCCGCACGGCGCGAGGGTGTTCGGGGTTCGAAGAAGTGAGGAATGCCCCCGATGGCACCACGGTACACGTCGTGGTGCCGTGACCGCCACAGCGTTGCGGTGAGCGTGTCCGGCGCGGCTCGCGGCCCGGCTCTCGGTCCGGCGGTGGAGCCCGGCGCGGCCCGCCCGGTCCCGACCGGCGGACGGGGGCACCGGCGTGCGGCGGGCCGTCGGCGGCACCGCGCCGCCGCCGTCCGTCCACAATGCACGCGAGCACGCACCGCACCCTCCACTTCGGACTCGTCGTGACCCGGCGGGGTGGCCGCGCCGACCCGACCGCGCGGTGCGCATGACCGCGGCCGGGCGCTGCCATACGCTGGTCGTCCGGTGGAGGTGACCGTGATGGGCGAGGACCGGCTGCTGGAGGCGTTCGTCGAGCTGGCGGACACCCTGACCGAGGACTTCGACGTCACCGACTTCCTGCACGTGCTGGTCGAGCGGTGCGTGGAGCTCGTCGGCGTGGACGCCGTCGGGTTGCTGCTGGCCGACCAGGACGGCGGGTTGCGGCTGATCGCGACGTCCGACGAGCGGGTGCGGCTGCTCGAGCTGTTCCAGCTCCAGAACGACGAGGGGCCGTGCCTGGAGGCGTTCGCCACCGGCGCCCGGGTGGGCCACCCGGACCTGAGGACCGCCGGCGCGAGGTGGCCGAGGTTCGCACCCGCCGCCGCGCGCAGCGGGTACGTGGCCGTGGACGCCGTGCCGATGCGCCTGCGCGACGACGTGATCGGCGCGCTCAACCTGTTCCGCACGCGTGCCGGCGAGCTGTCCGACACGGCCGCGCGCACCGCCAGGGCGCTGGTCGACGTGGCCACCATCGGCCTGTTGCAGGAGCGGTCGATCCGGCGGCAGGAGGTCCTGACCGAGCAGTTGCGGACCGCGCTGGACAGCCGGGTCGTCATCGAGCAGGCCAAGGGGTTCCTCGCGCAGCGCTTCGGCGTGGACGTGGACGCCGCGTTCGGCGTCCTGCGGCGCTACGCGCGCAGCCACAACCTGAAGCTCAGCGCCGTCGCCACGGCTGTGACCAGCGGTGACGGCCCGCGGGAGCTGCTGGACGCGATCCTGCCGCGCCCGACCTACGCACCCCCGAACGGGTGACTTGGGCCACTCCGGGCGGCCCGGGGGAACCAATCGGGGCGGGTCGCGGTTGTACGGGGCGGTCGTCAATTTTGTGTCCGTGTTTCCATCGTAGTTTCGCGGGAATGATGTTGCGGACGAAGTTCTTCCTTTGCCTTGCGGGACAAGCTGGAGAAGTCGTCGTCTGAAATCCGACCCGGTGCCCTGTTCGGGGCGCCGCTGCCGGCACCGACAAGGGAGAGATCATGACTCAGGGAACCGTGAAGTGGTTCAACTCGGAGAAGGGCTTCGGCTTCCTCGCGCAGGAAGGCGGCCCGGACGTCTTCGTGCACTACTCCGAGATCGAGGGCAACGGCTACCGCAGCCTCGAGGAGAACCAGCGCGTCGAGTTCGACGTCAACCAGGGCCCCAAGGGCCCGCAGGCCGTCGGCGTCCGCGCCCTCTGACCCTCGGCTCGACCTGCTCCTACCAGCGGTGACGCCGGCGGAGACATGAAGCCCGGCGCCCCTCGGCCCAGTCTGGAGCCGAGGGGCGCCGGGTGTTTCCACACCGGTCCGCCCGACACCCCGGCGGCGGAGACCACGTCACCGCACGCACGAGGTGGACATCACCACACGCCTGATCCGGGTGTTCGAGAAGCCGGGCTGGGCCACCGAGGTGCGCCGGGCCAGGCCCGAGCACCTGGCGCGCAAGCTCAAGCCCGCCGCCACCTGACCGCACCTCCCGCTGCCCTGCCGGAAATCCATCGCTCCACAATGGACTTCGCTGATCGGCGTGGTCGTGGCGCGCGCCCCTACCCCGTGGCCACCCACGACCGGATCGCACTGCGGTACCGCACCGCGACGATCAGCGAGAAGCACAGCCGGGGCCGCGTCCGCGGCTCCTGACTCACCAGGCGTCGCGGCTCAGGTAGGCGGGCTCCGGCTCCTCGTCCGGCACCGGCGCGGTCCGGCGGACCACCCGGGGCGGGATCGCGGCGGGCAGCTCCTGGGGCGGCTCGTCGCCGAACACCCGCCGGTCCTCGGCGAGCACCTGGTCGAGCAGCTTCGTGTCGCCCAGCGCCGCGCGGACCACCTCGGCCTGCTTGCGGGCCGCGTCCGCGCGGGCCAGCGCGATCACGCGCAGCGTGGCGGACGACAGCGCGGCCGGGTCCGTCGTGCGCACGGCCGGTCCGAACGCGATCGACTTGACCGCGCCGTCCGACCCGGCGACCACGGTCACCACGCCGTCGCCGGACGTCGCCGTGCCGACCACGTCCCGCAGCCCTTCGGCCATGCGCCGGAACGACTCCGCGCGCAGCCGGTTGTCGGCCGCGGCCGTGTCGATGGCCTCGATGCGGCGCAGCAGGATGTCGGCGGACTCCGTCACCGGGATGCCCCTTCGTCGGGTCGGATCGTCTTCAGGAACGCCTGGAAGTCGTCCACCAGCTCCTCGAACTGCGCGGGCGTGGCGCTGAGCACGATCTCCAGCACCGCACGCCTGCGCTCGTCGCGCGTGTCCGCCATGGCCAGGAACACCTGCAACTGCACCAGGTCCACCGGACGGCCGCCGACCGGCGCGGTCAGCCGCAGCACCTGCGTGTAGGCGGACTCCAGCTCGGTGCGCCGCCCGACCTCCACCGGGCCGACGCCGCGTTCCAGCCGGGCCGCGGCCCGCTCGGCGAGCTGCGCCAGCGTCACGTCGTCGGCGCGGGCCTCTCCGCTGATCGTGATGTTGGCGGTGAACCCGGCCGCGGAGCCGGGGTGCAGCGCGACGAACGCCGCCTGCGGCGCGCCGACCTCGTCGGGCGGTGCCGAGAGCCACCCGTCGGGCAGCGAGAACTCGATCGGCACCGGAAGGGTGGTGGCCATGCCTGGGGTCCTCCTGGGGGTGTTCATCGGCCGAACAGGCGGCCGATCGCGCGGCCGGCGTGTTCCACGCCCCGGCCGACGTCCTTGGCGATCTCGCCCACGTCGTCCGCGACGTCGACCACCGTCTCCACGACCTCGACCGGGTCGACGGTGACGTCGAACCCGACCTTGCCACCCACGCCGAACGCGAGCCCCACCGACCCTCCGACGTGGAACTTGCCGTCGTCGCCCACGCCGAACTGCCCGCTCGCGTGCCCGCCGATCCCGGCCCACGCCTCGCCGTTCACGCCCGCGCCGATGCCCGCGACCTCGGCGCCTGCCTCGCCGGACACCTTGGCGCCCGCGAACGCCTCCGCGTTGCCCTTGGCGCCGAGCACGCCGATGGAGCCCTTCACCTCGGCGCCCACGCCGACCGTGCCCTCGGCGCTGCCGGACACGCCCGCGTGCTGCCCGAGCTTGATCTCGCCCTCGGCGGACCCACTGGCCAGGTACGCGCCCGCGTGCGCGCCGACCGACACGCCCGCGTAGCTCGCGGTCGCCGTGTAGCCGGCGTCCGCGCCGAGGACCGAGCCGCTGATGCGGCCCTTGCCCGAGATCGGGCCCGCGTCGAAGTCGCCGTCCTTCGCACCGTGCTTGACGTCGACGTGGTTGTCGTCGCCCCACTCGCGCTCGTGCAGGTCGATGCCGACCTTCTCGGCGATCTCGCCGAGCGCGTCGGTGAGCAGGCGCTTGGACTCGCTGCCGGACTTGCTCTCGTACGAGCGCCCGTCGACGCCGTACTGCCAGCCGCCGGTGTCCTCGCCCTCCTCGTCCTTCTCGCGGTAGGACGCGCCGTAGGACTTCTTGCCGAACGACTTCTTGTAGCCGCCCTTGCCGTCGGACTCCCAGCCGAGCGCCTTGGCGACCACGTCACCGATGCCGGACAGGCCCTTGCGCGCGTCGTCCAGCACCTTCTGCGCCTGGGCCGTGCCGGACTGGCCGGGGTCCTGCAACGGCGCGGTCGGCGTGCCGGAGAGCGCCATCGCGGCGTGCTCGGCGGCGGCCAGGCGGGTCGCGGCCTGCGCTTCCAGGTAGAGCTCCACCGCGCGTTGCGCCTCGCGCTGGCTCGCGACCAGCGCGTCGCCGTAGTCGGCCAGCAGCCGGCCGCCGCCGCCGAGGTCTTCCCCGGCCTGGAGCCAGCGGGGCGGTTCGGCCCGGAAAGCCGACCGGAACGCGCCACTCGCGGCCCCGCTCCAGCCGCCGGCGTCGATCCCGCCGAGGTCCTGGCCGACGGCCACGACCATCCGCAGCGTCCGCACGAGCTGCCGGAGGTCACCGGAGATCAGCTCGGGCTCACCGGGCACGAGTGCCTTGGGGTCGTTCGTCTCGCCGAGTCGTGCGGCCATCAGGACACCGGCCCTCGCGGGTTGAGCCTGCCGAAGACGTCCACGCGCGCCTCGTCGACGTCCACGTAGGACGACGCCGCCGCGCGCAGCCCGATGGAGTGCTCGTCGGCCTGCTGCCGCAGCCGTTCCACGTGGGCCCGCATCTCCTCGATGAACAGCTCCCACGCGCCGGCCACCCCGGCGTGCCCGTACTCGCCGCTCGGACCACGCCACACCAGGCCCGCGGCCTTGTCGCCGACGTCGCCGATCTGCCCGGCCGCCCGCCGCAACTCCTCGGGCACCGCCCCGAACCCACTCATGTCCGCCCCACCCAGTCCACTCGACACCACGCCGTCAGACGGCGCAGGCGCGTCGGCCGTTCCCAGGCGTACAGCTATAGCGGTAGGCGCAGCGGTCGCGCAGACGTTCGGTGGAATCCGCGTCAGGGAGTCCGGCGGGAAGGGGACGCGGTCGCGGCGAGGAGCGAGCGGGTGCGGGCCGGCGCGGTCGGCGGCAGGGCGGCGAGCACGTCCGCGAGCGATTCCGCGGCCAGGGTGCGCCGCCACGCGTCGTGCGCGTCGGCCATCTTCGCGGCCAGCACGCACGTGTCCCGGCAGTCCTGCGGCGGCAACGCGCCCCGGCCGCGCTGCCGGATCTCCCGGCACTCGTACGGCGAGGACGCGCCGTCGACCGCCTCCACGACCTGCAACAGCGTGATCTCCGCCGCGGGCCGGGCGAGCCGGAAGCCGCCGCGCGGGCCGGTCGTCGCGGCCAGCACACCCGCCTTGACCAGCGACTGCAACTGCTTCGCCAGGTATGGCGCCGGCAGGTCGTAGTACGCCGCGAGCTGGGCGGCCGACGCGGTGGCGCCCGGTTCGAGCTGCGCCAGCGTCGTCGCGCAGTGCAGGACCCACTCCGTGCTCACCGGCAGCTTCACCGGGCCAGTCTATCCAAGATATTGCGGATCTATTTAGTCCGAGATAGGTTCGTGGCACAGACGTGAAGCGGAAGGATCGTCATGCGGATCGCAGTCGCCGGAGCGACCGGCAACATCGGCTCCCTCACCGTCGCCGCGCTGGAGCGGGCCGGGCACGAGGTCGTGCGCGTCAGCCGGTCGGCCGGGGTGGACCTGTCGACCGGCGAAGGGCTCGACGCGGCGCTGGCCGGGGTGGACGCGGTGGTGGACGCCGTCAACGTGGCCGCGGCGGACCGGGCCGAGACCGTGCGGCTGTTCAGCGACATGACCCGCAACCTGCTCGCGGCCGAGGCGCGGGCCGGCGTGCGGCACCACGTGCTGCTGTCGATCGTCGGGATCGCCGACATCGAGGGCAACGTGCACTACGCGGGCAAGCGCGAGCAGGAGCGGCTGGTCACCGAGGGCCCGGTGCCGTGGACGATCGTGCCCGCCACGCAGTTCCACGACTTCGCCGAGATGGTCGCGGGCTGGACCGAGCAGGACGGCGTCGCCACCATCGCGCCACTGCTCGTGCAGCCGATCGCGCCGCAGGACGTCGCCGACGTCCTGGCCGAGGTCGCGACCGGGGAGCCGCGGGGGCGGCACGTGGACGTCGCCGGTCCCGAGACGCAGGACCTGGTCGACATGGCACGGCGCACGCACCGGGCGCGTGGCCGGGACGTGCGCCTGGTGCCGACGTGGGACGGCGTGTTCGGCCCGGAGATGGCCGGCAACGCGCTGCTGCCGGGCGCGGACGCCCGCATCGCGCCGACCACGTTCGACGAGTGGCTCGCGAAGTCGGTCTGACGCCGCCGAACCGGTCCGGCACCGCTTGAGCGGAGCCGGACCGGTCGCGGTCAGCGGGTGGCGTCGACCAGGACCTTCCGGTCCTCCTCCAGCGCCGCGCCCTCCACGTCCAGGGCGGGCAGCCGGCGCAGCCACTTCGGCAGCCACCAGGCCTTCTCGCCCAGCAGGGCCAGCGCGGCGGGCACCAGCACCATGCGGACCACGAACGCGTCGACCAGGATGCCGATGGCCAGCGCGAACGCGATGGACTTCATCGGGCCCTCGCCGGCGGGCACGAAGCCCGCGAACACCGAGAACATGATCAGCGCGGCGGCCACGACCACCGGCGCGGCCTGGCGGAAGCCGGTGTCGATCGCGGCCAGCGGCGGCTTGCCGTGGTGGTGCGCCTCGTGCATCCGGGACACCAGGAAGATCTGGTAGTCCATGGCCAGGCCGAACAGGATGCCCACCATCAGGATCGGGGTGAGGCTGAGCAGCGGTCCGGTGGCGTCGAGGTTGACCGCGTCGGCCAGCCAGCCCCACTGGAACACCGCGACCGTGGCGCCGAGCGACGCGCCGATGGTGAGCAGGAAGCCCAGCACGCCCACCAGCGGCACCAGGATCGACCGGAACACCAGCACCAGCAGCACCAGCGCGAGGCCGACCACCAGCGCCAGGTAGACCGGCATGGCCTGGTCCAGGGCCACGGCCACGTCCACGCTGACCGCGGTCGCGCCGGTGACGTACGTGGTCGCGCCGTCCACGTCGGCGAGCCGGTCGCGCAGGTCGGTGACCAACTGCTCGGTGGCGGCCGTCGCCGGGCCGGACTCCGGGATCACGGTCACCATCGCGGCCGTGCCGTCGGCGTTGGGCACCGGGGGCGTGACCAGCGCGATGTCCTCGGCGCCTTGGATGGTCCCGATCGCGCCGGCGGCGGTCGCGGCGGCGTTGTCGCCCTCGAACAGCACGACCAGCGGGCCGTTGAAGCCCTCGCCGAAGCCGTCCTCGAGCAGCTTCTCCGCGCGGGCCTGGCTCGAGTCGGCGGGCGGCGCCGCGACCAGCGTGGTCTCCATCGACAGCACGGGCACGGCGATCGCGCCCAGGCCGACGACGGCCAGCAGCAGCGCCGCGACCCGGTTGCGGGTGACCGCGCCGATCCAGCCGCGGAAGAAGCCGCGCTCGTGCGCCTCGGCGTCCTCGGCGGGCACGTCGCGCTGCTTGCGCGGCAGCACCCGGCGGCCGAGGAAGCCGAGCACGGCGGGGACCAGGGTGACGGCGACGAGGACCGCGACCACGATCGTCAACGCGGCGGCCACGCCCATCTGGGTCAGGAACGGGATGCCGACCACGGCCAGCCCGGCCAGCGCGATGACCACGGTCAGGCCCGCGGTCACGACGGCGGAACCCGCCGTGCCCACCGCCGTGCCGATGGCGTCGCCCACGTCCCGGCCGCGGCGCAGTTCCTGCCGGTAGCGGTTGATGATGAACAGGGCGTAGTCGATGCCGACCGCCAGGCCGAGCATCGCGGCCAGGATCGGGGTGGTGGACTGCAGGTCCATGAAGCCGGTGGCGATGGTGACGCCCAGCGCGCCGATGCCCACGCCGACGGACGCGGTCAGCAGGTTCATGCCCGCCAGCACGAGCGAGCCGTAGGTGACGGCGAGGACGAGCAGCGCGATGACCACGCCGATGACCTCCGCCGGACCGCCCACGTGCGGCGGCGCCTGCAAGGCCTCACCGGTCGCCTCGACGGTCAGCCCGCTCACGCCGCGCGTGGCGTCGAAGAGCGCGTTGCGCTGCTCCTCGGTGACCTCGCCGGGCTCGGCGTCGTAGGTGACCGTGCTGTAGGCCACGTCCTGGCCCGCGTTCACGGTCGGCGCGCGCGGGTCGAGCGGGTTGCTCGCCGACGTCACGCCGGGCAGCTTCGACAGCTCCGCCACGAGCGCGGCCAGCTTCGGCGCGTTCTCGGGCGAGGTCACCTGCTGCCCGGACGGCGCCTGCACGACCACGCGTGCCGTCGCGCCGCCGCCGGCGCCGAACTCCTCGGAGATCTTGTCCAGGGCGGTGGTGGACTCCTGGCCGGGGATGGAGAAGGACCCGGAGGTCGTGCCGGCCAGGGTGCTCGCGCCGAACGCCGTGCCGCCGAGCACGAGCAGCCACAGCAGGACGACGACCAGGCGGCGCCGGTGCGCGCCGAAGCCGAGTCGGTACAGCAGACGTGCCATGGGGGTCAGGCCTCCGGGTGGGATGGGTCGCGGTGCCCGAGCGCGTCGAGGCAGGTGGCGATGATGTGGGGGCGCCACGCGGTCTTGTCCCCCGCGTGGTTGGCGGCCAGGCTGAGCACGGCCAGGGCGCTGAGCATCCCGATCACGCGGACCAGCCGGGCCGTGTCGCCCGTGCCCTGCTCGACGTCGAACACCGTGAAGACGTGCTGGGACAAGGCGTCCAGGTCGCCGTCCACGTCGTCGGCGCCCAGCAGGCTGATCGCGCGGGACTCCAGCGCGATCAGGCCGGGCCGGTCCAGGGCGAAGTCGACCAGCAGCTCCACGGCCCGCCGGTCCCGCGCCGGACCGGCGGGCGCCCGCTCGGCCTGCGCGATCAGCTCGCGGCTGTGCGTGCGGCCGACGTCGCGGGCAGCGTCGAACAGGGCCTGCTTGCTCGGGTAGTGGTGCAGCAGCCCGGCCTTCGACAGCCCGACCGCGTCGGCCAGGTCCTTCACCGACGTGTGGTCGAAACCGTGCCGTGCGAACAAACCCGCCACGCGGTCCAGCAACTGGTCCTCGGTCAGCGCTCGCGCCATGCCTCCACGGTACGGACCCACCGACCGATTCGGTCGGTAAGCCGACCGATCCGGTAGGTGGGTTTCGTCACTCCACTTGCACGGTCAGAGCACGACGCGGGTGCCACGGCGCCACACCGCACGGGTGTTGAGCGTGTCGGAGATCGTGGTGGTCGGGTCGCCGTCCACCAGCAGCAGGTCGGCGCGCAGACCTTCGGCGATGCGACCGCGGTCGGTGAGGCCGAAGCGCCGGGCCGGGGTCAGGGTGGCGGCCGTCAACGCCTCGGCGGGGGTGAGACCGGCGCGCACGAGGTAGCCCAGTTCCCGGTGCACGCTGGCGCCGTGGGCCAGGCCGCCCAGGAACGGCAGCGGCCACGACGCGTCCGTGCCGACGAGCAGGTCGACGCCCGCGTCGTGCAGGGCCTTGACCGAGGCGAGCACGGCGTCGAGGTCGCCCTGCGGGTAGCGGTCGAAGCTGCTGCGCAGGGTCTCGTCCCAGGCGGGGTCGAGGCGGGAGGACACCCGCGGGTCGTCGGCGAGGTCGGCGCCGGTGATGCCCATCATGGAGGCGTTGAGGACCGCGCAGGGCACGACGAACGCGCCCGAGGACGCGATCAGCTCGATGATCTCGTCGGTGTGCGGCCGGTCCATGAACAGGTGGACCAGCCCGTCCACGCCGGCCTCGACCGCCGTCCTGGTCGCCTCGACGGTGAGGGCGTGGGCGACGGTGAGCACGCCGTGCCGGTGGGCCTCGGCCACCCCGGCGGCCACCGTGTCCGGGTCGAGCACCGGCAGGCCGGGGTGCCCCTCGACGGTGCCGTCGTCGATCATGAACTTGATGTAGTCCGAGCCCGCTTCGATCAACCGCGGGATGAACGCGACCGCCTCTTCCGGGCTGGTGCAGAACGGTTGCACGATCCCGCCGGCGGGCCGGCGTCCGCCGCCGGGGCGGAACCCCTCGGGGAACAGTTCGCTGGGGTGACCGCCGGGTGGTGTGAGCGCGAACCCGGCCGACCGCACGTCGGCGACCGCGTCGTTGTCGGTCAGGTGCGCCCGGTTGGGCTTGGTGTTGACGCCCTGCATCTCCAGCTCGGTCGTGACGCCGAAGCGCAGCGCCAGTGCCAGCGCTTCCTCACTGGTGTGCACGTGGGCGTCGAACAGGCCGGGCAGCAGCGTGCCGCCGCGGGCGTCGACGGTCTCGCCGCCGGCCGGCGCCGGTCCCCCGACCCGGCTGATGACGCCACCGTCGATCACGACGGTGTCCGCGTCCGCCAGCCGCTCTCCGTCGAAGATCCGCGCGTTGGTGATCGTGGTGCTCACGTCTTGCTCCCGTCCGTCCGATCGTCGACGACGACCCGTGTAAGTAGAACCGTATCAAAGATAGAATGACTCTACTTTTGTCGTCGCTCCGGATCTCGCTACGATCCGGTCGTGGAGACGGTCGGACGCCGGGAGCGCAAGAAGGCGCGGACGCGCCAGGCGCTGTCCGAGGCGGCGATGGAGCTGTTCCTGGAGCGCGGCTACGACAACGTGACCGTGGCCGAGATCGCGACGGCCGCCGACACCGCGCTGGCCACGGTGTTCAAGCACTTCCCCGACGGCAAGGAGTCGTTGATCTTCGACGACGGCAGCGAGCGCACCGCCGCCGTGGTCGCCGCCGTGCGCGACCGCGCCCCGGGTCAGTCGGTGCTGGGGGCGTTGCGGGAGTTCCTGTCCGCCCGCGGGCCGTTCCGGCGCGACGCACCGCCCGGGTTCCGGCGCAAGACCGAGCTGATCTCCGGCACGCCGGCACTGCGGCAGTACCAGGTCAAGCTGTGGCTGCGCGGCCGGGACGCGCTGGCCGAGGCCATCGCCGCGGAAACCGGCCGTGCCGGGGACGACATCGCCATCCGCGCCCTGGCCCGCTACGTCCTGGAGATCCCCGACCTGGCCGGCAGCGAACCGGACCCGCACGCCGCGCTGGACGCCGTCTTCGACTTGCTGGAGCACGGCTGGCGCGAGTCGCCCTGAGTAGTACCGAGGGGGCGTTGGATCGCCCGATCGTGTCACGACCGGTGCCGAGATGATGAGGGCCGAGACAGCCCCGCCACCGGAAGATGGTCCACCTTGCTGCCGCTGACCCGCATCCTCGACGCCGCCCTGACCGAAGCCGTGAACCGGTACGGAACCGGCGCGGCCCCGGTGCTGGGAGACCGGGGCCTGCACTGGGAGATCGACTCGCACGGCGTCCTGCGCGGCGTCGTGCCGGAGTCCTGCCCGACCGCGGAGGTGTTGGAACGCCTGGTCAACTGGGCCGCCGTCCTCGACCTCGAACTGGTCGGCTCCGACCGCGACAAGCGCGGCGTCTACACCTACCGCGGCCTGGTCGAAGACCGCCAGGTCGAAGTGCGCGGAACCGTGAAACCCCAACCCACCACCAAATCGCCGTCCACCGCGGGCACCCGGCCGGCGAGAACCCGGCACAGACGCCACCACGACCCCGACCCGGCCTGACCGCCCCGCTCGGATCAGGCCGCTCTCGTCAGCGGAGCACCACGACCGAGGCGCAGCGCCGAGACGAGGAAGAAGATGCCGCCCAACGTCGCGTAACCCACGACGTTGACCAGCGACGGGCTCGCCGCCGAGGCCGCCGTGACGAACGAGGCGCCGGCCAGCGTCGACAGGCCGCCGCTGAGGATCATCGGCCACTGGCCGCCCATCCTGCGGCGGCCGACGCCCACGACCAGCTGGACGAGCCCCGAGACGATCGCCCAGGCGCCCCACACGCGCAGGACGGCGGGCACGCCGGAGGCGCAGGCGAGGGCCACGCCGACGGCGGCGAGCAGGCTGATCGCGACGTTCACGTGCAGCCCGCGAGCCAGACCCGTGGCGCGGGAGGACCTCGCGTCGACTACGGCCGCGGCCACGTCGAACAGGGGGTAAAGGACGAGCAGGCCGACGCTCAGCGGCCCGAGGTCCGACCCGGTGGCGAACAGCAGGGCGGCCCAGGCGATGGCGAATCCGAAGCGCACGAAGTACAGCCTGCGCAGTGCGGCCGTGGTGCTGTCGACGACGGACGGGGCAACGGTGGTCACGGTGATCCTTTCGCAGGCCACGGCTCCCCCGAGCGGAGAACGCGGCAAGTGAGGAGAACGTTCGGTATAGTCAGTAGCCTGCCGCCGTGCCGCCCCCGTGTCAAGACCGAACGTTCTACCCACTAGGCTCGACGTCTGGAACAGGGAGGTGGACGAACCGGTGTCCGAAGCGCGATCCCGACTGCTGGCCACGGCGAGCCGGCTGTTCTACTCGGAAGGTCTCCACTCCGTCGGCATCGACCGGATCGTCTCCGAGGCCTCCGTGACCCGTGCCACGCTCTACCGGCACTTCCCGAGCAAGGACGACCTGCTGGTCGCCTACCTCAACGAGGCCGACCGGGCGATCCGCGCCCAGACGTCCGCCGCCCTGACCGAAGACCTCTCCGCGGAGGACGCCGTCCGAGCGGTCGCCGGGTCGATCGCCGACGGCATCCGATCATCCGGTTTCCGCGGCTGCGCGTTCCTCAACGCCGCGGCCGAGTACCCCGATCCCGACCATCCGGTGCACCAGGCCGTCGTCGAGCACCGGCAGTGGTTCCTGCGAACCGTCACGGACCTGCTGACCCGGACCGGCGCCACCGCACCCGAACCGGCGGCCAGGCACTTCGTCATGCTGCGGGACGGCGCGATGGCGGCGGGCTGCCTCTCCGACCCGGCCCCGATCTGCGAGACCTTCCTCCTCGGCGTCGAAGAACTGCTGGCCCACCACAACACCCCCGCCACCAAGACGCCACCCCGCCGACCCGCCTGAACCCACGACCGTCCACACCGGACTTCGAATCCCGCCGCGGACCGCGACGGGGTGAACACGATGTCCACCACCCTCGGACGGTTCCCGCTCGCCCGGGCCGCAGGCGACGCGTCGGCGCGGTCACGGCTCGAGCAGCGCTCGGATCTCGTCCGCCGTTGCCCGGTCGTTGAGGCCCTCGCAGATGGCAAGGGCGTCCCGCCAGTGGTCGACGGCGGCGGCGGTCGCTCCGGTGGCGTGCAGCGCGGTGCCGATGTCTTTCAGGGTGCGGGACGCACTCCAGCGGTCTCCGACCTCGTCGTGAATCGCCATGGCCCGTCGGAACTCTTCGATGGCCTGTGTGAACCGCCCGGTGCCGAGGAGGACGCGTCCGAGGTTCCCCAGGGCGAACCCCTCCGCCTGCCTGTGCCCGATGGCCCCGAACAGGCGCAGCGCCTCACGCAGGACCTGTCCGGCGTCGTCCCACTGCCCCAGGTCCAGGTGGGTCTCGCCCAGGCTGTGCAGCGTCCACGCCAGTCCCCACTGGTCGTCGGTCTCCCGCCACGAGTCCAGCGCGACGTGCAGTGCCGCCAAAGCCGCGACGGGACGTCCTTGCAGGCGGTGGGCGTATCCCACGTTGCTCAGTGCCTCTCGGACACCCCACTCGTCACCGATCTCCCGGAAGATCCCGAGCGCCTGCTGGACGTACCCGGCCGCCTTCCCCGCCCGGTGCATGCTGAACTCGGCCTCCCTGAGGGAGTGCAGCGTCCACCCCTCGCCACGACGGTCCCCGATCTCGCGGGCCGAGGCCAGGCCGATGGTCAAGGCACTGGTCCACTCCCCCCACGGCTTGCTGAGGAAGAAGAACCCCCACAGCGCCACCGGTAATCGCCAGGCGATCGCGTGCTCGCCGCGATCGGACGCCTGCCGGATCGCGGCCATCAGGTTGACGCGTTCGCGGTCGCACCACCGCAATGCCTGGAGCCGATCGGCGAAGGGTGCCGCCGGTGGACGAGTCCTGGTGTGACCGAGTGGCACGCAGTACGACCGGCACGTCAGCAGGTGGTCGGCGGCGTCGGCCATCCGCAGGTACCACTGCAGCGAGCGACGTACCGCGGCCGCCTGGTCGGCCACGCTCTCCGTCCGGGCGCTTTCCACGGCGTAGAGCCACACCAGGTCGTGGAACCTGTAGCGCTCAGGCCCGATCTCGGTGAGCAGGTTGGCTTCCACCAGCGCTTCCAGGGTGCGTCGGGCTCGGGCTTCCGGCACGCCTGCCAACGCGGCGGCGGCCGGGACACCGAACTCCGGGCCGGGGTGCAGGCCGAGCCTGCGGAACATGCCCGCCGCGGCGGGCCGCAGTTTCGCGTAGGACCAGGAGAACGCCGCGCGCACGGCCCCGGCCCCGTCGGCAGTGGTGGCGAGCAGGTCGAGCCGTTGCTGTTCGGCGCCGAACTGCTCGACCAAGTCGGAAATGGTCCGGTGCGGGCTCCTCGTGACCCGCTCGCCCGCGATCCTCAGTGCCAGCGGCAGGCACGCGCACAGCTGTGCTAGTTCGAGGGCGGCTTCCGGCTCGGAGTCCAGCCGGTCGGCCCCCACGGCGGCTTCCAGCAGCGCCACCGCGTCGATCGTGGACAGCGGTTCGAGCGTGATCCGCCGCGCGCCCGTGTCCACGATCGATCCGGCGAGGGTGCTGCGGCTCGTGATGACGACCGCGCACGTGGGAGAACCCGGCAGCAGTGGGCGTACCTGGTCGTCGTCGGCCGCGTTGTCCAACACCACCAGGATCCGGCGGTTCGCCAACAAGGACCGGTACAACGCGGCCAGCTCGTCCAGGTGGGCCGGAATACGTTCGGGTGCGACGCCCAAGGCCCGGACGAACGCGTCGAGCGCCTGGTGCGCCGCCAGCGGAGGCGTCTCGTCGAAGCCGCGCAGGTTCACGTAGAGCTGGCCATCGGGAAACCTGTCGCTCTCGCGATGTGCCCAGCGCACGGCCGTGGCCGTCTTGCCCACCCCGGGCGCTCCCGTGATCACCACGGCCCTGCGCACCGCGAGAGCGTCGTCGAGTTGCCGGAGTTCGTCGACGCGGCCGGTGAAATCGGAGGTGTCGAACGGGAGTTGCCGAGCAGTCGGCAGGACCGGCTGCGCAGAGCCGTGGACGTGCACCCCACCGTGGACACGGCCGGCTTGGACCAGCGCATCGGCGTGACCGGAGAACGAATTCCGGGTGTGGTTGTCGTCGTGCACGGTTCCATCCTGGACCCGCGGACGCGGTAGGGGGAGAACGGCCAGAACCCGTAGCCCGCCGAGCGGTCGCTCGACGTACCCGCCGTGTGTCTTACGTGCGCTGCCCTCGCGTGCGTTCGTCGCGAGCATGGCTTGCCGGCAGCACCCAAAGCCCTGGGTTGCTCGCACCCGATGATCAACTCGTGATCGACAACTCCCGTTGTCCGATCCGGTCAGACCTGGTGCCCCCGGTGCGACTCGAACGCACACTGGACGGATTTTGAGTCCGCTGCCTCTGCCGATTGGGCTACGGGGGCCGGCGGGAGGACTGTACTCGATCAGGTCGCCCGGCCGCCGTTCGGGGTGGCGGCCGGGCGGGGGTGGGTCAGGAGCGGACCAGGCGGCCGATCGCGGCGGAGGCTTCGGCGATCTTCTCCTCCGCCACTTCGCCTCCTTCGGCGACCGCCTGCGCCACGCAGTGCTTCAGGTGCTCGTCCAGCAGACCCAAGGAGACCGCCTGCAGCGCCTTCGTCGCCGCGGAGATCTGGGTCAGCACGTCGATGCAGTACTCGTCGTTCTCGACCATCCGCTGGAGGCCGCGGACCTGGCCCTCGATGCGGCGCAATCGCTTGAGGTACGCGTCCTTGTCCGCCGTGTAACCGAGCATCGCTCCCGACCTTCCCTACCCTGGGCGGGTATCCGAGTCCAGGATAGGCCACTCGACCGGGTGTGACGGGCACCACGGGGTGACGGCGCGCGGGCCGCACATTTCGGCTCCGTGCGGTTTGTGTCGCGAAATGACCCGTCCGGGGGCATCAGTCACATTTTCACCGCGAAAGGTTAGGCGATATTCCTCTCGTGCACTATGGTGTCGACCTAAGCGTGTGGCGCAGAACAAGTCGAGGGCAGCACGCGCTATGCGAGCACACACGGAGGAACAGTGGCACAGCAGACCGTCGTCCAACTCATCGACGACCTCGACGGCAGCGAAGCCGCCGAGACCGTGACCTTCGCGCTGGACGGTGTGGAGTACTCCATCGACCTCTCGAAGGACAATGCGGACAAGCTCCGCGAGTCCCTGGCCGACTTCGTCGCCAAGGCGCGCCGCGCCGGTGGCCGCAAGCAGCGCAAGGGCACCGGCAAGAGCACGGTAAAGGCTGGTGACAAGGCCCAGGCCCAGGCGATTCGGGACTGGGCGCGCGCGCAGGGCCACCAGATCTCCGACCGGGGCCGCATTCCCCAGGGCCTGGTCGTGCAGTTCCAGGAAGCCCACGCTTCCTGACCCGTGCCGTTCTCCCCTGCGGCGGCCCACCCCTGCCGCAGGGGAAAAGCGCAGGTCAGAGCCTACTCGGGCAGCGAGGTGCGGCCCGGGAACCCGACGCCTGCCAGCCTGAGCAGGGCGGTCGCCTTGACCGCGGTCTCCTCGAATTCCTCCGCCGGGTCGGACAGCGCGATGACCGCGCCCCCGACCCCGAAACTCACCTTGTCGCGGTCCACCACGAGCGTCCTGATGACGATGCTGAAGTCGGCCGTTCCGGACAGTGAGAAGTAACCGAGCGCCCCGGAGTACACACCCCTGGGCCCGGCTTCCAGCCCGTCGATGATCTGCATTGTCCGGATCTTGGGCGCACCTGTCATGGACCCGCCCGGGAACGCCGCCCTAACCACCCGTGCGGCGGAACTACCGGAACGCAGTCGGGCCCGAACGGTGCTCACGAGCTGGTGCACTGTCGCGTAGCTCTCCACCTCGAAGATCCTGGGCACCCGCACGCTGCCGACTTCCGCGCAATGGCCCAAGTCATTGCGGACCAAGTCCACGATCATGAGGTTCTCGGCGCGGTCCTTCGCGCTGGTGGCCAAGGCCCTGCGCAAAGCCCGGTCCTCGGCGGGGGTCGCCCCGCGGGGGCGCGTGCCCTTGATTGGCTCGGATTCGACGACACCCTGTCGGTCGACCCGGATGAACCGCTCGGGTGAAGTGCTGAGCACGGAGAGCGCACCGAAACGGAGCAACGCCCCGAACGGCGCAGGGCTTTCCGCCCTCAGGAACCGGTAGGCGTCCCACGGGTCGACCGACCCGCGCCACGTCACCGTGTTCGTCAGGCACACCTCGTAGCTCTCCCCCGCCGTGATGGCCTCCTGACAGGCCGCCACCAGCTTCAAGTACTGCGCACGGCTGTGCCGGGGCTGCACGGACCCGACCCGGGCCTGGTGCGGCGGGGTCGACGGCGCCGCGGTGAAATCACGCAGGAAATCGGCCGTTCGGCCCAACCAGCCGTCCTCGTCGGACAACGCCAACAGGTACACGCACCGGGAAACGTGGTCGAAAACGAGCGCCCGGTCGGCGAACACGAATGCCGCGTCCGGTTGCTCCGAACGGTGTGCCGCCGCACCGCCGCATTCGGCCTTCAGCTCGTACCCGAGGTAGCCCACCCAGCCCAGCGCGAACTCGAACGGCACGTCCGGCGGCGTCACCCGCCACGCCGCCAGGTCGGCCTCCAGCCAGTCGAAGAACGGCCCGGGCCGCGTCACCCCGTCCACCGACACCTCGCCGGTCCACACGTCGTACGTCGCCACCCGCGCCAGCGGCCCGGACGCGTCGCCCATCACGGAGAACCGGCCGCGCTCGCCGACGAGGCTGCTGTCCAGCCAGAACGCGTCCCGCGACGCCCCGTACAGGGCCGCGTGGACGTCCTCCGGCGGCGGGTGCACGTCCACCCTCCGCACGAGGACCTCACGGGCGGGAGCCGGAGCCGGAGGCGCGGCAGCAGGCAGGACGGGAGCGACGGAAGCCGCGGAAGCCACGGGAGCCACGGGAGCCACGGGAGCCACGGCCGACGCGTCGGTCAGGTCGCGGAAGTTGGCCAGCAACCGGTGGCCGTGCGCCGTGCACACCGACTCCGGGTGGAACTGCACGCCCCACGCGGGTCGCGACCGGTGCCGCACCCCCATCAGCACGTCGTCGGACGCGGACCAGGCGATCGGCTCCAGCGACGGCGGCAGGTCCGACGCGGCCAGCGAGTGGTACCGCACGACGGGCAGCGGCGACGGCAGGCCGGCGAACACGTCCACCCCGGTGTGCCGCACGTCGTCCACCACGCCGTGCCGGGGCGTGACCAACCCCACGGACGCCCCGTGAGCCAGGCACAGCCCCTGGTGGCCCAGGCAGACACCCAGAAGGGGGATGTCGGCGTGTTCGATCACCGAGCGGCACAGGCCGAGGTCGGCGGCGCGCTGCGGCCGTCCCGGGCCGGGCGAGATCACCACGTTGTCGAACCGCCGCAGGTCGGACAGCCGGAACCGCGGGTCGTCGTTGGCGATGACGACCGGTTCGCGCCCGTTCACCTCGGCCAGGTGGTGGAAGAGGTTGAAGGTGAACGAGTCGTGGTTGTCGATGAGCAGCGTCCGCATGGCAAACAGCACGGTACCTGCACGAACACCCGGATGGATGACGCTCGGACGAGCGACGGCGGCCGGACAGCCGAAGAGGCCGGGCGCACTCGCGCCCGGCCTCCCCGTCCCCGGCGGTGGCTCAGTCCAGGTGGAACTTCGGGTCGGCGGCGATCGCCGCGAGCTGCGCGCCGGTCAACGCCGGCCGCGACAGCGCCGGGTGGCCCGACTCCAGGTACTCGTGGGAGTAGGCGACCGTCACCAGCGTGCCGTCCGGGTACCGGTAGAACGCCCCGTTCTCCATCGTGTTGTCGTCGGCGTCGGGGACGGCACCGGTGACCAGCGCGACCTGCTTGCCGCCGACGTCGACCACCTCGCACGTGCCGCCCTTGACCGGGTAGGAGTACTTGGTGGCCACCGCGCACCCGGTCAGGTCGCCGAGCCGCTTGTTGCCCCGGGTCTCGACCTTGATGGACAGCTCGCCGACGCCGGCCTCACCGGTGATCACGACCGGCGTGCGCGCCTCGTAGTCCCAGACCTGCAACTCGCCGACGTACTCGACGAACTGCGCCTGCACGCGGGTCATGGGCCCGTAGTCGGCGAACCCGATCCGGGTCCGGTCCTCGGCCTTCACGCCGGGCGGCAGCGACGACGCCAGGTCGTTGAACAGCTGGGAGCCCTTGGCCGCCCGCGGCCCGCTGGTCGCGGTCCGGTCGCCCTGCCCGTCCGGCCACTGCGTCTTGCTTCCCGGTGACGCCGACGGCACGCCCGTGGGCGTCGCGGCCACCGGCGGCGGGTCCGACCGCGGGCCTCCGGTGGGCGTGGCGAGGGGTCGGGACGACTGCCCGTCCGCCACCTGGACGCCGGGACCGCCACCGGTCAGGTTCGGCAGCATCACGGCGCCGAACGCGATGGCCACCACCGCGAGGCCCGCGACCCCGCCGCCCCACGTCGCCTGCCTGCGGCGCTGCGCCCGGCGGGCGAGGTCCAGCGCAGCCACGGGACTCATGGGTGGCGGCGGGCTGCTCGCCACCATCACTTCCTGCAACGCGCTCTTCAGCTCGTGCTCGTTCATCGCACCTTTTCTCCCTGCTGAGGGGTGATCAGGCCGCGCAGCGTCTGCAGCCCCCGCGCGGCCTGGCTCTTCACCGTTCCTTCGGAACAGCCCAACGCCCTGGCGGTCTCCTCGACCGACAGGTCCTCCCAGTACCGCAGCACGAGCACGGCCCGCTGCCTCGGCGGCACCTGCGCCAGCGCCGCGAGCAGCACCAGCCGGTCCTCCGTCGAGCCGCGCGCGACGTCGGCCGCGTCGGCCGTCGTCTCGCTCACCCGTTCCTTGCGGAACCAGCCCCGGCGCAGGTCGGACACGAACGTCCGGACGAGCGTCTGGCGGGTGTAGGCGTCGAGTGCCTCGTGCCGGTTGATCCGCCGCCACGCCACGTAGAGCTTGGCGAACGTGGCCTGGACCAGGTCCTCGGCACGGTGCCAGTCGCCGCACAGCAGGTACGCCGTGCCGCGCATGGCCTCGGACCGCGCCGCGAAGTACTCGGTGAACGCGGCGTCCCGATCACTCATCTCTTCCCCCTTGCTGCGGTACGAGGTAATCACGCCCGCGGGCGGCCAGGGGGTTGCACGCCGGCTCCGGGTTTCGTGGAAACTGGACATACCACCACCGGGAGGCCCCGCCTTGTTGTTCTTCGTGCTGTTCGCGGTCGTGATGGGCGCGGCCCACTACTACATCTGGGCGCGGGCCGTCCGGGCCACGACCAGGCCCGGCCGGGGCCGTCGGATCGGCACCGGGGTGGTGGTCGCGCTCTACCTGCTGGTGATGGCGGCGTTGGCGGTGGGCAGGCTCGGCGGGTCGTGGCTCGGCGCGGCCGTGGCGTGGCCCGGGTTCCTCTGGCTGGCGGGCGCGTTCTACCTCGCGCTGATCCTGGGCGTGCTGGAGATCCCCCGGCTCGTGCTGAACCGCGCGGCGCGCCGGCACGAGGTCCCGGTGGCCGTCGGCGCACCCGACGCCGTGGTGGAGACGCCCGACGCCGTGGTGCAGACGCCCGACGCCGTGGTGGAGACGCCCGGCGGCACGCCCGAGGAGCAGCCGGCGGACCCCGGCCGACGCCTGTTCATCGCACGGTCGCTCGCCGTCGCGGGCGGGGTGGCCACGGCGGGCGTCGTCGGCTTCGGCACCACGCAGGCGCTGGGCGACCCGGTCGTCAAGCGGGTGCCGGTGACGCTGGGCAAGCTCGACCAGCGGCTGTCCGGGTACCGGATCGCGGTGGTGAGCGACATCCACCTCGGGCCGCTGCTGGGCCGCGGCCACACCGAGCGGATCGTGCGGATGATCAACGAGCAGGAGGTCGACCTGGTCGCGGTCGTCGGCGACCTGGTCGACGGCACGGTGGACGAGCTGGGCGAGGCGGCGGCTCCGCTGCGCGACCTCGTGAGCACGCACGGCAGCTTCTTCGTCACCGGCAACCACGAGTACTACTCGGGCGTGGAGCCGTGGCTGGCGGAGCTGGAGCGGCTCGGGGTCGCACCGCTGCGCAACGAGCGGCTGCGGATCGAGCGGGCCGGCGCGTCGTTCGACCTCGCGGGCGTCAACGACGTCACCGGCGAGGCGTTCCGGGACGGCCCCGACTTCGCCCGCGCGCTGGACGGCCGCGACACGTCCACACCGGTCGTGCTGATGGCGCACCAGCCGGTGCAGGTCCACGAGGCCGCCAAGCACGGCGTGGACCTGCAGTTGTCCGGGCACACGCACGGCGGGCAGATGTTCCCGTTCCACCTCGCCGTGGGCTTGCAGCAGCCGGTGCGCAGCGGGCTGGAGACCGTCGACGGCACGCAGGTCTACACCAGCAACGGCGCCGGGTTCTGGGGTCCGCCGGTGCGGGTCGGCGCGGCCCCGGACATCACCGTCGTGGAGTTGCGTCACAAGTTCGCCGGCTGATAGCGCTTTTTTCGCCTGCACCACCTAGAGTGGACGGCCGTGCCCGAACACGGTCAGACCGTGCCTGTTCACGGTTGCGGAGGGGGACCCCTAGCGAGATGACGACGAGCTTTGCCGATCAACGGCCACATGAGGCAATGGCTCGTATTCGTCGTTTCCTGGACCACGACCGACCGGACACGCCCTGCCTGGTGATCGACCTCCCGACGGTCCGCGACCGGTTCGCGGCGATCCGCGCGGCGCTGCCGCGGGTGGGGATCTTCTACGCGGTCAAGGCGAACCCGACGCCCGACGTGGTCGGGCTGCTGGCCGCCGAGGGGTCGAGCTTCGACGTCGCCAGCCCCGCCGAGATCGACCTGTGCCTGGAGCGGGGCGCCGCGCCGGAGGCGATCTCCTACAGCAACCCGATCAAGAAGGCCCGCGACATCGCGTACGCCTTCGGGCGCGGGGTGCGACTCTTCGTGTCCGACAGCGAACAGGACGTGCGCACGCTGGCCGAGCACGCCCCCGGCGCGTCGGTGCTGCTGCGGATCCTGGTCAACAGCAAGGGTTCCACCTACCCGTTCGGCAAGAAGTTCGGCTGCGCGCCCGACATGGCGGCGGATCTCCTGCGGTTGGCCGCCGAACTCGGCCTCGTTCCGCTGGGGGTGGCGTTCCACGCGGGGTCGCAGCAGCTGGACCCGAACGGCTGGGACGGCGCGATCGCCGACGCCGCCGACATCATCGGGAAGCTGCGCGCCGAGGGGCTCTCGCCGACCACGGTCAACCTGGGCGGCGGCCTGCCCGCGGGCTACCTCGCGCAGCCGCCGCCGCTGGCGGAGTACGGCGCGGCCATCACGGCGTCGATCGCCCGTCACTTCGGTGACTTCGCGCCCGAGGTGATGATCGAGCCGGGACGCGCTATCGTGGCGGAGTCGGGCCTGATCCGCTCCGAAGTCGTGCTGGTGTCCCGGAAGTCCTATTCGGACGAACGCCGCTGGGTCTTCCTCGACATCGGCCGCTACGGCGGCCTCGCCGAGACCGAGGGCGAGGCCATCGCGTACCCGCTGGTCACCAGCAGGGACGGTGGTCCGGTCGGCCCCGTCGTGCTCGCCGGACCCACGTGCGACGCGGACGACGTGCTGTACCAGAACACGTGCTACGAGCTGCCGCTGGACCTGCGCGCGGGCGACCACGTCGACCTGCTCGGCGCGGGCGCCTACACGGCCAGCTACTCGTCGGTGGCGTTCAACGGCTTCCCGCCGTTGGCCACCCACTGCGTGCGATGAGCACGCCCCCGCCTGTCCGCTGCTTTGCCCCCTCCTGAAGATGTTTGGAGTGATTGATGTCCGAACTCCCGTGCGAATCCGAGCCGGTTGGCTTGTTCGCAGGACAGCACGTGCTCGCCGAGCTCGAAGGCGTGAGCCCGGAACTGCTGGATGACGAGCAGTTCCTGCGACACGCGCTCGGCGAGGCGCTCACCCAGGCTGACGCCACGGTGTTGGAGGTGGTCTCCAAGCAGTTCGAGCCGCAAGGGGTCACCGTGCTGGCCCTGTTGTCGGAGTCGCACGCGTCCATCCACACGTACCCGGAGGTCGGTGCCGTGTTCGTGGACGTGTTCACGTGCGGCACGCGAGCCAAGCCCGCGCTCGCGGTGCAGTTGCTGGCCGAGGCCCTGGGTGCGGTGTCGGCACGGACGGACATGGTCAGCCGGGGACACCGCGTCCCCGCGCTCGTCGGTGAGGAGAAAGCGTCTTGATCCGCGAACCGCTCGCGGCCGGTATGACCAGGCACTGGGACGTCGACGAGGTCGTGGTCGACACGCGCACCGAGTTCCAGCACCTGGTGATCGCCCGCACCGCCCAGGGGTTGTCGCTGTTCTGCGACGACGACCGGCAGAGCACCGAGTTCAGCCAGTTGACCTACCACGAGGCGCTCATGGTGCCGGCGCTGCTGCTGGCCGACCGCGTCGACCGGGTGCTGGTCATCGGGTCGTCCGAGGGCGTGGTGTGCCAGATGGCGGTGGCGGCGGGCGCTTCGGTGGTCGACCACATCGACATCGACGAGCAGGCCGTGCGGCTGTGCGCCGAGCACCTGCCCTACGGGTACACGCTGGACGAGCTCGCGCTCGCGGAGAAGGGCGAGGGCCCGATCCACGTCCGGTACATCGACGGCTACGAGTACATCCGGACGACGTCGGAGCGCTACGACGTCGTCCTGGTGGACCTGCCGGACGAGCGCGAGGAGGAGGCGCAGCACAACCGCCTGTACGGCGCCGAGTTCCTGGCCATGTGCAAGGCGCTGCTCACGCCCGGCGGCGTCGTGGTGTCGCAGGCCGGCTGCCAGACGATGTGGCGCAACACCACGCTGATCCGCATGTGGCAGCGGTTCAACGAGGTGTTCGACACGGTCGCGTACTACGGCTCGGACGAGCACGAGTGGGCGTACCTGTTCGGGCGCGCCGACGAGGTGGCCGACCCGACCGCGCTGATGGTCGAGCGGCTGCCGGGGTGCGGCTACCAGCCGGAGACGATCGACGACCTGGCCCTGGTCGGCAACTCGATCCCGCCGTACCTGGTGCGCCACTCGCTCGCCTGACCGCGTTGTGACAACGGGGCCGTCCTCTCTTCGGGGCGGCCCCGTTGCGCGTCGTCAGGCCAGGGCGCGGCGCAGGAAGTCGACCTGGAGCAGGAGCAGGTTCTCGGCCACCTGTTCCTGCGGGGTCATGTGGGTCACGCCGGACAGCGGCAGCACGGTGTGCGGGCGGCCGGCGGCGAGCAGCGCCGACGACAGCCGCAGCGTGTGCGCGGCCACCACGTTGTCGTCCGCCAGGCCGTGCACGATCATCAGCGGCCGTTCCAGCTTCGGCGCGTCCGCGATGAGCGAGTTGGCGTCGTACACCTCGGGCTTCTCGGCCGGGTGGCCCAGGTAGCGCTCGGTGTAGTGGGTGTCGTAGAGCCGCCAGTCGGTGACCGGCGCGCCCGCGATGCCCGCGTGGAACACGTCCGGGCGGCGCAGCACGGCCAGCGCGGCCAGGTAGCCGCCGTAGGACCAGCCGCGGATGCCGACCCGGGTCAGGTCGAGGTCGGGTTCACCCTTCGCGACCGCGTGCAGCGCGTCCACCTGGTCTTCGAGGGTGGCGCCCGCGAAGTCGAACGCGATCTCCCGCTCCCACGCCGGGCCTCGGCCGGGCGTGCCGCGGCCGTCCACGACGAGGACCGCGAAACCCTGGTCCGCGAGCCACTGCGAGGCCAGGTAGGCGTTGCGCGCCGACACCACGCGCTGCGCGTGCGGGCCGCCGTACGGGTCGAGCAGCACCGGCACCTTGGTGCCCGGCACGTGGCCGCGCGGGAACAGCAGCGCGGCCCGCAGGTCGCGTTCACCGACGGTCAGCAGCCGCACCTCCGGCGTCAGCACGGGCGTCTCGGCGAACGAGCCGATCCCGCCGCCGGTGGAGACGGTCACCTCCGGCCCGAAGTGGTCCAGCGACGACCGGGACAGCACCAGCACGCCGCCCGCTCGGGTCGCGCCGTGCACACCGTCCTCTGTGGACAGACGGGTGACGTCGTCCGCGCCCACCAGGAACACGTGCGTCTGGGTCGGGTCGTCGGTGGACGCGGTGACCAGCACGCCGTCCGCGGCCACGTCGAGCACCGAGCGGACCTGGAAGCCGTCCGGCGTCCACGGCCGGTCGCCGACGACGAGCCGGTTCGCGCCACCGATCGGCAGCACGCGCAGCAGCTCGCCGTCCGGCGTCCAGCGCGGCGCGCCCGGCACGAGCTCCAGCCAGTGCGGGTCGGTGTCGTCGGCGACGACCTCGGTGGCGCCGGTGGCGACGTCCACCGCCAGCACCAGGACGCGGCGCTGGTCGCGGGACTGGACCTGCACCAGCGGCTTGCCGTGCGACGTCCACGAGACCGTGTTGACGTATGGGAAGGCGTCACGGTCCCACGTCACGTCGGTGCGGCCGGCACCGAAGACCGCCAGCTCGACCACGGCGTTGGCCTCGCCCGCGGCGGGGTAGGCGATCTCGGCGGCGGGCCTGCCGGGATTCGCCGGGTCGGCGATGTGCCAGCGCGGCACGGGCGCGTTGTCCACGCGGGCGGCCAGCACGTGCTCGCCGTCCGGGGAGAACCAGTAGCCCCGGTAGCGGCCCATCTCCTCGGCCGCGATGAACTCCGCCAGGCCCCAGGTGACGTCCGGGCCGTCCGGTGCGGCGACCACCCGGTCCGCGCCGGTCTCCAGGTCCACGACGTGCAGCGCGCCGTCGGCCACGTAGCCGACCTTGCGACCGGTCGGGTCCGGGCGCGGGTCGACGGCCGAGCCGGCGACCGGCAGCTCGCGCACGGCGGCGGTGGCGAGTTCGACCACGAACACCCTGCCGGACAACGCGAACACGGCCTGCCGCGCGTCGCGGTCGGTGGCGTAGCCGACGATGCCGGCGGCCGACTCGCGGGTGCGCTCGCGGCGGGCCCGCTCCTCCGGTGACAGGTCCTCGGGGTCGGTCAGCAGCACGCCGGGGTCGGCCAGCAGCGCCTCGGTGCGGGTGGCGGTGTCGAACGCCCACAGGCCGTTCGCCCGGCTCGTGGCCGTGGCGGTGCGGAGGAAGTACACCTTCGAGCCGTCCGGCGCGACGGTGAACGTCCGCGGTGCGCCAAGGGTGAACCGCTGGGTGCGCGCGTGTTGGCGCGGGAAGGAGATCTCGTTGCCCACCCGGACACCTTATGTCGCCGGCGGCGGGGTCGGGTGGCGCTTCACCCACCCCCTGTCTTGCGGGCGTCTTCGGGCTCGGCTGAACCGCGGCGGCGGAAGGGCCGTAGTCGTCGGTGGAGCGATTGACGGACCGAGGAGGAGTTGAGTGTGATCCGACGAAACCGCATCGCCATCGCCGTCGCGGGCGGTATGGCAGCCGTGCTCGCGTTGGTCGTGTGGACTTCCAACGCCACCGGGCTGCAGGGCAGGACGGTCGCGCAGACCGCGCAGGTGGGTGCCGCGGCCCAGGGCGACTACGGCGACGTCCAGGAGCCCCTGACCCCTCCGACCAGCGAGGAAGCGGCGCCTGCCGACCAGCCCGCCGGCGCGCCGGAGGCCCAGGCCGCCCCCGCGCCGTCCGGTCCGCAGGTCACGTTGGTGGGCAAGACCGTGCCGAAGATGGGTGAGGTCGTGCAGGACGGCGACGGCCGCACGCTGTACCGGTTCGACAAGGACACGCCGGATCCGGCGAAGTCCAACTGCGAGGGTCAGTGCGCCGTGACGTGGCCTCCCGTGCTGTCCGACAGGACGCCGCAGTTGCAGGGCGTCGACCCGGCGCTGGTGTCGACGGTGAAGCGGGCCGATGGCACCGAGCAGGTGACGCTCGCCGGGTGGCCGCTGTACACGTACGCGAAGGACGAGGCTCCGGGCCAGTGGAAGGGGCAGGGTGTGGGTGGCACCTGGTTCGTGTTGCAGCCGAACGGCAAGCGCAACATCGAGTGCCTCCCGCCGGGCGTGACCCCACCCGCCGCCTAGTCGGGTCGGTCCACTGTGGAATGCCCTGATCCCCCGGCCCGGGGTTGGCCGGGGGATCAGGGCGTCGCTCAGCGGGTCAGATGGTGCGGACGGCCTCGGCGAAGTCCAGGCGCGGGTTGCGCGGGTGGGTGCCGGAGTGGTCCGGGTGGCCGATGTTGACGATCACCAGCGGCAGCTCGGTGGTGTCGGCGAAGAACTCCCGGCGCACGCCCTCGGCGTCGAAGCCGCTCATCGGGCCCGCGGCGAGACCGGCCGCGCGGACGCCGACGATGAAGTAGCCGGCCTGGAGCAGCGCGCTCGTCTTGGCCGCCTCGGCACGCCGGGCGTCGTCGGCGAACACCGCCTTCGCCCCCGGGTAGTGCGGGAACGTCCGCTCCAGGTGCTCGTGGAAGTCGGTGTCGGCCGTCAGGATCGCGGTGACCGGCGCGGCGAGCGTCTTGGCCCGGTTGCCCTCCGACATGTGCGGCGCGAGGCGGGCCTTGGCGTCCTCGCTCCGGATGAACAGCACGCGCAGCGGCTGGCTGTTCATCGCGGTCGGACCCCACTTGACGAGGTCGTACACGTCGCGCAACTGCTCGTCGGTCACCGGCTCGTCGGTGAACGCGTTCGCCGTGCGGGCCTCGCGGAACAGCAGGTCCTGTGCGTCGCGCGGCAGCGCGAGCGTGTCGAGGGTCGCGGTCATCAATGCCTCTTTCGGTTGTCCCGTGCGCAGGTCGCGCACGGGACAACCTCCGGCATCCGCCGGCTATTTCGTGTCGTGGTTCACAGCGTCGGGTACAGCGGGTGCTTCGCCGCCAGCACCTCGACCCGCGCCCGCAGCTCCGCCAGGTCCGGCGAGGGCTGCAACGCCGCCGCGATGACGTCCGACACCTCGGCGAAGTCGGCCGCGCCGAACCCGCGGGTGGCCAGCGCGGGCGTGCCGATGCGCAGGCCGGAGGTCACCATCGGCGGCCGCGGGTCGTTCGGCACCGCGTTGCGGTTGACCGTGATCCCCACCTCGTGCAGGCGGTCCTCGGCCTGCTTGCCGTCCAGCTCGGACCCGACCAGGTCGACCAGCACGAGGTGCACGTCCGTGCCGCCCGTGAGCACCTTCACGCCGGCCGCGGCGGCGTCGGGCTGGGACAGGCGCTCGGCGAGGATCTTCGCGCCCTCGACCGTGCGCCGCTGCCGGTCGGCGAACTCGGGCGACGCGGCGTGCTTGAACGCCACCGCCTTGCCCGCGATCACGTGCTCCAGCGGACCGCCCTGCTGACCGGGGAACACCGCCGAGTTGATCTTCTTCGCCAGGTCGGCCTCGTTGGTGAGGATCACGCCGCCGCGCGGCCCGCCGAGCGTCTTGTGCGTGGTCGTCGTCACGACGTGCGCGTGCGGCACGGGGCTCGGGTGCAGGCCCGCCGCCACCAGGCCGGCGAAGTGCGCCATGTCCACCATCAGGTAGGCGTCCACCGAGTCGGCGATCCGGCGGAACTCGGCGAAGTCGAGCTGGCGCGGGTACGCCGACCACCCGGCCACGATCAGCTTCGGCCGGTGCTCGGTCGCGAGCCGCTCCACCTCGGCCATGTCGACCCGGCCGTCCTCCGCCGACACGTGGTAGGGCACCACGTTGTAGAGCTTGCCGGAGAAGTTGATCCGCATGCCGTGGGTGAGGTGGCCGCCGTGCGCGAGGTCCAGGCCCAGGATCGTGTCGCCCGGCTGGAGCAGGGCGAACATCGCGCACGCGTTGGCCTGCGCGCCCGAGTGCGGCTGCACGTTCGCGAAACCCGCGCCGAACAGCGCCTTGACCCGCTCGATCGCCAGCCGCTCGATCACGTCGACGTTCTCGCAGCCGCCGTAGTAGCGCCGGCCGGGGTAGCCCTCGGCGTACTTGTTCGTCAGCACCGAGCCCTGCGCCTGGAGCACCGACACCGGCGTGAAGTTCTCCGAGGCGATCATCTCCAGCGTGCTCTGCTGCCGGTGCAGCTCGGCGGCGACGGCGTCCGCGACCTCCGGGTCGAACTCCGCGAGGGAGGTGTTGAAGTGCTCGGACATGTGTGGGGTCTCCCTTACGAGGTGCGCTTGTAGAAGGGCAGTGCGACGACTTCGACCGGCTCGTGCCTGCCCCGGACGTCCACCGACAGCCGCGTGCCGGGCTCGGTGTTGCCGACGGTCACGTACGCCATGGCCACCGAGTGCCCGAGGGTCGGCGACAGCGCGCCGCTGGTGACCTCGCCGATCCGGTCGCCGGCGGCGTCCAGCACCGGGTAGCCGTGCCGGGGCGCGCGGCGCGAGGCGGTCTTCAGGCCGACCAGGACCTGGTCCACGCCCCGCTCGGCGACGGCGGCCAGCGCGTCGCGGCCGACGAAGTCGCCCGGCTTGTCCAGCTTCACCACCCGGCCGAGGTTCGCGTGGAACGGCGTGCGGTCGCGACCGAGCTCGTTGCCGTACAGCGGCATCCCCGCCTCCAGCCGCAGCGTGTCGCGGCAGCCCAGGCCGGCGGGCCTGAGGTCGTGCGGCGCGCCCGCCTCCAGCAGGGCCTGCCACACGTGCGCGGCGTCGTCCGGCGCGACGAACAGCTCGAAGCCGTCCTCGCCGGTGTACCCCGTGCGGGCGAGCAGCGCCGGCCTGCCCGCGACCTCGGTCGGGTACGACGCGTAGTACTTCACCGCACCCAGGTCGGTGGGCGTGAGGCCGGCGAGGATGGCGGTGGCCTTCGGGCCCTGCACGGCGAGCAGCGCGTAGTCGGCGGACCGGTCCTCGACGGTCGTGTCGAAGCCCTTCGCCCGCTCGACCAGCGCCTCGTGCACGACGGCGGCGTTCGAGGCGTTCGCGACGACCAGGTACTCGGTGTCGCCGGTGCGGTACACGATCAGGTCGTCGACCACGCCGCCGTCGGCCTCGCAGATCATCGTGTACCGGGCGCGGCCGACGCCGATCGCGGACGCGTGGCCGACCAGGGCGTGGTCCAGCGCGGCCCCCGCCTCCGGGCCGGTGAGCAGGATCTCACCCATGTGGGTCAGGTCGAACAGGCCCGCCGACGTGCGCACCGCGTGGTGCTCGGCCAGCTCGCTGTCGTAGCGCAGCGGCATCCGCCAGCCCGCGAAGTCGGTGAACATGGCGCCCAGCGCCTCGTGCTCGGCGTGCAGGGGCGTGCGGCGGCTTTCCATCAGGCGGGTCCTCCCTGAGTGCGGGCATGCCGGGACGCCGACCGGTCGGGTCGGCGCGCGGGCAGGTCCGAGAGATTCACGAGCGAAAGGATGACACGGCCCATCGGAGACTCCTCGTCGAGTGAGCCTCCCCCTCTGCCATGAGCCTGAGAGCTTCGCCACCGGGTGAGGGCGGCTTGCACCGTGGGCGAGGCGCACCGGGTGCGCCTGCTTTCCAGAGTTGCCTTCGTCGGGCGGTACCTGTGCCTGAGAGATTCCGGGGAGGAGTTGCTCCTTCGGCGCCCCGGTCGGGGACTCTCCCGCTCGACATCGACGGCCGTGTTCAGTTGGTACCGCCAGACGCTAGGGGTGCCCGGCGGGCGGGGTCAACCCCGGTCACAGGCTCTTCTCGGCCCGGACGCTCTCGACCACCTTGCGCTCGGCGTAGAACGACACGAACGGGATCGTGCCCGCGAGCAGCACCAGCACCGTGCCCTTGATCGACCAGCGGGACTTGAGCGCGAGGTCGACCGTGATCACCAGGTAGACCGCGTAGAGGAAGCCGTGGATCGGGCCGATGACCTGCACCATGCCCGCGTTGCCGCCCGCGTACTTGGCGATCATGCCGACCACGAGCAGCAGCAGGCCGACACCGACCACGTAAGCCATGAACCGGAACCTGGTCAACGCGCCGCTCATCGCCCTACCTTCGCTTCACCGCTGGTCCCGCGCGTGGAGCTGGGCGAGCATGCGGTTGTAGGCCGCCAGCTCGTCGTCCTCGTCGTCACGCGCGGGTGCTCTGACGGGCTCAACGGTAACGACCGGCCGCGACGGCACGGCCACCGGCTCCGGCGCGGCCACGTCGACGGCCTCCGCCGTGACGGCGGCGTCCTCGGCCTTGCGGCGGGCCTCCAGCCTGCGGATGCGCCACACCATGAACGCGGGGAAGAGGCCGAACAGCGGCCACTGGAAGACGTACCCGAGGTTCTGGAACGTGCCACCGGCCTCGGAGAACCGCTCCCACTGCCAGTACGCCAGGCCGCAGCACACGACCAGCGACGCCAGGCAGGCGGCCGCGATGAGCAGCCGCCGGGGGGTGATGAGGCCTCGCACGCCTCAAGAGTACTTCGTGCTTCGCGCGGGGCAGGGGCTCCCCGCGCAGGAGCCCGCCCCTGAAGGTGAGGGCTCCAAACCTCAGGAGCCCGCCCCGACTCGTCGGACCTAGGCCACGCCGTCCCGGCGTTGCCTCTGCAGCCTGGCCACGCACCAGGCCGCCGCGCTACCCCGACGCAGGTGCTGGAGCACCGTCATCGGGCCGAGGCGCCGACCGAGGTCGGCGGGCGTGAGCCCGGCCGCCCGGTAGTCCAGAGCGCGCTGGTCCAACGGGCTGATGCCCGCGTCCCACCACAGCTCCGCCTCGGACAGGTCGCCGACCAGCTGCCAGTAGCTGGCGGCCGCGGCGAGCAGGACCTCGGGCACCTCGGGCGCCCGCTTCCTCATCGCCGCCACGTACGCCGGATCCGCGGACTCGACCTTCACCAGGCCGCGGGGACCGCCATTCGCCCGCTGCACCGGGATCCCCGGCGCGGACGGCGGGGCTTCCGCGAGCCACGCGTCCTTGATCCGGTTCACCTCCTGCAGCTCGGCGTCGTCCGAGCGCTCAGCCGCCCACTGCCGCAACAGCTCGTCGACTCCGGAGTCCTCGACCATTCTGCCTCCTCATCGGTCGAAGATCAGCCAATGCGACGCACCGTATTAGCGGGTACCGACAACCGCTAGACCCCGGTTTGTCTAAAACCCTGTTACCAGGGCGTTATAGCCCTCATTCCACCCGTACGGTGCAACGTCCGGGGCGCATAGTCACCGATCGTGACCGCATTGAGCGGAGTCCACGGCGTCACGGCGAGCGGGCTAGGCGAAGAGGCTGCGGACGAAGGTGATGATCGACTCGGCGCCGGACTGGAGCCACCCCAGCGCGGTCCTCACCGCCTCGGCGGACTCGTTCGGCTGGGTGATCAGGAGGAACAGCACCAGCGCGACCGCCGCCAGCGTCACCACCTTCTTGACGTTCACTGATCGGTCTCCGTCCGTCTCACAGGGCAGGGCGGCCGGGCGCCGCTCCGGTCGTGTCAACGGCCATGGTCCCCCATTCACCCGGATGATGACGATCGAACGCGCCGCCATCCCTCGACTGGTCGCACGAACACCACGCAACCACGCCTGGGGCAGGCTGATCGTCACCCGAACGGACGATCAAGGGGACCTGTGGTCCCGCCGATCACCAAGGTACGGGCACTCGCCCACCCCCAGCACGGACACCGAGGTAGTTCAGAGACCGCCATCCCTTCGCCGCCCATCACCCGATTGCGCCGACGCACGCACCGAGCGTGACAAAGGCCGCTGGCGGCTGCCACTCAATTCCCGTCCCCCTTCCGGTGATTTCCCGCGCCCTTTTCCGGCCCGCCGGCCCGGTCTCACCCGGTGTTGCCCGGCCGTTCGGACGCGGGTCGTCAGCCGATCACCCCGTCGCGCCGCAGCCGGGCGATCTCGTCCTCGCCCAGCCCGAGTTCGCCCAGCACCTCGGTCGTGTGCTCCCCCACCGCGGGCGGCGGGCTCGGGATCGCCGCGGGCGTCCGCCCGAACCGGGGCGCCGGCGCGGGCTGCGCCACCCCCTCCACCTGCACGAACGTGCCGCGCTCGGCGTTGTGCCGGTGCGCCGGGGCCTCGCCGGGAGCCAGCACGGGCGCGAGGCAGGCGTCGGTCCCCTCCGCCAGCGCCGCCCACTCGTCCCTCGTCCGGGTGGCCACCGCGGCGGCGATGCGGGCCCGCAGCTCCGGCCAGTTCGCCGGGTCGTGCCGCCCCGGCAGCCCCGCGTCGGCCAGCCCGAGCACCGCCAGCAGCTCGGCGTAGAACTTCTCCTCCAGCGCCCCGATGCTGACGAACCCGCCGTCGGCCGCCTCGTACACGTCGTAGAACGGCGCGCCGCCGTCGAGCAGGTTCTCCCCGCGCCCGCCGGGCCACGCCCCGGCCGACGACATCCCGTGCAGGAACGTGGTCAGCAGCGCCGCGCCGTCGACCATGGCCGCGTCCACCACCTGCCCGCGCCCGGACCGCTCCCGCTCGTACAGCGCGGCCAGCACGCCCAGGGCCAGCAGCAGCCCGCCGCCGCCGAAGTCGCCGACGACGTTGAGCGGCACGGTCGGCGGCGCGCCCGCCCGGCCGATCGGCTCCAGCGCGCCCGCGACCGCGATGTAGTTGATGTCGTGCCCGGCGCGGTCGGCCAGCGGGCCGTCCTGGCCCCACCCCGTCATCCGCCCGTAGACCAGCCGCGGGTTGCGGGCCAGGCACTGCGCCGGGCCGATGCCCAGCCGTTCGGTCACGCCCGGCCGGAAGCCCTCGACCAGCACGTCCGACTCCCCGACCAGCCGGAGCACCAGCTCCGCGCCCTCGGGTCGGCGGACGTCCACGCCGATCGACCGCCGCCCGCGTCCCAGCAGGGGCACCCCTGCGCCAATCGAACCGGGCGTGCCGCCGACCCGGTCCACCCGCACCACCGACGCGCCGAGGTCGGCCAGCACCATGCAGCCGAACGGCGCGGGCGCGAGGCCGGCCAGCTCGACGACCTTCAACCCCTCCAGCGGCCCGGGCACTAGAGCGACCTCGCGATGATTTCCTTCATGATCTCGTTCGTCCCGCCGTAGATCTTCTGCACGCGCGCGTCCGCCCACGCGCGCGCGATCGGGTACTCCGTCATGTAGCCGTAGCCGCCGAACAGCTGCACGCACTCGTCCACGACCTGGCACAGCCGTTCGGTGGCCCACCACTTGGCCATCGCCGCGGTGGGCACGTCGAGGCGGCCCGCCAGGTGCTCCTGCACGCACTCGTCCACGAAAGCCCTGGTCACGCGCGCCTCGGTGGCACACTCCGCGAGCTTGAACCGGGTGTTCTGGAACTTGATCAGCTCCCGGCCGAACGCCGTGCGGTCCTTGACGTAGGCCACCGTGAGGTCCACCGCCGCCTCGATGCCCGCCACCGACGCCACCGCGATGATCAGCCGCTCCTGCGGGAGCTGCTGCATCAGCTGGATGAACCCCTGGCCCTCGCCGGTGCCGAGCAGGTTCGCCGCGGGCACGCGGACGTCGTCGAAGAACAGCTCGGCGGTGTCCTGGCCGTGCATGCCGACCTTGTCCAGCACCCGGCCCCGGCGGAAGCCCTCGGCCCGCCCGGTCTCCACGACGAGCAGCGAGATGCCCGTCGCGCCCTGGCCGGGGTCGGTCTTGGCGACCACGATCACCAGGTCGGCCTGCGCGCCGTTGGTGATGAACGTCTTCGAGCCGGACAGCACGTACTCGTCGCCGCGCCGCAGCGCCCGCGTCTTGATGTTCTGCAGGTCGGAGCCGCCGCCGGGCTCGGACATGGCGATCGCGCCGACGTACTCGCCGGAGGCCATCTTCGGCAGCCACCGCCGCTTCTGCTCTTCGGTGCCGTAGGCGTTGATGTAGTGGGCGACGATCCCGCTGTGCACGCTGTTGCCCCACGCGCTGTCGCCGCACCGCGCCTGCTCCTCCAGCAGGACGGCCTCGTGCGCGAACGTCCCGCCGCCACCGCCGTACTCCTCGGGGATGGACAGGCAGAGCAGGCCCACCTCACCGGCCTTGCGCCAGAAGTCGCGGTCGACCTGCCGCTGAGCGGCCCAGCGCTCCTGGTGCGGTACCACCTCCCGGTCGAAGAACGTCCGGGCGAGCTTGCGCAACTGGTCCAGGTCCTCGGTCATCCAAGCGGAACGGCGAGTCGGCATGGCTCGACGTTGCCACCGGAGGGCCCGGACCGCCATGACCGCAGCGTCCACGGGTGGGTGGTGATCGTGAGCGGATCGGTCAGGGTTTGCGGGACACTGGGAGCATGCGACTGCGGCGGCTCGGGCCCGACGACTGGGCGACGTGGCGGGACATCCGGCTGACCGCGCTGGGCAGCGATCCCGAGGCGTTCGGCTCGACGTTGGTGGTGGAGCGGGCGTTCGACGAGGCGCGGTGGCGTGGGCTGATGACGCCGGAGCACGGGGTGAAGGTCGTCGCCGAGGACCCGGAGCCGGTGGGGCTGGTGGCCGGTGTGCCGCACGAGATCCACTCGGACGTGTTGTACCTGTACTCCATGTGGGTCAAGCCGGAGTTCCGCAGGCGGGGCGTCGGCGAGGCGCTGGTGGGTGACGTGCTGGCGTGGGCCCAGGAGCACGGGTGGGCGCGGGTGCAGTTGCGCGTGTTCCAGGGCAACGAGACGGCACGGCGGCTGTACGCGCGGCTGGGGTTCGCGGGCGAGGGAGAGATCATGGACCGACCGCTGGCCCCGGTGAGCTAATAAGTCACCTCACGCGGTCATGGGCAGCGGCCCGGCCCGTGGTTACCGTGGAGTACATGAGCGAAGCCTTGATCTTCGACGCGGTGCGCACACCGCGTGGCAGGGGAAAGCGCGGTTCGCTGCACAGCGTCAAGCCGATCACCCTCGCCTCCGGGGTGCTCGCGGCGCTGGCGCGGCGCAACGACCTCGACACCTCCGCGGTGGACGACGTGGTGCTCGGCGTCGTGTCGCCGGTCGGTGAGCAGGGCGCGGACATCGCCCGCACGGCGGTGCTGGCGGCCGGGTGGGACCTGCGGCCGGCGGGCGTGCAGCTCAACCGGTTCTGCGCGTCGGGCCTGGAGTCGGTGAACCTGGCCGCGGCCAAGGTCGCGTCCGGGTTCGAGGACCTGGTGGTGGCGGGCGGCGTCGAGTCGATGTCGCGGGTGCCGATGGGCTCCGACGGCGGCGCGTGGATGGCCGACCCGGAGACCAACATGGCTGTCAACTTCGTGCCGCAGGGCGTGAGCGCGGACCTCATCGCCACACTGGAGGGGTTCACCCGCGAGGATGTCGACGCCTACGCGTTGCGCTCGCAGCAGCGGGCCACCCTGGCCCGGGACAAGGGCTGGTTCGACCGGTCGCTGGTGGCCGTGGTCGACCAGAACGGCTCGGTCGTGCTCGACCACGACGAGGCGATCCGCCCGGAGACCACGCTGGAGGCGCTGGGCAGGCTCAAGCCGAGCTTCGCGTTCCACGGCGACCTGGGCTTCGACGCCGTCGCCATCGACCGCTACCCGACCGTGGAGCGCATCGACCACGTGCACACGCCGGGCAACTCGTCGCAGATCGTGGACGGCGCGGCGGCGATGCTGATCGGCAACGAGCGCATCGGCCGTGAGCTGGGCCTGACGCCCCGCGCGCGGATCACCGCGACCGCGGTCGTCGGCTCGGAGCCCACGATCATGCTCACCGGTCCCGCGCCGGCCGCGCGCAAGGCGCTGGACAAGGCCGGGCTGACCGTCGAGGACATCGACCTGTTCGAGATCAACGAGGCGTTCTCGTCGGTGGTGCTGAAGTTCCAGCGGGAGCTGGACCTGCCCGACGACAAGGTCAACGTCAACGGCGGCGCGATCGCCATGGGCCACCCGCTCGGCGCCACCGGCTGCATGATCCTCGGCACCCTGCTCGACGAGCTGGAGCGCCGGGACCTGCGGCGCGGCCTGGCCACGTTGTGCGTGGGCGGCGGCATGGGCATCGCGACGATCATCGAGAGGGTCTGATGGCTATCCACTTCGAGCGGGACGACGAGGGCATCGTCACCCTCACGATGGACATGTCCGGCTCGGCGAACGTGATGAACGCCGAGTACCACAAGGACATGGGCGACGCGGTCGCGCGGCTGGAGGCGGAGCGCGACGACATCACCGGCGTGGTGCTGACGTCGGCGAAGAAGACGTTCTTCGCCGGTGGCGACCTGAACCTGCTGATCACGATCACGCCGGAGAACGCGGCCGAGGCGCTCGGGTTCCTGGAGGAGATCAAGGGCCAGCTGCGGCGGTTGGAGCTGCTGGGCAAGCCGGTCGTCGCCGCGATCAACGGCAGCGCGCTGGGCGGCGGCCTGGAGATCGCGCTGGCGTGCCACCACCGGGTGGCGCTGGACGACGACAGGATCAAGCTGGGGCTGCCCGAGGCGACGCTGGGCCTGCTGCCCGGCGGTGGCGGCGTGACGCGGATGGTGCGGCTGCTGGGCGTGCAGCCCGCGCTGCCGCTGCTGATGGAGGGCAAGCAGCTGCGGCCGGCGCGGGCGTTGCAGGCCGGGATCGTGCACGAGCTGGCGTCCTCGCGCGAGGAGCTGATCGCCAAGGCGCGGGCGTGGATCAAGGAGAACCCGGCGCCGCAGCAGCCGTGGGACGCGCCGGGGTACGCCGTGCCGGACGTGCGGGTGGGCGACCCGAACCTGTACGGGCTGCTGGCCGCCGCGCCCGCCGTGCTGCGCAAGAAGACGCACGGCGTGTTCCCGGCGCCGGAGAAGGTGCTGGCGGCGGCGGTCGAGGGCGCGTTGGTGGACTTCGACACCGCGTTGAAGATCGAGGCGCGGTACTTCGTGGAGCTGGCCGCCGGCCAGGTCTCGAAGAACATGATCACCACGCTCTGGTTCCAGCTGAACGAGATCAACGGGGGCGGCTCGCGGCCGTCCGGCGTCGAGCGGTCGAAGGTGTCCAAGGTCGGCGTGCTCGGCGCGGGCATGATGGGCGCGGGCATCGCCGAGGTCAGCGCGAAGGCCGGCATCGAGGTCGTGCTGAAGGACGTGACGCTGGAGGCGGCCCGTCGTGGGGCCGGTGACACGCCGGGCATCACGCCGACCGACTCCGACGCCGACCTGGCGGGCTGCGACCTCGTGATCGAGGCGGTGTTCGAGAACCGGGAGCTGAAGAACAAGGTGCTGCCGGCCGCGGAGGCCGCCGCGTTGCCGGACGCGGTGATCGCGTCGAACACCTCGACGTTGCCGATCACCGGGCTGGCGTCGGCGGTGGGCGACCCGTCGCGGTTCATCGGGCTGCACTTCTTCTCGCCGGTGCCGAAGATGCGGCTGGTGGAGATCATCCGCGGGGAGAAGACGTCGGACGAGACGTTGGCGCGGGCGTTCGACTACGTGCTGCAGATCGGGAAGACGCCGATCGTGGTGAACGACAGCCGCGGCTTCTACACCTCGCGCACGTTCGGCACGTACGTGACCGAGGCCGTGTCGATGGTGGCGGAGGGCGTGTCGCCGGCGTTGATCGAGAACGTGGCCCGGCGGGCGGGCATGGCCGTGGGGCCGCTGGCGGTGTCGGACGAGGTCACGTTGACGTTGCAGCTCAAAATCCGCGACCAGACGGTGGCCGACGACCCCGCCGCGTCCGGCGCGCTGGCCGACCACCCGGCGTTCGCGGTGCTGGAGGAGCTGGTCGCCGAGGGCCGTACCGGCAAGTCCGGCGGTGCCGGGTTCTACGAGTACCCGGAGGGCGGCAGGAAGTTCCTGTGGCCGGGGTTGGCGCGGTACGCGCGGGCCGACGCGGGCGTGACGGAGCAGGACGTCGAGGACCGGTTGTTGTTCATCCAGTCGCTGGAGACGGTGCGGTGCCTGGACGAGGGCGTGCTGACGTCGATCGGTGACGCGAACGTGGGCAGCGTGTTCGGCTTCGGCTTCGCGCCGTGGAGCGGCGGCACGGTCCAGTTCGTCAACTCCTACGGCCTCAGCGCCTTCGTGGAGCGCGCGGACTACCTGGCCGACACCTACGGCGAGCGCTTCCGCCCGCCGACCTCCCTCCGCGACCGCGCCACCCGCAACACCCCCTTCTAACCCCCGCGAGAGTCCAACGTCCAAGCGTCGAGAGTCCTACGTCCAGAGCACTTGAATTCAACGCTCGGCACCGGGAGCGCCTGTGCTGAGCGTTGAATTCACGGGTCCTGGACGTAGGACTCTCGCGGGCTGAGCGTTGGACTCTCGGGGGTCAGGTGGTGGTGATGGTGGTTTGTCGGGTTGCGTTGTTCACGGTGACGGAGATGGTGACGTGGCCGGGGCGCAACGCGGTGAGCACTCCGCTGCCGGGGTCGAGCCAGGCCACGTGCCAGGGGCGCACGCCAGGGGCCGGGCCGACGTGCAGGTTCGGCGAGCCCGACCAGTCCGCCGTCACCGGGTAGGCGACCGGGACCTGGCGCGAGCCCTGGGTGATCGACGCGGTGACCCTCGTCGGGCTGCCCACGCGGGTGGGCTCGGCGGTCAACGTCAACGCGTCCACGTGCGGTCGGACCTCGGCGGCCAGCCAGTCGTCGGAACCGCGCCCCGGGTCGACGCCCAGCATGGTCCAGCCGGTGAAGCCGCCACGGCCCGCTTCACCCGCGGGGGCCTTGCCGGAGTTGCCGTTGACCAGGTACGGCACGCCGTCCACCCGCGAGGCGTGGAACAGGCCCACGTGCGCGCCGATGAACGCCGCGCCCTTGCCGGTCGTGCGCCGGAACCGGGCCAGCCAGTCCTCGACCACGTCGGCCTCCAGCCGGTCGTTCAGCTGGCTGCCCCTCGTCGGCGTCGGGTCGCGCGGCGGGTGGTGCTCCACCACGACGACCGAGTGCACGGCGGAGTGGTCGCGCAACGCGTCACGCAGCATCACGGCCTGGTCGAACCCCCCGCCGCGCACCGTCCCCGTGGACGAGTCCAGCAGCACGAACCGGGTGCCCTTGTGGTCGAACACCCGGTTGGTGGCACCGAACTCGCGCCGGAAGCCGTCGATCGTGCCCGGCCCCATGATCTCGTGGTTGCCCGGCACGTAGTACCAGGGCAGCTCGTCGCCCAGCTCCTCGGTCAGCACCCGGTGCGCCAGCGCCAGGTCCGCCGGTGACGCCTCGTCCACGAAGTCGCCGTTCACCACGACGAAGTCCGGCCGCTGCGCCTTGATCTCGCGCAACGTCCGCCGTGCCGCGCGCACCAGCCCGCTGTCCGGGTCACGCGCCACGAACTGCGCGTCGGACATCACCGCGAACCGCCACGGCCGGTCGGCCACCGTGCCGTCCTGCACCACGAACCGGTCCGCGGGCTCCGGCACCACCGGCAGCTCCACCGCGGGCGGGACCAGGGCGACGATGTCGTCCACGATCACCTCGCCGGTGTACTGCCGGTCCGCCTTGGTCTCGATCGTGTAGAACCTGTTCACCCGCAAGGGGAACGCGAGCTCGGCCGGCACCGGCACCTCGAGGTGACGCCACCCCGTCCAGGTGATGTACGGGCCGTAGAGCGACCGGCTCAGCCCCGACGAGTCGGTGACGGTGAACGCCGTCCACTCGCCGCGCCCGTGCCCGTAGACCCACGCGCCCAGCGCCAGCGGCTGCCCCTGCACCTCGATCGGCCGGGGCGGGATCGCGTAGGCCGTCCGCGTGCCGGTCGACTTCGAGAAGTCGTACGACATCCGCAGCCCGGCGCCGGTGCGCCCCTCCGACACCGGCGCCACCGAGCCGGAGCCCCGCGCCGAGCCGAACGTCCACGCCGCGCCGTCGTCGAACCCGGCGATCAGCCGCTCCTCCAACCCCACGGTCACGGGCACGCGCACCACGTGCGACCCGACCCGCGCCACGACCGTCGTCGCACCCGGCCGCAGGGCGGTGACGCGCAGGCCGCCGTCGGCCCCGGGCACGACGTCGATCACCGAGCGGTCGTACTCCAGCGCCACGTCGGCGGGCTCGACCGGCGCGGTGAAGCCGTCACCGTCCCGGCCGACCACGCCGAACCCGCTCGTGCCGCCGACCTCGGGCAGGCTCACCCTGCTCGTGGTGGCCGACAGCCCCGCCAACGCGCCGAGCACGGTCAGCTCCACCTCGCCGGTCACGCCACCGCGCTGCGCCACCGCCTTCGTCACGCCCGGTCGCGCGGCGTGGAACACGCCGTCGGCGTCCACCCGCCCCACGTCGGCTCGGGCCGTCCGCCAGTGGTGCGCGTCGTCGTCGGCCGGGCCGTACGTCTCGTCGTACCCGTCGGCCAGCAGCCGCCGGGTCAGGCCGGGGAACACGCGGTCGGGGTGGCCGCCCGGCACGGTGTCCGACCCCGGCGCGGTCCGCGGGTCGATCGCGGTGCGCACCCAGAAGCCGGTGAGCCGCCCGCTGCCGGCGGGGGCGTAGAGCGCCAGCCCGTTCGGCACCGGCCGTTCGCCGCCGTCGGACGGCGTGTTCTCCACGAGCACGGTGTCCGCACCGGGCGTGCGGGCGAGCAGGGTGGACGAGCCGCCGCCGTCGAGGTTGAGCGCGTTGTGCGCGCCCATCTCCTTGAGGATCGCGGCGACGTCCTGGAGGTTCAGCCCGAGCAGGTACGCGCCCTGCCTGCCGTCCACGGTGAGCAGGAACATCTTCTTGCCGTCGGCCGAGAATCCGACCGCCGTGCGCGGGTGCAGCGGATCGGCGGGAGCGACGACCTCGCCGTCCTCGAGCAGCACCTGGTTCCCGCCGATCGCGGCCCGCAACGCGCTGCCGTCGTCGGCCTTGGTGGTGTGCTCGACGGACACCCGCTCCCCCACCGCCAACCCGGCGAGCACGTCGGCGCCCGCCTCCCGGCCGACGAGCACCTGGCCGTCGGCGGGGATCGGGTCGTCGCCCGCCCGGTCGCGCCGCTCGGTCACCACGCCCGCGCGCACCACGACCTCGGTCACGCGGGACGCGCCCTGCACGGCCCGCGCCCGGCTGTAGGAGCCCCAGATCGGGTCGAACAGGCCGACGCCGCCGGGGTCGACGGCGGCGCTGTTGAGCTGGTCCAACCGGAAGGACGTGCCGTCCTCGCGGACGACCGCGCCGTCGAAGAACACCTCCATCACCCGGCCGACGCCCGCCGCGTCGAAGCCGACCGCGCGGCGGTGCCCGGCGACCGGTGACTTGACCGTGCGGCCGTCCTGGACGCCGACGCCGCGCGGCGCGTTGGAGCCGTTGATGTCGAAGAAGTCGCCGTTCACCGCGGCGACCGCGCGGGTCCGGTTCGCCTGCGCGGACAGCGGTTCGGCGGCGGTGACGTGGCCGGGGTACAGGTAGTCGACCTCCGTGCCGGCGGTGAGGTCGACGGTGAGCGCGTCACCGCGGATCCAGCCGCCCGCGCCGCCCGGCTCGTACCAGTCGAACGAGTCCAGCGACACGCCCGGCGCGACCGGACGGGTGGTGCGGGCGGTCTCGATGCGGCGGGCGGGGTCGACGGCGGGCGCGACCGCGACACCCGGCAGGTCGACCAGGGACTGCGACGGCGTCGGTGGCGCGGCGACCGGGGACGGGTCGGCGTGGGCCGCGGGGGTGGCGGCCACCAGGGCGAAGACCAGCGCGGCGGCCAGGGCGGCGGAGCGAGGGCGTGGCAACACGGGCACTCCCGCAGGGATGGGTGAGGAACTTACGCGATGTAAGTCCACCGTGTTGGAGATTCGCCGGACACGGCCGATCGGCCGCACTTGGCGACCCGGACGGCCGTCCGGCCAGGTCAGCTACCAGACCCGCCCCGGTAGGTGCCAGGGCTGGTGCCCGTCCACCTCTTGAACGCCCGGTGGAACGCGCTCGCCTCGGAGAACCCCAGCCGCCGCGCCAGTTCCTCCACCGACTCGCCGCCGCGCACCAGGCTCGCCACCGCCTGGTCGCGCAACAACTGCTCCCGCACCTCGCGGAACGACGTGCCCTCGGCGGCCAGCTTCCGCCGCAACGTCGGCGCGCTCATCCCCAACCTCGCGGCCACGTTCTCCAGCCCCACCACGCCGCCGCCGAGCATCCGCCGCACCTGGCTGGACGCGTCCGCGCCGTAATCGCGGCGGGACAGCAGCTCGGCGGGCGAATTGCGCAGGAACCGCCGCAATGCGGCTTCGTCCTGCACCACCGGCATGCGCAGGAAACGCGCGTCGAAAGTCAACGTCGTGGCAGGTGCGGAAAACCGCAGCGGCGCGCCGAAGATCAGGTGGTATTCCGCGCCGTGCGGCGGCTCGGGATAGGCGAGGTCCACCCCGCGCAACGGGATCCGCCGCCCGATCAGCCACGACGAGAACCGGTGCCACAACACCAGCAGCGACTCGACCAGGAACCGGTCCGGGTCGTCCACGCCCGCCGCGGAAAGGGTGAACGCGGCCACCCCGTCGTGCTCGTCCAACGCCATCACCGGCCGCACGTCGAACAGCCCGTAGAACGCCAGGCCGCGCCGCAGGGCGTCCTCCAGTGACGCGCAGTGCACGGCGAGCAGGCACATGGTCGGGAACGTCCCGCGCTTGCTCGGCCGCGGCCCCAGGCCCATGAACTCGTCGTCCAGCGCGTCCCACAGGACCTGGATCAGCCTGCTGTACTGAGCGGGCGTCACGCGGGCGCGCTCGTCGGCCAGCAGGGCCTCGCCGATCCCGGCCGCCGCGAGCAGTCCGGCGACGTCGTGACCGCGCCGCACCGCGCCGCGCAGGGCGGCGGTGACGTAGTGGATGGCGATGGTCCTGGTGAGCATCACTCACAGTGTGCAGCACGGTGACCGGCAGGCCGTGTGCGGCGGCGCGGAACGGGGAGAGAAAGCGCCGCGCCGCCGCCAACGGTTGGCCCACCCCAGTGAGCCGGCTCCTCGTCGATGGGGCATCCGCCCGCCCACCAACGAGGGACGTTGTGGTGCTCACCACTGTATGTGGTCTAGACCAGATATGTCAATACGACGAAAAGGTCATGCGTGGTCCGACCCGCCGCGCATTTGTTTCCCCTATGTGTCAGCCCTGTTCCAACGGCGCGACCGCGAAACCGGCGGAAAACCTCTTGCACCAGATCACCACGCTGCGCACGGTCGTCAGGTCGGTTCCGGCGGGCACCGGGTAGACCTGGTTGCCGCGATTCGCCTTCAGTTCACCCAGGTTCGTGAAACCGGAGCCGAACGCGTCCTCGGGCGAGTCCGACGTCTTGTCCGACAGGTACACGTAGAGGTCCGGGCCGTCGCTGGTGTCCAGCGCCTCGAACTGCACCGCGTGGCCGCCGTCGGGCAGCCGGACCAGCGTCGCGCTGCCGGTCGTGGCGTGCTCCAGCGAGCGGAACGGCCCGGAGGCCAGCGCGACCGGCCCGGCGGGCGGTGCCGACGTCGTGGTGACCGGGGCGCTCGTCGTGGCGCCCGGGGTCGCGGAGGCCGTCGTGGTCGTCGCCTGCGGGAGGAGCAGCGCGTCGTCCGCCGTCCGGTCGGTGACCAGCCGCCACGGCTGGAACAGGGCCAACCCCACCGCCAGCACGACCACCAGCACGCCCGCCACCACGATCGCCACTACCCGCTTGGACATCTCACGCCTTCCGAAGTCGACTCCTGCTCCGGACAACTCTGGCGAACCGGACGCGGGCGCGCGGGCAAAACCCGCTTACGAAGTTCTGACGTCTGCCCGCCCGCGTTGTTAGGGTCGCCCCGTGGGTGAACGGGCCGGGTTGGCGATCGTGTGCGCGCTCATGCTGGGCTGCGCCGCGTTCGGGCCGTTCCCGCACCCGGTGCCGCTGCTGTTCGCGATCGCGGCCGTCGGCGCGGCCAACGCCGCCTTCCCGTTGATGCGCACGTTCGGGTCCGCGCTGCTCGGCGGGGTCGCCGCGGCCAGCATCGGGCTGGCCTCCGTGCCGTTCGTGACCTGCTCCTCGGACAAGTTCACGGAAGTGTTCACCTGTACAGGTGACGCGCCGACGTGGCACATGACCGGCTCGGTGCTCGTGGCCGGGCTGTCCGGGGCCGCGCTCGTGCTGGCCCGCGTGCTCGGCACGGCGGTGCTGGAGCGCAGGCTCTCCGCCGTGCAGACCCGGGGAGAACGGCGGTGAGCGTGACGTGGCGGCAGGTCGCGGCCTGGCGCACCCGCAGGCACTGCCTCGACGAGCGAAGACCGGCCGCGGAGGCCTTGGACGTGGTGTCACGGCTGTGCGGGCTGCACGCGCAGCTGATGTCGTCGGCCGAGGCGATGGTGCGCGCACGCGTCGGCGGGCTCGCGGACGACGCCGTCGAACGTGCCCTGTGGACCGACCGCGCGCTGGTCAAGACGTGGTCGATGCGCGGCACGCTGCACCTGCTGCCCGCCGCCGAGTACCCGCTGTGGCAGGCCGGGTTCGCCACCTACCGGCACTACCTCAAGCCGGTGTGGCTGCGGAACTTCCACATCACCGCCGAGGAGCTGGCCGCGCTGGTCGAGGCGGTGGGCGAGGCGGTGCACGACCGCCTGCTGACCCGCGCCGAACTGGCCGACGAGGTCGCCGCGCTCACGTCCGCGCACGTCGGGGAGAAGCTGCGGGAGAGCTGGGGCGCGTACCTCAAGCCGGCGTCGTTCCAGGGCAGGCTGGTGTTCGGGCCGGGTGAGGGGCAGTTCGTCCGGTTCACCGGTCCGCGCTCGTGGCTGGGCTTCGAGCCTGCGGGCCGGGAGGACGCGGTGGAGGAGGTCGCGCTGCGGTTCCTGGCCCAGCAGGGGCCCGCGACCAGGGAGGATTTCGCGCGCTGGTGGGGCGTCAGCCCGGCGGACGGCGGGCGGGTGTTCAAGGCGCTCGGCGAGCGGATCGTGCCGCTGGACGTCGAGGGCGCACCCCACTGGGCCCGCGCGGAGGACGTCGAGAGCCTGCGCGAAGCGGAGCCCGTGCGGACCGTGAGGCTGCTCCCCGCGTTCGACCAGTACGTCGTGGCGGCAACACGCCACGCCACACACCTTCTCGATGGTGGGACGCCCGAAATGGTGTACCGACCGCAGGGATGGCTGTCTCCGGTACTCATGGTGAACGGAATGCTGGCCGGGGTCTGGTCGCAGGAGCGCAAGGGCGGCCGGCTGGCCGTCACCGTGGAGCCGTTCCGCTCGTTGTCCGCTGCGGCACGGAAAGCCGTGCTCAACGAGGTGGAGCGGTTGCCGGGCCCGGCAGAGGTGCACTGGGTCGAGTGAGACCGCCTCGGCGGAGGTACTGTTCAGCCGCTCACCGTTGCGCCACGAGTGCGTTCTGTTAGGAGGCTTGCTGTGCGGGTGCTGTGGGCCACGTGCGGCTTGGCCGTCGCGGCGTCGGCGCTGGTCGGTGTCCTCATCGGGGTGTACATCGACGGGGTCAACGACGAGCAGCAGGCCGACACCCCGGCCTCGACGTGGATCACCGGTCGGCCGGCGACCACCAGTTCCACCACGCCGCCGAGCTCCGTCACCCCGGAGGCCATCTCGTCGCCGCCGACCTCGACCACCGCGGTCCGGACCACCACGACGACGACGCCGCCACCGGCCGCACCGCCGCCGCCACCGCCGCAGACCTCGACCGAGGCACCGCCGCCGCCCACCACGACCACCACGGTGAAGGACACCGGCTGGCCGTGCGGCCCGATCAACCCGCTGCCGCCGCCGCACTGCCGGGGCTGAGCGCGGATCGGGCGATCCCTCACGTCGCCGAAACGCCCGCGTCCCCCGGTCGCAACCTGGGGACAGCAGCCTGGTCCCATGGACACCACACCGAAGACCTGGCGACTGCGCGTGGAGCTGGACGACAGCCCCGGCGCCCTGGCGCGGGTGACCATCCGGCTGGCGCACCAGGACTGCAACGTGCTGGCGCTGTCCGTGATCCCCGTGCCCGGCGGCGTGCTCGACGAGCTCGTGGTCCAGGCCGCGCCCGGCCTGCTGCCCGCGGACCTGGTGGCGGCCGTGCGCGCCGAGGGCGGCCGGTGCGTCGGCATCACCGCCGCCGACCTGCGCGACCTGGTCGACGCGCCCACGGCCGCCCTGCGCGCCACCGCGCTCGCCCTGCACGACCCCAACGCGATCGGCGAGGCCCTGCGGGTGGTCATGGGCGCCGACTCGGTCGTCATCACCCCGGCCGAACCCGACACCGGCGCCGCGCCGTCGGCGGACCCGTCCCGGACGGCCGACTTCCGGGCGACGCCGGAGGCGGCGCAGTTCTACCGGGCGCGACGCGGCTGGTCCCCGTTCACGCAGGTGGAGGTGGCGCGCGGGCAGGCGTTGATCGACCTGCTGGCGGCCCGGGACGCGGCGACGCCCCAGCCGACCGCGCTGCTGACCGACGACGGCATGGCGCTGGTGCTGCGGCCCGGTCGGGCGGGTGACGAGGAGGCGGTCGCCGAGCTGCACTCCCGCTGCTCCATGGGCACCCTGTTCAACCGCTACCACTCGGGGATGCGGACGGTGCCGCGGCGGTGGCTGCACCGGCTGCTCAGCCCGCCGCGCGGCACCACCGTGGTGGCGCAGTGCGCGGACCGGGTGGTCGCCATGGGCCAGCTGATCCCCATGTCCACGCCGGCGAGCGCCGAGGTGTCGTTGCTGGTCGAGGACGGGTGGCAGGGCCGTGGCGTGGGCACCGCGCTGCTCGCCGCGCTGGCCGGCACGGCGCGGGCGGACGGCCGGCGCGAACTGGTCGGCTGGTGCCTGCCCGCCGAGACCGGTCTCATCCGCACCGCGGCCCGCGCGGGGCTGGCGACATCGGTGCGCCGCGAGGACGGGTTGTTGCGCGTGTCGATCGCCGCGGACGGTCCGCGGATCACCGGTCCGGGTCGTCTTGAGAGCGCTTCCCGGCAGGTCGCCTCGGGCTAAGCTGGCCCGGTAGGCGATCGTCGAGGAGTGGTGCTCGTGTCGGTTCAATCGCACTCAGGCGCGCGGCCCACGCTCGAGGACGTGGCGGCGAAGGCCGGTGTCTCCCGTGCGACGGCATCGCGGGTGCTCAACGCCTCGCCCAGGGTGAGCCCCGAGGCGCACGAGGCGGTCACGGCGGCGGTGATGGAGCTGGGCTACCAGCCGAACCAGGCCGCGCGGGCGCTCGTGACCAGGCGTTCCGGCGCGGTGGCGGTGGTGTTCTCCGAGCCTGAGCCGAAGATCTTCGACGACCCGCACTTCGCCTGGCTGATCCGGTCGGCGGCCCGGTCGCTCGCCGACGCGGACGTGCAGATGGTGCTGATGCTGGTGCACTCGACGCAGGACCAGGCGCGGGCCGAGCGGTTCCTGGCGGGTGGGCACGTGGACGGCGCGCTGTTGTTCGCGCCGCACAAGGGCGACCAGCTCCCGACCGTGGCGCGCAAGCTGCCGCTGCCGGTGGTGTACGCGGGCCGGCCGTGGGGCTCGCTGCGCGGGCTGCACACCGTGGACCACGACAACGAGGGCGGCGGTCTGCTGGCCACCGAGCACCTGATCTCGTTGGGGCGCAAGAAGATCGTGTCGGTGACGGGACCGCTGGACGAGCACTCGGCGATGGACCGGCTGGCCGGGTGGCGCACGGCGGTCGGCGCGGACGACGAGACCACGGCGTTGATGACGGCGGACGGCGGCTTCTCCCGCGAGGGCGGCAGGCGGGCGATGGAGGCGTTGCTGGCCCGGGTGCCGGACCTGGACGCGGCGTTCGTGGCGTCCGACCACATGGCGGCCGGCGTGCTGGACGCGTTGCGCGAGGCGGGCAAGCGGGTGCCGCAGGACGTGGCCATCGTGGGGTTCGACGACCACCCGATGATCGCGCCGCACACGTCGCCGTCGTTGACCAGCGTGCGACAGGACACCAGCGCCCAGGTCCGCCACATGGTGACCCACCTGCTGCGGCTGCTGCGCGGCGAGACGATCAGGGCGCGCCGCGAGATCCTGCCGACGGTGCTGGTCCGCCGCGAGTCCGCTTAGCCCCCACGCCGGTCGCCAAGGTGTCGGTCGGGGGCCGCCGCGGCGACATGCGGCCCCCGGCCGACGGATCAGGGCAGGTCGTAGCCGGTGGCGGGCACGGCGTTCGCGCCGATCACCCGGGCCAGCGTGCGACCGCTCCGCTTCACCGTGCGCACCTGCGTGTCGTAGTCGACGTGCACGATGCCGAACCGCTGGCTGTACCCCGCCGCCCACTCGAAGTTGTCCAGCAGCGACCACGCGAAGTACCCGCGCACGTCGACGCCCGCCTCGATGGCCTCGTGCACCGCGCGCAGGTGGTCGACCAGGTACCGGGTGCGGCTCTCGTCCACCACCTCGCCGTTCTCGACCACGTCCGGGAACGCCGAGCCGTTCTCCGTGATCACCAGGGGCAGGCCGACCTCGCGCTGGAGCCGTTCCAGCAGGTCGGTGAGGCCGTGGGCGGCGACCTCCCAGCCGAACCCGGTCACCTCGCCGCGCGGCGGCAGGAACTCCACGCCCCGCAGGCCCGGGAACGGCCCGCCGGTCACGGCCAGCGGGTCGGCCGCGGGTGCGACGCGGGTCGGGGCGTAGTAGTTCACGCCCATCCAGTCGATCGGGGTGGCGATCACGTCCAGGTCGCCGTCGCGCACCACGGCCGTCCAGTCGCCCAGCCAGGCCGTGTCCTCGACGACGTCGGCCGGGTAGCCGCGACCGCCGAGCGGGTCGAGGAACAGGCGGTTCTGCAGCCCGTCGACCTTGCGCGCCGCGTCCCGCTGCGAGTCGTCCTCCACCACCAGCGCGCAGAAGTTCAGCACGATGGACAGCTCGTGGTCGTCCGGCGCCTGGTCCCGCATCACCTGCACCGCCAGGCCGTGCCCGAGCATGAGGTGGTGCGCGGCTTCCAGCGACTCCTTCGGGTCGACCACGCCGGGCGCGTGGATGCCGCTGCAGTAGCCGAGGAACGCCGAGCACCACGGCTCGTTCAACGTGGTCCACTGCGGCACCCGGTCACCGAGGTGCTCGTGCGCGAGCGCCGCGTACTCGGCGAACCGGTACGCGGTGTCGCGGTTGCGCCACCCGCCGTGGTCCTCCAGCGCCTGCGGCAGGTCCCAGTGGTAGAGCGTGACCACCGGCTCGATCTCCCGGGCCAGCAGCTCGTCCACCAACCGGTCGTAGAACGCGAGGCCCCGGGGCTCCACCCGGCCCGCGCCGAGCGGCTGGATGCGCGGCCACGCCAACGAGAACCGGTACGCGCCCAGCCCCAGCTCCGCCATCAGCGCCACGTCGGCGGGGTAGCGGTGGTAGTGGTCGCACGCCGGTTCGCCGGTGTCGCCGCCGAGCACCGCGCCCGGCTTGGCCGCGAACGCGTCCCAAATGGACGGGCCACGACCGTCCTCGGTCGTCGCACCCTCGATCTGGAAGGACGCCGTCGCCGCTCCCCACCGGAAACCCGGCGGGAACCGCAGCAGGTCCTGCCCCACCTCGGTGCCCGGGTCGGTTGTCGTCATCTCGCGAGCTCACCCCTTCACAGCGCCCTGCATGATCCCGCCGACGATCTGCCTCGCCGGCAGGAGGAAGATCGCCACCACCGGCCGCACCGCGAGCGACGCGCCGGAGAGCACGAGCGAGTAGTCCGTGTAGTAACCGCTTGCCAGGGTGGACAATGCCACCTGCACCGTGGGGCTGTCGTTAGGGTCCGGCCGTGCGCAGCACCGAGCACCCGTCCCCCGGGCGGCCTCGACCAGCTCGTGCGGCACGGTCTCCTCGCGGGCCTGCCGCGTCCAGAACACCGAGGACGCGCCGATCAGCGCGGGCACGACCACCGCCTGAGCGTCCGAAGTGGACTGCCACGCACGAGAGGGCGTTGTTGAAGACCGGGGTCACCTCGGCGTCCTTCGTGCCGCGGCAGGTGGGACTCGAGGCTCTCCGCGGAGTTGCCGAAGATCCGCTTCTGCTGCTCGGACCCGGTCTCGTAGGCCTCCTTCGGATGCCCGGTCTGCTCGAGCACGGCCGGGAACGAGCCGCCCCGGTTGCCGCCGCCACCGGGCGCGATGCCGGGGTGCGCCGCCTGGTACTCCTCGATCAGGGCGGTGTGGCCGAAGTCGGAGAAGACCCCGATCGAGAGCTGGATCGTGCCGTCATCCGCGTCACCTCCCCCGCCACCGCACGGCGCGGTGATCGACGCCGTCCACCCGACCGGAGTCCTGCTCATCCGTCCTCCTCGACGCACTCGCCAGACTCGACCCGACTCCGTGAGAGCGCTCTCACACTGTGAGTCCCGACCCGGGGTGTCAACCCGGGAACGACCGGTCGACACCGTTCCGCAACATTCTGAAGCGCTCTCGTACACCGACCGTGACGGCCCGTGACGTGCAGTGAGCAGTGCAAGCCGGGTGGCCCGGCCCTCGCTCGGGCCACCCCGCACCCTGTTAGAGGCGATTCGCCGCCGGAAGTGACGCGCGCTCGCGAGAAATCCCCGATCAGCCCCGAAGGCGGGCCAACGACTCCGGGGTGAGGCGGCGGGCGAGTTCTTCGAGCAGCCCCACCACCTCCCCGACCTGCGCCGGATCGTCGGTACCCAGCGCGACCGCCAGCGCCGCGTCCACGGACGCAGCCCTGACCTCGGCCACCCTGGCGGAGACCTCGGGCGCGGGGCTGACGAGCGACCGCCGCCGGTCCCGGGGATCGACCTCGGCGACGATCGCCCCCGCTTCGCGCAACCGGGCGACGGCGGCCGACACCGCGCTCTGCGGGAGGCCGGTCCGCGTGGCGATCTCCCCGACCGCACTGCCGGGGTGGACGCGCACATCACTGGCCACGATCAGGACCGTGCGCACGCTGGTGGTGTGCTGCCCGATGCCGTCCACGGGCAGGGCCTCCTCACCGATCTTCATCAGCGTCCGACCCAGCAGGAACAGCTCGACCCCATCCACACCACCCACACTACATCAACCTTGATACATCAAACTTGATGCTTTACGGTTCGACCATGACACCCGCCCCGACGTCGAACCTGCTGCGCGTACCCGGAGCCACGCTGTACTACGAGGTCCGCGGCACCGGCCCCGTGCTGCTCATCTCACAGAGCGGCGAGGGCGACGCCGGCCGCAGCCGGGACCTGGTCGACCACCTGGTGGCCGAGTACACCGTGGTGACCTACGACCGGCGCGGCCTGTCGAGGAGCACCCTGGACGACCCCGCGCAGGGCGTCACGCTGGCCCGACACGCCGACGACGTGCACCGCCTCCTGCTCGAACTCACCGACAAGCCGGCCTTCGTGCTCGGTTGCAGCCTCGGTGCGTCCATCGGCTTCCACCTGGCCGTCGACCACCCCGAGCAGGTCGCCACGCTGGTCGCCCACGAACCCGTCACCCCACGACTCCTGCCCGCCGACCAACGCGCCGACCACGAGCGCGAACTGGCCGAGATCCAACGCATCCACCGCCGTGACGGCCTCCAGGCCACCTTCAAAGCGGTCGCCGAAGTACTCGGCATCGACCCCACCAACCCGAACGCCGAACCCGACCTGACCCCACAACCGATGACCCCTCAACGCATCCGCAACTTCGACTTCTTCGTGGAACACGACTTCACCGCCGTCCTCCACGACACGCTCGACGTGAACGCCCTCGCCACCACCCCGACCCACATCGTCCCGGCCGTCGGCCAAACCACCCCATCAACCGTCTTCGACCGCAAGTGCGCCACGGCCCTCTCCACCCTGCGCGGCGTCCCCCTGCACCACTTCCCCGGCGGCCACAACGGCAACACCACCCACCCGACCGCCTACGCCACCACCCTCCTCACCCTCCTCACCACCACCTCTTCAGCGGCCACCTTGCGCCAAGCGTCCCCACACTCAACCTGACGGTCTCGGGCTGTCCGTCGTGGCGTGAGACCACACCGTCCGGAACAACACCGTTCCCGGGTCTGCCCACCCGTTTCTGCGGTGTTGGTCGATGGAGTTACTGGCAAAGTGCCAAGGTGGTCTCCGATGACGTTCACAACCAGGTCGCGGCCACGTCGGTGGGGTCGGTCGTCCAAGGCGGGGTCGTCCACCTGCACCCGCCCTCGGAACGCCCTGCCGTGGTCCCGCGTCAACTGCCCGTCCCTCCCCGCGGCTTCATCGGACGCGCGGCCGAACTGCGTCTGCTGGATGACGACGACGGTCCGGTGCTGATCTCAGCCATCGGTGGCACGGGCGGGATCGGCAAGACCTGGCTCGCGCTCCAGTGGGCCCACGCGCACGCGGACCGCTTCCCCGATGGGCAGCTGTTCGTAGACCTGAGCGGCTTCACACCGGGAAGCGAGCCCATGTCGGCGGCGGTCGTGGTGCGGGGGTTCCTGGACGCCTTGGGCGTCGAGCCCGCTCGCCTGCCGGTCGACCCGCATGCGCGATTCGCGCTGTACCGGAGCCTGGTGGCCGACAAGCGCCTGCTGATCGTCTTGGACAACGCGGCCGACTCCGAGCAGGTCGTTCCTCTGCTGCCCGGCAGCGGTGGGTGCACCGTGATCATCACGAGTCGGCGAACGCTCACCAGTTTGACCACCGGCCACGGTGCGCGGCACGTGCCACTCGGCGTGCTGTCCGTCGACGAGTCGCGCGGGATGTTGGCCGAGCGACTGGACGCGAAGCGCATCGCCGACGATCCGACCGCCGTGGACGACTTGGTCGAGTTCTGCGGCGGTCACACATTGGCCCTCAGCATCGTCGCCGGTCATGCCCACATCCGCCCGCACCTGCCTTTGGCGGTCTTCGCGTCGGAACTCCGGGAGGCAGGCCTCGCCGCCCTGTCCAGCGGCGATGCCACCGCCTGCCTGCCCACCGCGATCGCTTCCTCCTACCGAACCCTCGGCGCCGAACAGGCCCGCCTCTTCTGCCTGTTGGGTATCGCCCCGGGCACGGACACCAGCCTGCTCGCGGCCGTGAACCTGATCGATCGGGAACTGCCGCACACGATGGCGCTGCTGCGCGATCTGGAGGACGCGTCGCTGATCACGAGGAACACCGACGGCAGGTACCGGATGCACGACCTGATCCGGAAGTTCGCGGCGGAACGAGCGAGGTCGGCACTCGGCGACGTCGAACGCGACTCTGCGCTGAAACGCGTTATCGACTTCTACGTGCAAAGTTCTCAACACTGCGAGAGGGTGTTCCACCCCTACGACACGGACGAGCCGGTCGTTCGACCGGACAATGGCCTACGAGTCCACCTCGCGCCTGACGAACCAACAGCCCTGGCGTGGATGACCGCGGAACACCTCTGCCTGCTCGCCGCCCAGCTCACCGCAGCCGATCACGGCTGGCACGAGGAGGTCTGGGTGCTCGCCATGACCCTGGACATCTTCCACCTCCGCCGCGCGCACCTGCACCAGCGGATCATCGTGTGGCAGCTTGCCCTGGCCGCCTCACAGCACATGGGTCCCCGAGCGGTGATCCGCGCTTTGGCGATGTACGGCGAAGCATTCTGCAACGTCGAGATGCACGACGATGCGCTCCCGCACGTGAAGAGCGCGGTCGACCTGGCCCGAGAGCTCGGAACGCCGCTCGATCAAGCCACGAGTCACAGCAGCATGGCATGGGTGCTCACCCGCCGGGGCGAATACGTGGACGCGCTGGCACACGCAACGCTCGCCCATGACATCAACACCGCATTGGGAAGGACGGTGGCCGCTGCCACCGCCCTCAGTCACATGTGCCGGTCCGTCGCGCATCTGGGCGATTACGACTGCGCGGAATCGTATGCCGTGGAAGCACTCGCGGTTCACCGCCTGCACGGGAATCGGACCGGCCAGGCCAACGCCTTGGCGATGTTGGGCTACATAGAGCACCACACCGACAGGCAGGCTCCGGCAATCGAGCACTACCAGCAGGCCCTGCGGTTCGTGCGCGGCATGGAGAACATCTACCTGACGTCCGACGCGCTGGAGGGAATCGGACATCCGCTCCGCGCAGTGGGACGGCACGACGAGGCACGGGCCGCCTGGCTGGAGGCGCTCGAGCTCTTCGAGGTGCAGCAGAGGTCTGCGGACGCGGAGAGAACGCGGGAGCACTTGGCGTCCCTCGACGCCTGAGACCCGGCAACCCGCTCCTCCCCCGAAGAAGAGCGGGCTGCCGGGTTCCTCACGCCTCGGCCATCCCCGCAACGACCGAGGTCCGAGCGGCACGCCGAGCAGGAAGCGCGGCGGCCACGATCGCGGCCACGACGGCGCCCGCGAGCATCACTCCGATCTGACCGAACGGCACCACGAGGTCGACCGAGATCGTGTCGGTGGACAACGCCTCGGTGAGCACCCAGCCGAACCCGATGCCGAGCAGCAGCCCGATCGCCGCCCCCATCAACGCCATCAGCACCGACTCGACCACCAGCATCAGCCGCAACTGTCCGCGCGTCAGCCCCAACGCCCGCAGCAGCGCCGACTCCCGCGTCCGCTCCAGCACCGACAGCGTCAACGTGTTGGCGATGCCGAACAACGCGATCACCACGGCCAACCCGATCAACGCCCAGATGAACGCGAGCACCTGGTTGAGCTGCTGGTTCAGCTGCTCCTTGGTCTCGGCCGCGCTGTCGACCACCGCCAGCGGCGAGGGGTCGGTGACCTTCTCCACCGCCGCGCGCCCGTTCACGGCACCGTCCTTGAGCTTCACCAGGATGCTCTCGTACCCCTCGGCGCCCTGCTCGAACCGCAACGACGTCTCCATCGTCATGACCCCGTCGGACAGCCGCTGGCCCTCGACCACGGCCACCACCTTGAGGTCCTGCGCCTCGCCCCGGCCCGGCTTGAACGACACCACCGAGCCCACGGACACGTTGCTGCGCTTGGCGTACTCCGCGTTCACCGCCACCGTGCCGTCACCGAGGTCGGCGAGCGACCCGCTCTTGACCGTGGGTCGGAACAGGGTGCCGATCGCGTCACGCGTCACGCCGGTGAAGTACTCCTGCTCCCCGTAGACGACGGTGGTCGGCGCGACCTTCGCCACCTCCGGCACGGCGGCCAACTGGTCGGCCAGCTCACGCGGCAGCGGCCGGCCGTAGACCGCGGACGTCACCGTGTAGTCGGCGGGCATCCGCTGGTCGATCTCGGCGTTGGCGGTCTCCTTGGCGCTGTTGGCGACCACGGTCACCAGCGACACGATCGTCACGCCGATCATCAACGCCGCCGTGGTCGCGGCGGTGCGCTTGGGGTTGCGGCCCGCGTTGGCCGACGCGAGCTTGGCGGGCACGCCGAGCAGCGCCCGGGGCAGCGCGCCGAGCACCCGGTTGACCGGGCCTACCAGCAGCGGGCCGAGCACCAGCACCGCCGCCAGCAACGCCATCGTGCCCGCGCCGCTGATCAGCATCGCCGCGTCCTCGTCGTCCACGCCCATGCCGAACACCACCGCGCCGACACCGATCGCCGCGAACAGCACGGCGGTCAGCACGCGCAGCACGCCGGTGCGGGAGACCTCCTCGCCGCTGTCGGGCTGGCTGCGCAGCGCGGCCACCGGCGCGACCCGGGTCGCCTTGCGGGCGGGCAGCACGGCGGCGAGCACGGTCACCAGCGTGCCGACCGCGAACGCGGCGATCACGGTCTTGGCCGTCACGGGCAGCAGCACGGTGCCGCCACCGCCGCCGAACGAGAAGATCACCCGTTGCAGCAGCGCGGACACGCCGATGCCGCCGAACAGGCCGATCACCGACGCGGTCAGGCCCATCACCAGCGCCTCGGCCAGCACGCCCCGGAACACCTGGGCCCGGCTCGCGCCGACGCAGCGCATCAGGGCCAGCTCACGGGTGCGCTGGGCGACCAGGATGGTGAACGTGTTGTAGATGACCATGGCCGCGACGACGAGCGCGATGATCGCGAACGCCAGCAGCAGCGTGGTGAACTCGCCGGACTGCGACTCGACCCGTTCCAGGGTCTCCTGCGTCAGCTCCTCGCCGCTCTGGATCTTGAACCCGGTGTCGCCGATGGCCTTGCGGACGTTGTCGACCACCTGCTGCTGCGTGAAGCCCGCCGCGGCGGTGGCGACCACCTGGTACGGCGGCCGTTCCGGCTCCAGCGCCTGGAACGCCTCCGGCGTCAGCCCGACGTGGTCGTAGCCGGACAGCGAGATCTGGTTCGTGCCCTGCTGGTACGTGCCGACGAGCGTGTACGTGTGCCGCGTGTCCCCGTCGCCCAGCAGCACGACCGGCTGCCCGATCGTCAGCTTGGCGGTGGCGGCGGTGCGCTTGTCGACCGCGATCTCGTCGGCCTTGGTCGGGTAGCGCCCGTCGACGAGGTCGAACTCGCGCAGCCGTTCGTTGCTCGCCAGCGGAACGGCCCACGCGGGCTTGGCCTTGCCGTTGGACGCGACCAGCGGCACGCTCTGGGAGTCGCGCGGGTCCGCGCCAGCCACGCCCGGCGCCTGCCGGATCTTCGCGAGCGTCTCCGGGGTGATGCCGCCGACCTCGTCGGGCGAGGACGATCGGCCGGACACGGTGACCGAGACGTCGACGTTGCGCGCGCCCTTGGCGAACTCGTCGCGCAGGCTGGCGGTCATGGCGTCGCCGAGCACCAGGGTGCCGCTCACGAAGGCGACACCCAGGGCGATCGCCACCGAGGACAGCACGAGCCGCGCGGTGCGGGCCCTCAGGCCCGCGATGATCGTGCGCAGCATCTGCTCAAGCCCCCAGGTGCTTGAGCGCGGACAGCACCGAGTCGGCGGTCGGGTTGTCGATCTCGCCGGCGAGGTGGCCGTCGGCCATCAGCACCACGCGGTCGGCGTAGGACGCGGCGACCGGGTCGTGCGTCACCATGATCACGGTCTGGCCGAGCTTGCGCACGGACATGCGCAGGAAGTCCAGCACCTCCGCGCCGGAGCGCGAGTCCAGGTTGCCGGTGGGCTCGTCGGCGAACACCACGTCGGGCCGGGCGACCAGGGCGCGGGCGCAGGCCACGCGCTGCTGCTGGCCGCCGGACAGCTCGGTCGGCTTGTGCTTGAGGCGGTCCCGCAGGCCGAGCACGTCCACGATCGTGTCGAACCACTCGCGGTCGGGCTTGCGGCCGGCCAGTTCCAGGCCGAGCAGGATGTTGGCCTCGGCGGTGAGCGTGGGCAGCAGGTTGAACGCCTGGAAGACGAACCCGACCCGGTCGCGGCGCAGCCTGGTCAGCTCCTTGTCGCCCAGCGAGGTGATCTCGGTGCCGCCGATGTGCACGCTGCCGCCGTCGACGTTGTCGAGCCCGGCCAGGCAGTGCATCATCGTGGACTTGCCGGACCCGGACGGGCCCATGATGGCGGTGAACCTGCCCGCCGCGAACGCGACGCTGACACCGTCGAGCGCCCGCACGGCGGTGTCGCCCTTGCCGTACACCTTCACCAGGTTCGCGGCGGCTACAGCGGTGCGGGTTCCGACGTCGGACACCAGTGCGGACATGCTCCCTCAATTCCTCGGGTCTGGCTGACGTCGAGAAAGCTATGGGGCACGCGGGTCGGCAGGCGTCACCTCGGCGGCGGAACCGGAGATCAGCCGACGGGATGACCTCCCCTAGTCCCGGGGTCTGACAGGGCTGCCCCGTCCTGAACGTTGAACTCGGGGTGCCTGAACGTAGGACTCACGCGTCCTGAACGTAGGACTCACCGGACCGGAACGTAGGACACACCCGACCGGAACGTAGGACACGCGCGGTCCGAACGTAGGACTCACGTGGGGTCGGGGTGGGTTGGCAGGTCGAGCAGGCCCCGGTCGAACGCGTTGGCCACCGCCTCGGCCCGCCGGCTCGCGCCGAGCTTGGACATGATCCGGCTCAGGTGCACGCTGACCGTCTTCTCCGAGATGTACAGCTCCTCGCCGACCTGCCGGTTCGTGCGGCCCAGCGCGACCAGCTCCAGCACCGACCGCTCACGCGGCGTGAACGGGTCCACCCGGTCGCGCGGCCCGACGTCGCGCAACGCCACCCTGGCCCGCCGGGCCGCCACGTCCAGCGCCTCCCGCAACGGCGCCGCACCCAGCTCGTCGGCCACCGTGCTGGCCAGCCGCAACTCCGCCGCGGCCTCCTCGCGCCGGTCCGCGCCGAGCAGCGCCTCGGCCAGCCGCCACCGGCACACGGCCTGCTCGTACACCGACCCGAACCCGAACGCGTCGACCACCTGCCGCCACAGCTCAGGGTCACCCGACCCGGTCAACCGCGACTCCTCGGCCGCCACGCGCAGCAGCCACGCCTGCCCCTCCGGGCCGAGCACGCCGGTGCGGGGCATGCCCATCGTGGCCGTCGTGCGCGCGTCCTCGACCAGCTCGCGGCCCGCCCGCACGGCGTTCTCCTCGGCCGCCCGGTCCTTGCGCCGCCGCGCCCGCGCCGCGATCTCCACGTGCCCCGCCACGCCCAGGGCGGCCAGCCGGATGCCCGCCAGCAGCCACTCGCCCTCCTTGCGCGACCAGCTGATCGCGTCCGCGACCCGGTCCACGGCCAGCTCCGGCTGACCGCGCCACAGCGCCAGCTCCGCGCCCGTGCCGCCGGTGATCAACGCGATCTGCAGGTCGCGGTGCCAGTCCGCGCGCAGCTCCCGGATCATCCGCTCGGCCTGGTCGAACTCGCCCCGGCTCACCGCCACGTGCGTGCCCGCCGCGGCCAGCCGCGCCGACACCGTGCTCGACACCCGCAGGCCGGGCGGTTCGGCGGCGGTCGCCGCGCCGTCCCACTCGCCGCGGTAGTACCTGGTCAGCACCTGGAGGATGCGCAGCTCCAGGCCGAACGAGCTCCAGGTCAGACCGGTCGCCTTGGCCCGCGCCACGCCCTCGTCGAACACCCGCGCGGCCTCGTCCAGCTCGCCGAGGTCGTAGTGGTGCAGGCCGAGGAAGTACCGGGCCCGCAGCTCGGTGGTGACCGCGTCGGCCTCCATCGCGCACGCCACCGCCGCCGTCAGGTGCTCACGCGCCCGCGACACCTCGCCCTCCGGCTCGTCCAGCAGGCCCAGCGTGGTCAACGCGTCCGCGACGGCCGAGTCGGCGTCGGCCGCGCGGCCGTCCGCCACCGCCATCTCGGCGCGCTCCCTGGCCTCGACGTACTTGCGGTCGTGCCGCAGCGCCGCCGCCCACACCGCCAGCACCCACGCGCGGGCCCGGCTCGCGGGCCGGTCCCGGACCAGCCGCCACGCCTCCTCCACCGCGTGGTACTTCTCGTCCTCGGTGCCGTCGAGCACCTGGAGCGCCTGGGCGAAGCGCCGCCACATCTCGGCGGCCTCCTCCGCGTCGGACCCGTCCACCACGGTGGTGCCGGTGCGGGCGAACGCGATGGCCCGCTCCGGCTGGCCGGCCGTGCCCGCCGCCCACGACGCGCCGCGCAGCAGGGACAGCTCGGTCAGGCCCGGCGGGCGGTCGCCGGCGGGCACCGCGTGCCACAGCTTCAACGCCTGCTCCAGGTGCCGCAGCGACTCGGCGGGCGCGCCGGACGCCTTCGCCTCCTCCCCCGCGTCGACCGAGGCGCGCAGCGCGCGGGCCAGGTCGTGGGACTCCAGGCTGTGGTGGGCCAGCGCGGCGGCGGCTCCGCGGTCGCCGGACGACGCGAGCCGGTCCGCGTAGGCGGCGTGCAGCCGCACCCGCTCACCGGGCAGCAGGTCGTTGTAGACGGTCTCGCGCAGCAGGGCGTGCCGGAACGTGTAGACCTCGGCGCCGTCGACCACCAGCACGTGGTGCTGCACGGCCTCGCGCAGCGCGGTGTCGAGCACGACGTCGTCCATGCCGGCCACGGCGCGCAGCAGGTCGTGGCGCACGGACCGGCCGCCGACCGACGCCACCCGCACCACCCGCTGGGCGTCCGCGGAGAGGCGTTCGATGCGGGCCAGCAGCACCTCGGCGAGCGTCCACGGCACCTCGCGGTCACCGCAGGCGGCGACCGCGATCAGCTCCTCGGCGAAGAACGGGTTGCCGTCGGAGCGCTCGGCGACCTCCAGCACCAGCTCGTCGGACAGGTCGTCGGCCAGCGCGGCGACGAACGAGCGCACGTCGATCGCGCTCAGCGGGGTCAGGTCGAGCCGCCGCACGGCGGGCAGCCGCACCAGCTCGTTGAGCAGAGGCCGCAACGGGTGGCTGCGGTGCAGGTCGTCGGAGCGGTAGGTGCCGACCACCAGCAGCCGCTGCGAGCGCAGCCGGGAGAGCAGGAAGGACAGCAGGTAGCGGGTGGAGGCGTCGGCCCAGTGCAGGTCTTCGAGCACGAGCAGCACGGGCCTGGTCTCGGCCAGCTCGCCGAGCAGGCCGTGCACCGCGTCGAACAGCTGGAGCTGGCCGACGTCCTGCTCGGGACGGCGGCCGACCAGGTGCGACGGCAGGCCGGAGACCGACGTGCTGCCGTCGTGGCCCGCGGGCAGCGCCAGCTCCGGCAGCAGCAGGCCCAGCGCGGGCCGGGCCGCGACGTCGAGCAGACCGGCCTGCCGCACCTGCCCCAACGCCTCGGTGAAGGGCAGGTACGGCAGGCCGGTCTCGCCGACGTCCAGGCAGCGGCCGTTGAGCACGAGCGCGTCACCGGCCGTGGCGGACAGCTCGTCCACCAGCCGGGTCTTGCCCACGCCCGCGTCGCCTGCCAGCAGGATCGCGCCGGCCTCGCCGCGGGCGGCGTCGTCGAGGGCGGCGCGCAGCCTGGTCATCTCCCGGCCACGCGCCACCAAGGGGATTCCGGAACCGAGGCGTGCCACACCAGGCATGCTGTCACACCTCAGGCGGCGTCGCGGTGGCCATTTCCCGCGTCGGGCTGATCGGAGCCGGGGCGGTGGCCGAGCCGCCGCCACCACGACCGCCTGGCCGGGTGCGCCTGCCGGCCGACGCGGTAGTGCGCCGCGTCCGCGCGCAGCGCCGCCTGCCGGTAGTCGATCTCCGCCTTCAAGGACTCGGGCGTCCACTCCATGACCTGCTCCTCGTGTCGTTTCGCTTCTCTCTGGTGACACGAAGAGTCGTCCTGAGGCGCGGATGCGGGCATCGGACGTTCACGTGGGTTGCGGCGCTGGTCCCCTTACCCGCCGCCGTAAGGGGTGGCAGACGGCGGGTAAGGGATGCCTCAGGCGCACGTCAGGGCAGGTCAGGCACCCCTCAGCAGGCGCCTTGGTCGCGCCAGACGCCCCACTCGCCGGTCGTCCCGGGCTCCTCGCCCTGGGTCCACCACCTGGCCTGCCAGCGCTTGCCCTTGTGGGAGACCTCGTTGCCTCCGTTGTAGACCTTGGCGCGGTCCCACGCGGGCACGGTGCAGCTGGGCTGGCTGGTCGTCGTGGTGGTCGTGGTCGTGGTCGTGGTGGTCGTGGTCGTGGTCTGGTCGGAACCGCCCCCGCGCGGGTGGTCGGAGGCGATGGCGTAGGACTGGCCGCCGAACGTGAGCTTGACGTTCGACGGGGACGCGATCGGGAGCTGGTAGCTCAGCGCGACGTCCACCGACGCGCCGGGCGCGAGCGGCTGCCAGGAGGGCAACGTCAGCTCGACGTGCTGGAAGTCGCCCTTGAGCCCGCCGACGTTGCTGCCCGAGTGGCCCTTGGCCGTCACCCGCAGCCCGAAGCCGGACTGGTCGGACATGCTGCCGGGCGCGCTGGTGCCGTAGTCGAACTCGACCTTCGTGCCGCCCGGCAGGGTGGTGGTCGAGTTGTTGGTCAGCTTCAGCTTCGGCGTGATCGGGTAGTTGCTGTCGCCGAGCGCGAAGCCGGAGACGGTGGCGCTCACGTTCAACACCTGGCCCGGCGTGGTCCCGGCGGCCTTCCGCGCGCCGTACGGCGCCGCGCCGCGCAACCCGTCGTTGATCTTGGTGAGGAGCGTGTCGCCGACGGTGTACTGACCCTTGGCGCCGTCGAAGCGGTAGTCGCCCGCCAGCTCCCAGATCATGATGCCGCCGATGCCCTTGTCCGCCACGTACTTCGCCTTGGCCGCGATCGACTGCTCGTCCTCCGTGGACAGGAACACCTTCTTCTCGGCGTTCCACAGCCACGGCGAGGTGAGCGTGCTGTCGTAGAACCGGTTGTACGAGCCGGAGATCCGGTCGGTCGGGTCGTTGACCGGGTCCAGGCCGTGCTGCGCCAGGTAGTCCGGCGTGATCTCGTTCTCCAGGTTCTTGGCGTGCCACAAGGGGTTCACGCCCGACGGCACCTCCGCGCCGCCCGCGGTGGAGTCGTGCCACAGGTTGTCGATGCCGACCGCGCCGTTGCCGCACGGGGTGGTCGAGCCGACGGTGGAACCGGTGCCGGGCGGGCACTTCGTCTGGTCCGGCAGCGCGGCCCGGCCCCACAGGCCGTTCGTGCCGCCGGTGACGCCCTGCCAGCCGCGGCTGTAGAAGGGGACGCCGATGTTGATCCGGCCGGCCTGCATCGCGCCGCGGTAGTAGTGGTAGGCCCAGTCGGTGTTCAGGTAGCCCATGCCCTCGTACTGCGGCGCGGTGTAGACGCCGCCGGCGGCGAGCTCGCCGTCCTTGCCGTCGTCGTAGAGGGCGGCGTTCGGGCCGACGAAGTGGTTCCACGAGCCGTGCAGGTCGTAGCTCATCACGTTGAGGTAGTCGAGGTAGCGGGTGACCTGGTAGGCCTCCTGGCCGCGCAGCAGCCAGCCCGAGGCCGGCACGGCGGCGGTGAGCAGGTAGTGCTTGCCGTCCTGCGCCGAGGCGCGGTCCAGCTTCTCCCGCAGCGACTTCATGATCTTCTCGTAGCCGGCCCACAGCGTGCCGCGGTTGGCGTCGGAGATCCAGAAGTCGTCCGGGTTGCCCGCGTGGTTGTTCGACGTGGCGTACTCGTAGTCGATGTCCACGCCGTTGAAGCCGTACGTGCGGATGAACTGCACGGCCGAGTCGGCGAACGCGTCCACAGTGGACTGGGGCTGTGCGCCGAGCTTGTAGAAGCCGCCGGACGCGTTGCGGGTGCCGTCGGCGTTGAGGAAGCCGCCGGTCTCCGCCCAGCCGCCGACCGAGATCAGCGTCTTCACGTTCGGGTGCTGCTTCTTGTACTTGTTGAGCAGGTTGAAGTGCCCCTTGTAGGGCAGGGACGGGTCGAGGTCGACGCCCGGCCACGTCATGCCGGTGGAGGCGTTGTCCGGGCCGTCGGGTCCGACCGACACCCGGTTCTGCGCGTCGATGTGCGCGAACGCGTAGTTGAGGTGGGTGACCTTGGTCCACGGGATGTCGGACGCCAGGTAGGCGGGCGTGCCGTTGCGGCCCGTGCGCCAACTGGTGAAGTAGCCGATGACGCGGCGCGAGTGGTCGGCGCCCAACGACTCCCGGCCGTCGGTGTCGTAGACGGAGCAGTACGGCACCGCGACGCCGGGGGTCTGGTAGAGGCCGTCGGGGCGGCACTCCTCCCCCGCGGCGGCGGCGCTGGGCGAAGACGGGGACACGACGGCGATCACGAGTCCGGCCACCCCGGCGAGCAACGCCACGAGCGGCGACAACCTGGTTCTCCTGGTCACTACCAGCACACCTCCTGCACGAGGCGGCGGCCACGACGCAGCTACCGAACCGTAAATAGGTCTAGACCTCTCTGTCAATAGGTCCAGACCACGTACGGGTGCGGTCAGACCGAGGTCGTCGCCCGGGCACGGGCCAGGCGCGCCCGCACCTGGTCCGACTCCGGCGCGCCCAGCTCGGTGAACAGGGCCAGCGCCCGCTGCCAGTGCGCCACCGCACCCGGCAGGCCCTGCCGGTCGAACACCGTGGCCAGCCGGTCGTGCGCCATCGCCTGGTGGTACGGGCTCGCCGCGGCCGACGCGACCGACAGCGCCGTGCGCGCCGACGTGACGGCCTCCGCGCCCTCGCCCGACTCCAGCAGCACCATCGCCAGGTCGGTGTGGCAGGTCGACTCACCGCACTGCTCGCCGACCTCCCGGTACATCGTCACCGCCGCCCGCAGCCACGCCTTGGCCTCGTCGTACCGGCGTGACGCCAGGTGCAGCAGCCCGAGGTTGTGGTGGGCGTTCGCCTCGGCCCACCGCGACCCGGCCGCCCTGCTGACCTCCAGCGCCTCCCGGTACGAGGCCTCCGACTCGTCCACCCGGCCCAGGAACTGGAGCATGTCCGCGACCGTGGTCAGCGCTCTGGCCTGCGCGTTCACGTCGCCGGACGCCCGCGCCACCTCCAACGCCTCGCGGTGCCGGGCCAGCGACTCGTCCATCCGCTGGAACTGGGCCAGCGCGATGCCCAGGTTGAACAGCATCACGAACCTCGCCTCGGGATCGCCCAGCGTCGTGGCGGCCTCCAGCGCGGCCTCCGTGGTGCGCAGCCAGGTCGCGCGGTCCGCGCGCATCCAGAGGAACCGCGACAGCGTGTACGGCAGCTGCCAGGCGTGCACCAACCACTTCGGGTCCGAGCCGGGTGCGGCGGCGAGCTCGGCCGCGGCGATGATGTTGCCCTGCTCGGCGTCCAGCCAGGCGATCGCCTCGGCCGACCCGGTCAGCTTCGGCACCTCCACCGGCACGTGCTCGGGCGCGACCCGCACGCTGCTGCCGCGCGTGACCGGCAGCCTGCCGTCGGCCAGGTCGGCGCAGTGCAGGTAGTAGTCGAGCATCCGGCCGGTCGCCTCGTGCCGCCCGGCGGCGGGCAGTTCGGCGGCCAGCGTCCGCATGTAGACGCGCACCAGGTCGTGCGCCCCGTACCGGCCGGGCTCGTTGACCGACAGCAGGTTCGCCGCCGTCAACGCGTCCAGCGCGCGCTGCGCGTCGCCGACCCGCACCTGCGCCATGGCGGCCACCACGAGCGCCGTCACGTCCGGGCCCGGGTGCAGGCCCAGCAGCGCCAGCAGCCGCGCGGGCAGCGGCGGCAGCGCCCGGCGTGACGCGTCCAGCGCCGCCCGGACCGTCGAGTCCTCGTCCTCCAGGCCCAGCGCGGCCAGCCGGCCGTGCTCGTCGTCCAGCTCGGCGACGAGTTCGGCCACCCGCAGGGTCGGCGCGACGGCCAGCCGGGCGGCGGCGATCCGCAGCGCCAGCGGCAGCCCGTCGCACAGCACGGCCAGCCTGCGCAGCGCGGCGGCCTCGGTGGCGTCCCGGCCCGCGACCCGGCTGACCACGGCCACCGACGCGTCCGGGTCGAGCATGTCCAGCTCGACCAGCCGCGCCTCGGCGTGCGCGACCAGGCCGACCAACCGTCGGCGGGACGTCACCAGCACGCACGACGGCGGTCCGGGCAGCAGCGGCAGCAGCTCGGTCGAGCCGCGGGCGTTGTCCAGCATCACCACCATGCGCCGGTCCGCGATGAGGGTGCGGAACAGCGCCGACCGCTCCTCGACCGTCACCGGGATGTCCGGTGACGGCACGCCCAGCGTGCGCAGGAACCGGCTCAGCACCTCGCCCGCGCCCAGCGGCTCCTGGTTCGGGTCGTAACCGTGCAGGTCGACGTACAGCTGGCCGTCCGGGAAGTCCTCGCGCACGCGTTGCGCCCAGTGCAGGGCCAGCGCGGTCTTGCCGACGCCCGCGGGGCCCGTGACGACGAGGACCAGCCCGCCCTGCGGGTAGGAGGCCAGCAGACCGTCCAGTCGCTTGAGCTCGTCGTCGCGGCCGATCAGGGACGCCGAGACGCGCGGCAGCTGCGCGGGCGTGATGGCGGGCGCGGACTCGCCCGCCGGGCGCAGCGCCATCGGCCGGGTCGGGCGGTCCGGCTCGGGGTTCTCGCCCGCCAGCACGGCCTGCTGGAGCTTGCGCAGCTCCGGGCCCGGCTCGACGCCCAGTTCCTCAACCAGCACCCGGCGTGCCTCGCGGTAGACGGCCAGCGCCTCGGCCTGCCGTCCCGCCTGGCACAGCGCGCGCATCAGCAGCCCGTGCCCGCGTTCCCGGAGGGGGTGCTCGCCGACCAGCGTGGTCAGTGACGGCACCAGCTCCGCGCCCCGTCCGATCAGCAGCAGCAGTTCGGCCCGCTCCTCCTGCACCGCGAGCCTGCGTTCGGCGAGCCTGCCGCGCTCGACCTCGGCGAACAGGCCCGCGACACCGCCCAGCGGTTCGCCGCGCCACAGCCCGAGCGCCTCGTCCAGCGCCGCCGCCGCCGCGATCAGGTCGCCGGACGCGCGCAGCCGGGCCGCCGCCACCACGCCGCGCTCGAACTCGTCCAGGTCGACCTGCTGCGGGTCGACCCGGAGCAGGTAGCCGTCGCCGACCGAGGTCAGCAGCTCGGCCGGGGCGCGGCGGGCCCGGCTCGGCTCCAGCGCGCGCCGCAACCCGGCCACGTAGGTCTGCACCAGGTTGACCGCGCTGGTGGGCGTGTTGTCGCCCCACACCGCCCCGATGATCTGGTCGCGGCTGACCGGCGTGTTGCGGGCCAGCAGCAGCACCGCCAGCACGGCACGCTGCTTGGCGGCGCCGAGGTCGACCTCCCCGCCACCGCGCACCGCCCGGAGCAGGCCGAGCACCTCGAACCGCAAGCGCTCGCCGCCGCCGTCTGCCACCGACCGATCCTTCGCCGAAACGTTGAGAACCCCGACCGAGCCTAGGAGATCACTTCAGTCCGGCTCCAGTCGTCCTGTAGCCGCATTCTTACGCTAAGCGTGTCCGACCAACCACACAGGGCGAACCCCGGTGGGGGAGGTTGGACCAGACAGCGGAACATCCGCTGCTCTCCCTGATCGACGAGGGCAGGCCGGCGTGCAAGGGGCATCCAGCCCGCGGCGGCGGAACGCCGGCCCGCCCTCGTCCCCTTCTCCACCCGGAGACGGGTCGTCCGGTAGGGGACGACCCACCTCCATTGCCCTCCCCCCAGTGGAAGGGGCCGCGACCGGGACCCGAACCCCCGGCCGCGGCCCCTTCGACTATGTCCGGGCCCAGGCAAGCGCTTCCCGCTCCCCGTGACGACACCGGGTCGAGCACCCGCATTCCCACCACCGAGCCCTGCCGGGCCGACCAACTCCCGGTTCCCGACCCCCGGCTCCCCGCGACCACGCCCCACCACGGTCCGAGCCCGCCCGAACCCGGCCGAGCACACCCCGTCTTCGAAGACCGCCCCGGAACCGGCCCGTCACCGCCCGTTCTCGGCGACTCCGCCCTGCCCCGACCGACCACCCGGCCCTGCCTACCGCGCCCCGAACACCACCCGCCCCGGCGACCCGGCCGGGCGCCACCCGCTCCCGGCGAACCCGCCCCGGGCGCGACCTAAGCGACCTCCTCCAGTTCCAGCGGCCCGGCGGAGCGGGCTTTCGCGGCCTTGCGGCGGCGACGCAGCACCACCACCGCGGCGACCACGACCGCGATACCCATCAGCCCCCACATCGCGCCGTTGAACACCGACTCGATGTACTTCGCCGACGCCCCCGCCGCCGAGCCGATGCCGATGTGCAGCGCCGACCACCCCACCGCCCCGGCGATCGACGCGGGCAGGAACCGGCGGTACTCCAGCTTCGACGCACCGGCCGACGCGGGCACCAGCGTCCGCACCACGGGCATGAACCGGGCGAAGAACACGGCCCACGCGCCACGCCTGCGCAGCAGCGCACCCGCCTTGTCCCAGTGCTCCTGCCCGAGCTTGCGCACCACCTTGCTGTCCCGCAACCGGTCGCCGTACCGCCGCCCGAGGAAGTAGCCGATGCTGTCACCCGCCACCGCGCACACCGACACCACCAGCCACATCACCAGGAACCGCGGCACGGTGGTGACCGTCGTGGCGGCCAGCAGCAGCGCGCTCTCGCCCGGCGCGATGAAACCCACGCCCAGCGTGCACTCCGCCAGCGTCAGCGCTCCCGTCACCGCGAGCACGGCGGGCTGCGGCAGACCGGCCAGCCCTTCGAGGGCGTCGGTCAGCAAGGCCATGGTTCTTCCCCCTGTGGATCACGACGAGCACCGGAGTGCAGGCTAAGGGGAAGTCCACCGCAACCACGCCACCGGGCGCATCGGACCGGGGTCTGACCGGCCACCAGACCTTGGTCGTACGGGTAGGTGGTCGAAGGTCGGGGTCACGCCTTACGGCACGTCCCCGAGGCGAACGGTCAGCGGCGGTCGAATGCGCCGTTCTTCGCGGTGCCGACGAATCGGGACCACTGCGCGAAACCGAAGCCCAGCTCGCCGCCGGTTCGGTTCTTCGAATCACGCACGCCGGCCACGTCCGGCCCGAGCGCGATTTCCACGCACTCCGGACCACCCGCGGACGACCGCGTGCTCTTGCGCCACTGGCGTCGCATGGCAGTTCACCTCTGATTCAGGCGAGCTCGCGCGCCACCCGCCCGATCAGCGCGGACGAGGCGGCCGGGTCGAGCGATTCGGCGCTGAGCCGAGCGAACATGTCGGAATACCTGGCGACGTCCGAGGGCTGTTCCCAATAAACGTCGCCCTTCGGGCTTTCGATGTATACCACGGCCGGATCCGACTGCTCGGGAAACGACAGGATGACGAACGGACCGTCCATCGCTGCGTGACCGCCCTGCTCGAAAGAGGCCACCTGGAGGGTGATATTCGGCTGTTCCCCGACCTCGTTGAGTCGCCTCAGCTGCTCGGCCATCACCTGCGGGCCGCCCACCAGCCTCCGCAGGGCTGCCTCGTCCACGACGGCGTGCAGGCGCAGCGGGTCGTCCTCGGCGAGCAGCGCCTGGCGGGCCTTGCGCAGCTCCACCCGCCGGTCGACCTCGGCGGGCGCGGCGTCCGGCAGCACGGCCCGGATCAACGCCCTGGTGTAGTCCTCGGACTGGAGCAGGCCGGGCACCATGAGGCCCTGGTAGGTCCGCACCTCCTCGGCGTCGGCCTCGAACCCGACGTACCGGCCGGGCGCGACGTCGCCGAACTCGTCCCACCACGCCCGCCGCCGCGCGTCGCGGGCCAGTTGCACCAGCTCGTCCAGCGTGGACCGGTCGGCGCCGTAGGCCGAGAGCATGTCGCGGACGTCGCGCGGGGTGACGCCGACGCGGCCGGTCTCGATGCGGCTGATCTTGGACGCCGAGCACTCCAGCCGGCCCGCGACGTCCTCGATCGTGAGGTCGGCCGCCTCGCGCAGCCTGCGCAGCTCGCTGACCAGCCGACGCTTGCGCAGCGTCGGGCTGCTGCCCCGTGGCATGAGGACACCTTTCGTCGAAAGCCCCGACCCGGGGGCCGTCGCCCAGTCTGTGGGCGTGCGCCAACGGAGCAAAGTGACGTCATCCATTCGTGTATTGCAACTTGCAGACGGCCGGAGGCGGTAACAGGCTGCGGGGAGCACACCACCCCCAGGGAAGGAGCGCTGAAGGTGTCCACCACCGTCTTCAGCCAGCTCGACCGGTCCCTCCGAGAACACCTGGCCACGCTGGTCCGCCTCGCCACGATCGGCGACGACGAGACGGCGGTCGAGCTGGCCCGCTGCGAGCTGCCCAGGGTGGTGACCGCGGTCAAGGCGCTGCTGGACGAGCACACGCCCGACGAGCACGGCCGCTGCCCGACCTGCCGCACCCGTCGCTGGAGCCGCCGCCTGCCCTCGCCGTGCCGGGCGTACCTCGGCGCGCAGCTCGCGCTGACCGTCGGCGGCGACGAGCCGTCCGGCAACCACCGCAAGCACCTGCGCCGCGTCGGCTAGCTGTCCTGCCCCGCCCCGGTCGGGCGACGCGCCTCCCCCGCAACCGAGCCCCACCAGCGCCGCCCGACCCGCTCCGAGCCCACGCCGGACCGGCCCCGCACCCCCGACCGGGGCCGGTCGGCCGGTGGAGGCTCGGCACGGGGTGGTCGGTCCGGCGGAGGGCCGACCACCCCGCGTATGCCTCGGAGCGGCAGGCTCAGACCCCCCGCGAGCGGTTCAGCACCGCACCGGTTCCAGGCCGTCGCGTTCCGGGTCGACCAGGTACACCCGCGCCTCCGAGATGTCGAAGTACATGCCGACCAGGCGCAGCGACCCCGTCGCCACGGCCTCCCGCACGCTCGGGTACGCCATGAGGTTGTCGAGCTGCTGCGCGACGTTCGCCACCGACAGCCGCTCCACCACCGGCAGGTCGGACTCGCCCGCGTGGAACCGGATCAGGCTCGGCTCGACCGCTTTCAGCCACGCGTGCAGCTGCGTCCCGGGCCGGGTCGAGCCCTGCACCACGGCCTTCATCGCGCCGCAGTCGGAGTGGCCGCACACGGCGATCGTCCCGACCGCCAGCACCTGCACCGCGTACTCGATCGCCGCGCCCACGGAGTCGTCGCCGTCCAGCGGCACGAGGTTGCCGATGTTGCGCACGCAGAACAGGTCGCCCGGCCCGCTGGTGGTGATCAGGTTGGGCACCACGCGCGAGTCGGCGCACGTGATGAACAGCTGCCGCGGGCGTTGGCCTCGCGCGGCCAGCTCCGCCAGGAACGGGCGGACCAGCGGCGCGGTGGTGCGCTCGAACTCGCGCATGCCGCGGATCATCGGGTCGGTGTCGGCGCGCTGCCGGGGCAGGGTGACGTGCCGGCTGCGCTGCCAGTGCGACCACGGCGCGAACCACCTCGGCAGCGGCGACAGTGGTGTCTTGCGCAGGGCCGGGATGCCCTTGGTGGCCTTGCTGAACCACGTGTCGTGCACCTCGTCCACCTCGACGTGGCCGCCCAGCCGCTCGTAGCCGACGCGCCAGTCGTCGATCGCCTCGTACGCGCCGTGGTCGAGGAAGTCGACGTGCATCTCCAGCACCACCCGCTGCCCGAGCGGGATGGCGCGCAGCGCGCGCACCAGGTTCCCGACACCGAAGAACACCAGCGAGCCGCGCATCACCACGCGCCAGCCGTCCGGTTCCTGCTCGACGCGCACGGAGGCGCGGGTCAGCCGGTGCAGCGACCGCAGCGCCGCCGCGCCGACCCCCAGCAGCACCCCTTCCACCAGCCCGAGCGCCACCACGCCGAGCAGGGTGACCGCGTAGGCGGAGAACTCGCCGTGCTGCCACAGGGCGCGCATCCGGCGCACGCTCACCAGCCGGACGCCCACCACCATGAGCACGCCCGCCAGCGCGGCCAGCGGCACCAGCTCCAGCACCGAGCCGAGCACCAGCACGGACAGCGCCATCCACACGCCGTGCAGCACGGTCGAGGCACGGGTGCGCGCGCCCGCGGCGACGTTCGTCGAGCCGCGGGAGATGCCGCCGGCCACCGGGATCGCGCCCAGCGCTCCCGCGAAGACGTTGGCGGTGCCCTGGGCGATCAGCTCGCGGTCGAGGTCCGCGCGCGGCCCGGCGTGCAGCTTGTCGACCGCGACCGCGGACAGCAGCGACTCCATGCTGCCCACCACGGCCACGGTGAGCACCGCGAACGCGATCCCGCCGAAGCTGCCGTCCGGCAGTTCCGGCAGCGTGAACTGGCCGAGCGGGTCGTCGGGCAGGTCGACCCGGGCCACGTCGAACCCGGTCGTGGCGAGCGTCGCGACGAGCACGGCGACCAGGGGCGCGGGGACGACGGACGCGCGCGGCACCCGCGGCCACAGCACGAGCGCGGCCACCGCCAGCGCGCCGACGAGCAGCGCCGGCCACCGCACCTCGGTCGTGGCCACCTTGGCGAGGTTGCCCAGGACGGACGTGGCCGCGGAGCCGCCGAGCACCACGGACAGCTGCCCGACCGCGATGCTCAGGCCGATGCCGGCCAGCATCCCGTGCACCACGGCGGGCGAGAGGGACAGCGCGACCCGGCCGAGCTTGGCCAGGCCGAACAGCAGTTGCAGCAGCCCCGCGCCGAGCGTGATGGCCGCCGTGGCGGGCCAGCCGTACTCGGCGACGAGACCGCCGACGATGACCACCAGGCCGGTGGCGGGCCCGCTGATCTGCAACGGCGCGCCGGTCAGGGCGCCGGCGACGACGCCGCCGATGAACGCGGAGATCACCCCGGCCATCAGCGGCGCGCCGGTGGCGGCGGCGACGCCGAGCGAGAGCGGCACGGCGACCAGGAACACCACCACGGAGGACGGCACGTCGTGCCGCAGCACGGCGGCCAACCCGCCCGGGGGTCCTGCCGTGGTGTGCTCTCCCGCGTGGGACTTGTTGGGGCGTGGGCGGTTCATGTCGGGTCCTTCCGCTCGGCAAGGCGGTATCGCCCCACGCGGGTGCGCGGGGTGTCGTCATCGGGGAGGGGTGCCTACGACCCGGCTAAGGGCGGCAGCAGGCGCGGCCAGCAGGCGGCGAGTCGGAACTCGGCCCCGGCGCGGTGGTGAGGGTTCGCCACGGTGGCACCTCCGTGTCGGCACAGGGAGAACGTGTCGGCACAGCCCGCGTCGCACAGGTCGCGTCCACACCATCATGGCCGAGGTACCGGGTGGTCTCACAGCGGTTCCACCCGGTCGTGTTGATCACGGGTGGAGCGTCACCCCTGGTGACGGACTTACCGGCCGACGGCCGCGTAGGCGCGCCCGACCGCGACCGCGCCGGCGCACAGTCCGATGAGGACGGCCGCGACGTGCCCCACGGCGGCGAACTCGGGCACCGCGCCGAACCACTCGGCGTCCACCAGCGGGTAAGCGACGAGCAGGGCCAGCCACGGCACGCGCAGCACCACCGGCCCCAACACGGTGATGGCGGCGGCCGCGGCGAACGCCACGTAGCCGGCGCCGACGTCGACCACGGCGGTCAGGTCGGTCGGGTAGGCACCCGAAGAGATGACGAGGGCGGTCACGAGCACCGCGCCGGTGTGCCCCGCGAGGACCACCGCGACCGCCCGCCACGGCCCGACCTCGCGTTCCAGCACGGCCAGGCAGATCCCCGCCGCGACCACGGCCAGCCCGGTGGCCACCAGGCCGTCGCCGACGGGGTCGAGCACGAACGCGCTGCCCAGCACCGCGTTGACCGGGTGGTCGGCGAGGTTGGCGGCGTTCGTGCTCAGCGACGCCCGCACCTGCGCCGACATCCCGTCGGCGAACACGAACCGCATCAGCAGCGCGAGCCCCGCCACGGCCGACAGGTAGCCGGCCGTGACGGGGAGGCGGCGGAAACGCTCACGCACCCGGCCATGATCGGGCCGGTGGTGTCAGGCGTCCACTTGAGACCTGTCACCCGACCAGAGGGTGTGGAAGCTGCCCTCGCGGTCGGTGCGGCGGTAGGTGTGCGCGCCGAAGAAGTCGCGCAGGCCCTGGATGAGCGACGCGGGCAGGCGCTCGGACCGCAGCCCGTCGTAGTACGCCAGCGCGGACACGAAGCCGGGCGCGGGCACGCCCGCGGTCACCGCCTTCACCACGACCCGCCGCCACGCCGCCTCGGCCGACTTCACCGCGTCGCGGAAGTAGTCGTCCACCAGCAGCGACGCCAGCTCCGGCTCCTTGTCGTAGGCCTCGCGGATCCGGTCGAGGAACCGGGCCCGGATGATGCAGCCGCCGCGCCAGATGGTGGCCATCGCGCCCAGGTCGAGGTCCCAGCCGTACTCGGCGCTCGCCGCGCGCATCTGGTCGAAGCCCTGCGCGTACGCCACGACCTTCGACGCGTACAGCGCCTGCCGCACGTCCTCGACCAGCGACTCGTCCGCGCCGCCGACGACCTCGGCCGGCCCGAACGCCGACCGCACCGCCTGCCGCTGCCCGGCCCGCCCGGACAGCGACCGCGCGAACACGGCCTCGGCGATGCCGGTCACCGGCACGCCCAGCTCCAGCGCCTCCTGCACGGTCCAGCGGCCGGTGCCCTTCTGCTCGGCCTCGTCCGCGATGACGTCCACCAGCGCGGCGCCCGTCGCCACGTCGACGTGGCCGAGCACCTCGGCGGTGATCTCCACGAGGTAGGACTCCAGGTCGCCGGTGTTCCAGCCGCGGAAGACCTCGGCGACGTCGGCGGGCGACATGCCGCCGACCCGGTGCAGCAGGTCGTAGGCCTCGGCGATGAGCTGCATGTCGGCGTACTCGATGCCGTTGTGCACCATCTTCACGAAGTGCCCGGCGCCGTCCGGCCCGACGTGCACGCAGCACGGCACGCCGTCGACCTCGGCCGCGATGTCCTCCAGCACCGGGCCGAGGTGCGCGTAGGACTCCTTCGAGCCGCCCGGCATGATCGACGGGCCGTTGAGCGCGCCCTCCTCGCCGCCGGAGATGCCCGTGCCGACGAAGTGCAGGCCGGCTTCCTTCAGCGCGGCCTCGCGGCGGCGGGTGTCGGCGTAGTGGGCGTTGCCGCCGTCGATCACCATGTCGCCGGGCTCCAGCAGGGGCACCAGCTCGTCGATGACGGCGTCGGTGGGTCCGCCCGCCTTGACCATGATGATGATCTGGCGCGGCGTCTGGAGGCTCGCGACGAGCTCCTCCAGCGTCTCGGCGGGCACGAAGTCGCCCTCGTGGCCGTGGTCGGCGATCAGCGCTTTGGTGCGGGCGTGGCTGCGGTTGTGCACGGCGACGCGGTAGCCGTGCCGGGCGAGGTTGCGCGCCAGGTTGCTGCCCATGACGGCGAGCCCGGTGACGGCGATCCGCGCGGGTGCCTCGGAGGTGGTCATCTGCACAGCCTGCCCAAATCCGCGCCCGCGCGCACCTGTGTGGCGCCCGTGGGCACCGACCGCGCCCGACCGGGCCCGGATACCCTGTAACATCCTGAAACACAGGTGGAACGGGGGCGGGGAATGGCCAGGGCGACGGTGCGGGACGTGGCACGGGCCACCGGGCTCTCCATCGCCACGGTGTCCCGCGTGCTCAACGGTCAGGCCAACGTCGCCGAGCACACCCGCGAGCTGGTGCTCCAGGCCGTGGCCGGGTTGGGCGGGGAGCCGCCGCGCACGCGGGGCGCGAAGCCGGCCGGCCCCATCTGCGTGCGCTGCCCGTACCTGCTCACCGACTACTTCGGGCTGATCGTCTCCAGCGTCGCCGAGACGCTGACCCGGCACGGCAGGCAGGTCGTGCTGAGCGCGGGCGTGTCGGCGCAGCGCGAACCGGTGCTGCCGGGGCTGGTGGGCCGTTCGGACGTGGGCGGCGCGATCCTGATCCTGCCGCCGGAGCCGGTCGAGGAGCTGGTCCGGCTGCGGGACCGCCGGTTCCCGTTCGTGGTGGTCGACCCGCGGGTGGAGCTGCCGCGCGACGTGGCGTCGGTGTCGGCGGCGCACTTCGCGGGCGCGCGGCGGCTGATGGCGCACCTGGTGGAGCTGGGCCACCGGCGGATCGGGATCATCGGCGGGCCGGGCGACTGGCTGGTCAGCGACGGCAGGCTGGCCGGGTACGCGGCGGCGCTGTCGGACGTCGGCGTGCTGCCGTCGGCGGAGCTGCTGCGGCACGTGGACGAGCCGACCGAGGAGAACGGCTACCTGGTCGCGCGCGACCTGCTCGGGCTCGCGGACCGGCCGACGGCGTTGGCCGCGTTCAACGACAAGATGGCGGTCGGCGCGTTGCGCGCGGCCCGCGAGCAGGGCCTCGACGTGCCCGGTGACGTGTCGATCGCCGGTTTCGACGACCTCGACCTCAGCCGGGCCACGCGGCCGGAACTGACCACCGTGCGGCAGCCGTTGCAGGAGATGGGCCGGATGGCCGTGACGCTGCTGATGCGGCTGCTCGACCGGCACGAGTCGGAAGCGCTGCACGTCGAGCTGGCCACGGAACTGGTGGTCAGGGCGTCCACGGGGCCGGCCCCGCGCGTCTGACGCCCCGCGTTCCACCGCCTTTTCACGGTATTTACCGGTCTGAATGCACGACCTTGACACGGGTTCGGCACCCATTGTTTCCTTCACCTGCGGACAAGTTCCACAAATGTTCCATTTTGTTTCAGACTGCCGACCCCTGCCCACAACGTCGTGAAAGGAGTCCGGGGTGCCCTCTTCCCACCGTCGGGCTTTCGTCAGCGCCGGCATAACGTCGATCACGCTCGCCGCGGCCCTCGCCGCCGCGCAACCCGCCGTCGCGGCGGGCGAGACCGTCAACGTCTACCTGACCACCACCTCCGACAGCGGCGGCCGCACGGTCACCCGCGGTCTCCAGCAGCAGCCGTCGATCGCGTTCGGCTCGAACGGCGGCAGCGCGACCCACACCATCACCGTCGACGAGGGCACGACCTACCAGCAGTTCGAGGGCGGCGGCGCGTCGATCACCGACACCACCGCCTACCTGCTGCGCGGCGGTCCGGTCTCGGCCGCCACCCGCGACGCCGTCATGCGCAAGCTGTTCCACCCGGTCGACGGCATCGGCCTGTCGTTCGTGCGCAACCCGATCGGCGCGTCCGACCTGTCCCGGCCCGGCAACGTCTCGCTGGACGACACGTGCTGCGACCTCGGCGACTGGGGCGCGAACGGCTACGACACCAACGTGCGGCTGCTGACGCAGCAGGCCAAGCAGCTCAACCCGCAGCTCCGCGTCAAGGCCGTGCCGTGGAGCGCGCCGGGCTGGATGAAGGACAACGGCCGCATGGACCAGATGGGCTGGCTCAAGTGGGAGTACGCCCCGATGTACGCCCAGTACTTCGTGAAGTACGTGCAGAGCTACCAGGCCGCGGGCATCCCGGTCGACTACGTGTCGGTGCAGAACGAGCCGAACTGCTGCCAGGCGTCCAACCCGACCGCGATGGACTACCCCGGCATGAGCTGGAACCCCGCGGGCCTGGTCGAGTTCACCAAGAACAACCTCTACCCGGCGTTCCGCGCGGCGGGCATCACCACCAAGGTCCTGGTGCACGACTGGAACTACGGCGACTACGCCAACTTCGGCTCCGGCGTGCTCAACGACGCGGGCGTGCGCAACGACCCGCTGTTCGGCGGCATCGCGTGGCACGGCTACTTCGGGGACCCCGCGGTCGGCACGCAGGTGCGCAACCAGTACCCGAACGTGAAGCAGTTCAGCACCGAGCACTCCGGCGGCACGTGGATCTCGAACCAGCACAACGAGGACATGGCCGACATCGTCAACTACGCCCGCAACTACAGCTCCAGCCTGGTCAAGTGGAGCCTCGCGCTGAACCAGAACATGGGGCCGCACAACGGCGGCTGCGGCACGTGCACCGGCCTGATCACCGTGCAGGAGGGCGGTGCGCGGGCCGGCCAGGTCGATTACACGATCGAGTACTACACGACCGGTCACCTGACGAAGTTCGTCAAGCCCGGCGCGTACCGGATCGACTCGACCGCGAACGGCACCGTGCAGAACGTGGCCTACCGCAACCCGGACGGCTCCAAGGCCCTGATCGCGCACAACGGCGGCACGTCGTCGCAGTCGATCCGCGTGAACTGGGGCAACCAGTCGTTCACCTACACCCTGCCCGCCCGCACCTCGGCGACCTTCACCTGGCAGGGCACGCCCGGCAACGGCGGCGGCACGGGCGGCGTGATCACCGGCCTGGCGGGCAAGTGCGTCGACGTGGCGGGCGCGAGCAGCGCGGACGGCACCGCGGTCCAGCTGTACTCGTGCAACGGCAGCGCGGCGCAGCAGTGGTCGCGGCCGGGTGACGGCACGCTGCGCGCGCTCGGCAAGTGCCTGGACATCAAGGACCGCGGCACCGCCGACGGCTCGCAGTTGCAGCTGTGGAGCTGCGCGGGCGGTGCGAACCAGCAGTGGACCTACACCGCGGGCCGCGACCTGGTGAACCCGGCGACGGGCAAGTGCGTGGACGTCACCGGCAACACCAGCGCGGACGGCACCCGGCTCCAGATCTGGACCTGCACCGGTGGCGCGAACCAGAAGTGGAACCTGACCTGACCGCTGCCGTCCTGACCGCCGTGCCCGGCCCGCCGCTGCTCGACCAGCGGCGGGCCGGTACCGCGGAGCGCCCGTCGCCGCACGACCGGCCCCGGGCGCTCGCCTAACCGGTGGCGCGGTAGGCCTCGCCGGCCCGGTTCGGCGTCCCTCCGGGCAGGTACAACCCCGTGCCCGGCTTGTCGGCGGGGAGCGCGAACCACGCGTAGCGCTCCAGGTAGGGCAGGTCTTCGAGCATCCGGGACGACGCGCCGGCGAAGTCGGCCAACTGCTGCGCGTCCGGGTAGCGCACGCCACCGCCGGAGAAGTCCATCAGCGAGTACTCGGTCAGCCAGATCGGCACGCCGTAGCGCGCGTGCACGGCGTCGAGGTAGTTCCTGACGTGGCCGACGGCGGCGGGGCCGAAGTCCGAGCCGTACCAGTGCAGCGTGATGAAGTCGACCCGCAGCCCGCGCTGCCGGGCGCCGGTCATGAACCGGTCGAGCCAGCCGCCCGCCCGGTCGGCGCTGTGGGCCACGGCCGGGCTGCCCAGCCGCATCCCGGTCGCCTGGAGCTGCGGCCACAGGTCCAGGGCCTGCTCCGCCGTCATGTCCGACTGCTCGGCGAGGTCGGGTTCGTTGAAACCCAGCAGGGTGGTGCCCTGCGCCTTGACGGCGGTCAGGTTCTCCGGCGTCACGGTCTTCGCGCCCCAGATCATCGGCACGTACTCCACGCCCGGAGGCGGCTGCACGTCCTCCCTGGTCGGTGCCCAGTTGTAGAACCAGCCCGCGCCGACGTCGGACAACGCCGTCGTCACGCCGTCGAAGTGCCAGGTGGCGACGCCCTTCTTCACCGACCTGGCCACCGGCTGGACGACCGGCGCCGGTACGACCGTGGTCGTCGTGGGCGCGGTTGTTGTCGTGGTCGTGGTGGTCGCGGTCGTGGTGGTGGACGGGACGGTCGAGGGCGTCTTCGTCGTCGTCACGGCGGCCGGGGCGGCCATCGGCGTCGGCGCCCGTTCGCCGGGCACCAGCACCACCGCGCACGCCACCGCCGCCACGGCCGCCGCCGCGATCAACGGCTTGGCGAAAGCGTGCGCCCAGAAGCCCTTCTTCGCCACCACGACGGGCGCCGCGCCGAGGTCGAACCCCGCGGGCAGCGGCACGAGCGGTATCCGGGCCAGCAGGCCGTCCACCGCGGCCAGGTCGTCGAACCCGCGCGCGCACCGGGCGCACTCCCTCGCGTGCCGGACGATCCGCTTGCGCCACAACGCGCTCGGCCGACCGTCCCAGTCGGCGATCACCTCGGCCAGCGCGCCGCAGCGCGGCAGGGCGAGCACCCTCACGACCACCCGTGCCCCGTCGAGTCGGGCCTTCATCCGCTGCACCCGCACGGCCGCGTGCTGCGGCGTGAGGTCCAGCGCCTCGGCGAGCTCGGCGCGGGTGATCCGGCCGACCTGCTCCAGCCACCACAGCGACAGCAGCTCGCGCTCGTCGTCGCCGAGCCACCGGGTGGCGGCCAGCACCTCGCGGCGCCGGCCGGTGAGCTGGAGCCGGGTGACGGCCAGGTCGGCGAAGTCCGCGCCGGGGTCGGGCAGGTCGACCAGGTCCGCGTCCGCGATCGGCGTCCTGGTCCGGTGGTGGTCGCGCACCTGGTTCAGCGCGATGGCCAGCAGCCACGACCGGAACGCCTCGGGCTCGCGCAGCTTCGCCAGGCCGTTCAGCGCGCGGAGCATGGTCTCCTGCACGACGTCATCGGTGTCCGGGTGGCCCGCGAGGGCGTGGCCGACCACGTTGTAGACCAGCGGCAGGTAGGCGGCCACCAGCGCGTCCAACGCGCCGGGCTCGCCCCGCTGCGCGGCCGTCACCGCCGCGGCGTCCCCTGGTGCGCGCATACCGTGTCCTCTCCGCCGAGTCGGGCTTACCTCACCGGAGACTCCTCGGACGCGCCACGATAACGGGAATCAGGCGGCGAGCACCGAAGCCGCCATGCCGATCAGCGCCGTGCCGCACAGCCGCTCGAACACCGGCCGCACCCGCGGCCGGGTGAGCAGCGCCGACAGCCGTCCGGCCGACGGCACCACCACGGCCCAGAAGCACGCGAACACGCCCACCGCGACCCCCGAGAGCAGCGCGGCCTGCGGCAGCGGCGGCGCCGCCGGGTCCATGGCCTGCGGCACCAGGCTCAGGAACGTCAGCATCACCTTCGGGTTGAGCAGGTCGCACAGCACGCCGCGCAGGAACAGCGACCGGTCCGACTTCGGCGCCGCGCTGATGGGCCCACCGCGCCGGGCCGCCCGGAGCGTGGCGATGCCGAGGTGCGCCAGGTACAGCGCGCCGACCGCCTTGACCGCGAGCAACGCCGCCGGCGCCGCCGCGACCAGCGCGGACAGCCCCGCAGTGGCCAGCAGCGCGTGCACCAGCAGCCCGGTCACCACGCCGGCCGCCGTCAGCGCGCCGTACCGCACGCCGCGCACGGCGTTGCCGGTGATCAGCACGAAGTCCGGGCCGGGCACGACGGCGATGACGACGAGCGCGAGCAGGAAGGAGGTCCAGGCGATGTGCACGGGCGCATCCTCGGCCAATCGTTCGGGTGTATTCCACCCGATGGCTACGGTGTTCGGTTGTGAGCGAGACAGCCGAACTGGATTCGGTCGACTGGCTGATCCTGGAGGCGTTGCAGAACGACGCGACGCTGCCGAACCGGAGCCTGGCCGAGCTGGTCGGCATCGCGCCGTCGACGTGCCTGCAGCGGGTGCGCCGGTTGCGCGAGCTGGGCGTGATCACCGGGTTCCACGCCGTGGTCGACCCGAGGACCACCGGCCTGCCGCTGGAGGCCGTGGTGTCGGTCAACGTGCGGCCGCACACCCGCCCGGTGGTGGCGGCGTTCCGGCGTTTCGTCATGGCGCAGCCGGAGACGCGGTCGCTGTTCCACGTCAGCGGGCAGGCGGACTTCCTGGTGCACATCGCGGTGGCCGACAGCACGCACTTGCAGGCGTTCCTGATGGACAAGATCGCCTCGCGCGCGGAGGTGCGGAACCTGACCAGCTCGGTGGTGCTGGAGCGGGTCGAGACCCGGGCCCTGACGCCGCCGGACGACCGGCGCCCCACCCACCGCAGGCGGCGCGTATAGATTTCCGGCCATGGACGCCATGGACCCGGACGAGTTCCGCCGGATCGGCCACGAGGTGATCGACTGGATCGCCGACTACCGGTCGCGGGTGGAGGACTTCCCGGTCCGGTCGCCGGTCGAGCCCGGCTGGGTGCGCGGCCGGTTGGCCGGGCTGCCCGAGCGCGGCGAGGGCTTCGACGCGCTGCTCGCGGACCTGGACCGGGTCGTGCTGCCGGGGACGACGCACTGGCAGCACCCCGGGTTCTTCGCCTACTTCCCGTCGAACGCCTCGCTGCCGTCGGTGCTGGGCGACCTGCTCTCGTCGGGCCTGGGCGTGCAGGGCATGCTGTGGTCCACCTCGCCCGCCGCGACCGAGGTCGAGCAGCACCTGATGGACGAGCTGGTCGGCGCGCTGGGCCTGCCACCGTCCTTCGTGGGCGGTGGCGTCATCCAGGACACCGCGTCGTCGGCGGCGCTGGTCGCGATGCTGACCGCCCTGCACCGCGCGTCGGGCGGGACGTGGCGGCAGTCCGGCGTGGACGGCGCGGAGACGGTGTACGTGTCGTCGCAGACGCACTCGTCGCTCGAACGGGCCGCGCGGATGGCCGGTCTCGGCGAGCAGGCCGTGCGGGCGATCGAGGTGGACTCCCGGATGGCCCTGCGGGTCGACGCCCTGGCGGCGCGCATCAGGTCCGACGTGGACGAGGGCCGCCGGCCGGTGATGGTGTGCGCGACCATCGGGACGACGGGCACGGGCGCGGTGGACCCGGTGCGGGAGATCGCCGCGCTGTGCGCCGAGCACGGCATCTGGCTGCACGTGGACGCGGCGTGGGCGGGCCCGGCGGCGCTGTGCCCGGAGTTCCGGGACCTGTTCGACGGCGTGGAGCTGGCCGACTCGTTCACCGCGAACGCGCACAAGTGGATGCTGACGGCGTTCGACCTGTCCCTGTTCTGGACCGCGCACCCGGACGTGCTGGTGGACGCCCTGACGATCCTGCCGGAGTACCTGCGGAACACGGCGACCGAATCGGGCGCCGTCACCGACTACCGCGACTGGCAGATCCCGCTGGGCCGCCGGTTCCGGGCGCTGAAGCTGTGGTCGGTGCTGCGCTGGTACGGCCTGGAGGGCGTGCGGAACCACCTGCGCGGCCACGTGGAGCTCGCGGCCCTGCTCGAATCGTGGGTCGAGGCGTCCGACGACTGGGAACTCGTCGTGCCGCGCACCCTCTCCCTGGTGACCATCGCCCACCGCTCCGGCGACGAGGCGACCCGCACCGCGATGGACCGCGTCAACGCCTCGGGCAACGCCTTCATCACCCACACCGTCGTCAACGGCCGGTTCGCGGTCCGCGTGGCGATCGGCGCGGAAGCGACCAGGGAACACCACGTCCGGGCGCTGTGGGACGCCCTGGCGGCTACCGGCTGAGCAGCGAGTCGAGGTCGAGAGTGACCGGGAAAGGGTTGGGGACCTCGACCTTCCCGGTGCCGCCTGCGACGTGCCGGTACTCACCGTCGACCAGGGTGAACGCCACGAGCGTGATCGGCTCGTCGAGTTCGAGCAGCCAGTAGTGCGGGATACCCGCATCGGCGTACTCGGCGGGCTTGAGCATGCGGTCCATGCGCCTCGTCCCCGGTGACAGGATCTCGATGGCCAGGAGGACATCGTCGGGGTCCACGCGCTTCGGGTACTCCAGCGCGCGTTCGGTCGGGACGACGACCATGTCCGGTGCGCGCATCGTGATCGGGGGCACCGGGTTGATCAGAACATCGATCTCGGGCACCGCCACCACGTCGTGGGGTAGTTGCTCATCGAGCCAGGTACCCAACCGCTTCGCTGCCAATTGGTGTTTGAGTGCCGGCTTCGGCGATACGAGCAGAGCTCCCTCGACCAGCTCGACGTGGTGCAACTCGTCCTCGGGGAGAGCGTCCCACTCTTCCAGCGTGAGCCAGTGGTCAGGCCAGTGCATCGTGCTCATCGCGACCCACTTCCCGTGACTTCCCGTTGACTGCGCAGCGTAGCCGGTCGACTACAGAACCCGGAGCAGGCCCTCCTGCACCACGGTAGCCACCAGTTGGCCGTCATGGCTGTAGAAACGGCCCGTGGCCAGCCCGCGCGCCCCCGATGCGGACGGCGAGGCGCAGTCGTAGAGGAACCACTCGTCCGCCCGGAACCGGCGGTGGAACCACATGGCGTGGTCCAGGCTCGCGCCCAGCACCTTGTCGGTCCCCCAGTACACGCCGTGCCGGACGAGCACCGAGTCCAGCAACGTCATGTCCGACGCGTACGCCAGCACGCACACGTGCAGCAGGTCGTCGTCGGGCAGCTTGCCGTCCGCCCTCATCCACACCTGGCTGCGCGCCTCGGCCGGCCCGTCCTCCCGCGCCCGCCACGGCGGCTCGGTCACGTAGCGGATGTCGATCGGCCGGGGCAGTCGCGCCATGCCGACCTTCTCCCGGTAGCCGGCGGCCGACTCGGCGTAGGTGGGCAGCGAGTCGGGCGACGGCACGGCCGGCATCGGCTCCTGGTGGTCCAGGCCCGGCTCGTCCAGTTGGAACGACGCCGAGAGGGTGAAGATCGCCTTGCCGTGCTGCACGGCGACGACGCGCCGGGTGGTGAAGGACCGTCCATCGCGGACGCGGTCGACCTCGTACACGATCGGCACGCTCGGGTCGCCGCCGCGGATGAAGTACGAGTGCAGCGAGTGCACCCGGCGCTCGGGCGGCACGGTGCGGCCGGCGGCTACCAGGGCCTGGCCGGCGACCTGCCCGCCGAACACCCGGACGGGTGATTCGGCGGGTGACACGCCGCGGAAGATGTTCTCCTCGATGCGCTCCAGGTCGAGCAGCGCGACGAGGCGGTCGAGCACGGGCTGCCCGTGGGGCACGCCGTCGGCGTCCAGTGGAACGTCCGAGAACTCGGCGGTCGCCGCGGCACGGGCAGCCTCGGTCACGTCATCTCCTAAGCGTGGTCGTCCTCCCCCAGGCGGTGCACCCGGATGAGGTTCGTCGAGCCGATGGTCCCAGGCGGCGAGCCCGCCACGACCACGACGAGGTCGCCGGGCTGGTACCGGCCGATGTCGATCATCGACAGGTCGACCTGGCGGACCATCTCGTCCGTCGAGTCCACCTTAGGCACCAGGAACGTCTCGGTGCCCCAGGTGAGAGAAAGCTGACTGCGCACGCTGGGCTCCGGCGTGAACGCCAGCAGCGGCAGCGGGGTGTGCAGGCGGGCCAGCCGCCGCACCGTGTCACCGGACTGGGTGAACGCGACCAGCGCCTTCGCGTTCAGCCGCTCGCCGATGTCGCGCGCCGCGTACGAGATCACGCCGCGCTTGGTGCGCGGGACGTGCGTCAGCGGCGGGACGACGGTCGACTCGGTCTCGACGGCCACGATGATGCGGCTCATGGTCTTGACCGACTCGATGGCGTAGCGGCCGACCGACGTCTCGCCGGACAGCATCAGCGCGTCCGCGCCGTCGAGCACGGCGTTGGCGACGTCCGAGGTCTCGGCGCGGGTCGGCCGGGAGTTCGTGATCATCGAGTCGAGCATCTGGGTGGCCACGATGACCGGCTTGGCGTTCTCGCGGGCGATCTGGATGGCCCGCTTCTGCACCAGCGGCACGTGCTCCAGCGGCAGCTCGACGCCCAGGTCGCCGCGGGCGACCATGACGCCGTCGAAGGCGAGGACGATCGCCTCGAGGTTGTCGACCGCCTCCGGCTTCTCGATCTTGGCGATCACCGGCTTGCGGCCGTGGCCCACGCGGTCCATGACCTGGTGGACCAGGTCGATGTCCGCGGGCGAGCGCACGAACGACAGGGCGATGAAGTCCACGCCCAGGTTGAGGGCGAACTCCAGGTCCTCGATGTCCTTCTCGGACAGGGCGGGCACGGACACGTCCATGCCGGGCAGCGAGAGGCCCTTGTTGTTGCTGACGGGGCCGCCCTCGGTGACCTCGCAGACCACGTCCGGCCCGTCGACCTCGAGGACGGTCAGGCCCACCTTGCCGTCGTCCACCAGCAGCCGGTCGCCCGCCTTGGCGTCCTGCGCCAGCTGCTTGTAGGTGGTGGAGACCCGGTCGTGGGTGCCTTCGACGTCCTCGACGGTCACGCGGACGGTGTCACCGGTGCGCCACTCGACGGGACCGTGGGCGAACCGGCCGAGCCGGATCTTCGGTCCCTGGAGGTCGGCCAGGATGCCGACCGCGCGGCCCGACGCTTCGGCCGCGTTGCGGACGAGGTCGTAGACCTGCTTGTGGTCGGCATGGCTGCCGTGGCTGAAGTTCATCCGGGCAACGTCCATACCGGCCGCCACCAGCTCGTTGACCTTGTCCTCGGTCGCGGTGGCAGGACCCATCGTACAGACGATCTTCGCGCGTCGACTCACGTCTAGTCAGAGTAGTCCCTGTCACTGGACCGATCAGGATGTACCGGGAAGTAATCTCGGCGAAACAGGCAGAATCTGGCCGGTGGGCCCCAGAATCCTTCCGTTCGTGGTCGCGGTGTCGCTCAGCGTCATCGTGCTGTTCACCCCGGCTTCAGGTGTGCCCACGGCTCCGCCGGGCACCGACAAGGTGGTGCACTTCCTGCTGTTCGCCCTGCTCATGGCCTCGGCGAGGTACGCACGGCTGCCGTCCGGACCACTGGTCGGCATCCTGCTGGGTTACGCCGCGGTCTCGGAAGTGTTGCAGTGGCTCATCACCCCGCTGCACCGCAGCGGCGACGTCCTGGACGCCCTCGTGGACGTGGCCGGGATCGCGGTCGGCTACCTCGTCACGCGCCGCCTCGCGGTCAGCGGCGGAAGCCGACCTCGGTGAGGCCGATGTGGTCGGCGCACCAGTCGACCAGCGGCGTCACCTGCCGCCAGGCCTCGCGGACCCGGTCCAGGCAGCCCGGCTCGTGCAGCACGTCGTCGGGCGGCCACACCTTCGCCACGTAGACGCGCTTGTGCTTGAGCAGCTCAATCCTGGGATGCTCGGGGTCCAGGCCGCGCGGGGCGCGCTTGAGCTTGTCGCCGCGCAGCTCCCAGCCGGACTTGGCGAGCTTCGCCAGCAGCTTCTCCAGCGCACGGCCCCGCACGTCGTCGGCGACCGACTCGCGGTAGCGCGCGAGCTGGTCGGACGCCATCGCGAACGACCCACCGGCCACGAACACGCCCTCGGTGCCGATCTGCACGTAGTGCGCACCGCCGCCGCGGCCGAGTTCGACCACACCGCCGCAGTGGTCTTTGTAGGGGGTCTTGTCCTTGCTGAACCGCACGTCGCGATAGGGCCGAAAGACCTTTCCCTTCCCGAACTCGGGCTCCAGCGCGGCGAGCAACGCCTCCATGGGCGCACGCACATCGCGCTGGTAGACGTGCTTGTTGTCGTCCCAGTACGCCTTGGAGTTGTCGGCGACGAGTCCGTCGTAGAAGTCGATGGCGTGTTCGCCGAAGCCCGTGAATTCCACGGCGCACAGCTTACGTTCGTCCATTCGTGCGCTCATTCGAACGCTCTATCGCAACGCATCACCGAGCCGTCACGTACTGTGCATAATCGGCCGGGTGGGTAGGAAATCGGCGCTGGCCGGATGGCTGCGCGAGCTCGACGCCGGCCAGATCCGGGACATCTTGGCGCTGCGCAAGGACGCCGCCGAACGCCGACCCCGCTCGCTGCGGGCGCTGGCGGACGAGCTGACCTCGACGGCGTCGTTGCGCGCGGCGGTCGACGGGCTGGACCAGGCCTGCCGTGACGTGCTCGACACGGTGGTGCGGCTGGGCGACGAGGCCGGTGTGGACGTGCTGGCGGAACGGTTGCGCTGCAACGGGAAGGCGTCGCGCGCGGAGTTGAAGCGGGCGTTGGGCCAGTTGCGCGACCGGGCGCTGGTGTGGCCGGCGCAGGGGCGGCTGGTCGGTTCGCCCGGTCTGCGGCCACTGGAGGACGAGCCGCCGCGCCGGATCACGCCCGCGCCGCGTGCGCCGCGCCGTGCGCCGCAGAACCGGGGTTTCGCCGACCGGGCCGCGATCGCGCCCGCGACGTCCACTGTGGACGGTGTCACGCGGCTGGTGGACCTGTGCGACGTCGAGCTGGTGGCGTGCCGGGGTGGCGTGGGGTTGCGCGAGTTGCGGCGGCTGGCGGGCGTGCTGCGGGCGGACGAGGGCCGGACGCGGTTGTGGGTGGGGTTGGCCGTGGAGGCGCGGCTGCTCGCGGTGGACGACGGCAGGCTGGTGCCGACGGTCCGGTCGGACGGGTGGCGGGCCGCGTCGCCTGCGGACCGGCTGGCCGTGCTGGCGCAGGCGTGGCCGCGGATGACGTGGGTGCCGGGCAGGCAGCGGCCCGCCGCGGCGGAACCGTCCTCGTCGGACTCGGGCGACCGGACCCGGCTCGGGTTGTTGGAGCGGTACGCGCGGTTGGGCGAGGACGAGGCGTTCGAGCACCGGCACGAGGTGGTGGCCGAGCTGGTGTGGACGCGGCCGGCCGTGCACGGGCGCGCGGCGACCGAGGCGGCGCTGGTGGAGGCCGAGTCGGTGGGGTTGCTGGCACTGGGCGCGGCGACCGCCCTGGGCCGCGCGGTGCTGGCCGACCACGTGGCCGGCGGGGCGGTGGGTGGCGTTGCCGCCGGAGTGGCAGGCGGTGCGGCAGGCACGGTTAAGGGTGGGCTACCGGCCGGGGTGGCAGGCGGGGATGCGGCCGGAATCCCGGGCGGGGTGACGCCCGAAGCGCCGAGCGGGGTGGCAGGCGGGGGTGCAGCCGGAATCCGGGGCGAGGTGACGACCGGAGCGCCGAGTGGGGCGGCAGGCGGGGGTACGGCCGGAATCCCGGGCGCGGTGACGCCCGGAGCGCCGAGTGGGCCTGCGGGCAGCGCGGCAGGCGGGGGTGCGGCCGGCATGGCGGGCGGGCTTCCGCGCGGTGTGGCGGGCGGGCGCGCGGGCAGCGCGGCAGTCGGTGTGGCAGGCGTGGCAGGCGTGGTGGGCTGCGAGGTGGCGGAGGTGGCGGGGCGGTTCGTGCCACCGGCGGCGACGACCGCCCACCTGCGGCCCGACCTGACCGCCGTCGTCGCCGGACTGCCGTCACGCGAGCTGTGCGCGGTGCTGGAGCTGGCCGCGGACGGGACGGCCGGTGGGTGGCGGTTCAGCGGCGCGAGCGTGCGGCGGGCGTTGGACGCGGGGCACGAGCCGGACGCGCTGCTGGCGCGGTTGGCGTCGGTGGCCGAGCACGGTGTGCCGCCGACGTTGGCGCACCTGGTCCGCGAGGTCGCCCGGCAGCACGGCCGGATCACGGTGACGCCGGTGGCGTGCTGCGTCCGGGCGGAGGACCCGGTGCTGCTGGGCGAGATCGCCGCGCACCCGTCGTTGGCGCAGTTGTCGTTGCAGCCGTTGGGCCCGACCGTGCTGGCGTCGGCGAAGCCCGTCGAGGAGACGTTGGCCTTGCTGCGGGCGGCCGGTTACGCGCCGACGACGTCGACGGTCGACGGCACGGCGGTGGTGGAGCGGGTGCCGCGGCGTCGGGTCGAGCCGCCGCCCCCGCGGGTGCCGACCGGGGTGTGGCGTCCGCCGTTGACCGAGCAGGAACTGGCGAAGCTGGCGACGGCGCTGGTGGAGCTGGAGCGGCCGAGGCCGAAGATCATGCTGCCGCCCGCGGAGTCGCGGCGGATCGGCACGGCCCGGCTCCTGCGCGACCAGTCGCTGGTGCTGCGCGACTCGGAAGTCGTGCTGCTGGCGGACGCGCTGGTCAGCCACACGTCGGTGGAGATAGCCGTGGCGAACGGCCCGCGGACCACGGTGAAGCACGTGATCACGCCCGTGGACCACGCGGCGGGCAACCTGAAGGCCAACTGCGCGCCACGCGGCGAGCACCGCGAGTTCCCGGTCAGCCGGATCCGCTCGGTGCGCGCGGTGACCGGCGTCTGACGACGGGCGGCTCCGACCCCGGTCCCCGTCCACCGGCTCGGATGGGCGCGACGGCCCACCGCGCGCCGCCCGATGCCCGATGCCCAATGCCCACATCGGACAAGAGGCCGCCCCGACGTCGTTGTCGGGGCGGCCGGGTATCCAGCGAACGGCGGGGTCTAGGGGGTCACACGACGGCCAGCGGGAGCATGTTGGGGATCACCGGTGACGGCAGGTCGGACGAGCCGGTCAGGTAGCGGTCCACCGCGTTGGCCACCGAACGGCCCTCGGCGATCGCCCACACGACCAGCGAGGCGCCCCGGTGCGCGTCACCGCAGACGAACACGCCGGGCGACTGGGTCTGCCAGTCCGAGCCGCACGAGACCGTGCCGCGCGAGGTGAGCTGGATGCCGAGGCCGTCCAGCAGCGGCATGTGCTCGACGCCCTCGAAGCCGATGGCCAGCAGCACCAGGTCCGCCGGCAGCACCTCGACCTCCTCGGACGTCGGCACGACTTGGCGGCGGCCGGAGGCGTCCTTCTCCACCCGCACCTTGCGCAGCTGGATCTGCCGCACGTGCCCGTCGTCGTCACCGATGAACTTCTCCACCGCGACCGCGAACTTGCGCTCCCCCGCCTCCTCGTGCGCGGGGTAGGTGCGCAGGATCCACGGCCACGTCGGCCACGGCGAGCGGTCGTTGTCGCGAGTGGACGGTGGCATCGGGTACTGGTCGAGCTGGAGCACCGACGCCGCGCCCTGCCGGGACGCCGTGCCGTAGCAGTCCGCGCCGGTGTCGCCGCCGCCGATGATCACGACGTGCTTGCCCGCCGCGTCGATCGCGGCCGGCCCGTCGCCCTCGCACGCCCGGTTGGCCGGCACGAGGTGCTCCATGGCCAGGTGGATGCCCTCCAGGGACCGGCCCGGCGTGGTCGTGTCGTCACGGCCGCGCAGCGCGCCGACCGCGAGCACCACGGCGTCGAACTTCTCCCGCAGCTCCTCGACGGTCAGGTCCACCCCGACCTCGCAGCCGGTGACGAACTTCGTGCCCTCCTTGCGGAGCTGCGCGAGCCGCCGGTCGAGGACCTTCTTCTCCATCTTGAACTCGGGGATGCCGTAGCGGAGCAGCCCGCCGAGCCGGTCGTCCCGCTCGAACACGGTGACCTCGTGGCCCGCCCGCGTGAGCTGCTGCGCCGCCGCCAGCCCGGCCGGGCCGGAGCCGACGACCGCGACCTTGCGGCCCGACGACACCTGCGCCTGCGTGGGCCGCACGAGCCCCTGGTCCCACGACACGTCGGCGATGGCCTGCTCGACCCGCTTGATCGCGACCGGGCCGCCCGCGTCGTGGCTGATCGACAGCACGCACGCCGCCTCGCACGGCGCGGGGCACAGCCTGCCGGTGAACTCCGGGAAGTTGTTCGTCGCGTGCAGCCGGTCCGACGCGGACTCCCAGTCGCCCCGGCGCACCAGGTCGTTCCACTCGGGGATCAGGTTGCCCAGCGGGCAGCCGGCCGACCCGGAGTGGCAGAACGGGATGCCGCAGTCCATGCACCGCGTGGCCTGCGTGCGCACCTCCGCGTCCCGCTGCTCGGCGGGGACGTCGAGGTACACCTCGTTCCAGTCGGCGAGCCGCTCGGCGGCGGGCCGCTTCTTCGGCTCGGACCGGGAGTGCTTGAGGAAACCGTACGGGTCAGCCACGGGAGGCCTCCATGATCGCCTGGTCGACGTCCCTGCCTTCCGCGCGGGCGAGCCTCATCGCTTCGAGCACGCGCTGGTAGTCACCGGGCATGACCTTGGTGAACGACGCGGAACGCCGGGTCCAGTCGCCGAGCAGCGACGCGGCCACCGCCGAACCGGTGAGCTGGTGGTGGCGCTCCACCACTTCGCGCAGCCAGCGCAGGTCCTCCGCGCCGGGCCGCTGGAGCTCGACCATCGCGGTGTTGACCGCGGCCGGGTCGAGTTCCAGCACGTACGCGATGCCGCCGGACATGCCCGCGGCCAGGTTGCGGCCGGTCGGCCCGAGCACCACGGCCCGGCCGCCGGTCATGTACTCGAACGCGTGGTCGCCCACGCCCTCGGCCACGGCCAGCGCGCCCGAGTTGCGCACGCAGAACCGCTCGCCGACCCGTCCGCGCAGGAAGATCTCGCCGGACGTGGCGCCGTAGCCGATCACGTTGCCCGCGATGACCTGCTGCTCGGCCGCGAACGGCGCGTCCGGGTGCGGCCGCACGATGATCCGGCCGCCGGACAGGCCCTTGCCGACGTAGTCGTTGGCGTCGCCGACCATCTCCAGCGTGATGCCGCGCGGGATGAACGCGCCCAGCGACTGGCCGGCCGAGCCGGTGAACGTCACGTGGATCGTGTCGTCGGGCAGGCCGTCGCCGCCGAACCGGCGGGTGACCTCCGCGCCGAGCAGCGTGCCGACGGTGCGGTTGACGTTGCGCAGCGGCAGTTCCAGCCGCACCGGGCGGGCGTCGTTCAGCGCCGCGTCGGCGAGCTGGAGCAGCGTGCGGTCCAACGCCTGCGCCAGGCCGTGGTCCTGCTCGCGGACCTTGCGCTTGGCCGTGCGGTAGGGCGTCTCGGGCACCTCGAACACCGGCGTCAGGTCCAGCCCGGCCGCCTTCCAGTGCTCGATCGCCTCGTCGGTCCTGAGCAGCTCGGCGTGGCCCACGGCCTCGTCGATCGTGCGGAAGCCCAGTGACGCCAACAGCTCCCGGACCTCCTGCGCCACGAAGTGGAAGAAGTTCACCACGTGGTCGGCCTGGCCGGTGAAGCGCTTGCGCAGCTCGGGGTTCTGCGTGGCGATGCCGACCGGACAGGTGTCCAGGTGGCAGACGCGCATCATCACGCAGCCCTCGACGATCAGCGGCGCGGTCGCGAAGCCGAACTCCTCCGCGCCCAGCAGCGCGGCCACCACCACGTCGCGGCCGGTGCGCATGGCGCCGTCGACCTGCACCGTGATCCGGTCGCGCAAACCGTTGAGCAGCAACGTCTGCTGGGTCTCGGCCAGGCCGATCTCCCACGGCGTGCCCGCGTGCTTGAGCGAGTTCAGCGGCGACGCGCCGGTGCCGCCGTCGTGGCCGGAGATCAGCACCACGTCCGCGTGCGCCTTCGCCACGCCCGCCGCGACCGTGCCGACGCCGACCTCGCTGACCAGCTTCACGTGCACGCGGGCCTGCTCGTTGGCGTTCTTCAGGTCGTGGATCAGCTGCGCCAGGTCCTCGATCGAGTAGATGTCGTGGTGCGGCGGCGGGGAGATCAGGCCCACGCCCGGCGTGGAGTGCCGGGTCCGCGCGATCCACGGGTACACCTTGTAGCCGGGCAGCTGGCCGCCCTCGCCGGGCTTCGCTCCCTGCGCCATCTTGATCTGGATGTCGCTGGCGTTGACCAGGTACTCGGACGTGACGCCGAACCGGCCGGACGCGACCTGCTTGACCGCGCTGCGCCGCTCCGGGTCGTACAGGCGCTCCGGGTCCTCGCCGCCCTCGCCGCTGTTGGACCGGCCGCCGAGCCGGTTCATCGCGATGGCCAGCGTCTCGTGCGCCTCGGCCGAGATCGAGCCGTAGGACATCGCGCCGGTGTTGAACCGCTTGACGATCGAGGAGACCGGCTCGACCTCGTCGATCGGGATCGGCGTGCGGCCCTCGGCGTCGAACGAGAACAGGCCGCGCAGCGTGCCGCCCTGCCGGGACAGCCGCTCGACCTCCTCGGTGTAGCGGCGGTAGACGTCCTGCTTGCCGGTCTTGGTGGCGTGCTGGAGCAGGAACACCGTCTCGGGCGTGAACAGGTGCAGCTCGCCCTCGCGGCGGTAGGCGTACTCGCCGCCCACCTCGAGCCTGCGGTGCGCCCGGTCGGTCGGGTTCTCCGGGTGCGCGCGGCGGTGGCGCTGCGCGACCTCCTCCGCCAGCACGTCGAGGTCCGCGCCGCCGAGCTTGGACACCGTGCCGGTGAAGTACTCGTCCAGCATGTCCTTCGACAGGCCGACGGCCTCGAACACCTGCGCCGCCGTGTACGCGCCGACGGTCGAGATGCCCATCTTCGACATGATCTTCAACGTGCCCTTGACCAGGGCCGTCACGTAGTTCCGCACGGCCTTGCGCGGCTCGATGCCGGTCACCGCGCCGGTGCTGATCATGTCTTCGATCGTCTCGAACGCCAGGTACGGGTTCACCGCGGCCGCGCCGTAGCTCAGCAGGGCGGCGATGTGGTGCACCTCGCGGGCGTCACCGGTCTCCACGACCAGCGCCACGCGCAGCCGCTCCTTGGTGCGCACCAGGTGGTGGTGCACGGCGGAGACCAGCAGCAGCGACGGGATCGGCGCCATCCGGTGGTCGGAGTCGCGGTCGGACAGCACGAGCGTGCGGGCGCCGTTCGCGATCGCCTCGGACGCCTCCCGGCGCACCCGCTCGACCGCCGCCGCCAGCGCCGCGCCGCCACCGTCCACTTCGTACAGTCCGGACAGGACGGTGCAGGCGAAGCCCGGCAGGTCGCCGTCGTCGTTGATGTGGATGAGCTTGGCCAGCTCGTCGTTGTCGATCACCGGGTAGGTCAGCTTGATGTGCCGACAGCTGACCGGGCCCGGCTCCAGCAGGTTCTGCTCCGGGCCCATCACCCGGGACACGCTGGTGACGATCTCCTCGCGGATCGCGTCCAGCGGCGGGTTCGTGACCTGGGCGAAGTTCTGCACGAAGTAGTCGTAGAGCAGCCGGGAGCGCTGCGAGAGCGCCGCCACCGGGGTGTCGGTGCCCATCGAGCCGAGCGGCTCCGCGCCCGCGGTGGACATCGGGGCGAGCAGGACCCGCAGCTCCTCCTCGGTGTAGCCGAACGTGAGCTGGCGGCGCACCACGGACTCGTGGCTCTGCACCACGTGCTCGCGGTCGGCCAGCTCGTCCAGCTCCAGCAGGCCCGCGTGCAGCCACTCGTCGTAGGGCAGCTCCTCGGCCAGCTTCGACTTGACCTCGTCGTCCTCGACCAGGCGACCCTCGACCGTGTCGACCAGGAACATCCGGCCGGGCTGGAGGCGGCCCTTGGCCACGACCTGGTCCGCGGGCACGTCCAGCACGCCGGTCTCCGAGGCCAGCACCACGCGGCCGTCGGCGGTCTGCCACCAGCGGGCCGGGCGCAGGCCGTTGCGGTCGAGCACCGCGCCGACCAGCGAGCCGTCGGTGAACGTCACGCACGCCGGGCCGTCCCACGGCTCCATCAGGCTCGCGTGGAACTCGTAGAACGCGCGCCGCTTCGGGTCCATCGAGGTGTGGTTCTCCCACGCCTCCGGGATCATCATCAGCACCGCGTGCGGCAGGCTCCGGCCGCCCAGGTGCAGCAGCTCCAGCACCTCGTCGAAGCTCGCCGAGTCCGAGCCCTCCGGGTGGCAGATCGGGAACAGCCTGCTCAGGTCGCCCGGGATCAGCTCGGAGGCCAGCAGCGCCTCACGGGCCCGCATCCGGTTCCGGTTGCCCCGCACCGTGTTGATCTCACCGTTGTGGGCGACGTACCGGAAGGGGTGCGCCAGCGGCCACGACGGGAACGTGTTGGTGGAGAAGCGGGAGTGGACCAGGGCGATCGCGCTGGCCAGCCGCTCGTCGCGCAGGTCGGGGAAGAACGCGGGCAGCTGGCCCGTGGTCAGCATCCCCTTGTAGACGATCGTCCGCGACGACAGCGACGGGAAGTACGTGCCGACGTCCGCCGCCGCGCTCTCGTGCTCGACCCGCTTGCGCAGGGCGAACGTGAGGCGGTCCAGCTCGACGTCACGCCGGCCGGTCTCGCTGCGGACGAGCAGCATTGCGAAGTGCGGCATCACCGACCGGGCGGTCGGGCCCACGCCCGCGTGGTCGGGCGCCGTGGGCACGTCGCGCCACCCGAGGACCTCCAGGCCCTCCTCGGCGGCGATCCGCTCGGCCAGCTCGACCGCCTTGGCGCGCGACTCCTCGTCGGACGGCAGGAACGCGATGCCCGCCGCGTAGGCGCCCGCCTCCGGCAGCTCGAAGTCCAGCACCTCGCGCAGGAACGCGTCCGGCAGTTGCAGCAGGATGCCGGCGCCGTCGCCGCTGGTCGGCTCGGCGCCCGCGGCGCCTCGGTGCTCCAGGTTGGCCAGCGCGGTGAGCGCGTCGACGACGATGTCGTGCGAGCGCCGGCCCTTGATGTCGGCGACCATCGCCACACCGCACGCGTCACGTTCCGCGGTGGGGTCGTAGAGCCCCTGCGGGGACGGGATGGCGGAGAAGATCACTGCGCAGACCTCCTTCGTCGTCCTTGGTGAAAGAACGAGTCCTCGTGTCCAGGTCCTGGAATCCGGGTGCTGGGCACGGGACGACGATGGCCCGCGTGTTGACGAGACTTTAACAGTCGCGAAACCGATCCACACCATCCTTCGGGTGATCTTCGTCGGCGACCGGTAACGATTCGACCGGTTCGAGCGATACCCGGTCCGGCTTGTTACGCGTTGTTAAGCATAACGGAGCGAGGGCCACCGCGCGCGCTGGTGAGAGCCAGCCGACACGGCCCGACATACCGGCGGTCGGGACGAACACGCAGGTGAGCCCCCGTGCCGCCGCCGGTGGGGCGACGACGCCGGGGGCTCACCGGCCGTCTCAACGGGTGCCGGCCACCACCGCTTCACGGTCCGTGACGGCCCCGTCACCGTGCTGCCGGTCCAGGAGGGCGTCCACGTCCACCTGAGACGGGTTGTCCAGCACTTCGCGCAACCGCACGCGGTCCAACTGGCCCTGCCAGCGCGCCACCACGAGCGTGCCGACGCCGTTGCCGATGACGTTCGTGATCGCCCGCGCCTCCGACATGAACCGGTCGATGCCGACGATCAGCGCGATGCCGACCGCCGGGATCGCGCTGTTGCCCTCGAACGCGCTCAGCGACGCCGCCAGCGTGACCAGGCCCGCGCCCGTGACGCCCGCCGCGCCCTTGCTGGCCAGCAGCATGAACAGCAGCAGCCCGATCTGCGTGCCCAGGCCCACGTCCGTGCCCGTCGCCTGGGCGATGAAGATCGCGCCCATGGTCAGGTAGATGCACGTGCCGTCCAGGTTGAACGAGTAGCCGGTCGGGATGGTCAGGCCGACCACCGACTTGTCCGCGCCCGCCGCCTCCAGCTTCACCAGCATCCGGGGCAGCACGGTCTCCGACGACGACGTGCCGAGCACGATCAGCAGCTCGTCCTTGAGGTAGCGGAGGAACTTGAAGATCGAGAACCCGGCGTAGAGGGACACGCTCCCCAGCACCACCAGCACGAACAGCAGGCACGTCGCGTAGAACGAGCCCATCAGCCACGCCAGCTTGCCCAGGATCGAGCCGCCGAACTTGCCGATCGTGTAGGCGATGCCGCCGAACGCGCCGATCGGGGCCGCGTACATGACGATCTTGATGACGCCGAACATCACCTTGGCCGTGGTGTCCAGCGCGGACACCACCTTCTCGCCGCGCTTGCCCATGCCCGCCACGGCCACCGCGACCAGGATCGCGACCACCAGCACCTGGATCAGCTGGCCGTCGGTGAACGCGCCGAGGAACGACTTCGGCACCAGGCCGAGGATGAAGCCCGTGACGCCGGTCTCGGCCGACTTGGCCTCGGTCAGCGTCTTCTCGGCCGCGCCGTCGTTGATCGGGATGGGCGCGCCGTGGTGGCCCGGCTGGACCAGGTTGACCACGATCAGGCCGATCGCCAGCGCGACCGTCGTCATCGCGGTGAAGTACAGGATGGTCCGCAGCGCCAGGCCGCCCGCCTTGGCGAGGTTGCCCAGGCCCGCGATGCCCACGACGACGGTGCAGAAGATCGTCGGCGCGATGACGACCTTCACCAGGGCGATGAAGAAGTCGGCGAGCCACTTCATGCCCGAGGCCTGGGCGGGGAAGGCGTACCCGACGATCACGCCGAGCACGATCGACACCAACACCCAGAAGTAGAGGTGCTTGTAGATCGGTTTGCGCTCACGTGCTTGCGCGCTGACCACGTCTCCTCCAAGGGGGACCATTGGGAGTTGGTTCGTGATCCTGAGCACAGCGCGCGGCCGGGACAAGGAGCGCGCCGGAAACTTCAGATCCCTCTGACGTAACGCCCCGTTCACCCGGTGGTGCGGGGATAGTCTGGCGTTCGTGCAGGTGACCCGGCGTTCGGTGCTGCGAGCCGCCCTGGCGGCGGCCGTGCCCGCGTGCCTCCCCGGTTGCACGTCGACCTCCCCGCCGGCGCTCGCCGAACTGGTCCTCGCGACCGGGCCGGAGGGTGCCGTGTTCCGCGAGATCGGCGGCGCGCTGGCGGCGGCGTTGGCGGACGAGCTGCCGTCGACCCGGGTGGTGGAGCGCCAGACGGGCGCGTCGGTAGAGAACGTCCGGCTGCTGCGCTCGGGCGAGGTCCACCTGGGATTGTCCTCTTTGGATCCGCTGGTGGACGGTGCGCTGCTCAGCGCCGAGGACCCGGGCGGCATCAGCGCGGTGGGACGGCTCTACGACAGCTTCATGCAGATCGTCGTGCGCGCCGACTCCCCGCTGTGGACGTTGTCGGACCTGGCGGGGAGGACGGTCTCGTTCGGGCCGTCGGAGTCGGGCACGGAGTTCACCGCGACCCGCCTGCTGTCGTTGCTGGGGGTGGAGGTGGACGCGCGGCGGATGACGCACGCCGATGCCGGTGAGGCGCTGGTGGCGGGGTCGCTGGACGCGTTCCTGGCGCTGACCGGCATCCCGACGCCCGCCATCTCGGACAACCTCGGCAAGCACCCGCTCAGGCTGCTGGACCTGCCCGCCGAGGCCGTGAAGCTGGCCGAGGCCTACCCGGGCCCCTACGTCCCGGCCACCATCCCCGCCACGACCTACGGCGACCTCGGTCCGTGCCACACGTTCGCCGTGCCGAACCTGCTGCTGGCCCGCACCTCGCTGGACGCCGCCGTGGTCGAGGTCGTGACGCGAACCGTGTTCACCCAATCGGCCCGGATCGCCGCCGGTCACTCGGAGGCGAGCCGCATCAACGTACGCACGGGGATCGCCACGGGCCAAGTCCCCCTGCACAAGGGCGCCGAACACTGGTTCCGCTCGACCAAGCGCTAGCGCCATATTCAATGCTCCTGCCCCTGACGCAGGCTGCACCACGACCGCGCACACCACCCCATCGTGCGAATCGAACGTCAATGGGCAACTTTCCCGGCGGGAGCTGCGTTGCCGGGAAAGAAGGAGGCGGCCCCCACGGCGAGCATCACGGCACCAGGCACCCACCGGGCTCGGCGCGGGGCAGGGACGAGCAGCGAGCAGGACACGACGAGCGGGGCGCAGGGCGCAGGGCGCGACGAGCGGACACGACGAGCAGACGCGACGAGCAGGGCGCACGCAGGAGCGGACCACGAGCGCGGGCGACACGGACGCAGGCGGGCCGCGCACGGGCACACCACGCGCACCGAACCACACGTCGCGCCCCAGAGCACACCGCGCGCAACCACCCACGCATTCGCCGACGCGCGAACCTGCCCACGGGCACACCACGCACGCAGCCACCCGCCCCGCACGCGCGCGCCGTGCCCCCGTGCCCCGGTGCGCCGTGCCCCCGTGCGCGGTGCGCGGTGCGCGGTGCGCCGGAGGTCGTAGCGGACACGGCAGGCTCGCCTCCGCGCGGCCGAAGGCAGCCGGACGGGACTCAAGAGGGGCGGTCGCGAGAGAGGGCGGTCGCGAGGGGTTCGTCGCAGGTCGATCGCAGTCGCGGGGGTCCCGGCCCCGGTCGCGGTCACGGGGTCGCGCTCACGGGGTCGCGCTCACGGGGTCGCGGTCATCGGGTGCGGTCAGGGGGTCCCGGTCGCGGTCACGGGGTCGCGGTCAGGGGGTCGCTTGGTGGGTCTAGGTGGTGAGGCGGATGACGGCGTCCAGGCCGTGTGGCTCGGCCGGTTGGAGGTCGAGGTGGCCGCCGGCTGATTCGATCAGTTCGGCGCAGATGGCGAGACCCAGGCCGGTGCCGGGGATGTTCTGGTGGCGGGGCGCGCGCCAGAAGCGGCTCAGGGCGGCGGTTCGCTCGGAGGCGGTCAGGCCGGTGCCGTTGTCGGTGACGTGGAGTTCGACGTGACCATCGCCGGCTTTGCCCCAGATCCTCACCTCGGTGCCGCCGGACAGCCGGATGGCGTTGCCGACCAGCTCGTCCAGCACGCTGCCGAGGCCGCCGGGTGGTTCGAGGGCGCGCAGGCCGGGTGGGACGGCGATCTCCAGGCGCATCTCCCCGGCCAGCGCCAGCGCCCGCCAGCCCGGGACGTGGGTGGCGAGCAGGCCGTCGACCTCGACCGGTTCGGCGGCGGAGGCGCTGTCGAGGCGGGTGGCGGCCAGGAGGGTGTCCAGGACGCGGCCCATTTCCTCGGCCTCGTCGACGGCGATGCGTTGCGCCTCGCGGCCCGCGTCGTCGGTCACGTGGGGTGCCAGGTTGTCGACGGCGAGGCGGAGGCTGGCCAGCGGGTTGCGGAGCTGGTGGGAGGCGTCGGCGACGAAGGCGCGTTGCCTGCGCAGCGCACGGCCCACCACGTCGACCATGGCGTTGAAGCTCGCGGCCAGTCTGCGCAGCTCGGGAGGGCCGCCCAGCTCGTCGGCACGGGCGTCGAGCCGGCCGACGGCCACGGCGGCGGTCGCCTCGTCCAGCTTGCGGACCGGGCGCAGGACCCAGCGCGACATCGGCCACGCGACCGCCACCACGCCGAGCATCGGGATCAGGCCGATCAACGCGAGCACGCCCCACTGGCGGAGGATCGCGGACCTGAGGCGGTCGGTCGGGGAGATGGTCACGACCGCGGCCACCACCTCGCTGTCCCGGCCCACTGGTTCGACCACCACCAGGTCGACGTCCTCCCACGGCCACACCGACTGGTCGGTGTCACCGCGGTAGCCGCCGAACGCCGCCTTCAGCCCCACCTCGACGTGCTCGTCGGTCAGCGGGAACGGGCTGCGCGAGGACTCCAGCACCGTGCCGTCGGTGCCGACCAGGGCCGCCGCGATGCCGTAGAGCCGGTCGTAGCGGACCAGTTCCTCGCGCAACGCCGTCAGCCGGCCCGAGGCCAGCGCGTTCTCCGCCAACGACGCGAACCGGCTCGCGTCACCCAGCCGGTCGAGGTAGGTCTCCTGGCTCTCGCGTTGCACGACGGCGAACGCGAGCGGCACGCCGAGGGCCGCGACCAGGGCGACCAGCAGCGGCACGATGAGGACCAGCAGGCGGCGCAGCACGCGGAAGCAACCTCCCGGAGTGACGTGCGTCATAGTGGGTGCGGGCTGTTCCGGCCCGCGGAAGGGGGAATGAGCATGCTACGCAAGGTTGCGTTGTTACTCGCGGCGATGACCGCGTTCGCCGTGGTCGCGCCGGTGACGGCGTCCGCCGCGCCGCTCGCCTGCACGCCGGTCGACTGGGGGTCGGGCGCGAAGTACGCGTCCCAGACCACCACGGGGCTGTTGACGAACGTCCGGGCCGGTCGGCAGGAGTGCTTCGACCGGCTGGTGTTCGACTTCACCGGCGTGAACGACGGCTACACGGTGCAGTACGTGTCCGAGGTGACTCACGAGGGGTCGGGCGAGCCGGTGCCGTTGCGCGGTGGGGCGAAGTTGCAGATCACGGTGAACTCGCCGGCCTACGACCAGAACGGCAACCCGACCTACACCTACGCGAACGCGGCGGAGCTGGTGGACGTCACGGGTTACCAGACGTTCCGGCAGGTCGCGTGGGCCGGGTCGTTCGAGGGGCAGACGACGGTCGGGCTGGGTGTGCGCGCCCTGCTGCCGTTCCGGGTGTTCACGCTGGGCAACCGGGTCGTGGTGGACGTCGCCCACGTGTGGTGATCACTGGTCGGGGGTGTGGGCGGCCACCCGGTAGCCCACACCCCGGATCGTCTCGATGCGCAGCGCGTCGCCGAGCTTGCCGCGCAGGGCGGCGATGTGGGTGTCCAGGGTGCGTGACGGCGCTTCCCAGTGCGCCTGCCACACCTGGTCCACGATCAGGTCGCGGCTGACGACGGTGCCCGCGCGGCCGACCAGCAGGGCGAGCAGGTCGAACTCCTTGCGGGTCAGCGGCACCGGCTCGCCGTCGACCCTGGCCTCACGGCCCGCCGGGTCCAGGGTGAGCGGGCCGAGGGTGATCTCGTGCTCGCGTTCGGCGGCACGGGCCGCGCGGGTGCGGCGGAGCACGGCTTCGATGCGGGCCAGCAGCTCGGCGGTGCCGAACGGCTTCACCACGTAGTCGTCCGCGCCGAGCCGGAGGCCGAGCACCCGTTCCCGCTCCTCGCCGCGGGCGGTGACGGTGATGACGGCGGTGCCGGTGCGGTGGCGCAGTTCGCGCAGCACGTCGAGGCCGTCGCCGTCGGGCAGGCCGAGGTCGAGCAGCACGACGTCCGCGGGCGGTGCGGTCAGCGCCGCGGCGGCCGTGGCCACGCGGTGGACCTCGTAGCCGGCGTGCCGCAGCGCGGTGAGCAGCCCACGCGCCACCCGGTCGTCATCTTCGACGACGAGGATGCGCATGGCCGCCTACTGGTCCGGCTTGTCGCCGGTGTCCGCGGGCTTCCCGGGCGCGGCCTTCGTGTCGGGGACGGTCGTCCCCTCGGCGTCCGGCTCCGGCTCGTCCCCGCTCGCGTGCGTCGACTCGGCCGGTTCGGCGGACGGCTCCTCGCGCACGATGACCTCGCGGTCGCCCTTCTTCGCGGCGAGCAGGAAGTAGGCGACCGCGCCGAGGAACACGACCACCGAGGTGATCACGTTGATCCGCAGCCCGAACACCTGGGTGGCCGGGTCGACGCGCATGAGCTCGATCCAGAACCGGCCGGCCGTGTAGCCCGCGACGTACAGCGCGAACACGCGGCCGTGGCCCAGCCGGAACTTCCGGTCCGCCCACACGATGAGCAGCGCCACGCCGAGGTTCCACAGCAGCTCGTAGAGGAACGTCGGGTGCACGATCTCGATCGGCGTGTGGTCCAGCGCCACGCCGCCGAGCTCGTCCTTGAAGCCGGTGTCCGGGTCGACGCGCTCGTAGATCTCCAGGCCCCACGGCAGCGTGGTGGGACCGCCGTAGAGCTCCTGGTTGAAGTAGTTGCCGAGGCGGCCGATGGCCTGCGCGACGACGATGCCGGGCGCGAGCGCGTCCGCCATCGCGGGCAGCGGGATGCCCTTGCGCCGGCACGCGATCCACGCGCCCACGCCGCCCAGCGCGATGGCGCCCCAGATGCCGAGGCCGCCGTTCCAGATGGCCAGGGCGTCGAGCGGGTTGCGGCCCTCGCCGAAGTACTTCTGGTGGTCCGTCGCCACGTGGTAGAGCCGCCCGCCGACGAGGCCGAACGGGACCGCGAACACGGCGATGTCGGTGACCTCGCCCTTCAGGCCGCCCCGCGCCACCCAGCGGCGCTCACCCCACCAGATGGCCAGGATGATGCCGAGGATGATGCACAGCGCGTAGGCGCGGATCGGGATCGGTCCCAGTTGCCACACGCCCTGGTCGGGGCTGGGGATCGTCGCGAGGTAAGTCGTCACCACGGCCACCACCGTAGTGGGTGCGGCCGTTCGTCCTAGGGCGACAGCTCGATTGTTACCGGGAAGGGTCGTTCGAGCTTCAGCACGCCGCCGGTGCTGCGCGCGGATTCCCGGTACTCGACGCCGTCGAGTTCGAACAAGGTCGCGGCCGGTTCGCCACCTCTCGGGTCGACGACCAGGTAGAACGGCACCCCGGCCTCGCCGTAGAGCGTCCGCTTGAGCGTCAGGTCCTGGAGACGTGTGCTCGGGGAGAGCACTTCAACCGCCAGCAGCAGGTCCTGCACCGGCAGCAGGAGACCACGGAATCCGGCCCTGTTGACGGTGACGTCCGGGATCAGCATCCGGCCACCGGACAGGCCGACGTTGAGGCCCGGCATCACCTCGTGGTCCGGCGGACAGGCCGCTCGCAACGCGGCGTAGCAGTCCCCGACCAGCTTCTGGTGCCGGCCCGTGCCGAGGGGGCTCACGAGCAGAGTCCCGTCGACCAGTTCGATCCGCTGCGACAGGTCCTCGGGCAGTGCCAGGACTTCGTCGAGGGTCCACGGTCCTTCGTGGCGGAACCACGGAGCGGGATGACCGACGTCGTGTTCGTAGTCCGCCGGCAGGGCCATGCGTCATCACCTCCGGGGCAGCCCGACGCACGCCAGTGTCGCACGTCGGGTCGTGGATGAGCTTGATCACGAGCCCAGGATGCCGACGCCTACCGACAATTCGGAGCCGGAAGAGCCGCCGAACGGACTAGTTCACTCGAACGTGCGTGCTACACGGTCGCTGCCGCTTGGCGCACCCCACTGGCCAAATCGACCGTCAGCGCTTCGACCGTCCCGTCCTGCACCGCCGACACGAACGCCGAGCCCACGATGACCCCGTCCGCGAACGCCGCCAGCTCGGCCGCCTGAGCGCCGTTGCGCACGCCCAGCCCCACGCCGATCGGCATGTCCGTGTGCTCCCGCACCCGCTTGACCAGCGCCGGAGCCGCCGACGACACGACGTCGCGCGCGCCCGTCACGCCCATCACCGACGTCGCGTACAGGAACCCCCGCGACGACCGGGCCGTCAGCGAGATCCGCTCCTCGGTGGACGACGGCGCGACCAGGAAGATCCGGTCCAGGTCGTGGGCGTCCGTCGCCGCGATCCACTCGGCGCCCTCGTCCGGCACCAGGTCGGGCGTGATGACGCCCAGCCCGCCGGCCGCCGCCAGGTCGCGCGCGAACCGGTCCACCCCGTAGGCCAGCACCGGGTTCCAGTACGTCATCACGACCGCGCGCCCACCGGCCGCGGCCACCGACTCGACCACGCCGAACAGGTCCCGCACCCGGAAACCGCCGCGCAGCGCCTGCTCGGCGGCGCGCTGGATCGTCACGCCGTCCATCACCGGGTCGGAGAACGGCAGGCCGACCTCCACCAGGTCGCACCCGGACGACACCATCGTCCGCAGCACGTCCTTCGACCCCTCGACCGTGGGGTAACCGGCGGGCAGGTACCCGATCAGGGCCGCCCTCGACTCCGCCCGACAAGCCGAGAAAACCGGTTCAAGCCTGCTCACGACTCCACCCCCAGCCCGAACCACTTGATCGCGGTGTCCATGTCCTTGTCGCCGCGCCCGGACAGGTTGACCAGGATCAACCCCTCCGGCCCCAGCTCGCGGCCCAGCACCAGCGCGCCGGCCAGGGCGTGCGCCGACTCGACCGCCGGGATGATGCCCTCCTCGCGCGACAGCAGCGCGAACGCCTCCATCGCCTGGGCGTCGGTCACCGGCCGGTACTCGGCCCGTCCGCTGTCCTTCAGGAACGCGTGCTCGGGCCCGACTCCGGGGTAGTCCAGGCCGGCCGAGATGGAGTGCGCCTCGGCGATCTGCCCGTCTTCGTCCTGGAGCACGTAGGACATGGCGCCGTGCAGCGACCCCGGCGTGCCCGCGGTCAGCGTGGCGCCGTGCCGGTCGGTGTCGATGCCGTCGCCACCGGGCTCCAGGCCGACCAGCCGCACGGCCGGGTCGTCGATGAAGCCGTGGAAGATGCCGATGGCGTTGGACCCGCCGCCCACGCACGCGGCGACGACGTCGGGCAGCCGGCCCGCCTTCTCCAGGATCTGCTCGCGCGCCTCGATGCCGATGATCCGGTGGAAGTCGCGCACCAGCACCGGGAACGGGTGCGGCCCGGCGGCGGTGCCGAGCAGGTAGTGGGTGTCGTCCACGTTGGCGACCCAGTCGCGCAGGGCCTCGTTGATGGCGTCCTTCAACGTGCGCGAGCCGGTCTTGACCGGGATCACCTTCGCGCCGAGCAGCCGCATCCGGGCCACGTTGAGCGCCTGCCGCTCGGTGTCGACCTCGCCCATGTAGACGACGCAGTCCAGGCCCATCAGGGCGCAGGCGGTGGCCGTGGCCACGCCGTGCTGGCCCGCGCCGGTCTCGGCGATGACCCGCTTCTTGCCCATCCGCTTGGTCAGCAGCGCCTGGCCCAGCACATTGTTGATCTTGTGCGAGCCGGTGTGGTTGAGGTCCTCGCGCTTGAGGAAGATCCGCGCGCCACCCGCGTGGGCGGCGAACTTCGGCGCCTCCGTGAGCAGCGACGGCCGCCCGGCGAAGTCGCGCAGCAGCCGCGCGAACTCGTCCAGGAACTCGGGGTCGACCCGCGCCTTCTCGTAGAACGCGGCGAGCTCGTCCACGGCGGCGATGAGCGCTTCCGGCATGAACCGGCCGCCCCACGGCCCGAAGTGGCCCCGCTCGTCCGGGTCGTGGGGTGTCGGAGCCAACTGGCCGCGCGCCATGCGCTCTCTCTCCTCTTACCGACTGGGCCGGGGACACGCGGGGTGGGACCCCGCCGTCACCAGCTTGTTCACCGCGACCTTGGGGTCGCCGCTCGTCACCAGGCTCTCGCCGACCAGCACCGCGTCGGCTCCCGCGCCCGCGTACGCCATCAGGTCGCCCGGCCCGGACACCCCGGACTCGGCGATCTTGATGGTGTCGAAGGGCAGGCCGGGCGCGATCCGCCCGAACACGTCCTTGTCCACTTCCAGGGTGTGCAGGTTGCGCGCGTTCACGCCGATGACGCTCGCGCCCGCCTCCAGCGCCCGGTCGGCCTCCTCGGCCGTGTGGACCTCGACCAGGGCCGTCATGCCCAGCGACTCCACCCGGTCGAGCAGGGACACCAGCGCGTTCTGCTCCAGCGCCGCCACGATCAGCAGCACCAGGTCGGCGCCGTGCAGGCGGGCCTCGTGCACCTGGTAGGGGCTGACGATGAAGTCCTTGCGCAGCAGGGGGACGCCCACCGCCGCGCGCACCGCGTCGAAGTCCTCCAGCGACCCGCCGAACCGGCGCTGCTCGGTCAGCACGCTGATGGCCCGCGCGCCGCCCAGCTCGTACTGCACGGCGAGGTCGGCGGGCTCCGGGATGTCGGCCAGCTGCCCCTTGGACGGGCTGCGCCGCTTCACCTCGGCGATGACGCCGACGCCCGGCCCGCGCAGGATCGACATCACGTCCTGCGGCGGCGGAACCTTCGCCGCCTTCTGCCTGAGCACGTCGAACGGCAGCGCCGCCTCGCGCTCGGCGAGGTCTTCGCGGACGCCCTCGATGATCGACTCCAGCACGGTCATCCGAGCACCTCGCTCGACTCCGTCAGACCTTCCGGTTCAGTCGCAAGCTCCCGCACGTCATGCTCCCCTTCCCGCCACGAGGATGCTAACCCCGCCGCGAACCCTGTCCGGCCACCGGGTGGGCCCGTTCCCGCAGTTGACCAGGGTCCTTGCGAGCCGACGTGCGCAAACGTGCGGCACCGGTGCGTCAGTGGGCCGTCAGCGCGACGTCAGTCCCGTTCCGTGGGATCGTCGCCGCGCTCCAGGGCGTTCCACAGCTCGCGCTCGGGATCGGTGGTCCGCTTGGCCGCGCCGGGGGTCTGGTAGCCGCCTCCCAGGCGTGGCATGGCCGATCCGCGCACGACCAGCAGCACGCCCGCCGCGACCGCGAGCAGCGCGCCCAGCAGCACGAGGCCGCGGCCGGTCAGGGGGCCGTCGGCGTCCACTCCTTGGAACGCCGCCGCCGCGCCCGCGAGCAGCACGACCACGCCGAGCACCCGCCGCACCCAGCCGCTCAACGCCACCACGGCGGCGATCGCGGCCAGGCACAGCAGCGCCAGCGGGGTCAGCGCGGGCACGACGTCGCCGCCGCTTCGGTCCGCCGAAGCGTCCCAGGACATCGCCGAAGCGCCCCACAACGCCACCGCGGCGAGCAGCAGCAGCGCCACCACGATCCACAGTGGACGCCGGGCGGCCGACCGCTCAGACACGGGCCGGGTCCACCGCCGGGGCCATGGTCTGCGCGGTCGCGATCGCCGAGAGCACCGCGCCCGCCTTGTTCAGGCACTCGTTGTCCTCGGCGACCGGGTCGGAGTCGGCCACGATGCCGCCGCCCGCCTGCACGTACGCCACGCCGTCGCGCACCAGGGCGGTGCGGATGGCGATCGCGGTGTCCGCGTCACCCGCGAAGTCCAGGTAGCCGACGACGCCGCCGTACAGGCCGCGCCGGGTCGGCTCCAGCTCCTCGATGAGCTCCATCGCGCGCGGCTTGGGCGCGCCCGAGAGGGTGCCGGCCGGGAAGCACGCCGCGACCGCGTCGAACGCCGTCCTGCCCTCGGCCAGCTCGCCGCTGACCGTGGACACGATGTGCATGACGTGGCTGTACCGCTCGACCTTGAAGAAGTCGACCACGGTCACCGAGCCGGGCTTGCACACCCGGCCCAGGTCGTTGCGGCCCAGGTCGACCAGCATCAGGTGCTCGGCGCGTTCCTTGTGGTCGGCCAGCAGGTCCTTCTCCAGCAGGGCGTCTTCCTCGTCGTCCACACCCCTCCACCGGGTGCCCGCGATGGGGTGAGTGGTGGCCTTGCCGTCGCGCACGGTCACCAACGACTCCGGGCTGCACCCGACGATGTCGAAGTCGTCCAGCCGCAGCAGGTACATGTACGGGCTCGGGTTGGACGTGCGCAGCACGCGGTAGATGTCCAGCGGGTCGGCGGTCGTGCGCATCTCGAACCGCTGCGACAGCACGACCTGGAACGCCTCGCCGGCCCGGATGGCCTCCTTGGCCCGCTCGATGACCGCGTGGTGCTCCTGCTGCGTGCGGCGGCGGACGAACTCCGGCTTGGGCCGCGCGAACACCGCGACCGTGGGCGGCGCGGGGCTCTGGAGGTCCTGCGTCATCGCGTCGAGCCGGGCCACCGCGTCGTCGTACGCCGCGTCCACCCGTTCAGGTGAGTCGTCCCAGTTGATGGCGTTGGCGATGAGCGTGACGGTGCCCTCGTGGTGGTCCAGCGCGGCCAGGTCGGTGGCCAGCAGCATCACCAGCTCGGGCACCTTCAGGTCGTCCTCGGCCAGCGACGGCAGCCGCTCCAGCCGCCGCACGGCGTCGTAGCCGATGTAGCCGACCATCCCGCCGGTCAGCGGCGGCAGGCCGGGCAGCGGGTCGGTGCGCAGCACCTCGATCGTCTCGCGCAGCGCCACCAGGGGGTCGCCGCCCTCGGGCAGGCCGACGGGGTGCGGTCCCAGCCAGAACGCCTCGCCGCCGGTCGCGGTCAGCGCGCCCGCGCTGCGCGCGCCCACGAACGACCAGCGCGACCAGGAGCGGCCGTTCTCGGCCGACTCGAACAGGAACGTGCCCGGACGGTCCGCCGCGAGCTTGCGGTAGAGCCCGACGGGCGTCTCCGCGTCCGCCAGCAGCCGCCGCACCACCGGGATGACCCGCCGCTGGGCGGCGAGCTCGCGGAACTCCTCGCGCGTCGGGCTGACCTCGCCCAGACCCGCACCTGCACCGATGACGCTCACCATGGCGACATTGTGCCGGTTCGACCTATACGGGCTCGCGGCCGGGCCGACCCTATTTCAACGCACGTTGAAAACCTGCCGGCCATGACGCATGATGATGGCGTGAACACCGGCTCCGACCAAACCGAACCCAAGCGCCGCGGCCGACGGGCGGGCGGCGAGGACACCAAGGCCGCGCTGCTGGCCGCCGCGCGCGAGGTGTTCGTCGAACGCGGCTACGAGGGCGCGACCGTCCGGTCCATCGCCGCGCGGGCGGGGGTGGACGCGGCCATGGTCAACCACTGGTTCGGCGGCAAGGAAGCCCTGTTCGCCAAGGCCGTGCTCCAGGTGCCCGTCGACATCAACGCGCTGGTCGACCGGCTGCTCGACGGGCCGGACGAGTCGATCGGCGAACGGATGGTGCGCAACTTCATCGGCGTCTGGGACCCCATCGGCGGCGGCCCGTTCGCCGCGATGGTGCGCAGCGTGACGTCGCACGACCAGGTCGCCGACGTGCTGCGGGGCTTCTTCGTGCAGACCCTGCTCAAGCGCATCGTCACGCACCTGGACGTGCCCGACGCGGAGCTGCGCGCCACGCTGCTGGCCAGCCAGATCTTCGGCATGGGCATGATCCGGTACGTGGTCAGGTTCGAGCCGCTGGCCTCGGCGGACGTGGAGACGCTGGTGAAGGCCATCGCGCCCAACCTCCAGCGCTACCTGACCGGCGACCTGGGCTGAACCGTCAGTCGGCGGGGCCGAGCAGCACGGTCGCGTCGAAGCAGGTCGCGTCACCGGTGTGGCACGCGGCGCCGACCTGGTCCACGACCAGCAGCACCGTGTCGCCGTCGCAGTCCAGCCGCACCTCGTGCACGTGCTGCGTGTGCCCGGACGTCTCGCCCTTCACCCACAGCTGCTGCCGGCTGCGCGAGTAGTACGTCGCGCGGCGGGTGGTGAGCGTGCGGTGCAGGGCCTCGTCGTCCATCCACGCCACCATGAGCACCTCACCGGTGCCGCGGCGTTGCGCCACCGCGCACACCAGGCCGTCGGCGGTGCGCTTGAGCCGTGAGGCGATGGACGGGTCGAGCGCGCTGGTCAACGCTGTCCTCCGAGGAAGTGGATCCGGGCGGGCTTGGTGTTGAGCATCACCACGGCGAAGACGTGCGCGGCGGACAGCACGCCCGACACCACGCGGATCCACACCGGACCCTGGTTGAGCACGGCGAGCAGGTGGATCAACGCCACCAGGGCGAACACGAACGCGGCGGTCAGCCGGGCCGGGCGCAGGCCCGCCAGCAGGCCGCCGACCGCGAGCAGCTCCAGCACGGCGACGATCACCGGGAACCTGATCCAGGTCGGGTCGTCCTCGACCTGCCACTGCACCAGGCCCATGAGCACGAACGCCAAGCCGCCCGCCGCGCCGATCAGCGTCGCCAGGAACGCCTCGGTGGGCGCGTTGCGCGGGTTGAGCATCAGCGCACCTCCACGCCCGCGTCACGCAGGCTCTTCTTCACGTCGCCGATGCGCAGCGTGCCGAAGTGGAACACGCTCGCCGCGAGCACGGCGTCCGCGCCCTCGGCCACGGCGGGCGGGAAGTGCTCCACCGCGCCCGCGCCGCCGCTGGCGATCAGCGGCACGTCGACCACGGCGCGGGTGAGGCGGATCAGCTCCAGGTCGAACCCGGCCTTGGTGCCGTCGGCGTCCATGGAGTTCAGCAGGATCTCGCCGACGCCCAACTCCTGGCCCCGCGCGGCCCACTCGACCGCGTCGATGCCGGTGCCCTTGCGTCCGCCGTGCGTGGTGACCTCGAACCCCGACGGGGTCGGCCGCTCGCCCTCGGGCACGCGCCGCGCGTCCACCGACAGCACGATGCACTGGGCGCCGAACCGGCGGGACAGCTCGCCCAGCAGCTCGGGCCGGGCGATCGCGGCCGTGTTCACGCTCACCTTGTCCGCGCCCGAGCGCAGCAGCTTGTCCACGTCGTCCGCGCTGCGCACGCCGCCGCCCACCGTGAGGGGGATGAACACCTGCTCGGCCGTGCGGCGGACCACGTCGAAGGTGGTCTCGCGGTCGCCGGACGACGCCGTCACGTCGAGGAACGTCAGCTCGTCCGCGCCCTCGGCGTCGTAGGCCCGCGCCAGCTCGACGGGGTCGCCCGCGTCGACGAGGTTGGTGAAGTTCACGCCCTTCACGACCCTGCCCCGGTCGACGTCCAGGCAGGGGATCACGCGCACCGCGACCGACATGGCCAAAAGCCTACGTGGACGCCCTGAGCGGCCGGCTTCCGGTGCCTGAGCGTCGAACTCGGGGGTCCTGGACGTAGGACACGCGGGACCTGGACGTAGGACACACGCGCGGTAAACGTGGGGCTCACGACACCTGAACGTGGGATTCGCGGCGTCGAGGAGGCGACGTGGCGGCGAAAGTGTGGTTCACTTGTGGAGGTCGCAAGTTTTGTGTTCGTGTCATCCACGCTCGCGAAACATTGTTTGAGCGTGTGATTCCTCAGGGTCAGCGTTTGGACCGGCCCCAGCGGGTGCGTTCGCCCCGTTGGTAGCTGTATGAGGAGTACAAAGATGGCGCAGGGCACCGTGAAGTGGTTCAACTCGGAGAAGGGCTTCGGCTTCATCTCCCCCGAGGATGGTGGCGCGGACGTGTTCGTCCACTACTCGGAGATCCAGAGCGGCGGCTACCGCAGCCTGGAAGAGAACCAGCGGGTGAGCTTCGATGTCGGCCAGGGCGCCAAGGGCCCCCAGGCGACGAACGTGACGGTCATCTGACCTAGCGTGCTCTCCGAAGAGCCCCGTTCCCCTCGTGGGAGCGGGGCTCTTCGGCGTGTTCCCGGCTAACGTTGCCGGACATGGACCTCGCAGCCGGCAAGTACCTGTTGTTGACCACCTTCCGCAAGGACGGCACCGCCGTGCCGACACCGGTCTGGGTCGCGGGCGGGAACGGCACGCTGTACGCGTGGTCCGCCGCCGACGCGGGCAAGGTCAAGCGCATCCGCCGCAGCGGAGACGTCCGGATCGGACCGTGCGACCTGCGCGGCAAGCCCACCGGCGAGCAGGTCCCGGCCACCGCGCGGCTGCTCGACCAGGCCGGCACCGACCGGGTGCGGTCCCTGATCGCCCGGAAGTACGGCGTGGTGGGCAAGCTCTCGCTGCTCGGCAGCCGGTTGCGCCGGGGCCGCGAGGGCACGATCGGCATCGAGATCAAGCCGGCGTAGCGTCAACCTCGGGTTGACCCACCTCGCATCGTCAACCTACAGTTGACGGGTGGTAGCGCCGCCCGTCCAGCTCACGGACCTCATCGTCGCCGTCGCGTCGGAGCACCCCGACGTGCTGGGCAGGCTGACCGCCGCCGTGGAGCTGAGCGGCAGGCTCGACGAGCTCGGCGACCACCTCATCGGCCACTTCGTGGACGAGGCGCGGCGCGCGGGCGCGAGCTGGACCGAGATCGGCGAGAGCATCGGCGTCACCAAGCAGGCCGCGCAGAAGCGGTTCGTGCCCAAGGAGTCGCCGGACCTCAAGCCCAGCTTCGACCGCTACACGCACCGGGCCCGGCGGGTCGTCGTGCTGGCCCGCCACCACGCCCGGTTCAGCGAGCACGTCGGCACCGAGCACCTGCTGCTCGGCCTGCTGGACGAGTCCGGCGGCCTGGCCGCCAGGACGATCGCCGAGCTGGAGGAGTCCGAGGGCACCACGCGGATGGTCGTGCTCAGCGAGCTGGACGGCACGGTCCGGCAGCGGCCCGACCCGCAGCCGTTCACCGCGCACTGCAAGAAGGCGCTGGAACTGGCCGTGCGGGCGTCGCTGCGCCACGGCCACACGTTCGTCGGCACCGAGCACCTGCTGCTCGGCCTGCTCGCCGTGGGCGACAGCGCGGCGGCCAAGGCGCTCGACCGCACGGGCGTCACCGCGCAGGCCGCGGAGGCCTACATCGTCCGGGAGATCGACGACGCGATCAGCCGCGCACCGCGGCCAGCGCCTCCGGGAGCGTGAACGCGCCCGCGTAGAGCGCCTTGCCCACGATCGCGCCCTCGACGCCGTCGCGGGACAACGCCGCCAGCGCGACCAGGTCGGCCACGCTGGACACGCCACCGGACGCGATCACCGGCGCGTCGGTGCGCGCGCAGACCTCGCGCAGCAGGTCCACGTTCGGGCCCTGGAGCGTGCCGTCCTTGCCCACGTCGGTGACGACGTAGCGGGCGCAGCCGTCGCGGTCCAGCCGCTCCAGCACCTCCCACAGGTCGCCGCCGTCCTTCGTCCAGCCGCGCGCCGCGACCCGGTGGCCCTGCTCGGTGATCCGCACGTCCAGGCCGACCGCGACCTTCTCGCCGTGCTCGGCGACGACCTTGGCGCACCACAGCGGGTCCTCCAGCGCGGCCGTGCCCAGGTTCACCCGCGCGCAGCCGGTCGCCAGCGCGGCGGCCAGCGACTCGTCGTCGCGGATGCCGCCGGACAGCTCGACCTGGACGTCCAGCTCGCCGACCACGCGGGCCAGCAGCTCGCGGTTGCTGCCGCGGCCGAACGCGGCGTCGAGGTCGACCAGGTGCACCCACTCCGCGCCGTCGCGCTGCCACGCGCGCGCGGCGTCCAGCGGGTCGCCGTAGTTGGTCTCGGTGCCGGCCTCGCCCTGCACGAGCCGAACGGCCAGGCCATCGGCCACGTCAACAGCCGGGAGCAGCGTGAAAGTCACGCGATCAGCCTAGTTGAAGCTCTCGATCCAGTTCCGCAGCAGGTGCGCGCCCGCGTCGCCGGACTTCTCCGGGTGGAACTGGGTCGCCCACAGCGGCCCGTTCTCCACCGCCGCGACGAACTCGTCGCCGCCGTGCTCGGCCCACGTCACCAGCGGCGCGCGCAGCGAGTCGGACGCCTCCAGCTCCCACTTGCGCACGCCGTAGGAGTGCACGAAGTAGAACCGGGTGTCCGGGTCGAGGCCCGCGAACAGCCTGGTGCCCTTGGGCGCGCGGACGGTGTTCCAGCCCATGTGCGGCACGACGGGCGCGTCCAGCCGCTCCACCGTGCCCGGCCACTCGCCGCAGCCCTCACTGAGCACGCCGTGCTCGATGCCCCGCTCGAACAGGATCTGCATGCCGACGCAGATGCCGAGCACGGGACGCCCACCGGCCAGCCGCTGCCCGATGAGCCGGCCGCCCTTGATCGCGTCCAGCCCGGCCATGCACGCGGCGAACGCGCCGACGCCGGGCACCACCAGGCCGTCCGCGTCGAGCGCGGCCCGGTGGTCGGCGGTCACCTCCACGTCGGCGCCGACGCGCTGGAGCGCGCGCTCGGCGGAGCGGATGTTGCCGAATCCGTAGTCCAGCACGACGACCTTGGGCACGTCACCAGATTAGGCCAACGGTGAGCCGCCCTGCGTGACGGGGACGACCGGCAGGACCGTGTTGATCGGCAGGCCGGCCCGGTCGGGCAGGGCGGTGACCCACGTGTCGGCGCGGCCCTCGTCCACCAGGCACCGCACCTCGGCGACGTCCTCGGGCAGGTCGACGGGGCGCGGCCGGGCGTCCAGGCGCCACCAGCGCAGCAGGCCGACCAGCCGCCGTGCCGATCCCGTCGACCCGGCCCGCTCGCCGTCGGTCCACACCTCGGCGCCGGGAGACCAGCGCAGCAGCAGCGCCGCCGCGCCGGTCTCCCGCACCTGCTCCGCCAGCCGGACCGCCGCCGGGAACCCGATCTGCCTGCGCGGCAGCAGCACCGTCCCGGAGGACACCGGGACGAGCGCGGCGGGGCCCGCGGCGGCGCGGTGCAGGTTCAGCTGCAGCTCGGCGGTCGGCGCGGGTGTCCAGATCAGGGTTCTCGGCACGCTCACAGGCAGAGATCATGCCGCAGCGGCCGGGTGGCCGAACATCCGACGCACGGCCGCGGCGACGCCGAGCACGTCGAGGTCGTGCGCCGAATCGTGGTCCTCGGCCGTGCCGTAGGCCCGCAGCTCCGAGTCGCGCCGCACGCCCAGCGACCGCAGCCGGTGCGGCACGTCGGCCAGCGCCTCCGCCGCCAGGTGCGCCGACGTGCCCTCCAGGTACGGCTCCACCAGCAGCACGTCGGCCCGCTCCGCGCGCTGCACCGCGGCCCGCAGCCCGGCCGCGTCGAACGGCCGCACGGTGGTCGCGTAGAGCACGGTCACGTCGACGTCCCGGGTCGCCTCCAGGACGGTGTCGAGCATCGGCCCGACGGCCACCACCACGCCCTGCCTGCCGTGCCGCACCTCGGTGAACCCCTCGACCACCGGGTGCGGCACGGCGTTGCGCCGCAGGGAGAGCCGGATGTAGACCCGGTCGTCGCGCTCCAGCGCGTCCCGCACGATCGGCCCCACCTCCTCCGGGTGGCCCGGCACGCGGACCGTCCAGCCCGGCAGCGTGTCGAACAGCGCCACGTCGCCGGGCGCCTGGTGCGTGCGGCCCCACGCCGGGTCGTCGTACGAGCCGCCGATGCTGACCAGCACCCCGCCCAGGTCCTGGTGGCCGAAGTCCAGCTTGATCTGCTCGAACGGCCGCTCGACCAGGAACGGGGCGTACGTGTGCACGACCGGCCGCAGCCCGCTCAGCGCCAGTCCCGCGCCCACGCCGACCATGGCCTGCTCGCGGATGCCGACGTTGATCACCCGCTCGTGCGGCGCGAACGCGTCCCGCGAGATCTCCGCCAGCACGACCGCGACCCGCGGGTCGTGCCGCATCACGTCCTCGACGGTGTCCGCGAACACCTGGCGCATCGTCGTCATCGCCGTTCCCCCTTGCCGATCTCCGCCACCACGACCAGAGGCCGGCCGGGGTGGTCCTGCGTGAGCGCCGCGTGCAGCGCGCCGTGATCGCGTCCGTCCACTGTGGACGCCTGCCAACCTTCGACCTCGAACCGCTTCGCCACCCCGCCGGGCCAGCCGTGCGTGCCGGAGGCGTTGTCCACCACCACGGTCACCAGCCGGTCCAGGCCGAGCCGACCGGCCAGCGCGATGGCCTCGTGGTTGCTGCCCTCGTCCAGTTCCGCGTCACCGACCAGGACGAACGTCCGCGCGGTCCGGCCTTGCAGGCGCAGGCCGAGCGCGGTGCCCACCGCGATCGGCAGGCCGTGCCCCAGCGAACCGCTGCTGATCTCCACGCCCTTCACCAGCACGCGGTCCGGGTGCTGGCCCAACGGCGAGTCCCACGCGGTCCAGTTGTCCAAAGTGGACGGCTCCAGGTAGCCCTTCGCGGCCAGCACGGCGTAGTACGCCATCGGGCCGTGCCCCTTGGACAGCAGGAACCGGTCGCGGTCCGGGTCGTCCACCCGGTCCGGCGAGACGTCCAGCACCCGGTCGTAGAGCACCCACAGCACGTCCAACGTGGACGCCGCCGCCCACTCGTGCTTCTCGTCCCCTGTCATGCGGCGGAACAACGCGGGGAGGTCCGCGAAGCCCGACTTCTGCTCGACTGCCATGACCCCACGAAACAACTTCGACTTAGGTCGAGGTCAAGTCATAGGATGCGCACGTGAGCAAGTTGCCGGAAGTGCTGACCATCGGCCAGGTGGCCGAACGCAGCGGCGTGCCGCACACCGCGTTGAGGTTCTACGAGGAACGGGGGCTGATCACCTCCGAGCGCACCGCGGGCAACCAGCGCCGGTACCCGCGGCACGTGCTGCGGCGGCTGGCGTTCATCCGCACCGCGCAGCGGGTCGGGCTGTCGCTGGAGGACGTGCACGCCGCGCTGGCCACCCTGCCGGACAACCGCACGCCGACCAAGTCCGACTGGAGCAGGCTGTCGGCGAACTGGCAGGTGGAGCTGGACGCGCGGATCGACGCGCTGCGCCGGCTGCGCGACCGGCTAACGTCGTGCATCGGGTGCGGGTGCCTGTCGCTGCGCAGCTGCACCCTGCACAACTTCGACGACGAGCAGGCCGCCGACGGGCCCGGCGCGCCCAAGCTCAAGCCCGCCGTCGAGGGTGGGACGTGAAATCCGGTTGTGCGCCGTGCTGCACTGGAAGTCGTGCAAGAGAAGGACATGATCCGCTTGTCGAAGCGGATGTCGAAGACCCTCCGCCACGACCCGGGACGACTGGGGCTGACCCTGGACCCCGCGGGGTGGGTGGACCTGGAGGAGTTCGTGCGCGCCCTCGGCGTGAGCCGGGAGCGGGTGCTGGAGGTCGTGGAGCGCAACGACAAGAAGCGGTACGAGGTGGTGGACGGGCGCATCCGGGCCAGTCAGGGGCACACCGTCGAGGTGTCGCTCGACCTGCCGGTGACCGAGCCGCCCGCCGAGCTGTACCACGGGACGGTCGGCCGGTTCCTGCCCGACATCCTCCGGGACGGGCTGCGGCCGATGGCGCGGCACGACGTGCACCTGTCCGCGACCGTGGAGACGGCCGTGCGGGTCGGGTCACGCCGGGGCAGGCCCGTGGTGCTGGTGGTCGACGCCGCGGCCATGGCCGCCGACGGCCACGAGTTCCGGGTCAGCGCCAACGGCGTGTGGCTGGCGGCTGCCGTGCCGCCTAACTACCTGCGAGAACACGTCTCGTGAGCCAGTCGAGGCCCGCGACCACCTCGTCCGGTCCGAGGCCTCGCACCTGTCTTTGGTACTGGTAGACCTCGGGGGCCAACGGCGCCATCAGGGCGTCGACCACGGCCGCCGGCGCGCCGTCGACCAGCGAGGCCACGTGCCGCCGCCGGAAGCCGTAGGCCCCGGCCCGGAACCGCGCCCGCCCCGTCTCCGCGCCGAGCACCAGGTGCAGGTGCCGTTCCAGCAGGCCGACCATGGTCCGGTAGAACGCGGCCAGCCGTTCGGCCGGCGGCGCGCCCGGGCCCAGCGGCGGCGGGCCGGTGAGGATGCGGTCCTGGATCTCGGACTCGTGCTCGTCCAGCAGCGCCTGCGCGATCGACGTCGTGTCGGGGTAGCGGCGGTAGAGCGTCGCCCGGCCCACGCCCGCGGCACGCGCGATGTCCTCCATCGTCACGCCGACCGACCCACCGGCGGACGCGAACACCTCTTCCGCGGCGGCGAGCACGCGAGCCCGGTTCCGGGCGGCGTCGGCCCGCTCCCGAGGGCGACCGACGGTGGTGACGGCCTCAGCCGGTGACGACATGTGACCAACCATACGCAGACAGCCAAACCGCCCGCGCCCAACCGCCCCGAACGCTCGACTCACCCGTCCCGAACGTAGGACACGCGGGACCTGAACGTTCGACACGCGCGACCTGAACGTTCGACACGCGCGTTCTGAACGTAGGACTCTCGGGTGTGTCCTACGTTCGGGACGCGAGAGTCCTACGTTCGGGTCGGGTGAGTTGAGCGTTCGGGTCAGAGGAGCCAGGTGACGGCGGCGCCGACGGTGACCAGGGTGAGGATCAGCAGGATGATCGCCAGGCCCCGGGCCGTCTTCCACGTGCTGTACACGCCACCGCCCAGGAAGCCCGCGACCGCGAGCAGGCCGATGACGACGTATTCCTTCGGCATCTACAGGACGCCCTTGGTCGACGGCACGCCGCCCACCCGCGGGTCCGGCTCGACGGCCGCCCGCAGCGCCCGCGCGATCGCCTTGAACTGCGCCTCGGCGATGTGGTGCGGGTCGCGCCCGTACTCCACCCGCACGTGCAGCGCGATGCCCGCGTGGAACGCCAGCGAGTCGAACACGTGCCGGTTCAGCACGAACGGGTAGTTGCCGCCGATCGTGAAGGTGTTGAACTGCTCCGGCTCGCCCACGTGCACGCAGTACGGCCGCCCCGACACGTCCACCGCCGCGTGCGCCAGCGTCTCGTCCATCGGGATCCACGCGTCGCCGAACCGGCGGATGCCCGCCTTGTCCCCCAACGCCTCCCGCAGCGCCTGCCCGAGCACGATCGCCACGTCCTCCACGGTGTGGTGCGCGTCGATCTCCACGTCACCGGTCGCCCGGACGACCAGGTCCAACGACCCGTGCACGCCCAGCGCGGTCAGCATGTGGTCGTAGAACGGCACCCCCGTCGCGATCTCGACCTTCCCGGTCCCGTCGAGGTCCACCTCGACGTACACCGACGACTCCCTGGTGGTCCGCTCCACCTTGCCGACCCGGCTCACCGGCCAACCTCCTTGCTCGCCGCGAGGAACGCGTCGTTCTCCTCCGGAGTACCGACCGTCACCCGCAGATGTCCGGCGATGCCGACGTCCCTGATCAGCACACCGCGTTCCAGATACGACCGCCACGTGGCGTGCGCGTCCTCGAACCACCCGAACAGCACGAAGTTCGCGTCGCTCGGCACCACCGAGAAGCCCAGGCCCGCCAGCGAGTCCACCACCCGGTCCCGCTCGGCCGCCAGCCGGGCCACCGACCCGAGCGTCTCGGCCGCGTGCCGCAACGACGCCCGCGCCGCCGCCTGCGTCAGCGCCGACAGGTGGTACGGCAGCCGTACCAGCTGCAACGCGTCCACCACGGCGGGCGCGGCGGCGAGGTAGCCCAGCCGGCCGCCCGCGAACGCGAACGCCTTGCTCATGGTCCGGCTGACGATCAGCTTCGCCGGGTACTCCTCCAGCAGCACTACCGCGCTCGGCCGGGACGAGAACTCGGCGTACGCCTCGTCCACCACGACCATGCCGGGCGAGGCCTCGATCAGCACGCGCAGGTCGTCCACCGGCAGGCTCTGCCCGGTCGGGTTGTTCGGGCTGGTCACGAAGACCACGTCCGGCCCGCGCTCGGCGATGGTCTCCGCCGCCCGCTCCACGTCCAGTGAGAAGTCGGCGCGGCGGGGCGTCGGGGCCCACTCGGTGCGGGTGCCCGCAGCGATGATCGGGTGCATCGAGTACGACGGCTCGAAGCCCAGCGCCGACCGGCCCGGCCCGCCGAACGCCTGCAGGATCTGCTGGAGCACCTCGTTCGACCCGTTCGCCGCCCACACGTTCGCCGAGGTCAGCGGCACGCCCGTGGACGAGGCCAGGTAGTCGGCCAGGTCCTCGCGCAACGCCACCGCGTCCCGGTCCGGGTAGCGGTGCAGCTCGCCCGCGATGGCCGCCACCTCGCGCACCACGTCCTCCACCAGGGCGGGCGTGGGCGGGTACGGGTTCTCGTTCGTGTTCAGCCGGACCGGCACGTCCAGTTGCGGCGCGCCGTACGGCGTCCGCCCGCGCAGGTCGTCCCGCAGGGGCAGGTCGCTCAACTCCACTCGCGAACCGATGGCCTTCACCCGCGGAACCTCGCCGTGACGGCCTGGCCGTGCGCGGGCAGGTCCTCGGCGTTCGCCAGCGCCACGACGTGCGGCGCGACCTCGCGCAACGCGTCCTCGCTGTAGTCGATCACGTGGATGCCGCGCAGGAACGTCTGCACCGAAAGCCCCGACGAGTGCCGCGCGCACCCGGCGGTGGGCAGCACGTGGTTGGAGCCCGCGCAGTAGTCGCCCAGCGACACCGGCGAGTGCGCACCCACGAAGATCGCGCCGGCCGCGCGCACGCGGGCGGCGACCTCCCGGGCGTCGGCCGTCTGGATCTCCAGGTGCTCGGCGGCGTAGGTGTCCACCACCCGCAGCCCCTCGTCCAGGCTCGACACCAGCACGGTGCCGGACTGCCTGCCGGTCAGCGCCGTCCGCACCCGCTCGCGGTGCTTGGTCGCGCCGACCTGCCGCTCCAGCTCGACGTCCACGGCGTCCGCCAGCTCGGTCGACGTGGTGACCAGCACGCTCGCGGCCAGCGTGTCGTGCTCGGCCTGGCTGATCAGGTCGGCGGCCACGTGCACCGGGTCGGCCGTGTCGTCGGCCAGGATCGCGATCTCGGTCGGGCCCGCCTCGGAGTCGATGCCGATCAGGCCGCGCAGCAGCCTCTTGGCCGCGGTCAGGTAGATGTTGCCGGGACCGGTCACCAGGTCCGCGGGCTCCAGGAGCCGCCCGTCGGTGTCCGTGCCGCCGTACGCCAGCAGCGCGACGGCGAGCGCGCCGCCCACGGCCCACACCTCCGTGACGCCGAGCAGCGCGGCGGCGGCCAGGACCGCCGGGTGCGGCAGGCCACCGAACTCCGCCTGCGGCGGCGAGCACACCACCAGCGACTCGACGCCCGCGATCTGCGCCGGCACCACGTTCATGACCACGGTGGACGGGTAGACGGCCAGGCCGCCGGGCACGTACAGGCCGACCCGGGACACCGGCACCCAGCGCTCGGTGACCGTGCCACCGGGCGCGACCTGGGTGGTCGTGTCGACCCGGCGCTGGTCGGCGTGCACCTTGTGGACGCGGGCGATCGACTCCTCCAACGCCGCCCGCACGGTCGGGTCGAGCTCGGACAGCGCGCGCTCCAGCGCGGCGGCGGGCACGCGGACGGACTCCGGGCGCACCTTGTCGAACTTCTCGCCGTGCTCCAGCACGGCCTCCACGCCCCGTTCGCGCACGTCGTCCACCAGAGGCCGGACGTGATGCAGCACCGCGTCCACGTCGACCTCGGCGCGCGGCAGCGCGGCACGCAGTTCGGCGGGTGACGGGACACGACCTCGCAGGTCGATGCGGTTCAGCATGCCCACAAGGGTAAGGCGTCGCCAATTCCGTCAACTGTCAGCCTGGCCCCGCGTGGTGAACCCGACAAACGGCGGCTACCTCGATGCGTGACCAGCGGGCCACGCTGTGTGCGCACTCTCCTGGGTGTTGCACCTCTTGCGGGTGTTCCACATCTCCGTCGCAAACCCTGCTGATGATGGAGGCTTGATGTTCACCAAGCGGCGCGGCCTTGTGGCCGCCGCGTTGGTCGCGAGCGTGACCCTGGTGCTCCCTGCGCACCCCGGGTCGGCTCAACCGGCGACCGCGCACACCCCCGAGCGCACCGTGTTCGAGGTCACCGCGACCACCCCCGAGGCGCGGACCAAGGTCGCCCGGACCGGGGTCGACGTCCTCGGCCAGAGCGGCGACACGCTCACCGTGATCGCCGAACCCCGCCAGCAGTGGCTGCTGCGCGCCACCGGCCTGCCGGTGCGCGCCACCGGTGACGCGGACGCCCAGCTCGCGGGCCTGGGCGCGGCGGACTTCGCCGACCCCCAGCTCGGCGCGCAGGACTTCCCGTCCGGCTACACCGGCTACCACAACTACGCCGAGATGGTCGCCGAGCTGAACCAGACGGTCAGCGACCACCCGAACCTGGTCACGATGCGCAGCATCGGCAAGTCGTACGAGAACCGCGACCTGTGGATGATCAAGATCAGCGACAACCCGACGGTGGACGAGTCCGAGCCCGAGGTGCTGTTCACCTGCAACCAGCACGCGCGGGAGCACCTGACCGTGGAGATGTGCCTGCACATCATCAAGCGGTACACGGACGACTACGCGTCCAACTCGGCCATCAAGAACACGGTCGACAGCCGGGAGATCTGGGTCATCCCCAGCGTCAACCCCGACGGCGCGGAGTACGACATCGCGACCGGGTCGTTCCGGGCGTGGCGCAAGAACCGGCAGCCGAACTCCACCTCGAACGGCACCGACCCGAACCGCAACTGGGGCTACCAGTGGGGTTGCTGCGGCGGCTCCAGCGGCAGCGGGTCGAGCGAGACCTACCGCGGCCCGTCGGCGTTCTCCGCGCCGGAGACCGCCCGGGTCCGCGACTTCGTCGGCACGCGCGTGGTCGGCGGTGTGCAGCAGATCAAGTCGCACATCGACTGGCACACGTTCTCGGAGCTGATCCTGTGGCCGTACGGCTACACCTACAACGACACCGCCGCGGGCCTGGACGCCACCCAGGCCAACGTGTACCAGACCATGGGCAAGCGGATGGCGGCGCTGAACGGCTACACGCCGCAGCAGGCCAGCGACCTGTACATCACCGACGGCAGCGTGGACGACTGGATGTGGGCCACGCACAAGATCTGGAGCTACACCTTCGAGATGTACCCGGCGTCGGCGAGCGGCACGAGCGGGTTCTACCCGCGCGACACGCAGATCCCGACGCAGACCACGCGCAACGACACGGCGGTGCAGTTGTTCCTCGACTACTCCGACTGCCTGCCGCGCATCACCGGGCGCACCTGCTGACGGCCTCCACGGCCTGATCGACCTGCGCGGGCTCGACGAAGTAGTGGGGCGAGGCCCTCACGACCTCGGCGAGCCCGCGCCGGGTCATGTCCAGCAGCGTGGACGACGCGCCGCTGACGGTGACCGTGACGCCCTCGCGGGCCAGCCGGTCGCGCACGTCGGAGGCCGCCACGCCGTCCACGGTGAACGTGACGATGCCCGACTTGCGCACGCCGGGGTCGCGCACCGTGACGCCCGGCAGCGCGCCCAGCCCCTCGCGCAGCCGTCGCGCGCGTTCGCCGACCTCGCGTTCGATCACGTCGATGCCCTTGGCCAGCGCGTGCCGCGCCGCCGCGATGAGCCCGAGCCGGTCGGCGACGCTGCTCTCCCAGATCTCGTGGACCCGCGCGTCCTCGCGCAGCCGGTACTCGTCCGGGGCGGTCCACTCGGCGCTGTGCAGGTCGATCAGCCGGGGCTCCAGCCGCCCGGCGGCCTCGCGCCGCACGACCAGCACACCGGTGCCGCGCGGTCCGCGCAGCCACTTGCGGCCGGTGCCCGTGATCACGTCCACGCCCAGCTCGTCGGCGCGCACCGGCAGCTGCCCGATCGACTGGCACGCGTCCAGCAGCACCAGCGCGCCCACCTCGTGCGCCGCCTCGGCCACCTCGCGCGCCGGGTTCACCAGGCCGCTGTTCGTCGGCACGTGCACCAGCGAGACCAGCTTCACCCGCTCGTCCAGCAGCCCCTTCAGCGCGTCCACGTCGATATGCCCGAACTCGTCCGACGGGACCGCCTCGGCCGTCGCGCCCACCTCCCGCGCCCGGCGCAGGATCGGGATCGCGGTGCCCGCGTACTCGGCCTCGCTGAACAGCACCCGGTCGCCGGCGGCCAGCGGCACGGCGTCGAACGCGGTCAGCCACGACCGGGTCGCGCTGTCGGTGAACGCGACCTCGTCCGGCGCCGCGCCCAGCAGCTCGGCGAACACCTCGTACCCGGCTTCCAGGTCGTCGTCCCGCTCACGTGCGGCGACGTACCCGCCGACCTCGGCTTCCCGGCGGAGGTGGCCGATCACCTCGTCGAGCACCTCACGCGGTGGCAGGGAGGAACCGGCTGAGTCGAGGAAGATCGTCACTGCGTCCCCTTGGGCTCGTGGAAACCGCCACTGTCGCCACCAGGATGCAACAAGATCGGGCCTAGCGGGGCGTCCACTTCTCCAGGTTCCACCACGGGCCCCAGGACAGCGCGCCGTGCACGTGCGGGTCCACGACCTCCTGGTAGCCGTTCCAGTTCTCCCGCACCACGTACGTGTGCTGCACCGACGCCAGCACGACCAGGCCCGGCGCGGCCACGTACGCGCGCTGGAACTGCTTGTACGCCGCCGCCCGCTGCGCCGGGTCCAGCAGCGTGCGGCCGGTGTCCAGGGCCGCGTCGACCTGCGGGTTCGAGTAGCCCCACGGGTTGGGCGTGCGCAGCTGCCGGTAGGTCATCAGGTCCGGGTCGAACGGCGTGCCGCCGCCGTGCAGCAGCGCGTCCACGCCCAGCCTGGGCGTGACGGCGTCCCAGCCCAGCCCGGCCAGCTGCACGTCGATGCCGACGGCCTTGGCGTCCGCGGCGAACGCGGTGGCCAGGTCGGCCCGCACCACGTCGCCGATCGGGTACATGAGCGTGAACCGGGCGGCCACGCCGTTGCGGGCCCGCACGCCGTCCGCGCCGCGCACCCAGCCCGCCTGGTCCAGCAGCAGCTCCGCCGACGCCTTGTCGTAGGCGAACCGCGCGCCCGTCTCCACGAACTCCGGCAGCGCCTCCGGCACCGGCGTGCTCTCCACCGTGCCCTTGCCGCCGAGCAGGTTGTCCACCATGCCCTTGCGGTTGACCGCGTGGTTCAACGCCATCCGGATCGCGCTGTCACCCGTCACGGCGCCACCCGGCAGTGTGACGGCACGCAGGTCGGCGGTGCGGTGCGTGATCACCCTCATGCCGTTCGCGCTGCCGAACGACGCGGCCAGCCGGGGCGGCAGCTCGGTGCCGTCGAACTCCCCCGCCTGCATCCGCTGGGCGCGGGTGTTGTCGTCGGGCACGAACACGACGGTCAGCTTGCGGATCTCCGGCTCGCCGCCGAAGTAGGAGGCGTTCGCCTCCAGCACCATCCGGTCGCCCTTGCGCCACTCCACCAGCTTGTACGGGCCCGTCCCGACGGGCCGCACGTCGGGCAGCGGCCCGCCCAGCGCCTCGCTGGGCAGCACGCCGAGCACGAGCGCGTGCGGGAACGCCGCCCACGGTCGGGCCAGCGTGAACCGGACCACGTGCTGGTCCAGCTGCTCCACGCCGGTCAGCTCCGCGTACGCGGCCCGCTCGGTCGAGCCGGACGCCGGGTCGAGCAGCGCCCGGTAGGTCGCCACCACGTCCTCGGGCCCGAACGTCGTGCCGTCGGTGAACGTCACGCCCTCGCGCAGCCGCACCGTCCAGCTCAGGCCGTCCGCGGCGGGCTTGGGCGACTCCGCGGCCAGCCGGGGCCGCACCGAGCCGTCCGCGCCGTGCTCCACCAGGCCGTCGTACAGCTTCGACACGCCCTCGCGGCCGTAGCCGAGCAGCGGGTTCAGGCTGGTCGGCTCGAGCGGGTCGGCCAGCACGAGCGCGCTGTTGTCGGACGTGCCCTCGGCGCTCGGTGTCGTCGTGCCCGTGCACCCCGCGGCGGCGAGCACGGCGACGAGGACGAGCGGGGGCAGGAGGGAGCGCACGAGACCCGACACTACCTAGAGTGGGTTCCATGCGTGTCGCCCTCTGCCAGATCACCTCGTCCAGCGACCCGGCGGCGAACCTCGACCTCGTGCGGTCGGAAACCCGGCGCGCGGTGGCCGCCGGCGCGCGCGTGGTGGTGTTCCCCGAGGCGACGATGTGCCGGTTCGGCGTGCCCCTCGGCCCGGTGGCCGAGCCGCTGGACGGCCCGTGGGCGACCGCCGTGCGCGAGGTCGCCGACGAGCACGGCGTGGTCGTGGTGGCGGGCATGTTCACGCCCGCGCCGGACGGCCGGGTGACGAACACCCTGCTCGTCACCGGCGACGGCCACCACGTCGGCTACGACAAGATTCACCTGTTCGACGCGTTCGGGTTCACCGAGTCGCGCACCGTCGCGCCCGGCTCCGCGCCGGTGGCGGTCGAGGTGGACGGCGTCACGTTCGGCCTGGCCACGTGCTACGACGTGCGGTTCCCCGAGCTGTTCCGGGCGCTGGCGGACCAGGGCGCGACGGCCGTGCTGGTGTGCGCGTCGTGGGGCGCGGGGCCGGGCAAGCGCGAGCAGTGGGAGCTGCTGGTGCGCGCCCGGGCGCTGGACTGCACGTCGTGGGTGCTGGCCTGCGGGCAGGCCGATCCCCGCGCCGACCACGGCGGCGCGCCCACGGGCATCGGCTTCAGCACGGTCGCGTCGCCGTTGGGCGAGGTCGTCGAGCAGCTCGCGGGCGAGCCCGGCCTGATCCTGACCGAAGTGGACACACAGAGTGTCACGCACGCGCGGAATGCCTTGCCAGTCCTGGCGAATCGCCGTCTCTGAAGTTCTTTCGGGGGACCTTGGCTCACACGAACGGGTGGCAGCCGAATAGGTGGCCCTTGAGACCGGGAAGCCCTTCGCGGGACGAAAACGACACGCGAAGGGACCCGGCCATGATCAACCAGGCCGAAGTGGACCGCCTGTACGACTGCGACGTGATCGACGAGCACGGTGAGCGCATCGGCTCGGTCAAGCAGGTGTGGCTCGACGACCGGGACGGGCGGCCGATGTGGGCTTCGGTGCACACCGGCCTGTTCGGCCTCAAGGAGTCGTTCGTGCCGATCCAGGACGCGACCCTGGGCAACGGCGTCGTCACCGTGCCCGTGGACAAGCAGCAGGTCAAGGACGCGCCGCGGATCGACGTCTCCGACGAGCACATGTCCGACAAGCAGCAGGACGAGCTGTACGAGTACTACGGCTTGATCCCCTCCCACCGCAGCGGCGACCACGACCGGCTGCCGAACCGCGGGCGGCCCGAGACCAAGCCCATGCCCATGCCGGGCGCCGGCCGCACGTCCGGGCAGCCCCGCGGCGAGATGTCCAGTGGCGAGATGCGCGGTGGCGAGATGCGCGGTGGAGGGATGCGCGGTGGAGGGATGCCCGGTGAGACCCGGTCCGAGGCTCGCGGTGACGTGCGCGGGCAGATGGGCCGGCCCGCCGCGGGTCAGCCCGCCGCGGCAGAGCGGCACGGCCGCCACGAAGCCCGCACCGGCGACTCGGTGACCCGCTACGAGGAGGAACTCGACGTCGGCACCCGCGAAGTCGAGGGTGGCCGCGTGCGCCTGGTCAAGCACACCGTGACCGAGCAGAGGGACGTGTCCGTGCCGGTGTCGCACGAGGAGGTCCGCGTGGTGCGCGAGCCCGCCGACGGCGCGCCGACCGACCGCGCGTTCGTCGACGAGGAGGCGGAGGTGACCCTGCGCCGGCAGGAGCCGGTGGTGGAGAAGAAGACCAAGCCGGTCGAGAAGGTCCGGCTGGACAAGCAGACCGTGACCGAGCAGCAGCAGGTCCGCGGCGAGGTCCGCAAGGAACGGGTGGACGTGGAGCGCGACGACGACCAGATCAAGCGGCGCGACTCCTGAACAGGGCGCGCCCGCGCCTGTGCCCCGGGCGCGGGCGCGCTCCCCGTTCGAGCGGCTAGCGCAGGTCCAGCCCCAGGTCGAGCGCCGGGGCGGAGTGGGTGAGGCCGCCGACGGCCAGGTAGTCCACGCCCGTCTCGGCGTAGGCCCTGGCCACGTCCAGGGTGAGCCCGCCGGACGCCTCCAGCGCGACACCGCCCGCCCGGCGCACCGCCTCCGCGCACTCGGCGGCGGTGAAGTTGTCCAGCAGCACGAGTTCCGCGCCCTCGGCGACGGCCTCGTCGAGCTGGTCCAGCGAGTCGACCTCGACCTCGCACGGCAGGTGCGGCGCGTGGGCGCGCACGGCGGCCAGCGCCGCCCGCACCGAACCCGCGGCGCGCACGTGGTTGTCCTTGATCAGCACCGCGTCGCCGAGACCGAGCCGGTGGTTGACGCCACCGCCGCAGCGCACCGCGTACTTCTCCAGCAGGCGCAGGCCCGGCAGGGTCTTGCGGGAGTCGCGCACGCGCGCCTTGGTGCCCTCGACCTCGGCCACCCAGGCGGCGGTGAGGGTGGCCACGCCGGACAGGTGGCACAGCAGGTTCAACGCGGTGCGCTCGGCGGTGAGCAGGCCGCGCACCGGGCCGCGCAGCACCAGCGCGGGCTCGCCGGGCACGGCCTTGTCGCCGTCCCGCCGCTGTTCCAGCACCTCCACGTCGGTGACGTGCCGGAACACCTCCAGCGCCACCGGGATGCCCGCGAGCACGCCGGCCACGCGGGGCGTCAGCTCCGCCACGGCCACCGCGTCATCGGGCACGGTCGCCTCGGTCGTCGCGTCCGCGCCGTAGCGCAGGTCCTCTTCCAGCGCCGTCGCGATCACGCGGCGCGCGTCGTCCAGATCGAGATTCATGCCACTCCCCTGGCCACTGCCGGATCGGCCAGCACCGGCTGGCCGGACGGGTTGAGCCGGACCACCTGGCTGCGCTGCCAACGCACGTCGTCCCGCTCGGTGAAGTCGGTGCGGACGTGGCACCCGCGCGACTCCTCGCGCTGCGCCGCCGCCGCGATCAGCGCCCGCGCCGCCACGGTGAGCGCCGCGTCCTCGACCCGCGCCCGGCTGTCCAGCGTGCGGTCCACGGTGGACAGGTCGAGCACCGAGCCGACCACGGCCAGGCCCTCGGCGTCACGGCCGATCGCCGCGTACCGGGACATGACCCGCTGCAACGAGTCCCGGTCCGCGACCGGCGCCGTGGGCAGCGCCACCGAGGCCGCCGCCGACGGTCGGGCCAGCACGCCCAGCGCCAGGTCCGCCGCGACCGCCTCGGCCGCGCGGGTGCCGACGACCAGCCCTTCGAGCAGGCTGTTGGACGCCAGCCGGTTCGCGCCGTGCAGCCCGGTCCGGGCCACCTCGCCCGCCGCGTACAGGCCGGTCACGCCCGTGCGTCCGTCCACATCGGACACGACGCCGCCGCACGCGAAGTGCGCCGCGGGCGCGACCGGGATCGGTTCGCCCGACGGGTCGATGCCCGCCGCGAGGCAGGCCGCGTGGACGGTCGGGAACCGGCGCGCGAAGTCGGAGATGCCCGTGGCGTCGAGGAACACGTGGTCGTCCACGCCGCCGGGGCCCGCCGCCATGTGCCGGGTGATCGCCGCGGCCACCACGTCACGCGGCGCGAGGTCCTCCAGCGGGTGCACGCCGCGCATGACCCGGGCGCCGGTCGCGTCGACCAGCACCGCGCCCTCGCCGCGCACCGCCTCCGTGACCAGCGGGCACCGGCCACGCGCGCCGCGCCCGGTGTAGAGCACGGTCGGGTGGAACTGGACGAACTCGACGTCCGCCGCCACCGCGCCCGCGCGCAGGGCCAGCGCCAGGCCGTCGCCGGTGGCCACCTCCGGGTTGGACGTGGCCTGGTAGAGCTGGCCGAGTCCGCCGCTGGCCAGCAGCACCGCGGGCGCGCTGAGCACGCCCGGCACGCCGTTGCCGTCCAGCACCAGCAGGCCGCACACCTGGCCCAGCGGGGTGCGCACCGCGTCCACCGCGACGTGGTTCTCCAGCACCGGGACGCGCCCGTCGGACGCCGCCGCCAACAGCGCGCGCTCCACCTCCGCGCCGGTCGCGTCACCGCCCGCGTGCACCACCCGGAACGCGCTGTGCCCGCCCTCCCGCGTGCGGGCCAGCCCACCGGTCGGCGCGGCGTCGAACACCGCGCCGCGCTCGCGCAACCGCGCCACCGCCGCCGGTCCGCCGGCGATGATCGCCTCGACCGCGACCTCGTCGCACAGGCCCGCGCCGGCGACCAGCGTGTCGCGGACGTGCGCGTCGACCGTGTCGCCCTCGTCGTGCTCGCCGGGCAGCACCACGGCCACGCCGCCCTGCGCCCACCGGGTGTTGCCGTCCTCGCCGGCGGCCTTCGTCACCACCAGGACCCGCAGCCCCAGCTCACGCGCGCGCAGCGCCGCCGTCAGACCGGCCACGCCCGTGCCGACGACCAGCAGGTCGGCGCGGGCCTCCCACAGCGGTGTGTTCACTCGCCGCCGCCGGGCTGCCCGATCTCGATCATGCGCTGCACCGCGCCCCGCGCGCGGCGGGCCGTCTCCGGGTCCACGTGCACCTCGTCCTTGCCCTCCCGCAGCCCTCGCAGCAGCGCGGCCGGGGTGATCATCTTCATGTACCGGCACGACGCCCGGTCGTTCACCGCGCGGAAGTCGATCTCCGGCGCGGCCCGCCGGAGCTGGTGCAGCATGCCGATCTCGGTGGCTACCAGCACCGACTTCGCGCTGGTCCGCCGGGCCGCGGTGATCATGTCGCCGGTCGAGAGGATCTTGACCTTCTCGGCCGGGACGGTGCCCTCGCCCGCGAGGTAGAGCGCCGAGGTGGCGCACCCGCACTCGGGGTGGATGAACAGGTCGGCGTCCGGGTTCGCGGCCGCGCGCTCGGCCAGCTCCGGGCCGTTGATGCCCGCGTGGACGTGGCACTCGCCGGCCCAGATGTGCAGGTTCTCCCGGCCCGTCTCGCGCTTGACGTGCGCGCCGAGGAACTGGTCCGGCAGGAACAGCACCTCCCGGTCGGCCGGGATCGACCTGACCACGTCCACCGCGTTCGACGAGGTGCAGCAGATGTCGGTCTCCGCCTTCACCTCGGCCGTGGTGTTGACGTAGGAGACGACGATCGCGCCGGGGTGCTCGGCCTTCCAGGCGCGCAGCTGCTCGCCGGTGATCGAGTCGGCCAGCGAGCAGCCCGCCCGCTCGTCCGGGATGAGGACCGTCTTGTGCGGCGCGAGGATCTTCGCGGTCTCGGCCATGAAGTGCACGCCGCAGAACACGATGGTGGACGCGTCGCTCGCGGCCGCGATGCGGCTGAGCGCCAGCGAGTCACCGGTGTGGTGGGCGATGTCCTGGATCTCGGGCAGCTGGTAGTTGTGCGCCAGGATGACCGCATCCCGCTCGCGCGCCAGCTCCAGCACCTCGTCCCGCCATGCGGCGTCCGGCGCGATCCCGTCATAGGCGCCGTCCGAGGTTCGCTCCACGTAGGCGGTAGCGACCATGGGTTCCTCCCTTGAGCCAGGTTTTCGCCTAACGGTCGAAAACGTGGCCGATAGTATCAGCCGAGTGGGACTGGCGGGACATGAAGTACTGGCCGCGGTGCTCCAGGTGAGAGCCGGATCACTCCAGGTCATGCTGTGGGAGCGCGCCCGGGAACCGCACGCTCACCGCTGGTCACTGCCTGGTGGCGGGCTCGGCGACGACGAGGACGTCGAGGCGTCGATCCGCCGTCAGCTGGCGGAAAAAGTCGACGTGCGACAGTTGTCACACGTCGAGCAGCTGGCCGTGTTCAGCAACCCCGCGCGGGTGCCCGGACCCCGGGTCGTGGCGACCGCGTTCCTCGGTTTGGTGCCGTCGCACATCGACCCCGTGGTGCCGTCGGACACCGCCTGGCACCCGGTGGACGCGCTGCCCGCGACCGCGTTCGACCACGAGGCGATCTGCCGCCGCGCCCGCAGCCGGCTCGCGTCGAAGCTGTCGTACACCAACCTGGGCTTCGCGCTGGCGCCGCCGGAGTTCACCATCTCCGCGTTGCGCGCGCTGTACTCGGCGGCGTTGGGCTACAAGGTGTCGGCGACCAACCTGCAACGCGTGCTGTCGCGGCGGGGGCTGCTGGAGCCGACGGGCGGGACCGTGCAGCCGGGGCCGTCCGGTGGCAGGCCGGCCGCGCTGTTCCGGTTCGTGTCGGGGCAGATGCGGGTCACCGACCCGTTCGCCGTGCTGCGGCCACCGTCCACCCGTAGCTTGGGTTCGTGACGACGACGCTCCCGCTGTTCCCGCTGGGCACCGTGCTGCTGCCCGGGGCGTCCCTGCCGTTGCACGTGTTCGAGCCGCGGTACCGGCAGCTGACCGTGGACCTGGTGACGGGCGCGGTGCCGGAGCGGACGTTCGGCGTGGTGTCGATCAAGCAGGGGTGGGAGGTCGGCGCGGAGAACGTCGAGGCGCTGTCGGACGTCGGCTGCACGGCGGTGCTCCAGGAGGCCAGACGGCTGCCGGACGGCCGGTACGACCTGACCACGAGGGGCGGGCGGCGGTTCCGCCTGCTGGACGTGGACGAGGACAGCGCGCCGTACCTGGTCGCGTCGGTGCAGTGGCTGCCGGACACGGCCGCGCCGCCGGAGGTCGAGGCGGTGCTGCCGCTGCTGGCGGAGAGCGCGCGGGCGGCGCACGGGCGGTACCGGCAGGCGGCGTACCAGAGCGTGGGGCGGCCTCCCGGTCCGGACACGGGGTTGGCCGACCTGGCGTACGCGCTGGCCGGCGACTGCCTGCTCACGCTGGAGGACCGGCAGCGGTTGCTGGAGGAGACGTCACCGGCCCGGCGGCTGCGGATGGTGCGGAAAGTGCTGCACCGCGAGGCGGGCATTCTGGACGCGTTGAGCGCCGTGCCCGCGCCGTTGTCGGAATTGGGCCACCTGCCTCATCGCAACTGACCGCCCACGCGGGCGGTGTAGCATACCGCGAATGAATACCATGCGCGCCCTGGTCGACGGCGGTGCCCCCCTGATCGCGGTGAGCTTCGCCGACCACGAGAGCGAACGCGCGGCGGCGGAAGCGCGTTCCCTCGGCGTCGACGTGGCCGAATTGCGCATCGACCGCTTCTCCCGCACCGACGTCGACCACGTGCTCGACCAGGTCCGCGCGTTCGACGGGCTGCCGGTGCTGGCGACCGTGCGCTCGGCGGCCGAGGGCGGCGGGTGGACCGGGTCGGAAGCGGAGCGGCTGGAGCTGTTCCGCGCGGTCGCGCCGCTGGTGGACGCGGTGGACGTCGAGCTGTCGTCGTCGGGGATCCTGGCCGGTGTGATCGCCGCGGCGCACGCGCACGAGGCGTTGGCGATCGTGTCGTACCACAATTTCGACCTCACCCCGGAGCACGATCACCTGACCGCTGTCGCACGTTCCGCGAAAGAGGCGGGCGCGGATATCGTGAAGATTTCCACGATGGCGAACTCGGACGCGGACCTGAAAGTCCTGGCGTCATTGTTGGTGAACGCGGACGACGATTCCGACATGATCGTGATCGCGATGGGCGAGATCGGCACCGCGTCCCGGATCTTCTTCCCCGCGCTCGGGTCGCGGTTGACCTACACGTTCCTCGGTCACCAGCCGACTTCGGGCCAATTGGATTACGCCGAGACGTCCGCGCTGATCCGCAAGTTCTACCCCGGGTACGACCGCCGGAAGGGTGCCGTCGACGCCTGAGCGTTGAACTCGGGGGTCCCGAACGCAGGACACGGTCGTCCTGAAGGTTCGACACGCGGGTCCTGAAGGTTCGACACGCGGGTCTTGGAGGTTCGACACGCGGGCGGTGAGGTGGTGGTTCGCCCTCTTGCTCTCTAGTGGGATTGTTCAACAATCCTCTACCGTGTGGGCCACGGCACACCCTCACGGCTGCGAGGTGACTCCCGACATGAGCACCAAGGACATCGACACCACGAAGGAAGACCGAGGCCCGTTCGCCTGGTTCCACGCGCTGGGCCGCAACGGCAAGCGGGCGTTCGTCGGCGCGTTCGGCGGCTACGGCCTGGACGCGTACGACTTCCAGGTCCTGCCCCTGAGCCTGGTCGCCATCACCGCCTACTTCGGCCTCACCACGGGCGAAGCGGGCCTGCTCACCACCGTCACGCTGGTCGTCTCCGCCCTCGGCGGCGCGATCGCGGGCCTCCTCGCGGACCGGGTCGGCCGCGTCCGCACCCTGATGATCACGGTCGTCACCTACGCCGTCTTCACGGTCCTGTGCGGCTTCGCCACCAGCTACGAGACGCTGCTCGTCTTCCGCGCCCTGCAAGGCCTCGGCTTCGGCGGCGAGTGGGCGGCGGGCGCGATCCTGGTCGCCGAGTACTGCAAGCCCCGGTACCGGGGCCGCACGGTCGCGTTCATCCAGAGCTCGTGGGCCGTCGGCTGGGGCCTGAGCGTGATCGTCTACACCACGGTGTTCAGCTTCCTGCCGCAGGACGTCGCCTGGCGCGTGCTGTTCTGGACCGGCGCGATCCCCGCGCTGCTGGTGTTCTACGTCCGCCGCAACGTCAAGGACGCGCCGCGCGCCGAGCAGGCGTTGGAGACCCGTCCTGCCAGGGGCAGCGTCAAGGCCGTCTTCCAGGGCGCGCTCGGCCGCACCACGCTGTTCGCCGCGCTGCTCGCCACCGGCGTCCAGGGCGGCTACTACACGTTGGCAGGCTGGGTGCCGACGTTCCTCAAGACCGAACGCGGGCTCGGCGTCGTCGGCACCGGCGGCTACCTGGCGCTGCTCATCAGCGGCGCGTTCGCGGGCTACGTCACCGGCGGCTACCTGACCGACCGGCTGGGCCGCAAGCGCACGTTCACCCTGTTCGCCGTGCTCAGCGCGGTCCTCATCGTGCTGTTCACCAACATCCCGTCCGGCGCGAACGGCGTGATCCTGCTGCTGACGTTCCCGCTCGGGTTCACCACGTCGGCGATCTTCAGCGGCTTCGGCGCGTACCTGGCCGAGCTGTACCCGACCGAGCTGCGCGGCACCGGCCAGGGCTTCACCTACAACTTCGGCCGCGGCGTGGGCGCGTTCTTCCCCGCCCTGGTGGGCTTCCTGGCCGGGACCATGGGCGTCGGCGGCGCGATGATCTTCGGCGCGGTCGGCTACGGCATCGCCGTCCTCGCCCTGCTCGGCCTCCCCGAGACGAAGGGGGTCGAGCTGCGATGACGACGATGACACCGCACCAGGTGCGCCGGGAACACCGGGGGCCGACGGCCGGGCTCGCCGACGGCTACGCGCAGGCCAACCTCGTCGCCGTCCCCGCGGACTGGGCCTACGACGTGCTGCTGTTCACCCAGCGCAACCCCAAGCCGTGCCCCGTCCTGGACGTCACCGACGCGGGCGGCACCACGACGTTCCTCGCCGCCGGCGCCGACCTGGCGCGCGACGTGCCCCGCTACCGGGTCTGGGAGCGCGGCGAGCTGGTCGACGAGCCCACCGACGCCTCCGCCCACTGGCGCGACGACCTGGTCGCGTTCCTCATCGGGTGCAGCTTCACGTTCGAGTCCGCGCTGAAGCAGGCCCACGTCCCGCTGCGGCACGTCGAGCAGCGGCGCAACGTGCCGATGTACGTGACGAACCGCGAGTGCCGCCCGGCGGGCCGCCTGCACGGCCCGATGGTGGTCTCGCTGCGCTACGTCCCGGCGGACCTGGTCGACACGGCCAGGGCGATCACCGCGCGGATGCCCGCCGTCCACGGCGCTCCGGTCCACGTGGGCGATCCGGGCGCGCTCGGCATCGCGGACCTGGACCGGCCCGACTTCGGCGACCGCACCGAGCCGCACGAGGGCGACGTGCCGGTGTTCTGGGCGTGCGGCGTGACGCCGCAGGCGGCCGTGATGGCGTCGAAACCGCCGTTCGCGATCACCCACGCGCCGGGGCACATGTTCGTCACCGACGTGCCCGACACGGCCTACCTGCTGTAGGCCCCGCGCCCTAGCCGAGCCGTCGGCCGAGGTCGTCCAGACCGTTCCACGCGGCCAGGCAGCCGTACGCCAGCGCCGTGCCCAAGGGCCACGCCAGCAAGCCCCACCACGTCTCCAGCACCGGGGCCAGGGCGATCACGTCACCCACCGCGGGCGCGGCGTCGACGGCGTACCGGCTGCCCGCCGCACCGGTGCCGATCAGCTGTGCCAGGTAGGCCGCCACGGCCGCGCCGAGCGTGGCCCCGAGCATCACCACCGGGCCGCGCCGCTCCCGCAGCAACCACACCGCGATGCCCGTGACCAGCCCGGCGGCCAGCCCCACCAGCACGAACAGCATCAGCCCGTCGAGCCGGTGGTAGCTCTCGCCGGTGACCGGGATCAGCGAGCCGTCCTGCTGCGCCACCACGTTCTGCGGCGGCGCGAGCCACGCCCACAGCCACCCCGCGGGCAGCCCGAACAGCGAGACGGCCGAGAGCACGGAGAACGCCGGCAGCAGGTCGCGCTTCACCACGACCCGCGGCCGGTGCGCCACGTAGTAGTACTCGAACGCCGGCGCGGGTGGCACCCGAACGGGCGTCGCCCGTTCGTCCACCGGTTGCTCCGCCACCCGACGACCTCCCTGCACCCGTGACCCGATGCAGGGCAGGTTACCGCGCGGAGGTGATCTCGCCGTGACGGCTGCACGTGGCCGTCCACCCGGCGGGTGTCACCTGGACCACCATCCGCCGGGCGCACTCCGCGCAGAACCGCGGCGGGTCGATCACGCCCAGCCGCGACGCGCACGCGGAGTGGTCGCCCTCCGCGCGCGCCTTGCCGCAGAAACCGCAGTACGTCACAGGGTCTTGCCCAGTTCCTTGATCGGCATGGACAGCTCGGTCAGCATGTCGAGGTCGTCCTGCGCCGGGCGGCCGAGGTTGGTCAGGTAGTTGCCGACGATGATCGCGTTGACGCCGCCCAGCATGCCCTGCTTCGCGCCGAGGTCGCCGAAGGTGAGCTCACGGCCGCCGGCGAAGCGCAGGATCGTGCGCGGCAGGGCCAGCCGGAACGCGCCGACCGTCCGCAGCGCGTCCGGGCCCTCGACCACCGGGTAGTTCTCGTACGGCGTGCCGGGGTTGGGGATGAGGAAGTTCAGCGGCACCTCGTCGGGCTCCAGCTCGGCCAGCTGCACGGCGAACTCGGCGCGCTGCTCCAGCGTCTCCCCCATGCCGATGATGCCGCCGCAGCAGACCTCCATGCCGGCCGCGCGGATCATCTTGAGCGTGTCCCACCGCTCTTCCCACGAGTGCGTGGTGACGACGTTCGGGAAGTGCGAGCGGGCCGTCTCCAGGTTGTGGTTGTAGCGGTGGACGCCCATGTCCACCAGCTCGTCCACCTGCTCCTGGGTGAGCATGCCGAGCGAGCACGCGATCTGGATGTCGTTGCCGTCCTCGCGGATGGCCTTGATGCCCTCGCGCACCTGCGACAGCAGCCGCTTGTCCGGCCCGCGCACGGCGGCGACGATGCAGAACTCGGACGCGCCGGTCTCGGCGGTCTGCCGGGCCGCCTTCACCAGGCCGGGGATGTCCAGCCACGCCGAGCGCACCGGCGACGGGAACTGCCCGGACTGCGAGCAGAAGTGGCAGTCCTCGGGGCAGCCGCCGGTCTTGAGCGACACGATGCCCTCGACCTCGACCTCCGGGCCGCACCAGCGCATCCGCACCGCGTGCGCCAGCTCCAGCAGCTCCGGGATGCGGTCGTCGGGCAGCCGCAGGACCTCGAGCACCTGCTCCTCGGACAGCCCGACGCCCTGCTCCAGCACCTGCTCGCGGGCTACGCCGAGGACATCGACCTGTTCGGGGGCTGCGGTCACGACTTCTCCTCGTCAACTCCGGCGGTGGTCCGCCGTGCAGTCTGCCGCACCGACCCCGGCCCGCCCCAGCGATGTGCGTCACTGGTTCGTTCCACCGAGGCCGGAGCGTCAGCAGGTGTGCGGTGCCGCGAACTTCTCCGGGTCGAACGTGCCGCCGAACCACGGCGACAGGCCTTCCCGCGCCCGTTCCACGAACTCGGCCCGCCCCAGCGCCGCCGCGCCGTCGGGCAGCACGCCGAGCAGCGGCGCGCCCGCGGCCTCGGGCAGGTCGACCAGGTTGGTGCGGGAGGCCAGGTCGGGCGCGGCGGGCCAGCGGCCCACCACCACGCCGATGGACTCCAGGCCGCGGCGCAGCAGGGCCTCGGCGGTCAGCGCGGTCATGTTCAACGTGCCCAGGCCCGCGTGCGCGACGATGAGCACGGGCGCGTTGAGCGCCCACGCCGCGTCCGCGATGGTCGAGCCCGCGCCGTCGAACCGGACCAGCAGCCCGCCCGCGCCCTCGACCAGCACGAGGTCGTGCGTCTCGTCCAGCGCCACGGCCGCCGAGGCGACCTCGCTGGGGTGCAGGGTGGGCCTGCCGGACCGGCGCGCGGCCGTGGCGGGCGCCAGCGGTTCGGGGTATCGGCGCAGCTCACGCGTGGTGACCGGGCCGGCGAGGCGGACCACCTCGGCCAGGTCTCCCGGCTCGTCGTCGGCGACGCCGGTCTGGGCCGGCTTGAGCACGGCGACCCGTCGACCGTCGGCCGCGGCCAACGCCGCCAGGGCGGCGACGACCACGGTCTTGCCGACCTCGGTGCCCGTGCCGGTGATCACGAGGACGCTCACGGCCACTCACCCTAGGCCTATACGGAGCGTTGCGGTCCTCCGCGTTCTACAGTCACCGCTATGAGTGAGATCGTTCTCTACGGGGCGAACTGGTGTGGCGACTGCCGGCGTGCCAAGGCGTGGCTGCGGGAGCACGAAGTGCCCTTCACGGACATCGACGTCGAGCAGGACGACGCGGCCCGCGACCGCGCGATCGAGTTGGCGGGCGGGCGCAAGAACATCCCGGTCATCGCGCTCCCGGACGGCCGCGTGCTGGTGGAGCCGACCGACACCGAGCTCGCCGCCGCGGTGGACCACTGAGGTGGGCAAATCCGGCAGACGCAAGCGCCGGCAGCAGGGCTCGCAGCGGGCACGGAACCAGACGTCGGTCAGGACCGCCCAGCGTCCGCCGCAGCCGAAGAACTGGTTCCAGCGGCAGGGCGGCGGCGTCCGGACGCTCGTCGTCCTCGGCATCACCGCGGCCGTGGTCGGCGGGCACTTCCTGCTGTGGGGCGCGATCTTCCCGGCCCTGGGCGAGGTGGTAGGCCGGGTGCCGGTCGTGTCGACCGCGACGGGCTGGCTGTTCGGCGGCGGCGCGTTCATGGCCTGGGGCGTGGTGGCCATCAACCAGGACACCGCCAGGCCGGAGACGGTGAAGCGGCTCCACGCCGTGGCGTGGGTGTGGTCGGCGGTCGCGGTGGAGCTGTTCCCGACCGGCTACGCCAACGGCATCAGCCTGCCGGTCGACTTCTGGGCGGGCGTGTACGCGGGCGCGTACGGCGTGGTCCTCTCGCCGGTCGCGCTCTGCGTGATCGCGCTGGGCTGGTGGCTGCTGGTCGACAAGCTGGCGGGGCACAAGGGGGAGCCGAGCCACCAGGCCGTCGGCTGGATCTGCGTCGGCTACGCCACGCTGCTGCTCGTGTGGGGCTCAACGCTGCTGCGCCTGTGACGCCTCGGCCGCGGCGACGACGGCGGCGGCGATCGCGGCCACGTCGTCGTCCGTGCTGACGAACGGCGGCATGGTGTAGATCAGGTCGCGGAACGGCCGCAGCCACACGCCGCGGTCGACGGCCGCGGCGGTGGCGGCGGCCACGTCCACCGGGTGGTCCAGCTGCACGACGCCGATCGCGCCGAGCACCCGCACGTCGCCGGGCGCGTCCGCGAGACCCGACCGCAGCCCGGCCTCGATCCGCCGCACCGACGACCGCCAGTCCTGCGCCAGCAGCAGGTCCGTGGACGCCAGGGCGACCGCCGAGGCCAGCGGGTTGCCCATGAACGTCGGACCGTGCGCGAGCACCGGCACCTCGCCGCGCGAGATGCCGTCCGCCACCCGTGACGTGCACAGGGTCGCGGCCATCGACAGGTAGCCGCCGGTCAGCGCCTTGCCCAGGCACATGATGTCGGGGCTGATCCCGGCGTGGTCGGCGGCGAACAGCTCGCCGGTGCGGCCGAAGCCGGTGGCGATCTCGTCGAAGATCAGCAGCACGTCGTGGGCCAGCGTGAGCTCCCGCAGCACGTGCAGGTAGCGCGGGTCGTGGAAGCGCATCCCGCCCGCGCCCTGCACCACCGGCTCCACGATGACCGCGGCCAGCTCGCCGGCGTGCGCCTCGACCAGGTCGGCCAGCTCCTGCACGTACGCGGTGTCCAGCTCGCGCGGCGGCGCGGACGCGAACACCTGCTCCGGCAGCACGCCCCGCCACAGCGCGTGCATCCCGCCCTCCGGGTCGCACACCGCCATCGGCTGGAACGTGTCGCCGTGGTACCCGCCGCGCCACGTCAGCAGCCGCCGCTTCTCCGGCCGCCCCTGCGAGCGCCAGTGCTGCAACGCCATCTTGATCGCGACCTCGACCGACACCGACCCCGAGTCGCACAGGAACACGTGCTGCAACGGTTCGGGCGTGATCTCCACCAGCCGTGCCGCCAGGGCCACCGCGGGTTCGTGGGTCAGGCCGCCGAACATGACGTGGCTCATGCGGCCGAGCTGGTCGCGCACCGCCGCGTCGAGCACCGGGTGCCGGTAGCCGTGGATCGCGGCCCACCAGGACGACATGCCGTCGACGAGCTCGCGCCCGTCGTCCAGCCGGAGCCGGACACCCTCGGCCGAGGAGACGACCAGCGGCTCGTGGGTGCCCGGCATCGGGCCGTACGGGTGCCAGACGTGCGCCTGGTCCAGCTTCAGCAGCTCATCGCGCTCCACGAGGGGTCAGGCTAACCGGCAGCGCTTCGAGCCCCCGGATCAGCGTGCCCTCCCGCCACGGCAGCGCGTCCGGGTCCGCGGCCGGTTCGACGTCGAACCGGTCCAGCAGCGTCCCGATGGCGATCTCGCCCTCGATCCGGGCCAGCGGCGCGCCCAGGCAGTAGTGGATGCCGTGGCCGAACGCGAGGTGCCCGGCGGCGTGCCGGGTGACGTCGAACCGGTCGGCGTCCGGGAAGCGCGAGCCGTCGCGGTTGGCGCCGCTGAGCGACACCACCACGACGCTGTCCTTCGGGATGACCACGTCGCCCAGTTCCACGTCCTCGCTGGTGTAGCGGAACGTGGCCTGGTTGACCGGGCTCTCGAAGCGCAGCACCTCCTCGACCGCGCCGGGCAGCCGCGAGCGGTCGGCGCGCAGCTTCTCCAGCTGCTCGGGGTGGCGCATCAGGTGGAACACGCCGTTGGCGATCAGGTTGACCGTCGTCTCGTGCCCGGCCACCAGCAGCAGGAACGCCATCGCGATGAGTTCCATCTGGTCGAGCCGGTCGCCACCGTCGTCGGCGTGCACCAGCGCCGAGAAGATGTCCTCACCAGGGTTCGCCCGCTTGTGCTCGACCAGCTTCGCCAGGTAGCCCGCCATCTGGGCGCCCGCGTTCTGCAACACACTCGGGTCGCTGCCGCCACCGCTCACCAGCACGTTCGACCACACCCGGAACTCGTCGCGCTCGTCCAGCGGCACGTCGAGCATCTCGCAGATCACCGTGATGGGCAGCGGGAACGCCAGCGCGTCGACCAGGTCGACGTGGCCCTTCTCCCCCGCCGCGTCCAGGAGCCGGTCGGTGATCTCCTGCACGCGGGGCCGCAGCTGCTCGATCCGCCGGGCCGTGAACGCCTTGGTGACGAGCTTGCGCAGCCGGGTGTGGTGCGGCGGGTCCATGTTCAGCATGTGCTGCACCAGGGACTCGTCGAACTTGGTCGGCTCGTTGCCCCCGATCTGGTTGTGCGCCATGACTTCCGGGAACCGCTCGTAGTGCTTGCTGAAGCGCGGGTCGGCCAGCGCCGACCGCGCCTCCTCGTACCGGGTGACCAGCCACGCCCTGGTGCCGCGCGGCAGCACGATCTGGCTCGCCGCCGCCTGCTCGCGCAGCCGTGCGTGGTACGCGTGCGGATCGGCGAAGTACTCCGCGCCGAGCACGTCGAGACCGGCGATCTGCTCCCCCAATGGGATCCCCTCCTCGTTTGAGTAAACCCTGTTCACTCAAACGATCCGAGGGTTCCTCTTGTCCCCGATTGCGGTCCTTGTCACCCGATCAGCCCAAGCACCCCGGTCCGAGCAGAGCCTTCAAATCCCCCATAAGGGACGGGGTGGGAGTAACCCGAAGGGCGTCGTCCAGCTTGAGCAACGTGTTGCGACTGCTGTTGATGACCAGGTTCAGGTGCACCTCGGTGGTGCCGGGGTGCGCGGAGAGGACTTCCTTCAACGACGTCACCAGCTTCGGGTCGCAGCGCGACGCCGCCACCTTCAGCTTCAACGCCTGCGCGCCCAGCTCCGACAGGTCCGGCACGACCAGGTCGTTGGCGATCAGCGAGATCCGGTCCTCCCGCTTGGCCACCCGCGCCTTCACCAGCACGATCGCGTCCTCGGCCACCGACATGCCGTGCACCACGTAGCTCTTGGGGAAGAACAGCACCTCGATGCCACCGGCGAGGTCCTCGAGCTGCGCGGACGCCCACGGCTCGCCGTTCTTGTTCACCCGGCGGGTGACCGAGGCGAGGATGCCGCCCAGCGTGACCTGCGTGCCGTCGGGCACGTCGCCTTCCAGGATGCGCGGGATCGTGGTGTCGGAGTAGGAGCTCAGCACCTGCTCCACGCCGTTGAGCGGGTGTCCGGACACGTACAGGCCCAGCATCTCCCGCTCCAGCGTGAGCTGGTGCTTGGACTCCCAGTGCTCGTCCGGGATCTTCACGTCGAACACCGACGCGCCGTCGCCGTCACCGCCGCCGTCGCCGAACAGGTCGAACTGGCCGCGCGCCTCTTCCTTCTTGGTCAGCATGATCGCGTCGACCGCCTCGACGTGGACCATGTGCAGGCCCTTGCGCGGGTGGCCGAGCGAGTCGAACGCGCCCGCCTTGATCAGCGACTCGACGACCTTCTTGTTGCACGCCTGCACGTCGACCTTGCGCAGGAAGTCGGAGAAGTCGGCGAACTTCCCCTTCTCCTTGCGGGTCTTGATGATCGCGTCGACCACGTTCGCGCCGACGTTGCGGATCGCGCCCAGGCCGAACCGGATGTCGTCGCCGACCGCGACGAACTCCCGTTCCGACTCGTTGACGTCCGGCGGGAGCACGGTGATGCCCATCCGGCGGCACTCGGCCAGGTAGACGGCCGACTTGTCCTTGTTGTCCGAGTTCGTGGTGAGCAGCGCGGCCATGTACTCGCCGGGGTAGTTGGCCTTGAGGTACGCCGTCCAGTACGCGATCAGGCCGTACGCGGCGGAGTGCGCCTTGTTGAACGCGTAGTCCGCGAACGGGACCAGGATGTCCCACAGCGTCTTGATCGCCTCGGCCGAGTAGCCGTTGGCGCGCATGCCCGCCTCGAAGCCCTCGTACTCCTTGTCGAGGATCTCCTTCTTCTTCTTGCCCATCGCGCGGCGGAGCAGGTCCGCTTGGGCCAGCGAGTAGCCCGCCACCTTCCGCGCGATCGCCATGACCTGCTCCTGGTACACGATCAGGCCGTACGTCGTGTCCAGGATCTCGGCCAGCGGCTCGCGCAGCTCCTCGTGGATCGGCACGATCTCCTGCTGCTTGTTCTTGCGCAGCGCGTAGTTCGTGTGCGAGTTCGCGCCCATGGGGCCCGGCCGGTACAGCGCGATGACGGCCGAGACGTCCTCGAAGTTGTCCGGGCGCATCAGGCGCAGCAGGTCGCGCAGGGCGCCACCGTCGAGCTGGAACACGCCCAGCGTGTCGCCGCGGCCCAGCAGCTCGTAGGTCTTGCGGTCGTCCAGGGGCACCGTCGAGATGTCGACGTCGCCCTTGCCGTTGAGCGCGATGTTCTTCAGCGCGTCGTCGATCGTGGTGAGGTTGCTCAGGCCGAGGAAGTCCATCTTCAGCAGGCCGAGCGTCTCGCACGTCGGGTAGTCGAACTGGGTGATGATCGACCCGTCCTGCGGGCGCATCCAGACCGGGATGTGGTCCGTCAGCGGCTCCGCGGACATGATCACCGCGCAGGCGTGCACGCCCGCGTTGCGGATCAGGCCCTCCAACCCGCGCCCGGTGTCGATGATCTCCTTGACCTGCGGGTCCGTCTCGTACAGCGCGCGCACCTCGGCGGCCTCGGAGTACCGCTTGTGCGACGGGTCGAACACGCCCGCCAGCGGGATGTCCTTGCCCATCACGGCGGGCGGCATGGCCTTGGAGATGCGGTCGGCCACCGCGTAGCCCGGCTGCCCGTACAGCACGCGGGCGGAGTCCTTGATCGCCGCCTTCGCCTTGATCGTGCCGAACGTGATCACCTGCGCGACCTTGTCGACGCCCCACTTCTCGGTGACGTACCGGATCACGTCACCGCGCCGGCGCTCGTCGAAGTCGATGTCGATGTCGGGCGGGCTGACGCGGTCGGGGTTGAGGAACCGCTCGAAGATCAGGCCGTGCGCCAGCGGGTCCAGGTCGGTGATGCCCATCGCGTACGCGATCAGCGCGCCCGCGGCGGAGCCTCGGCCCGGACCGACGCGGATGCCGTTGGCCTTGGCCCAGTTGATGAAGTCGGCGACCACCAGGAAGTAGGACGGGAAGCCCATCTGGAGGATGACGTCGATCTCGAACTCGACCTGCTTGCGGTGCACCTCGTCCACGCCGTCGGGGAACCGGCGCCGCATGCCCTCCCAGACCTGCTCGCGGAAGTAGTCGGCCTCCGTCATGCCCTCGGGCACGGGGTAGCGCGGCATCAGGTTCTGGAACGCGAACATGCCGGTGGTGTCGACCTTCTCGGCCACCAGCAGGGTGTTGCGGCACCCCTCCTGCCAGGCGTCCGAGGAGTCGATCGCGCGCATCTCGTCCGGCGACTTCAGGTGGTAGCCGGTGCCGTCGAACTTGAACCGGTTCGGGTCCTGGAGCGTCTTGCCGGTCTGCACGCACAGCAGCGCCGCGTGCGCGTCGCGGTCCTCGGCGTAGGTGTAGTGCGAGTCGTTGGTGACGACGAACGGGATGGCGAGCTTCTTGGCGATGTCCAGCAGCCCGCCCCGGACCCGGCTCTCGATCTCGATGCCGTGGTCCATCAGCTCGACGAAGAAGTTCTCCGGGCCGTAGATGTCGCGCCACTTCGCGGCGGCCTCCAGGGCCTCCTTCTCGTGGCCGAGGCGCAACCGGGTCTGGACCTCGCCGGACGGGCAGCCGGTCGTCGCCATCAGGCCCGCCGAGTGCTCGGTGATCAGGTCGACGTCCATCCGGGGCCACTTGCCGAGCTGGCCCTCGGTGGAGGCGCGGCTGGACATCTTCATGAGGTTGTGCAGGCCCTCGTTGTTCCGGGCCCAGATGGTCTGGTGGAGGTACGCGCCGCTGGCCGAGACGTCGTCGGCCTTCTGCCCGGGGTCGCCCCACAGCACGCGCTTCTTGTTGAAGCGCGACTCCGGCGCCAGGTACGCCTCGATGCCGATCACCGGCTTGACGCCCGCCGAGGTCGCCTGCTTGTAGAAGTCGTAGGCGCCGTACATGTTGCCGTGGTCGGTGATCGCGGCCGCGGGCATGCCCATCCGCTCGCACTCGGCGAACATGTCCTTCAGCTTGGCCGCGCCGTCGAGCATCGAGTACTCGGTGTGCACGTGGAGGTGCACAAACGAGTCGGACACCCAAACCCCCCTGAAGATCGCAGCGGGCCCGGGACGAAGCGCTCGGGCAAAGACTCGCCCGACCCTATAACGCCACTCTCGGCTATCTCATGCAGGCTCGCCGAGGTCGGTGCGAGCCGCCCTCACGTGCCCCGCCGCGGCGGTGGGGTGAACACCCGGCGCGGTCCGCGGGGCGATGGGGCGAAGATCTCCCCAGGCGGGTAGCGTTCGAGGTGTGGTAGCGCCGGACCCCGTCGACGCCCGTCTCCTGGCCATGATCGCCGAGATGGGCCGTGCCGCCGTGCACGAGGTGGCCGCACGGCTCGGCATGGACCCGCGCGAGGCCGCCACCCGGCTGATCACGTTGTCCGGCAGCGGGTTGCCGCTGCTCGTCGGCGTGGAGTGCGACCCGAACGGCATCCGCAAGGCGCTGGCCAACAGCGTGGCGTGGGGCAGCTACTCGGGTCCCGGCGGCCAGGCCGCCCGCGGCACGCCGAGCGGACCGTACCCGCCCGGCCCGGCGCACGGCACGCCGTCCGGCTCCTACCCCGGCTACCCCGTCCCGCAGGGCCCGCCCAGCACGCCGTTCCCGGCGCAGCCCGGCACCGGCCCGCAGCCCGTGGCGTCCGGCCCGGTGCGCGTGCCCGAGCCGATCAGCACGTGGGGCGTGCCCGGCACGTCCGGCTGGGCGCGCGGCGACCAGGCGCCCGCGCCGCGCTCGCGCACGGGCAAGATCGGCAGCACGTTGGAGACCGAGGGCCTGGAGGGCGCGCGGTTCACGATCCAGTTGGTCGAGGTGGTCGACCCGGCGGACTTCCTGTTCACCGCGGCGGGCTACAAGCTGGCCGACGGCGAGCGGGCGGTGGTCGTGCACACCGAGCTGGCGAACATCGGCCAGGTGCCGTTCAACGCCCTACCCGACATGTACCTGGTGCTGATGACCAACAAGGGCGAGACGGTGAGCAAGGCGCCGGTGTCGCTGTCGTCCCGGCCGCCGCACAAGATCGGCGTGCAGCCGGGCGAGACGGCGGGCGGCCACACCGTCTACGTGCTGCCCGAGGACACGGTGATCTTCTCGGTGCGCTGGAGCTCCCGCCCCGAGACCGACCTGAACACGCTCGTCTGGACGATCGACGACTGACGCCGGTCAGTCCCGGAGGATCGCGGCCACCGCGTCGACCACGACCCGGCGGCGTCGGTCGTGCGGGATGGCGGCGGCGTGGCCGGCCATCTCCGGCGTGGTCGAGGCCCACAACGCGGACAGGTGCACGACCAGCGCGAGCAGTTCCACGGGCGTGAAGCGGGTCGTGACCAGCCCCTCGTCCTGGGCCCTCGCGATCGCCGCGATCTTGTCGTTGGTGCCGGCCACCACGACCTCGACCGCCGCGTAGCCCGCGCCCTCCAGCCGGTACCACTTCGCGAGCCGCTCCTTGACCGGGTTGTCGGTGAAGCGGTCGAACAGCCTGCCCGCGTACTCGGGCAGGTCCGCCGGGTCGATCGGGGCCTCGCGCAGCGTCTCCTGCGCCAGGTCGCTCATCACCGCGTCGAACAGGCCGTCCTTGTTGGTGAAGTAGTGGTAGATCTGCGCCTTGTTGCTCTTCGCCGCCGCCGCGATCCGGTCGACGCGCGCGCCCGCGATCCCGTGTTCGGCGAACTCCGCGGCCGCCGCGTCCAGCAGCCGCCGCCGGGTCGCCTCCGCGTCACCAGCCATGGCGGCCACGGTAGCCGACTAACCGTCTAGTTGACAGCGCGGGGCGGGAGTGCTTCCCTGGTGACGGTAGCTAACCAACTAGTCAGTTAGGACTTGTCATGGGCAAGGTCTTCCTCGTCACGGGCAGCTCGCGCGGCCTCGGCCGGCAGATCGCCGAGAAGGTGCTGGCCGCCGGCCACTCGCTGGTCGCGACGGCCCGCCGGCCCGAGCAGGTGGCCGACCTGGTCGAGCGGTACGGCGACCGGGTGCGCGCGGTGGCGCTGGACGTCACCGACCCGCGGGCCGCGCGGGCCGCCGTCGACACCGCGGTCACGGCGTTCGGCCGGCTCGACGTGGTGGTCAACAACGCGGGCTACGCCAACTCCGGCTCCGTCGAGGACACACCGGGCGACGACTTCCGCTCACAGGTCGAGGCCAACCTGTTCGGGGTCGTCAACGTCACCAGGGCCGCGCTGCCCGTGCTGCGCGGGCAGCGCTCGGGCCACGTCGTCCAGGTGTCGTCGGTCGGCGGCCGGGTGACCACGCCGGGGCTGTCGGCCTACCAGGCGGCCAAGTTCGCGGTCGGCGGCTTCTCGGAGGTGCTCGCGAAGGAGGTCGCGCCGCTGGGCATCAAGGTCACCGTGCTGGAGCCGGGAGGCATGCGGACCGACTGGGCGGGCGCGTCCATGACCGTCCACCCGGTCTCGCCTGCCTACGAGCAGACCGTCGGCGCGGTGAACGCGCTGCGGACCACGCTCATGGCGCGTGCGGCGAGCGACCCGGCGAAGGTCGCGGAGGTCGTGCTCCGGGTCGCCGACCTCGACGAGCCGCCGGTCCGGCTGCTGCTGGGCAGCGACGCGGTGCGGTTCGCCGCGCAGGTGGAGCGGGCCCGCGCCGAGTCGGACGCGCGGTGGCGCGAGCTGTCGGTGTCCACCGACTTCGGCGACCTCGCCGAGGACAGCCTCGACCCGCTCGCCACGCTCGAGGGCTGAGCGGCACGTCAGGCCGGCGCGGGTTCGGCCTCCCTGGTGATGCCGATGTCACCCCTGGTCAGGACGGCGAACAGCAGCACGGCCAGCACGGTCGAGCCCGCCATCACGGTCACCATCGGCAGCACGCTCGCCGAACCGCCAGCGCCGACCAGCGGCGCCATCAGGCCGCCCACCAGGAACGTCGTCACGCCCAGCACGGCCGACGCGCTGCCCGCCGCCTCCGGGTGCCGCGACATCGCCAGCGAACCGGCGTTCGGCATGAGCAGGCCGACGCTCATCGTCAGCACGAACAACGGCGGCAGGAACGTCGCCAGCCCACCGCCGACCAGCCCGCCCACCAGCAGCCCCACGCCACCGACCGCAGCACCCGCGAGCCCGATCTTGAGCAGCGGTCGGGGCATGATCCGGCCGGTCAGCCTGGTGTTGAGCAGGCCCGCCACCACGATCGCCACCGAGTTCGCGCCGAACACCAGGCTGAACTGCTGCGGGCTCAGCCCGTACACGCCCTGGAGCACGAACGACGCCCCGGCGACGTACCCGAACAGCGCGCCGAGGGCCAGCGCGGACGCCAGGGCGTAGCCGACGAACTTGCGGTCGGCCAGCAACCCGCCGAACACCTTGAGCGTGAGCAGCAGGTTCGCCGGCCGCCGCTTGTTCTTCGGCAGCGTCTCCGGCAGCCCTACCGCCAGCGAGATCAGCAGGGCCAACCCGATCAGCGCGAGCGCGACGAACGTCCCGCGCCAACTGGTGAACCTCAGCAGCTGGCCGCCCAGCACCGGGGCCACCACCGGCCCGAGGCTGTTGACCAGCATCATCAGCGACATGAACCGGGCCATCGCCAGGCCCTCGAACCGGTCGCGCGCCACCGCCATCGCCACCACGAACCCGGCCGCCACCCCGAGCCCCTGGAGCAAGCGCAGGCCGGACAGGGCGAGCGCGCTGGGCGCGACGGCGCAGATCAGCGACACCACGACGTAGCTGCCGATGCCGACCAGCAGCGGCGGTCGCCTGCCCCACGAGTCGGACAGCGGGCCCACCAACAGCTGGCCCACCGACAGGCCGATGATGAACGTGGTCAGCGAGAGCTGGATCTGCGACTCCGTCGCGCCGAAGTCCCCGGCGATCGACGGGAACGCCGGCAGGTACGTGTCGATCGAGAGCGGTCCTAGCAGGCACAGCGTGCCCAGCAGCACCACCAGCCGCGACCTGTTGTCCATGCGCCATCCCCCGGGCTCGTCTGGTAAAAGCTTCGCAAGCCAAACGACCTGGGGAAAGCGATATGGCCCAACTCACGCGGAAGTCGCAAGACTTTCGGGCCACCGCGGCGGGAAAAGGGGCGAAAAGGTCAGTAACCCTCTGCTCGCAGCAGTTCCAGCGCGTTGGCGAGGTCGTCGGGGTACTCGCTGGTGAACGACACCCACTGGCCGTCGGCCGGGTGGTGGAAGCCCAGCGTGCGGGCGTGCAGCCACTGCCGCGTCACGCCGAGGCGCTTGGCCAGCGACGGGTCGGCGCCGTAGGTCAGGTCGCCGACGCACGGGTGCTTCAGCGCGGAGAAGTGCACGCGGATCTGGTGCGTGCGGCCGGTTTCCAGGTGCACGTCGAGCAGTGACGCGGCGCGGAACGCCTCCACCACCTCGTAGTGCGTGATGCTGGGCTTGCCGTTCGCCATCACGGCGAACTTGTAGTCGTGCTTGGGGTGCCGGTCGATCGGCGCGTCGATGGTGCCCTTGATCGGGTCCGGGTGGCCCTGCACGAGCGCGTGGTAGAGCTTGTCGACCGTGCGCTCCTTGAACGCGTGCTTCAACGCCGAGTAGGCGCTCTCGCTCTTGGCGACCACCATCACGCCGGTGGTGCCGACGTCCAGCCGGTGCACGACGCCCTGCCGCTCGGCCGCGCCCGACGTGGCGATCCGGATGCCGGCCGCGGCCAGGCCGCCGACCACGGTCGGGCCGGTCCAGCCGGGGCTGGGGTGCACGGCCACGCCGACCGGCTTGTCCACCACGATCACGTCGTCGTCCTCGTGCAGGACGATCAGGCCCTCCACGGGCACCGCCTGCACCTGCACCGGCCGCTCGGGCTCGGGGAGGGTGACCTCCAGCACGGAACCCGCGACCAGGCGGTCCGACTTGCCGGCGGGCTGCCCGTCGAGCACGACGTCACCGGCTTCGGTCAACCCCGCGACCACGGTGCGGGACAGGCCGAGGAGCTTGGCCAGCCCGGCGTCGACCCGCATCCCGTCCAGGCCATCGGGCACCGGAAACGACCGGTAGTCCCCGCTCATGCGCCCGCCTTCTTCTCGCTGGGCTTCTTCTCCACGCGGGTGCCGTCGTAGTCGCGCTGGAGCAACGCCATCAGCACGATCACGCCGCCGCCCACGCAGATGGCGGAGTCGGCCAGGTTGAACACCGGGAAGAAGTTGCCCCACGGGTCGAGGACGGAGATGAAGTCGACCACGCCGCCGCGCAGCGGGCCGGGAGCGCGGAAGATCCGGTCCACCAGGTTGCCCAGCGCACCACCCAGGACCAGGCCGAGGCCGATGGCCCAACCGACCGACCGCAGCCGGCGCGCGATCCACAGGATGAACACGACCACGCCGGTCGCGATCAGGGCGAGGATCACCGTCCACCCCTCGGCCAGGCCGAACGCGGCGCCGGTGTTGCGGATCAGCGGCAGGTAGAGCAGGCCGCCGAGCAGCTCGATCGGCTCGCGTCCCTCCAGGTTCTCGACCGCGATCATCTTGGTGACCAGGTCCAGCGCCAACACCAGCGGCGCGATCACGGCCAGCAGGAGGACCCGGCGCTTCGGCAGCGGCGCGTCCGGCTGGTCGGGCGTGTCCGGCTCGGTGTTGGGATCGGTGCTCACCGGGCCATTGTCCAGTATGTGCGTCAGCGCAGGAACGGCGGGAGCGCGCGCTCGTCGTTCAACGGCGCCCAGCGACCGTCGCGGACCTCGTACTCCCACCGCGAGCCCTCGACCACGAGCGTGCGCAACGCGGCCACGAAGCGGTCCACGTGCTCCTCGGTGGTGCCCAGCCCGATCGACGCGCGCAACGCCCGCTCACCGTGCGTGAGGCGGTGCACGGCCACGTGGGCGCAGAACGCGCCGTCACGCACGCCGATGCCGTGCTCGGCGGACAGCGCGGCGGCCAGATAGCCGGCGTCCTGGCCGCCGACGGTGAAGCTCACCACGCCCACGCGGTCCTGGTCCGACCCGAACAGCGTCAGCTCGTGCACGCCGGGAACGGTCTTCAGGCCCTCGCGCAGCCGTGCCAGCAGAGCGCGCTCGTGCTCGGTGGTCTGCTCCCAGTGCCTGCTCAGCACGTCGCACGCCACGGCCAGCGCGTGCACGCCCACCACGTTCGGCGTGCCGGCCTCGTGCCGCTCGGGCACCGCCGACCAGGCCACGCCCAGCCGGTCGCCGTGGTCGGTGACGCGGGCCGTCGCACCCCCGCCCACCAGGTACGGCTCGGCGGCCTGCAACCAGTCGGACCGGCCGACCAGCGCGCCCGAGCCGAACGGCGCGTAGACCTTGTGCCCGGACAGCACGGTGTAGTCGACGTCCAGCGCGCGCACGTCCACCGGCCGGTGCGGCGCGAGCTGGGCGGCGTCCAGGGCGATCCGGGCGCCGTGCCCGCGCGCCACCCGGGCCAGCTCGGCCACCGGCCACAGCTCGCCGGTCACGTTGGACGCGCCGGTCACCACGACCAGCCGCGGGCCGACGGGCGCCTCGCGCAGCGCCCGGTCCAGCTCCAGCACCGCCTGGGCGGGCGAGGACGGGGTGCGCAGCCGGCGCACGTTCGGGCCGCGCCACGGCAGCAGCGCCGCGTGGTGCTCGGTGTCGAACAGGATCACGGCGGTGTGCCGCGGCAGGCTCCTGGCCAGCAGGTTCAGCGCGTCGGTGGTGTTGCGGGCGAACACGACGGCGTCGGTGTCGCGGGCGTTGAGGAAGCGGCGCACGGACGTGCGGGCCTGCTCGTAGACCTTGGTGCTGACCTGCGAGGCGAAGCCCGCGCCGCGGTGCACGCTGGCGTACCAGGGCAGCACCTCGTCCACCGCGTCACGCACCTGCTCCAGGCACGGCGCGCTGGCCGCGTGGTCGAGGTTGGCGTACTCGACGCGCTCGCCGGTCACCAGCGGCACGCGCAGCGACGAGCCGACGACGCGGGGCAGAGCGGCGAGGGTGGTGGTCCGGGGAACTGCGATCGTCATGACGCCCTCCGAGGGTCCGGGACCCCGCCGGAAGAGGGAGCCCGCGCTTGCCGGACGCCCTGCGCGCCGGCCAGGTCCTCACCAGGGGCACCCCACCGCGGTAGGAGGGTTGCCGGCCAGCAAGCCTGGGCTTAGCGCTGGCACTCATGACCTTCGCCACGACGTTAGCCCGGTCCGCGCGCTCGCGTCGAGAGGCGTTCACATCCTGGGAGCGCCCCGTCACGGCAGGCCGGCGTCGCCCTTCCAGCGGGCGAACCGGCCCGCCCGGTCCACGGCCCGGATGCGCTGCTCGGTCGCCGTGCGCATGGCTTCCGTGCACACCACGAGCAACTGGTCGTGCTCCTGCAACCGGGTCGTGGGCTGCGGGGTGAAGCCGTTGTCGTCGCGCACCACCAGGCTCACCGACGAGCCGGGCGGCAGCCGCAGCTCCGACAGGTACACGCCGTGCAGCTTGGAGCCCGGCTGGATGCGGACCTGGAGCAGCTCCGCGCCCAGCTCGTCCAGCGCCGACGAGTCGACCTCCACCTCGTGCGCCTCGCCGGACTTGACCAGCTTCAGCCACTTGGCCAACCAGGGCAGGGAGGTGCCCTGCACCACGGTCAGCACCACGACCAGCACGAACACCGCGTCCACCAGCCGTTGCGCGCCCGGCACGCCCTGGATCAGCGGGATCAGGGCGAACACGATCGGCACCGCACCGCGCAGCCCCGACCACGAGACGAACACCTGCTCCCGCCACGGCACGCGGAACGGCAGCGCGGCGCACAGCACCGACAGCGGCCGGGCTAGCAGCACCAGCACCGCCCCGGCGACCAGCGCGGGCACCAGCGCGTCGAGCAGCCGTCCCGGTGACGCGTACAGGCCGAGCAGCACGAACAGCCCGATCTGGGCGATCCAGCCCAGTCCCTCGGCGAACGAGAGGGTGTCGGCCCGGTGCGGCAGGCGGGCGTTGCCGAGCACGAGGGCGGCGATGTAGACGGCGAGGAAGCCGGACGCGTGCGCGAGGTCGCCGACGGTGTAGGCGAGCAGGCACACGGCGACCGTGGCCAGCGGGTACAGGCCGGTGGCGGGCAGTGCGGCCCGGCGCAGCCCGACACCGCCGACCCAGCCGAGCACGATGCCGATCGCCGCGCCCGCGACCAGTTCGTAGACCATCAGCAGCGGCGCGGTCCACGTGATCGGGTCGGGCGCGGCGAGCAGCACGACGGCGATGTACACCGGCGCGTCGTTGATGCCGGACTCCAGTTCCAGCGCGCCGATGAGCCGCTTGCGCACACCGACGCCGCGCAGCACGCTGAACACCGCCGCCGCGTCGGTGGACGACAGCACCGCGCCCCACAGCAGGGCCGTGCGCCAGTCCATGTCCAGCAGGAAGTGCAGCGCGAACCCGGTGACCGCGATGCTCACGCCGACGGCCACCGTGGACAGCGCGACGCCCAGGCCCAGCGCGGGTCTCACCGCGCTCCACCGGGTGGTCAGACCGCCCTCGGTGAGGATCAGCACCAGCGCGACCGTGCCGAGCGACCGGGTGAGGCCGGCGTCCTCGAACTCGATGCCCACCACGGCCTCGCCGAGCAGCAGCCCGATGCCGAGGTAGAGCAGCAGGGACGGCAGCCCGAGCCTGATCGACACCCGCACCGCGATCACGGAGAGCAGCAGGACGCCGGCGGCGATGCCCAGGTAGCCCGTCACACCGCCCACTCGACCTCCAGGCCGTCGTCCCCGCGATTTCACTCGACAGGGTCATTCTCCCCGGTGATACCGAAATGGACTAATCCGTCACCGCACGGACCGCGCTTCGCGTGCGGGCACGGAGGAACCGGGCCGCGGGCGCCCACTGTCCACAGCGGACCGTGCGCGCGGCGGCCTAGTCGCCCAGCAACCGGGCCAGCACCTCGGCGGCGTCGGCCGGGGCGGGATCGAGCCGCACGACCTTGTCCCGGCCGCGCTCGCCCGCGACCACCTCGACGTCCTGCCTGCGCACGCCGAACGCCTTGGCCAGCGCCTTGCGCACGGCCTCGTTCGCCTTGCCCTCCACCGCGGGCGCGGCCACCGCGACGACCAGCGCACCGTCGCCCCACCGCCCGCCGACGGCCTCGCGCTTCGCGCCCGGCTTCACCCGGATGCCGAACCGGAACGCCTCAGCCACGCGACGTCACCACGGCCAGCGTCTCCTCCAGCAGCAAGCGCCGCGCCGCGACCACGTCCGGGGCGGCCGACAGCAGTTGGGCCTGCCCCAGGTAGATCGAGTACGCCAGCACGGCCCGCCGGCGCGCCACGTCGGCGTCGAACCCGAGGAGCACGAACAGCTCCCGCAGGTACCCGATGCGGCGCTCGGTGACGCGGGCGACCACCGGCGCGACCACCGGGTCGTCCTCGGCCGCGAGCACGGCCAGCTCGACCGCGCTGTGCCCGGCGTTCTCCAGCACCTTGGCGAACAGCAGCCGCAGCTTCGCCAGCGGCTCCGACACCGACTCGACCAGCTCGATGACGGCCTCGGTGTGCTCGCGCTCCCAGCGTTCGAGGGTGGCCTTGAGCAGGGCCTCGCGGTTCGGGAAGTGCCAGTAGGCGCTGCCCTTGGTCGCGCCGAGGCGTGCCGCGAGCGGTTCGACAGCGACCGCGGCCACCCCGCCTTCGGCCAGCGCCCGCAGGGCCACCCCGGTCCAGTCGTCACGCGTGCGCCGTGCCATGCCGCCATACGCTACCGTACGGTGTCGGACCATACGGTCCCGTACGGAGGTGGCGTCATGATCGAGAACGTGCACACCCGGTTGTTCCCCGACAGCGACGGGCTGGTCGACCGGCTCGTGGAGCTGTGGCCGTCCGACCGCTGGCCGCCGCTGGTGCTGGACCGGCCGCTGGGCGTCGGCGCGGACGGCGGGCACGGGTTCGTGCGCTACCGCTGCACCCACCACACGCCCGGCCGGCGGGCGGAGTTCGTCTTCGACCCGCGGATCGGGATGGTCGGCACGCACGTGCTGGAAGCGGTGCCAGGCGGGTTGCGGCACACTCTGACCGGTCGGCCGCGCGGCGCCATGCGGCTGGTGTGGCCGCTGGCCGTGCGGTGGCTGCACGACGCCCTGATCGAGGACCTGCTCGACAACGCGGCCCGCGCCGCCGGCCACCCGCCCGTCCGGCCGGCCAGGTGGTCGCCGTGGGTGCGGCTGCTCCGCGCGACGGCCGGGAGGGGCGCCCGGCGACCCGCCTGACCGGATTTCCTCCACAACCCCCGGTCTCGTCCGTCTACCCGGTACCGGGACCAGAGGGGGGAGGGTTCGTGACGCCGGAGGATCCCGACGACCACGCGGCCACCTTCAGCGACTTCTACCACCGGGAGCGCACCCGGCTGTTCCGCTTCGCGGCGGTGATGTCGCCCCACCTGGACCACGAGTCCGCGGTGCAGGAGGCGTTCGTCGGCGCGTGGCGGAACTGGCCGGTGATCGCCACCGGGTCGAGACGTGCTTGGGTGGTGCGGACGATCCGCAACCTGCTGGTGGACCAGGCCCGCCGGCGGGAGCGGCCGGGTGACGTGACCGACGAGGTGGTCGCCCGGCAGCGCGGCACGTACCGGATCCTGGTGCCCCGGCAGCGGGACGCCGAGACGTGGCACGAGCTGGTCAGCACGCTGGCCGCCGTCGCGAACCTGCCGGACCACCTGCGCACCGCGCTGGTGCTGCGGTTCTGGGACTTCGACGACGACGAGATCGCCGACGTGCTGGGGTGCAGGCGGGAGTCCGTGCGGCGGTACGTGTCGCAGGCGCGGGCGCTGGTCAGCGAGCGGGTCGGCAACGAGGAGCGACGGGTGCGCGGCTCCCAGCGCGGGAAGGAGACGTCATGACCGACGAGCTGGATCCCCGACTCGACCACCTGCGCGCCGAACTGGCCGAGGCCATCCCGGAGGACCCCGGCGCGGACGACCTGGGCGTGGCGGCGATCATGGCGCAGGCGCCGCGGCACGAGCGGCAGGCGGCCCTGGTCGAGGCCGCCCGGTCCGGTTCGCGGGTGGCGCTGGACTCGCTGGTCGCCGAGCTGACCCCGCTGGTGTGGCACGTGGCCAGGGGCAACGGCCTCGACCAGGCCACCGCCGAGGACGTCGTGCAGACCGTGTGGCTGAGCCTGCTGCGCCACCTGGACCGCCTGACCGAGCCGAGGGCCGTGGCCGGCTGGCTCATCGTGGCCACCAGGCGCGAGGCGCAGCGGGCGTGGCGCGACCTCAACGGCAGGCCGGCGCTGTCCACCGACTCGGCCGTCGACCTGCCCGGCGACCGCTGGCTGCCGGAGCCGGAAGCCCTGCGCCACGACCGCGACCGCCGGCTGTGGCGGGCGTTCGGCGCCCTGCCCCGCCGCTGCCAGGAACTGCTGCGCCTGACCGTCCTGGCGGGCCGCGCCGAGTACCGCGCCGTCGCCGAGGCGCTGGCCATGCCGAAGGGTTCGATCGGCCCGACCCGGGGCCGGTGCCTGAGCCGGCTCAAGGCCCGCCTGGAGCAGGACGACGTGCGGTAGGCCGACGCCGACCTTCGCGAAAAGGGCGATCCGGACCGCGCCGTCACGCTGGGGAAGCGCGACTAGGCCGAGCCGGTAGGTGAATCAGCACCCGATTCAACCGAATGACCGGCGATTGTCGACCGGACCGCTCCCTACGTTGGAACACGAGCCTCGCGGCTTCCCCTGCAAGTCCCCTGTATGCGAGGAGTCATCGTGTTGCGCAAAGCACTTCTGTCCTTCGCCGTGGCGGCGGCGGCCGTCATCGTGCCGCTGAGCGGTCAGGCCTCGGCCGAGCAGGCCTCGCCGCCCACCGCGTCGGCGGTCACCGTCTACTACGACACCACCAGCGCTCCCACCTTCCGCACCGCCATCCGCCAGGGCGCCGCCAACTGGAACTCCCGGGTGTCGAACGTCAAGCTGGTCGAGAACGCCGCCGCGGCCACCCTGCGGTACCGCGAGGGCAACGACTCGCGCGGCTCGTGGGCGAGCACCGACGGCCACGGCCGGGGCACGATCTTCATCGACTACACCCAGGCCCAGCAGTACTACGTCGTCCGCATCACCGCGCACGAGACCGGCCACGCCCTCGGCCTGCCCGACCACTACTCCGGCCCCTGCTCGGAGCTCATGTCCGGCGGCGGCCCCGGCACGTCCTGCACCAACGCCTACCCGAACGCCACCGAGGTGAGCCGGGTGAACAGCCTGTGGGCCAACGGCTTCGCGGGCACCTACGAGTGGAAGGTCATCTACGAGCAGCTGCCCGTCACGGTCGGCTGACCGCTCGGACGGGGTGGCGGGCGATGACCCACCACCCCGTCCGGGGTCCGATCAGACCCGCGCCACCGCGACCCGGACCTTCTGCCCGTCGCCGACGACGCCCTCCGAGCCCTCGGCCACCTCGCCGTGGGAGACCGACTCGGCGAGCGTCTCCTCGCGCACGAACGCCTCGAACCGCCGCACCGCGTCCCGCACGCCCTCCGGCAGCTCGAGGGTCAGCGCGATCCGGTCCGACACGTCCAGCCCGGCGTCCTTGCGCGCCTGCTGCACCACGCGGACCAGGTCGCGGGCCACGCCCTCGTCCGCCAGCTCCTCGGTCACCACCGTGTCCAGCACGACCAGGCCGCCGCTGTTCGGCAACGCCGCCGTCGCGCCCTGGTCGGTGGCGACCAGCCGCTGCTCGTACTCCTCCGGGAACAGCTCGATCCCGGCGGCCACGACGCGACCGTCCACCTCCTGCCAGTCACCGGCCTTCACGGCCTTGATGACCTTCTGCACGTCCGGCCCGAGCCGCGGCCCGGCGGCCCGCGCGTTGACCGCGAGCTGGAAGTGGCCGTGCGCGTCCACGTCCGTGGTGAGCTCGACCTCCTTGACGTTCACCTCGTCCCGCAGCACCTCGGTGAACCCCTCCAGCTGCGCCACGTCCGCCGCCGCGATCACCAGCTTGGCCAGCGGCAACCGCACCCGCAGCCGGTTCGACTTCCGCAGCGACAACGCCGTGGACGCCACCTGGCGCACCTGGTCCATCGCCGTCACCAGCGCGTCGTCCGCGGGCAGGTCCGCCGCCGACGGGTAGTCGGCCAGGTGCACCGACCGGCCACCGGTCAGCCCACGCCACACCGACTCGGTGGTCAGCGGCAGCAGCGGCGCGGCCACCCGGCACACGACCTCCAGCACGGTGTGCAGCGTGTCGATCGCGTCCTGGTCGCCGGACCAGAACCGGTCGCGCGAGCGCCGCACGTACCAGTTCGTCAGCACCTCCAGGAACTCCCGGATCGACGCGCACGCGCCCGAGATGTCGTAGGTGTCCAGCTGCGCGGTCACCCCGGCCACCAGGTCGTGCGTCTTCGCCAGCACGTACCGGTCCAGCACGTGCTCCGAGTCCGTCCGCCACTTCCCCTCGACCCCGTCCGCGTTGGCGTACAGCGCGAGGAAGTACCAGGAGTTCCACAGCGGCAGCACGGCCTGCCGCACCGCGTCGCGGATGCCGCGCTCGGTCACCACCAGGTCACCGCCGCGCAGGATCGGCGACGCCATCAGGAACCACCGCATGGCGTCCGAGCCGTCGCGGTGGAACACCTCGTTGACGTCCGGGTAGTTCTTGCGCGACTTGGACATCTTCTGCCCGTCGTCGCCCAGCACGATCCCGTGCGCCACGCAGTTGCGGAACGCAGGCCGGTCGAACAGCGCCGTGGCCAGCACGTGCATGGTGTAGAACCAGCCGCGCGTCTGGCCGTTGTACTCGACGATGAAGTCGCCCGGGTAGTGGTCCTCGAACCACTCCCGGTTCTCGAACGGGTAGTGCACCTGGGCGAACGACATCGAGCCGGACTCGAACCAGCAGTCCAGCACCTCCGGCACCCGCCGCATGGTCGACCGCCCCGTCGGGTCGTCCGGGTTCGGCCGGGTCAGGGTGTCGATCACGGGCCGGTGCAGGTCGGTCGGGCGCACGCCGAAGTCGCGCTCCAGCTCGTCCAGCGAGCCGTAGACGTCCACCCGCGGGTACTCCGGGTCGTCCGACACCCACACCGGGATCGGCGAGCCCCAGAACCGGTTGCGGGAGATGTTCCAGTCGCGGGCGTTGTCCAGCCACTTGCCGAACTGGCCGTCCTTGATGTGCTCGGGCACCCAGTTGATCTGCTGGTTCAGCTCGACCATGCGGTCCTTGAACTTCGACACCGCGACGAACCACGACGACACCGCGCGCTGGATCAGCGCGTTGTCGCACCGCCAGCAGTGCGGGTACGGGTGGTCGTAGGTCTCGTGGCGCAGCAGCAGGCCCGCTTCCTTCAGGTCGCGGATGATCGCCTTGTTCGCCTCGAAGACCTGCAACCCCTCGTACGGCGGCACCTCGGCGGTGAACCGGCCGTGCGCGTCGACCGGCACGACGACCTCGATGCCCGCCGCGTCCGTGACGACCTTGTCCTCCTCGCCGAACGCGGGCGCGATGTGCACCATGCCCGTGCCGTCCTCGGTGGTGACGTAGTCGGCCGACAGCACCTGGTGCGCGTTCTCCCGGCCGAGGAAGAAGCCGAACGGCGGCGTGTACTTCCGCCCGACCAGGTCGGCGCCCTTGCAGCGGGCCACGACCGGCGGCTCCTCGCCCAGCTCGCGGGCGTACGCGGCGACGCGGGCCTCGGCGAGCAGGTAGCGCTCGCCGTTCGCCTCGACCGTGACGTAGTCGACCTCCGGGTGCACGGCGGCGGCCAGGTTGGACGGCAGCGTCCACGGCGTGGTCGTCCAGACCAGGGCCAGCTCGCCGGTCTCCAGGCGCAGGCCGACGGTCACCGCCGGGTCCTGCCGGTCCCGGTAGGTGTCGTCCATCTTGGTCTCGGTGTTGGACAGCGGCGTCTCGCAGCGCCAGCAGTACCAGAGCACCCGGAAGCCCTCGTAGACCAGGCCCTTGTCCCACAGGGTCTTGAAGGCCCACATGACGCTTTCCATGTAGTCCAGGTCGAGGGTCTTGTAGTCGTTGTCGAAGTCCACCCAGCGGGCCTGCCGGGTCACGTAGTCGCGCCACTGGTCGGTGTAGCGCAGCACCGACGTGCGGCACGCCTCGTTGAACTTCTCGATCCCGAACGCCTCGATCTCGCTCTTGGACGAGAAACCGAGCTGCTTCTCCGCCTCGACCTCGGCGGGCAGGCCGTGGGTGTCCCAGCCGAAGCGGCGCTCGACGTGCTTGCCGCGCATGGTCTGGTAGCGCGGGACGACGTCCTTGACGTAGCCGGTGAGCAGGTGGCCGTAGTGCGGCAGGCCGTTGGCGAACGGCGGGCCGTCGTAGAAGACGAACTCGTTAGCCCCGTTGTCCCCGGCCGGGCGGGCGTCGATCGACGCCTGGAACGTCCGGTCGGACTTCCAGAAGTCGAGCACGCCCTCTTCGAGGACGGGGAAGGACGGCTGGGAGGGGACGGAACCCTCGCCTGCCTTCGGGTAGGCCATCGTGCTGCTCCTCGCGTGCGTCCAGCCGGCTCACGGGGACGACACGCCGGTCACGGCGCACCGCGGTACCACCCCGCTTGCCAGGGCGCGAAGGCACTGGCCACTCTTCGACGGCTGTGACGGGCCGCTCCCGTCCGGTTCTACTAGGGCTCTCGCCCGTTCTTCCGGAGGCTCCCCGGTGATGGCCGGATCGACGCCTTGCTACCACCAAGGGTAGCGAACGGCGCAAACCGCTTTGCGCGGTCGTCCTGCCCGCCCGGCTAGGCGGGCTCGGCGGGCTGCTCGGGCTCGGCCCGTCCCTCCGCCCGCTTGCGCGCCGCGAGGCTCGCGTCGGGCCGGCACACCGCGCACGGCGTGAAGCCCAGTTGACGCGCCTCGGTGATCGGGAGGCCCAGCGACGCCCGGGCGGCGAGCCAGGAGCAGTCCGCCAGGTGGTAGCGCGGACGTTCGTCCAGGACCCGCACCTCGTCCGTGAGTTCGCTCACGATCAAGGCGTCGGCCGCGTCGGCGTCCTCCTCGGCAGGCTCGAGAAATGCCTGATCGGGTGGACTTTGCGGAGGTTCGTCCCCGGCACCCTCCGACCCGGCCGGGTGATCGACAGCGCTAACCTGCTGATCGACGACCGCAGTGCCGGCGGTGCCGGCAGCCCCGGTGCCCGACCGGCGGCGAAGCCACCAGTCGAGCACCAGGACCACGGCAGCGGCCCCGCTCGCCCCCACGGACAACCACGCCCAATGGGTCTGGGCGCTGGTCAGCGCGGGCACGAGCAACCCCAGGGCTGCCAGCACCAACAGCAGGACTATGTAGAGCACGTGCAGCAGACTAGATCAGCGACGCCGATCAGCCGGCCTCGGCGCGCGCCCCGAAGGAGTACCCACCCTGCTGGCGGCCGTCGGACGGCGCGGCGGGCCCGCGGTCCTGGAGGTCGCGCAGCGACGACTCGAGCATCGTCTTGAGCCTGGTGCGGTACTCGCGCTCGAAGGTCTGCAGCTTGTCGATCTGCTTCTCGAGCGTGTTCTTCTCCTGGGTGATGTTGCCCATCACCTCGGCGTGCTTGCGCTGAGCGTCGCGGTCGAGCGCGCTGGCCTTCTCACGGGCCTGCCGCTCGAGCGTCTCGGCGCGGGTCCGCGCGTCGTTGAGCATGGTCTCGGCACGCGTGCGCGCCTCGTTGACCATGGTGTCGGCCTTGGCTCGCGCCTCGGACAACAGCTGCTCGGACTTGGTCCGGGCCTCCGACAGCATCCCGTCGGCCTCGGCCTTGGCCTCGCCGGTGAGCCGGTCGGCCATCTCCTGGGCCAGACCGAGCACCTTGGCCGCCTGGACGTGGTGGTCACCACCACCGCCGGGCGAGGTCTGCTCCAGCGCCGAAGGGGGCGGCACCGGTGCGAGCCTGCGCGGCTCGTCCACGACGCGGCTCGGGCCGACACCCGCGGCAACCTTCGCCCGGGCGTCTTCGAGGTCGGCACGCGCGGTCTCGACCTGCTGGTCGAGCTGCTCGACCTGCTGGCGCAGGTCGTTGTTCTCCTCGATCAGGCGGGCCAGTTCGCCCTCAACCAGGTCGAGGAACGCGTCCACCTCGTCCTCGTTGTAGCCCCGCTTGCCAATCGGCGGCTTGCTGAACGCGACGTTGTGCACGTCCGCGGGGGTCAACGGCATCAGATCACCTCACGCACTCCTGGGCTGTGGAGATCCCTGGACCCTGTCCCCTCACAACGGCCTGGGATCGGCTACTCGCATCAGAATGATAACGACCAGCAACAGCACAATAATGGACAAGTCCAGTCCGACGCCGCCGATCCGCACGGTCGGGATGATCCGACGCAGCAAGCGGACCGGAGGATCGGTCACGGTGTAGACGGTCTCAAGCGCCACCGCGACCCCGCCCGCAGGCCGCCATCCCCTGGCGAAACTACGGACGAGCTCCACGACGACACGCGCCGTGAGCAGCAGCCAGAACGAGAACAACACGTAGTAGACCACGAGCCAGAGGGCATCCACATGCTCAACTGTGCCACCACTCAGCCCTGACTGAGGAACCCGCCCTCCGCGAGCCGCCTCCGGTCCTCCGCCGTCACGTCGATGTTCGGAGGTGAGAGAAGGAACACCTTGTTGGTGACCTTGTCGATCGAGCCGCGCAGCGCGAAGGCCAGACCGGCCGCGAAGTCCACCAGCCGCTTGGCGTCCGCGTCGTCCATGTCGGTGAGGTTCATGATCACCGGGGTGCCGTCGCGGTAGTGCTCGCCGATGGTCCGCGCCTCGTTGTAGCTGCGCGGGTGCAGCGTGGTGATGCGGCCGAGCGGGGTGCTGTTCACGGGCTCGGGGGCGGGCCGCAGCCTGCTCGCGGGCTCGCGCTGCGGCTCGACGGCCAGGGCGCCGTGCGTGTCGGGGGTCCACGGCCGGCGCGGGCGTGCGCCGCGCTCCGGCTCGTAGCCGTCCGCGTCGTCCAGCTCGGCGCGGTAGCCGTTGAAGGAACGCCGACGCGCGGTGCGCTGCTCCGGGTACGGCTCGTAGTCGTCCGAGTCGGCGTACTCGGACCGGTAGTCCGCGTAGCGCCGGTCGTCCTCGTAGGCGGCCGGGTCGTCGGCGTACTCGGCGGGAACCATCCCGAAGTAGGCCTTCAGCTTGTGAAACCCGCTCATGGCTCGAGCCCTTCCTCCGCCGAGATCCCTACCCGAAGGACGTCGCGGCCGTCCCAGAGGTTCCAGACAGTTACGGCGAGGCTAGTCTCCGGCTGCCCAGCAACGCTGTTCCGACACGCACGCACGTGGATCCGTGCGCTATCGCATCCTCCAGGTCACCACTCATCCCCGCCGAGATCACGGTGGCATCGGGATGATCGACCCGCAAGCGGGTTACCGCTTCATATAGAGCGGCAAACGCCTGCTGTGGAGACATCCCGAGGGGTGCGACGGTCATCACACCCCGCAAAATAAGTTCACTCGAACGTGCTACGTGATCGGCGAGTCGCGGAAGGTCACCGATCGGGTGACCACCGCGGGTCTCGTCACCGTCGATGCTGACCTGGACGAGCACCTCGGTCGGCTCGGCGGCGGCCTTGGCGACGGCGTCCGCGAGCCGGATCGAGTCCACGGTGTCGATCCGGTCGGCCCACCGCAGGACCGACTTGGCCTTGTTGCGCTGGAGCGAGCCGACCATGTGCCACTTGGCCGTGGCGTCGGGGCGGAGTTCGCGGAACTCGGCGGTCTTGCGGTTCGCCTCCTGGTCGCGGTTCTCGGCGAAGGCGGTGAGGCCGAGGTCGCTGAGGATCGCCACGTCCTGGGCCGGGAACGTCTTGGTGACGGCCAGCAGGTCGACCTCGGCGGGCGACCTGCCGACGGCCGCGCAGGCCTTGGCGATGCGCTCCCTGACCTCGGCCAGCGACAGGGCCAGCTCCTCGCGCCGGTTCACGACTCCATCCAGATGACGCCCGCGAGCCGTCCCGTTCCCGGGTCACGGCGGTGGCTGAACAGGGACTTCTCCTCGACCGTGCAGCGGGGGTCGACCCCGATCCGGCCGACGCCCGCGTCCGCGAGCTGCTGCCAGATGCCGGCGCGCAGGTCGAGGGCGGCCTTGCCGGACCTCGTCTTGGACGCGCTGCCGGGCAGGTGCTTCTCGACGTCGTCGCGCATGGCGGCGGGCACCTCGTAGCACTGGCCGCAGACGGCCGGCCCGAGCAGGACCTCCACCCGGTCCTTCCGGGCCCCCAGCTCGACCATGCGGTCCAGGGTCGCCGGGACGACGCCGACCCGCGCGCCGACGCGTCCGGCGTGGACGGCGGCGATCACGCCCGCTTCGGGGTCGCCGAGCAGCACCGGCACGCAGTCGGCCGTGAGGACCACCAGTCCCAGCCGCTCCTGCTTCGTCACGACGGCGTCCGTGGCCTCCAGCGGCTCGGTGACCGGCCCGTCCACGACCCCGACCGTCCGGCCGTGCACCTGCTCCATCCACACCAGCCGGCCGGGGTCGAGCCCGATCCCCTCCGCGAGCCGCTTGCGGTTGGCCTCGACGGCGGCCGGGTCGTCACCGACGTGGTCGCCCAGGTTGAAGGAGGCGTACGGGGGTTTCGACACGCCGCCTTCGCGGGTGGTCAGGACACGACGGATGCGCACCCCCCCAGCTTCCCAGACCGGCGTGTCGAACCTTCAAGTCCCGCGTGTCGAACCTTCAGGACCCGCGTGTCGAACGCTCAGGTCCCGCGTGTCGAACGCTCAGGTCCCGCGTGTCGAACCTTCAGGACCCCCGAGTTCAACGCTCGGGTCCGACCCGCCGAACGCGCAAGACCCCCGACTCGAACGCCCAGGGCGGCCGGTAGCCGTCCTGAACGTTGAACTCGGGGGTCCTGAGCGTTCGACACGCGGGACGCGAACGTTCGACACGCCCGACGCGAGTGTTCGACACGCGGGACGCGAGCGTTCGACTCGCGCGGGTCAGCGGCGCATGAACGGGGGGACGTCGACCTCGTCGTCGGGGTCGTCGGTGACCGGGACGGCCCGGTTCGGCAGCGAGCCGCTGGTGTTGCCCTGGACGCCCGGCGACAGCGACCGGGGCATGGTCGGCTGCGGCGTGGCGTAGGGCGACTGGCCGTTGCCCTGGCCGGACTGCGGCTGCTGCGGCACGGTCGGCCGCGGCGGGGCGATCTGCTGCTCCACCTGCTGCACGGGCTGCGGCTGGGGCTGCTGCGGTTGCTGGACCTGGTGGACCTGCGGCACCGGTTGGGGCTGCGGGTTGTGGTTCACCTGACCCGCGGTGGCCGAGGCCACGGGTGTGCCACGCGGCGGGCTGGACAGAGCCTGCGGCTCCAACTTCTTGTGCGTCGGCCCGCCACTGTCAAAACCCGCCGCGATCACCGTCACACGGACCTCGTCGCCGAGCGAGTCGTCGATGACCGTACCGAAGATGATGTTCGCGTCGGGGTGCGCGGCCTCCTGCACCAGCGAGGCCGACTCGTTGATCTCGAACAACCCGAGGTCGCTGCCACCGGCGATCGAGAGCAGCACGCCGTGCGCGCCCTCCATCGACGCTTCCAGCAGCGGCGAGTTGATGGCCTTCTGCGCGGCCTGGACCGCTCTGCCCTCGCCTCGCGCGGAGCCGATGCCCATCAACGCGCTGCCCGCGCCGGACATGACCGACTTGACGTCGGCGAAGTCCAGGTTGATCAGACCGGGCGTGGTGATCAGGTCGGTGATGCCCTGGACACCGGACAGCAGCACCTCGTCCGCGGAGCGGAACGCGTCCATCAGCGAGACGCCGATGTCGCCGAGCTGCAGCAGCCGGTCGTTCGGGATCACGATGAGGGTGTCGCACTCGTTGCGCAGCGCCTGGATGCCGTCCTCGGCCTGCTTGGCGCGGCGCTTGCCCTCGAACGAGAACGGCCGCGTGACCACACCGATGGTCAACGCGCCGAGCTTGCGGGCGATCGAGGCGACCACGGGCGCGCCACCGGTGCCCGTGCCACCGCCCTCGCCGGCGGTCACGAACACCATGTCCGCGCCCTTGAGGACTTCCTCGATCTCCTCGCGGTGGTCTTCGGCGGCCTTGTGGCCGACTTCGGGATTGGCGCCTGCTCCGAGGCCGCGGGTGAGTTCGCGGCCGATGTCGAGCTTCACGTCGGCATCCGACATGAGCAGCGCCTGGGCGTCGGTGTTCACCGCGATGAACTCGACGCCCTTGAGCCCGACCTCGATCATGCGGTTGACGGCGTTGACACCGCCACCGCCGATGCCGACGACCTTTATCACCGCGAGGTAGTTGTGCGGGGGCGTCATCGGTCCGCCTTCCTGATCGTGTCCGTGCTCATGTGCTGGAGTGGATGACCACCGGTGTCACAGCCCGGACGGATCTCCACCCGGATTGAAACTCTCAACCAGAGGTTCAGAGTTATGTCAACCCCGTATGTTCCTGCTGGACGTTATGCATCGCGAATGCCTCGGTCCAGCAGCCACGCCGTGTTGTGTCCTGACCGGGTGAGCGGTCTTTACTCGCCGGTCACCCCGTCGAGCAGTTCCCGCACCACGTCCAGGTGCCCCGCGTGCCGACCCGTTTCCTCGATCATGTGGATCAGCACCCAGCGCACGGAAAGCCGCTTGTCGCCGCGGAACGCCACCTCGTGGTCGAGGTCGAGGCCCGCGACGAGTTCCCGACTCGCCGTGCACTGCTCAGCGTAGTCGGAGATCAATCCCGAGATCGTCTCGCCCGGCTCGAGGCGCCAATCGGCGTCCGGGTCCTCCCGGGTGTAGGGCGCGCGCGACGGCTGCCCGCCCAGCGCCACCTCGAACCAGTAGTGCTCGACCCACCGCAGGTGCTTGACGATGCCCGCGGCCGTGTTGAGCTGCGACGGGAGCACGGAACGCGCCGCGTCGGCGTCGGACAGGCCGGCGCACTTGAACTCGATCGTCCCGCGCAGGAAGTCGAGGAAACCGGACAGCAGGAAGCGTTCGTCGCCGGTGTACGGGAGTTCGATCCGGTTGTCCACCGGCGTCTGCGTCATACCGGGAGTATCGCCGGGAGGCCGCGCCGGGACGAGCGACTTCCGCGGATACGCCGTGTGGCGGGTTTCACCGCGGCACCGCGTTTAGGACACCGTCGGCAGCTCGGGGCTGGAGACGTCGAACACGCTGCCCTTGCGGGTGAGCAGGACTTGGAGCACGGCGGCCTTGCGCGGTGTGTCGGCGGACGACCCCCAGCGGGCCTCGCGACCGCCACCCAGGCCCAGCCGGAGGTCCGACGGCGAGTCCGCGGTGACGGTCAGCACGTCCTTGCGCACCGGCTCGGGGAGCTGGGTGAGCACGCTCACGGCCGACGCGACCGCGTCCGACGACACCTTCAGTTCCGGCAGCCCGATCGGCGGCTGCACGACGGTCGCGTAGTCCTTGCCGGTCACGTCGACCAGGTGCGCGCCTTCGGCCGCCTTGATCACGGCGACCGGTTCGCGCTCGTCCACGGTCAGCCGCACGGTGCCGGGCAGGACCCGGGCCACCTCGACCCCGGCGACGCGCGGCAGTTCGCGGACCCGGGCGGCGACCGCGTCCACGTCGAGCCGCACCAGCGGCGTGCCCGACTCGATCGCGGCGGCGGCGCGGACCTCGTCGACGGTCAGGTCGACGGTGCCCCGCACCTCGACCTCGCGGACGCCGAGCGCGGGCGTGAACCAGACCGTGCACACGACGATGGTCACCACGAGCATCACGAGGATCGCGACGACCCGGCGGCGGACCACCTTCCGCCGGTACAGGTCCGCCCGCGACGGACGGCGGGGCGGACGGCGACGCGCCGCCGGACGGGAGCCCGGGCCGGCGGCACCCGGACGACGACGCGCCGCCTGCGTGCTCATGCACGCGCCTCGCCGGCGCTCGGCACCGCAAGAGCGCAGGGCACAGCGTCGATCGATTCGCGGGCAGGCTCGCTCATGCCCTGTCCAGCTCCCCGACGATCTCCGGCCCGAGCATGGTCACGTCACCCGCGCCCATGGTCACCACCAGGTCGCCCTCCTCCACCATGCTCGCGACGAGAGCGGGCACCCGGTCGAACGACGGCTGGTAGACCACCTTGCCGACGTCCAGCGACACCAGGCCCGAGATCAGCGCGCCGCTGACACCGGGCTCCGGCTCCTCGCGCGCGCCGTAGACGTCGAGCACCACGACGGCGTCGGCCGTGCTGAGCGCGGCGGCGAACTCCTCGGCGAACAGCCGGGTCCGCGAGTACAGGTGCGGCTGGAACACCACCAGGAGCTTGCCGTCACCGGCGACCGGGCGCGCGGCGGCGATCTGGGCGGCGACCTCGGTCGGGTGGTGGGCGTAGTCGTCGTACACCCGGACGCCCCTGGCCTGGCCCTTGAACTCGAACCGCCGCCGGACGCCGCCGAACGCGGCCAGCCCGGTCAGCACGCCGTCGCGGTCCGCGCCCAGCTCCAGCGCGGCGACCAGGGCGGCGATGGCGTTGGCCGCCATGTGCTCGCCGGGCACGGCCACGCGCACGTCCACGACCTCGCCGTCCAGCTCCACCCTGGCGACGCCGCCGGAGTCGGCGGGCCGGTAGTCGACCAGCCGGACCGAACCGTCGCCGGTGGCCGTGCGGCCGTACGCGCGGACCCGGATGCCGAGCTTCGCGGCCCGCTCGGCCAGCGCCGCCGAGCCGGGGTCGTCCGCGCACGCGATGAGCACGCCGCCGGGCTGGATGCGCTCCAGGAACGAGTCGAACACCGCCACGTACGCCTCGACGGTGCCGTGGTGGTCGAGGTGGTCGGCCTCCACGTTGGTCACGACCGCGACCGACGGCGCGAAGAAGAGGAACGAGCCGTCGCTCTCGTCGGCCTCGGCGACGAACACGCCGCCGGTGCCCTGGTGCGCGTTCGCGCCGGACTCGTTGAGGTCGCCGCCGATCGCGAACGACGGGTCCATGCGGCAGTGCTGGAGGGCGACCGTGAGCATGGAGGTGGTGGACGTCTTGCCGTGCGTGCCGGCGACGCAGGCCACCCGGTGGTCGAGCATCAACGCGGCCAGCGCCTCGGCCCGCCGCAGCACGACCGCGCCGCGGGCGCGGGCTTCCACCAGTTCCGGGTTGTCCTCGCGGATCGCGGTGGACACCACGACCGCCGTCGGGCCGCCGGGGAGCTGGTCGAGGTTCGCGCCGGCGTGGCCGACCGCGATCGCCGCGCCCTGCGCCCGCAGCGCGAGCACGGTGCGGGAGTCCTTGGCGTCCGAGCCGGACACCTGCGCCCCCCGGGCCAGGAGGATCCGCGCGATGCCGCTCATGCCCGCCCCGCCGATGCCGACGAGGTGCACGCGGTCCAGGACGTCGCTCACTTCTTGATCACCTCGAGGACCATGCGGGCCAGCACCTCGTCGGCCTCGCGGTGGCCGGTGCTCAGGGTGGCCGTGGTCATCGCGGCCAGCCGGTTGCGGTCGGAGACGAGCGGGACGACGTTCGCCGAGATCCACTCCGGCGTGAGCTGGTCGTCCGGAACCAGCAGCCCGCCGCCCGCGGCGACCACGGGACCCGCGTTGAGCGACTGCTCGCCGTTGCCGATGGGCAGCGGCACGAACACCGCGGGCAGGCCCACGGCGGACACCTCGGCCACCGTCATCGCGCCGGAGCGGCACAGCACCGCGTCCGCCGCCGCGTAGGCGAGGTCCATCCGGTCCAGGTACGGCACCGGCACGTACGGCGGCGCACCGGGCACCGACTGCACCGCGACGGTGTTCTTGGGCCCGTGCGCGTGCAGCACCGCGATCCCGGCCTGGGCGAACGCGGGCGCGGCGCCCGACACGGCGTTGTTGATCGACCGCGCGCCCTGCGAGCCGCCGAACACCAGCAGCGTCGGCGCGGTCGGGTGCAGCCCGAAGTGGGCGCGGGCCTGCTGCCGCAGCTCGGCGCGCTTGAGGGAGGTGATCGAGTAGCGCAGCGGGATGCCGATGATCTCGGCGTCGGTCAGGCCCGAGTCCGGCACGGCCGCGGCGACCCGTTCGGCGAACTTCGCGCCGACCTTGTTGGCCAGGCCCGCCTTGGCGTTGGCCTCGTGCACCACGATCGGCACCCGGCCGCGGGCGGCGAGGTACGCGGGCAGCGCGACGTAGCCGCCGAAGCCGACCACGACGTCCGCGCGGACCCGTTCCAGCACCTCGCGGGTGTGCTTCACGGCACCGCGCACCCGCAGCGGCAGCTTGAGCAGGTCGGGCGTCGGCTTGCGCGGCATCGGCACCGGCGGGATCAGCTCCAGCGGGTAGCCGCGGGCGGGCACGAGCCTGTTCTCCAGGCCGCGCTCCGTGCCGAGCGCGACGACCCGCGCGTCGGGCCGGAGCCGCATGACCGCGTCGGCCAGGGCCAGGGCTGGCTCGATGTGCCCGGCGGTGCCGCCTCCGGCGACCACCACGCACGGTCCGGCCTGCTGGGGAACCCCGGTCACGCATTTCCTCCTCGCGTCGATGTACCGCTCACACCGGTACCGCTAACGCCCGTCACGCCGCCTGGACCGCGCGTCCCGGTCCTGGCCGGCCTTTCGGGATTCGCGACGACGGTACTCCGACGGCGGAGCGTGACGACCGGCCATCCTCCGCTCGTCCACGGGCGGCGGCGCGGCCTTGCGGGTGCGGGGAGGCGGTGACGGCCGCACGGGACGGCGCTTGGGCGGCGGCTTGTAGACCTCGGGCGCCGGCAGCTTCAGCACGCCGCCGACCCGACCAGGGCCGAGGGACCGCAGCGCCGAGACCGCGTCCGGCTCGTGGCGGGCGCAGTTGGCGAGGATGCCGAACACGAACATCGTGGTGACGACCGACGTGCCGCCCGAGGAGATCATCGGCAGCGTGATGCCGGTGACGGGCAGCAACTGCACGACGTAACCGATGTTGATGGCGGCCTGCGCGACCAGCCACACCGTCAGCGTCGCCGCCACCATGCGGATCCACGGGTCGGTGTTGCGCGCCGCGATCCGCAGGCCGACGACCGCGAGCAGGACGAACAGGCCCAGCACCAGCACGCAGCCGATGAACCCCAGCTCCTCGCCGATCACGGCGAAGATGAAGTCGCTGTGCACGTTGGGCAGGTAGCGCCACTTCGAGCTGCCGTTGGTGAGGCCCTTGCCGAAGAACCCACCCTCCGCCAACGCGTACAGCGCCTGCAACGCCTGCAGACCGTCACCCTGGGGATCGGCCGCCGGGTTCAGGAACGTCTGCACGCGCTTGAGCCGGTAGTCCGAGCCGAGCGCCAGCACCAGCGCGCCGGTCACCGCGCTGATCGAGATGATCCCGAAGATCCGCATGGGCGCGCCGACGAACCAGAGCAGGCTGATCAGCACGACACCGAGCGTGATCGTGCCGCCGAGGTCGGGTTGCAGCATCACCAGCGCGAACACGAGCATCGCCACCGGCACGACCGGGACCAGCAGGTGCCGGTACTGGTCGAGCAACGCACGTTTGGTGACCAGGACGTGCGCGCCCCAGAGCGCCAAGGCGAGCTTGGCGGGTTCGATCGGCTGGAACGAGATCGGGCCGACGGTGAACCACGACTGCGCGCCGCCCCGGACCGAGCCGAGCGGCGTCAGCACCAGGACCAGCAGGATCACGCAGACGAGCATCGCCATCGTGCTGCCGTGCCGGATCGTGCGCAGGGGTACGCGCAGGACGACCAGGAAGACGATCGCGCCGACGCCCACGTACAGCAGCTGCTTCTTGAACACGCTGTAGGCCGACGCGCCCTCCGCCACCTCGCCGGGTGCGGACGCCGACAGCACCATGATCAGGCCGAGCACGGTCAGCATGCCGAAGATCGCGAGCAGCAGGTGGAAGTCCGCCAGGGGACGGCCGAGCCAAGCGGTCAACGACGTCCGCACCACCGCGCGCTTGGTGCGCCGTGCTCTGGGCGGTCGCTCCACCGGGGTCCGGTCCACCGCAGTCATGCGCCCATCGTCTCCCGCGCGGCCCGGCGAAACCCGCCAATCGACCGCGTGTCAGCGAGATTTATCCCCGCTTGACAGCGGACAGGAAGATCGCCATGGCGCGGCCGGGGAGCTCCAGGGTCGGCCGGCGGTGTTCTTGCTGTCCCGGCCCCGGAACCTTCGCCGGCCGCAGCAACCAGGCGGTCTTCTCCGGCGTGGCACGGTACAGCTCGGCCGGCGCCCTGGGGACGCCGACGGCCGGTGCTTCAACTGCCGCACGACCCCGACCGTGCGCCGTGATCGACTCCACCCACGCCAACCTGAAGGGCCCGGACAGCGTCTACTCGGCCTGTCCGACCAGCCCCAGCACCGCGTCGGTGAACGCCTGGCCGCGGTGGGCGTAGTCGGTGAACATGTCCATCGACGCTGCCGCCGGGGCCAGCACGACCGCGTCCCCGGCCCGCGCCATCGAGCGCGCGGCGCGCACGGCGTCCTCCATGGTCGCGTCGTCCAACACCGCCACGGGCACCGACGGCGCGTGCCGGGCCAGCGCCGAAGCGATCACCTCGCGGTCCGCCCCGATCAACACCACCCCGCGCAGCCGATGTCCCTCATCGCGCACGAGCTCGTCCACCGAAGCACCCTTGAGCAGCCCACCGGCCACCCACACCACGCTGTCGTGCGACCGCAACGACGCCGCCGCCGCGTGGGGGTTGGTGGCCTTGGAGTCGTTGACGTACGCGACCCCGCCGGCCGTCGTCACCAGCACGGCCCGGTGCGCGCCCGGCGTGAAGTCGCGCAGGCCCCGGGCCACCGCCGAGGCCGACACGCCGTGCGCACGGGCCAGGGCAGCCGCCGCCAGGGCGTCGGCGATCCCGGGAGGCCCACCGGGGTGCACGTCGGCGGCCGGCAGCAGCACCTCGTCGGACGGCCCGAACGCGCGGTCGACCAACTGGCCGTCGCGCACGCCGAGCTGGCCCTCCTCCGGCGGCCCGAGCGTGAACCCGACGTGCGCGGCAGCCGGGGAGGAGGCCAGCAGCTCCGCCACCACGGGGTCGTCCACCCCGCCCACGGCGACCTCACCGGTCAGCACACCGGCCTTCGCCGACGCGTACTCCTCGAACGTGCCGTGCCAGTCCAGGTGGTCCTCGGCCAGGTTCAGCAGCACCCCGGCGAACGGCCGCACGGACGGCGACCAGTGCAGCTGGAAGCTCGACAGCTCCACCGCCAGCACCCGCCGACCGGCCAGCAGGGCGTCCACCACGGGCAGGCCGACGTTGCCGCACGCCACCGCGTCGATCCCGGCCGCGCGCAGGATCGACTCCAGCATCCCGACCGTCGTGGTCTTGCCGTTCGTCCCCGTCACCGCCAGCCACGTCGGCGGGTCGGCCAGCTCCAGGCCCATCCGCCAGGCCAGCTCGACCTCGCCGATCACCTCGATCCCGGCCTCCGTCGCCGCCACCAGCAACGGGCTGGACGGACGCCATCCCGGGCTGGTCACGACCAGGTCGGTGCCCTCGGGGGGCGAGACGAGACCGGGCGTCAGCGTCACGCCGGGCAGCAGCTGCTCCAGCGCGGCGAGGCGGTCGGCCGAGCCGTCGGTCACGGTGACGGCCGCGCCCGCCGCCAGCAACGCCTCCGCGGCGGATCGGCCGGTCACCCCGGCGCCGGCCACGAGGACGTGACGACCTGCGAGGAATCCCATCGTCAGCTCTCGACCGCGGTCAGCCACTCGCTGTAGAACAGGCCGAGCCCGAGCATGCAGCACATGCCCGCGAGCAGCCAGAACCGGATGATCACCGTGGTTTCGGCCCACCCGGCGAGTTCGAAGTGGTGGTGGAACGGCGCCATCCGGAACAACCGCCGCCTCGACGTGCGGAAGACCGCGACCTGCAGGACCACCGACAGCGCCTCGACCACGAACAGGCCGCCGATGACGACCATCAGCAGCTCGGTGCGGGTGGCGATGGACAGGCCGGCGACCAGGCCGCCGAGCGCGAGCGAGCCCGTGTCACCCATGAAGATCTTGGCGGGCGCGGCGTTCCACCACAGGAAGCCGATGCAGCCTGCCATCGCGGCGGCGGCCACCAGCGCCAGGTCCAGCGGGTCGCGCACGTCGTAGCAGCCGGCCACGAGCAGGTTCGAGCAGCTGTAGCGGAACTGCCAGAAGCTGATCACCACGTACGTGCCGAGCACCATCGCGGACGTGCCGCCGGCCAGGCCGTCGAGGCCGTCGGTCAGGTTCACCGCGTTCGACCAGGCGCTGATCGCGGCGTAGCAGAACACCACGAACCCGACCACGCCGAACGACACCACGGCGATGTCGCGCACGAACGACAGGTTCACCGAGGCGGGCGTGAGCCCTTCCTTGTTCGGGAACTGCATGACCAGCACCGCGAAGAGGATGGTGGCGACGAACTGGCCGACCAGCTTCGCGGTCTTGTTCAGGCCCAGGTTGCGCTGCTTGCGGATCTTGATGAAGTCGTCCAGGAAGCCGACGACGCCCAGCGACGTCGTCAGCATCAGCACCAGCAGGCCGGACGCGCTGGGCGTCTGGTCCTGCGCGGCCGCCGACATGGAGTTGACCAGGTGCGCGCCGAGGTAGCCCGCCCACATCGCGACCAGGATCGCGACGCCACCCATCGTGGGCGTGCCGCGCTTGGTCTTGTGGCTCTGCGGTCCTTCCTCGCGGATCTCCTGGCCGAAGCCCTGCCGGGAGAAGATCTTGATCAGGTACGGCGTCAGCATGATCGACGCGATCAGCGCGATGGCCGCCGCGATGAGGATGCTCTTCACTTGCTGACCGCCTCCAGGAGAGCCTCGGCAACCCGCCACAGGCCGTATGAGTTGGATGCCTTCACCAGGACGACGTCACCGGGCCGCACCTGGTCGCGCAGCAGCTCGACGGCCGCCGTCACGTCGGGCACCACAATCGCTTCTTCGCCCCAAGATCCTTCCAGGTGCGCCCCTTGGTGCATCGCGCGGGCGTCCTGTCCGACCACGACCAGCTTGTTGATGTCCAAGCGGACCGCGAGCCTGCCGATCTCGTCGTGCGCGCGGATCGAGTCCGCACCCAGTTCGGCCATCGGGCCCAGCACCGCCCAGCTCCGGCGGGCGGGCGTGGTGGCCCTGGAGATGGTCGCGAGCGACTTCAGCGCCGCGCGCACCGACTCCGGGTTGGCGTTGTACGCGTCGTTGATGACCGTCACGCCGTCAGGACGTTCGGAGACCGCCATGCGGTGCGCGGAGACCCGTGCGGCCTTGCCGAGGCTGTCCGCGATCTGCTCCGGGGTCGCGCCGAGCTCCAGCGCGATCGCGGCCGCGGTGAGGGCGTTGCCGACCTGGTGCGGCCCGTGGACGGCCAGCCGGACGTTCGCCTCGCCCTGCGGCGTGACCAGCGTGAACCGGGCGCGGGCCTGCTCGTCCAGCTCGATGTCCGCGGCCCGGACCTGCGCGGCCGGGTGCTCCCCGACCAGGACGACCTTGGCCTTCGTGCGGCCGGCCATGCCCGCGACGAGCGGGTCGTCGGCGTTGAGCACGGCGATGCCGCCCTCCGGCAGCGCCTCGACCAGCTCGCCCTTGGCCTGCGCGATGCCCTCCCGCGAGCCGAATTCGCCGAGGTGGGCGCTGCCGACGTTGAGCACCGCGCCGACGCGGGGCACGGCGACCTGGCACAGCTCCGCGATGTGGCCGACGCCCCGGGCGCTCAGCTCCAGGACCAGGAACCGGGTGTCCTCGTCGGCGCGCAACGCCGTCCACGGGTGGCCCAGCTCGTTGTTGAACGACCCCGGTGGCGCGATGGTCCGGCCGAGCGGTGCGAGCACCTGGGCGATGAGGTCCTTGGTGGACGTCTTGCCGGACGAGCCGGTGACGCCGATGACGGTCAGGTGCTCCAGCCGGTCCGTGACGTGCCGGGCGAGCTTGGCCAGGGCCTTGAGCACGGCCGCGCCCGCGCCGTCGGTGTCGCCGGACAGCACGTAGGCGTTGCCGCCGTCGCGTTCGACGGGTGGCGCGATGACGGCCGGGGCGTCGACCTCGCGGCCCGCCAGCACGCCCACCGCGCCCTGCGCGACGGCCTGGGCGGCGAAGTCGTGGCCGTCGACCCGGGCGCCGGGCAGTGCCACGAACAGACCGCCGGGGGTGACCTCGCGGGTGTCGAACTCGACGCTGCCGGTGACGACCTCGGCGCCGGTGGCGTGGTGCAGCTTGCCGCCGACGACCTCGGCGATCTCGGCGAGGCTGAGCTGGATCACCGGGTGGCTCCTCTGATCGCGTCGGTCAGTGCGTCCACGTCGGAGAACGGGTGCACGACGCCCGCGATCTCCTGGCCGGTCTCGTGGCCCTTGCCCGCGACCACGACGACGTCGCCGGTGCGCGCGAGGGACACGGCGTGCTCGATGGCGCGGCGGCGGTCGCCGATCTCCACGATCTCACCGCGCTCGTCGTCCGGCACGGCCAGCGCGCCGTGCAGCATGGCCGCCCGGATCAGGGCCGGGTCCTCGCCGCGCGGGTTGTCGTCGGTGACGACCAGGACGTCGCTGCGGCGCGCGGCCTCCTCGCCCATGAGGGGGCGCTTGGCCGTGTCACGGTCCCCGCCGCAGCCCAGGACCGTGATGACGCGGCCGGTGGCGCGGGCGCGGACGGCGTCGAGGGCGAGCGCGACGGCGGCCGGCTTGTGCGAGTAGTCCACCACGGCGGTGAAGTCCTGGCCCTCGTCCACGCGCTGCATCCGGCCGGGCACCTGGACGTCGCGGAGCCCTTCGCGGACCGCGTCGAGCGGGACGCCCTGGGAGTGCAGGCAGGCGACGGCCAGCAGGGCGTTGGCGATGTTGAAGTCGCCGGGGAGCCGGAGCGCGACGTCGAGCGTGACGCCGTCCGGGCCGTGCGCGGTGAACGTCTGCTCGCCCGTCGCGGAAACGGTGACGTCGGTGGCCGTCCAGTGGGCGGGCTTGGTGGTCGCGACCGTGACGGTGTGGTCGGTGACCAGCCGCGGGCCCCACTCGCCGTCCACGCAGACCACCTCGGTGCGGGCCCGGCCGTCGAACAGCTCGGCCTTGGTCCGGAAGTAGTCCTCCATGTCCGGGTGGAAGTCCAGGTGGTCCTGCGAGAGGTTGGTGAACGCGCCGACCGCGAACCCGACGCCGCCGACCCGGCCCAGGCGCAACGCGTGGCTGGAGACCTCCATGGCCACGTCCGTGGTGCCGCACTCGACCATCACGGCCAGCAACGCCTGCAGGTCGGGGGCCTCCGGCGTGGTGAGGGCGCTGTCCAGCCGGTCGCCCGCGACGCGCGTCTCGACGGTGCCGATGAGCCCGGTGGCGCGACCGGCCGCGCGCAACGCCGAGTCGATCATGTAGCTGGTGGTGGTCTTGCCGGACGTGCCGGTCACGCCCCACACGGCGAGCTTGGCGGACGGGTCGCCGTAGACGCGTGACGCGAGCCGGCCCAGGACCCCGCGCGGGTCCGGGTGCACCAGCACGGGCACGTCGTGGACCTTCTCCGCGCCCGCGGCGTCGGTCAGCACGGCCACCGCGCCGTTCGCCACGGCCTGGGCGGCGAAGTCGGCGCCGTGCACCCGGGTGCCCGGCAGCGCGGCGAACAGGTCACCGGGCCGCACGTGCTGAGCGCGCAACGTCACGCCGCCGACCTGGACGTGCGCCCGGTCGGGAGCGGTCAAGTGCGCGTCGACCGTCGTGGCGAGCTCGGACACGGCAACGGGCTGGGTGCGGGAAGGGCGAGGCGGAGCGGTCGCGACCTTGCCCTCTAGCTTGGCAGGCACGCGCGGAAGGCTACCGGCGCACGGAGAGTGTTCGTCCGGCACGTCCACTCCGGACGAGGGACGGCGCCGGCGGTCAGTCGCGGGGCCGTCCACCGACGTGCCCGGTCGGTGCTCCGTTGCGGCGCAGTTTTCCCCGCACCCTGGCCGCGTCGGCATCTCCCAGCTCGTCGAAGACCGCGAGCGCCCGGGTCCACGCCCGGTGCGCTTCGCCGAGGTCGTCCGCCGCCTCGTGGGCGTCGCCCAGGCGGTCCAGGGTGGCCGCTTCCTCGTACCGCTCACCGACCGCGCGGTACAGCGGGAGCGCGGACCGGTAGCGGTGCCGGGCTTCCTCCAGGTTCCCGAGGTGGTGGTGGATGTGACCGAGGCTGTCCAGGGTGGCGGCCTCGCCGAGCGCATCGCCGAGTTCGCGGAACATCGTCAGGGCCCGCTCGCAGTGCCCGATCGCGACGCGGTGTTCGCCCAGGAGGGTGTGCAGCCAGCCCACCGCGTTCGACGCCAGGGCGTAGTCGAGGCTCGTGCCCAGCGGCTCCAGTTCGTCCAGGGCCCTTTTCATGTGGCGCAACGCCTCGCGGTTGCGGCCCGCGGACTCGTCCAGCGCGGCGAGGTTGCGGTGGATCGCCGCCCGGCCCCGCCGGTCGGCGACCAGCGCCAGCGCCCGCCGGAGGTGGAACTCGGCGCGGTCGAGGTCGGGAGTGGTCGGGAACGCGGGGTCGGCCGACGTCGGGTCGACCTGGTGGGGTAGCCGCGGCCCGTCGGTCGACGCGTCCCGGGTGGCCTCCAGCCAGTAGCCGCGCGTCCGGCAGAACACCGTGATCGACTGGGGCAGTTGCCAGGCGTGGTCGGTGAACCCGAGTTCGGCCGCGTGTCCGATCATCGCGAACAGCGCGGGCCGTTCGACGGCGAACCAGGCCAGCGCGTCCGCGCGATCCCGGAAAGCGGTCACCACGACATCGGGCCGGGGCTCGGCGGGCGGCAGGTCGCGTTGCGGGTAGACCACGTGGTGGCCCGCCCGCGCGGTGTGCAGGTAGTGGTCGAGCAGGCGCCCGACGGCCAGGCGCACCTCGGCCTGGTCCCGCTCCGCCGCCACGTCGCGGGCGTAGGCGTGGAGCAGGTCGTGGAACGAGAACCGGCCGGGGGCGTGCGCCACGAGCAGGTGCGCACGGCTCAGCTCACCGAGGACCGAGCGGGCCACGCCGACCGGCACGGCCGCCGCGCTCGCCGCCGCCGGTACCGACACCTCGGGACCGGGATGCGCCCCGAGCAGGCCGAACATCCGCGCGGCGGCCGGGCTGAGCCGGTCGTAGGACCAGGAGAACACCGCCCGGACGCTGGTGGACCGCTCACCGGTGTCCAACGCCTCCAGGCGCGTCCGCTCGTCGGCCAGCTCACCGGCGAACGCCCGCAGCGGGAAGCCCGGGTGCCCGGCGGCACGTGCGCCCACCACGGACAACGCCAACGGCAACCCCGCGCAGTGCGCGATCAGCTCCTCGACGGCCTCCGGTTCGGCGGCGATCCGTCGCGCGCCGATCCGCCGGCGCAGCAGTTCCCGGGCCTCGTCGGCGTCGAGCACACCCAGTGTCAGCGGCAGCGCGCCCTCCTGGACAACCAGGCCGGTGAGCGCGTCACGGCTGGTGACCACGGCCAGGCAGCCCGGTCCGCCGGGCAGCAGCGGACGCACCTGCTCGCTGTCGCGCGCGTTGTCCAGCAGCACCAGGACCCTTCGGTCCGCCAGCACGCTGCGGTACAGCCCGACCCGCGCTTGCGGGGTCGGCGGAACCTGCTCCGGCGCGACGCCCAGCGCGTCGAGGAACCCGCGGATCGCCTCGTCCGGCTCCACCGGCGCGCCGTTCGGGCCGAACCCGCGCAGGTTGACGTGCAACCGGCCGTCCGGGAACCGCTCGGCGACCCGATGCGCCCAGTGCACCGCCAACGCCGTCTTGCCCATGCCGGCGGCGCCGCCGATGACGACCGCGCCCTGGTCGATCCCGGCATCCAAGCGTCGCAGCTCGTCCGCGCGCCCGACGAACAGGGGCGTATCGGCGGGGATGTGGCGCGGTACCGGCGTCGCTCGGCCCAGGCCGTTGGTCAGGATCCGCTGGTGCAGGTCCTGGAGCTGCGGACCGGGATCGACGCCCAGCTCCTCGGCCAGCAGCGCGCTGACCGACCGGTAGGCCGCGAGCGCCTCCGCCGGCTGGTCCGACCGGTACAGCGCGAGCATGAGCTGACCCCAGAACCGCTCCCGCAACGGGTGCCGGCGGGTCAGCGAGCGCAATTGGGCGACCAGCTCCGGCGCACGCCCGGCGGCCAGGTCGGCGTCGATCCGCTGCTCCACCACGGTCAGGCGCTCCTCCAGCAGCGGCGCGACCTCCTCGCGGTGCAGCACGTCGGACCGGACGTCCGACAGCGGCGCGCCGCGCCACAGCTCCAGCGCCTCGGCGAACCGGCGTTCCCCCGCCAACGAGCGGAACCGGTGCAGGTCCAGGGCGTCCGGCCGCACGTCGGCGACGTACCCGCCGGGTGCGGTGCGCACGACGTCGACCACGTCCAGCGACTGCCGCAACCTGGTGACGGCCATGTGCAACGCCGCCCTCCGCCTGGCCGGGTCGCCTCCCGGGTCGTCCCACAGCCGTTCCACCAGGTCGTCCACCGGAACGACCTGGTTGGCCCGCAGCAGCAGCGTGGCCAACAGGACGCGCGCCTGGCCGGCGGGCAACGGCACCAAGCGGCCGTCGTGGCTGACCTCAAGGGGTCCGAGCACCCGGAACTCGGTCGCCATGCCCCTCCTCGCTCCACCGCGGCGGTCCACAGCGGCCGTCACGCACGCGGACGCGGATCCGGACCGGCCGCGAACGACCGCGCACCCGGCGCGCCACACCGGACTCCCACCCCACTACGACGCCCCTGATCAGGCGATCGATCCGCGGATCGTGGCGCTCAGCCACCGTCCGGGCCGGTGAAGGGCATCATCCGACACTATCGCAGCCGGTCAGAGCACGAGAGGCACGATCGGGCTCTGCTCGGCCGACATCGGGATCTGGTAGCGCTGGGTCAGGTACGACGCGATGTCGTGGAACAGCGGCGCGGCCGACTGGGGTTCGCGGGTCGGGTTGTCCAGCATGATGCCGACCACGAACCGGGGGTTGTCGGCGGGCAGGATGCCGGCGAACGTGATCCAGTACTGCGAGCTGCTGTAGCAGTCGCACTTGGGGTCGATCTGCTGCGCCGTGCCCGTCTTGCCGGTGATCTGGTAGCCCGGCAGCGCGGCGGGCACGCCGGTTCCGCTCTGCGCCGCCGAGTCCGGCCCAGGAGCCTTCTGCACCACGGCGCGGAACATGTCGCGGACCGTCTTGGCCGTCTGCGGGGACACCACCCGTTCGGTCTTCGCCGGCTCGATCTCCTTGCGGCTGCCGTCGGCCGACACCTCGGCGCGCAGGATCCGCGGCGCGATGCGCACGCCGTCGTTCGCGATGGCCTGGTACATCCCGGTCATCTGCAGCAACGTCATGTTCAGGCCCTGCCCGATCGGCAGGTTGCCGAACGTGGAGCCGGACCACTGGTTCAGCGGCGGCACGTAGCCGGGCTCCTCGCCGGGCAACCCGGACTGGGTCCGCTCGCCCAGCCCGAACTTGTGCAGCATGTCCCAGTACCGGTCCTGGCCGATCTTCTGCGCCGTCATCAGCGTGCCCACGTTGGACGACCTGGCGAACACACCGGTGAACGTCATGTCCAGCGGCCCGTGCTGCCACCAGTCGCCGATCACCCGGTCGGCGACCTTGATGCTGCCGTCGACCCGCAGCACGCTGTCCGGCTGGTAGATGCCGTCCTCGACGGCCGTCGCCGCGGTCACGAGCTTGTTGACCGAGCCGGGCTCGAACACCGAGGTGACCGCGATGTTGCGCAGCTGGTCGTCGGTGGCCTTGCCGAAGTCGTTCGGGTCGAACGTCTTGTCGTTGGCCATGGCCACGATCTCGCCGGTCCGCACGTCCATCACCACCGCGGACCCGCTGCGCGCCGCCGTCTTGGTCGTGTAGTCGGTGACCATGCGCTGCAACGCGTACTGCGTGTCCACGTCCAGCGTCAGCTCGAGGCTCTTGCCCGGCGTCGCGGCGGCCAGCTCGCGCGACCGGCCCGGCCCGGGGATGACCACGTTGTCGTTGCCCTGCATGGTGTCCACGACGCGCCGCCCGTGGTGCCCGGCGAGCAGGTTGTCCTGCGCGATCTCCAAGCCCAGCAGGCCGTGCGTGGCGGGCGGCTCGGCGTCCTTGCGCCAGTTCGCCGCGCCGATGATGTTCGACGCCAGGTCGCCGTTCGGGTAGACGCGCACGGCCCGGTACTCGGAGCCGATGTTGTAGTACGCGTCGGTGATGACGGCGGCCTTGGCGGGGTCGACGTTGTCCACGAGTTCGACGTAGGTCGTGTCCCGGGAGAGCTTGGCGAGCATGGTGTCGCGGTCGGTCTTCTGCCCGGCGACCTCCTTGCCCAGCGTCTGCTCGATGAACGCGGCCATGGCCGCGATGCGGTCGGAGAAGCTGCCGATGTCCGGGTCGTCCTCGAGCGCCTTCGCCCACTCCGCGCGCATCCGCTGCGGCATGACGTAGAGAGCGCGCGCTTCCATGCTGAACGCCAACTGGTTGCCGTTGCGGTCCAGGATCGAGCCGCGCGGGGCGGGGATGTCGATCGGCGTGGCGCGTTGCTGCTCGGCCTGCGCGGACAACGCCTCCGCCTGGAAGCCCTGGACCTGGACCAGCTTGATCCCGGCCAGGAGCAGCGCGCCCACCAGCAGCAGCCGGCCCACCGCGAGCCGGACTCGGCTGTTGCCGCCGCGCCGCTTGCGGGGAGCGGGTCCTCGGACGGACAACGGGCGTCGCACGGGCCTGCCCCGGCTGGGCCCCGGCATCACTGACCTCCTGGTACCGGCTGTTCCTCGGTGTTGTCGACGCTGTGGTGACCGATCCGCTAGCCCTGCGGCGGCTGCTGACCGCCCGCCTCCTGCCCCGTCGTGGCCGGCGTGGCCTGGCCCTGCGCGGGCGGCGGGGAGGACGGCGACGTGGGTGGCGCGGTGGACGGCGAAGTCGACGGCGGTGGCGGCTGGACGGCGGACGGCTTGCCGTACACCTCGATCGACCCGTCCGGGAGCTGCCGCAACCGGGCCGGGTCACCGGCCGGCACCAGGCCGAGCTTCGCCGCGGCGTCGGCCAGGCTCGGCGGCGACTCCGCCAGCGCGACCTCCCGCCGCAGCTGCTCGACCTGCCGCGCGAGCCTGGTCTCCTCGGCCCGCGCGTCCTGCAACCGGTACGAGTCGGCGGTCGCCTGGGTCGACAGCCACATGATCGCCGCGATGCCGACGCCCAGCACGATCATCACCATCACCACGAACGGGGCCTTGGGCGCCACCGTCGGCTGACGGGTCACCGCCGGTCCGCGCTTCGACGACGACCGCTGTGCCCGCCGGGCGTAGGCCCGTTCCGCGGCGGCCGAGCGGCGGCGTTCCGCGGGCACGGCCTTCAGCGCGCGCTCACGGGGCTTGGCGGACCGGGACGAGGACGGCACGCCGCCACCGGTCCGTGCCGGTGCGGTCATGTCGCCTCCCGGATGCGTTCCGCCGCTCTCAGCCGCACCGAGGCGGCCCTGGGGTTCTCCTCGATCTCCTGCTCGTTCGCCTGCTCCGCGCCCCTGGTCACCAGCCGCAGCTGGGGGCCGTGGCCGGGCAGCTCCACCGGCAGGTCCCGCGGTGACGTCGACGTGGCCAGCGCGGTGAACGCCCGCTTGACCATCCGGTCCTCCAACGACTGGTAGGACTCCACGACGATCCGGCCGCCGACGGCGAGCACCGAGAGCGCCGCGGGCAGGGCCTGGCGCAACGACTCCAGCTCCTCGTTCACCTCGATGCGCAACGCCTGGAACGTCCGCTTGGCCGGGTGGCCGCCCGTGCGGCGGGTCGCCGCGGGCACCACGTCGTAGAGCAGCTCGACCAGCCGGCCGCTGGTGGTGAACGGCTCGCGCTCCCGTTCCCGCGCCACCGCGCCGGCGATCTTGCGGGCGAACCGCTCCTCGCCGTAGTCGCGCAGGATCCGGGTCAGGTCGTCCACCGAGTACGTGTTCAGCACGTCCGCCGCCGTCATCCCGGTGCCCGCGCTCATCCGCATGTCCAGCGGCGCGTCCTTGGAGTAGGCGAACCCGCGCTCCTCGGCGTCGAGCTGGAGCGAGGACACGCCGAGGTCCATCAGGATCCCGTCGACCTTCGCGCCGCCGACCGCCTCGGCGATCCCGTCGTACGTGGTCCGGACGAACTCCACGCGGTCGCCGAACGGCGCCAGCCGCCGCCGGGACAGCTCGATGGCCTGCGGGTCGCGGTCCAGCCCGATCAGCCGCACCCGGGGGTGCGCGCGCAGGACCGCTTCGGAGTGCCCGCCCAGGCCGAGCGTGCAGTCCACGAACACGGCGTCCCGATCGGCCAGCGCGGGGGCCAGGAGTTCCAGGACGCGGTCGAGCAGCACCGGCACGTGACGCGCCTGCTCCACCATGTCCCCTCCCTCGATGGTCCCCCCTCACCAGATGCAGAAATTCGGGTGTCGTCAGGTCCCCGCCCGCCCGTCGGACCTGGCGCCGGGGAAGGTGCGCCAGGGCCGAAAGCCGAGCGGACCGAGGCCTCACGGCACCCGAAACCTCGAAACAACGGCCGAGCCAGCCGATCTAGAAGACGCCGGGCAGCACCTCCTCGCGTGCCGTGGCGTAGCTGTCCTCGTGTTCTTCGAGGTAGCGCTGCCACGCCTGCGCGTCCCAGATCTCCAGGCGGTTGATCGCGCCGATGACCACGCACTCCTTGGTCAGCCCCGCGTACCGCCGCAGCTCCGGTGCGATCGACACCCGGCCCTGGCCGTCCGGCCGCTGCTCGTCGGTGCCGGCGAACAGGTAGCGCTGGTAGGCGCGGACGGCCTCGTTGGTGAAAGGAGCCTCCGCCACCTTGCGCGCCATCTGCTCGAACTCGGCCCGCGGGAACACGTAGAGGCAGTGGTCCTGGCCCTTGGTGACCATGAGACCCCCCGCTAGCGCGTCCCGGAACTTCGCAGGCAGCGTCAGTCGGCCCTTGTCGTCCAGCCTCGGGTAGTGCGTGCCCAGGAACACGGCGCCCACCTCCCGACGCCGGAAGCTTCACTTCCGACCGGCAGTGGAGCCCCCGTCTGCCCCACCGGGCGCCACAGTACCCCACTTTTCACCACAGTCAACGCTGAAACGGGTGGTTGCACGTCGTGTGCCGAAGCGTTTACGCAGGTAGAGCGAAGATGACCGGGGTGGAGCGTGGTGGGGGACGCCGAGCGCGACCACCTCCGCGGGTGAGCCGAACCGGCCCGATCTCCACCCGGATGGCGCAGTGAAATCGGGCAAAACCGGTTCACCGGCGGGACAGGTGGGGAATCGTGGTGGAGCGGGGTGGAGCGGCCGTCTCCGCGGGCCGTGGAAACCGACGGCACGAAACTGTTCAATCGGTGTGGGGCGCTTCGCCCTGGTTTGACACACTGCGTGAAACGCTCACCGCCACCGCGAACCGGTCGCGGTAGGGCCGCGCCCTGCTCCAGGAGGTCGAGTGACTCCGAGTACACAGCCAGCCGCGCTGCCAGAACACTCCTACGGGGGCGGCAGCGGCGTGCCCGCGGTCAACCAGGCCAACCACGCACCGGCCGGCACCGCGCAGGCCAACCACGCGCCGGTCCGGGAAGAAGCGCTCGCGGAGCTGCACGCCGCGGTCGGGCGGATCGCCGCCAACGTGGAGAAGGTGATCGTCGGCAAGCCGGACGTCGTCCGGGTCGCGCTGGTGACGCTGCTGGCCGAGGGGCACCTGCTGGTGGAGGACGTGCCCGGGGTGGGCAAGACGTCGCTGGCCAAGGCGCTGGCCCGGTCCATCGACTGCACCGTGAGCCGCATCCAGTTCACGCCCGACCTGCTGCCCAGCGACATCACCGGCGTGTCGATCTACAACCGGCAGGACAACGACTTCGAGTTCCGCCCCGGCCCGGTGTTCGCCAACATCGTGGTGGGCGACGAGATCAACCGGGCCTCGCCGAAGACCCAGTCGGCGCTGCTGGAGTGCATGGAAGAGCACCAGGTCACCGTCGACGGGCAGACCTACCCGCTCGGTGCGCCGTTCATGGTGATCGCCACGCAGAACCCGATCGAGATGGAGGGCACCTACGCCCTGCCCGAGGCCCAGCGCGACCGGTTCACCGCGCGGGTCTCCATCGGGTACCCGGACCCGGCCGCCGAGCTGGCGATGGTGGACGAGCACGCGGGCCACGACCCGATGGCCGACCTGCGGCCGGTGTCGGACGCCGAGCAGGTGCTCCGGCTGGTCAACGTGGTGCGGCGGGTGCACCTGTCGCAGGAGATCCGCCGGTACGCGGTGGAGCTGGTCGGCGCCACCCGGCGGCTGCCCGAGCTGCGGCTGGGCGCGTCGCCGCGCTCGACGTTGCAACTGGTGCGGGCGGCCAGGGCGCAGGCCGCGCTGGCGGGCCGCGACTTCGTGGTGCCCGACGACATCCACGCGGTGGCCGTGCCGGTGCTGGCGCACCGCCTGGTGCTGACCGCCGAGGCGCAGGCGGCCCGCCGGTCGTCGGCCGACCTGGTGCGCAACCTGCTCCAGCGGGTGCCGGTGCCGCAGGCGGCGCTGGACCCGACCGGGCAGTTCCTGCACGGCGTCAACCCGAACAACCACCGCTGACATGCGCGGAGCCCTGTCCGGGCTGACCACCCGGGGCCGGTGCCTGTTGGCCGCGGGGTTCGCGGCCGGTTTGTGCGCGATCGTGCTCAACGAGCGCGACTTGCTGCGCGTGGCGGCGTTCGTGGTGGCCCTGCCGCTGCTGGCGGCCTGGCTGGCGCAGCGGGCCAGGGTCGGCCTGCACGCGACCCGCTTGCTGCACCCCAGCCGCGTCCAGGTCGGTTCGGCGACGGACGTGCGGGTGGAGCTGCGCAGCGCCGGGCGGTTGCCGACCGGCGGGCTGCTGCTGGAGGACGCGGTGCCGTACGCGCTGGGCGCGCGCCCGCGGTTCGTGGTGGAACGGCTGCCGCGCAACATCGTGACCGTGCTGCGGTACCCGCTCAAGCCGGTGATGCGCGGCGTCCAGCAGGTCGGCCCGCTGATGGCGCGGATCACCGACCCGTTCGGGCTGGCCGAGTTCGACCGCGAGATGGCGGGTCGCAGCCGGCTGGTCGTGGTGCCCCGCGTGGTGGCGCTGACCGGTCTGCCGAGCGGTTCGGGCATGGGCTCCGGCGACGACGGCTCGATCCGGCTGCGCGCAGGCCAGGGCGAGGACGACGCGGTGGTCCGCCCCTACCGGCACGGCGACGACCTGCGGAAGGTGCACTGGCGCTCGACCGCGCGGCGCGACGAGCTGATGGTGCGGGTCGAGGAGCGGCCGTGGCGCGGCGGCACGACCGTGCTGCTGGACCACCGGCTGGTCGCGCACCGGGGCAGCGGACCCGGCGCGAGCCTGGAGTGGGCGGTGTCGATGGCCGCTTCCATCTGCCTGCACCTGCACCGGTACGGCCACCAGGTGCGGCTGGTCGGCGACGACGGCCGGGTGCTGGCGGGCGGACCGGGTGACAGCGGGTACAGCGACGCGGTGGTGCTGGACGCGCTGGCCGCGCTGCCGCCGTCGCACCGCCGTGAGCCCGCCACGGGCCTGGACCCCGGCGCGGGCCAGGAGGTCATCGCGATCCTCGGCGGCAGCACGCCCGCCGTGGTGGACGCGCTGGTGCGCAACCGGCCGCGCGGGATGCGCAGCCTGGCGATCGTGATGGACGTGGGCGCGTGGGCGTCGGCGGCGGAGGACCCGGCGCCGGATCCCGTCGACGCGCAGAGATTGTTGAGCGGCGCGGGGTGGGGCGTGGTCGTGGCGCGGCCCTCGACGCCGATGGGGCAGGTCTGGCAGGAGCTGTGCCACAGCGCGGGCAACCGCGGCCCGGTGGTGCGCACGGAGGTGGGCCAGTGACCGGCAGAACGGCCGCGGCGCGCGACGGCTGGGTGGTGAGCGCGACACCCGCGGTCGCCGGCCTGGCCACGCTGTGCGCGGCGACGGCGTTGTCCAGCGTGCTCGACGGCGTGCTGTGGCTGGTGTACCTGGCCGTGGCGATCGCGGTGGTGGGCGGCACGGGCGTGCTGCTGCGGGCGACCCGGGTGCCGACCGCGGTGGTCGGCCTGGGGCAACTGCTGGCGCTGCTGTGCCTGCTGGTGACGATCTTCACCCGCAGCGGCGTGCTGGTCGTGCTGCCCGGTCCGCAGTCGTTGCAGGACCTGCTGTCGGTGCTGGGCGACGCGATGACCGAGGTGCAGACCGGTGTGCCGCCGGTGCCGGACAGCCCGGCCATGCGGTGCCTGGTGATGGTGGCGATCGGGCTGGTCGCGATCCTGGTGGACACCCTGGCGGTCGGCCTGGCGGCGCCCGCCGCGTCCGGGCTGGTGCTGCTGTGCGTGTTCGCGGTGCCGGCGTCGCTGGCCGACGAGATGCTGCCGCTGTGGACGTTCGTGTTCGGCGCGGCGGCGTTCGCGCTGCTCTTGGCCGTGGACGGGCAGCACCGGCACGAGGCGTGGCGCGGCAGGCTGCCCAACGGCGGCCAGAGCGGGTCGGGACCGGCGGCGACGGCGGTGGCGGGCCTGGCCGTGGTGGTGGCCTTGGTGGCGGGCGCGAGCCTGACCCTGGTCGGCACGGTCGGCAGGCTGCCGGGCACCGGCCAGGAGGTCGGCGGCGGCACCGGCGGGCTGGGCATCGACCCGATGACGCAGCTGCGGGGCATGCTCAACCAGGGCGCGCCGCGCGAGCTGTTCCGGGTGCGGAACATGCCGGCCACGTCGGCGTACCTGCGGGCCATGACGTTGCGCCAGTACGTGCCGGACAAGGGCTGGGAGCTGGGCGGGAACATGCCGGAGGGCGTGCCCGCGAACGGTCGGCTGCCCGAGCAGCCCGGCGACACCGGCGGCGGCCAGGTCACCGACGTCCGGATCGAGCCGGTCAACTGGGTGGACAACTGGCTGCCGGTCTACGGCAGGCCGCGGGCCGTCCAGGAGGTCGACGACAACTGGAGGTACGACCCCGGGCGCGGGATGATCTACAGCGTCCGGCCGCGCAAGTCCGATCCGTACACGCTCGAGACGGTGTTCGACACCCCGTCGGCGGACACGCTGCGCAAGGCCACGGGTCCGCTGGACATCGACCCGGCGTACCTGGAGGCTCCGGGCGTCGAGGGCCGGGTGGCGGCGCTGGCGCGGGAGATCGTGTCCGGGTACGACAACCGGTTCGACCAGGCGACCGCGCTGTACCGGCACTTCACCGACGGCACGCAGGGCTACGAGTACACGACGCAGACCACGAACTCCGACACGTCCGTGGACGCGTTGGAGGACTTCGTGCTCAACGGCAAGAAGGGGTTCTGCGAGCAGTACGCGTCGGCGATGGCGATCATGGCGCGGTCGGTCGGGATGCCCGCCCGGGTGGCGCTGGGCTTCACGGCCGGGTTCGCCACCGGTGACGTGCAGACGATCACGTCGCAGGACGCGCACGCGTGGGTCGAGATCTACTTCCCCGGCTACGGCTGGATGACGTTCGACCCCACGCCGCTGTCGGATGGTCGTGGCGTGACGCCGCCGTACATCTCCGGGCTGAACCCGGACGACGAGGAGGACGGCTCCAGCGCCGGCCAGACGACCACGACGACCACCACGACGGCTCCGGGCACGTCGGCGTCGGCTTCGGCCGTGCCGGACGCGCAGGGCCAGGACGGGACGACGGCGGCCGAGGAGGTGACGCCGACGTGGCACTGGGTGACGCTCGGGGTGGCGGCCCTGATCGCGTTGCTGGCGACGTTGGCGGTGCTGTTCGGCGGTGAGCGGTTGACGCGGCCGGTGGGGCCGGTGCGGCTGCGTTCGGCGGTGGCGGTGGCCGCGGTGGCGGCTTGGGCGCTCGTGCTGGTGTTGGCGGTGGCGCTGCTCTCGTGGCCGCTGGCGGTGGTGCTGCTGGTGGCGCTGGCCGCGGCGACGCCCGCCGCCGTGCGGGCTTGGCGGCGGCAGCAGCGGTTGCGCGCGGTGGCCGGGTTGGGTCCGGACGCGGCGAGCGCGGCCTGGCAGGAGCTGGTCGCGGAGTCCGTGGACCGGGGCACGAGGGTGCCGCGCACCGAGACCGTCCGGGTGGCCGCGCGGCGGCTGGTGCGGGCGCACAACCTGGACGAGCAGGGGCGGGACGGGCTGCGCGCGGTCGTCGGCGCGGTGGAGCGGTCCTGGTACAGCACCCGGGCGTCGGCGGACCCGTCCCTGCCGGGCGCGGTGGACAGCGTGCGCCAGAGCCTGAACCGCAACGCGCCGCTGGCGTTGAAGGCGAAGGTCCTGCCCCGGTCCGTGCTCCAGCCGAAGCCGCCGGCCGACCGGGACCCAGACGAGTAGCTGTTCGGTGACGTGGAGGGTCGGGTATCCCCCGGCCCTCGTGCGTTCCGCGTACTCCCCTGGGCTCCCGGGCCCCATGCACACGGCCCGCCCCGGAGGTTCCCGGGGCGGGCCGTGTGCGTTGTTCAGTCGTTCAATCGGGCTGTCGCGCGGACTACTCGTCCTCGAAACGGCGACGGAAACGTTCTTCCATCTTCTGTGAGAACGAGCTGCGGCTGGGCCGGCTTCCCTCTTCGCTGGGCTCTTCGGCACCCTGGTCACCACGACGCAGCGTCGTCACGGTGAGCAGTACGCCGAAGAACATCAACAGGAAGCCGACCACGCTCACCACCGGGATACCAGCGAGCTTCGGCAACATCACACCCGTCACCAGCAGTGCCACACCCACGGCGAACAACGCGATGCCTTGGATGCGACGCCGTCGTGACGGCTTGCGCAGCTTGGCACCGCGCACAGTGGATGCGAACTTCGGGTCCTCGGCGTAGAGCGCGCGCTCGATCTGGTCGAGCAGTCGCTGCTCGTGCTCGGAGAGTGGCATGGCTCCTCCTCCGGCACAGCGGTCGCGGGCGCCGGGTAATCACGGTTGCCGCCGGTCCCGGCGGACGCCCCGCCCTGGGGGCGTCACAACCAGGATACGATTCGCGAGGCTCGCCGACTACCCAGTCCGTGCCCCTAAGCGGTTCGTTCTGTCACCATCATCCTCACGGGTCAACGGTCAGACCACCGTGAGGTCGCACAACTCGCCCCGAGGTCAACTGTCAAGGGGCCAGAAAGCTCCGATGTTCACTCTCCTGCGCGGGTGATCGGGGCCCACGACTACCCATCCGCGAGCCGTCATGCCCGACCGCGCCTGCTTCATCCTCCTCCCATCCCACGTTCGGCACTGTCCGACTACTCTCCGTGGTCGACAGTGCCTGACGGCCGAGGCACCGACCGAGACCGAAATCACAGCCTGCCGTCGATCGACTGTGCCTGGGTGTTCTTGGCCCGGAGGTCGCCCGAGGTCGGGTACGGGACCACGAAGCCGACACCCCCGCCCACCTCTCCCTGCTCGGGCCGGAGCCGTCGGCGGCCGGCCGTTCCGGCTCTCTCGGGTGACGACTTGCCACGGCAGCGTGCGGTCGGATTCCTCCCTTCTGAGGGCTGGGCGGTGAGCCGCTTGGTGGCGGCGACGCGGGGCGGGCGAGGACTGCTTGAGGTGGGCGAGGTGGTGGGCTCCTTCCCGGCCGCGGTGGTCGCGGCGCTGATCGGCCCGGCCCTGCTCGGTACGGGACGGATGGCGGACCCGCACACGGCCGGCCACTCCGCTCGTTCGGGTTCGGCCGGATGGGTGGGTCCCAGGGCCTGCTGGTCGACGGCTGGGGACGGATGGGGACGCATGGGGACGGCCGGTCACCAGAGGGCGGTCACCAGAGGGGGGTCGGCAGGCGGTGGTCGGCAGGCGGTGGTCAGGATCGGATGGTCGCCGCCGGTTGTCGGGGTGGGCGGGCCAGAGGTCGGGGGTGGTCGGGCGGCAGGTGGGTGGTGAGGCGGTTCGAGGGGCGATGGGTTAGAGGTGGGTCGGGGATGAAGGGCTTTTGGCGAAGTGCGGCGCGGTTATTCGGGGTCGTGGGCGGGCGGTGGCTTGGGTGGCGGCGCGGAGCAGGTCTTGGGCCACGGTTGTCGGGGATTGGCGGAGGCGGGTGGGGGTGGTGTGCAGGACGACGGCGCCGGCCGCTGCCAGGAGGTTCGAGGTGGGGGTTTGGCTGTTGAACTGCCAGGCCAGGGCTCGGTCGTCCCACCAGGCGTCGGCGATGCCCAGCGGGCGACCCTCGGGCGTGCTGAGCGGAACGCCCCAGGCCGGTGGCGGGAGGGGGAGGTCGTCCAGGACGGCCCTGGCCCAGGCCTGCGGGACCGAGCGGACGCCGTCGGCCAGTTCGGAGAGGACCTGCCTGGCGTCTTCGGACGACCTGGCCAGGCCCGCTCTCAGGTCGGCCACCGGGACGCCGCCGTGGCGCACGACCTCGGTCAGCACGGCGCGGATGTCGTCACGGTGACGCAGCGCCCTGGCGGTGTCGACGGCCGCCCTGGCCAGCGGAGCCGTCAGGAAGCCCCGGCGCAGCACCGGGTCGGGTAAACGGCGGACCCGGGTGATGCGGACCTTGCCGGCCGGTTCCAGGGCGCGGTTGACGAGGATCTGGACCGGGCCGGTGGCCGGCAGGGCTCGGAGGCCGTGGAGCTGGAGCGCGTCCACGCCCGTCAGCAGGGTCTGCGGGCCGCCGTAGCGCAAGGCCGCCCGCACCAGTTGGGCACGGGTCGGCGGTGTTCGGGCCAGCAGCAGGATGCCGGGCAGGACGTGCTGCCACGGGCCCTGCGGGCGGCAGCGGACGGCCAGCTCACCGCTCGGCAGGCCCAGGGTCAGCAGTTCCGACGCGGTGGCCACTCGTTGGGGGAAGAAGCCGCCCAGGGCGTCCAGGTCGATGGTGGTGCGGTTGGTGGTTCGCATGTGTCCACGATCGACCGGTCGGGCGGGGTGGGCGAGGGCGAGTTCGCGAACTGTGGACAACTCGGTGGGCTGTGGACAACTCCGACGAAAGGAGGCCTTCCGCAGACCCGACCAGTCTGCGGAAGGCCTCGGAGAACGGCGGCCACCCCTCGTTGGCCACCGCTTGGTCTACAGGCGGACGAGCTCCTCGTGGATCTCCACGTCCAGCTCGCGGCGGACGGAGCGCAGGTCGCGCCAGGCGTCGTACACCGCCACCAGACCGCCCGCGAGGACGAAGGAGACGGCGAGGGCGACCACGCCGTCGACATCGGACTTGACGATGACCACCACGGCCGCCCAGAGCATGACGGCGGTGAAGACGAGGGTGCTGGCGAGGCGTTCGGTGAACCGCCGGCGGGACCTGGCAGGCTCCTCGATGTGGTTCATGACTCCCCCTCTGAACTCGGCTGATAGCTCATTTGTAGGAGGTTCGGAGCCGGTGTTCTGCGTCAGATGACGCACAAGGGGAAATCAGTTGGTGAAGTCGTAGAGCCGGCCGACGTGGTGGATGTCGATCTTCCGCCGCCCGGTGCTGATGATGCCCTCCTCGCGCAGCGCGCGCAGCACCCGCACGAGCGATTCCCGGGAGGTGCCCGCGATGCCGGCCAGGTCCTCCTGGCTGAGGGCGATCGCGCCCTGGTCCGCGATGCCGCGTTCCAACGCCATGTCGATGAGCACGGCGGCGACGCGCTGGGTGGCCGTGCCGCTGATCTGCATCCGCTGGCGGTCCGTGTCACGTTGCCGCGCCACCACCACGATCAGCACGGACCACGCGATGCGCGGGTACCTCTGGCACAGGCTCGCGAACGAGTCGGCGGACAGCACCAGCGCCCGCACCGCGCCCAGGGCCCGCACCGTGGCCGAACGCGGCCTCCCGTCGACCGCGGAGCGCTCGCCGACGATGTCCCCCGCCCCGCGCACGGCCAGCACCTTCTCGCTGCCGTTCGCCGTGGTCGCGGTCACCCGCAGCAGGCCGCGCCGCACGACCAGCACGTGCCGCGTCACCTCGCCCTCGTGGCACACCACCGAGCCGGACGGGTAGTCGCGCTCGACACCCGCCGCCGCGAGCACCCCGTGCTCGGAGGGTGTGAGCAGACCCCAGAACCGATCCACGCCACCACTGTGCCGGGTGATCCACCCGCACGGCCCCGATCAGGCCCGCGACCACCCGAACGGCTCGCTCACGAGGGGCGGTGGAGGACGGGAAGCCGAACGCGGACCGTCGGCACCGCGTCCGCCCCGAACCGGGGACCGGTCAGCCGCCGCGATCCGGTTTGGGCTCGTTCAGGCCGGACCTGGTCGGTCCCTGGTTCAGCAGGGAGGCCGGGCGGATCGCCGCCGTGCCGAACCGCGACCGCGCCTGGTCTGCCGCCTGCTCCGCCTCGCGCCAGCCCCGCTCCGGCGCGTCGAACATCAGCTGCTCGCCGTCGTCGCCCTCGACGAGCTGCTCGATCCGCACCCCGATCAGCCGCACCGCACCCGGCGGCACCTGCTCGTCCAACAGGGTCGACGCGGTCCTGTAGACCTCCTGCGTCACGTCCGTCGCCACCCGCAACGTCTTCGACCTGGTGATCGTGGTGAAGTCGGCGAACCGCACCTTGATCGACACCGTGCGCCCGCGCAGCCCCCGCGCCCGCAGCGTCGCCGCCGAGCGCTCCGACAGCCGCAGCAGCTCCCGGCGCAGCAGCTCCCGGTCGAAGTGGTCGACCTCGAAGGTCTCCTCCGCGCCGATCGACTTCTCCCGCGTGGACGGCACCACGGGCCGGTCGTCGTGCCCCCGGGCCAACGCGTGCAGGTGCTCGGCCAGCGCCACCCCGATCAGCCTGCGCAGGCGCGGCAACGGGGTCGCGGCCACGTCCGCCACCGTCTCCAGCCCCACCCGGTCCAGGTGCTCGGCGGTCCGCTGCCCCACGCCCCACAGCGCCGACACCGGCAACGGGTGCAGGAACGACAGCACCTCCTCGCGCGGCACGACCATGAGACCGTCCGGTTTGCACATCCCGGACGCGAGCTTGGCCAGGAACTTCGTCGGCGCCACGCCCACCGAGCAGGTGATCCCGTGCGCCTGCTCCACCTGCTCCCGGATCAGGTTCGCGATCTGCGCCGGGCTGAGGCGCATCCGCTTCAGCGCGCCGCTCACGTCCAGGAACGCCTCGTCCAGGCTCAACGGCTCCACCAGCGGCGTGATGTCGCGGAAGATCGCCATCACCCCGCGCGAGACCTCCTGGTAGCGGGCGAAGTTCGGCGACACGAACACCGCGTGCGGCGCCAGCCTGCGCGCGTGCGAGGTGGGCATGGCGGAGCGCACGCCGAACTCGCGGGCGATGTAGTTGGCCGACGCGACCACGCCCCGGTTCGCCGTGCCGCCCACGACCACCGGCAGCCGCGCCAGCTCCGGCCGGTCGCGGATCTCGACCGACGCGTAGAAGGCGTCCATGTCCACGTGGAGCATCGAGCAGCCGGTGTCGTCCGGCCAGACGTCGCCACGCGCGCGGAAGCGGTCCACCAGGCCGCGCGGCAGGTTGGCGCTGCGGCCCACAGACCCACCCCCGTCCAGAGCCGAACACCCGTTCGAGACTCTACTCCAGGCGGTAAGCCCGGTGCGCGTTCTGCCACCCGATCAGGTGGGCGATCCGTTCCGCGTCCGCCTCTGCGAGAGCATGCTCCCGCAGACCCCTGGACAGGAAATCCGACAGCGCGCGCCGGAAGAACAGCGTGCCCAGGTAGTACAGCTCGGCCAGCGCGAACGCGTCGGTGGAGAACAGGAACTTCCCGAACGGCACGATCTCCAACGCCTCCGCCAGCACCCGGCTCGCCTGGTGCGCCACCGCGTGCGTGGCCAGCCCCAGGTCGACGAACACGTGCGGGAACACCTGCGCCAGGTACCCGGCGGTGCGGTGGAACGGGTAGTTGTGCAGCAGCACGACCGGCACGCCCAGCGGTGCGGTGGCCCGCAGCAGGTCGGTGAGCAGCGACGGGTCGCACCGGTGCAGCGACAGGTCCGCGTCCCCGTAGCCGACGTGGAACTGCACGGGCAGCGCGCGGTCCAGCGCCTCCCACACCAGGAACCGGCTGATCACCTCGTCCGCGCACCGGGTCGAGCCCGAGGTCAGCCACCGGTCGGCCGCCGCCACGACCTCGGCGTCCGAGGGCCGTGCCGGGTCCAGGTCCAGCCCCACCCGGTAGGCCGCGATCGACTTCGCCGCGACCGCCGTGGTCGAGTCCAACGCCTCCCGCACGCGCGCCGGGAACCCCGACGCGCCCTCGGGCACGACGTCCTCCGCCAACCGCTCCAGCCGCAGCACGGAAAGTTCACGCGAACCGGTGAACACGGTGGGCCCGACGAACCCCTCCGGCCACGTGCCGCGGTCCACCAGGAACGTCGAGATCTCCGCCGCCGACACCAGCGTCCGGTTCACCTCGGCCGCCCCGAGCGACCGCCGCCGCGCCAGGTACTCGTCGGCCGGCGCGAGGGGCGGCAGGTCCAGCAAAGGCGCACACCAGCGCCGCACCGCCAGGCCCAACGACGAGTCGAACAACGACGTGCCCCACGGCGACGCGGAGCCGGCCTCGGTCAGGTTCGACTCGAAGCCGTCCCGGTCGAGGTCGGTGCCCAGCACCCCGTGGCAGTGGTGGTCCACGAGGCGCAACGACCCCACGCAAGGCAGCAACCGGTCCACTTGTTGAACAGTAGTGAGCTGGTGTAACCACGCCAGATGGACACAGCGGAGCGGGAGCACCGGCGGGCGCAGGCGGCCGAGCTCGTGGACGACCTGCTGGAGCAGGACGTCGTGGCGGTCGCGCTGACCTGGGTCGACCACAGCGGCATCACGCGGGTGAAGTCGGTGCCGCTCGCCGGGTTGCCCAGAGCCGCCGCCGACGGCGTGGGCGCCTCGCCGGTGTTCGACGCGTTCCTGCTGGACGACACGATCGTCACCGGGCGGCACGCGGGCGGGCCTGTCGGCGACCTGCGGCTGCGCCCGGACCTGGACCGGCTCACCGTGCTCGCGGGCCAGCCCGGCTGGGCGTGGGCCCCGGCCGACCGCTTCGACCAGCAGGGCGAGCCGCACGCGCAGGACGAGCGCGGGCTGGCGCGGGCGGTGGCCGACCGGCTCACCGTGCACGGCTACGAGGTCCAAGCGGGCTTCGAGGTGGAGTGGGTCGTCGGCCAGGCCGACACCGACGAGTTCCGGCCCGCCGCCACCGGGCCCGCGTACGGCCACGCCCGCCAGGTCGAGCTGTCCGACTACGCGGCGGACCTGCTGTCGGCGTTGGCGGAGCAGGACGTCGAGGTGCTCCAGTTCCACCCCGAGTACGCGCCGGGCCAGTTCGAGCTGTCCACCACGCCGGAGGACCCGGTGCACGCGGCGGACACGTCCGTGCTGGTGCGGGAGACGATCCGGGCCATCACGCTGCGGCACGGCATGCGCCCGTCGTTCTCGCCGAAGGTCACCGCCGACGGCGTCGGCAACGGCGGCCACCTGCACCTGAGCCTGTGGCGCGACGGCCGCAACCTCTTCGACGGCGGCGAGGGCTGGTTCGGCCTGACCGACGACGCGGAGGCGTTCGCCGCGGGTGTGCTGCGGCGGCTGCCCGCGCTGTGCGCGATCGGCGTCCCGTCGGTGGCCGGCTACCTGAGGCTGGTGCCGCGGCACTGGGCGGGCGCGTTCGCGGTGTGGGGCCTGGAGAACCGGGAGGCGGCGCTGCGCCTGGTCGCGGGGCGCGACCTGGAGGTCAAGTGCTACGACCTGACGGCGAACCCGTACCTCGCGGTGGCGGCCACGATGGCGGCGGGACTGGCCGGGATCGTGGACCGGGCGCGGCTGCCCGAGCCGGTCGGCGTCGACCCGGCCGCGCTCCCCGACGCCGAGCGCCTGCCGACGTGCCTGGAGGAGGCCGTGGCGGCGTTCGAGGCGGACGAGGTGCTGACCGAGGCGTTCGGCGCGGAGTTCGCCGCGACCATCGTCGACGTGCGGCGCGGCGAGATCGCCCGGTTCGCCCACTGCTCACCGGAGGAGGTCGCCGCGCTGACCCGCTGGCGGCACTGAACGGCCGTCAGACGTTGTGCTGAGTCTCGTCCAACGCCTTGCGCAACCGGGTCAGGGCCCGGTGCTGGGCCACCCGGACGGCGCCGGGCGTGGAGCCGACGGCCGTCGCGGTCTCCTCGGCCGACAGGCCGACGACGACGCGCAGCACCAGGATCTCCCGCTGGCGGTCCGGCAGGACGCCCAGCAGCTGCCCCATCCGCTCGGACAGCTCACCCTGGAGCGCCAGTTGCTCGGGACCGGGCCCGGCGCCCGCGCTGTCGGGCAGCTCCGGCACCGACTCGGCGCGGTTGCGCGCCGACGCGCGGTGGGCGTCGGCGACCTTGTGCGCCGCGATCCCGTACACGAACGCCAGGAACGGCCTGCCCTGCTCCCGGTAGTTCGGCAACGCCTTCAGCACCGCGAGGCAGACCTCCTGGGCCACGTCCTCCGCCGACGCCGACGACCGCTGCCCGCGTCCGACCCTGGCCCGGCAGTACTTGACGATCACGGGCCTGATCTCGGCCAGTAACGCCTCGACCGCCCGTCTGTCACCCCGGACCGCCGCTTCGACGTACGCCTCCGGTCCTCCTTCCACACGTGCCGGTGAGGAGGGCGCGACGTCCTCGCACTGCACGGACACCACCGCCCTCCCCGCGCTGCCGCGAAATGCCGGCACCACCGAAAACCCAACCACCACTGCTGTCATCGCGAGCTCCTCGGCGTCCGCGCGCTGGACGACCCTCGGGGGCACATGCGAACGCGACGCAGCTCTCACGCGCGGATGACGCGACTCACAGAAAGTTACTCCGAATGGATCAGTTTAGGACGCGATCGGAGCAATCAGTGTCGGCTATCGGCTGCGCGGAGTCACCAATGAGCGCTCGATCTCTCTTCGGAGCCGGGCCAGGGCACGGTGCTGCGCGACCCGCACGGCACCGGGCGTGGCATCGACGGCGTCGGCGGTCTGCTCGGCCGTGAGCCCGACCACCACCCGCAGCACCAGGATCTCCCGCTGCTTGTCGGGCAGCAGCCGCAGCAGCTCGCCCATCCGCTGCGACAGCTCCACCCGCAGCGCCGACTGCTCCGGGCCGACGTGCTCGTCGTCCGGCGAGTCGGGCAGCTCGGGCACCGGCTCGGCGCGGTTGCGCAACGCGGCGCGGTGCGCGTCGGCGACCTTGTGCGCCGCGATCCCGTACACGAACGCCAGGAACGGCCGCCCGTGGTCCTTGTACGACGGCAGCGCCGTCAACAGCGCCACGCACACTTCCTGCGCCACGTCGTCGGCCGACGCGGACGACCGCTCCTGCCTGCCCACCCGGGCGCGGCAGTAGCGCACGACCAGCGGGCGCACGGCGGCCAGCAGCGACTCGACCGCCCGCCGGTCACCGGCGACGGCGGCGCGCACGTCGTCTTCCCAGTCCTGGGTCGCGGGTCCGGCCATCAGCCGGCCCCGGTTAAGTGCGGGTCTCCCATGAGGAATCCTCTGCGGTAGGCGGCGGAGGGGTCCGTTCTACCGCACTCAGGCCGGCTTTCGGCCCAGGACGTGCAACCGGGCGGCCACGTCCCGCAGCGGCGAGCGGGTCGACGCGGCCAGTTCCAGCTCGGCCAGCGCCTCCGCGGCGCCGGGGTTGGCCTCCAGCACCGAGCCCGGCACCAGGTCCGACACCACGCCGTGGCCCTGCACCAGCTCCACCTTCAGGCCCGTGGCCAGCACCAACGCCTCCAGGCCCGCCACGTCGAACCGGCGCAGCAGCGGGTCGCGGGTGCCGGCGAGCTGACCGGCCTCGTCGTCCAGCAGCCGGCGCGCGTCGACCAGGCGGCCGGCGATCGCCCGGTGCAGCACGGCCGCGTACCGGTTTGCCACCAGCAACGACACCGCGCCGCCCGGGGCGGTGGCGGCGGCGAGCGCGGCCAGCGCGGCGCCGGCGTCGTCCACCACCTCCAGCAGCCCGTGACCGAGCACGAGGTCCGCCGAGCCGTCCAGGTCCAACGCGTCGGTGTCGCCCTGGACAGCGGTGACGCGGTCCAGCACGCCCTGGTCAGCGGCTCGGCGGTGCAACGTCGCCAGCGCGTCCGGGCTCGGGTCGACCACCGTCACCGTGCACCCGGCGACGGCCAGCGGCACGGCCCACACCCCGCTGCCGCCGCCGACGTCGAGTACGCGCGGCGGTTCGCCGCCCCTGCGGTCCCGCGCGGCGGTCAGCTCGGCGTCGAGCACCCTGTGTACGGCGTCCGGTCGCATGGACGTAGAGCGTAAGGGCCGTAGGCTGCACTACGTGCATACGGTGGCGGTGCTCAGCCTCAAGGGTGGCGTTGGGAAGACGACGGTCGCGCTCGGTCTCGCGTCGGCGGCGCTGCGGCGTGGCGTCCGCACGCTGGTCATCGACCTCGATCCGCAGTGCAACGCCACCTCGACGTTGGAGCCCGACGACACCGAGGCCAGCATCTACGACGTGCTCCAGGATCCGAGCCGCGACACGCTGGACAAGGCGATCGCGCCCAGCGCGTGGGGCGACGGCGTGGACGTGCTGGCCGGGTCTGAGGACGCGGAGTCGCTGAACCACCCCGACCCGGGCGAGACGCGGCTGGGCCGGCTGCGCGAGGCGTTGCGGCTGCTCCAGGACGACGAGGACCCCTATCAACTGGTGCTGCTGGACTGCCCGCCGTCGCTGGGTCAGCTGACCAGGTCGGCGCTGGTCGCGGCGGACCGCGCGCTGCTGGTGACGGAGCCCACGATGTTCGCGGTGGCGGGCGTGCAGCGGGCATTCGAGGCGGTGCAGGCCGAACGTGAGCACAACGAGGACCTGCAACCGCTGGGCGTGGTGGTGAACCGGGTGCGGCCGAGGTCGCACGAGCACCAGTTCCGCATCGACGAGCTGCGCGACATCTTCGGGCCGCTGGTGATGCCGGTGGCGCTGCCGGACCGGCTGGCCGTCCAGCAGGCGCAGGGCGCGTGCATGCCGATCCACGAGTGGGGCACGCCGGGCGCGCGCGAGGTGGCGCTGGCGTTCAACCTGCTGCTGGCTCGGATACTGCGGATCAGCCGGAGCAGACGCAGGGCCGTGCACCACGACTTCGACGACGAGGAGATCGAGGAAGCGGTGGACGCGTGAGCGCGACCGCGCTGCTCGCTTTCACGGTCGCGGCCGTCCTGCTCACGATCACGCCCGGCCTGGACACCATGATGCTGCTGCGCATGGTGCTGGGTGGCGGGCGCAAGGCCGGTGTGGTCGGCGGGTTCGGCACCACGCTCGGCTGCCTGGTGTGGGGCGCGGCGAGCATCGCCGGGCTGACCGCGCTGCTGGTGGCGTCACAACTGGCCTACGACGTCGTGCGCTACGCGGGCGCCGCGTACCTGCTGTGGCTGGGCGGGTCGGCGCTGTGGAAGTCGTGGCGCGGCACGGTCGAGAAGCCGGTGGACGCGCCGTCGATCACGCCCGCGCAGGCGTTGCGGATCGGGTTCACCACGAACCTGCTCAACCCCAAGATCGGCGTGTTCTACCTGAGCCTGCTCCCCCAGTTCCTGCCGTCCGACCAGGCGTCGGCCGGGTGGGGCGCGCTGCTGGTGGGCGTGCACGTGGCCATCGGCCAGGTGTGGCAGCTCGTCGTGGTGTGGCTCGCCGGGCGGGCGGTGGTCGTGCTGACCAAGCCCGCGGTGCGGCGGTGGACCGAGCGGCTGACCGCGTCCGTGCTGGTCGCGTTCGGCCTGAAGGTGGCTTTCGACAGCGGTGCCCGAGGGTGACACGGTCTTCCTGGCCGGGCAGCGCCTGAACGAGGCGCTGGCCGGCCGCCGGCTCCTGCGCGGTGAGATCCGCCACCCGAAGTGGGCCACCGCGGACCTGGCCGGGCGGGACGTGCTGGCGGTGCGCTCGGTCGGCAAGCACCTGTTCACCCGGTTCTCGGGCGAGCTGAGCCTGCACAGCCACTTCCGGATGGACGGCGCGTGGCACCTCTACCGGCCGGGCGAGCGCTGGCGGCGTCCCGGCCACCAGGTACGTGCCCTGCTGGAGGTGCCCGACCGGGTCGCGGTGGGGTTCGCGCTGCACGACCTGGAGCTGCTGCCGACCGACCAGGAGTCGCGCCTGGTCGGCCACCTGGGGCCCGACCTGCTGGGCGACTGGGACGACGAACGGGCCGCCGAGGCGGTCGTCAGGCTGGTCGCGGACCCGGACCGCGAGCTCGGGTCGGCACTGCTGGACCAGCGCGTGATGGCCGGTGTGGGGAACCTCTACAAGGCCGAGGTGTGCTTCCTGCTGGGCGTGTCGCCGTGGAGCCCGGTGTCGGCGGTGGACCCGGCGGAAGCGGTGCGGCTGGCGCGCAAGCTGCTGCTCGCCAACGCTTGGCGCCCGGAGCAGAACACGACCGGTCTGATGGGACGCGGGCGGCAGCACTGGGTGTTCGAACGCGGCGGCAAGCCGTGCCTGCGGTGCGGGACGCGGGTGCGCGTCGGAGGGCAGGGAGCGGGCGTGCTGGAGCGCCCCGCGTACTGGTGCCCGCGCTGCCAGCCAGGGCCGATCGCTTAGGGTTACCGGCGTGGTCTACAAGAGCGTGGTGCGCAAGGCGTTGTTCCGGATGCACGGCGGGGACGCGGAGCGGGTCCACGAGACCACCCTCGGCGTGCTGGAGAAGCTGAGCCCCGCGGCGAAGCTCGTCAAGCGCAAGCCGGCGGGCGGGCGGACCGTGTTCGGCGTGCGGTTCCCCAACCCGGTCGGCCTGGCCGCCGGGTTGGACAAGAACGGCCGGGCGCTGCCCGCGTGGGGCGCGCTGGGGTTCGGGTTCGTCGAGGTCGGCACGGTCACCCGGCACGCCCAGCCGGGCAACCCGAAGCCGCGCCTGTTCCGCCTGCGCGACAGCGAGGCGATCATCAACCGGATGGGCTTCAACAACGACGGCGCGCTGGAGCTGGCCAACCGGCTCGACCGCCTCGGCCCGCTGTCCGTGCCGCTGGGCATCAGCCTGGGCAAGTCCAAGGTCACGCCGGTCGAGGAGGCGGTGGAGGACTACCGGACGTCCCTGCGCGCGCTCTACCGGCACGGCGACTACTTCGCCGTCAACATCAGCTCGCCGAACACGCCGGGCCTGCGCAGCCTCCAGGACCGCGGCGCGTTGACCGAGCTGCTGTCCGCGCTCAACGCCACCGCGCACGACCTGGCCGGGTCGAAGCCGCGCAAGCCGATCCTGGTCAAGATCGCGCCGGACCTGACCGACCCGGCGATCGCCGAGCTGCTGGAGGTGTGCGCCGCGCACGAGGTCAGCGGCCTGATCGCGACCAACACCACGTTGTCGCGCGACGGCCTGGCCCCGGCCGACCGGCACTTGGCGCACGAGGCGGGCGGGTTGAGCGGCCGGCCGCTGGCGCGACGGGCCCGCGAGGTGGTGCGGTTCGTCAGCCGGGAGACCGACGGCGAGCTGCCGATCATCGGCGTGGGCGGCATCGCGAGCCCCGACGACGCCAAGCGGATGCTGGACGCGGGCGCGAGCCTGCTCCAGCTCTACACCGGGTTCATCTACGAGGGCCCCGGGCTGGTGCAGCGCATCAACCGCGCGCTGCGGTGACTCACGCGTCCAACGCGTCCTCGTAGGCCTTGAAGGTCTCCACGAACACCCGCCGCTGATCGGGTGTCAACGGCTCCAGCGCCGCCCGCCACGCCCGCGCGCCCCTGGCCAGCCAGGCGTCGATCGCGGGCCGCTTGGCGTCGGTGATGCTGACGATCCGCTTGCGGCGGTCCCGCTCGTCCTCGCGGCGTTCCAGCACGCCTTTGCGGCTCAGCTCGGCCACCATCAGGCTGACCGTGGTCGGCGCCACCTCCAGCCGCTCGGCCAGGTCGTTCACCGTGGCCGGGCCGTCGAACAGCAGGTAGGACAGCAGCGACAGGTGTCGCGGGGCCAGCGCCAGCGACTCCAGCTCCTCGGGCACCTTGATCCGCTTGGCCCGGCCGACGATGCGCGGCATGAGCAGCAGCAACGCCCGGATGGCGTCGTCGGTGGTTGACACCCGGCACCGGCCTCCTTACCTTTGACCTCAAAGAGGCTTTGCTTTCAAAGCAAAGCCTTGGCGACCACCCAGACTAACGGGGGCACTGACGTGAACCAGCTGATCATCGACGAGTTCCGGGCCAACGGCGGCCTGGTGGGCGGTGCCTTCGAGGGCGCGGACCTGCTGCTGATGACCACCGCGGGCGCGCGCACGGGCAAGCCACACACCAATCCGGTGGTGTACCTGCGCGACGGCGACCGGCTGCTGGTCTTCGGCTCCGACGCGGGCCGGCCCCGCCACCCCGACTGGTACCACAACCTGCTGGCCGACCCGCAGGTCACGATCGAGATCCGCGAGGACGGCGTCCTCCGCAAGCACGCCGCGCGGGCCGTGCCGCTCGAAGGCGCCGAACGCGACCACTTCGCCGAGGTCCAAGCGCGGCGCGACCCGGCGTTCCGCGCCTACGCCGAGGCCACCACGCGGGTGATCCCGGTCGTCGCGCTCACCGTGCTGCGGCTCGACCCGGAGCGGGTCGCGGCGCTCGGTGCCCAGCTGCGCCGCCACCACGAGGACCTGAGGGCCGAGCTGCGCAGGCTGCGCGCGGACCCGACCGCGCGCCGCGACCTGCGCGACCACTGCCTGGCGTTCTGCGACAACCTGCGGATGCACCACATCCGGGAGGACGGCGCGTTCACCGCGTTCGAGGACCACGACCCCGCGCTCGCGCCCGTGCTGGCGAAGCTGCGCGAGGAGCACCACGCGGTGGCCGACGTGGTCAAGCGGATCGCCGCGCTGGCCGACGACCCGGACCGGCTGCGCCCCGAGCTCGACCGGCTGGAGGAGGACCTGGAGGCGCACTTCGCCTACGAGGAGGCGCACCTCGGGTGACGGCTACACCTTCCGGACCGCCCGCAGCCAGCGCAGCACCGGGTGCAGGATCACCACCAGCAGCGAGCCCCAGACCAGGCCGCCCAGTTCCATGTCGCCCAGCTGCAAGGTCAGGTCGCCCACCCCGGCGACCAGGGCCGCGCCGCCGACCAGCGCGTTGCCCGGGTTGGTCAGGTCGACCCGGTTGTCCGTCCAGACCCGCACGCCGACCAGGCTGATCAGGCCGAGCAGCACCAGCGTGGCGCCGCCGACCACGCCCGCCGGGATGGTCGAGAGCACGGCGGTGGCCTTCGGGGAGAACGACACCAGCACCGCGGCCACGCCGGTCACCGCGTACGCGGCGGTGGAGAAGACCTTGGTCACGCCCATCACGCCGATGTTCTCGGAGTACGTGGTGGTGCCCGACCCACCGCCGAACCCGGCCAGCGCGGTGGACACGCCGTTGGCGATGATCGAGTCGCCGACGTTGCCGTCGAGGTTGCGGCCGGTCAGCGCGCCGACCGCCTTGACGTGGCCGACGTTCTCGGCGACCAGCACGATCACCACCGGCAGCACCAGCAGGGTGACGGTCGGCCGCAGCTCCGGCGCGTGGAACTCGGGCAGCCCCCACCACGCGGCCCGGCCCACCGCGGCCGTGTCGACCAGGCCGAGCCAGAAGCCGAGCGCCCACCCGGCGACCACGCCGAGGAGCACCGAGAAGCGGAACGCCACGCCGCGGCCGAGCACGCCGCACAGCAGAATCACGCCCAGCGTGACGGCGGCGGGCAGCGGCTGCTGGGCGAACGAGTCGGTGGCCCGGTGCGACAGGTTGAGCCCGATCAGCACGACCACCGCGCCGGTCACCACCGGCGGCATCACGGCCTCCAGCAGCCGCACGCCCAGCGCCTTCACCGCGACCCCGAGGATGATCACCAGCAGGCCGGCCGCGAGCACGCCGCCGAGCTGCGCGGCGATGCCCTCGTCGCGGGCGGCGGACAGCGGCGCGATGAACGCGAACGACGCGCCGAGGTAGCTGGGCACGCGGTTGCGGGTGATCAGCAGGAACAGCAAGGTGCCGACGCCGGAGAACAGCAGGGTGGTGCTGACCGGGAGACCCGTGGTGGCGGGGACGAGGATCGTGGCGCCTGCCATGGCGACCAGGTGCTGGAGGCCGAAACCGATGGTGCGCGGCCAGCTCAGCCGCTCCTGCGGCGCGATGGCGTCGCCATCGGTGGGGCGGCCATCGCCGCGCACGGTCCACAACGCCACTCAACGACCTCCCCGGCGACCAGGACGGACCGCGCTGTCCGACCCAGGGATCCTGCCACGCCAAGTAGTGGCTGCGGCTATATAACGGTCTGATAATCACACGATCGCAGCAGCGTACGCCACCGAGGCTGCGAGGTTAGCCCAACTCCGCTACCCAACGTGACGCAGTCGCGGTTCGTGCAGATGGCCGTGCGGCCGGCGGTGGGGCCGCGCACCGCTCAGCGGGACAGCTCCCGCAACGCCGAGGCGAGACCGGCCAGGTGGTCGGTGGCGTCACCAAGCACCTGCCGGGGGTTGGAGGCGGTGCTCTCGGCGAGCACCCGGCCGGCCGCGGCGACCAGGCCGCAGTAGCCGTCCACGCCCTCGTCCAACTGGGCCCGCAGTCTTCGCACGCCCTCCACGAGCGGGGCGCGGTCCAGCGGCGGGGCGGTGTCGCGCGCCCGTTCGACGGCCTGCAACTGGCGGGACACGGCCCGGATCGCGGACGAGGCCTCGGCGCCGGTGGCGCGGGCCTGCTCGACCGAGTCGGTGGGGACGGACGTCAGCGCCGCCGAGTCGAGCTGGCGCAGCAGCTCCCGCAACGTGTCCTCGGCGTCTTCGAGCCGTTCCATCGGCTGGCGTGCCGCGGAGGAGCGGGCGGGCAGCGGCTCGTGCACCGGTGCGGCCCGCAACTCCCGCCGCTGGGCGTCGATGCCCCGCATCTTCATGTTCGTGCGCACGGCCAGCACGGACGTGCCGGCGAACCCGAGGGCCGCGACGACGCCCACGCCGGGCCCGATCACGTTGAGGATGGCGAGCGTGCCGACGGCCGTGAGCAGCGCCAGCACGATCAGCCAGAAGGTGAGCACGCGGCTCGACCGGCGGTAGCGCCGGTCGAGCTTCGCGCGTGGGTCGTTCCAGGCGGCGTACCGCCGTTTCACCTGGTCCGCGAGTTGCCCTTGGAGCTGGCCGCCGATGATCCGGTCGAGCTCACCCGCCAGCTTCCGCCGGGGTTCCATCGCGGACACCACCCTCTCAGCCCTGGCTCGCCGGCGGGTTCTGCTGCAACTGCTGGGTCGGCTGCGCCTGCGTCTGCTGCACCCGCTGCTGGATCTCCTGCTGGATGCTCGCGGCGGCACTGGTGGACTGGCCGCTCGTCACCTCGCCCGCGACCTTGCCGCCGCCCATCGAGGCGCGGATCTGCTCCAGCCGCGACATGCCCGCCATCTCGGTGGTCGACTGCTGGACCTCCAGCATCCGGCCCTGCACCGAGTTCTGCGCCAGCTCCGCCGAGCCGAGCGCGGTGGTGTACCGCTTCTCGATCTTGTCGCGGACCTCCTCCAGCGACGGCGTGTTGCCGGGCGCGGCCAGCTCGGTCATCTGGCGCAGCGAGTGGGAGACCTGCTCCTGCATCTTGGCCTGCTCGAGCTGGCTGAGCAGCTTGGTGCGCTCGGCCAGCTTGGTCTGCAGGACCATCGCGTTGCGCTCGACCGCCTGCTTCGCCTGCGTCGCGGCCTGCAACGCCTGGTCGTGCAGCGTCTTGAGGTCCTCGATGCTCTGCTCCGCGGTCACCAGCTGGGTGGCGAAGCCCTGCGCCGCGGTCTCGAACTGCGTCGCCCGAGGCTCGTCGCCCTTCGCGCGGGCCTCGTCGGCGAGCACGAGCGCCTGGCGTGCGGATGCCTGGAGCTTCTCCACCTCGCCGAGCTGGCGGTTGAGCTTCATCTCGAGCTGGCGCTGGTTGCCGATCACCGCGGCGGCCTGCTGGGACAGCGCCTGGTGCTGCCGCTGCGCCTCCTCGATGGCCTGCTGGATCTGCACCTTCGGGTCGGCGTGCTCATCGATCTTGGACGAGAACGCCGCCATGAAGTACTTCCATGCCTTCACGAAAGGGTTGGCCATCTCCTACGCCTGCCTTCTCCGCACTTCCCTGGCTCGCGCTCGTGATTGGCAACGACCCGGTGCCGGTGTTGGTTCCATCGTGTCAGTTGTCCCGCGCTGCTTCCACCGACCTGGGGAGATATCCGGGATCACCCTGAGTCACCCCCCGACTTTCGTCGGCATGGTCATCCTGCCCGTCCGCCATCGGGGGGACGCGGCGACCCCGTGCGGGGTTGCCAAGTCGTTGCACGCCCGGGCCCGGTCAACGCCGAAAGCCGAGCCGGTCGGACCGGCTCGGCTTCGCACGTGTGCTCTGGTGTTACGCCGCCACCACCGCGTTGCGCGGCTTGCTGATCGAAGTGGACAGCCGGTGCGTCAGCACGGGCTGCAACCGCAGGTCGGACAGGTCGTTGCCGATCACCGCGGGCACCATGGTGCCGCCCTCCAGGCCCGCCGCCGACGCGGACGCGGGCGCCCGCTCGGTGAGCTCGGCCGTGGTCGGCACGGGCTGCTGGACGGCGCCGATGTCGGAGGCGACCAGGTGCAGCAGCTCCCACAGGGGCAGGTCCAACGCCTCGCAGATCGCGGCGAGCAGCTCGCTGGACGCCTCCTTGCGGCCACGCTCCACCTCGGAGAGGTACCCCAGGCTGACGCGGGCGGTCCTGGAGACCTCGCGCAGCGTGCGGCGTTGGGTGGTGCGGGCATGGCGGAGCCGATCACCGATCGCCTCGCGTAGCAGCACGGTCATCGCGCGCCTCCTTCCGGCCGGCCGTGCCACCACGTTACCGACCCGTCCCGTCGACGGGCAGTGACTTCCCGACACGTCCGCCAAGGGCGAACGAGTGAACTCGCGGGTAAGTTCCCGCGTGCGTGTCCGGGTGTGACCGGGAACGCCCTGCTCACGTCACTCGACAGGGATCTTGAGGTGGTCGCGCAGCAGGTTCAGCGCGGCCATTGTCGAACTCTTGCGGACTTCGTCACGATCACCACCGAGAGTGAGGGATACGACCGAAGAACCGGACGGACCGGACAAACCGATGTGGACGGTGCCCGGCGCGGCCCCGTCCTGGGGGTCCGGGCCGGCCACGCCGGTGAGCCCGAGGCCCCACGTCGCGCCACAGCGCGCGCGTGCGCCCTCGGCGAGTTGCCGGGCCACCTCGGGGTGCACGGCGCCGTGCTCAGCCAGCAGAGTCGCGTCCACGCCCGCGAGCGTGTGCTTGAGGTCCGTCGCGTAGACCACGAGCCCGCCGCGCACCACGGCGCTGGAGCCGGGCACGGAGGTCAGCTCGACGGTCACCAGGCCGGCGGTGAGGGATTCGGCGGTGGCGACCGTCTCACCGCGCGCCCTCAGGGCCCGGACGAGGTCCGCGGCGCTCACGCCCCGGCCACCGCCCGCTTGCCGCGGGCCCGCAGCCGGACCGCGCGGATGACGTAGTCGACGCCCGTGACGACGGTCAGCACCACGGCCGCGCCCATCGTGGCCACCGAGACCGCGTCCAGCCACGACGGCAGCGGCAGCACGTACAGGCCGATCGCGACGATCTGCACGAGCGTCTTGGCCTTGCCGCCGCGGCTGGCCGGGATCACGCCGTGCCGGATCACCCAGAACCGCAGCAGCGTCACGCCCAGCTCGCGGACCGCGATGAGGATCGTCACCCACCACGCCAGCTCGCCCAGCAGGCTCAGGCCCACCAGCGCGGCGCCGGTCAGCGCCTTGTCCGCGATCGGGTCGGCGATCTTGCCGAAGTCGGTGATCAGGCCGTGCTTGCGGGCCAGGTTGCCGTCGACGTGGTCGGTGACCGACGCCACCGCGAACACCCCGAACGCGGCCAGCCGCCACCACGGCTGGTGGCCGTCCTCGGCGAACAGGAGGTAGAGGAACACCGGCACGAGCACCAGCCGGGACATCGTCAGCACGTTGGCGATGTTCAGCACCGGCACGCGCGCGGGTTCGGTCACCTCGGGAGCACCTCGATCGCGGAGACGACCAGGTCGACGCCCTCGGACTCGTCGACCCGGCAGCGCACCAGGTCGCCGACCTCCAGGCCGTCGGCGTTGGTGATGACGCACTCGCCGTCGACCTCCGGCGCCTGGTGGGCGGCGCGGCCGACGCAGTCGTTGTCGTCGTCCTCCGCGGTCTCGACCAGGACGACGACCTCGTCGCCCACGCGCTCCTCGGCGCGCTGGGACGTGAGCTCCTCGACCAGGTTGGAGATGCGGGCGACGCGCTCGGCGATCGTGTCGGCGTCCAGCTTGTCCGGCAGGCCCTCGGCCTCGGTGCCGTCCTCGTCGGAGTAGCCGAACACGCCGACCGCGTCCAGCCGCGCGGCGGTGAGGAAGCGCTCCAGCTCGGCCACGTCCTCCTCGGTCTCGCCGGGGAAGCCGACGATGACGTTGCTGCGGATGCCCGCGCGCGGCGCGAAGGAGCGGATCTGCTCGACCAGGCCGAGGAACGACTCGGTGGAGCCGAACCGGCGCATCCGGCGCAGCACGGGCTCGCTGGAGTGCTGGAAGGACATGTCGAAGTAGTCGGCGACGCCTGGCGTGGTGGCGATGGCCTTGACCAGCGAGGGCTTGGTCTCGGCGGGCTGGAGGTAGGACACGCGGACCCGGTCGATGCCGGGCACCTTCGCGAGCCGCTGCACGAGCAGCTCCAGGCCGCCCAGCTCGCGGGGCAGGTCCTTGGCGTAGGAGGTGGAGTTCTCGGAGACCAGGAACAGCTCGCGGACGCCCTGCTCGGCCAGCCACATCGCCTCGGCCACCACCTCGTCCGGGTGGCGGGAGACGAACGCGCCGCGGAAGGACGGGATCGCGCAGAACGAGCAGCGGCGGTCGCAGCCGGAGGCGATCTTCAGCGGCGCGACGGGGGTGTCCGCGAGGCGGGTGCGCAGCACGCGCGGGCCCCACCCGTGACCGGGGACCTGCACCTCCTCGGCCGCCTTGGGCCGCTGCACCGGGGTGAGCGGCAGCAGCGTGCGGCGGTCGACCGGCTGGTGCGACTCGATGCTCTGACCGGCCAGGACGTCGTCCAGGCGGTCGGCGAGGTCGGCGTAGTGGTCGAACCCGAGCACGGCGTTCGCCTCGGGCAGGCTGTCGGCCAGCTCGGCGCCGTAGCGCTCGGCCATGCACCCGACCGCGACCACCTTCGCGCCGCTGTCGGCGGCGGCCAGGAGCGTGTCCACGGAGTCCTTCTTGGCGGACTCGACGAAGCCGCAGGTGTTGACCACGACCACGTCGGCCTCGTCGTCGACCAGTTCCCACCCGCCGGCGGTGAGGCGGCCGGCGAGCTCTTCGGAGTCGACTTCGTTGCGGGCGCACCCGAGGGTCAGCATGGCGACGCGCTTGGACGTGGTGGGGGAAGACACGGTGCTCAGCGTAACCGGCGCCCGCCCCTCCCCCATCCGCCCGTGCGGTGTGCTGTCCAGGTCAGGTGCGGAGCACCGCGTGGACGAGGCGGCCGACGTGGGTGACCGGGTTGTCCGGACCCAGTCGTGCCGCGCGCTCCACGGCTTGCTCGACGCCGGGGTCGAACGCCGTGTAGTCGAGCTTCTTGTCGTAGCCGGGGACGTGGCGGGCCAACAGGTCACGGGCGGCCCGGTAGTCGGCGATGTGCGCCCTGTGGTCGGCGAAGTGCAGGAGCAACCACAGCTCGAAGCAGGGGTCGGACACGGCGAGGTTCACGTCGGCGCGGTCCGCTTCCCTGATCGCGGCGGCGATGTCGAAGCTGTCCACGTCGACCACGCACCACACCGCCGCGAATTCCTCGCGGTACCGGTCGCGCAGCTTGGCGGCGTATTTCACCAGGTTGTGCGGCGCGTCGACCTTGCACTTCACCGTGATCGGCACCCGCCGGGTCAGCCGCAGTCCGGAGAAGTACTGGCTCTCGGTCCTCTGGCCACCGCTGACGACCAGCACGTTGTTCCGCCGTGGAGGGATGACCCGCCTGGACCGGCGCGACGAGTTCTCACGCCGGACCATCGACGGCGCCATCCCGTACGGCATTGGCGAAATGCTCCTCGTACACGTGCGGAACAGCGCCGTACTGCCCGGCCAGGTACCGCCGTTCCAGGTTGTCCTCCTTGCGGGGCTTGAAGTCGGACAGCGGGTAGAGGGTGCTCGCGCCGTTCTCGTCCTTCTCCACGAACCACACTTCGTCACGGTCCAACACCTCGTCCGCGAGCGGCGGGTGCAGCAAGGTCGCGTCGTGCGTGGTGAAGACGAGCTGGCCGTTACCCGGATTGCTCTCCGGGTCGTTGAAGAGCGCAACCAGACGCGCGGACAGCAGGGAGTGCAGGCTGGCGTCGATCTCGTCGATCACCAGGACGCCACCATCGCGAAGCGTCGGCAGCACCACGGGAAGGAGATCGAGCCAGGACCGGGTGCCTGCCGACTCCTCGTCCAGTCGGAACAGTTCCCCTTCGTCGCCGTGCGAAAAATGAACTTGACGCCGCTCCGGGTTGATGCGCACACCGGAGATGCCGACGTCGGCGGCCCTGAGCAAGTCCACGATCCGATGGTGCGGAATTCCGTCCTCACTCATGAGGCCGATCAGCTCGACTTCCGATCCGCGGGCGTCCGCGTCCAATCGGAATCTCAACTTCTCGACGAACCAGTGGTGCACTGGCAGCACGGACGGAACGTTCGACTGAGCCGCGAGACTCAGCAAGAGGGCGTTCGACCGGAGGAAACCCCCGAGTACCGTCACCTTGCCGACCGCGTCCGCGATGACCGCCTTGCCGAACTTGACGCTGTCGCCCGAGCGGTCGAACAGGACCCGTTTGCGCTTCTCCGGGTAGCTGTAAAGCCACTCGGCGAGCACGCGTTCGTCGTCGACCTCGAAGCCGTAGGTGTACCGCACGCCGTCCTCGATGAACTCCGCCACGAAGACCGAGGGCTGCTCCTTGGCGGCGGGGTGGAGCTTGAACGGTCGGCGCGGCACGCCGCCGTCCGGTCGCCACTGGGCGAACGAGTCGCGCACCGCGTCGGCCATGAACTTCAAGCCGTCGAGCAGGTTCGACTTGCCCGAGGCGTTGGCGCCGTAGACCGCCGCGACGGGCAGGACCTCGCGGTCCTTGGCGTACACCGGGATGAGCAGCAGCTCCTGCTCGTCGCGGAACGACCGGTGGTTGCCCAGCCTGAAGCTCCGAAGCACCTGACACCTCCTACCGCGAAGCCTTGGCCCGTTCTGTGCAAGTAAACCGCACGAGATGCACTGAAGTGGCCTGCGAGGAGAGATTTCACCATGTCGACCGCCGAGTAAGGGGCGTCACCGGCGGAGGGTTACGTTTGCACCGTGAACGACTCGATCAACGTGCGTCGCGCCCGCACCGGCGACGTGCGGGGGATGAAGGCCCTCATCGACGCCTACGCCGGCAAGGTGCTGCTGGCCAAGCCGCTCGTCACGCTGTTCGAGGACATCCAGGAGTTCTGGGTCGCCGAAGAGGACGGGACGGTCCTCGGGTGCGGTGCGCTGCACGTCCTCTGGGAGGACCTGGCCGAGATCCGCTCGGTGGCGGTCTCGCCGCACGCGTTGGGGCGGGGCATCGGGCACCGGATCGTGCACCGGTTGATCGAGACGGCGCGCGAGCTGCAGTTGCGGCGGTTGTTCGTGCTGACGTTCGAGACCGGCTTCTTCGGCAAGCACGGGTTCGTGGAGATCGACGGCACGCCCGTGTCACCCGAGGTGTACGAGGAGATCATGCGGTCGGCCGACGAGGGCGTCGCCGAGTTCCTCGACCTCTCGTACGTGAAGCCGAACACCCTGGGCAACTCGCGCATGCTGCTGCACCTGTAACTCTTCGAGTAATAATTCGAAGAGTGTTGACTCCACGACTGCCGGCCGCCAAGATCGGCGTCGTGGAACAGCAGTTGACGGTCGACGAGCTGGCGGTCCGGGTGGGCCTGCCCGGCAGCACCATCCGCATGTACCAGACCAAGGGCGTGCTGCACCCGCCCCGCAGGCAGGGGCGCGTCGCCTACTACGACGCGTCGCACCTGGAGCGCCTCGCCCTCGTCCAACGACTGCAGGCGCGCGGCTTCTCCCTGCCCGCCATCGCCGAGCTGGTGAAGGCGCGCGAGAAGGGCGCGAGCGTCGCGGCCGTGCTCGGCGTCGGCGAGGCGGAGGGCCCGGACGACTGGGTCCGGATCAAGGTCCGCGACATCAGCCGCCTGGTGCCGCTGGGCGACGTGCGACCGCGCGTCCTGCGCCGCGCCGTGCAGCTCGGCCTGGTCCGCTGGCGCCGGGGCTGGCCGCACGTGCGCCGCTGGGCGCTGGACGCGGGCAACCGGCTGGCCGCGCTGACCGTGCCCAGCGACGACGTGCTGGACAAGTTCGCCAACCTCCGCACGGCCACCGACGGCATCGCGGCCGACTTCGTGGAGGTCTTCGAGCGCAGGCTGTGGCCGCACCTGGCCGACGACGCCGACCAGGACGACCAGCTCGACCGGATGCGGGCGCTGCTGGTGGAGCTGACCTACACCGCCGAGACGGTCGTCATCGGCACGTTGCGCGAGTCGATCCGCGACGCCGCCGAGGAGTTCGCCCGCCGCCACGAACTGCTGCCCCGCGACGACTTCCGGCCCGCCTGGGTCGAGGAACCGGTGCCGATCGCGGAACGCCTCATCGACACCGATGAGGACGACGAGTTCCCCGACGAGCCGACGATCCAGCGGTTCCTCGACCGGGGTGACGACCACGACGAGCCGATCAGGTGAGCGCGCTCGTGACCGACCCCGCCTGGCGGGCGGATCCCGCCCGCCTCCTCCCGGACGTGCCCGGCGCCGGAGCGCGGGTGCCGGTCGAGCTGGTCGAGCCGGTGCGGAGGGGTTCGGCTCGCCCGCTCGACCCGGATCGGCTCACCGCGCCGGTCCGCGAGCACCTGCGGTCGCTGGGCGCGCTGCGCCCGGCGGGCCCGCCCGTGCCGGACGTGCCGCTGAACGTCGGCGTGCGCGTCCTCGGCGCGGAGCCCGCCGGGCTCGGCGAGTGCTTCCCTCCGCCGGTCGGTGACGCCGACGTGGTGCCGGTCGTCCGCACGAACGGCACGCCGGGCGGCCTGGCCGCGGTGCGGGAGCCGAAGCCGGACCTACCGCTCGACGTCGCCTACCACCACGCCGCTTTCGCGGTGCCGGGCGCAAGCGCTTGCCTCGCCGTGCGCGCCCGGCACGGTCGGGGCGATCCGGAGCCGCCCGACCGACCGGCCGCGAGGACCACCGACCTGCCGCTGCGGTGGGTCCGGCACAGGGAGGCGACGGCGTGATCGCGCTGATCGGCGCGCTGGTCGGGCTGCGCGCGGGATACCGGTACGACCGCTCGATCGGCAGGCACCCGGCGCGGTCCGGGGCGAAGCGGCTCGTGTTCTGGGTGCTGCTGCTCGTCGGCGAGTGCCTGGTGGTGCCCATGGCGGCTTCGGCGGGTCCGGCATCGGTCGTGGTGGTGTTCGGGTACGTGATGGCGGTGGGCCTGATCGGGCCGTGGGTGTCGGAGTACTACCGCCGGCGCGCCACGTGATCAGCGACCGGCGGCGCAGCGCGCGGTGCGAGACGTGTCCGACCGCACCGTCCAGGGCCGCCAGCTACGCGTCGGGCTGCTCGACGAGCGCCAGGTCCTCGACGACGAGGAACGCCGCCGCCGCTACTGGGAACGCGGCGACCTCGGGCACGACCGCTCGGTCGAGGCCGCCCGCGATCGAGCCACGGACCGGCAGCCGCAGCCCCAACCGGAGCCGAAGCCCCGCTGACCAGGAGATCGGCCGCTTTACTTGGCAACAGACGAGGTCAACTGGGGCACCGTTCCGAGCTGCCGTTACCTTGTAGGTTACCGTCGTAGATCCACCCGTAGTCGTATCCGACGACGTTCCAGTACCGGACGTAGGTCCAGGTGTTGCCGTACTCGTTGACGATGTAGCAGTCGGTCTCGACTCTCGTCTCGGAGACGACCAGGACTCCTCCGCACTTGGCGTAAGGACCAGGGCGTACTGGTGTGTCCTGCCCCCTGAGCGTGTAGTCGACACCCTCGTACTCGCCTTCGTGCCGCCACCCGCTGCAAGAGATCGCGAGCGCATCTCCACTGTCGCGGCTCGCAGCGGCGGCGCTCGCACCGCCGCCTATGGCGGTTGTCGTCATGACAACGACGGCGGCTAAGCCGAGGCGACGCCTGAACTTCATGGTCATTCTCGCTCCCAGATATCAGCGGAAGTCTCCAACTCCGTGGCCCGCACCGATCGAATATCCCTGCCGCGTCTTGGGAGAATTTGGGGAATTTCTCGCGGCCACTTCAAGATCAAGGAGCGACCTCTGCGCACCCCCTGAGCCGCTGCCCGAACCCGAGCAGCAGGTCGCCACCCCGACCGCCGTCGAGAACGACGTGAAAGCGGAGCCCGCGGTCGAGGACCCCTACGCCGACGGGCCGCTGCCCGACGGGCCGCAGTTCGCCGATCCGGAGCCGGAGTTCGAGCCCGCGTTCACCTACGACGGGCCGTTGCCCGAGCAGCCGGCCGGACGCGAGGACGAGTGGACGCCGCCGGTGTTCGCGCTGCACTACGACAAGCAACCCGAGCCTGACCAGGGCGAACAGGCCCAGGTCGGCGAGGACCGAGCCCAGGTCGAGCGCGGCGACTACGGCACCGCCGACCGCCTGGACACCGTGCCCGAAGCCGAGGCCACCTACCCGGCGCCGGTCGTGCCCGAGGTCGACGAGCACCAGACCACGCTGTTCGCGATCGACGCCGAGGTGCCCGCCCGGGTCGCGGTCGGCGCCGTCCGCGACGAGACCACCCTGCGCGACGAGGAGTTGCGCGCCACCCTGTGGGGCCGTCGCTGGGGTGGGTGCGGCTGCGCGAAGTGCCGGCGGCCGACGCCGAACCCGCGGTCGTGCCGGCGGACCAGCCGGTGCTGGGCGGGTAGGGGCAGTGCGGTGGGCGGTTCGGCCCGCCCGAAGTGGACGCGGTGGCCCAGTCGGTCTGCCTCCGGATGACCCGTCAGGGGCTCGTCGGGAACCTGCCGGGCGGTGCGGCGGACGCCGATGTGTTGGCGTTGCCCGGACTGCGCGGTCAGCCGGTCCGGTCGGCCGCCGTGACCGGGTGCGGTCCGACGTTCACCCGTCGTTGACGTGGTATGAGCCGATCGGGGCTGTTGTGCGTTGATCTCCGGCCGGTAAGAACCCCTCAAGCCCGAAAACCGAGGGGAAGAACAGTGCTCGCGAAATCCCTGCGCAACGCTCTCGCCGTCGTGGTCGCCTCGCTCGCCCTGCTGGCCGGCGCCGGTGTCGGCCAGGCGGCGATCAACGCGCCCGCCGTGACCGACGACTACCTCTTCAGCAAGTCCCTGGCGCAGTTCAGCTCGCTGCGCGCGCAGCAGCCGTACAGCGACCAGCTCGACTGGTCGTCCGACGGCTGCTCGTGGTCACCGGACAACCCATTCGGGTTCAAGTTCCTGCCGGCCTGCCACCGGCACGACTTCGGCTACCGCAACTACAAGCGGCAGGGCCGGTTCAACGAGACGACGCGGCTGCGGATCGACAACAACTTCAAGTCCGACCTGTACTACCAGTGCGCGGGCAACTGGTCCTGCAACCGCACCGCGGACCTGTACTACCAGGCCGTGCGCGAGTTCGGCGCCAGCTGACCCAGCCCACCCGCGCAACGCCTCGCCGCCGTTGCGCGCGCAAGACCACGCAATGCCCGGCAGGGGTCCCCGCCAAGGGGACCCCTGCTTTTATTCTGCCCGAAGGGTCTGACAATTCCGGGAGGGGCGGCGCGGGCGGTTTGTCAGCTGGTGACGGAGAAGCTGTTCGAGATGAAGTCCATGCCGCCCGACGACGACGTGATCTCGAACCCGAACTGCACCTCGCCCACCGTGACGTCGCCGTACCAGCCGCGCGAGCTGATCCACCTCAGCACCGCCAGCAGGTCGACCGTGCCGGCGTCGGTGTTGCTCGTCCGCAGGAACGAGAACACGGCGTTGGCGCCGTTGGAGCCCCGGTACACGTCCCAGGTGTGCCCGCCGACGGTCACCGTCGTCTGCTTCGTCCCGATCGCGCCGACGGCGCCCTGCTTGTTCATCCAGATCATGATCTCGTAGGCGTTGTTGTTCGCCCAGATGTCGTAGGTCGTCGCGTAGGCGCCTGCACCCGGCCGGGACACGTTGAACGAGCTCGACAGCCTGCTCAGGCCGCTGAGGTTGCGGTTCACCGCCTTGGCCGCGTGCGGGTAGGCCTTGACGCCGCCGGTGTTCGGGTGGTTCGCCCACACGCCCCAGTTGCTGTAGGAGTTGGCCCAGATCGCCTGGTACCCGGCGCCGGAGCCCCACACGTCGTTGCGGATGGTGTAGCCGCCGTTGGACCACGTCCCCCACTTGTCGCTGGACGACCAGGTCGCGGCTTGCGCGACACCGGTCGCTCCGAGCAGTGACCCCACCAACGCGACCGCGACAGCGGCCGAGCGCATCCTGATCATGACGCTTCCTCCCAGGGCATCGTTGCCCACTCTTCGCGGCTGTCGAATCGCTTCGATTCGAAAGAGCGCGGGATACCTGGCGATACAGCAGCGGTACTGGGACTATTACAGCCCGATACGCGCCAGGTCAACGTTCAAGTCCATCTTCGACGGGTCGGAGGAGAACCCGAACCGACAAAACCGGCGCATTCGATCGATTCGACCGCGCCATTCGACCGGGCATTCGACATCACCCGAAAAGGAGTCGACCGATCGGTCAGTCGTCGTCCAGGTCGTCGTCGCCCGGCCCCGAGCCGCCGCGGATCAGGTAGACGAGCGAGTCCAGCTCGTCCGGCTTGATCAGCACCTCGCGGGCCTTCGAGCCCTCGGACGGTCCGACGACGCCGCGCGTCTCCAGCAGGTCCATCAGCCGACCGGCCTTGGCGAAACCGACCCTCAGCTTGCGCTGGAGCATCGACGTCGAACCGAACTGCGACGTGACGATCAGCTCGGCCGCCTGGATCAGCAGCTCCAGGTCGTCACCGATGTCGGCGTCGATCTCCTTCTTCTCGCCCGCCTTCGCCGCCGTGACGCCGTCCTGGTACTCGGGCTGCGCCTGGTCCTTGGCGAAGTTGACGATCTCCGAGATCTCGTCGTCCCCGACGTACGCGCCCTGGATCCGCACCGGCTTCGACGCGCCCATCGGCAGGTACAGGCCATCGCCCATGCCGATCAGCTTCTCCGCGCCCGGCTGGTCCAGGATGACCCGCGAGTCGGTCAACGACGACGTGGCGAACGCCAGCCGCGACGGCACGTTGGTCTTGATCAGACCCGTCACCACGTCCACCGACGGCCGCTGCGTCGCCAGCACCAGGTGGATGCCCGCCGCACGGGCCTTCTGCGTGATCCGGACGATGGCGTCCTCGACGTCGCGCGGCGCGGTCATCATCAGGTCGGCCAGCTCGTCCACGATCGCCATGATGTAGGGGTACGGCCGGTAGACGCGTTCGCTGCCCGGCGGCGCGGAGATCTCGCCCGAGCGCACCTTCCGGTTGAAGTCGTCGATGTGGCGCACCCGGTTGACCTGCATGTCCTGGTAGCGCTGCTCCATCTCCTCGACCAGCCAGGCCAGCGCGGCGGCGGCCTTCTTCGGCTGGGTGATGATGGGCGTGATCAGGTGCGGGATGCCCTCGTACGGCGTCAGCTCGACCATCTTCGGGTCGATCAGGATCATCCGGACCTCGTCCGGGGTGGCGCGGGCCAGCAGCGACACCAGCATCGAGTTGACGAAGCTCGACTTGCCCGAACCCGTGGAGCCCGCGACCAGCAGGTGCGGCATCTTGGTCAGGTTCGCGGTGACGAAGTGGCCCTCGATGTCCTTGCCCAGCCCGATCACCATCGGGTGGTTGTCCTTGACGGTGGACGGCGAGCGCAGCACGTCGCCCAGCCGCACCATCTCGCGGTCGCTGTTGGGCACCTCGATGCCGACCGCGGACTTGCCGGGGATCGGGGCCAGCAGCCGCACGTTGTCGGTGGCGACGGCGTAGGCGATGTTCTTGGTCAGCGCGGTGATCTTCTCGACCTTCACGCCCGGGCCCAGCTCCACCTCGTACCGGGTCACGGTCGGGCCGCGGGTGAAGCCGGTGACCTGCGCGTCGATGGAGAACTGGTCGAGCACGCCGGAGATGGCCTCGATCATGAGGTCGTTGGCCTTGCTGCGGGCCTTGGGCGCGTCGCCGTCCTTGAGGATGGTCGGCGGCGGCAGGCGGTAGTCGCCCTCGACGGCGCGCACGGCGAGCGCGGCCGGTTTCGGGGTCTCCGGGGTCGCCTTCGGCTTGGGCGCGGCCTTGACGACCGGCGGCGGTGGCGGCGGCTCGTCGTCCAGCGGCAGCTCGGGCTGCTCGTCGGCGGCGGCGGTGACGGCGGCCTGGCGGCGGTTGCGGGTCGGGCGGCGGAGCTTGGCCGGCTTCTCCTCCACGTCCGGCTCGGGTTCCGGCTCGTCGGCGCCGAAACCGTCGTGCTGGTCGACCTTGCGGTGCAGCAGGCCGCCGAGCTTGGCGGGCACGTCGCGGATCGGCAGGTGCACGAGCAGCAGCACGCCGTAGGCGAAGATCAGCACGAGCAGCGGCCCGGCGACCCACGACGTGAGGCCCTGGGCGAGGAACCCGCCGGAGAGGTAGCCCAGCGCGCCACCGGCCTCACGGCGGGCGAGCGGGTCCATCGGCAGGCCGCCGGCGAGGTGGAACATGCCCAGGAAGCCGACCGCGACCAGGATCGAGCCGATCACCAGGCGTGGCCGCGCTTCGGGGATCGGGTCCGTGCGCATGAGTGTCACGCCGATGGCCAGCAGCACCACGGGCACGATCACCGCGGGGCCGCCGACGGAGCTGCGCACGGCCACGTCGACCCACTGGCCGACCGGCCCGCCCGCCTGCCACCACACACCGGCGGCGGTGATCACGGCCAGCGCGATGAGCACGAGCGCGAGGCCGTCACGGCGGTGGGCGGGATCGAGCTCCTTGCCCCGGCCGACCGCGCGGACCACCGACCCGACACCGCGGCCGAGCAGGCCCCAGACCTTGGCGATGGAACCGGAGGACCTCCTCGCGGGCGCGCGTCTGGCGGGTGCGCGCTTCGAGGCCGGTCGGGACGCGGCGGCACGGGCGGTGGTGGAACGGGACGACGTCGAACGGGACGACGCCGAACGGGACGCGCCGGCACGGGGCTTCGACCCGGATCCGGTGCTGCGGGTCGTGCCCTTGCGCGAGGTCCCAGGTCGGCCGGCCATGTGTATACGGTAGTCCCTCGAGACTCAGCGGCCCCAGCGTTCACAGGGCGACGTGACGTGCGCTGCTCGACGCCCATGGTTGCCCCGAACCCGGTGCGGCGACACCTCGACACGCCGTAGCCTTTCGCGCTGTGCCCACACCACTGCTGTGGCGCGTGCTGACCGCCGTCGACCAAGGGTTCGTCGGCCTCAGCGGACGACTCGAAGTCACCGGCGACATCCCGGCGGACCTCAGGGGACGTCCCCTGCTGCTCGCGTCCAACCACATCGGCAACCTGGACCCGTTCGTGCTGATCGCGGCGTGCCGCCGGATCGGTGTCGCGCCGCGCTTCCTGCTCACGGGCGGGTTGCTCGACGCGCCGGTCATAGGTCCCGCGCTCCGCGCTTCCGGCCACCTGCGGGTGGACCGGGCGGCGGCGGACGTCGGCGACGCCTACCACCGCACGGTGGAGGCCTTGCGGCGCGGCGGCGACCCGATCGCGATCTACCCGGAAGGCCGGATCAGCCTCGACCCCGGGCTGTGGCCGGAGCGGGGCAAGACGGGTGCGGCGCGGCTCGCGCTCAGCGGCTCGATCCCGGTGGTGCCGGTGAGCCAGTGGGGCGCGCACGAGGCCGTCTACTGGGGCAACACCCACGTGAACGGGTGGGACGACTTCCGGCCCTACCTCACGTCCTACGTGCGCGGCCTGCGGAAGCGGCCGACGTTCAAGGTGCACTTCGGCAAGCCGGTGGACCTGTCCGGGCTGGAGGACGGCAAGCCGGGCGACGCGCGGCGGGCGCACGAGCGGATCATGCGGGCGATCACGGCCGGTCTGGTGCCGCTGCGGATCGACGAGCCGGACCTGCCGAAGTTCCACGACCCCACCCGTCCCACCACGGGCAAGAGCCCGTGGCGGGACGGGTGAAGCCCTAGTTCAGGAACGCGAGGACGCGCTCCATCATCAGCACGGCGGCCACCTCGTCGTACGACGACAGGCTCTCGTCGGCGAACAGGTGCCGGTCGCCGGGGTAGAGGAACAGCTCCCCGTCCGCCGCGTTCGCGACGAGGGCCCGGGCCGCGTCGAGGTCACCGTCGTCGACGAACAGCTCGTCCGAGGCCATCGCGTGCACCTGCACCGGCACGGTCGCGGGCCACGTGCCGCCGAACTCCGACAGCGGCACGCACGCGCTGATCAACAGCGCGCCCGCCGCGCCCGGCTTGGTCTGGGCGAGCATCTGGGCCGGCAGCACGCCCAGCGAGAAGCCCGCGTAGACGACGTCGGGGCGCAGGCCCTCGGCGGCGAGGAGGCCGCGCTCGGCGATCGTGCCGAACCCGACCTGCTCCGCGTAGTCCAGCCCGTCGCCGAGGTCGACGAAGATCCGCCCGTCGAACAGGTCCGGCACGTGGACGGTGTGCCCGGCGTCGGCCAGCCGCTCGGCGAAGGTCGCGACACCGGGCGTCAGCCCGTGCGCGTGGTGGAACAGCAGTACCTCGGCCACGTCACGTCCTCCCGGCTCGCCGGCGTCAGTTCACCGGGATGATGGTCGGCACGATCATCGGCCGGCGGCGGTAGGTCTCGGCGACCCAGCGGCCCACCACGCGGCGCACGGCCTGCGCGATGCGGTGGGAGTCGGTGATGCCCTCGGCCTCGGTGCGGGACAGCTCCATCTCCACCAGGGAGATGGCCTGGTCCAGCGCCTTCGGGTCGTCGGAGAAACCACGGCCGGACACGGTCGGTGGCGCGACCGCGCGACCGCTGCCGGAGTCCACGGCGACGGTGATCGCGATGAAGCCGCCCTCGCCGAGCACCAGCCGGTCGGACAGGGTCGACTCGCCGACGTCGCCGACGGACAGGCCGTCCACGTAGACGTGGCCGACCTCCACCCGGCCGCTGATCGCCGCCTTGCCGTCGACCAGGTCGACCACCACGCCGTCCTCGGCGATGACGACCTGCTCGGCGTTCACGCCCGTGGCCACGGCCAGCGCCGCATTCGCCCGCAGGTGGCGCCACTCGCCGTGCACCGGCATCACGTTCGACGGCCGCACCGCGTTGTAGAGGAACAGCAGCTCGCCGGCAGGCGAGTGGCCCGACACGTGCACCTTGGCGTTGCCCTGGTGCACCACCGTCGCGCCCAGCCGCGCCAGGCCGTTGACCACGCCGAACACCGCGTTCTCGTTGCCCGGGATGAGCGAGGACGCCAGCACGATCGTGTCGCCGGCCTTGATCGAGATCTGCCGGTGCTCGCCGCGCGCCATCCGCGACAGCGCCGACAGCGGCTCGCCCTGCGACCCGGTCGACACGAACATCACCTGGTCCTCGGGCATCTCCATGGCCTCGTTGAGGTCCACGAACAGCCCGTCGGGCACGTTGAGGTAGCCGAGCTCGGCCGCGATGCCCATGTTGCGCACCATCGACCGGCCGACCAGCGCGACCCGCCTCTTGTACTGCACGGCCACGTCCAGCACCTGCTGCACGCGGTGCACGTGGGAGGCGAAGCAGGCCACGATCACGCGCTGGTTGGCCTTGCGGACGACGTTCTCCAGCACCGGCCCGATCTCGCGCTCCGGCGCGACGAACCCCGGCACCTCGGCGTTGGTCGAGTCGACCAGGAACAGGTCGACGCCCTCGTCGCCGAGCCGGGAGAACCCGGCCAGGTCGGTGAGCCTGCCGTCCAGCGGCAACTGGTCGAGCTTGATGTCGCCGGTGTGCAGCACCAGGCCCGCCGCCGTGCGGATCGCGACCGCGACCGCGTCCGGGATGGAGTGGTTGACCGCGAAGAACTCCAGCTCGTACGGCCCGTAGGAGCGCCGGTCGCCGTCGGTGATCTCGATCAGCCGGGGCGTCTGGCGGTGCTCACGGCACTTGGCCGCGAGCAGCGCCAGGGTGAACCGGGAGCCGACCACCGGCAGGTCGGGGCGCAGCTTGAGCAGGAACGGCACCGCGCCGATGTGGTCCTCGTGCCCGTGGGTGAGCACCAGCGCCTCGATGTCGTCCAGCCGGTCCTCGATGGCGCGGAAGTCCGGCAGGATCAGGTCGACGCCGGGCTGGTCGTCCTCGGGGAACAGCACGCCGCAGTCCACGACGAGCAGCCGGCCGGCGTGCTCGAACACCGTCATGTTGCGGCCGACCTCGCCGATGCCGCCCAGTGCGACGACGCGCAGACCTCCGTCGGGCAGTGCGGGCGGGGGTGAGCTCGGGTTGATCACGCGTTGACTCCCAATTCGGCCTCGACGGCCTCGATGTCCTCGGTTGAAGCGGGTACCAGCGGCAGCCTCGGATCGCCCACGTCGAGGCCGCGCAAACGCAGCGCGGTCTTGGCGTAGGTCACGCCGGGCATCCGGCTGAAGGGCCGCAGGAGTGGCAGCAGCGACTGGTGGATCGCGGTCGCGCCGGCGACGTCACCCGCTTCGAACGCGTCGAGCAGGTCGCGCAGCCGGTCCGCGGCGATGTGCGAGATGACGCTGACGAAGCCGACCGCGCCGACCGACAGCCACGGCAGGTTCAGCGGGTCGTCGCCGGAGTAGTAGGCCAGGTCCGTGGCCGCGATGACCTTGCTGCCCGCGAGCAGGTCGCCCTTGGCGTCCTTGACCGCGACGATGCGCGGGTGCTCGGCGAGCCGCAGCAGGGTCTCCACCGCGATGGGGATCACCGTGCGCGGGGGGATGTCGTACAGCATCACGGGCACGCCGACCTGGTCGGCCACGGTCGTGAAGTGCGCGAACACGCCCTCCTGGGTGGGCCGCGAGTAGTACGGGGTGACCAGCAGCAGCCCGTGCGCGCCGGCCGCCTCCGCCTGCTGGGCCAGGTGCACGCTGTGCGCGGTGTCGTACGTGCCCGCGCCGCTGACCACGGTGGCGCGGTCGCCGACCGCCTCGACCACGGCGCGGATCAGGTCGGCCTTCTCCGCGTCGGTGGTGGTGGGGCTCTCGCCGGTGGTGCCGTTGACCACGAGACCGTCGTTGCCCAGCTCGACCAGGTGCTCGGCGAGCCGCTGCGCCTTGCCCAGGTCCACCGCCCCCTCCGCGTCGAACGGGGTGACCATGGCGGTGAGCACGCGGCCGAACGGGCGGCCGGGCGAGGCGGTAGGACTTCCGGTCATATGCGGAAATCTACCGCGTCACCCTCGGCAAGCTGCGACTACATGCTCCGGTCGAGGCCCCGCACCAGCCGCACGGCACCGTCCTCGCCGTCGTACTCGACGCGTGCGGCGGCCCTGCCGAACACGTGCACCACCAATTCCGAGACCTGCCCGGTCAGCACCACGGGGTCCGCGCCGCGCCTGGCCACGATCACCTCGCCGTCCGGGCGGCGCAGCACCACCCCGACGGGGCTCTTGCGGTACATCAGCCGGGCGGTCGGCGCGAGCCGCCGCCACAGCAGCGCATCTCGTACCGGATCGGGTGAACGCGGCTCCCAGTCCTCCCGGGCCCGGCGCACGTCCTCGTGGTGCACGAAGTACTCGACGGCGTTCACCAGCTCGTCCACCAGCGCGTAGGGCGAGAACCGGGGCGGGCCGACGCGGACCAGGTCGACCAGCTCGTCCCACGGCCTGGCGGCGTACGCGTCCTGGACCCGCTGCGTGTGCCCGGCCAGCGGCTTGGCCAGGATGCCCGCGGCCGCGTCCGGGCGGCGTTCCCGCAGCACGAGGTGCGCGGCCAGGTCACGGGTGCGCCACGGGTCGCACAACGTGGGCGCGTCCGGCCCCACCTCGGCGAACAGCTCGGTCAGCAGCCTGCGTTCGTCCTGCGCGACGCCCATGCGTCCCACGCTACTTGGCGTACAGCTGGTCCTTCAGCGCGGTGCCGTCCTTGTTCCACAGCACGCACGCCACGTCGCGGAAGCGCTTGTCCGTGGACGAGGCCTTCGACGGGTCCTCCGCCCAGACGCCCGAGGTGGGCACGACGGCGACGTAGCGGAGCTTGGTCTGCTTGTCCTTCACCGGCACCCGCTCCGACATGAAGTACATCGTGCAGAAGCTCTCCGCGTACCCGCGCAGCCACTCGTCGCCCGGGTAGGGCATCTCGTCCGACCCGAACGGCTCGGCCGCCGCGTAGACCTCGACCCGGTGCGGCTCGTCGCAGTCGGTGTAGTTGACCGTGGTGTTGGGGTCGACCAGGTTGTCACCGCACTGCCCGCTGCCCGCCTTGAACTGGGCGGGCTCGATCGTGCCGCCCGGCCCGTAGGTGACGGTCTCGGCCATCGCGGCGGGCGGCTTGTCGGTGAACCACCACCGGCCGAGGAGCACGCCCGCGACGAGCAGCGCCACCGCCGCCACCGCGGTGCCGGTGATCAGCAGCTTCTTGAGCCACGGCTTCCGCACGGCGGTGGGCGGGGTGTAGTGCATGGTCGGGTTGGGCGGCGCGCCGAACCCGGTCGGCGGGGTCGGCTGGGCGACCGCGCGTTCCAGCATGGCGCGGGCCTGCGGGCCGGTCAGCCGGGCGTGGGGGTCGGGCATCATCAGGCCGGTGATCACCGCGCCGAGCACGCCGTGCGCCCTGGTGAGGCGCGGCATCTCGTTCATGATCGCGTGCAGGGTGGACGCGGTGGTCGAGCGCTCGTAGGGGTTGGCGCCCTCCACGGCGTAGCAGAGCGTCGCGCCCAGCGCCCACAGGTCGGAGGCGGGCGAGGCCTCGTTGCCGTGGATGCGCTCGGGCGACATGTAGGCGGGCGAGCCGATGAGGCTGCCGCTGGTGGTCAGGCGCGGGTCGTCCACGGCCTGGGCGATGCCGAAGTCGGTGAGCTTCACCCGGCCGTTCGGCGTCACCATCAGGTTGCCGGGCTTGACGTCGCGGTGCACGATCCCGGCCTGGTGCGCGGAGTCCAGCGCGGACAGCGCCTGGATGGCCATGGAGACGACCCGGTCCTGCGGCATCGGGCCGTGCGCGCTGACCAGGGTGGACAGCGTGGCGGCCTCGACCAGCTCCATCACGATGTAGTTCGTGCCGTTCTCGGCGACCACGTCGTACACGGTGACCACGCCGGGGTCGTTCAGCCTGCCCGCGGTGCGCGCCTCGCGGAGCACCCGCTCCTCCAGCACCCGGCGCTCCTCGAACGCGATGCCGTCGGGCAGGTGCAGCTCCTTGATCGCCACCTGGCGGCCGATCACGTTGTCCTGGGCGCGCCAGACGACGCCCATGCCGCCACGTCCCAACTCGGCGAGCAGGGTGTACCTGCCCGCGATCACGCGGGGTTGAGCGCTCACACCTTGCGTCGGACCAGTCACCGTCACTCCTCGAAACCCCCACCGCGGACCGGGCGGAACGCTACTTCAGACCGCGCGTCGCCCGATCCGGTTTCACGGTTTCGTGACTTCGTGCCCCGAGGCGCGCAACGCCTGCACGGCTCGGGCCAGGTCGTCCGCCTTCACCAGCAGGTGGTCTGTGTCGTAAGTGGACAGGGCGAACAGGCTCACGCCCGCCGCGGCCAGCTCGCCGGACAGGGCGGCCATGATGCCGGTGAGGGTGAACTCCAGCGGTCCGCGCACGGTCAGCAGCCGCCACCCGGGCTGCGCGGTGTCCGCCCGCGGCGCGTGACCGCTCGGGCACACGATGGACAGCTCGTCCGGCGTCCTGGTCACCGAGACCAGGCCCGGCGCGTCGAGCAGCCCGGCCGGGACGGGTGCGTCGGCGGGCAGCCGCGCGACCGTGTACTCACCCGGCCGGACGTCGACGATCAGCCGCTTCACGGGCCGTCAGCCTTCGGTGACCAGCGGGCTGGAGGCGACCTCGGAGCCGTCCGCCAGGGTCGAGATGGTGAAGTCCGCGAACACGTTGGCCGCCGCCTTCTGCAGTTGGCGCAGGCACTCCACGGCCAGGGCGCGGATCTCCACGTCGGCGTGCTCGGTGGCGCGCATCGCGATGAAGTGCCGCCACGCGCGGTAGTTGCCGGTCACCACGATGCGGGTCTCGGTGGCGTTGGGCAGGATCGCGCGGGCCGCCTGGCGGGCCTGCTTGCGGCGCAGGGTGGCGCTGGGCACGTCGGAGAACTTCTCCTCCAGGCCCTTGAGCAGCTCGTTGTAGGCGTCGACGCTGGCCTGGGCGGCGGCGAGGAACTTCTCGTGCAGCTCCGGGTCGCCTGCGATGACGTCCGGCTCGACCATGGCGGCGTTGCGCTCGGGCACGTACCGCTGGGACAGCTGCGAGTACGAGAAGTGCCGGTGCCGGATCAGCTCGTGGGTGAGCGACCGCGAGATGCCGGTCAGGTAGAAGCTGACCGAGCCGTGCTCCAGCACCGAGAGGTGGCCGACCTCGATGATGTGCTTGATGTAGCCGGCGTTCGTGGCGGTGGCGGGGTTCGGCTTGGTCCACGACTGGTAGCACGCGCGGCCGGCGAACTCGGCCAGCGCCTCGCCGCCGTCGGCGTCGGTGGACCACGGGACGCCGTCCGGGGGGAAGAACTCCGTCTTCGCGATCAACTGCACCTTCGGCGCCACCGTCTCAGCCATGGCTCGAACCCTAACCGAAGCCGTCGCGCGCGCCGCTGTTCGGTCGACCGGCGTGCGTCCGTTCGCGTGCCGCCCCGTGCTGTCATGAACGACATCACGAGTTTCCTTGACTGATGTCAGATTTGACGTCATGGTGGTGTCATGGATCTGTCGCCGTACATCGCAGCGCTGCGCGAGGACCTCGCGACGGCCGCGTCCGCCGGGGACGACAACACCCGGCGCACCGCGGCCCTGCTGTCCGCAGCCTTGGAGCCCGCCGCGCGGCTCGCGCTCATGAACGCCCTGTCCGACCTGGCCGCGGAGGTCACCGCGGCCCTCGACGGCCCCGTCGTCGACGTGCGGTTGGACGGACGGGACGTGCAGGTGGTCGTCACCGGCACGGCCGCTCGGGAGGAACGCGAACCCGAACCCGAGCCGCAGGAGGTCCCCCGGCCCTCCGCCGGTGACGCCACGCGCGTCACGCTGCGGCTGCTGGACGAGCTGAAGGCCAAGGCGGAGCAGGCCGCCGCGGCCCAGGGGATGTCGCTGAACACGTTCGTCGCGCAGGCCGTGCAGGGCGCGGTCGGCGGGCGGCGCGGTGGCGGCCACAAGCACTGGGGGCCGCCGAAGGACCAGTCGGGCGGCGAGTCGTCGTCGTCCTCCCGCGTCCGCGGCTGGGTGCAGGGCTGAGGGGGGATCATGGAATCGGATGTCGTTCGGCAGCAGAGCTTCGAGGTCGACGGTGTGGTGGAGGTCGACGTGGCGCTGCTCGCCGGCCGGGTGCGGGTGCACCTGGTCGACGAGCCGGGGGTGCACGTCGAGGTCAAGCACGACCCGTCGCCGGGCGAGTCCTGGGCTGCCGGCCTGAGCGGGCTGCTGACCTGGGTGAACAACCAGTTCGGCAGCGTGCCAGGGCAGCCTGCGGGCCCGGCGGACGCGGTGCGCGACGCGCGCGTCGAGCTGTCCGGCGGGCGGTTGAGGGTGCACTCGTCCAAGGCGCTGCCGCTGCGCGCGGTGCCGTTGAGCGTGACGGTGCGGGCGCCGGCCGGGTCGCACGTGATCGCCAAGGCGGGCTCGGCGGACCTGACCGTGACCGGTGCGGCGGGCAGGCTGGAGGTCCAGACCGGCACCGGTGACGTGACCGCGGATCGCGCGGACGCGTCGTCGCAGGTCAACTCGGGTTCGGGCAAGCTGAGGCTCGGGCCGATGCTCGGCGGGCTGAAGGCCAAGACCGGCAGCGGCGACATCGAGGTGTCGTCGGTCGGCGGGAACACCGTGATCTACACGGGCACCGGCGACGTGTGGCTCGGCGCGGTGCAGAACGACGTGCAGGTGCGGACGGGCGGCGGTGACGTCACCATCGCCGACGCCGCGTCCGGGCGGATCCAGCTCGGCACCGGCTCGGGCGACGTCCGCGTGGGCGTGCGGCCCGGCGTGGCGGCGCAGGTCGACCTGGTCTCCACCGCCGGCTCGGCGCGCAGCGACCTGGACGTCTCCGACACGCCGCCGGCGGACGAGCCGTCGCTGTTCATCACGGGCCGGACCACGAGCGGCACCGCGCTGGTGACGACCGCGACCACGGCCTGACCGCCCGCTCCGAGACCACGCCGCGGCGTGCGCACCCCCGATGCGCGCGCCGCGGTTCTCCTACTCGCGCGCCTTCAACCCCGCCACCAGCAGGGACACCACCGCGTCGAAGCTCGCGTCGATGTCCGGCGTCGACCACAGGGGCGCGTGCACCGGGTCGTGGAACCGGGCGGTGGCGGCCATGACCGCCTCGGCGGCCCTGGCCGGGTCGTCGGTGCTGAAGTCACCGGACGCCACGCCGTCGGTGACGATCCTGGTCAGGTCGTCGACCAGGGTGGCGACGTGGGCGTCCACGATGGCGCTGTTCTCGTTCACCAGCACGGTGAAGGTGGCGAACAGCTCCGGGTCGTCCAGGGCCTTCTTGCGCTTGGCCTCGAACAGGGCCGCCAGCCAGTCCCGCAGGCGCCGGGGCGCGGGGGTGTCGGCGGCGGCCAGGTCGGCCAGGCCGGCGTGCGCGCGGTCGAGCCAGCGCTCGGTGACGGCCTCGCGCAGCGCCGTCTTGGTCGGGAAGTGCCGGTAGACGCTGCCGTGGCTCACGCCCAGGGCGCGCGCCACGTCCACGACGGTCGCCTTGGCCGGGCCGTAGCGGCGCAGGACGTCCTCGGTGGTGCTGAGGATGACCTCCGCGGTCAGCGCTTCCGCCACGTGGTGCTCCCTGGGTCGCCGGCTGCTCGGGGTCAATTGTGCGCGCCCCGGCCGGCGACCCCGACCACGGTCAGCGCTCGCTGTCCAGGTGCGCCATCAGGGCGGGCGCGTAACGCTCGCCGGCCGCCGCGCCGGCCGGCACCGCCGCCTCGATCCGGGCCAGGTCCGACCCGGTGAGCGTGACGTCCAGCGCGCCGAGCGCCTCGGACAACCGGTCACGGCGGCGCGCGCCCACCAGCGGGACGATGTCGTCACCCTGGGCCAGGACCCACGCGATGGCGAGCTGGGCGACCGTCGCGCCCTTCTCCGCGGCCACCGCCCGCAGCGCCTCCACCAGCGACAGGTTGTGGTCGAGGTTCCCGCCCTGGAAGCGCGGCGAGGCGGCGCGGAAGTCGTTCGTCCGCCGGGACGGCGTCCAGTGGCCGGAGATCAGGCCGCGCGACAGCACGCCGTACGCGGTGATGCCGATGCCCAGCTCGCGGGCGGTCGGGAGGATCTCCTCCTCGATGCCGCGGGAGATCAGCGAGTACTCGATCTGGAGGTCGGTGATCGGGTGCACGGCGGCGGCCCGGCGCAGCGTGTCCGCGCCGACCTCGGAGAGGCCGATGTGGCGCACGCGCCCCTTCTCGACCTCCTCCTTGATCGCGCCGACGGTCTCCTCGATCGGGACGGCCGGGTCGAGGCGGGACGGCCGGTAGACGTCGACGTGGTCCGTGCCGAGCCGGCGCAGCGTGTAGGCGAGGAAGTTGCGCACGGCCTCGGGCCTGGTGTCGTTGCCGTGCCAGCCGCCGTCCGCGTCGCGCAGCGCGCCGAACTTGACGCTGATCGCCACGTCGTCGCGGTTCCGGTCGCGCAGGGCCTGGCGGATCAGCAGCTCGTTGTGGCCCATGCCGTAGAAGTCGCCGGTGTCGAGCAGCGTCACGCCCGCGTCCACGGCGGCGTGGATGGTGGCCACGCTCTCGGCCTCGTCGGCCGGGCCGTACAGGTCGGACATGCCCAGGCAGCCCAGGCCGAGCGCCGAGACCTCGGGACCGGTCGAGCCCAGGGCACGACGGGGCAACGCGCGGTTGGTGGAGTTCGTCATGACTCCACTATGAGACTTGGACTGACAGATTTCAACTTCTGTCAGCCCATTAGGTAGCGGATGTCACCGCACCACCGCTCTCAGGGTCGGGGCCAGGTCGCCCTTCGGCACCACCTCGACGTCGTCCAGCTCCAGCCAGTCCGCCATGTGCCGCAGCTCGGCGGCCAGCTCCACCGCCACCCGGCCCACGTCCGCGGTCGGCTCCGAGTAGGCCGCCTGCACCCGCAGCACGCCCGCCGCGCGGTCCGCCTTCAGGTCGACCCGCCCGACCAGCTCGCCGTCCAGCAGGAACGGGAACACGTAGTAGCCGTGCACCCGCTTCGGCGCGGGCACGTAGATCTCGATCCGGTAGAAGAAGTCGAAGATCCGCTCGGTCCGGGCCCGCTCCCAGATCAGCGGGTCGAACGGGCACAGCAGCGCCCGCCCGGTGATCCGGCGCGGCACGCGGGCCTCCACGTGCCGGTACGCGGGCGCGCCCCAGCCCCGCACCTCGACCGGCTCCAGCACGCCGGCGTCCACCAGCTCGGCCACGGCCTGCCGACTACGCCCCGGCTGCAAGCGGTAGTAGTCGCGCAGGTCCGGCTCCGTCGCCACGCCCATCGCCGACGCCGCGCGCTCCACCAGTTCGCGCGCGCCCTCCTCCGGCGTGATCGACAGCCGCCGCGCCAGCACCTCCGGCGGCAGCACCCGTTCGCTCAGGTCGTACAGCCGCTCGAAGCCGCGCCGCGACCCGGTCGTCAGGACGCCCTCGCCGAACAGGAACTCGCAGACCTTCTTGACCTCCGACCAGTTCCAGCCCCAGTGCTCCTTGGCCCGCGGCCCGCCGCCGGCCAGCGCCTTCTCGATCGCGCCCGCGCCGACCGGCCCCAGCTCCTTCACCACGGCCAGGATGTCGTCCACGAGTTGGGGCGAGCCCTCGGCGACCGTCGCGTAGTTGCGCCACCACCCCGGGCGCTTGGCCCCGGAGTGCAGCAGCGGCCAGTCCTCCAGCGGCACCAGGCTCGCCTCGTGCGCCCAGTACTCCACCAGCAGCCGCGGCCTGCGCGCGCTGTGCGACCACGCCGCGTCGTCCACCAGGGACGGCGCGTAGGCGCCGAGCCTGCTGAACAACGGCATGTAGTGCGCGCGGACGGCCACGTTCACCGAGTCCAGCTGCAACAACCGGATCCGCGACAACGCCTTGAGCAGGTGGCGCCGGGACGGCGCGGAGGAGGGTCGGGGGTCGGCGAACCCCTGTGCGCCCAGCGCGATGCGGCGGGCGACGTCAGCGCTCATCTTCTGCACGACCGGATACTCCCACCGGGGTACGACGTTTCCGCTCGGCCCGCACCACCAGCACGACGGCCACGACCACCAGCAGGCCGCCGAGCAGCTGGAACGGCCCGAACCGCTCGTCGGCCAGCCACACCCCGAGCACCACCGCGATCGCCGGGTTCACGTACGCGTAGGTCGCCACCGTCGACACCGGCAACTGCCCCAGCACGTAGACGTAGGAGCTGAACGCCAGCAACGACCCGAACACCACCAGGTAGCCCCACGCCACCCACGACGACGTGGTGAACTCCGCGAACGACACCCGCTCCCCCGCGGCCAGCCCCGCCACCGTCAACGCCGTGCCGCCGACCAGCATCTCCACCGCCGACAGCGCGAACGGGTTCGCGGGCGTGTCCAGCCGGCCGCTCAGGAACGACCCCAGCGCCCACCCGAACGCCGCCAGCAGCACCACCCACGGACCCCACCACGACGACTCGCCCACGTCGTCCAGCAGCAACGCGGCCAACCCGACCAGCCCGATGACCACGCCCGCGTACGTGACGCCGTGCGGACGCTCGCCGGCGAACCGCCGCATCAACACCACGTACAGCGGCACGGACGCCACCAGCAGCGCCGCCAGCCCCGACGCGACCGACTGCTCGGCCAGCACCACCAACCCGTTGCCCCAGGCGGGCAGCAGCAGCCCCAGCACCACCGCCGAGCCGAACTGCCGCCGCGTCATCCGCAGCCCACCGCCCCGCCACACCACCAGCAGGGCCAGCACCGCGCCCGCGAGGAGGAACCGCGTGCCGCCCGACACCAGCGGCGGCATCGACTCGATGGTGAACCTGATGGCCAGGTAGGTGGAACCCCAGACCACGTACACGACGCCCAACGCTGCCCAACGCACGTCACCGACGCTGTCACGCCGGCGCACCCGGAATCACGCGGATTTCCGCCACGGGCGCGGCGCTGGGCCGAACGCACCACCCCACCGACGCGTTCGGCCGCACGACCGGCACGGGCCTGCCTCCGCTCCGGGCCTGGTGAGCGGCCGATAGGGTGCCGCCATGGCCGACGCCACCGTGCGCACCGCGCAGCCCGACGACGTGGCGGAGATCGCCCGCATCCACCGAGACACCTGGCGCACCGCCTACCGGGAACTGGTCCCGGCCGAGGTGCTGGAGGCGATCGACGTGGAGCAGACCTCGCCCGCGTGGGCCGAGGCGGTCGCGCACGGGCAGGTGTTCGTCGCCGCCGAGGGGGCGTGGACGGTCGGGTTCTGCGTCGCCGGGATCGCGCCGGAGGACGAAGTGGCACACGCGGACGGCGCCGTGCCCGAGGACGCCGCGACGACCGCGCTGGTGAACGTGCTGGTGGAGCCGCGCTGGGGACGGCGCGGGCACGGCGGCAGGCTGCTCGCCACGGCCGCCCGGCACCTGCGGGAAGCCGGTGCCACGAGGGGTGTCGCGTGGGTCCCGGAAGCGGACAAGGCGTCGATCGGCTTCTACGGCAAGGCGGACTGGACGGCCGACGGCACGGTCCGCACGCTGGACGCCGGCGGGCGGCCGTTGCGCGAAATAAGGGTTACCGGGGGGTTGTCCCTACTGCTCGAACCCTGATCGGCCCGGTAGCCTCGCCAGGTGCTCGGGTGGTTGTGCCTCACGTTCGGCGTCGCCTTCGGCTCCGCGTTGATGCCCCTGATCAGCATCGAGATCTTCGTGATCGGGCTGGTGACCCAGCAGCCGGGCATCTCGTGGTGGTGGATCGGGCTCGCGGTCGCCCTGGGCCAGGTGCTGGGCAAGATGTTCTACTTCCTGGCCGCGCGCGGGTCCCTGCGCCTGCCCTCGTTCATGAAGCGCAAGGAGAAGCCGCGCAAGCCGCTGTCGCCGTGGCGGCTGAAGTGGAAGGGCAGGCTGGAGTGGGTGCGCGTGCGCTGCCACCGGCACCCGCACTGGATGTTCGGCACGCACGCGGTCAGCTCGGTGGTCGGCCTGCCGCCGTTCATGTTCACCACCGTGCTGGCGGGCCTGGCGGGCATGTCGTCCTGGCTGTTCGTCTCGACCGGCGTGATCGGGCGGTTCGCCCGGTTCAGCGTGCTCGCCGCCTCGCCTGCCGCGGTGGCTGGCTGGTGGGTGCACTAGCGCCGCGCTGGTGGCGCACCAGGCGCTGCTCGGGCAGCCTCAGCCCGTAGTGGTCGTGCAGCTCGACCTGCTCAGCCTCCGACAGGTCCCGGTCGCCGACCTTCGGCGCGTCCTCCACCTCGCGCTTGTCCACCGGCACCACGAGCCTGCGGTCGCGCACCTGGGCGCCCCGGATCGGCACGAGCGTGGTGCCGCCGTCGCTGCGGACGGTGGCCCACAGCGGTCGGCCCCCGGCCAACCACAGCCCCGCGACCGGTCCGATCGGCCGGCCGTGGCGGTCCAGCACGTCACAGTCGTAGAGGCGGTCCACCACTGCTGCTGCGCGATCCATGCCTCCTCGACTACCCGGCCATTCGGGTGATCGCACGGCGAACCACCCGGTCGTGTGACGGCTAGGGTCGCTCGCCCGGGTCCTCACCCACCCGACGGAGGTGGCGGCGCACCACGAGCAGGACGGCGATGCCCACGACCGCCACCAGCAGGCTGATGACCAGGCCCAGGCGCAGCGCGTCCACCCCGCTCTCCGGGCTCACGTCGGCGGACAGCACGACCCCGGGCTTCGCCGACACCGTCGGCCAGGTGAACGTGCCGGACGCCGCCGCCGACTCCGACGGACCGGTCGTGGCGGACGACGAGGCCGACGACGCGGAGGACCTGGTGGTGGTCGTCGTCGTGGTGGTGGACGTGGCGGACGGCGCGGTCGTCAGCGCCGGCGTGGACGACGTCACCGGCGCGTCGCTCGTCGTGGCCGCGGTGACGGGGGAGCCGGTGCACGGCACGCCGTTCACCGAGAACGACGTCGGCGCGGGGTTGCTGCCCGACCAGGAGCCGTTGAAGCCGACCGTGACCGAGCCGCCCGTGGGCACCACCCGGTTGTAGCCGGTGTTCGTCACCCGCACGGTGTCGCCGCTCTGGGTGAACACGCCGTTCCACGTCTCGGAGGTGACCCGCTGGCCGGCGGTGAACGCCCACTCCAGCGCCCACCCCGACAGCGGGTCGCCCAGGTTCTTCATGGTGACCCGCGCGCCGAACCCGGTCCGCCACTGGTCGGTGATCGCGTAGTCGACGTCGCAGCCGGCCTCGGCGCGCGCCGTGGCCGCCGGGATGACGACACCGACCGCGACGAAGGCCGCGGCGACGGCGAGGGCCGCCCGGGCGATCCGAGCGAAGTGCATGGGTTCTCCTGGGGGACGGGCGGCGGTTCCCCCGATTCTTCCCCAGGAAGTACCCCGTGATCAGCCGATCGTGAGCGCGATGCTCACCGCGGTCGCGATGACCAGGCAGGCGACGGTCAGCCGCAGGTGCTCGCAGGTTTTAGCCATGTCACCCACGGTAACCATCGCCGCCGCAAGATCCAAGGCAAGAGAACGTTAAGACCGAATGAAACGCGCCTCACTCGGCTGGCCTACACCCGATTCGTCGGCGAGAAGAGGTTGATCGCCTGTCGCATGGTGTCGCGCGCCCGGCCCCGGTCCCCGGCCAGGTCGTAGGCCTGCGCGAGCAGGAACCACACCCGCCAGTCCTGCGGGCGCGCCTCGACGTCGGCCTTGCGCTGCTCGAACCACGCGTCGGCCGCGTCCCGGTCGACCCGGCCGGACGGGCGGCGCGGCAACCCGGACGTGTCGAGGAGACCGCCCTCGGCGTCGAGCTGCCGCGCCATCCGCTCGGTGGTGAAGCCGAACCTCAGGTTGGTCCACGCGATCCACGCGCCGATCAGCGGCAGCACGAGCACGCCCACGCCGAGGCCGATGCCGACCGGGTCGCCGGTGGCCAGCAGCACCACGGCCCGGCCGCCGAGCAGCACGAAGTACACCGCCAGCGCGGCGGTGATGAGGAACGCGACGGTGCGGGTCTTCACCGGAGCCCGATCAGAGGTCCATGTACTTGTCGAGCCCCACCGACAGGCCCGGGTGCTGCGCGATCGACCGCACGGCCAGCAGCACGCCCGGCATGAACGACTTGCGGTCCAGCGAGTCGTGCCGCAACGTCAGCGTCTCGCCCTCCGTGCCGAAGACGACCTCCTGGTGCGCGATCAGCCCGGCCACGCGCAGCGAGTGCACCCGCACGTCGTCCACGAGCGTGCCGCGCGCACCGGGCGCCTCCTGCGTCGTCGCGTCCGGCATCGGGCCCACGCCCGCCGCCTCGCGCGCCTGCGAGATCAACCGGGCGGTGTGCGCGGCCGTGCCGGAGGGGGCGTCCACCTTGCGCGGGTGGTGCAGCTCGATGACCTCGGCCGACTCGTAGTACGGGGCGGCCAGCTCGGCGAACCGCATGGACAGCACCGCGCCGATGGCGAAGTTCGGCGCGATCAGCACGCCCACCCCCGGCTTGCGCTCCAGCCACTCCGACACCGCGCCCAACCGCTGGGCGTCGAACCCGGACGTGCCGACCACCGCGTGGATGTCGTTGTCCACGCAGAACCGGAGGTTGTCCATCACCACGTCGGGGCTGGTGAAGTCGACCGCGACCTGCGCGCCGGCGTCGGCCAGCGTGGACAGCCCGTCACCCGCGTCGACCATCGCGACGACTTCCATGTCCGGCGCGGCCTCGACCGCGCGGCACACCTCGGCGCCCATGCGGCCCCGCGCGCCGATGACGCCGACGCGGAGTGGTTCGGCCGAAGACCTGCTCGCGGGGTCGAGCGGGGACTGGGAACTCAAGAGATCACCTCGTGCACCTGGGACGGCAGATCGTCGGCGTGAGCGTAAGGGCCGACCACGGCGGCGGCGACGGGGCGTCGCAGCAGGTCCCGCGCCAGCGTCGCGACGTCGTCCGCGGTGACCGCGTCGATGCGCGCCAGCGTCTGCTCGACGGACAGGTAGTCGCCGTAGTTCAGCTCGCCCTTGCCGATGCGGGACATCCGCGAGCTGGTGTCCTCCAGGCCCAGCACGAGCCCGCCGCGCAGCTGGCCCTTGCCTCGGGCCACCTCCGCGTCGCTCAGCCCTTCACGGGCCACGGTGGACAGCACGTCGCGCACCACGCCGGCCACGTCGCCGAGCCGGTCCGGCTGGCAGCCCGCGTAGACCGACAACGTGCCCGCGTCCGCGTAGAGGCCGACCGACGAGTACACCTGGTAGGCCAGGCCGCGCCGTTCCCGGACCTCCTGGAACAGCCGCGAGCTCATCCCGCCGCCCAGCGCGGCGTTGAGCACGTTCAACGCGAACCGGCGCTCGTCGTGCCGGTCCAGCCCGCGCACGCCCAGCATCAGGTGCGCCTGCTCGGTGTCGTCGGAGTGCAGCACCAGCTTGCGGGAACCGGGGATCCGCGCCCGGCCGGCGCGCGGCGCGACGGGCGTGCCGACGCGGTCGAGCCGGTCGCCGATCTGCTTGCGCACCAAGCGCATCACGTGCGCGTGGTCGATGTTGCCCGCCACCGCGAGCACCATCCGCGGCAGCGTGTAGCGCTTCTTGTAGAAGCCGAACAGCGCGTCGCGGTCCATGTCCCCGATGGACTGCTCGGTGCCCAGCACCGGGCGGCCCAGCACGTGCTCGCCCAGCAGGGCGTCCAGGAACGCGTCGTGCAGCAGGTCTTCCGGGTCGTCGTCGCGCATGGCGATCTCTTCGAGCACCACGCCGCGCTCGGTCTCGAAGTCGCGCGGCTCGCACAGCGCGTCGAACACCACGTCGCACACCAGGTCCATCGCCAGCGGCAGGTCCTCGTCCAGGACGTGCGCGTAGTAGCAGGTGTGCTCCTTGGCGGTGAACGCGTTCAGCTCGCCGCCGACCGCGTCGATCTCCTCGGCGATCTGCGCCGCCGTGCGGTGCGCCGTGCCCTTGAACAGCAGGTGCTCCAGGTAGTGCGCGGCGCCCGCGACCTCGACCCGCTCGTCGCGCGACCCGACCTGCACCCACAGGCCGACCGACGCCGACCGCACGCCGGGGATGCGCTCGGTGATGACCCGCAGCCCCGACGGCAGCACGGTGCGGCGCACGGCCAGGCCCGCGTCACCGCGTTCCAGCGACACCGTGCTGCCGGGCTTCTGCAGGTGCCCGAGGCGGCGCGCAAGCGGACGGCCGCGGGTGCCGGAAGCACCCGCGGCCGTCCCGTTGACGCTCGTCGTCACTGCGCGGAGGCCTCGGCCTCGGCGGGTGCGGCGTCCTGGGCGGGGTTGTCGGCGGACGGGGCCGCGTCCGCGTCCTCGTTCACCAGGACCAGGCTGATCTTGCCGCGCTGGTCGATGTCCGCGATCTCCACGCGGAGCTTGTCGCCGACGTTGACGACGTCCTCGACCTTGTTGATGCGCTTGCCGTTGCCCAGCTTGGAGATGTGGATCAGGCCGTCCTTGCCCGGGAGCAGGGACACGAACGCGCCGAACGCCGCGGTCTTCACCACGGTGCCCAGGAAGCGCTCGCCCACCTTCGGCAGCTGCGGGTTCGCGATCGCGTTGATCAGGCCGATCGCGGCCTCGGCCGACGGGCCGTCCGCCGCGCCGACGTAGATCGTGCCGTCGTCCTCGATGGAGATGTCGGCGCCGGTCTGCTCGGTGATCGAGTTGATCATCTTGCCCTTCGGGCCGATGACCTCGCCGATCTTGTCGGTCGGGATCTTGACCGACGTCACGCGCGGCGCGAACGGGCTCATCTCGTCCGGGCTGTCGATGGCCTCGGCCATGACCTCCAGGATGGTCAGGCGCGCGTCGCGGGCCTGGCCCAGGGCCGCGCCCAGCACCTCGGACGGGATGCCGTCGAGCTTGGTGTCGAGCTGGAGCGCGGTGACGAACTCCTTGGTGCCGGCGACCTTGAAGTCCATGTCGCCGAACGCGTCCTCGGCGCCCAGGATGTCGGTCAGCGCGACGTACTCCGTCTTGCCGTCGACCTCGTCGGACACCAGGCCCATGGCGATGCCCGAGACCGGCGCCTTCAGCGGCACGCCGGCGTTGAGCAGCGACATCGTGGACGCGCAGACCGAGCCCATGGACGTCGAGCCGTTGGAGCCCAGCGCCTCGGACACCTGGCGGATCGCGTAGGGGAACTCCTCGCGCTTGGGCAGCACGGGCATCAGCGCCCGCTCGGCCAGCGCGCCGTGGCCGATCTCGCGGCGCTTGGGCGAGCCGACGCGGCCGGTCTCACCGGTGGAGAACGGCGGGAAGTTGTAGTGGTGCAGGTAGCGCTTGTGCGTCTCCGGGGACAGCGAGTCGATCTGCTGCTCCATGCGCAGCATGTTCAGCGTGGTGACACCCAGGATCTGGGTCTCGCCGCGCTCGAACAGCGCCGAGCCGTGCGCCCGCGGGATGACCTCGACCTCGGCCGACAGCGACCGGATCTCGGTGAGGCCGCGGCCGTCGATGCGGACCTTGTCGCGCAGGATCCGCTGGCGCACGAGCTTCTTGGTCAGCGAGCGGAACGCCGCGCCGACCTCCTTCTCGCGACCCTCGAACTGCTCGGCCAGCTTCTCCAGCACCGACGCCTTGATCTCGTCGATGCGGGACTCGCGCTCCTGCTTGCCGCCGATGGTCAGCGCCTGCGTCAGCTCGCCGCCCGCGGCCTGCTCGACGGCCTCGAAGGCGTCGGGCTGGTAGGCCGGGTAGGTCGGGAACTCGCCGGTGGCCTTCGCGGCGACCTGCGCCAGCTGGGCCTGCGCGTCGCACAGCGACTTGATGAACGGCTTGGCGGCCTCGAGACCGGCGGCCACGACCTCCTCGGTCGGCGCCTGCGCGCCGTCGCCGATCAGGTCGATGACGTTCTCGGTGGCCTCGGCCTCGACCATCATGATCGCGACGTCGTCACCGACGACGCGGCCGGCGACGACCATGTCGAACACGGCCTTCTCGAGCTGCTCGTGGGTCGGGAACGCCACCCACTGGCCCTCGATCAGCGCCACCCGGACGCCGCCGATGGGGCCGGAGAACGGCAGGCCCGCGAGCTGCGTGGACGCCGACGCGGCGTTGATCGCCACGACGTCGTACAGGTCGGCCGGGTTCAGGCTCATCACCGTGATGACGACCTGGATCTCGTTGCGCAGACCGTCCACGAAGGACGGGCGCAGCGGCCGGTCGATGAGGCGACAGGTCAGGATCGCGTCGGTCGACGGGCGGCCTTCGCGGCGGAAGAACGAGCCGGGGATGCGGCCCGCCGCGTACATGCGCTCCTCGACGTCCACCGTGAGGGGGAAGAAGTCGAAGTGCTCCTTGGGGTGCTTCGACGCCGTCGTCGCCGACAGCAGCATCGTCTCGTCGTCCAGGTAGGCGACGACCGAGCCCGCCGCCTGGCGGGCCAGGCGACCGGTCTCGAAGCGGATGGTGCGCGTGCCGAACCGACCGTTGTCGATCACAGCTGAAGTCTCGTGGACCTCGATGTCCGTCATATGGGTACTCCTCGTCATGCGGGTCACAGCGCGCTCGTGGCGCGGGATCGCGGTTCGGACGAGGCCGGTCTTCGATCGAAGTCCCCTGGGTTTCGTCCACCAGGGGGCCACTACCGAGGACCGGCGAACTGTCGTCCCGTTCGCCGCGCGTGCTTCCCTCGTCTTGTTTTCGATAACGCCGAAGGGGAGTGACCTTGGTGGTCACTCCCCCTCGGCACGTCTCACCTGCGCAGGCCGAGCCGCCCGATGAGGGCGCGGTAGCGCTGGATGTCCACCTTCTGGAGGTAGTTCAGCAGCCGGCGGCGCCGGCCGACCAGCAGGAGCAGGCCACGACGCGAGTGGTGGTCGTGCTTGTGCTTCTTCAGGTGCTCCGTCAGGTCGGCGATGCGCTTGCTCAGCAGCGCGACCTGGGCCTCGGCGGAACCGGTGTCCGTGTCGTGGACGCCGTACTCGGCGAGGATGGTCTTCTTCTGATCGGTGGTCAGTGCCACGTGCTCGCTACTCCTTGTGCTGGTTAAGTGCCGTGCGGCCCTGCCCTGGGGGCGGGTAGTCGGTACTGGCCGCCACGGACCGCAGCCAGACCCAAATGTCGAGGTTACCAGCAGTGGCCGCGCACTACGCGTCTGACGTGCTCAAGGGCACCCGGTCGAGCACCGAGTAGCCCTGCGCCGGGTGGCTGCTGACCAGCGCGACCTCGGTCGCGGTCCACTCGCGACCGGTGAACTCCACGCGCGGCAGCACGGCGCCGCGGGCCACGGTGAGGTGCGGCCGCCAGTCCGGCGGCACGTGCGCCGCCTCCCCCAGCTCGGCCAGCGCGCCGTCCACGCCGATCCACAGCAGCCGGTGGAACGCGCCGCTGCCGCGCAGCCGCAGCACGGGGGCCGTGACGCGGTCCAGGCCCGCGAGTTGGCCGGCGGGCTCGGCCTCGCCGAAGAACCGGATCGTGACGTGCCAGCGGGCGGGGTCCTGCCAGCGCAGCCGCGGGTGCGCGGCCCGGTACGGGCGGAGGGCGTCGCGCAACTCCTCGACGACGTCCTCGGGCGGGAAGATCGCGGAGAACAGGCTCACGGTCGGCCGGTCAGGCGTCGCGGACCTTGCCCGCGCGGCGCAGCAGCTCGGCCAGCGCCGGGAAGTCCTCGCCGAGCACGTCGGCGGCCTGCGACAGCTCGCGGCGGTCGGCCAGGCGGCGCAGGAACGGGAACACCACGGCCTCGTCGTCCGGGCTGCCGTTCACGGGCAGTGAGTCGCGGCTCACGGTCGGCTTCGACTGCCGCACGTCCTCCAGCGCGCGCTGCAACGCCTCGGGCGAGCCGGAGGCCACGTCGGGGGTGAGGACCTTGCGCTCCAGCATGATCATCCGGGCCAGCACGGAGGGGTTGCCGATCTTGGCCCGACGTCCGCTCATGACCTGGCTCAGCATGGGGGCGCTGATGCCCAGCACGTCCGCGAGCTGGGCCTGCGAGACGCTGAAGGCGACCACCAGTCGGCGCACCCGGTCGCCCAAGGGTTCCCCGTACCACTCCCGCTGCAACGCGAGATTGCGCTGGACGATCTTGTGGTCCTCCACCTTCGCCTCTCCCCTGACCGATGGACGTGTCAGGCATCTTGCCAGGTCGTCACGTGCCACACGGCCGGTTCCACCCACCTGGTTCAACCCGTCAGGCGTCACCCGGTTCCGTCAGGAGGCCACGGGCCGTGTCGACGTCGCGGTGCATCTGCTCCAGCAGCGACTCGACGCTGTCGAACTTCTCCATGTCGCGCAGCCGGTCCACGAAGTCGAGCGCCACGCGCTGGCCGTAGAAGTCCTCGTCCACGTCGAGCACGAACGCCTCGACCCGCCGCTCCCGGCCGGAGAACGTCGGGTTGGTGCCCACGCTCACGGCGGCCTTGAGGCGGCGGCCCGAGCCGTGCACGAACCAGCACGCGTACACGCCGTCCGCGGGCACGGCGGCGAACCGCGTGGTGGACAGGTTGGCCGTGGGGAAGCCGAGTTCCTTGCCCCGGCCGTCGCCGCGCACCACGATGCCCTCCAGCCGGTGCGGCCGGCCGAGCGCCTGCGCCGCGGCGGCCACGTCGCCCGCGTCGATGCACGCCCTGATGTAGGTGGACGAGTACGTCACGCCGTCGTCGGTCACCAGATCCGCCCCCTCGGTCACGAAGCCGAACCGCTTGCCCAGCGCGCGCAGCAGCTCCACGTTGCCCGCCGCCTTGTGGCCGAAGGTGAAGTTCTCCCCCACCACCACGGCCGCCACGTGCAGCAGGTCCACCAGCACCTCGTGCGCGAACTCGTCGGCCGGGGTGCGCGCCACCTCGGCGGTGAACGGGATCACGCAGAACACGTCCACGCCCAGGCCCTCGACCAGCTCGGCACGCCGCCGCAGGCTGGTCAGCTGGGCCGGGTGGCTGCCCGGCCGGACCACCTCGGACGGGTGCGGGTCGAAGGTGATCAGGACGCTCGGCACGCCCTTCTCCTCGGCCAGACCCACGGCCCGGGCGATCAGCGCCTGGTGCCCGCGGTGCACCCCGTCGAACACGCCGATGGTCACCACGCAGCGGCCCCAGCCGCCGGGCAGGTGGTCGAGCCCTCTCCAGCGTTGCACGCGGGCAAGCCTAGGGGGTCGACCGGGCCGTGCGGCCCGAGGTCGGCGCTAGTCGTGACGGATGTCGCGGCCGGCCTGGTGGATCGTGCCGCCCTCGCGCGCGACCGCGCTCTGGTTGACCGTGGTCGGCGAGTTGATCGTGATCGACCCGAGCTCGCCGCCCTGCACCACCGACCCGCTCACGGTGCCGCTGACGCTGTTGTGCACGGTCGACGTGCGCGGTGGCGCGGCGGCGCCGGCGGCCGTGCGGTCGCCCGGTGGCGCCTGCGCCGCCTGCACGCGCAGCGCGACGACCACACCCAACGCGGTGAGCAGCAGGACCGTCACCCACGCCCACGGGTTCGCCCCGCCGTCGGTGGCCAGGTTGATCGCCACCCCGGTGGCCGACGTCACCACACCGGCCGCGGCCGGCCACACCCATCTCGCCATGGCCTCCACGGTAGGCCCTACCCGATCGGCGCGAGTACCACCAACGGCTTGGCGATCGGGCCCTCGTCCTTGGCCAGGGCGACCACGTGGCCGTCCGGGCCGAAGACGCCGTACGTGCCGTCCAGGCCACCGGCGGCCAGGCGCTGGCCGTGCGAGAGGGCGATCGCCTCGCGCGGCGCGATCTCGCGGCGGGGGAAGGCGGTGGACACGGCGGTGTCCAGGTCCAGCGACAGGCCCGGCGCGCTCTCCAGCTGCTCCAGGGTTTTGGCCACGCGCAGGTCGAACGGGCCGACGCGGGTGCGGCGCAGGGCCGCCAGGTGGCCGCCGACGCCGAGGTCCGCGCCGAGGTCGCGGGCCAGCGCGCGCACGTAGGTCCCGGACGAGCACTCCACCATCACGTCCAGCTCGGTGACGCCCTCCTCGCGGCGCACCATCAGCACGTCGAAGCGGTGCACGGTCACCGGCCGCGCCGGGATCTCCACCGCCTCGCCCGCGCGGACCCGCGCGTAGGCGCGCTTGCCGTCGATCTTCACCGCGCTCACCGCGCTGGGCACCTGCTCGATCGCGCCGGTCAGCTTCGCCACCCCGGCCCGGATCGCGCCCTCGTCCACTTCGGACGCGTCGGTCGTGGACAGCACCTCGCCCTCGGCGTCGTCGGTCGTGGTGGAGGAGCCCAGGCGGATCGTCGACAGGTACGCCTTGCTGTCCAGCGCCAGGTGGCCGAGCAGCTTGGTGGCCCGCTCGATGCCGAGCACGAGCACGCCGGTCGCCATCGGGTCGAGCGTGCCCGCGTGCCCGACCTTGCGGGTGCCGAGGATGCGGCGGACCCTGGCCACCACGTCGTGGGACGTCATGCCGTCGGGCTTGTCGATCACGACGAGGCCGGGAGGGACGGGTACCCCAGAGGAGCGAACACGAGAAGTTGCGGACACGGGGGAGGATCCTAAGCCTCCACGAGCACGTCCCACCGACGGCGGCGCAACTGCACCGGCACGGCCTCGCCGCGGTCCTCGGCGGCGAACACGGCGGCTCGGGCGCGACGCCACCACGCCACCGTCCGCCACACCCCCACCGCCAGCACCGCGACCACGGACAGGAACGCGATCCGGTACGCCTGCGGCGCCGCGGCCACCGGCTCGACCACGTCCAGCAGCACGCCGACGACCAGGGCGGTGAACGTCACCGCGGCGAACCCGCCGACGTTGACCACGCCGGTCGCCGTGCTCACCCGGTGCAGCGGGTGGTAGTCGCGCACCAGCGCGAACGCCACGCCGGACGCCGGGTTGCCCAGGGCCAGCACCGCGAACACCGCGTACAGCACGGGGGTCGGCAGCACGCCGCCCGGCCAGCCCAGCAGCACCGCCCAGCACAGCACGGCCGCGGCCAGGTAGGAGCCGACGATCGGCATCCGCCACTCCGGCCTGCTCCCGATCACCGTGCCCATCACGGGCCCGGTCACCACCGCCACCAGCACCAGCGTGCTCAGCACCGCCGACGCCGACGGCCGTGACAGGCCCTGCGCCTCGACCAGGTACGGGAAGCCCCACAGCAGGCCGAGGACGGCGGGCGGGGACATCGACGTGAAGTGCACCCAGAAGCCGAGCCGGGTGCTCGGCTCGCGCCACGCGTCCCGCACCTTCGCGCCCACCGCGCGCAGCGGCACCGGCTCGACGGCAGGCTGCGGCACGCCGTCGGGCACCTCGCGGACCCGCCACGCGACCACCCCCGCGTACCCCGCCGTGGCCAGGCCCGCGACCAGGAACGTCACCGTCCAGCCCGCGTCGTCCAGCAGCAGCGTCAGCGGCACGGTCGCGACCAGGTTGCCCGCGCCGCCCAGCGCCGCGGACAGCGTCATGACCAGGGTGAACCGGCGGGGCGGGAAGTGGGCGGCGGCCAGCCGAAGCACGCTGACCCACGTCATGGCGTCGCCGACGCCGAGCACCGCCCGTGCGGCCAGGCCGAGGGGGTAGGAGTCGGCGATCGCGAACAGGGTCTGGCCGAGGCCCATGAGCAGGGCGGCGGCGGTGAGGACGCGGCGCGGGCCGAAGCGGTCCACCAGCAGGCCGGTGGGGATCTGCATCAGCGCGTAGAGGCCGATCTGCAGGACGGTGAACGTGCCGAGCGCGGCGGGCCCGACGGCGAAGCGGTCGCCCGCCTCCAGGCTGGCCACGCCCAGCGAGGTCCGGTGGAACAGGGCGGCGATGTAGACGAGGACGGCGGTTGACCAGATCAGCCACGCTTGTTTCGTGGCACGATCGACCGGCAAGGCGGATCTCCTAGGGCTTCCGTGCGGCAGCACTCCCAGTATCGAGAAACAGTTGCCTGTTGTTAACGATTCCTGGGGGTGCCGCGCGCCACATCACGCCTGGTCACACCGCGCCTACCCGAGCCCACTCCCCCGAACGGGTCCGCGCCAGCACCAGCACCAGGCGCAGCACCATGAACGCCGAAAGGCCGCTCCAGATCCCGACCAGGCCCCAGCCGAACGCGTAGGACGCCCACACGAGCGGCAGGAACCCCAGCGCCGCCGAGGCCAGGGTCGCGGTCCGCAGGAACCTCGCGTCGCCCGCGCCGAGCAGCACGCCGTCCAGCGCGAACACCACGCCCGCGATCGGTTGCAGGCCCACGAAGAACCACCAGGCGTGCGGTATCTGGTCCAGCACCGCCCGGTCGCCGGTGAACACCCTCGGCAGCGGCCCGGACAGCGCCGCGAACAGGATCCCGAGCAGCACGCCGAACCACAGCCCGTAGCCGGTGACCTGCCAGGCGAACCGCCGCGCCTGCTCCCGCCGACGGGCGCCCAGCGCCGCGCCCACGATCGACTGCGCGGCGATGGCCAGCGAGTCCAGCACGAGCGCGAGGAACGTCCACAGCTGCAGCACGACCTGATGCGCGCCGACCGCGCCGACCGACGTGCGCGCGGCCACCGAGGCGGCGGACAGGAAGCACGCCTGGAACGCGAGGCTGCGCAGGACGAGGTCGCGGCCGAGGCCCAGTTGGGCCCGCATCCGGCTGCGGTCGGGGCGCAGGCTCACCCGCTCCGAGCGCAGCGCCCGGAAGAACAGGCCGGCCGACAGCACCTGCGCGACCACGTTCGCGATCGCCGAGCCCTCCAGGCCCCAGCCCGCGCCGTGCACCAGGACCGGGCACAGCACGGCCGAGATGCCGTTGCCGACCAGCACGTACCGCAGCGGGCGGCGGGTGTCCTGCACGCCGCGCATCCAGCCGTTGCCCGCCATCGTGACCAGCACGAACGGCGCGCCGAACAACGCGATCCGCAGCCACGCGACGGCGTTGTCGGCCACCGCGCCCTCGCCCGCCAGCAGCCGTGCGGCGGGACCGGCCAGGAGCTGCCCGAGCACGATCACCAGCGCGCCGACGGTCAGCGCGAGCCACGTCGCCTGCACGCCCTCCTCGACGGCCTCGGACCGCCGACCCGCGCCGAACAGCCGTGCCGTGCGCGCCGTCGTGCCGTAGGACAGGAACGTCAACTGGGTCGCGACCTGCGTGAACAGCACCCCGCCCAGCGCGAGCCCGGCCAGCGGCAGCCCGCCGAGGTGCCCGACGACCGCCGTGTCCACCAGCACGTACAACGGCTCGGCCGCCAACACCACCAGCGCGGGCGCGGCCAACCCCACCACCCGCCGCGCCGGAACCCGCTCCTCCACCCGATCCCCTCACTGCGCGACACACGCGTCCCGGACGTAGGACTCTCGCGCGAGTCCTACGTCCGGAACGCGCGAGTCCTACGTTCGGAACACCCGAGTTCAACGCTCAGGACGACGCGGTCACGGTCTCCAGGGCCGCGCGCAGGTTCGCCAGCACCTCGTCGGCCGCGCCGGTGGCGGTGAAGCCCGCGGCCAGCCGGTGGCCACCGCCGCCGAGCAGCTGCGCCACCTCCCGCACGTCCACCCGGCTCACCGCGCGCAACGACACCGACCACGACGACGGCCGCAGCTCCTTCAGCACCGCCGCCACCTCGGCCTCGGCCGTGGTGCGCACGAGGTCGACCACGCTCTCGACCTCCTCGGGCCGCAGCCCGACGGCGTCCTCCAGCGTCACGACCGCGTGCACGAACCCGAGCCCGCCCGCCGCCTCGCGCTCCAGGCACGCCCGACCCAGCACCTTCGCCAACATCCCGAGATACCCGAACGGGTGAGAGTCCATCAACGGCCGCGCCACGGCCTCGGCGTCCACCCCGGCCGCCAGCAGCCGGGCCGCCACCTCGTGGGTGGTCGCCGACGCGTGCCGGAACGACCGCGTGTCCGTGACCAGCCCCGCGTACACGCACCGGGCCACCGGCTCGTCCAGCTCCACGCCCAGCACGTCCAGCAGCCGCAGCACCACCAGCGCGGTCGCCTCGGCCCGGTCGTCCACCACGTTCACGTGCCCGAACCGCGGGTTCGACACGTGGTGGTCCAGCACGACGACCACACCGGCGGTGGACACCCGATCGGCCAACGGACCCAGCCGCCCGACACTGCCCGTGTCCAACGCGACCAGCACGGGCGGCGCGGCGGGCACGGCCGACGCGGGCACCAGCAGCCCGGCCACGTCCAAACCGCGCAACGTCTCCGGCACCTCGTCCGGCGCGCCGAACGACACCCGGACCGTCACACCGCGTCGGTGCAGGGCCAACCCCAGCGCCAACGCGCTGCCCAACGCGTCCGCGTCGGGGTTCACGTGCGCCAGCAGCGTCACGTCGGTGGCGGCGGACAGGACGCGAGCGGCCTCGGCGAGGTCCGCGCTCAAGTCGTCGGACGGGAGGGCCGCGTCGACGGGGCGGAGGCCGCCCCCGGACGCGCCCGGGTCGATCAAGCTCGGATCGTTGTGCACGACGGGAACGCTAGTCGGCGTCCTCGGCCTCGCGCGCGGGCTTGTACGGGTCGGGTTCGCCCGCCGGCTCCGCGCCGTGCGCGATGCGCGCCACCTCGGCGTCCAGCTCCCGCGCCTTGGCCAGCAGCTCGTCCATCCGACGCGCCTCGTCGGGCACGGTGTCGGTGACGAACGACAGGGTCGGCGTGAACCGGACGCCGGTCTGCTGGCCGACCATGGTGCGCAGCACGCCCTTGGCGCTCTCCAGCGCCGCCGCCGCGCCCGCGAGGTCGGGCTCGGAGTCCAGCTTCTCGCCGAGCACGGTGTAGTAGATCGTCGCGTCGTGCAGGTCGCCGGTCACCCTCGTGTCCGTGATGGTGACGCGGGCCAGCCTCGGGTCCTTCACCTCGTGCTCCAACGCGGAAGCCACGATCTGCGAGATCCGCTTGGCCAGCTTGCGAGCCCGTGCCTGGTCGGCCACGGCGCTCCCCTCCTGTCGTTGCGCTGTGTCGCCGTTGGGGGCGACGTCTGCTAGTCGTCCTCCGGCCCGACCAACCGGTGGCGGGCGGAGAGAAGTTCCAATTCGGGCCGTCCGGCCACGAGCCGCTCGCAGGCGGCCATCACGTCCCTCACATGCTCGGCGTCGGCGGCGACGACCGCCACCCCGATGAGGGCGCGGCGGTGCAGGTCCAGGTGACCGGCCTCGGCGACGGACACCTCGAACTTCCGGCGCAGCTCGGCCACGATCGGCCGGACCACGGACCGCTTCTGCTTCAACGAGTGGACGTCGCCGAACAGCACGTCCAGCTCAAGGGCACCGACGAACACAGATGATCACCAGGGGGTGTCCGAGGTGCGGGGCCGCCGGTGACGACGGCCCCGCACCTGGTTGACGACGATCAGGCGCGCGGCTTCTCGCGCATCTCGAACGTCTCGATGATGTCGCCGACCTTCAGGTCGCTGTAGTTGCCGAGCGTCAGACCGCACTCGAAGCCCTCGCGGACCTCGGTCGCGTCGTCCTTGAACCGGCGCAGCGAGCTGATCGGCAGGTTCTCCTGCACGACGTTGTTGTCGCGCAGCAGGCGGGCCCGGGCGTTGCGCCGGATCTCGCCCGACATCACGAGGCAACCCGCGATCGTGCCGACCTTGGAGGACTTGAAGACCTCGCGGACCTCCGCGCGGCCCAGCTGGACCTCTTCGTACTCCGGCTTGAGCATGCCCTTCAGGGCCTGCTCGATCTCGTCGATCGCCTGGTAGATCACCGTGTAGTAGCGGACGTCCACGCCCTCGCGGTTGGCGAGCTCGGTCGCCTTGCCCTCGGCCCGGACGTTGAAGCCCAGGACGATGGCGCTACCCGCGACGGCGAGGTTGATGTCGCCTTCGGTGATGCCACCGACGCCGCGGTGGATGACCCGCAGCTCGACGTCGTCGCCGACCTCGATCTTCATGAGCGCGTCCTCGAGGGCCTCGACGGTACCCGAGTTGTCACCCTTGATGATCAAGGTGAGCTGGCTGGTCTCCTTCAGCGCGGCGTCCAGGTCCTCCAGGCTGACGCGCTTGCGCTTCGCGGCGTTCATCGCGTTGCGGTTGCGGGCCTGGCGGCGCTCGGCGATCTGCCGGGCCACCCGGTCCTCTTCCACCACGAGGAACGTGTCGCCCGCGCCGGGCACCGAGGTGAGGCCGATGACCTGCACCGGACGCGACGGCGTCGCCACCGTGACGTCCACGCCGTGCTCGTCCACCATGCGGCGCACGCGACCGTAGGCGGCACCCGCCACGATCGAGTCACCCACGCGCAGCGAACCGCGCTGCACCAGCACCGTGGCCACCGGACCGCGACCGCGGTCGAGGTGCGCCTCGATGGCGACGCCCTGCGCCTCCATCTCCGGGTTGGCCCGCAGGTCGAGCGAGGCGTCGGCGGTCAGCAGGATCGCTTCCAGCAGGCCGTCGATGTTGATGCCCTGCTTCGCCGAGATGTCGACGAACATCGTGTCGCCGCCGTACTCCTCGGCGACCAGCCCGTACTCGGTGAGCTGCTGGCGGATCTTGGCGGGGTTGGCCCCCTCCTTGTCGATCTTGTTGACCGCGACCACGATCGGCGCGTTGGCCGCCTGGGCGTGGTTGATCGCCTCCACCGTCTGCGGCATCACGCCGTCGTCGGCCGCCACCACGATGACCGCGATGTCGGTCGAGTTCGCACCACGCGCACGCATGGCGGTGAACGCCTCGTGACCCGGGGTGTCGATGAAGGTGATGAGGCGCTCGTTGCCCTCCAGCTCCGTGCGGACCTGGTAGGCGCCGATGTGCTGGGTGATGCCACCCGCCTCGCCCTCGGCCACCTTCGCCTTGCGGATGGTGTCCAACAGGCGCGTCTTGCCGTGGTCGACGTGACCCATGACGGTGACGACCGGCGGGCGGATCTGGAGGTCCTCCTCGCCACCGGCGTCGTCGCCGTAGGTGATGTCGAACGTCTCCAGCAGCTCGCGGTCCTCCTCCTCGGGGGACACGACCTGCACGTTGTAGTTCATCTCGGAGCCCAGGAGCTCCAGGATCTCGTCGGAGACGGACTGCGTCGCGGTGACCATCTCGCCGAGGTGGAACAACACCTGCACCAGCGAGGCCGGGTTGGCGTTGATCTTGTCGGCGAAGTCGGTCAGCGAGGCGCCGCGGGGCAGGCGGATCGTCTCGCCGTTGCCCTTGGGCAGGCGGACGCCACCGACCGACGGCGCCTGCATGTTGTCCATGTACTCCTGGCGCTTCTGCCGCTTCGACTTGCGACCGCGGCGCGCGGGACCACCGGGACGGCCGAAGGCGCCCGCGGCACCGCCGCGTCCACCGGGACCGCCACCACCGGGACGACCGCGGAAACCGCCGCCGCCACCGGCCGGCGCGCCACCACCGGCGCCGCCACCGCCACCGGGACGGAAGCCGCCACCGGCGCCGCCGCCACCACCGGGACGACCGCCGCCGCCACCGGGACCACGGCCACCGCCGCCGCCACCGGGACCGCCGGGGCCACGACCGCCGCCGCCACCGCCACCGGGGCGGGGCGCCGGACGACCGGGCATCATGCCCGGGTTCGGCCGGGGCGGCATGTTGCCGGGGTTGGGCCGGGGACCGCCGGGACCGCCGCCGGAGCCACCCGGACGGGGGCCTGCCGGACGCGAGTCACCGGGCTTGGGACCGGACGGGCGCTCGCCGCCACCCGGCGCGGCCGGGCGAGGGGCCTGCGGGCGCGGCGCCGGAGCGCCACCGCCCACGCCGAACGGGTTGTTGCCCGGACGCGGGGGCCGCGGGCCGGCGGGCTTGGGAGCCTGCGGGCGCGGCGGGACCACGGACGGGGTGCTCTGCGCCGCCGCGGGCTGCTGCTGCGGCGCGCGGGGGCCGGGACGAGGGCCGGGGCCACTGGTCTTCGGCGCCTGCTGGGGCTGCTGCTGGGGTTGCTGCGGCTGCTGCACGGGTGCGGCGGCCGGCTTGGGTGCCTGGGTGGGCGCCGGTGCCGAGGCCGCGGCCGGTGCGGGAGCCTGCG
>JBFBCZ010000002.1:0-402881 GCA_040689555.1 Actinosynnema sp. NPDC051121 | reverse complement strand
TGCGGAGGGCGCGGCGGCGTGCGGTACCGGTGCGGCGGCGGCCGGCGGTGCCGGTGGGGCGGCGGGCTCGGCGCGTTGCGACGGGCGCTGGAAGCGGGTCTCCGGTGCGGTGCCCGACGCCGCGCCTCCGGCCGGTGGGCCGTGCCGTTCGAGCTGCTCCACGCGTTGCAGCAGGCCGGACTCGAGATCGCCGACCGACGGCAGGAGCATCCGCGCGGTCACGAGTTCGAGCAGCAGGCGCGGCGCGGTCGAACCACGCATCTCGGTCAACCCCTGGTGCAGGATCTCCGCCCATCGGGTGACGGTCGCGGGCCGGGTCGCGTCGCGTTGCGCGATCATCTTGGCCAGCTCGTCGTCCGGCGCGGACACCAGGCCGCGCTCCGCCGCGTCCGGCACGGCGTGCAGCAGCACCAGGTCGCGCAGCCGGTCGAGCAGGTCGGACGCGAACCGGCGCGGGTCGTGCCCGGCCTCGACCAGGCGGTCGACGGTGCCGAACACCGCCGAGCCGTCGCCCTGCGCGAGGCCGTCCACCACGTCGTCGATCAGCGCCACGTCCGTGACGCCGAGCAGCGCGATCGCCCGCTCGTAGCGCACGCCCTCGGGGCCCGCGCCGGACAGCAGCTGGTCCAGCACCGACTGCGTGTCGCGCGCCGACCCGCCGCCCGCGCGGATCACCAGCGGGAACACCGACGGCTCGACCGCCACGCCCTCGGCCGCGCAGTTGCGCTCCAGCAGCGCCCGCATCGAGCTCGGCGGGATCAACCGGAACGGGTAGTGGTGCGTGCGCGAGCGGATGGTGGGCAGCACCTTGTCCGGCTCGGTGGTGGCGAAGATGAAGATCAGGTGCTCGGGCGGCTCCTCCACGATCTTCAGCAGGGCGTTGAAGCCCTGCGTGGTGACCATGTGCGCCTCGTCGATGATGAACACCCGGTACCGCGACTCGGCCGGCGCGTAGAACGCCTTGTCCCGCAGCTCGCGCGCGTCGTCCACACCGCCGTGGCTGGCCGCGTCCAGCTCCACCACGTCCACGCTGCCCGGCCCGTTGGGCGCGAGGCCCACGCACGAGTTGCACTCGCCGCACGGGTCGGGCGTCGGGCCCTGCACGCAGTTCAGCGAGCGCGCCATGATGCGGGCGCTGGACGTCTTGCCACAGCCGCGCGGCCCGGAGAACAGGTAGGCGTGGTTGATCCGACCGGCCGCCAGGGCGGTGCGCAGCGGTTCGGTGACGTGCTCCTGACCGACGACCTCGCCGAAGGTCGCCGGACGGTACTTGCGGTAGAGGGCGAGCGCCACGTCGGCGACCTTACCGGGAGGGTCCGACAAAGAAAGGGGACCCCGTGCACCCACCAGAGCCCGCTTATCCTTGCTGCCTTCCGGCCCTGGGGAGGTTCGCGAGATGTGTGCCGCACGAGGTCCGCTGTCAGTGTAGCCGGTCGCCTCACCGCCTTCGCCCGCGCCCCACCGACCACCCGTTTTGGGGCGCGTGCGGACCCTCCGTTAGACTCCGCCACGGAGGATTCGCATAGCGGCCTAGTGCGCACGACTGGAAATCGTGTTGGGTTAACCCCCTCACGGGTTCAAATCCCGTATCCTCCGCAGACCAGAGGCCCCGGTCACCACACGGTGACCGGGGCCTCTGTCTTGTCCCCCGATGCAACGCGGGGAGCACCCGGAGGCGTTTATCCCAGTGACCGACTGATCACTGGGAGGACACGCACATGAGGATCGTCACGACGGCCGTCGCGGTGGCCGCCACCGCCGCCGGCCTGGTCACGGGCGGCGTCGCCGCGGCCGCGCCCGAGGTCGGCGCGAGCGCTCCGGCGCAGTACAGCGCCACGACCTGGCACGAGGTCAACGTCCGGCACTGCCCCTCGACGTCGTGCACGCTCGCGCCGGGCAGCCCGGTGCCGGCCGGCTGGACGGTCGGGGTGTACTGCTGGGTGCACGGCGAGTCGGTCACGGACTTCGGCTACACCAACGACGTGTGGCTGAACATCGGCAGGCAGGACGGCGGCACGCAGTGGTCCAGCGCCATCTACTTCGAGGGCGACGACTACGCGAACCTGCCGCGGGAGGCGCAGTGCGCCGGCGCGCCCCAGCCGCCCACCACGACCAAGCCGCCGGTCTCCACGACGCCGTTCCCGACCACCACCAAGCCGCCGGTCTCCACCACGCCGTACCCCACCACCACGGTGAGGCCGTCGGTTCCCGGCACGACGACCACCATCCCGAGCACCACCACCACGTACCCCGGCACGACGACCGTGACCACCACGAGGCCCAGCGAGCCCGCGACCACGGGCTGACATGAGAGAGGTCCCCTCGGACGGCGCGTCCGAGGGGACCTCCCCGTCAGGGCGGGACTACTGCCTGGGCAGGCACTCCGCGATGTCCTCCAGCAGGTACACGAGCTGGTCGACGCCCGCGTTGCCGGTGCTCGGGCGCAGCTTCACGACCTGCGGGTCGTGGTCGCTGGCCTGGTCGGCGAACTCCGCGTTGACGTGCACCACGTCGTAGCGGTACCGGGAGATGTTCGCGCTGATCAGGATGTGGTCGAGGGTCTGCGAGTTGCCCTCGAACACGTAGCTGTACCGCTCGTTCGCGGGCAGCGTGGAGATCAGGTCGACGATGTCGCCGTTGCCGACGAGCGTGCCGACCGCCGGGGAGAACTGGTAGTCGTTGATGTCACCGGCGAGGACCACGTTGGCGCCCTTGTCGACGGCCTTGAGCTGGTCCACGAAACCGCGCAGCAGCGCGGCCTGCTGAGCGCGCTGCACCTCGGAACTGCGCACCGGCTCCTGGTAGCGGCCGTGCATGGCCTGGTCGCCGCCCTTGGAGTTGAAGTGGTTCGCGACCACGAACACCGTGCGGCCGCGGAACTTGAACTCGCCGGCCAGCGGCTTGCGGCTGCTGTTCCACGCGGGGTCGGCGGGGGCGACGCGGCCCGGCGACACCGACAGCGCGGCGCGGCCGTGCTGCTTCACGACCGACACCGGCGTGGTGGCGTCACCGCCCGGGCGGTCCACGAAGGACACCCGCGCGGGGTTGAACAGGAACGCCACCCGGATGTTGCCGCCCGGCTCGCCGCCGTCGGCCTTGTTGACCGGGTCGATCTGGCGCCACTCGTAGCGCGGCCCGCCCGCGGCCGCGATGGCGTCGGTGAACCTCGCGAACGTCGCGTCCGCCGCCACCGTGCCGTCGTCGGTCGCGCCGTTGTTGTCCTGGATCTCCTCCAGCACCACGACGTCCGGGTTCTTCAGGTTGCCCACCACGGCCGCGGCGAGGCGGTCGAACTTGGCCTGGTCGTTGGTGGCGGCCAGGTTCTCCACGTTGTAGGTGGCCACCGACAGCTCGTAGGAGCGCTGGGCGTCCGTGACCTCCGGCGTGATGCCGCCCGGCACGTGCTCGCCGACGGCCTTCGTGGCCAGGGTGTAGCCGCCGAAGTTGGTGTACTCGACGTTGCCGACCGTCGTGCCGCGCCACACGTCGCCGACGTTGCTGACCGGCGGCGTGGCCGCACCCGGCTTGACCTTGATCCGGCCGCTGTTGGGCTGGTCGTAGCCGAGGTAGATCGTGCCGCCGCGGGGGGTCGGGTTCTCGGCGGGCCTCGTGGTGATCCACGACTCGCCGAAGCTGTTGGTGGGTCCGACCACGCGGGCGTCGTCCACCCGGACGTACATGCCCTCGCGGGACTCGTAGTAGTCCTGGCCGTAGGTCGCCGGGTCGAGCGGGAGCGACTCGATGCTGCCGCCGTTCGCGGTGGGCAGGTAGCCGGCGGGCGGGCTCAGGACCTCCGGGGCCGGCAGGGCGTTGCCCTTGGACTTGACGGTGACCGTCGCGCCGGTGATCTCGGTGAGCGTCTGGTTGGAGTTGCTCGCCGCGTCACCGCCCGGCCGGTACTCGGCGACGGTGCCGGAGACCAGCACCTCGTCACCCGGCTCGACGCTCGGGACGAGGGCCGCGGTGTAGACGAACACGCCCTCGCTGGTGCGCGGGTCGGCGTCCGGGGCGGTGTCCTGGATCCAGAAGCCGCGGTCGCCGGTGGCGCGGGTCGCGGTGACGACGCCGGGCACGCCGGTGACCTTCTGGCCCAGCAGCGGCGAGACGCGGGTCGTGCCCTGGACGTCGTGGATCCGCTTGTCGCCGGGCTGGGGTTCGGGTTCCGGGTCGGGGTCGCCGGGGCCCTGGCCCTTGGTGTTGACCGGGGTCGGCGCGCCGATGGCGAAGTCCGCCGCGTTGTTGTCGGTGTCGACCAACGCGGTGCGGGCCGCCGAGGTGGTGTTGCTCGTGTTGGCCGTCGGCGTGGTCTCGCGGACCACGGTGGACGTGCCGTAGCCGACCAGGTCGCGCACCCGGGTGTCGGCGGCGCAGTCGGCGGCGGTCTTGCAGGTCAGCGGGGTGGTCGCGGTGACCAGGGCGATCGTGCCGCCGGTGCCGCTCATGGCGGTCGTGCCGGTGGCGTCCGGGGCGGGCAGCTCCACCGTGCCGCCCGCGCCCTTGCTCTCGGCGACCAGGAACCGGCCGCCGGCGGGGATCGAGCCGGTCAGCGGGGTGACCTGCCACTGGCTGGACGCGCTCGCGCTCGCCGGGAGGTACTGCACGCTCCAGCCGTCGACGGCGATCGGCGCGGCGCCCGCGTTGCCGAGCTCGACGAAGTCCTGGGTCAGCGTGGCGCCGGAGTTGCCGCCGCCGCCGTAGACCTCGGCGATCAGGGCGTCCGGGCTCGGTGCCGCGTGGATCGGCGTGGCGAGGGCGAACGTCGCGGCCGAGGCGGCGGTGACCGCCAGTCCGACGCGGAGCGGGGTAGGTCTCAACGGGTCCTCCGTAGTTGGCGGCTGCGCGCATCCTCCCCGGATCGAGTGAACACCGGAAGACACCGTCACTAACGGTTGACCTTTACCTGCATCGAACGTGTGTTCGAACGTAGGGTAAGGTCATGGCCGTGCCCTCCCGGTGGCCCTCCCAGCGCCGGCCCGGGGCACGACACGCACGACAGGGGCGCCGACCCGGACCTGACGAGGCCCGGCTCGGCGCCCGTGTGGCGACCGCCGGAACGAAGACCGGAGACATGACGAAGGGCCGGGCACCTGATCAGGTGCCCGGCCCTTCGGCTGGCGGTGGCGGTGGGATTTGAACCCACGGAGGCTTTCACCTCACACGCTTTCGAGGCGTGCTCCTTCGGCCGCTCGGACACGCCACCGCCGAGAACAATACAAGACCGGAGCGCGGCGACCCAACAGGGGGTCGATGGGAACATCCGTGCTGGTCAGCCGGCACTCGGTCAGAGGTCGGCGAAGAACGACTCCATCAGCGCGGCGCACCGCTCGGCCAGGACGCCGCCCACCACCTCCGGGCGGTGGTTGAGGCGGCGGTCGCGGACGACGTCCCACAGGGAGCCGGCGGCGCCGGTGCGGGGTTCCCAGCAGCCGAAGACGACCCGGTCGACCCTGGCCAGAACCAGGGCGCCGGCGCACATGGTGCACGGCTCCACGGTCACCGCCAGGGTGCAGCCGGTCAGCCGCCAGCCGTCGCCGTGGACGGCGGCGGCGGCGCGCAGGGCCAGGACCTCGGCGTGCGCGGTCGGGTCGCCGAGCGCTTCACGGGCGTTGCAGGCACGCGCCAGTTCGGCGCCGTCCGGGCCGTAGACGACCGCGCCGATCGGGATGTCGCCCGTCGCGGGCGCCCGGGCGGCGATCTCCAGGGCGGCTTCGACCATCGCCTCGTCGGACGCCTGGCTGATCACGCGGTCACGCCCGTCACGCCCGTCACGCCTGCATGCTGTCCAGGAGCTTGGTGAACTCGTCGCCGAACCCGCAGCGCTGCGCGATCATCTGCAACTGCTCGTCCGGGTACAGGTCGACCTCGTCCACGACCACCTGCATCTCGTGCTGCGGCATGCCGAGGTCGGCCAGCACGGCGAGGTCGCCCTCGGGCCACAGCTCGTCGTCCTCCTCGTCCGGCGGGTCGACCCGCAGCAGGTCGAGGACGTCGGCGGCGATGTCGTAGTCCAGCGCCGCCGCCGCGTCCGAGAGCAGGAGGGACACCCCGCCGGGCACCGGCCGCAGGACGATGAAGAACTCGTCGTCCACCGCCAGCAGCCCGAAGACGGCACCCGTCGAGCGCAGTTGGCGCAGCTCCGTGATCGCCGCGTCGAGCTCGGACAGCGCCGAGCTGTCCATCTTGCTGCACCGCCATCGGCCGTCCTCACGAACCACCGCGACAGCGAAGCCGTTGACCGGCTCCTGGTGTGCCATGTGCACACCGTAGGGCCACGCCGACGCACCCGGTAGCACGGGGGCCTCGGCCACGGGCACGGGGGGGCGCGGCGATGCCACTATCGAGGGATGAGCACAACTCTGCCGACCGCGCTGACGACCGCTCCCGAGCCCCGGTTCACCGGGCTGGTGGAGGCCGCCCGAGCCCTCCAGCCCAGGACAGTGGCGTTGCGACGGCAGGTGCACCGGCACCCCGAGCAGGGCTTGGACCTGCCCGCGACCCAGGCCGCGATCCAGCACGCGCTGTCCGGCCTCCCGGTCGAGGTGACCACCGGCGAGTCCAGCAGCTCGGTCACGGCGGTGCTGCGCGGCGACAAGCCGGGGCCGACCGTGCTGCTGCGCGGCGACATGGACGCGCTGCCGCTCCAGGAGGACACGGGCCTGGCCTACGCCTCCGAGATCGACGGCTCCATGCACGCCTGCGGCCACGACACGCACGTCGCCATGCTCGCCTCCGCCGCACGCCTGCTCTCCTCCCGCAAGGACGCGCTGGCAGGCCAGGTCGTGTTCATGTTCCAGCCCGGCGAGGAGGGCATGCACGGCGCGCGGCACATGCTCGACGAGGGCGTGCTCGACGCGGCGGGCCCACCCGTGGAGAAGGCCTTCGCCCTGCACATCACCTCCACCCTCCAGTCCGGCGTCGTCGTCTGCCGCCCCGGCCCCACGATGGCCTCGGCGGACACCTTCCACATCACGGTCACGGGCCGCGGCGGGCACGGCGGCATGCCGCACGACGCGATCGACCCCGTGCCGCCCGCCGCCGCGATGGTCGGCGCGCTCCAGACGATGGTCGCCAGGCGGGTCAGCGTGCACCGCCCGGCCGTGGTCACCATCGGCCGCATCGCCGCCGGCACGACGACCAACATCATCCCGGAGACCGCCCTGGTCGAGGGCACCATCCGGACGCTCTCGGAGGACACCAGGGCCCTGGTGCACCGGGAGCTCGAACAGGTCGTCACGCACGTGGCCGCCGCGCACGGCTGCACGGCCGAGGTGCGGATCGTCCCCGGCTACCCCGTCACGGTGAACGACGACGTGGTCGGCCCGCACGTCATCGACATCACCACGGCGGCCCTCGGCGCGCGGTGGGCGTCCTCCATGGAGGACCCGCTGATGGGCGCCGAGGACTTCTCCTACGTGCTGCAACGGGTGCCGGGCGCGATGGCCTTCCTGGGCGCCTGCCCGCGCGGGGTCGAGCTGGACCGGGCGGAGCCGAACCACTCGAACCGGGTGCTCTTCGACGAGGCCGCCATGGAGCACGGGGTCGTCGTCTACACGGCGTTCGCGCTGGACGCCCTGCGGTAGCCCGAAGGCGGGAGCTGGGCGGGGTCGGGGCTGTGGTGGTGTCCATGGCCTCGACTCTGCCCCCGTCCGCGGCGACCGGCGAGGGGCGATTGCCGACCTGTGGACAACTCCTGTCCTGTGGACAAATGGGGGGTGGGGGTCCGCGCCGGCAGGATGAGCGCCGTGCGAAGCGTCTGCGTGGTCGGGCTCGGGTTGATCGGTGGTTCGGTGTTGCGCGCGGCAGCCGCCGCGGGGCGCGTGACCTGGGGCGCGACCGCTTCGACAGCCGACGCGGAGGCCGCCCGGCAGGACGGCCACGACGTGGTCGACCTCGCCGCGGCACTCGACCGGGCGCGCGAGCACGACGCGCTCGTCGTCGTGGCCGTTCCGCTGCCGGCTGTGGAAGAAGTGCTCCGCGCGCTGCCCGAAGGCGTCCGGCTCACCGACGTCGTCAGCGTCAAGGGCCCGGTCGCCGACCTGGTCCGCCGGGTCGCGCCGCACGCCCGGTACGTCGGCGGCCACCCCATGGCGGGCACCTCCGCCTCCGGCTGGGCCGCGGGCCGCGCCGACCTCTTCCACGACGCCGCCTGGGTCGTCACCGCCGAGGACGACGTCGACCCGGGCGTCCTCACCGACGTGATCGAACTGGCCCTCGCCGCGAAGGCGCACGTCGTGCCCGCCGGCTCCGCCGAGCACGACGCCGCGGTGGCCCGCATCTCGCACCTGCCCCACCTGCTCGCCGCCGTGCTGGCCAGCGTCGGCGCGGACGGCGGGCCCCTGGCGCTCTCGCTGGCCGCGGGCTCGTTCGGCGACGGGACGCGGGTCGCCAGCAGCCGCCCCGAACTGGTCCGCGCGATGTGCGAGGGCAACCGGAGCGCGCTGCTCGACGCCGTGGACGACGCCCTGGGCCGGCTCGGCGCGGCCCGCGGCTCGCTCGCCTCGACCGGTGGCCTGGCCAAGACCATCGAGGCCGGTCACGCCGCCCGCCAGGCGCTGGTCGACAGGCCCACCCTGACCGACCTGACCGTCGACCTCGCCGCGCCCGACGCACCGCGCACCCTGCGCGAGCTGGGTTCACGCGGAGGCCGGGTCGTCGCCCTGAACGGCACGACCGCGCTCGCACTCACCCCATAGGGTGCAGCGGTGGAACGTCGCAAGCTCATCGCCGTGGTCGGGGGCCTCGTGCTCCTCGGCGGCGCGGTGGTGGTGCTGCGCGACGAATCCGCTCCCCCGCGCCCGCAGACCTTCGAGCGGTTCCTGGCCGAGAACGTCGAGCACGTCCCCGACACCCGGCGCGCGGTCACGCCCACCGGCCTCGACCTGACCGCGGTGGACCGCACCAGCCTGCGCGCGACCTGGACGGCCGCCGACGGCGTCGGCCACGGCGGCTTCGAGGTGCGCTGGAACGGCCGGACCCGCCTGGTCCAGGGCACCGGGACGGAGCTGACCGACCTGGACGCGAACGCCGACGTCGAGGTCGAGGTGCGCGCGCTCGACGCCATGGGCAACCGGTCCGACCCCGTCACCGCGCGGGCCGTGCCACGGCTCGCCTACGACGACGCGTGGCTCGACGGCCTGGTGGTGCCGATCGACGTCTTCGACGGCCCAGAGTCGCTGGACCCGCGCCGGTGGCGGGTCCTGGACCACGGCAACGCCGACTGCCTGGGCCTGCGGCCGTTCAACGGCGAGCGGCTGGAGATCACCTGCGACCGCGTCGACCTCCAGTCCAACGTGCCCCTGCGGTTCGGCCCGCCCGCTCCCGACGGCTCGACCGCCCGGGTCGCGCTCGTCACCGACGGCCCGCTCGGCCACCGGCCGGACCAGGCCGAGGTGCTGATCGCCCTGCTGCCGGACCCGGCGCACGACCTCGGCGCCCTGGCCCGCCCGTTCCCACCGGACGCCGTCGTCCTGCGGATCACGCCGTCCGGCGCGCGGTTCGTCCAAGGTGACGACGTGCCGGCCGGGACGTCCGGCACCTACCCGCCGCCGACGCCGGGCGTCCGCCACCGCTGGGAGCTGCGCGTCACGGCGGACGCGGTGGTGGCGTCGCGCGACGGGGTGGAGGTGGCGACCGCGCCCCTGCGGCCGACGTGGACGACGGCCCGCGTGCGCCTGGCGTTCCGGCAGGCCGAGGGCACGCTGGTGGACACGTTCGGCATCGGCGGCCTGCCGGACGACCCGGTGCCGGCGTCCGTCGTCCCGCTCGGCCCGAGCACCGACGAGGGCGGCGCGGCCTCCCTCGGCAACGTCGACGACTCCCGGCTCGCGGGCGCGTCCTCGGTGCGCGTGGTGGCGTCCGTGGTCGCCGAACGGCCCGCGCCGATCACCGTGGAACTGGGCACGAGGTCCGCACCCGCCGTGGTGATGCCACCGGACCGAGGCCTCGACCCGTCCCGCCCCTCCGTCGTGTATGCGGACTTCCCGCTGCCCTCACCGGACCGGAACCCCCGGATCAGGCTGCGTTCCGACGGCCGCGTCACCATCGTGGACGCGCACCTCGTCGTCGCCGACGGACCGGACGCCCACCACCCGCCGCCCCGCCTCACCGACCGCGCCCAGCCCGCCCCGCAGGTGCCGTCACTGGCGGTTTCCGTCGTCCAGGAAGGCAAGGTGCGGCTGGCCGTCGAGCTGACGGACGCGCGGGCCCGCGAGGTGGCCGCCGTGAAGGGCGTGGAGGTGGACCTCGACGGCGAGCGGATCGTCACCCTGCCCACGCACGGCTCGGCCGGCGGGCGGCACGAGTTCCTGATCGACCCCGCGGACCTGGCCGGCGGGCGGCACGAACTGGGCGTGCGCGTGCTCCCAGTGGACGAACGGCTCGGCGTGCAGTCGTACCGGCAGACGTTCGAGATCCGCCCGCTGTAGTCCTCCGCAGGCCCTTCTTGGTCTCGGGTCCGCAACGACGTGGTGACCGGTGTCACCACGCGACCTAGCTTGACCCCATGGAACGTCGCCGGGTCGCCCTCATCGCCGTCGGTGTGGTGCTGTTCGCCGGGGTGATCACGGTGTTGCGCACGGCCGGCGTCGGCGAACCCGTCGCCGCGACCAGCTCCTCCACGCCGCCGCCCACGTCGCTGGAGCCCTACGCCGCCGAGGGCGTGCTGGTGCCGACCGCCGGTCCGCCGCCGGAGCAGCCCCGCGAGCTGGCCGTGTCGTCCGGGCCGCGCCGGTTGCAGCTGCGGTGGACCGGCGACGCGCCCGGTTACGAGGTGAAGTGGGGTCCGGTCGGGCAGCTCGACCACTCCCGGCTGGTCACCGAGCGGGTGACCCAGGTCGACGGGCTCGAGGACGAGCGGATGTACGAGGTCGCGGTGTACGCCGTGGACGCGTTCGGGCAGCGGTCCTCGCCCGCGAGGTCCACCGGCACGCCGCACGCCCGCCCGTCCGGCGACTACGCCCTGGAGGACCGCTTCGACCAGCCCGACGCGCCCGACCCGACGCGGTGGCGGTTGGCGTCACGGGGCAACTGCGCCCGAGCCACGCCGGGACAGGGCGACGACGGGCGGCGGTTGGTGCTCAGCAGCAACTGCGCGGCGGCTCCGGCGACGTTGCGCTCGCGCACGCCGTTCGTGCTGCGCGACGCCGACGAGCTGGGCCGGTTCGTGGTGGAGACCGACGCGCCCGGCGGTGACGGCGAGCTGGTGCTCGACCTCGTGCCGGGGCCGGTGTCGCTGGTCAGCGGGGACGCGCTGCCGCCGGACGCGGTGCGGCTGAAGGTGGCGACGAGCGCCGGGACGACGTCCGTGCAGGTGGTCGTGCCCGCCGGGACGCCGACGACGGCCGTGCGCGAGGTGCCCGCGCTGGAGACCGGGATCAGCCACCGGTGGGAGCTGGTGCTGCGGCGTGACGGCACGCGGGTGGTGCTCGACGGCGACGAGGTCGCGACCAGTCCGGCGGTGCCCGGCTGGCGTGAGGCGACGGCGCTGGTGTCCGTGGCCGGGCCGACGGGCCAGCGGGCGGCGATCAGCCTGATCGCGTTCGCCGCGGCGGACGCCTCGCCGCCCGCGTGGGTGCCCGGGCCGGAGGTCGAGGTGTCGGTGGCCGTGCAGGCGCACGCCGCCGGGGCGGTGAAGGCGTTGCCCGGCGTGACGGGCGGGCAGCTGCGGATGGCGTTGCTGCACACCGACGCGTCGCCGGAAGCGCCGCCGTTCAGCGTGTCGGTGGCCGGCGTGGTGGTGCCGCTGCGGGCCGCGGCGGTCGGCGCGCCGTGGCGGGCCGGGGTGGCGTACCCGGTGGTGGCGGACCTGCCGGCGGACGCGGTGCGGGTCGGTGAGTCGGGGAAGCTGGCGGTCACGCTCGTGACCGGGCTGCGGGTGCAGGCCACGCACGTGGACCTGGAGCTGAGCGGGGCGTTCACCGGCACGCCGCCGAGCACGGAGAAGGTGCCGCTGGTCGGGCACGAGCCGGAGCTTGCCCGGGTGCAGGGGACGGTCCTCGACGCGGGTGGCCGGACCGTGCCGGAGGGTGCGGCGGTGCAGCGCGGGCGGATGGTGTTCGACCTGGAGCTGCAGGGCCGGCCCGGGGTGGCGCTGGCGGGGTTGGCCGGGTTCAGCGTGCGGGTCGACGACGACCGGGTGGCCGTGGTGCCGACCGCGTCCGGCGGGCCCGGGATCGCGGGCCGGTACCGGTTCGCGCTGGACACCGGCAGCCTGTCCCTCGGGCCGCACATGATCGAGGTGCGGCTGTTCGGCACGTCCGGTGAGACCCGTCCCACCTCGGCTTACATCCCCTTCTTCGTCGGCCGGTGAGAGGATGGGGCGCATGTCGCGCCCCCTGATCCTCGACGCCGCACGCACCCCGTTCGGCCGCTACCGCGGCGGGCTCTCCGGTGTGCGCGTGGACGACCTGGCCGCGCTGCCGATCGTGGAACTGCTGCGCCGGCACCCCTCGCTGGACCCGGCGTCGATCGACGACGTGCTGCTCGGCAACACCAACGGCGCGGGCGAGGAGAACCGGAACATCGGGCGGATGGCGGCGCTGCTGGCCGGGCTGCCCACGTCGGTGCCGGGGGTGGCGGTCAACCGGCTGTGCGCGTCGGGCGGTGAGGCGATCGTGCAGGCGGCGCGGGCGCTGGCGCTCGGGGACGCGTCGCTGCTCGTCGCCGGTGGCGTGGAGGGGATGACGCGGGCGCCGTTCGTCCTGCCGCGGCCGGACCGGCCGTTCGCCGACCGGTTGGAGCCGGTGTCGACGGCGCTGGGGTGGCGGCTGGTGAACCCGCGGATGAAGGTCGAGTGGACCGTGCCGCTGGGGCGTGCGGCGGAGGACGTCGCGGTGGAGCTGGGGATCACGCGGGAGCAGATGGACCTGTTCGCGCTGCGGTCGCACCGGCGGGCGTCGGCGGCCTGGGACGCCGGGGTGCACGAGGGGTTCGCGTTCACCGTGCAGCTGCCCGACGGCGCGCCGGTGCGGCGGGACGAGTCCGTGCGGCCGGAGACGTCGGCGGAGAAGCTGGGGAAGCTGAAGTCGGCGTTCTCGGACGGCGGGCCGGTGACGGCGGGCAACTCGTCGCCGCTGAACGACGGCGCGGCGGCGGTGCTGATGGGGTCGGAGGAGGTCGCGTCCTCGCTGGGGATCACGCCGCTGGGCGAGTTCCTGGGCTCGGCCGTGACGGCGGAGGACCCGCAGCGGTTCACCCTGGCCCCGGTGACGGCGATCCGGAAGCTGCTCGGGCGGTTGAGGATCGAGTCGTCGCAGGTGGACCTGTGGGAGATCAACGAGGCGTTCGCGGCGATGGCCCTGTCGGTGCTGCACCACCTGCCCGAGGTGGACCGGGAGAAGGTGAACGTGCACGGCGGCGCGATCGCGTACGGCCACCCGCTGGGCGCCTCGCTCCCGCGCGTGGTCGTGGACCTGTGCCGGCACTTGCGGGCTCGTGGCGGCGGCGTGGGCGTGGCCGCGGCGTGCGTCGGCGTGGGCCAGGGCATGGCCATCGCGGTGCGGGTGTGAAGATCGCCTGATCGAGCGACAGCGCCGCCGCCGGAGGCTTGCTAAGTTTGGCCGCAGCCGAGGTCGCTCGACCGAGGAAGTGAGCCCTGGTAGGCCCGTCGGACGGCGGGAGCCAGGGCTTCGCGCTGGTCACCGCACGTGCCGGCGCCGACGTCGATCACCGCTTCGACGAGCGGTGCCGGCCGCTTGGGCCACTCACCTCCGGCACAGCGCGGGTCGCCGTGCGAGCTCAGGTGCTCGCGAAGAATCGAGTGATGCGCCGAGAAGACGGGTGCGTGCACCCGACGATCGTTGCGCGCTCACACCACGCGCAAGCGATTGCTCACCCGATCCGGTGGCCGGATTCCACGGATCAGATCCGGTAGGCGATGCGGGGGTAGTCGACCACCAGGCCGGTCCGGTCGACGGTGATGTCCTGTTCGAACTCGCCGTGCGTGAAGGAGACGACCGAGCGGTCCTCGCCGATCGAGACCGTGCGGTAGCGCTGGCGGACCAGTTGGACCGACAGGTCGGGCAGGGTGACGTAGACGACCGGGATCTCGTGCTCGCCCTCCTCCAACTGGAGGTTGAGGCGGCGGATCGGGATGGCGTTGAACAGGACGGCGAACTGCACGTCCACGTCCACCGCGCCGTCGAAGTCCGCCCGCTCGGCGCCCTGGCCCGAGTCGACCAGCCAGATGCCCTCCGACGAGCGGCTGACCGAGATCTGCCGCTCCTCCGACACCGTGGCCGTCCGCAGCAGCAGCCGGGTGACCGCGCCGGTCTCGCCGACCGACACCTCGAACGACCCGCTGAACTGCTCGGACGGCCCGGCGGTCACCAGCCGGCCCGAGGCGCGGAGCTTGCGCTCCGAGAGCAGGAACCGCACCTGCTCCAGCCTGGGCACGTCGTAGCCCTGCCAGGTCACCATCTGCGCGGCCGCGGCGCGGGTCTCCCCCGGCGGGTTCGCCCGCTCAGCCGTGTTGAACGAGTTCACTCTCCACCCGGAAGGATGTCCTTGGCCTTCTCGGCCACCGATTTGACCTGCTCTTCGTGGCCGAACCTGCCTGCGACGAACTCGGCGGCCTGGTCGATGCCCGCATCGACCTGCTCGTGGTGCTGCTCGAGCAGTTCGGACGCCTTGTTCTTGATCTCGTCGAAGTTCATCGTGCTCCCTCGCACTCCTGACGCAGGCTACCCGAATCGACCCCGCGCCCCCAGCGGCAAAACCGTACTCCCGGGGTCCGACGACCGCCCCCGCACACCGGAACGGCCCCCCGGGAGAGTCCCGGGGGGCCGTTCCGACAGAGCGATCGATCAGGTGGTGCGCTTGCGACGCACGAACAGCAGCGCGCCGGCGCCCGCGCCCAGCAGGCCGATGCCGATCAGCAGCGGCACGAAGATCGACGCACCGGTGCTGGCCAGCTCACCGCCGGCGCCCGCGACGACCGTGGTGGTGGTCGTCGGCGCGGCGGTCGTGGTGGTGGTCGGCGCGGTGGTGGTCGTCGGAGCCTCGGTCGTGGTGGTCACGACGGTGCCCTCGACCCACTTCGCCTTCGCCGTCGCCTTGACCGGCAGGACCTCGGACTTGGCGATGATCAGCGACTGCGTCTTCTGGTTGCGGTCGCTCGACACGAACAGCCGGCCGCTGCGCAGCTTCGCGCCGGCCGCGACGGTGAACTCGACCTCGCCGGGCTTGACGCCCGACTCGACCTGCACCCACACCTCGGCGACGTTCGAGGTCGCGGCGGCGCTGAGGGCGTTCTTGCCGGCCACCGGCAGCGCCTTGCCCTCGGCGTCGACGATGGTGACGCCGTCGGGCAGCTCGGCGGTCAGGATGGCCTCGGTGGCCGTGGTGGACACGACGAACGGGCCGATCTTCCCGCCCGCGTTGCCGCTGAGCTCACCCGGCTCGATGGACAGGGTCGGCTTGGGCTCCGCCAGGTCCACGGCCTTGGTGGTCAGGTACTCGTAGACCTTGTGGACCAGCTCGTCCACGGTGCCGTCGTAGACGTCCTCGTCCTCGGTGGTCGAGTCGTCCTTGCGCAGGTCGATGCCGTCGCTGAAGTGCCACACGGCGGCCTGCGTGGCGGCGATCAGGATGCTGGGCTTGTTCTTCGGGTTCAGGCCGTACAGCTTGTACGCGTCCTCCACGGACAGCGCCGGGTAGCTGTTCTGCAGCACCCAGTTGACCTTGGCGGCGTTCTCCTTGAAGTGGGTGTCCGGGTTGGGGTGCTCGCCCCACGGCACCTCTTCGAGCGGCTTGCCGTCCTGCAGCGGGGTCGGCAGCTCGACGCAGTACGCCTTGGCGGTCTGCGAGTCGTCGCCCTCCTGGAGCTTCAGGCCGATCAGGCTGGCGTTGAACGCCTGCTTGCCGTCCTGGCGGTCGTTGCCGTCGAGGAGCTCGCCGCCACGCTCGAGGTAGACGCCCATGCCGGACTCGTTGGCGCCGTCGTAGGGCTCGACCTTCGGCTTGTCGGCGGCCGCGGGGAGGGCCGACATCAGGACGAGGCCGGCGCCGAGGATCGCAGCGCCGAAGCGCTTCACAGTCGACCGGGAAGCCATTTGTCTCCTTGAGGCTCGCGAAAGTAGCCCGTTGGTGTGGTTCAAGGCGGCGGTCCGTGTCGTTCGGGGAGCTACTTGGCAGAGCGCTCCACACCAAGCGACAGGAATCAGCCGAACATTAGCCGATTGTGGTCACCCGATCGAGGATGGACGACACTGTGAGTAGCACTGCCTGCCAGCAGCGGAAACTCGATCGATCCCTCCACAATGGATGATCGGATGGTAGGGGACGGTCCGCCGGCGACCGATTCGGGGTACCTGTTTCGACGGTCCGCGAACCGGGCGCGGATTCCCGCAGTGACGTCGTTCCCGCAGCTCAGACGGTCCACAGTGGAATGCACGTAATAGCGTCCGACCTGGATTCGACGCCACACCGTTGCCAAACGGTGATCTACGCGACCAGGGCGGACGGCGTGACCGGGCGGATGTCGCCGACCCGCAGCGACGTGCCCGGCAGGCACAGGTCGCGGGCCGTCGGCGGCTGCCCGGTCAGCATCCACTTCACCAGCGCCGCGAGCTGGAACGAGATCAGCGGCGGCACGGCGTCGCCCAGGTGCCGGTAGGCGTTGCCGATCACCGACACGTCGAACCGGAACCGCCGCGGGAAGCCCTGGAGCAGCGCCATCTCCCGCACCGTGCACAGCCGGTGCTGCTCGGGGTGCGCGTAGCGGCCGTTGCCGACGTGCCCGCACTCCCGCTTGATCGTGCGCGCGGGCTCGTCCCACCACATCCGGCCGTACACGTCCGGGTGGGAACCCCACTTGCCCTCTTCGATGATCTTGCGCTGGGCCGGGTTCAGCAGCAGCTCCCCGGGCGAGCCGACCAGGTCGCCCCACGACCCGCCGTCGGCCGGGATGGCGCGCATCCGGTCCAGCGAGCGGTCGCGGCGGAACGACGGCGACACGTGCATCGCGTCCTCCGGGTGCGCCTCGCCCGCCTCCACCCGCGGCAGCTTGCCGATCGCCCGCCGCACGGTCACCGCGCCGGGCCGGACCTCCCAGCCCTGCCAGAGGTCCTCCAGCGTGCGCAGCGGCACGCCGGTGTCCACCGCCACCACCATCGCGCGCTCACGCAGCTGCGGCAGCCCGAAGCGGGACAGCATGTGCGTGCTCGCGTCCACTTCGTACCCGATCTCGAGCAGCTGCTCGGCCAACCCGTCCAGGTGGTGCCGCTGCTTGCCCTTCACCAGCTCGCGCGCGTTCTCCAGCAGCAGCACCCGCGGCCGGAACTCGGCGACGTACGCGGCGACCCGCCCGACCAGCGAGTTGCGCGGGTCGTCGCGCAGGTGGTTGGCGGGCGCGATCCGGGTGAAGCCCGAGCACGGCGGGCACGCCACCAGCACGTCCAGCTCGCCGCGCCGCAGGTTCCACACCTGCCGCAGCACGGCCGGGTCGAGTCGGCCCAGGTCGACCTGCAACGGGTCGACGCCGATGTTGTCCCGGTAGATCCCGTTGCAGCGCAAGGACCCGAGCCGGGACGACGGCTTGCCGATCTGCGCGTCGGCCGCGCCCACGATGGTGAAGTCGCGGTGCGCTTGGAAGCCGAGGCTCATGCCACCGGCGCCGGAGAACAGGTCGACGACTTTGAAGGTGGGTCCGCGCACCGCGTGATCGTACGGCGGGCGTTCTTCGCACAGGCGAGTGATCCCACCGGTACCGATCCCGACAATCGCGTACGTTGCGCGCCATGGAGCTCCCACCTGCGTGGCAACGGCCGGACCCGTTGCGTGGACTGGAGGACGTGCCCTGGTCGGTTCTGGCCCACGGGGCAGGCGTGGACGACCTCATGCGCCGGGTGGTGCACGGTGAGCGCGTGACGCGGGAGGTCGCCTGCCAGGCCCTGGTCGACCGGCTCCTGGCCGACGAGACGGTGTCCGAGGCGAGCGTGTGGGCCGTGCCGTTCCTGGTGGAGATGGGCGCGAGCTACCGGGTGCCCGCGGACAGCCGCGATCGGGTGATCTTCCTGCTGGCCGCGATGGCGTTGGCGAGCGCGGGCTTCACCGACGACGGCAGGCGCACCCGGCGCCGGTGGAACGCGCTCGGCCGCGAGCTGCCCCGACGCCAGCCGGACTGGATCACGCAGACGCGCTACGAGGTGGCCAAGGGCGCGCCGAAGGTGTTCGAGGCGCTGGCGGGGGCGGAGGTGGCGTGCTCCATGGCGCTGGCGATCGCGGTGCCCGAGGTCGTGCCGCGGCACGTGGTGGCGGTGGCCGAGGACCTGGCTTCCGCGGACCGCTCGCCGCGGCTGCTCGCGCTGGCCGCGCGGGTCGCGCTGCACCTGGTCTGCGACACGCCGGTCACCCCGGCGCTGCTGCGCGCCACCGCGCAGTGCAACCCGGACCTGCTGCGCGCCTACCGGGACCGGGCCTACCCGGCCCACCAGCCGCCGCAGGTGACGTTGCAGCTGATGGGCTACCGGTACGCCTTCCTGGCCGCCTACGGCGACGACCAGGAAGGCGTGACGATCACGCCGTGACGGCGGTCGGCTCCACGACCGCGGCGGCGGCCTCGTCGGCGACGGGCACCGCGGGCTCCAGCGGGCCGAGCGCGGTGCCCCACTCCTGGTCGGCCAGGGCGAACGCGGCCACGGTCAGCGCCACCACCGGGCGGGCCGGCGGCAACTGGTCGGCGTAGAAGTCCAGCTCCAGCCGCGCGCCCAGGGGCGAGGGGCGCAGCCGCAGCACGCCGTGCGGCGCCTCGTCGGGGTGCGCGAACCGGCACGACCACTCGGTGAACACGATCGAGCGTTCCACCATCTCGGTCGGGTGAACCGCGCGCACGTTCGCGCCGACCGAGCCGTGCCGGTAGTCGTCCGCGGCGGAGACCAGCAGCTCCTCGAACTCGATGGACGACACGCCCAGGTCGTGCCCGGCGACCAGCGCCACCTGCACCAGCGCCAGCGGCAGCTGCGGCAGGGCGTCCTCGAAGCACACCATCGCGCCGCCGTAGCGGGTGTTGATCTCGGTGGGCAGGAAGCCGTCGGCGGTGGCGATGCCGTCGAGGGTGAACGTGCCGCGGTAGTCGACGGACTCGCGCAGCCGCTCGCCGACCCGCCGGGCCAGGTTGCGCATCTCCTCGCGGATCCGCGCGGGCGGGTCGTAGTAGGACGCGCAGCCCGCGTACAGGAACCGGGCCTGGCCCGCGCGGCGCGGCACGACCATCTCGATCGGCCGCAGCACGGCGGTGCCGTCCGGGAACACGATCCCGTGCACGCTCACCGGGATGCCCTCCAGGAACGGCATCACCCGGACGAACTCGCACTTGGCCGCGAGCACGTCGAACGCGTCCTGCGCCTCCTGCCGGTCGCGGACGCGGCGGACGAAGTTCGCGCCGCCGTTGATCGCCGGGCCGTCGCCGGACCAGACCACGCCCGCGCCGCGGTCCAGGCGCTGGGTCGCGGCCCACAGGCCCTCGAAGTCCAGGCCGAGGACGACGGCGGGCGCGCGGGGCGCGGACAGCTCGTCCCACAGGCTGTCGATCGTCGTCTTGTTCTCCAGCTCGACCCACTCGGGGCGGCGGGCGTTGAGCACCGGGCGGCCCGCGAACTCCGGCGTGTGCACGTACGGCGTGCTGATCACCAGCGCCTCGCCGCGCGGGTCGAAGTCCTCCAGCGCCTCGCGGACCTTGCGGTTGGGCGAGGTGAGCAGCCTGGTGAGCCGGTTCTGCTCGACCGCGACGAAGCCGCCCGCGATGCCCAGGGGCACCCAGCGGGCCACCTCCGAGTCGTGCAGCGGCGCGTGGTCGTCCGTCGACAGCACGAGCGTGTGGCGGGCGCCGAGTTGGTGGAGTTCGCCGACTCGACTACTCAGCCGTGTGCCGCCCGCGAGCACGACCAACCGGTCGCCGAACAGGGTGCCGAGGCGCGCTTGAAGCGCGGAAAGGACGTCATCCATCGCCGAGAACTCGCTTTATGAGAAGCAGACGAGACAGCCGGCGAGCGCCGGGTGTCACGCACTGTAGAGGCAGGCGACGGGATCGGCCTAGCACGGTCCGGCAACGACCGGATGAAACTTGCCGATGGGATCAGGGGCGGGCGCGCGAGATCATCGAGCGGCGTCGCGAAGGACCTGGTCAACCCGGTTCAGGAAGGCGCGCGGACCCCGGGCCTTGGGGAACGGGAGCAGCAGGCCCAGCAGCGTGTCGTCCACCGACGGCGGCGCGGCGGCCACGATCGCGGCGGCCGTCTCCAGGAACCGCTGCCGCTTGGCCTCGTGCGCGGCGTACTCGGCGAGAACGCCCTCGATGCTCGTGCGCATTGCTGGATGCGGGTAACTCACTTGGGTTGTATCGGCCCCACCTGTCCCCACCTTTAGGGTGAATTCGCACCGAGTTCAGGGACGTGGACAGGGCGCTCGACGTGCTGGGATGTCGCCATGCGCGTTCTGGTCACCGGGTCAACCGGGTACGTCGGACGGGTGGTGTCGGCCGAGTTGGCCGCGGCAGGCCACCTTCCCATCCCCTTTTCGGGTGATGTGCGGGTCGGGTCGATCGAGGAGCCGGTCGACGCGGTCGTGCACCTGGCGGGGCTCGCCCGCGTGCGGGAGTCGTCCGCCGATCCCGTGCGGTACTACGACGTGAACGTGGGCGGCACGGTGAACCTGCTCCGGTCGCCGCCGCCGCGGTTCGTGCTGGCGTCCACGGCGGGCGTCTACGGGTCGGCCGGGGTCGCGACGATCGGCGAGGACTGCCCGCGGGCGCCGGCCAACCCTTACGCGGCGTCGAAGGCCGCCGCCGAGGACGTGCTGGCCTGGACCGCCGCCGCGGGCCGGGTGAGCGGGGTGGCGCTGCGGTTGTTCAACGTCGCGGGCGGCGGGGACGTCGACGACACGCGCGTGATCACCAGGGCGTGCGGGGTGGCGTCCGGGCGGCTGCCGTCGATGGAGGTGTTCGGCGACGGGTCGGCGGTGCGGGACTTCGTGCACGTGCGGGACGTGGCGCGGGCGTTCGTGGCGGCGGTGGAGTGGGACGGCGAGGGGTACGTGGCGCTCAACGTGGGCGCGACGCCCGCGAGCGTGGCCGACGTGCTGGCCTCGGTGGCCCGGGTGGCGGGCCGGGAGGTGCCGGTCGTGCGGCGGCCCGCGAACCCCGGCGAGGCGCGCGAGCTGCGTGCCGACACGACCGGGTTGCGCGCGTTGGGCTGGCGGCCGACCTGCTCGGACCTCGACGCCCTGGTGCGCGACCAGTGGGCCGCCGAGACCGGTTCGGGCGGGACCGGTTCGGGCGAGACCGGTTCGGGCGGGACCGGACAGCTTCGCGAAGGTCCCCGCCAAGGGGAACCCTTGAAGTGATTCTACCGAGGGGGTCCGACGATTCCGGTGGTCTCGCGCCTGCGCGGCAGGGGGACGCGGTCCAGGTCGGCGGCCACCACGATGTCGCCCCCGAACACCTCGGCGGCCTCGTCGTGGAACAGGCGCGGATCGGTGTAGCGCTGCGAGAAGTGGGTGAGGACGAGCTTGCGCACGCCGCACTCGGCCGCGACGCGAGCCGCCTGGCGGGCGGTGAGGTGGCCGTGCTCCACCGCGAGCGCTTCGTCGACGTGCAGGTACGTCGACTCGATGACCAGCAGGTCGGCGCCGTCGGCGAGCTCGAACACCCCGTCGCACAGCCGGGTGTCCATGACGAAGGCGAACCGCTGGCCCCGGCGCGGCACGCTGACCTCGTCCAGCAGCGGCGGCCGGAGGTCGCGGATCGCCCGGCCGCGGATGCCGCGGGCGGCCAGCAGCTCGGGGATCATCGTGCGGCCGTCCGGCTCGACCAGGCGGTAGCCGTAGGCGGGCAGCGTGTGGTCGAGGCGGCGTGCTTCCACCCGGCCGAACGACCCCTCGGCGAGCACGCCCGGCCCGGTGACGGGGTGCGCGCGGACGTCCGCCACGTCGTGGAACGAGCTGGCGTGCCGCAGCCGTTCGAAGTACTCCGCGCCCTCGGCCGGGAAGTGCGCGTGCACGGTGTGCGGCACGCGGTCCAGCGACATGCGCTGCACCACGCCCGGCACGCCGAGGCAGTGGTCGCCGTGGAAGTGCGTGATGAAGAGCCTGGTGACGTCGGTGGCCGCCACGCCCGCGCGCACCATCTGGCGCTGCGTGCCGTCGCCCGGGTCGAACAGGAAGCCCTCGGCGTCCCAGCGCAGCAGGTAGCCGTTGTGGTTGCGGGCGCGGGTGGGCACCTGGCTCGAGGTGCCGAGCACGACCAGCTCACGTGGTGACACGTGGCAGAGTCTGCGGCATGGAGAGCTTGCAGGCGGTGTCGTCGTGGCCGGTGGACACCGCGGCGACGGCCGTGGTGGACGCGCGGGGCGAAATCCTGGGCACGCACGGGCCGGTCGACCACCGGTTCCCGCTGGCGTCGGTGACCAAGCTGCTGACGTCGTACGCGGTGCTGGTGGCGGTGGAGGAGGGCGCGGTCGAGTGGGACCAGCCGGCCGGGCCCGAGGGGTCGACGGTGCGGCACCTGATCGCGCACACGTCCGGGTTGGCGTTCGACTCGGCCGACGTCCAGGCCGCGCCGGGGGCCAAGCGGATCTACTCCAACGCCGGGTTCCAGGTGCTCGCGGACTTCGTGGAGGCGGCGACGGAGATCCCGTTCGCCCGGTACCTGGCGGAGGCGGTGTTCGAGCCACTGGGCATGGCGTCGTCGGAGCTGGCCGGTTCGGCGGGCGCGGGCGGCGTGTCCACGGTGTCCGACCTGGTGCGGTTCGCGGCGGAGGTGCAGGCGCCGAAGCTGGTGTCGGCCGAGCTGGTGGCGGAGGCGACGACGGTGGCGTTCCCGGGGCTGCGCGGTGTGCTGCCGGGGTTCGGGCTGCAGAAGGAGAACGACTGGGGCCTCGGGTTCGAGATCCGGGCGGGGAAGTCGCCGCACTGGACGGGCACGGCCAGCTCGCCGCGCACGGTCGGGCACTTCGGGCAGAGCGGCACGTTCCTGTGGGTCGACCCGGACGCGGGCGTCGCGTGCGTGGCGCTGACCGACCGGAAGTTCGGCGAGTGGGCCGCGTCGGCGTGGCCGGCGTTCACCGACGGGGTGCTGGCGGAGCTGGGCCGGGCTCGGTGAGCGGACCCGAGTCGTGCTGCCGAACACCATCACGTGCGACGACCGCCCTCCGGTGGTCCCGCCTCCCGCGCCGACGGCGTGGTGACTAGGGCGTGACGACGGCGTGGCCGCGCACCCGGCCACGCCGCACGTCCTCGATCGCGGCGGCCGCCTCGCCCAGCCGGTACGTGCGGTCCAGCACGGGCGTGACCGCGCCGGCTTCGATGAGGTCGCGGAGCAGCACCAGGTCGTCCAGCCGGTCCTTGTGCACGAGCGGCCGCACCTTGATCCCGAGGAACGGCGCCGCGACCACCGCCCGCAGCCACCGGTCGGTGCCCATGAACCAGCGCCCGCCCGTGCCGCCGACGAGCGCGGCCGTCCCACCCGGCTTCAGCAGGCGTTGGAGAGTGCGCGACGACGGGTTGCCGTAGAGGTCGAGCACCACGTCGAAACCGCTCACCGTCAACGGTCCGGCCGCGTAGTCGAGCACGTGGTCCGCGCCGAGCGCCGTGACCAGGTCCGCCTTCGCCGCCCCGCACACCGCCGTCACCTCGGCCCCGTAGTGCTTGGCCAGCTGCACGGCGTACGTGCCGACGCACCCGGAAGCGCCCAGCACCAGCACCTCCTGCCCGGCCGTCACCCGTCCCGCGTCCCGGACCGCCTGCAACGCGGTGAACCCGGCGATCGGCACGGCCGCCGCCTGCTCGGGCGTGAGGTTGGCGGGCTTGGCCGTCACCTGGCCCTCGGGCACGGCGACGTACTCGCAGAACGCGCCGGAGCACCACCCGAAGACCTCGTCGCCGACCCTGGTCCTCGTCACGCCCCGGCCGACCGCCTCGACCGTGCCGGCCAGCTCCAGGCCGGGCACCCTGTTGCGCGGTCGCCGCACCCCGACCACCGGCCGTGCCGCGTAGGGCAGGCCGCGCAGGATGTGCCAGTCGGAGCCGGAGACGGCGGCGGCACGCACGCGCACCAGCACCTCACCGTCCCCGGCCTCGGGCTTGTCCACGTCCCGCAGGCGCAGCACTTCTTCGGGGACGCCGTACGCGTCCTGGGTGATCGCTCTCATGAGTCGTCCTCCGGGTACTGGAACACGTCGCCGAGCGGAACCCCGAACACCCCGGCGATCTGGAAGGCCATCTCCAGCGAGGGCGAGTAGCGGCCCTGCTCGATGGCGATGACGGTCTGGCGCGTGACGTCGAGGCGGCGGGCCAGTTCGGCCTGCGTCATCTCGCCGTGCGCGAAGCGGAGTGCGCGGATCGAGTTGGTGATCCTGGTCGGCTTGCCCACTCAGAACCCCCGCCGGTACGCGACCAGCTTGACCGCGGCCCCGAACACGGACCACACCACGAACACCGCGTAGATCGCGTTGGCGATCCAGAAGTGCGGCGCCTCCAGCAGCGCCAACGCCAGCGGCAGCACCATGCCCGCACCGAGCACCACACTGGCCGCGTGCTCGCCGAACCGGTTGATCTCGCGGTCGCGCGCGTCGGCCCGGTGGCTGTCGCTGGGCTTGGCGATCTCCACCGCGATGCGCCCGACGACGGCCAGGCCGATGGAGATGCCGATCGCCCACAACATGGGTGCCGCGTAAGGCACTTCGGCCAACGGCCCGTCACCGGCCCCGGTCACGACGACCACGACGTACCCGAGGTAGGTCAGCGCGCTGACCACCAGGTACACCAGGGTGCCCTTCTCCTCGTACGACATCCCGCACACTCCGATGTTAAGAAAACTTGACACGCCAAACGTAAGCTCCGCTTGACACCGTGTCAAGTATCTTTGACATCAATCAGCCGAAGTGCCGTCCCAGCCGCGCGCAGAGCTCGACGAGTCGGTCAGCCGTCACCCGCGGCGCCCCGGACCACTCGTGCCCGTCCGTCCAGCCGACGTCGTCGGGTGTGCCCCGGTGGCGGACGAAGACGTGCTGGTGGAAGTGCGGCACAGCGCGACCGACCACGGCGGAGAACACGAACTCGGGACCGAACTCGGCCCGCAACCCCCGAGCACCCCACCACACCGCCCTCGCCACGGCCCCCACCTCGTCCGGCTCCAACCCGTCGAGCCCCGCCACGTGCCGCCGCGTCTCCACGAACAGGTACCCGGGCACACCGCCACCGTCCTGGCCGACGGGCCGGTGCGACACCACGACCAGGTCGTCCTGCCACACCACCGGCCCGACCAGGGGCCCTTCACCCCGGTGCTTCGCGCAGATCAGGCAGTCACCGGTCATGCGCGAGGCCGGCGATATCGGTTCGCGTCGCGCGCCATCTCCAACGGAACCCCGCTTGAAGTCTCCGCAATACTCGTACTGGCTACACTCCTCCGCTTGGTGAACCAACACAATCAGGTGAACAGCGTGTCCGGGCACGTGTCCGGTCCTGTGGTGCAAGCGAACAACATCTCCGGTCCCGTGGTCTTCAACTCGCAGGTGATCCACGTTGCGGTGACCGCCGTCGAAGAGAAGCCGGGGTTCGCGCCCGGCGGGGAAATCGAGGTCAGCGGGATCACCTACGCGGTACACGACCACCTGTTCGATGAGACGTGGTCCACGGACAGCCGGATCCTGCACCGCCAGGCCAGGGTCACCAGGTCGGACGGCGCTCTCGGCTGGCTTCGACAGGTGCGAGGCGCTGCGGAGCACCACACCTGTCGGGCCCTGGCCTCGGAGCGCGATCGGCTCGCGGAAACGGTCTCCGGCTGGCCCGAGGTCCTCCAGTTCCACGAGCAGGCGCAGACCACCACGTTGGTGACCTCATGGCCACGCGGCCGATCAGGGCGCCCGGCCGGAAGCATGCCGATCATCGGAGAACCGGTCTCGGACCGAGGTCTGCTGCGGGCGTACATCAGCGGGTTGGCCGGCCTCTGCACCGCGCTCGGCGAGCTGCACTCCCGCGGGACCTCGCACCGAGCCGTCGCCCCCGAAACCATCTTGGTGCGCGAGGACGGCGCCGTCGTCCTGCGCGACCTCGGCCTGGCGGCCCACCTGCCACGGGTCGGCGAAGGGCTCGAGAAGTGGCAGGCGCCCGAACAGCTCCGCCGCGATTCCGCAGGCCGGCCCGGCCCGTGGACGGATGTGCGCCAGGTGGCCGCGATCGCGCACCTCTTGGTGACCGGTCATCGGCCCGACCTCCGGCAACCGCCGCCTGTCGTCACGTGGAACGGCTCGGTGCCGGATCGACTGGCCGCCACGATCGATGCCGCACTCGTGGCGGACCCGAAGCGGCGGCCGCCCATCGGATGGCTCGGCACCCAGCTCGGCCTGGCCGGGAACCTGATCAGGTGAAAGGGGCGCCGTGCACGTCATCGGGCTGCCACGAGCGATCCACGTGGTCGCGTCGGCTCAACTCGCGAACCAGCTGGACCACGACCACAAGGACCACCCGGGTCTGCCGCCCACCGTGGATGCCCTGCTCGCCGATGTGAACGACCGCCGCCGGGGCGTGCCTGCCATCGTCGACCTTCCCCGTGGAGCGGGTGGAGATCCGAGCCTGCTGGTGCACGGAACGGCCTGGATCGCACGCCTCTACCCGACCAGACCGTTCCGCGGTGCACGGCGCGGTTACGTGATCGCCGCGGTCAGGCCGTTGCGGCTGCGCGACCACCACCGGTTGGCGAACGGCTGCCTCTTCCTCGCGGCGCCCGAGTGGCGACGCGTGCACGAGATCCGGCAACTGCCCGATGACGCGGACGCGCAGTGGGAGGACATCACTCGAGCGTGGACGGCAAACGCCGCTGAACGGGCGCTCGTCCAGGACCCGGGTCCGGTGCCGACCGCCGGGCAGGCGGCGTTCCTCGACATGGTGGACGACGTGATCGACGCGACCGAGCGCATCACCACTGCCGCTGCTCGTGCCGAACCACCTTGCGTGTACCGCGACGTCCGACCGGTCGGCGAACGACGGAGCGGCACGCACGCGGTTTACGAATTCCTGGTCTCCGGGGGCAAGGTGCCTGGTGAAGACGCGTTCGTCCAGGTGCGGGGCGAGAAGGAACAACGGGGGCAGGTCACCAGGGTCGCCGCTCGCTCGGTCACCGTCCGGTTCGACCAGCCCGTCGACTGGGACCGGATTCCGAAGACCGGAGAGCTGGAACCGACACCCAGCACGGTGGTCTTCCGGAAACAACGCGACGCAGTCGCGACGTTGCGCGACAGGTCATCCAGGAATCCCGGTCTGCTGTCGGCGCTGGTCGACGGCACAGTTGATCAACTGACGCCGACCGTCCACACCCCGTCCGACGCGTTGGACGAGAGCCAACTCCTGGCATTCCGCAGCGCGCTCGCCGTGACCGACCTGGTAGTGGTACTCGGCCCGCCCGGCACGGGGAAGACCAGGGTGATCAGTCAGATCGCCCATGCGACCGCGGTCGGTCACGCGGACGGTCTGCAACGACGTGTTCTCGTCACCTCACACACGAACCGCGCAGTCGACAACGTGTTGAGCCGATTACCCGGCGATCTCGTCGTGGTCAGAGTGGGCAACCAGGGCGCGGTGACCGACGAGGGACGTCCGTACCTGCTGGAAACCCAGGCGCAAGACCTGCGTCAGCGAATACTGCACACCGTGTCCGCCCGGCTCGCTTCGGCGGGCGACCTCGTGGTCGCGGAGAAGTGGCGGGCAGAGCTCTTCAGCCGGACGGCGGCGCTCGCCTCAGTGGCCGGCCTCCACACACGGGCCGGCGCCGAGCTGAACCACGTGCGCCGGGTGGTGGCCGAGTCGGCGCGAGCTCCCGTCGGCCACCTCTCGGCGCTGTGGCACGAACGACAGTCGCGGATCGACCGGACGAATCGGTCCTACCGACGCGTGAGCTGGTTCGCCCAGCGGTTCGGGATCTTCCCGGGTTGGTGGCACAGGCGACTGGACGCGCTGCGAGCCGAGGGGCACCGCCTGCAAAGGGAGCAGGCGGCCATCGGAGCGGACATCGCCGCGCACGAGCGGCAGCTCGGCGCAGCGGTGGAGGGACATCCCGACGTCCGAGCCGTGCGCTCCCGGGTCGGAGCGATCGCGGAACAGGTGATCCAAGCGAGCGCAAGCGCGCTCACCGCCGCGCACGCACTCCGCGCCGCGATCGGGAATCAGGTGGCCCCACCTCAGGTGCGTGAGACGAATACCGCAGAAATGCATGACGACCTGCGAGCGCTGCTGGACTGGGCCGCACAGTGGTTGCCCCTGCTCGAGCGGCGAAACCGGTTGTTGGCGGATTGGCACACCGAGGCGTCAGGCGCCAGCGAGCAGTTGTACCCCGAACTCATCCGCTACTCGGATGTCATCGCCGCCACCTCGATCGGCACTGCGTCACGTCCCGAGTTGTCCGAGGTGGAGTTCGATCTCGTCGTGGTGGACGAGGCCGGTCAGATCAGCACAGCGGACGCGCTCGTGCCCCTGGTCCGCGCACGGCGTGCGGTCCTGGTCGGCGACCACCGGCAGTTGCCGCCGTTCCTGGACTCCGAGGTCGAAGCATGGGGACGCGAGATCGACGACCCCGAGGTGCTGCGACTTCTCACGTCGAGCGCATTGGAGACGCTGGTCGACAAGCTTCCCGGAGCCAACGTCGTACCTCTCACGATGCAACGCAGGATGCCGCGGGTGATCGCCGACTTCATCTCCCGGACGTTCTACGGGGAGCTACTGCACACTGCCATCGAGCGGAGCCACCGGGACAGGTTCTTCCGGAGCGCATTCGCGTTCGTGGACACCGCACGACTCCCCGAAGCGCAGCGACGGGAGAGGCCCGCACGCGACGACGAAGGTGGGCAGCATGGCTTCACCAACCCGGCCGAAGCTCGCATGTTGACCGCTCTGGCAACCCACTACGACAGGCTCGACCAGGACTGGGCGGTGATCGTCCCTTATCGGGCACAGGTCAAGGAAGTGACCGCGGCATTGATCAGCTCGATCGGACAGGCTGACAAGGTGCGGTTGAACGTGGGGTCTGTCGACTCCTTCCAAGGCGGCGAGCGGGACGTCATCCTCTACGGCTTCACCCGGAGCAACTCGAACGGCCAGGTGGGTTTCCTCCGTGAGCTGCGCCGCGCCAACGTGGCCTTCAGCCGGGCCAAGAAGCAGTTGGTCCTGATCGGCGACATGAGCACGCTGGTCGTCGCCCGGGATGAGCCGTTCCGACGGCTCGCTCATCAGCTGCGGGACTACCTCGCGGAACACGGCGACATCCGGCACTACGCCGGAATCGACGCGGAACTGAAGGCAACATGAGGCTCTTCCCCTACCCCGAGCAACGGGTCCTGGAGGATGTCGCCTTTCGCCGAGGCGCCGTGCCCACCCGGTTGTTCGCCGTGCTCCTGCCGGTGTGGAGCGTCACGATCCAGGCACGAGTGACCCACGCCGAGGACTACGAGCTCATCGACCGCTACCTCTCCCGCGGTCTCGGTGAAGCCGGCCTCACGACGGCGGCCGAACTGGCCGACTTCTTCGCCCTGGAGCCGGAGTTGGTGGACCGATCCCTGCGGTTCCTGGCCACCATCGGTCATGTCGTCCCATCCGCCGGGGGACAGTGGTCGCTGACACCACTGGGCCTGCGCTCGACCAGGGCGGGCAAGCGCTACGTGATCGACCTGCAGGACCGCCGCAAGATCTACTTCGATGCGTTGCGCTCCCGCCCGCTGCCCAAGGTGTGCTACGACAGCCGCAAGGTCACGCTCTTGACCGATGTCAGGAGCACGGGTGAGGGTCCGACGTTCTACGCGTTCCACCCTTCTTGGAGCTTGGCCGACGGCGCGCTGTCGGACCTGGCGCACAACCCGAACCGCGAGTTGTTCAACCTGCCCGAGCGGTTGGACGATCCCCGGCGGCTGGGCAGCGACGAGCTGCTGTACCTCCCGCTCTACGTGGTCCGAGGCGAAGAAGGGTCGCACTTCGCGTTCACCCAGGCAGTGGACGAGGCGGATCCTCAGTTGAGTGATCTGCTGGATCGCTCGCCCGAGGTGACGAGCGTGGTGGACAACGAACTGAGCGCTCACAGCCCGGAGGACGACGAGGAACGCGCTCGCGCTTGGCTGCGCAAACGCGACCTGGATCCGGGAGCGTTGGCCAGGACAGCCGGCGGCTTGCTGCGCGCACAGCTTCCCGCATCGGAGTTCGGCCCGGACTCCCTGCCCCTGAGCCGTGTGGGCTCGTTCGTCGTGCAGGGTAATGGCTTCTTCCAATTGTGGTGCGAAGACACCACCGTGCGCGCCAACACCCTGACCGCCCGGGTCGACGCCTACATGTCGTCCCGCAGCCGGGTGGACGGAGACCAGGTCGCCGACCTCGTGCAGCGCATGGCGCGCCAACTCGAGCTGGAAGACGTCGACATCGACACAGTCCACCGGTTGGCTGCCGCCCACGGTCGCTCCAGCCTGGCCGCCCAACTGCGTCGCCTGACCGAAGGACGAGACACACACACCTCCGCTCAACCCGAGGAAGATCAGCAGGCCGTCAAGTCCGAGCCGTAGACCGCGAACGAAAGACACCCTCTCCACGCGCCGTGCGCAGCCGACTCGGCATTCGGCTTGCACGCGGTCAGGTGCTGGAATCCGCGCTGAGGTGACGTCGACCTGGTCGGCGACCGCGCAGGATCTCGCGGCGCAGCTCGATCAGTGTGAGGTCCGGCATGGGCATCGGGTCACCAATGCGGTCAGAGGCCCTGTGGAGATTTCTCCACAGGGCCTCTGAGCTGGTGCGCTCGGCAGGATTCGAACCTGCAACCTTCTGATCCGTAGTCAGATGCTCTATCCGTTGAGCTACGAGCGCATCGTTCTTCAGTTGTCACCCGGCCGAAGCCGGGTGTTGCGGAGGCTCCGGGATTTGAACCCGGGATGGGCGGTAAACCCAAACCGCATTAGCAGTGCGGCGCCATAGACCAGACTAGGCGAAGCCTCCCGGAGCCCTCGGCTACGACGCATAGATTACACAGGTCCCCCGTGCTCTAGCAAAACGCCCCCCTCTTTACCCCGTCCGACCTGGTCAGAGGGGGTGGAGGGGGGCGCTGGACCGGCCTCAGGGGGTGCTGACGTGAGGTAGGTCTCGTGCCAGATCCAGGAATGGCTCCAGGGCGGCCGGGTTGCGCAGCGCGTCCAGGCTCACGGCCCGCTCGGGTGGGGTGCCGGCCAGGATCTTCTTCACCGGGACCTCGCACTTCTTGCCGTTGAGCGTCCTCGGGATCTCGGCGACGGCCACGAACCGGTTCGGGACGTGGCGTGGCGAGAGGTTGGTCCGCAGTTCCGACCTGAGGCGGGGTTCCACGCTCTCCAGGGTCACGTCGTCGTCCAGGACCAGGAAGCACAGCAGCTCCCCGTCGGTCTGGCCGGCGCCCGACGTGTCGATCACCAGCGAGTCCGCCACGCCCGCCAGTCCTTCGACGACGCGGTAGAACTCGCTGGTGCCCATGCGGACACCGCCGCGGTTCAGGGTGGAGTCGCTGCGGCCGTAGATGACGGCCGAGCCGCGTTCGGTGATGCGGATCCAGTCGCCGTGCCGCCAGACGCCCTCGAAGGTGGAGAAGTAGGCCTCGCGCAGCTTCGCGCCGTCCTCGTCGCCCCAGAAGAACACCGGCATCGACGGCATCGGCTCGGTGATCACGAGTTCGCCGACCTGCTCGACCACCGGCTCGCCGGACTCCGAGTAGGACGCCACGGCGGCTCCCAGCGCGCGGCACGAGAGCTCGCCCAGCCAGACCGGCAGGTCCGGCGCGGCGGCGACGAAGGCGGTGCACAGGTCGGTGCCGCCGGAGACCGACGCGATCTGGACGTCCGGGCCGACGGCCGACGCGATCCAGCGGAAGCCCTCGGGGGTCAGGGGCGCGCCCGTCGAACCGACGACGCGCAGGCCGGTCAGGTCGTGGCGCTCCGCCGGGTGGACGCCCTCCTTCAGGCACGACTGGATGTACGGGGCGGAGGTGCCGAAGTACGTCACGCGGTGCTGCTCGGCCAGGTGCCACAGGACGTCGAGGTCGGGGTGCGCGGGACTGCCGTCGAACAGCACGACCGTCGACCCGACGAGCAGGCCGGAGACGAGGAAGTTCCACATCATCCAGCCGGTGGTGGTGAACCAGAAGAACCGGTCGCCGGGACCGAGGTCGCTGTGCAGCGCCAGCATCTTCAGGTGTTCCAGCACGATCCCGCCGTGGCCCTGCACGATCCCCTTGGGTAGGCCCGTGGTGCCGGACGAGTAGAGCACCCACAGCGGGTGGTCGAACGGCACGGGCTCGAACGCCGGCGGGGCGTCGGCGTGCTCGGCCAGCAGGGAGTCCCACGTCACCGCGCCCGGCAACGGGGTGCCGCCGACGTAGTCGATCATCACGGTGGCGCGCAGGGACGGGATCTCCGACCTCAGCCTCTCCACCGTGGGCCGCACGTCGAACGCCCGCCCGTTGTACCGGTACCCGTCGACGGCCACGAGCACGGTCGGCGAGATCTGGGCGAACCGGTCCACGATGGCCCGCGCGCCGAAGTCCGGCGAGCACGACGACCAGGTCGCGCCGAGCGAGGCCGCCGCCAGGAACGCGATCAGCGCCTCCGGCGAGTTCGGCACCAGCGCCACCACCCGGTCGCCACGCCGCACGCCCAGCGACACGAACCCGGCGCGCACCGCCGCCACCCGACGGCGCAGCTCGCCGTACGTGAGTTGGGACGACAACCCGTCCTCGCGGTGGAACACGACCGCCAGGTCGTCGTCCGGACCCCTGAGGGCGTGCTCGGCGTAGTTCAGGGTGGCGCCGGGGAACCAGGACGCCCCGGGCATCACGGGAGCCTCCAGCACGCGCGTGGGCGGGCTGTGGAACACCACCTCGAAGAACTCCGCGATCGCACCCCAGAACCCCTCCAGGTCGGAGGTGGACCACTCCCACAGCGACTCGTAGTCGGGGAGGTCGACGCCCTTGGTCGAGGCGAGCCAGGAGCGGAACGCGGCCATCCTGCTGTCCTGGACCCGGTCGGGGTCAGGGCGCCAGAGGACTTCCGCCTCGCCGGCGGCGGCGCCGGCACGCATCTCGGTCATACCTGAAGTTCCTAGCCGATCGGACGGCCCGGAACCACAGCAGACACCCACACACCGGGTCAGTTCCGGCCGGCGCCCGCCACCAGTCCCTCGACCGCGGAGATCAGCCGCTGCGCGTCCGCGGGCGCGACGACCAGCCACCCGTCGTCGCGCCGCACGAGGTACCGGCCCTCGGCGGTGTCCAGCCACGACACGACCGCGCCGGTCGGGTGCAGGTAGCCCGCCCGGTTGCGGGCGATCACGCCGACCTGGCCGCCGCCGCTGCGCGTGGTCACGGCGCGCATCAGCGTGTTGGCCTCCGGTTCGCGCAGGCCGACGGACCGCAGCGCGTCGAGGAACCCCTCGCTGCCGTCGTCCTGCCCCGCCCGGCCCGCGGCCAGGTAGTCGTCCCAGCGCACGTTCACCGACCGGCCGCTGCCCGGCGGCGCGGGCGGCAGGGTGTTGACCGTGGTGGCGGCCAGCGCGGTCGGCCGGAACCCGGCCACCTGCACCTGGTTGCCGAGCCTGCCCGCGAACGCGCCGTGCCACGCGGCGGTGGCCAGCCCGCGGGCCTGGGCGCCGCGCACGGTGAAGAACACCTCCAGGCCGATCTCGAACTCGGCCAGGCCGCGCAGCAGCCCGTACAGCTCCTCGTCCGGCCGCTGCACGGTGCCGAGGCCGCGTGCCGCCAGGTCGCGGGACGCGGTCTCGATCAACGCGTCCCGCTCGCGCTGGGTGTGCCCGAAGTGCCTGGTGCCGAGCGGGACCGGGTGGGCGTCGCGGTGGACCGCCTGCCAGAGCAGGAAGAACTCCACTTCGCTGAGCCGGAAGACGCGCTCGGTCACAGGCCGATCACCGGGGGTGCGGCCTTGCGGTCGAGACCGAAGACGTTGTCGTCGTCCTCCAGGTAGCCGGGGCGGTTGCGGTCCTTCTCGCCACCGCCGCCGGCGACGGGCGGCGGTGCGGCCATCGGCGCGGCGCCGATCATGCCGGACTGCGGCGTCACCGACTTGGGCGCCTGGAACTGGCTGGTCACGCTGCCGGGGTTGGCTCCGCCGCGGTCGCCGCCGAGCGCTCCGGTCGTGCCGCCGGGAGCGGCCAGCGGACCGCCGCCACCCCCACCGGCCGCGCCGACGGGCGTGGGCAGGACACCGCGACCGGCGAACCCGCCGCCGCGGCCACCGGTGAAGCCGCCGCGACCGGACTGGGCGGGCGTGCTGCCGGGACGCTGCTGGTTCGGCGCGCCGCCGGGGTTGTTCACCACGACCTGGCCACCGCCGGCGCCGCCACCGCCGTCGGGGGTGGTCGGGTTCGGCGTGACGACCACGGGCGGCGGAGGGGGCGGCGCGACCGGGTTGGTCGGCGGGCTGAACGACGGCACGGTGCGGTCGACCTCGTAGGAGTTCAGCTGGAACATCGCCATGACCTCGGCGGCCTGGCGGTGCGTCGCGTCCGCGGTGACGACCGAGTCGAGCGCGGGCGCGCCGACGGTCTCGATGCCGGCGAACGCACCGGGCGCGCGCGTGGTCGGGGCGGTGCCGGACACCAGGCCCTCGCCCGAGGTCGGCGCCTGGTAGCCGATGTCCTCGGCCAGCCGGTTGCGGACCAGCGGCGAGCGCGGCGCGGCGACCGGCGCCGGGGTGGCGACCGGGGTCGGCGACGCGCCGGCGACCGGGGTGACGACCGGTGGCGCGGGCGCGGGCGGCGGCATCATCTCGCGCGCCGTCTGCACGTGCTCGATCTCGGTGGCGATGCACTTGGCCACGTTGTCGGCGTGCTCGCTGGTGTTCAGCGCCCACTTCTCCACCGACTCCAGGGCCTCGCGGGCGCGTTCGGCCGACTCGCCGGTCCACGCCTGGGTGGTGCGGCCGATCGCCTTGGCCAGCAGCTCCTGCACCTCGCCGAGCGCCTTGCCCACGGTCGCCCAGTCGGCCTGGGCGCTGCCCGCGGCCTTGAGGTCGACGCCGGTGTTGATCATCTCCCACAGCTGCTGGTGGCTGTAGGTCATCCAGTCGACCTTCTGGCCGAGGTCGGTGGGCTTGTTGTCGTTGCCCTGGCCGTAGCCGTTGCCCTGACCGTTGCCCTGACCTCGGCCGCCGTACCTGTTGTCGCCCATCAGCCCTTGGCCTCCCCGGCGGATCCGAACGCGTCCGCGGCTTCGTCGTCGGCCCGCTCCAGGTTCCGCGCCGCGTCGCGGATGGTCTCCTCGACCTCGAAGAGCACCTGCATGAAGTCCCCGATCACGTTGACCGCCGACTCCTGGTTGCCCACCGCCACCTCGCGCAGCCGCCTGCTGATCGCGTCGCTCACCCAGTTGTTGCCGAACTTGAGCTCGACGTCGAGGTTGTTCACCGCGCGGCTGTGCACGGTGTCGACCAGGCTGCGGGCCTGCGAGACCAGCTTGAGCAGGTCGTCGACGCCCTGCTTGTCCAGGTCGAGCTGGACGGACTCCTTGTCCACCGCGTCCAGCGCGGTGGTGGCCTTGTCCAGGTCGGTCTGCGCGGACTGCGCGAAGCTCTCCCCCGCGGGCTTGGTCGTCCCGGGGTCCGCCGTGGCCGGCGCCGGCAGGGTGACGGTGGCACCCGCGTCCGGGGTCGGCGCGACCGGTGCGGCGGCAGGGGGCGCTGCGGCGGAAGGGACGGTGGAAATCGGTGCGACGGCGGGCCCGGCGGCCGGCGCGTCCACCACTGCGGGAGGAGCGACCGCGGGAGGAGCGACCGCCGCAGGCGGGTCGGAGATCACCGGCATGGCGACGTCCGGCGCGTCCACCACCGGCCCGCCGACCGCGGGCGGGTCGACCACCGGCGGCACGCTGCCCCACACCGGCGGATCGGAGATCACCGGCATGCCGACGTCCGGCGCCCCGACCACCGGCGTGCCGACCGCGGGCGGGTCGACCACCGGCGGCACACTGCCCCACACCGGAGGGTCGGCCACCACCGGCGGGGCCGCGACCACGGGCGCGTCGACCGTCACCGGCGCACCGAGCACGGGTGCGTCGACCACCGGAGCACCGGCCACCACGTCCGCGACCACCGGCGCGTCGGCCACGACCGCGGGCTGCGCAGCCGCGGACGGCGTGAAGCCGGGCGGGATCTGCACCGTCGGCGCACCCCCGAGTGGGACCGTGTTCCCGTCGCTCATCACTACCCCCTGCACTAGCGATTCGCCGCGGCCTCACCGCGCGTTAGCCGGCGACGAGAAAGAAATCAGGCGTTCCGGACGCCCTCCTTAGATGTACCGGGAAGCCGGTTCGGTTCCAAGCCGCCGACCAGAGGCTTAGCGAAGATGTGAGTCGAACCAGTTCAACGCCCGCTGCCACGCCTCCGCGCTGGCCTCCGGCGTGGTGTCGAACCGGTGGCTGGTGCGGGAGAAGCGGACCACGTCGGTCGCCACCGGAGCGGCCGCCGCGGCGTCGCGCAACTTCTCCACGTCGCTGAACGGGATCTCGGCGTCGTCGTCGCCGTACAGGCCCAGCCACGGGCAGGTCAGCTCCTCCGCGACCTCGACCAGCGACGGCAGCCCCTCGGCCAGCGGTTCCAGGATCCCACCACCCCCGACGGTCACCGCGGCGCCGATGGTTCGGCTTCCCGCAACCACCATCGCGACCGATCCGCCCAGGTCGAAGCCCATGACGCCCATCCGGTCCTGGCTCACGCCCTGCTGGCCCAGCCAGACGAACGCCACGTCGGTGTCGGCCAGCACCGCGTCGCCGGACAACCCGCTCACCATGGCGGGCGCCTCGTCGCCCGACACCTCGTCGTAGAGGTGCGGCGCGACCGCGAGCCACCCCTCGGCGGCCAGCCCGCTCACCAACCAGCGGACGGTGTCGGTGACTCCGCGCGCCTCGTGCAGCACGACCAGGCCGCCGCGGACGGCGTTCTCCGGCTCGGCGACGGTCAACCGCAGCTCGCGGCCGTCGGTGAGGGAGAGCGTCTCGGTGCGGGTAGCAGTCATGGGCCAACCCTTCCACGTGGGGGTGAACGGCAGTCAACGTGAGCATCCGTACGGCGGGTATGCCCCATCCGGGTCTTCCACCGGATAACGTCCAGCTCAGAACCCCGAAGGGAGTCCTTGGATGACCGTGCGAACCCGCGCCGACCTCGTTGCGCTGCCCGGATACGTGCCCGGCAAGACGATCCCCGGCGCGATCAAGCTCGCCAGCAACGAGGTGTCGGCCGGACCGCTGCCCAGCGTGGTGCGGGCGATCGCGGACGCGGCCACCGCCGTGAACCGCTACCCCGACAACGCCGCCACCGACCTCGTGGCGCGGCTGGCGGACCGGCTGGGCGTGCCCGCCGAGCAGGTGGCCGTGGGCTGCGGTTCGGTGACGTTGTGCCAGCAACTGGTGCAGGCGACCTGCACCGAGGCCGACGAGGCCCTGTTCGCGTGGCGCTCGTTCGAGGCGTACCCGGTCGTCACCGCGGTCGTCGGCGCGAAGCAGAACCGGGTGCCGCTCACCCCCGGCCACGGCCTCGACCTGGACGCGATGGCCGACGCGATCACGCCGGCCACCCGCCTGGTGTTCGTGTGCAACCCGAACAACCCGACCGGGACCGCGTTGCGCGAGGCGGAGATCGAGCGGTTCGTCGAGCGGGTGCCGTCGGACGTGCTCGTCGTGATCGACGAGGCCTACAAGGAGTTCGTGGACGACCCCGAGGTGCCCGACGGCGTGGAGCTGGCCAAGCGGCAGTGGGCCGCCGGCCGGGACAACGTGGCGGTGCTGCGCACGTTCTCCAAGGCCTACGGGCTGGCCGGGCTGCGGGTCGGGTACGCGGTGGCGTCGCCCGCGGTGGCCGAGACGCTGCGCAAGGTCTACGTGCCGTTCAGCGTGAACGCCCTGGCGCAGGTCGCCGCGCTGGCGTCGCTGGACGCCGAGGACGAGCTGATGGCGCGGTGCCGGGCGATCGTGGCCGAGCGGGCCAGGGTGCGCGGCGCGCTGCTGGCCGCAGGGTTCGAGGTGCCCGAGTCGCAGGCGAACTTCGTGTGGCTGCCGCTGGGCGAGCGGACCGCGGCGTTCAACGAGCACTGCCTGGCGCAGAAGGTGGTCGTGCGGGCGTTCGCGGGCGACGGGGCGCGGGTCACGATCGGCGAGCCCGAGGAGAACGACGCGTTCCTGGCGGCGGCGAGGTCCTTCACCGGCTGAGCGGTCAGCGGGTCAGGATCTGGACGATGGCCACGACTCCCACCACGACGATCACCGCGCGCAACGCGGCGGGTGGGAGTCGGCGGCCGACCTTCGCGCCGATCTGGCCGCCGATCACGGAGCCGACCGCCAGCAGCAGCACGGCGAGCCAGGCCACGTCGGCGATGAAGATGAACAGCACGCCCGCGACCAGGTTCACGAACGCGGTCAGCACGTTCTTCAGGGCGTTCATCCGCTGGATGTGCTCGCTCATCAGCACGCCCATCAGGCCCATCACCAGCACGCCCTGGGCCGCCCCGAAGTAGCCGCCGTAGATGCCCGCGAGGAACACGCCGATCCACAGCGCCACGCCGCCGTGCTCGTGCCGCTCCCGTTCGGCGAGCTTGCGGTTGAGCCACGGCTGGGCGACCACCAGCACCAGGGCGATGGCGATCAGCACCGGCACGATCGCGGAGAACGCGTCCTCCGGCAGCACGACCAGCAGGATCGCGCCGACCACGCCGCCCAGCACCGAGGCGGGCAGCAGCCGCTTCACCCGGCCCGCCTGCCCCGACAGCTCGCGCCGGTAGCCCCACGCGCCGCTGAGCGAACCGGGGACCAGGCCGAGGCTGTTGGACACGTTGGCCACCACCGGCGGGTAGCCGACCGCGAGCAGCACCGGGAACGTCACGAGGGTCCCCGAACCCACCACGGTGTTGATCCCACCGGCGAACACGCCGGCCAGGACGACGACGATCGCCTCCAGCGTCGTCACGGCCACGCTCCCCTGGTCTCGCAGTTGGTCAGCGACGCTAACACCGCGTCCGGGGGGACGCGGTGTGGCAAATGCGACACCGCGTCCCCCCGGTCAGGGGTTTGGCCGGCCGGTCACCGCGCCGGGCGCTCGTCGAGCCTGCGCAGGGTCAGCGCGTCGGACGTGCCGGAGCCGCCGACCAGCGTGCCGATGTCGCCGTCGACCACGTAGCTGCCGCGCGGCGAACGCGCGATCGTGGTCGGCTCGTCGTCGCCCCACGGCGCGACGCGGCGGGTGGTGCGGGCGGTGCGCCAGTCGTCGGACGACCGCAGCACGCTCACGGCCGCCTCTCCCGGCGCGCCCAGGGCGTTGGTGACCACGGCGAGCGAGCCGTCGGGGCGCAGGTCCATGCCGTCGCCGCCGACCAGCGGCCGGTCGAGCGCCACCTCCGAGACCTCGCCGGCACGGGTGGTCTTGAACAGCGCGCCGGTGTCGTAGCGGACCGCGAGCACGAAGCCCTTGGGGTGCCAGACGATCCCGTTCAGGCCGATGGTCTCGCTGCCGAACCGCGGGTCGCGGGCCAGCACGGTGGCGCGGCCGTCGCGGTCGACCCGGTAGAGCGCGTCGGAGGCCGGGTCGGTGACGTAGGCGTTGCCCGCGTGGTCGACCGCGACGTCGTTGGCGCTGTGCCTGCCCGGCCCGATGGCGAGGTCGACCACGTGCACCGGACGCCCGGTGGCCAGGTCGAACACGCCGAGCCCGGAGGACTTGTAGGTGGTGTCGGGGGTGGACCGGCGGCCGACGCCCATGTCTCCGTAGGTGACGTAGATACGGCCGTGCACGACGTGGACGCCGAACGTCGACACCATCCGGGGGTCGCTGACCAGGGTCTCGGTGGTGCCGTCGCGGACGATCTCGACGGTGCCGCGGCGCAGCGAGCTGAGCAGGAAGGTGTGCCGCAGCGGGTCCCAGGTGATGCCCTCGGGGTGCAGTTCGGCGGATCTGCCGGTGATCACGTCCGGCGCGGGCGTGGCCGCGGCCGGGGTGGCGGTGAGGATCACCAGCGCGAAGACCATCAGGAAACGCATGACGCTCCGTCCACTTGGTTGACTACGTGCACGAAGGTAAATCAGAGCTCTGATAGCCGTCAACGCACTTTACGATCGGGGGCATGGGCATGCCGTTCGAGGAGCGCCTGGGCGGCGACATCAAGCGGGTCGAGCACGAGCTGATGCTGGTCAAGCAGCAGGCAGTGCGGCCGGCCGGGCTGACCGTGGCCCAGTACGCGACGCTGCTGGTGCTCACCGACCACCCCGGCGTGTCGGCCGCCGAACTGGCCCGCCGCTGCCGCGTGACGCCGCAGACGATGACCACGATCCTGCGCAACCTGGAGGCCGCCGACCTGATCGCCCGCGTGCCCCACGAGGTGCACCGCAACGTGCTGGAGACGCGCTTGACGGAGGCCGGCCGCGCCGCGTTCGAGGTGGCCGACGAACGGGCGTCCGCGGTCGAGCGGCGGCTGGCCGACGAGTTCAGCGCGGAGGAGCGGGCGACCCTGCGTTCCCTGCTGGCCCGCTGCTCGAAGGCCCTGACCGAGCCGGCGTGACGAACCGCGGATCGCGCCGCCCGCGGCGTCGGGTCCGGGCTACCGGGCCCACGACGCCGGTGGCGGCGCGATCCGACGCGGCTCAGCCCAGGTTGTCGGTGCCGAACGTGTCGCAGCGGGCCGGGTCGCCGGACTGGTAGCCGGTCGAGTACCACTTCTGGCGCTGCGCCGACGTGCCGTGGGTGAACTTGGTCGTGTCGACCTTGCCGCCGCCCAGCTCGCCCTGGATGAAGTCGTCGCCGATGCGGGACGCCGCGTCCAGCGCCGCGTCCACGTCCTCCTGCGTGACGCCGCTGATCAGCGGCTGGCCCGAGGACGTCGGCACGCTCTCCGCGTGGTTGGCCCAGGCGCCCGCGTAGCAGTCGGCCTGGAGCTCCAGCCGCACCGAGTCCGACTTCGCCCCGGACCCCGACCCCACCCGGTCGGAGGTGCCCAGCTGGTGCTGCACGTGGTGGCCGTACTCGTGCGCCAGGATGTACGCCTCGACGAACGGCCCGCCGGTCGCGCCGAACTTCTGCTGCATCTCCTGGAAGAACCCGAGGTCGATGTACACCTGCGAGTCCGCCGGGCAGTAGAACGGCCCCACCGCGGACGACGCGTTGCCGCACCGGGTCGACACGCTGCCGGAGAAGAAGTTCGTCTGCGCGCGCTGGTAGGTGCGGCCCGAGCGGGCGAACTGGTCGGTCCAGTAGCCCTGGATCGAGTTGATGAACGCCACCGCGCGGCAGTCGGACTCGCGGTTCGCGTCCGCGCCGGTCCGGCACTTCTCCTTGATCGCCTCGGACCCGACCTGCTGACCGTCGCCGACGTCGCCGAACCCGGAGCCGGACGGCAGCTGCGCGCCACCGCCGAACTGCGAGAGCACGAAGTAGAGGATCAGGCCGACGATCCCCAGGCCGCCGCCGCCGAGGGCGACCCGGCCGCCGACCCCCCGTTGGTCGCTGACCTGTGATGTGTCCAGCTCGGCGTTCTCGTTGAACTGCACCGCGTCCTCCCAGCCAAAGCACCGAACCCGGACAAGACAAGGCCCCGGGTGCGGGGCCCGACGTCGGGGCACCGCACCCGGGTTTTCCCATGTGGAAGTGACGAAACCTGCGTGACGGGGTCGGCGTGGACCGCGGTCGGCGTCGACGGTGGAGACGACGCCCTGATACCTACCGGGTCAACATCGTCAAGCGCGGCGATGGCGCCGTGGGCGCCTTGCGCTCGAAACCTCGTCGGAACCGCTCACGTTCGCGATCGGGCCGGTCTGGAGACCGCTCCGCCCGCGGGGTCGCGGTTCGCACGCGGCTCGTCACCGCGAGGACTTACCTGCACCGCACCACCTACCCCTTCCGGGCGTGCCGCCGGCGGGTCGGCTCGGGTTCCGCCGGTGGCAGGTCCTGTGTCGAGCATGCGCCTGTCCGACGCGATGCACAACCCGGGGAGAAGCCCCTGAACTGGTGAAATGAGATTCATCCGGCCCAGGGAGACGGTCGTCGCGCACCGTGAGCGCGCGGTGGGCGGGCCCGTGGGAACCCGCTCACCGCGCGTGTCCGTCACGGGGTCGTGGTGATCCGGCCGAGCGCCGGCGGGGCGGTGTCCGGGTGGGCGGTCAGGTAGGCCGTGAAGCCGTCCAGGTCGATGCCGCCGCCGGTGATCTCCGTGCCGCCGGTGAACGCGCTGAAGCCGTCGCCGCCGCCCTGCAGGAAGCTGTTGATCGTGACCCGGTAGTTCGCGTTCGGGTCCAGCGGCGCGCCGTTCAGGACGATGTTCGACACCTTCGAGCCGAGCGGCGCGGACGCCGACCACGAGTAGGCCAGGCCGGCCGACGGCTGCAGCACGATCTGCCGCTGCTGGCCGTTCACCACCTGCCACTGCTGCTCCAGCGCCGCCTTGATCTGCGCGCCGCTCAACGTGACCGTCTGCAGGATGTTGCCGAACGGCTGCACGGTGAACGCCTCGCCGTAGGTCACCACGCCGTTGCCCTCGCCCGCGGGCGACGAGGCGTAGGTGAGGTCGGCGCGCACGCCGCCCGGGTTCATCAGCGCGAGCACCGCGCCGTTGCCCGCGGTGGCGGCCAGCTGGGAGTCGGCGATCAGGTTGCCGAGCGCGGACTCGCCCGCCGGGTTCTGCGCGCGCAGGATGTCCTGCGCGATCGTGCCGACCCGGCGGTTGGCGATCGGACCGGACTTCGACTTGGCCAGGTCGATGATCGCCTGGACCTCCGGGTCCGGGGTGACGTTCTTGGTGACCACGTGGTTGCGCGCCACCGTGGCCGAGCGGACCACCTCGCGGGTCCGCTTGTCGATCTTGAGGTCGACCACGGACAGCTCGCGGCCGAACGCCAGGCCCTCGATGAACGGGCGGGGGTTGCCCGCCGGGTCGGTGACCGTGCAGTTGTAGTGCTGGTGGCTGTGGCCGGAGAACACCGCGTCGATCTTCGGGCTGACCTGCTCGGCGATCTTGCGGCCGGGGCCGGCGGCGACCGTGCGGCAGTCGTCCGGTCCGCCGCCCTGGGTGTTGTCGCCCTGGTGGATCAGCAGCACGATCGACTTCACGCCGAGCCAGTTGAGCAGGTCGGCGTACCGGTTGGCGGCGGCGATCTCGTCGCCGAACTCCAGTTCCTTGATGCCGTTGGGGTCGACCAGGATCGGCACGTCCTTCAGCGGCATGCCGATGAACCCGATCGGGACGCCGTCGCGGAACTCCACCCAGAACGGCGGCAGCGCGGGCCGGCCGTTCGCGGCCAGCGTCACGTTCGCGCCGAGGATCGGGAAGTTCGCGCCCTCGTAGCCCTCGCGGAACTGGCAGCCGTCGGTCGGGTGGCAGCCGCCGCGCTGGACCCGCAGCAGCTCGCGGTAGCCCTCGTCGAACTCGTGGTTGCCGGCGGCCGTGGTGTCCATGCCGACCCGGTTGAGGACCTCGATCGTCGGCTCGTCGTGGAACAGCGCGGACACGATCGGCGACGCGCCGATCAGGTCGCCCTGGCCGACGACCACCGAGTTGCGCACCTCGGCCTGCAGGTTCTTGATGTGGGTGGCGTTGTAGGCGGCGCCACCCGCTTCGACCTGCGTGCCGTCGGAGAGCGTGACGCGGCCCGAGGAGCCCGTGGGCGGCTCGATGTTGCCGTGCAGGTCGTTGATGCCGATCAGGCGGACGTCGACGGTGCGGGCCGGCCGGTTGTCCTGGTCGGCGGTCGCGGGGTTCTGCACGAGCGTGACCGCCAGCGCTGCCGCCGCGGTGACCGCGAGCGCGGCGGAGCGCTGCGCGGTGCGTCTGAACGAGGTCATGGGGTGGGTCCTCCCTGCGGCGCCCCGGTAGGAGGGCGCGGTACGGCGCAGGAGTTTGCCTGGCCGAGCTGACCGGCACCAGACATGTGAGTGGATCGTCCGTTAACGGATATGTGCGGCCTAACCTGGTGGGGTGACTGAGCAGGAGCCGCGTTGGCTCGACGATGGGGAGATGCGCGCCTGGCGCAACTACGTGGTCGGGGCGTCGATGCTCGCCGACCGGCTGCACCGCGAGCTGCAGGACGGGCACGGCGTTTCGCTGGCCGACTACGAGGTGCTCGTGCGCCTGTCGGAGCGGCCGGGGCGGCGGATGCGGATGTCGCAGCTCGCGGACGAGGTGGCGTCGTCCAAGAGCCGGGTGTCGCACCAGGTGGCGCGGATGGAGCGGGAAGGGCTGCTGCGCCGGGTGGAGTGCTCGGACGACGGCCGCGGCGTGTTCGCGGAGCTGACCGACGCGGGCATGACGCTGCTGGAGACGTCCGCGCCGACCCACGTCGAGGGCGTCCGCGAGCACATGATCGACCTGCTGTCGCGCGACGAGCAGGCGGTCGTGGCCAAGGTCTTCGAGCGGGTCATCACCCACCTGCGGGAGCTGGACGGGTAACCTGCTCGGGCACACGGGAAGCGTGGCAGAGCGGCCGAATGCACCCGCCTTGAAAGCGGGAGACGGGCAACCGTCCGGGGGTTCAAATCCCTCCGCTTCCGCTGTCCGACCAGCGAAGACGAGGGCGGCCCGCCGGTAGGCGAGCCGCCCTCGTCCGCGTCACGGGTCGGGCGGTGGGCGGGGTCAGCGGACGTCGGCGTAGTCCTTGAACTCCACCGTCACCGAGTGCTGGTCCGAACGCCACGCGGGCACGGTGACCGTCCTGGTCTGCGCCGTCCCGCGGATGGCCTCCCGCACCGCGACCGAACCGGTGGGCGGCACGTAGACGTCCACCCCGGTGAGGAACGGCAGCGAGGCGAAGTCCGCGGCGGGCGCGCCCAGCGTCGAACGGCGGTCGCAGCCGTCGTCGAACAGGAACGCCGCCAGCACCTGCCGCGACCTCGGCGCGACGGTCCCGGTCAGCACCTCGACACCGCCGATCGCCAGGCCGTCGCTGCCCGCGCCCTGGTCCGACCACCACTCGCGGTTGCGGACGACGGTGATCGCGGTGTGGGTGGAGCAGCGGTCGACGTCGTCGCCCGGCCCGCCCGGCGCGGAGATCTGCAGCCGGACGAACGGGTTGGTCCGCTCGAACGACTCGAAGTAGAAGTGCGCGGTCGGCGCGCCGGTCCGCTGGTACTCCAGCTCGTAGCGCTTGCGCGGGTCGACCGCCAGCGGGCCGAAGGCGCCGTCGGAGGTGGTCGCGCTGTGCACCGGCGTGGCGCCCACGCGGACGCCCGTGGACTCCTCGACCTCCCACACGGCCAGCCGACCGGGGACGCCGGAGTTCGAGCCGAAGTACGTCGCTCGCCCCGAGATGGTCACCCCGGACGCCTGCGGCACGACCTGGGTGGTCTGCGGCGCCGACCCGGTCAGGAACCGGTAGATGTGGGCGAAGCTCTCCGCCGACGTCGTGGTCTCCGTGTGGCCCACGTCGGGCAGGTGCACGTTGGTCGCCCCGCCGATCGCCCCGTCGGGCTGCAGGCCGCTCCACAGCGCCAGCGTGGGCACGCCACCCGGCGGCAGGAGGCTGGACCGGCCGTCCACGTTGACGTAGCGCCGCACCCGGGCCGCGCGCCACGGGTCCGAGAGGTACGAGTGCGCCACGATCGTGCCGCGCGAGTGCGCGATGATGTCCACGGTCGACGAGCCGGTCGCCAGGCGCACCCGGTCGACGAACACGGCGAGGCCCAGGACGGCCCGCTCGTTGAGCAGCGTGCCCGTGTCGTACTCGTAGGCGTGCAGCAGCCGGTCCGGGTAGCCGTTGCCGGAGAAGCGCTGCGCGGTCGACTGGAACTGCTGCGCCGAGCCTTCCTGGCCGTGCACGAAGATCACCGGCACGGTGGGTGCGGCGTGCGCTTCGGGCGCCGCCGCGACGAGGGGGACGGCCGCGACGAGGGCGGCGGCTAACAGGGCGAGTCGGGTCACCGGAGGCCTTCCGTTCGAGTGCGGGGACCATGGCGCCGCCGGGGTCTGCGCACTCCCGCGGCACCGGGGAAGACCACTCGAACGTAACGGCGGCCGTTCACCGGGCACCAGCGCTCGGGGGAAACGTGAGATGGCCGTATCACCCCGGCGAAAAGGGCCGGTCCCCCCCTTGAGGAGACCGGCCCCGTCGTGCTCCGCCCGGTTACGCCGCGTCGGCGTGCGAGTGGTGCTCCGCCACGTGCAGCGAGCGCTTCGAGGCGGCCCGCGCCTCGGCCCTCTGGGTCCGCGCCGGGACGCCGTTCACGCTCTCCGTGCTGATCGCGTAGGACGCCGTGACCCACGCGAGCGCGTCCGCGTTGCGGTCCAGGGCGACGCGGTCGATGTTGCCCAGGGTGTCGCCCGCGCCGTGGTAGTTGGGGTCGTACGCGGCGCCCGCCGTGCCGCCCCACTTCGCCGCCTGCGCCTCGGTCTTGATGCCCTCGGCGCCGGTGAACAGGCCACCGGCCGGGATGCCCTGCGCGATGAACTCGCCGTAGTCGGACCGGCCGGTGAAGTCGGTGCCCTCGGTCTGCACGCCCTTCTCGACGGTCAGGTAGTCGACGAACGCCTGCTCGATCTGCGCCGAGCCGTACGGGCCCGCACCGGCGCCGACGGCGTCGGAGTCGTCGCCGTCGTAGACGAAGTACGCCGCGTTCGGCGAGCCGATCATGTCGAAGTTCAGGTACAGCGCGATGTCGAGCTGCTGCTCGAACGACAGCGACTGCACGTACTTCGTGGAGCCGACGAGACCCAGCTCCTCCGCGCCCCACCAGCCGAACCGCACCGCGTTGGAGACCTTCGGCGACGCGCCGAGCTTCAGCGCCGTCTCCAGCAGGCCGGCCGAACCGCTGCCGTTGTCGTTGATGCCGGGGCCGGCCTCGACGCTGTCGAGGTGCGAGCCCGCCATCACGACGTTGTCCTTGCGGCCGGTCTTCGTCTCCGCGATGACGTTGACCGCGGTGTGCTCCTCGTCGTGGTACCGCAGGTCCACGGTGACGGCCTGGCCGGCGAGCTTGGCCAGCGCGGCGCCGTCGGCCTGGGTCACGCCGCCGGTGGGCACGACGCCCGGCGAGCCGAGCGTGACGCCCTCCAGCTTGCCCTCGCGGTTGTTCACCACGAGCACGGCGATGGCGCCCGCGGCGGCCGCGTTGCGGTGCTTGATGTCGAACGTGCACGAGCCGCGGTTGACCAGGGCGACCGCGCCGGTGAAGTCCTGCCCGGCGAAGTCGGTCGCCTCGCAGCCCGGCGTGTCGTCCACGGGGACGACCCGCAGCGGCCCGGTGATGCCGCCGACGGGGGTCTGCGGCGAGAACTCCATCGGGATGGCCTCGTAGGAGGTGCCACCGACCTTCGCGGTCGCGGCGTCGGTGATCTGCACCGGGTACGTGAACTCGGGCGTGCTGACGTCGAAGCCCGCGCCGCGCAGCTTGCCCACCACGTACTGCACGCTGGCGTCGTAGCCGGGCGTGCCCACGGCGCGGGTGCCGTTGTTGCGGTCGGCGATGCGCTGCAGGGCGATCAGGTGCCGGTTGACCCCGTCGACCGTGACGCTCTTGACCAGGTTCTTGGCGAGCTTCGGCCCGTCGAGCGCCGGCGCCGCGTCGGCGGTCGGCACGGCGACCAGCGCGAGGGACGCGGACGCCGCGAGCACCGCCGCGCGTCGGATCCCGTTTCTTGCAGACATGATCGAGTCCCCTTCACTCGGATGCCGAACCCTCACAAGTCCGGGCGGCGAGCGCAATCCGTCACTCGGCGGGTTCTCGCCCAGTGAGCAGGGGCACGCAGGGTGTTACCCCGCTCACCTCCAGTCGCCAGTGTGGTCGCCGCAGGGTCGCCTCCGTTACCAGCAACCTGGTCTGACGGGCCGGTTCACCACGCCTGACCTGCGTGAACGTGCCATCTGGCAGGTAGCCGAGCTTGCGGCTCACGCCGTGCGAGGCCTGGTTGTCGTCGAACGCGCTCGACCTGGCCGCCACCGCGCCGAGGTGGTCGAACGCGAACAGCAGCACGGCGGCCCGCATCTCCGTGCCGATGCCGCGCCCCTGGTGCCGCAACCCGACCCACGACCCGCTGGTGACCTCGCGCAGGACCGGGAAGTCGTCGGCGCCGAGCGACTGCACGCCCACCACGCGCCCGTCGAGGCGCACCAGGAAGTTCAACGTCCACCGCTGCGGCGAGAGCGTCGACCGCACGCCCCAGTAGTGCTGGAAGGTGTTGATGCCGAGCCGCTCGCGGGGCGCGTCGGTCCACTCCACGCCGAACGGCATCCGGTCGGGCGGGTGGATGCCGTCGAGGGTCAGGGCCGCCAGTTCGGCCAGGCCCTCGTCGTCGTCCGGGCGCAGTTCGAGGCGCGGGGTGCGCAGCACCAGGTTCCGGAACGGCCAGTGGTCCATGCCCGTCGATGGTGGCGACCGCGCGGGCGCGGTGCGAGCGGATTACGGTCGGGCCCATGCGCGCGATCACCATTCGTGAACCCGGCGGGCCGGACGTGCTGGAGTGGACCGAGGTCCCGGATCCCGAACCCGGTCCGGGCGAGGTGCTGCTGGACGTGGCCGCGACCGCCGTGAACCGGGCCGACCTGCTGCAACGCCAAGGCCACTACCCGCCGCCGAAGGGCACGTCGGAGTCGCCGGGCCTGGAGTGCTCGGGCACGGTCGCGGCGCTCGGCGACGGCGTCACGGGTTGGCAGGTCGGCGACCGGGTGTGCGCGCTGCTGGCCGGCGGTGGTTACGCGGAACGGGTCGTCGTCCCGGCCGCGCAGCTCCTCCCCCTGCCCGAGGGCGTCGACCTGGTGACCGCCGCGTCGCTGCCCGAGGTCGCGTGCACGGTGTGGTCGAACGTCGTGATGGTCGCGGGGTTGAGGAGCGGCGAGACGTTCCTCGTGCACGGTGGCGCGGGCGGCATCGGCACGCACGCCATCCAGGTCGCCAAGGCGCTCGGCGCCCGGGTCGCCGTCACGGCGGGCTCGCCGGAGCGGTTGCGGCGGTGCGCCGAACTGGGCGCGGACGTCCTGGTGAACTACCGCGAGCAGGACTTCGTGGCCGAGGTCGGCCAGGCCGACGTGGTGCTGGACAACATGGGCGCGGCCTACCTGGACCGCAACGTGGACGTCCTCGCCCCGGACGGGCGGCTGGTGATCATCGGCATGCAAGGTGGGGTGAAGGCCGAGCTGAACATCGGCAAGCTGCTGTCCAAGCGCGCCTCCGTGACCGCGACGGGCCTGCGCTTCCGGCCGGTGGACGGCCCGAGCGGCAAGGGTCGCGTCGTGGCCGAGGTGCGCGAACACCTCTGGCCGTTCATCGCGGCGGGGCGGGTCAAGCCCGTTGTGCACGACGTGCTGCCCATCGAGCGGGCCGCTGAGGCGCACCGGGCCCTGGAGGGCGGCGATGTGTTCGGAAAGCTTGTTCTGACGGTGTGAGCGGGTGGGGATGGAGAAGCAAGGATCAAAGCTTGAAGCACGTCCTGCTTTCAATCTTTTCAAGGCTTGTTCGAGCTTGTGATGTCAAAACCTAATCCAACGCCGTCGCAGTGGCCAGAAACGTGCGAGGCGTCGTCCGGAACCGCAGCGCGAACTCCTCGGCCCACCGCACCAGCACGGTCTGCTCACCAGGCCGTTCGGCATCGTCCACCAACACCGCCGCACCGGGGGCGAGCACCCCGCGCAGCACCGGCAGCGCCGGATACCGCGCATCCCCTAACAGCGGACCGTCGACCAACAGCAAATCCACCAACCCGTACCGCTCGACATACGCCGACACCTCGTCGTGCACCAACTGCGGGTGGTACCACTGGGCGTTCCCCAACGCCGCCGGATGGGGCGTCAAAGGCGCGTGCACGACCCGCGCCACGTGCCCCAAACCCTCCCGCCGCAACTGGCTGGCCACGAACGCCGCCGTGCGCTCGTCGTGCTCGACCGACAGCAGGTGCCCGAACCCGCGCCGGGCCAGCAACCGCGCCAGCACCACCGACGACGCCCCGCACCCGCACTCGACCAGCACCGTCCGCGACCCGAGCAACACCTCGTCCACCACGGCCGCCAGCGCGGCGGGACGCAGTTCGTGCGCCGTGTTGGGCAGGTACTCCGACATCAGGGGCGCCAGCCGGTGCAGTGCGGCGAGATCGGCGAGCTCCCGTGACAGCAGGTCGTCCACCCAACCCCCCGGTCTCAGCGCAACCCGATCTCAGCGCATCCCGTCACCCCAGCTCGGCGACCGCCCGCACGAGCTCGTCCACTTCCACCGCGTTCGTGTAGTGCGCCAGCCCGACGCGGATCGCCCCGCCGACCTCGCCCACCCCCAGCACCGAGAACACGCCGTGCTGCCCGGAGTCCGCGAACGCGCAGACCCCGCGCTCGGACAGGTGCTCGACGCCGTCGGTCGCCTTCACGCCGGCCACCGTGAACGCCAGCGCCGGCACCCGGCGCATGGCGTCGCCGATCACCATGACGTGACGGAGCGATCGCAGTTCGTTGATGAGATTAGCCAGAAGTCCCGCCTGGTAGGCCTTCACCGAACCCAGCGACGTGAGCACGCGCTCGCGGCGCGGGCCCACCGCGGCGTCGTCCAGACCGGCCAGGTACTCGACCGATGCCACCAGACCGGCCAGCAGCGGGTAGGCGTGCGGGCCCAGTTCCAGGCGTTCGGGACCCCGCGCGCCGGGCTCCACCGCGACCGACGGCAGCAGGTCGAGCATCGACGGGTCGCGGAACACCAGCGCGCCGACCGGAGGGCCACCCCAGTTGTTCGCCGACACCGCGACGACGTCGGCGTCCATCGCGGTGATGTCGAGCGGCACGAACGGCGCGGCGGAGGAGGCGTCCACCACGACCAGCGCGTCCGTGCGCCGCGCGGCCTCGGCGATCTTGCGCAGGTCCGGGCGGGTGCCGACGGAGCCGGACGCGGCCGTCACCGCGACCAGCTTGCACTTGGGCGTGACCAGGTCGTCGTACTGCCACGCGGGCAGCTCGCACGTCTCGATGTCGACCTCGGCCCACCGCACCACGCTGCCGGTGCGCTGCGCGGCCCGCTGCCACGGCGCGATGTTGCCCGGGTGGTCCAGCCGCGACACCACGACCTCGTCGCCGAGGAACCAGCCCTCCGACAGCGCGTCGGCCAGCCGTTGCAGCAGCACCGCGGAGCTCGGGCCGAGCACGACGCCCGCCGGGTCGGCGCCGACGAGGTCGGCCACCGCCCGCCTGGCCGCGTCGACGATGGCTTCGGCGCGTTGCGAAGCGGGGAAGATGCCACCCGGCCCGGAGACGGGTGCGCGCAGCGCGGTGGAGACGGCCGTGGCCACCTGTTCGGGTACTTGCATCCCCGCCGGAGCGTCCAGGTGAACCCAGCCGTCGCCGAGCGCGGGGAACAGCCCACGGACCCGGGCGACGTCGAACGCCATGCCGCACACCGTACGGAGGACGCCGGCGGGAGCGACAGCAGGGGCGGCGGGTTTGCCACCCGATCCGTGACCCGGTTGGGCGTGCGCCACCCGATCGGGCCAGGATGGGACGCATGAGCGAGGCACCCCGAGGTGATCAGGTGGAGAACGAGCGGCACGTGGTCGTGGTCGGCCCGGACGGCACGCCGGTGGGTGCCGCACGGGTGCCGTCCGGCGAGGACGCGGCCGGCCAGGACGTGACGGACCTGGTCGAGCAGCCGGCCAAGGTCATGCGCATCGGCACGATGATCAAGCAGCTGCTGGAGGAGGTGCGCGCGGCACCCCTGGACGAGGCCAGCCGCAACCGGCTCAAGGAGATCCACAAGCGGTCCATCGACGAGCTGGAGGACGGCCTGGCGCCGGAGCTGCGCGACGAGCTCGAACGGCTCTCCCTGCCGTTCACGGAGGAGGGCACGCCCTCCGACGCGGAGCTGCGGATCGCCCAGGCGCAGCTCGTGGGCTGGTTGGAGGGCCTGTTCCACGGCATCCAGACGGCCCTGTTCGCCCAGCAGATGGCAGCCCGCGTCCAGTTGGAGCAGATGCGCGGCCGCGCCCTGCCCGCCGGGTCCGGGCACGCCGACGGCGAGGGCGGCCCGCACATCCGCGGAACGGGCCAGTACCTGTGACCGGACGGCCGCCGGCTCCGGCGGCCGTGGTCGGCGTCCCGCCCGGCGGAGGTTGCGGCGATCGGGTAACGGGAACTGGACAGCTCCCCCCTCGACCGGGAACGGTGACGCACACCATCGCGACCATCGCAGAGGAGCAGAGGGTGCTCGACCGAGTTCTCCGCAGCCGGCACGTCGACCGACTGCGCCACGGCCTGCGGGAGAAGGTTCTCCGCGCCGTGGCCCAGGCCGTCTCGCCCTACCACGAGGAGCAGGTCAGACGGGTGGAGTCGCTCGGCAAGGAGCTGAGCGCGCTCCGCGACGAGGTGCACCGGCGGTTCGACGGCATGGCCGACATCACCGCGAAGTTCGAGCACCGCGCCCGCCGTGACCTGGTGTTCGCCGGTGAGCGCGACGCCGCCGCGGACAGCGCGCGGTTCGTGCTGGAGCACATGCCGACCGTGCCCACCTTCCCCGACCCGCACGCGACGCTGAGGCACGCCCTGTCCCTGGTGGCCACGTCCGGCATGGCGCTGGAGTTCGGCGTCTACACCGGCACGACGCTGAAGATCATCGCGTCCACGCTCACCGAGGGCGGCGTCTACGGCTTCGACTCGTTCGTCGGGCTGCCCGAGGACTGGCGCAGCGGGTTCTCCGAAGGCGCGTTCCGGGTGGAGGAGCCGCCCGAGGTGCCGGGGGCCGAACTGGTGGCGGGCTGGTTCGACCAGACCCTGCCGGGCTTCCTGGCCGAGCACGACGGCCCGGTCGCGTTCCTGCACGTCGACTGCGACCTGTACTCGTCCACCAAGACCGTGCTCGACCTCGTCGGACCGCGGCTGCGGGAAGGCAGCATCGTGCTGTTCGACGAGTACTTCAACTACCACGGCTGGCGCGAGCACGAGCACAAGGCGTGGGTGGAGTACGTCGAATCGAGCGGAATCGAGTTCCGCTACGAGGGCTACACCCACAACCACGAGCAGGTCATCGTACGCGTGACGGGCGTGGCGGACTCGATCGGCCGGTAATCCCACCGTGACCGACCAGCGACGAGCGCCGCAGGCAACGCCGGTAGTCTCATCTCGTGCAACCGACTAGTGCGGTCGAACGACCGGAAGCGCCGCCCTCATCCAGTTCCCGCACCTTCGCGCGCGCGTTCGCGGACGTCAGCGAAGGCTGGAAGCACCGGGAGCTGTGGGGGCACCTGGGCTGGCAGGACATCAAGCAGCGCTACCGCCGGTCGGTCATCGGCCCGCTCTGGATCACCATCTCGATGGGCACGACGGCGCTGGCCCTCGGCCTGCTCTACTCGGCGCTGTTCGGCCAGGAGATCAGCACGTTCCTGCCGTACGTGACCGCGGGTTTCGTGATCTGGAACTTCATCGTCGGCTGCGTCACCGAGGGCACCGACGTGTTCATCGCCAACGAGGGGTTGATCAAGCACCTGCCCGCGCCCATCACCGTGCACGTGCTGCGGCTGGTGTGGCGCCAGGTGCTGTTCTTCCTGCACAACCTGGTGGTCTACCTGGTCGTGCTGGCGATCTTCTTCCCCGAGTTGACCCACGAGTACCACATGCAGGGCGACCCGCAGGCGCACCCGGGCGTGAGCTGGGCGATCCTGCTCGCCATCCCGGCGTTCGCGCTGATCGCGGTCAACGCGGTGTGGGTCGCGCTGCTGTTCGGCGTCATCAGCACCCGCTTCCGCGACATCCCGCCGGTGGTGCACAGCTTCATCAACCTCGTGTTCTTCATGACGCCGATCGTGTGGCACACGGGTGTGCTCAACAAGGTCGGCGCGGGCGGGGACTGGCGCATCCTGATCGCCGAGCTGAACCCCCTGTACCACTACCTGGAGATCGTCCGGGCACCGCTGCTGGGTCACGAGCAGAGCTGGCACCACTGGGCCGTCGTGGGTGCTTTCACCGTCATCGGGTGGGCGGTGGCGCTCATCATGCTGCGCAACTACCGTGCCCGCGTCTCCTACTGGGTCTGAGTGAGGCCGTAACAATCATGGTCAGCATCGACGTCTGGAACGCCTCGGTCGACTTCCCGATCTTCGACGCCAAGTCGAGGTCGCTGAAGAAGCTCGCCCTGGGCAAGGTCGGGGGCAAGATCGGCGCGGAAGGCCGCGTCCCGATCATCGAAGCGCTGCACGACATCAACATCTCGCTGCGGCACGGTGACCGGGTCGGCCTCGTCGGGCACAACGGCGCCGGCAAGTCCACGCTGCTGCGGCTGCTCGCGGGCATCTACGAGCCCACGCGGGGCAGCTCGCGGATCGTCGGCAAGGTCGCGCCCGTGTTCGACCTCGGCGTGGGCATGGACCCGGAGATCTCCGGGTACGAGAACATCATGATCCGCGGTCTCTTCCTCGGCATGGGCCGCAAGGAGATGGAGAAGCGGGTCGACGACATCGCCGAGTTCACCGAGCTCGGCGACTACCTCCAGATGCCGCTGCGCACCTACTCCACGGGTATGCGGGTGCGGCTGGCGCTGGGCGTGGTGACGTCGATCAACCCGGAGATCCTGCTCCTGGACGAGGGCATCGGCGCGGTGGACGCGGCGTTCCTGGAGAAGGCGCGGGACCGGCTGAACGACCTGGTCAAGCGGTCCGGCATGCTGGTGTTCGCCAGCCACTCCGACGACTTCCTGGTCGAGCTGTGCAGCACGGCGATCTGGATGGACGAGGGCCAGGTCAAGATGCACGGCTCGCTGCGCGAGGTCGTCACCGCGTACAAGGGCCGCGACCCGTACGAGCACCTGAGCCAGGAAACGCTGGAGCGCATCGGACAGGCGCCGGTGATGAGCGGGAACGGTGGCGAGTAGTCCGTGGTGAGCATGCTGCCGAAGGGCTCAGTGGTGGGGGTCGTGGTGACCCGGCACCGGCGCGAGCTGCTGAGCGACTCGCTCAAGGTGCTGGCGTCGCAGACCAGGCCCCTCGACCACCTGGTGGTCGTGGACAACGGCCCGGACCAGCCCGTCGAAGACCTCGTCGAGCAGGCCCCGATCCCGACGACGTACCTCCCGTCGCACCGCAACCTGGGCGGGGCGGGCGGTTTCGCCCTCGGCATGCTGCACGCCCTGGCGTTGGGCGCCGACTGGCTCTGGCTGGCCGACGACGACGGCCGGCCGGCCGACGACAAGGTGCTGGCGACCCTGCTGGAGGAGGCGGAGCGGCGGAAGCTGGCCGCCATCTCCCCCGTGGTCGCCAACATCGAGCGGCCGGAGAAGCTCGCGTTCCCGCTGCGGCGGGGCCTGACCTGGAAGCGCCGCACGCAGGACCTGGGCATCGACTTCCTCCCGGGCATCGCGTCGCTGTTCAACGGCGCGCTGTTCCGCGCGTCCACGCTCGACGTCATCGGCGTGCCGGACTACCGGCTGTTCTTCCGCGGCGACGAGGTGGAGATCCACCGCCGCCTGGTGCGCACCGGCCTGCCGTTCGGCACCTCGCTCCGAGCGACCTACCTGCACCCGGACGGCTCGGACGAGTTCAAGCCGATGCTGGGCGGTCGGTTCCACGCGCAGGACCCGGAGAACGCGATCAAGCGGTACTACACCTACCGCAACCGCGGCTACCTGCTCTCCCAGCCGGGCATGCGGAAGCTGGGGCTGCTGGAGGTGGCCCGGTTCGGGCTGTACTTCCTCGGCGTGCGCCGCGACCCGAAGGCCTTCGTCGAGTGGGTCCGCCTGGTGCGCCTCGGGCAGCGGGAGCGCTTCTTCCGCAAGTGAGGCCGGTCCGGCTCGCGGCGGTTCGCCGACAGGGGAATCGCCGTCGGCGAACCGCCCTTGCCCACCACCGCGCGCAGCGGTGAGGTGGGCGCATGAACTCTTCTGAAGCGCGTAAGACGCCCACCCTCGTGCTGCACCTCGCGGCCAACCCCAACCCGATCTCGATCAGGGTCGCCCCGGACACCGCGGCCGACCTCCAGGCACGCCTGGTGCAGGTCGTGCGGAATGGGCACACCCACGCGGTGACCACCGTCGACGGCCAGGAGTTCGTGGTGAACTTCGGCCATGTGGTCGCCGCCCATTTCGTCTAAGCCGAATCCCCGTGGACGCGCCCGGTCGGGTAAGGTTGCTCCCAGATGCGGTGCCGAGACATTCCGATCGTCCCCGAAAGCCCTGGTAGACGTGCGGGACCCGGCGAGGTTGCCCGTCGATGCGATATCGGTGCAATGACGGTTCAATGGTGATGCGAAGCGATCGATCCAAATCTTTGAAAGACGTGCGGACCGGTTCCCGGTTGCGCCGCAATCAGGAAGTTGGAGTGAAAGCACATTCACTGGAATTCCCCGGTTTTCCCCGGCAGACTCATTCTTGTCAGCAGGGGGAACACCACGCAGGGGGAAGAAATGAACATCCGGACCACCACTCGCCGGGTCGCCACCGTCGCCGCGGTCGCCGCGCCACTCGCCCTCATGGCGGCCGCTCCGGCGCTCGCCGAGGACGAGGCCGCCGCCCAGGGCAAGGGCAACAGCATCTCCGGTGTGGCGTGGCTCGACCAGGACAGCGACGGCATCCGGGACTCGGGGGAGCCCGCTTTCGCCGGCCACACGATGTACCTGGTGGGCACGAACACCGCCGTCCAGACGGACGAGAACGGCCGCTACACCTTCACCGGGCTCAAGCCGGGCGAGACCTACCGGGTCGGCTCGATGGACCGGTCGCTGCTCGACGGCCACGGCTGGTCGCCGCAGCAGGACAGGATGGCGAACGGGTCGGACTTCTCCCCGGTCGACGGCACGGCCGCCGTCGTCACCGGCGAGCAGAACGCCGACAGCGGCCTGGTCCTGACCGTGAACGACTACCGCCCGTCGCAGATCATCGTGGCACCCACGAAGCAGGTCTACCAGGTCGGTGACGTGGTGGACATCGTGGCGGGCGCCCACTTCGACGGCAACGCCAACGACCAGTTCGGCGCCAAGCTGACGCTGCCGGACGGGTTGCGCAAGCTCGAGCGCATCGGCGGGATGCCGAAGTTCATGGACGAGGACAAGCCCAACGAGGTCACGGGCATGTTCTACGACCGCCGCTACCCCGGCTTGATCGAGTTCCTCGGTGCCCGGGTGCGCGTGGAGCAGCCCATCGCCGCGGCCGACATCAAGGTGGAGGTGTGGAAGGGCGTGTTCGGCCAGTCCGACCCGAACCTGTCCAACGACACCCTGAGCCGGGCGTTCACGGCCGTCGCGGCGCCGGCCACGGACCCGGTGACCACGGAGCCGACCACGACCGCGCCGACCACCGCGCCGACCACGACCACGACCGCGCCCGTGGTCGTGCCGGTCTCGCAGAACACCACGCCGCTGGCCAACACGGGCGCCTCGGCGCTCGGCCTCATCGGCACGGGCGGTGGCCTGCTCGCCGCCGGCAGCGGCGCGGTCCTGTGGTCCGGCCGGCGCAAGAAGGCCTGAACGGCCGAGAAGGGCTGACAGGGGGGCAGGAGACGTGAACGCCCGGCCGGTGATCCGGCCGGGCGTTCGCGTGCGCGGTGGGGCGGACGTCAGTCGAGCGAGCCGTCCAGCGGCGTGCCCTCGGTCAGGTGCGGCGCGACCTTGTTGTCGAACGCCGTCAGCGCCGAGCCGATCGCCATGTGCATGTCGAGGTACTTGTACGTGCCCAACCGGCCGCCGAACAGCACGTTGCGCTCGGCCGCCTCGCGCTTGGCCAGCTCGCGGTAGCGCTCCAGCTTGGCCCGGTCCTCGGCGGTGTTGATCGGGTAGTACGGCTCGTCGTCCTTCTCCGCCGACCGGGAGAACTCCCGCACGATCACGGTCTTGTCGGCCGGGTAATCGCGCTCCGGGTGGAAGTGCCGGAATTCGTGAATGCGGGTGTACGGCACATCCGCGTCGTTGTAGTTCATCACCGGGGTGCCCTGGAAATCACCGATCGGCAGCACTTCCCGCTCGAAGTCGAGCGTGCGCCAGCCGAGCCAGCCCTCGGCGTAGTCGAAATAGCGGTCGACCGGACCGGTGTAGACGACCGGGGTGCCCTCGGGAATCTCGTCGCGCACGTCGAAGAAGTCGGTGTTCAGCCGCACCTCGATGTTCGGGTGGGCGGCCATCTTCTCCAGCCACGCGGTGTAGCCGTCGACCGGCAGGCCCTCGTAGGTGTCGTTGAAGTACCGGTTGTCGAAGGTGTAGCGCACCGGCAGGCGGCTGATGACCGACGCGGGCAGCTCCTTCGGGTCGGTCTGCCACTGCTTGGCGGTGTAGTCGCGGACGAACGCCTCGTACAACGGGCGGCCGATCAGCGAGATCGCCTTCTCCTCCAGGTTCCGCGCGTCCTTGGCGTCGATCTCGGACGCCTGCTCGGCCACCCACGCGCGGGCCTCTTCCGGGCTCAGGTAGCGACCCACGAACTGCGCGATCAGGCCGAGGCCCATCGGGAACTGGTACGCCTGCCCGTTGTGCATGGCGAACACGCGGTGCTGGTAACCGGTGAACTCGGTGAACTGGTTGACGTAGTCCCACACGCGCTTGTTGGACGTGTGGAACAGGTGCGCCCCGTACCGGTGCACCTCGATGCCGGTCTCGGGCTCGGGCTCGGAGTAGGCGTTGCCGCCGATGTGCTCCCGGCGCTCCAGCACCACCACGCGCTTGTCCAACTGGGAAGCGGCGCGTTCGGCCACGGTCAGGCCGTAGAAACCGGAGCCGACGACGATCAGATCAATTCCAGCGAAGCTCACGACCGATGAGCCTACGGCAACGACCGGGTGTGACAATTCCCGCCCTGGCACGCGTCGAGGGCCGCCCGACACCGGAACGGCCCTCGACGGAGAAGACGATCAGAGCACCGAACGCGGCATCTCCGGCTTCGGGTTGAACTTGATCCCCTCGACGATCTTGCGGAGCAGCTTCGCGCGCAGGCCCCACGGCACGCCGCCGGCGCGCGTGCCCTGCAACACCCTGACGACGAACTTGGCGAAGGCCACCGGGTTCTCGTGGTGCAGGCGGAACGACGCCTCGTTGCGCGCGCCGTACTCGAACTTCCACAGGTTCGACGCGTTCACGTCGCTGAAGTTGACGCCGCGGTTCACGCCCAGGTCGTGCACCACGACGCTGGACAGCACCTGCACGCCCGGACCGGACTTGTTCACCCGCAGCGTGTACTCCTGGTCGTCGAACCAGATGAAGTAGTCGCGCAGCGGCAGGCCGTGCTTGGTCAGCGTCCAGCGCGGGAACAGCACCGAGACGAACGAGCAGTGGTGCACGAGCACCGCTTCCTGCCCCTTGGAGATGAGCCGGCCCCAGTCCCAGGTGGGCATCGGGTTGTTCATCTCGCAGATGCTGCCGTCGACCCACTTGACCAGCGAGCACGCGAAGGGCAGCGGCATGCCCATCGACTCCTCGGCCTTGGCCAGGCCGTTGACCAGCTCTTCCAGGGCCTCGGCGTTGGCGTAGCAGTCGTCGTCCATGATCCAGACGAAGTCCGCGCCGAGCTCGTAGCCCTTGTTCATGCCGGTCGCGAAACCGCCCGCGCCGCCGGTGTTCTCGGTCAGGCTCACCACCACGACGCCGTCCACGCCCTCGTACTCCTTGAGGACCTGGTCGGTGCCGTCGGTCGAGGCGTTGTCGACGACGACCAGCCACTCGGGCTTGAGCGTCTGCGCGAGGACGTGGTCGAGGACCTTGCGGAGCTTGTCCTTGCGGTTGTAGGTGACGACAACGGCGGCAACGGTGCTCACGAGAGCCATCCTTCGTAAGTGTCGCGGACCCAGGTCCGGGCGTCGGGCAGCGCGGCGAACGCGGCGGCCTTGCCTGCCTGCTCGTCCAGCCAGACCTTGCGCTGCTCCGGAGAGGTGATCATGGTGCGAATGCGCTCGGCGGCGGTCGAGATGAACGGGTACGGGTGACGGGGGACGAGCAGGTCCTCCGCGATGAGGGACGCCTGGGAGCCCACGTCGGTCGACACGACCGGCACACCCGCCGCGGTCGCCTCGAAGGTCGTCAACGTCAGGCCCTCGTTGTCCGAGGAGATGACCAGCACGTCGGCGTCCGCGAGCGTCTGCGACACCGGTTGGCCCGGTCCGCGCAGCTCCAGCACCGGCAGCAGCCCCAGCCTGGCGACGAGGCCGTGCACCTCACCCGCCAGCTCACCGTCGCCGTGGACGATGAACCGCACCTCCTCGGGTGCGCTGTCCTTGAGCGCGGCGGCGAGCTGGAGGAACAGGTAGGGCCGCTTCTGCTGGGTGAACCTGCCGACGAACGCCACGGTGAACACGTCGCCGTGCGACTCGCTCACCTGCGTGGTGTGGTCGATGCTCCCGGTGGTGAGGTTCGCCAGCGTCGCCAGCTTCACCCGGGCCGGGTCGATGCCCTGCTTGCCGATCAGGTAGTCGCGCAGCATCGGCGAGATGACGTGGTGCGTGTCGATCACGTTCGTCATGCGCACCGAGATGTCGACGAACCCGCCCGTCCGCCACTCCAGGATGTGCAGCGAGTCGACCACCGGGATGTCCGGGCGGATCGACTTGATCCACGGCAGCCGCTGCGCCAGCCAGGCGCTGTGGTGCAGGTGGATGCCCCGCACGTCGTAGGCCGACAGCACGCCGTTGAGGAAGGCGGACTCCTGCTCGGGCGGGGTCGGCAGGGTCAGCGGGACCACCACCGCGCCGTCGAGCTCGGACCGGGTGATCCACGGGTGCGTGGACGGCCGGTCGGTCACCACGATGGGCGTGAACCCCGCGTCGCGGGCGAGCTTGATGGTCTCCAGCGCGAACCGCTCCGCGCCGCCCAGCTCCAGCCAGTGGACGCCGAACAGGATGGCGGGCTCGGTGCCGTGCGGCGTGGCCGAGGCGCCCCTGGTCAGCCGGACGGGCGCCTTGCGCGGCACCTCGCGGCTGCGGTAGCGGCGCTCGGTGACGTCCGTGCGGTACTGCCGCAGCACGTCGAACTGCACCGGGGCGAGGAAGCGCACCGACCGGCGCACCTTGCCCAGCACGCCCGGCAGCTGGTGGTAGGCCGACGCGGTCTCGGGCTCGCCACCGAGGTCGATGGCCAGGTCGATCAGGCCCTCGGTGCTGCCGGAACCGGCGGTCGTGTGCACCGTGCTGCGCACCACGATGGAGCCGACGACCTCGCGGTTGTCGGGCCACTCGATGGTGCGCACCTGGTCGTCGGTCAGGGCGGGCATCGTGCCCTTCGGACCGCGCAGGACCGTCAGCCGAAAGGTGTGTCCCGGTCCGGCCAGCGCGTGGAAGTTGGCGGCTCCGATGACCAGGCGGCGTTCCCGCTCGTCCAGGAGACCACCGTCCTCGACGAGGCCGACACCGGTCTCGTCGAGCACCTCGAAAGGAGTGCTTTGGTTCGCGTTCCGCGTCTGCTCAGTCACAGCTCTCGAAGGGGTTGCGCACGCGCTGGGCGTACTCGGACATTGGGGTGAACAATCGCGATGCTACCGAAGCGCCCCGAAGCGCCCATCGCCCGGTGCGGCACGACCGGCGCGGCGCAACCGGGGGCTCCGTGTTCGCGGTCGAATTCATCCGGGTGACATTTCACTCGTTCGATAGCCGTTGATCATCGCAGGCTGACGGAGAGCTCACGCGGGCGCTCAAGTATGTTCCCCCTGGTTCGGGGTAGTACGCACAAGGGGGCTTGATGCTCGACATCGTGTCCGACACCGCGCAGGCCACTCTCGTGGCCACGGCGGTGACGGTAGCACTGCTGTGGCTGCCGGGAGCGGTGCTCGCCGCGCTCGTCGGCCTGCGCGGCTGGCTGCTGGCCGGCATCGCCCCCGCCGTGACGATGGGCCTGGTCGCCGTCGCGGCGCCGCTCGCCTCCGGACTGGGCCTGCGGTGGAACGCGGCCTACTTCCTGTCGTTCACCGCGCTCGCCGGCGTGCTCGCGGGCGGCGGCCTGCTCCTGCTGCGCCGCCGCGGCCTGCCGCTCGCGACCCGCCCGCCGGTCCCGTGGTCGCGGCTCGGCTCGGCGGCCGTGCTCGCGGGTGTCGTGGTCGCCTTCGGCATCGCCGTGCTGGTGGTCCACGACGCCACGCAGGGCCTCGGCTCGGTGCCGCAGGCGTGGGACGCGCCGTACCACGGCAACGCCATCCGCCTCATCGCCGACACGGGCGAGTCGGGCACGCGCGTGCTCGGGTGGATCGACCAGCCCGACAAGGCGGGCGGCGCCTTCTACCCGCAGGTCTACCACTGCTTCGAAGCGCTGGTCTACCAGGTCTCCGGCGCCGACGTGCCCCGCGTGATGAACACCGGGATGCTCGTGACCACCTCGCTGGTGGTGCCGCTGGGCACGGTGGCGTTCGTCCGCGCGGTCGGTGGCAACGCCGGGTTCGCCGCGGCCGCCGCGCTGGTCTCCACGTCGTTCGCCGGTTACCCGTGGGACCTCTACCAGTGGGGTCAGCTGTTCCCGTACTCGGCGGGCCTGTCGCTGATGCTGCCGTTCCTGGCGCTGGTGGCGTACTGGCTGCGGTCCGGGTTCGACCGGGTCGCGGTGGTGGCGGCCGTCGCCGGCGCCGGCCTGGCCGGGACCCACTCCGCGATGGTGTTCGTCGCGGCCATCCTGGTGCTCTGCTTCACCGTCCACCGGCTCGCCGGCGACCCCCGGCGGTGGCTGCGGCACGACCTGCCGCGGCTCGCCGCGATCGCCGTCGCGGTCGGCCTGCTCGCCCTGCCCTACCTCCTGGGCGCGACCACGATGGCGGGCGCCACCTCGGCCTACGACTGGCCCGCCGTGACCTCGCCCTCGAAGGCGCTCGGCGACGGCGTGCTGCTGGGCACCGACGCCGACTGGCCGCAGTGGCTGCTGGCCGGGTTCGTGCTGCTCGGCCTGTTCCTGATGCTGCGCGACGGCGTGGTGCGCTGGCTGGCGGCGGGCTACGGCATCTTCCTCGTGCTGTTCGTGGCGGCCACCGGCATCGACTTCCCGTGGGCCACCGCGATCACGTCGCCGTGGTGGAACGACAGGTTCCGCCTCGGCGCCGCGCTGATCCTGCCCGCGACGATCGCCGCGGGCTGGGGCCTGCAGGCCGCGGTCCGGACCGTCGCCGCGCTGCCGGCGCGGCTCAACCCGCGCCTGGGCTCGCAGCGCGCGTCGCTCGTGCTGCTCAGCGTGGTGGCGGTGCTGTTCGCGGTCGGGTACGTCGGCGAGACCCGCGGCTACGTCCACCGCAACGCGGCCCGGCTGGTGAGCTCGTTCAACAGCTCGGTGCTGTCGAAGCTGGAGCAGCAGGGCATGCGCAAGCTCGAGGAGCTGGCCAAACCCGGCGAGATGGTCATGAACGACGGCGGTGACGGCACGGTCTGGGCCTACGCCCTGACCGGCACGCGTCCCGTGATCAACCACTACATCTCGGGCACCCCGAGCCCCCGCCGGCAGCTCCTGCTCGACGACTTCGACGAGCTCGGCGACGACGAGCGGGTGGCGCAGGCCATCCGCGACCTCAACGTGCACTGGGTCATGGTCGGCACGGGGTACATGGGCAAGTTCGAGCGCGCGCCCGGCCTGAAGAACCTCGACCGGCTGCCCGAGCTGACGCTGAGGTACGCCAACGCCGACGTCCAGCTGTACGAGATCGACTGGGACAAGCTGGCGGCGCCGGCGCAGCCGTAGTCGGGCGCGGGGTCGGGCGGGCCGTCAGCGGTCCGCCAGCTCCGGCAGCACGTCGGCCGAGACCTGCTCCAGCACGCTCTCCCGGCCGGCGTACACGCCCTCCGACCGCGGCCAGTGCGTGACCACGTCGGTGAACCCGAGCTCCGCGGCGCGCCCCAGCGCGTCGCGGAACCGCTCCACGCTGCTCAGCGAGTACACCGGCGCGGAGTCGAGGTTGAGGTACCGGTCGACCCGCGCCCGGTCGCGGCCCGCCGCGTCGAGGTGGCCGTCGAACCGCTCGGCGAGCCGCGCCACGCCCGCCCACCACGCGTCGTCGTCCTCGGTCTCCGGTCCGGTGGTGACCCAGCCCGTGCCGTACCGCGCGGCGACCGCCATCGCCCGGGGGCCGTTGGCCGCGACCAGGAACGGCGGGCGCGGGCGCTGCACCGCGCCGGGGTGCGACCGGGCCTGCTCGGCGGCGTAGTGGGCGCCGCTCCACGTGGTGCGGTCCTGCCGCAGCAGCAGGTCGAGCAGCTCCACGAACTCGCCGAAGCGGGCGGTGCGCTCGGCCGGCGGCAGGGGCTGCCCGCCGGTGACGACCGTGTCGTAGCCCGCGCCGCCGGCGCCCAGGCCCACGGTGATCCGACCGTCGGACAGGTCGTCCAGGGTGAGCAGCTCGCGGGCGAACGGCACCGGGTGGCGGAAGTTCGGGCTCGCCACGAAGGTGCCCAGCCGGATCCTCGTGGTGACCAGCGCGGCGGCGGTGAGGATCGGGACGGCGGCGAACCACGGCCCGTCCACCAGCGTGCGCCAGCCGAGGTGGTCGTAGGTCCACGCGTGGGCGAACCCGTACTCCTCGGCGGCACGCCACTTCGGTTCCGCGGCCCACCAGCGGTCTTCGGGGAGGATCACGATTCCTGCGCGCACACCTCGACCCTAACGAGGCGCCACGCCCTCGTTCACCGGGGCGTTCCCGGCGCAAGGCACTATGGAGCCGTGGAGAGACCTCGACTGATCGCCTCGGACGTGGACGGCACGCTGCTCGGGCTCGACGAGCGCGTGAGCGAGCGCACCGCCGCCGTCATCGGCCGCGCGATCGCCGACGACACGCCGTTCGTGCTGGTCACGGGCCGTCCTCCGCGCTGGGTCACGCGGGTGGCGCAGGACGCGGGCACCGACGGGTTCGCGGTCTGCGCGAACGGCGCGGTGCTCTACGACATCGGCGCGGACCGCGTGGTGTGGGAGCGCACCCTGGAGCCCGCGGTGCTGGCCTCGGTGGCACGTGCGCTTGATCACGCCCTGCCGGGCTGCGCCCTCGCGGTGGACCGGCTGGAGGACGGCGACGGGCCGACGTTCCTGGCCGAGCCCGCCTACCGGCACGCGTGGCTGGGCGACGGGCCGGCCGCCGTCGAGCGCGCCGAGATGTTCGGCCGCCCGGCGCTCAAGCTCCTGGTCCGGCACCAGCGGATGACCAGCGCGGCGATGGCCGAGGCCGCGGACGCCGTGCTCGGCGACGACGTGACCGTGACCTACTCGACCGACCTGGGCCTGATCGAGGTCGCGGCGCGCGGCGTCACCAAGGCCGACGGGCTGGCCGACGTGGCGGCGCGCTTCGGCGTGCCCGCGGCCGACGTGGTGGCGTTCGGCGACATGCCGAACGACGTGTCGATGCTGGCCTGGGCGGGCCACGGCGTGGCCATGGAGAACGCGCACCCGCTGGTCATCGAGGTGGCCGACGAGGTCACCACGCCGCACACCCAGGACGGCGTGGCCCTCGTGCTCGAACGCTGGTTCTAGGCGGCCTTCGGGGCCTGCGCCCGCGCCGCTCCCGCGGCCGCGCCCGCGGTCAGCAGGTCGGCGACGATGAACATGACCCGGGACGCCACGGCGAACGCGCCCGCCTGGACGGGGTCGATGCCGCTGGCCACCAGGACCGCGACCATGACGAGCTCACGGGCGCCGGCGCCCGCGGGCATGATGAAGAAGAACAGGCCGATCGTCATGGCCAGCGCCATCGCGCCCACGCACAGCAACAGCCCGCCCACGCCGGGTGCGCCGACGGAGTTGGCCAGCAGCCACAGGTGCGCGCCCTGGAAGCCGAACGCCAGCACGGCGTAGCCGAAGACCTTGCCGACGGTCGACCACTTCAGCCGGTGGTCCAGCGGCGGCCGGCGCAGCACCTTGAGCACCAGCGAGGTGCCCCAGGTGAGGATCCGCGGGTGCAGCGCGACGAGGCCCACCGGCAGCAGCAGGAACAGCCACGCGGCCTGCGGCGTCTCGTCGAAGACCACCGGCAGGGCCATCGCGCCGAGCAGCAGCGAGACCACCACGGACACGCCGACCTGGACCAGGGCCGCGGTGAACACGCGGGCGCGGGCCAGGCCCGCCTTGCGGCCCAGCTCCATCTGGAGCACGTACGCCCACAGCGAGCCGGGCACGTACTTGCCGAGCAGGCCGACGAGGTTGATCTGCGCGCCGCGCCGGATGCCGATCGGCTTGCCCAGGTCGTCGACCATCGTCTGCCAGCCGAGCACGCCGAACGCGATCGACACGATCACGGCGAGCTGGCTGAGCAGCGCGGACTGCCAGGCGATGCCGCTGAGCGTGCGCCACACCTCGGTCCAGTTGGTGATCAGCTGGTACGCCGCCGCGGCGATCACGACCACCACCAGCACCCGGCGGGCCCAGTCGATGATCCGCGCCTTGGTGCTCTTCGGCTGTTCGGCGACCCGCGTCGGTTCGGCGTGCGAGTCGGCTTCGACGGTCGTCATGGGCTCTCCGCTGGTGGGGGACGACATGAGGTCAGACGGTGACGGTGGTGAGCCTGCTGAACTCGGCCAGCAGGTCGTAGCCGTCCCAGACGGCGGCGAAGCTGAGCGCGGAGCCGAAGGGCACGACGCGGTCGATGCCCCGACCACCCAGCGACCCCACGAACTCCACGATCTCCTCCCGGCCGAAGCCGAACACGCTCAGCGTCTGGTCCTTGCGTTGCACGACGGCGCCCAGCTCGGCCAGGCTCGACAGGGTGGCCTGCGGGAACGTGCCCACGCCCAGCCACTCGCGCGGCACCGACAGCGGTCGCGCGAGGTCCAGCGTCGCGACCGCGTTGCCGTCGAAGCGCACCCGCGTCGCGTGGCCCTCGGCGGCCACCCCGTAAGCGGATACCCGTTTCTGGACCGCCATCGCGGCGTCGACCACGAAATTCTTGCCCGCGACGACGTCGCCCAGCAGCGCGCGGAACTCGGCCGAGGCGTCGTCGTCGGGCTCGCCCACCCAGAACAGGGTGCGCGGCGACGAGCACGCCGCCTGGTCGAACCAGTACGAGTCGTTGTAGAAGCCCGTCACGGCCTCGCGCCGCTGCTCGGGCGTGGCCGCCCGCCAGCCCGCCACCGAGATGGCCGCGAACGAGGCCCGGTCGGGGAAGGTCAGGTCGCGGGCGTTCGGCGCGAGGGGGTGCTTGCGCAGCTCCGCCACCGAGCGGTCGCCGCCCCAGATCACCCGCAGCTCGCACGCGGCCGACAGCGCCGCGGTGACCGCGTCGTCCCGGCCGTAGGTGATCATCCGCTGGGTGCGGGCGATGATCGGGTCCGCCTCGGCGAGCGCGTCGTTCAGCGCCTCCAGGACGGTCTCGGCCGCGCCCGCGGAGCGGGACGAGATGCGCACCACGTTCGGGTTGCCCGCCAGCGCGGACAGCGCCCACGAGTAGACGAAGATGGTGTCCACGTTGGCCGGTGGCACGTGGAACACCAGGCCGCGCGGGAACCTCAGCGCGCCGTCTCGGCGGTCCAGGGTGGACAGCGCCTTGGCGATCTCGCCCCGGCGCAGGAAGAAGCCCAGCGAGGCCAGCTCGGGGTAGCGGCGCGCGACGGCGGGCGCGAGCAGCTTGCGGGCGAACCGGACCAGGAAGTCCACCACCCGCTCGTCGCCCACCCGGAGGCGGTCCTCGGGGCGCAGCTCGGCCAGCAGCTCGTCGACCTCGACGTCCGGACCGGCGGGGAACCGCTGTTCGACCTTCACGCCGCCGCACCTCCGCTGAACGTGTCCGAGCACCCGCGCGCCTCGGCCCGCGGCAGCCTGCCCAGCACCGAGAACCGCTTGCCCGGCCAGTCGCCGTCGTCGATGCCGTGCACGACGCCGAGGTCCTCGGTCAGCAGCACGTGGCCGGGGTAGGACCGGGGGACGGTGCTCACCACTTCGATGACGCCCGGGACGCCCACGGGTTGCTCGGCCCACGTCTCCGGGTCGCGGATGACCACGTCGGCGAAGTCCGGGCAGTACAGCGAGTTGCCCGAGGTGCCCTCGACGAACACGGTGCCCAGCTGCTCCACCATGCCGTAGTAGTTGTGGATCCTGGTGAGCCCGGTGTCGGCGGCGAAGCGGCGGCGGAACTCCGCGTTGTCGACCGCCTTGTCGATCAGCTTCTTCCAGCCGCCGGAGTGGATCAGGATGCCGTTGGACAGGTCGAGCCGGTGCTCGCGGGCGACCTCGTACAGGTACTGCCACACCATGAAGGTGAAGCCGAAGATCAGGAACGGCTCGTCGCCGTGCGCGGCGAGGAAGCCCTTGATCGCCTCCACGTCCGGCCGGTCGTCCTCGTCCAGCGCGTAGACGTGCTTGCGGCCGAAGTTCGCCATGCCGAGCACGCCCGCGGCGCGCGCGGAGAACGAACGGCGGTTCTTCACGATGCCGACCGTGTCGACCATCAGCATCGGCAGCCGCTTGTCCCCGAGCACGGCCTGCAACGTGCGGCCCAGGTAGCGCGGCTGGTCGCCCGCCGCTTCCTTGTCCAGGTAGATGCGGGACACCTCGGCGCCGGTGGTGCCCGACGAGGTGAGCACCTTGAAGACCTCGTCGTCCGGCACGCTCTTGAGCACGTGGTGCTTGAACATCCGCACCGGCAGCCACGGCAGCTCGGCGACCGAGCCGAACGCCTCGCCGCGCGGGATGCCGAGCGAGTCGAGCACGCGGTCGTACGGCGCGCAGTGTGCCCGGTGGTGCTCGGTCAGCCCGGTCAGCGCGGGCAGCAGAGCCGCTTCCCGCTCCGCCTGGCCCAACCCGAACACGCCTTCGACGATCGCGGTCACGCCCGGCCCTCCAGTGAGCGGTAGTCGACCTTGCCGCTGGCCAGCAGCGGCAGGCTGTCGATGGCCCGCACGTCGAACCCGGACACGTGCAGGCGCAACTTCTCGGCGAGCGCCTTCGCCACCGCCTTGCGCACGTCGGCGGCCTCGCCCTGCTCCAGCCAGAGGACGACCTTGTCGCCCGCCGGCACGGCGGCGACGGCCCCGGCCGGCACGCCGGCGGTGCGGACGAGCTGCTCCAGGTCGTCCAGGTTGACCCGGTTGCCGAACACCTTGCCGATGCGCTTGAGCCTACCGGTGATGACGAGGTAGCCGTCGGTGTCGAGCCGGCCCAGGTCACCGGTCTGGAGCACGCCGCCGGTCACGTCGCCCAGCGCCAGCTCGGCCTCGGTCTCGGCGTAGCCCATCATCACGTTCGGGCCGCGGTAGAGCACCTCGCCGACGACGTCGGGCGCGGTGGTCTCGGAGCCGTCCTCCAGCCGGATCGCGAACGAGCCGCCGGGCAGCGCCGGACCGGCCGCGCCGACCTTGGCCGCCAGCGCCTCGGCGGGCACGGTGGCCATCCGGGGCGCGGCCTCGGTCTGGCCGTACATCACGAACATCCGGCCGCCGACGGCGGTCATCCTGTCGTTGAACTCGACCACGAGCTCGTCGCGCAGCTTGCCGCCCGCCTGCGTGAGCGTGCGCAGCGTCGGGTACTTCGCCGGGTCGAACTTCAGCCGGCGCAGCATCTCGTAGTGGTACGGCACGCCGGCCAGCGACGTGATCTTGTGCTCGTCCACGGCCTGCCAGAACGGCCTGCCCATCACGCCGGTCGGCTCGACCACGACCGTCGCGCCGCGCAGCAGGTGGCTGTTCACCACCGACATGCCGTAGCTGTAGTGCAGCGGCAGGCTGGTCGGCGCCACCTCGGCGTCGTCGATGCCGAGCACGGTCGCGATCGCCTCGGCGTTGGCCAGCACGGCGGCCCGGGACAGCCGGACGAACTTGGGGTTGCCGGTGGAGCCGCTGGTGGGCAGCAGCACGGCCAGGTCCGGGTGCGGCGCGACGCCCTCCGGGTCCGCGCGCACCCACGCCGGCCCGTGCGCCTCGCCCGCGCGGTAGCCCGCGGGCGGCTCGCCGTCGGCGCCCAGCACGGCGGCCGGCCGGAACCGGTCCACCAGCCCGAGCAGCACCTCGCGGTCCTGGGCCGCGTCGAGCAGCGCGACCGCCCGGCCGGAGTCGAACGCGGCCAGGTAGCGCAGCAGGCTCGGCACGTCGATCGCGGTGCGGGCGAACAGCACGCCCGTCGGCAGCGCCGAGAGCGCCGCCGCGGCGGCGGAGACCTCGGCGCCGAGCCGGTCGCCCGCCCACGACTCACCGGTGGTCGCGTCGACCAGCCGGGCGTGGGGGTCGAGCAGGCCTGGACCGGTCACAGCACCAGCCCGCCGTCGACGCCGAGGATCTGGCCGGTGATGAACGACGCGTCGTCGCTGGCCAGGAAGCGGATGGCCCGCGCGACCTCGTCGGCGGTGCCGAGCCGGCCGAGCGGGGTGTCCTCGATCCGGCCCGCGACGACGTCCTCGGCCAGGTGGGAGGTCATGGCGGTCTCGATCACGCCGGGGGCCACGCCGTTGACGCGGATGCCGTAGCGGCCGAGCTCCTTGGCCGTGGAGCGGGCGATGTTGCCGACCGCGGCCTTCGACGCGGCGTAGGCGGTCTGCCCCGCGCTGCCGCGCTCGCCGACGATCGAGGCGAGCACCACGATGGCGCCGGTCTTGCGGCGCATCATGGCGCGCGCGGCGGCCTGCACGGTGTGGATCGTGCCGGCGACGTTGGTGGTGAGCATCCGCTCGATCAGGTCGTCGCGGATCATGCCGACCAGCGCGTCCTCGAGGACGCCCGCGTTCGCCACCACGATGTCGAGCCTGCCGCGCTCCTTGGCGACGCCGCGGATGACCGTGCCGACGGCCTTGGAGTCGGTGACGTCGAGCGCCACGCCCGTCACGTCGGCGTCGAACTCCGCCGCGACCTCGGCCGCCCGCTCCTTCGCCGAGGCCTCGTCACGCCCGGTGAGCACCACCGCGGCTCCCGCTTCGGCGAGCGCCCGCGCGGTGGCGAGGCCGATGCCCCGCGTGCCCCCGGTCACCACGGCAACCTTGCTGGTCAGGTCAGTCACTACGCCATCAGTCCCGTAACAGTGTCGATTCAGCGGTGTCACGCGCGTCCGCCCGGAAGGGGCAGCGAAGCGGGCCGGTAGCACACCGGACCCATAGGAGAGTACCCGGACAGTCGCGTGCTCCACGTTCGGCGGCCTACCTCGCCCGATCAGGTGACACCTGGTCCGGGCTCCCTTCGGTGGTGGTGTCCTGGGTCCAACGCGAGAGGTACAGGGGGTACCGGGATGAGCGTCGATCCGTTCCAGAACCAATTGCGCATGGTGCCGGCGGGCGAGGGGGCCTTCTACAGCGTCAGGGCCGACGGCGAACTGCTGTTCTACCGGCACCTGGGCTGGCAGACCGGGGCGGTGGACTGGGCGAACGGGGGTGCCGGCGTCCGCATCAACGCGGGCTGGCACGAGTTCACCACCGTGCTGGCCGCGGCCGACGGCCAGCTGTTCGGCTTCTCCGCCGACGGCACCGTCCGCTGGTACCGCTACCTCGCCGCGTCCGGCACCTGGGCGGCCGGCGGCGGCACGGTCATCGGCACCGGCTTCCAGGCCTACGGCCGGCTCTTCGGCGGGTGGGACGGCATCGTCTACGGCGTCACGCCCACCGGGGCGCTGCACTGGTTCCGCTACCTCGCGGGCAACGGCACCACGGGGTCCGCCGCCTGGGCCAACGGGGCCAGGCCCGTCCAGATCAAGTCGGACGTCCGGCTGTACAAGGTGCTGGTCGCCGACCAGGGCGGCGTGATCTACGGCGCCCGGTGGGACGAGCGGCTCGACTGGTTCCGCCACGACGGCGGCGGCACCTGGGCCAACGGCGGCGAACCGGTGCCCATCGGCACCGGGTGGACCGCCGAGTACCAGCGCGAGTTCACCGCCCAGGGCGGCTCGCTCTACTCGGTGTTCATCGACCGCGCCTCGCCTCCCGGCCCCGACCACGAGCTCAACTGGTTCCGCCTGGCCAACTGGCAGGGCCTGCCCCTCGGCGGCACGCCGCAGTGGGCCAACGGGGGCGTCGGCAAGCCGGTCGGCACCGGCTGGACCACCAGTCGCACGGCCAACCTCCAGGGCTACCCGGACCGCTGGTCCGTGCCCGTCGGCGGCAGCCTCGGGGTGAAGGTGTCGTCCACGTTCCCGTCGTTCCAGGTCACGGTGCGGCGCCTGCGCGGGCCGCTGCCCACGGGCGCCACCACCGTGTGGGGCCCGGTCACCCGGTCCGGCCGGCTGCAACTCCTCCCGGCCGGGTACCGGCGGTCCGGCTGCGGGTGGGCCGACGACGTGGTGGTGCCGATCGACCCGGCCTGGCCGAGCGGCCTCTACACGGCGACGCTGACCGGGCCGCGCGGGATGGAGCGGCAGGTGCCGTTCGTGGTGAAACCGGTCACGCCGACCAAGCCGCTCGCCGTGATGCTGCCCACGCTCACCCACAACGCCTACGACACGTGGGCCGGGCACAGCCAGTACACGTGGGACGTGGTCCCGACCAACCGCTACATCACCACCCGCAAGCCGCTGGACGACCCGACGCTGCGCCCGACCGGGCGGCTGGACGCCCGCTGGTACGGCGACCTGCTGCTGCTGGGGTGGCTGAACGCGAACGGCTTCGACTACGACTGCTACCAGGACGTCGACCTGCACGACTCGGGCGACTGGCTCGCCGGCCACCGGGCGCTGCTGCTGGGCACCCACCCGGAGTACTGGACGCTGACCATGCGCAACCGGCTGGTCGAGTTCATCGACGGCGGCGGGCGGGTCGTCTCACCGGGCGGCAACGCGATCTACGAGCCGGTGGACGTCGTCGACGGCGGCGCCACCGCGGTGCACCGCGACCCGTCGGGCCAACGGGTGCCCTACTCCGCCCACGGGCTGCCGCCGCACGACGTGCTCGGCGTGTCCTACGAGCCCGACACGTTCCTGACGTTCGAGCCCTACCGGGTCGTCGCGGACCACCCGTTCCTGAGCGGCACGGGCCTGGCGGTGGGCTCGACGTTCGGCCACACCGGCTCCAACGGCTCCGCCAGCGGCTGGGAGACCGACGCGGCGCCTGCCGGGCTGCCCGGGGTGCGCGTGATCGCCCAGGGGCTCCAGCCGGACGGCGCGGACCTGGTGTTCTTCGAGCGGGGCGCGGGCTGGGCGTTCGCCGCCGGCTCGCTGACCTTCCCCGGCGTGCTCGCCGGGGACGCGGCGGCGTCGGCGCTGCTGCGCAACGCCGTGACCGCCGCGGTGGCCTGACCGGGGGCGCGGCGGCGCGCCCGGGTGCCGCCGCGGTCGGTCACGCCTCGGCGCCGAGGCCCTTCAGCATGTCGACGGCGACCTTGAAGCTGCTCATGTCGATCACCTGGTCGGTGTCGAACTGCACGTCGAACTCGTCCTCGATGGCGGCCACGAGGGCCATGTGCCCGACCGAGTCCCACTCGTCGATGTCGCGGTACTTCAGGTTCTCCACGTCCACGCCGTCGGACAGGGACAGCGCCTCGACGAAGACGGCGCGGAGTCGGTCGTTCAGTGCCATGGGGTTCGGTCTCCGGTGCTCGGGATTTCAGTGGTTCAGCGGGGCGCGGTCCGCCCACGCCTTCAACAGGGCCGACAGCTCCTCCGGCACGCCGTGCGCCGGCAGGTCGCCCTTGCCCTTGAGGAACGGCTCCAACGCCTCGATGGCGGCCTCGTCGCAGCCGCGGCGGCTCAGGCCGACGACGTTGATGCCGGACACGCGGGCCGGGTTGCCGACGCTGACGGTGAAGGCGTCGACCTCGCGGCGCACCGCGGAGCCCATGCCGACCATCGCGCCCGGGCCGATCCGGCCGTGCTGGTGCACGACCGTGCTCATGCCGATGTTGGAGTGCGACCAGACCTCCGTGTGCCCGCCCAGCTGCACCGAGCAGGCCAGCACCACGTTGTCGCCGAGCGTCACGTCGTGGCCGACGTGGCTGCGCACCAGCAGGTAGCAGTCGTCGCCCACGGTGGACGCCCGGTGCGTCCCCTGGTGGACGGTCACGTACTCGCGGATCTTGTTGCGGTCGCCGATGACGACGCCCCGCCCCTCGGACTCGCCCTCCCAGCCGACCGGGTGGGGACCGCCGCGGTCCTCCGCCGGGGTGCCGATGGTGACGTGCGGGCCGATCCAGTTCCCGTCGCCGATCCGCACCGGGCCGACCACGACGCTGTACGGGCCGATGACGTTGTCGTCACCCAATTCCACGTCGTCGCCGATGATCGCGGTGGGGTGAATGCGGTTCGCCACGTGTTCCGTTCCAAGCAGTGTCGGTCCGGGCGGGGTGTCGGTCCGGGCCGGGTGTCGTCTGGTCGCGTTCGTCACCGCGGGCGGACCGGCCGTGGTCAGGCCGAGTTCGACGGGTAACGTGTGGCCCGCGTCAGGGCGGGACGACCAGTCACTGTACCGGACGCCGTCCAACGTCTCCGGAGCGAAAGACTGCCGCATGATTCCCATCACCGTCGTCGATGTAGCCGACGCGGAACCCCTCGTGGTCGAGGTGCTCCGCTCCGGCTCCATCGCGCAGGGCCCGATGGTCAAGCGCCTCGAGGACCTCTTCGCCGCCGTAGCCGGCGTGCCGCACGCGATCGCCGTCAACAACGGCACGACCGCGTTGGTCGCATCACTCCAGGCCCTGGACCTCCAGCCCGGAGACGAGGTCGTCACCTCGCCGTTCACCTTCGTCGCGACGTTGAACGCGATCCTCGAAGCCGGCGCCACCGCGCGGTTCGCGGACATCGCGGAGGACGACTTCTGCATCGACCCCGACGCGGTGGCCGCGCAGGTCACCCCGCGCACCAAGGTCCTCATGCCGGTACACCTGTACGGGCAGACCGCGGACATGGGCCGGCTCGCGCCGCTGGCCGCCGAGCACGGCCTGACCGTAGTCGAGGACTCGGCGCAGGCGGTCGGCGCGACGTTCGACGGCAGGCCCGCGGGCAGCTTCGGCATCGGCTGCTTCTCGCTCTACGCGACGAAGAACGTGACCACCGCCGAGGGCGGCATGATCACCACCTCGGACGACGCGCTCGCGGACAAGCTCCGGGTGCTGCGCAACCAGGGCATGCGCGCCCGGTACCAGTACGAGATGGCGGGCCACAACTACCGCCTGACCGACCTGCACGCGGCCGTCGGCATCCCCCAGCTCGAGAAGCTGGAGCGGCTGACCGAGGCGCGGCAGCGCAACGCCGAGACGCTGTCCAAGGGCCTGGCCGACGTCGCGGGCCTGACCGTGCCGACGGTGCTGCCCGGCCGCACGCACGTGTGGCACCAGTACACCGTGCTGGTCGGCGACGACGCCCCCGTGACGCGGGACGAGCTGGCCGCCAAGCTGACCGAGCGCGGCATCGGCAACGGCATCTACTACCCGAAGGTCGTCTTCGACTACGACTGCTACCGCGACCACCCCGGCGTGATCGCCTCGGACGTCCCGGTCGCCACGAAGGTGGCCCGGCAGGCGCTGTCGCTGCCGGTGCACCCCAAGCTGACCGACGCCGACGTCGAGACCGTCGTCGCCGCGGTGCGGGAGGTGTTCGGCGCGTGACCGCCAAGCACCGCGTCGCGCTCATCGGCACCGGCTCGATGGGTTCCCTGCACGCCCGCGTGCTGTCGCAGTCGGACCGCGTCGAGCTGGTCCGCGTCGTCGACCCGCGCGAGGAGCAGGGCCGGGCCGTCGCCGACCGCTTCGGCACCGCGTGGTCGCCCGAGGTCGACTCGCTGTCCGATGTGGACGCCGTCGTCCTGGCCGCCGCCACCGAGGCGCACCACAAGCTCGCGCTGGAGGTGCTGAACCAGGGCACGCCGCTGCTGGTGGAGAAGCCGGTGTGCGACGACCTCGCGGCGAGCGAGGAGGTCGTGGCGCTGTCGGAGGCCAAGGACGTCCCGCTCATGTGCGGCCTGCTGGAGCGCTACAACCCGGCCGTGATGACCGCGCTGCACCTGATCAGCGAGCCGGTGCACGTGATGGCCCGCCGGCACGGCCCGTACGCGCCGCGGATCAAGACCGGCGTGTCCTGGGACCTGCTGGTGCACGACGTGGACATCGCCATCCGGTGCTTCGGCGGCGCCGAGCCGACCCGCGTCACCGGTGGCGTCGGCTACTTCCACCCGAACTCGGTGCCGGGCGCCGAGGACAACGTGGAGACGGTGCTGACGTTCCCCCGGGGCCTGGCCACGGTGTCGGCCAGCCGCATCGGGCAGCGCAAGGTGCGGTCGCTGGTCGTGTCGGAGATCGACCGGCTGATCGAGATCGACCTGCTGCGCCGGGACGTCACGATCTACCGGCACGTGTCGCACGACGCCGCCACGCCGGACGGGCTCGGCTACCGCCAGCAGACCGTGATCGAGATCCCCGAGCTGGTCTCCGGGCGCGAGCCGCTGGCGACCCAGTTGGACCGGTTCGTCGACCTGGTCGAGGGCAAGGTCGACGCGGCCGAGGAGCGGCGCACCATCCTGCCCGCGCACCGCGTGGTGGCGCAGGTCCTGGAGACCGTGAACTCCTGACCGCGGCCGGCGGGTCGAGGCCCGCCGACGCGCCCCGCGGCCGTCGCGTCCACTGTGGACAGGACGGCCGCGGGGCCGGTCGCACTAGCTGATCACGTTGTTGGTGTTCCAGCCGTAGCCCAGGAGCACCGGCGACTGCAGCGTCGCGAGCGGGTTGTTCGCGTTCCACGTCGGCGAGTGCGGGTAGACGACCAGTTCGCCGTTGCGGCGGCGGCCCAGGACGTCGGGGTACCCGTCCCCGTTCACCTCGGACACGGTGATCGCGTTGAGGGTGCTCCAGCCGTAGCCGAGGTCCCACTGCATGCCCGGGGTGTTCCCGTTCTCGTCCACCGGACCGTCCACGAACGAGAAGACGCCGAGCGTGTCGGCCGGCTCCAGGTACAGCACGTCCAGGTAGCCGTCGAGGGTGATGTCGGCGAGGTTGATCTCGACCGTGTTCCGCACGCCCTCCAGGATCGTGATCGGCGCCTTGAACGTGTTCAGGCCGTCGAGCACGCCGGAGTGCTCGTACAGGTACGCGTAGTCGGTGCCCGCACCGCGCGCGACGATGTCGTCGAAGCCGTCACCGGTCAGGTCGCCGAACGCCACCAGGTCGTTGACGTTCCAGCCGTAGCCCACGACCGACTGGGGCGCGAGCGTGGCGGTGCCGTTGAAGTTGCCGCTGTGCGGGTAGACCCGCATAGTGCCGTCCTGGTCGATGCTGATCACGTCGGCCAGGGCGTCACCGTTGATCCGGCCCTGGCCGATCCAGCGGAAGCCGCTCCACCCGTAGTTGATCGGCACGGCGGGCCGGTAGGTCCGGATGCCGTCGAAGGCCCGGCTGTGCGGGTAGACCTTCAGCGTGCCGTTGTCGGCCTGCCGCGCCAGGATGTCGAACGCGTGGTCGCCGGTGAAGTCACCGCTGCTCGCGCCGCTGCTCGCGGAGCGGGTGCCGATCTCACCGGGCGCGGCCACGGCCTTGCCCGGCTTGAAGCCGTCGACGGTCGCGATGCCGTCGTTCTTGTCGGGCGCCTGCGCGCCGGCCTGGCCGGCGGGTGCGAGCGCGACGAGCGTGATCGCCGCCGCGGCGGCGGCGACATGACGCAGCTTCAGCTGCATGTGTCGTTCTCCTGCTTCTCTTCGTCGAGAGAAGGGTGCCACCGCCACGGACGTGGACGGCAGCCGTCCGGCCCCCCGTAGAACCGTTCTGGACCACGACGATGCGAGATCTTCTCGCCCCCCTGACGGATATATTGATCGTCACGCCTCGTTCGTTTCAACCGAGATCCACTTCACGGGTAACGAACGCATAACGCGACGGGCCGCCCCGGCGTACCGGGGCGGCCCGTCGAACGTCCGGGGTGCGGTCAGCCCTGGCGCGCCGCCAGGTCCGTCAGCACCTCGAGGTGCTTGTTCAGCACCGCGTCCATGGTGAAGTACTTGTCCACCAGGGCGATGCCGGCTTCGGAGATGTGCTTCGACTCCTCCGGGTCCTTGATCGTCTCGACCAGTCGCGCCGCGAGCGCCGCGGTGTCGCCGAGCGGCACCAGGTGCACGTTGTGCCGGTCGACGAGCTTGATGTCCAGGAAGTTGTCCTCGCGGACGGCGGCCACGACCGGGACGCCCGCCGCCATGCTCTCCAGGCTCGCGGTGCCGAAGCCGTAGCCCTGCATCTCGTGGCTCTCGACCTGCGACGCGGCGAGGTAGTGCGGGATGTCCGACTTGGGCACGGCGCCGGTGGTGATCACCGACTTGTCCACGCCGAGCTCCGCGGCCCGCTTGAGGAACGCGTCGAAGTACACGCCGCCGACCACGAGCAGCTTGGCGTCGGGCACCTCGCGCAGCACCGCGGGCATCGCCTCGACCAGCGCGAGCCTGTCCCGCAGCGGAATGACGTGACCCGTCGACAGGATCACCGGCGCGTCGCCGAGGCCGTGCTTCTCGCGGATCATCCGGCCGTCGCCGCCGCGGACCCACTCCGGCTCGACGCCCACCGGGATGGGCACCATGCCGCCGATGGCGCGCTTGTACTTCTTCTTGATGTACTCGTCCATCTGGATGTCCATGACCACGTACGTCGGCTTGAACCGGCGCAGGAACGGCGCGACCACGAACTTGTCGAGGACGTTGAAGACGAGCTGGTAGAGCTTCGTCGGGCTCTGCAGGCGGGTGTGCACCGACAGCAGCGTCGGCACCTTGCGCTTGCGCGCCCACAGCCCGCTGAACCAGGTCAGGTCGAAGAACTGGCCGTGCTGGTGGATCGCGTCCGGCTGGAAGTCGTCGAGCACCTTGGCCAGCCGCCTGGGCAGCGACGGCCGCAGGGTGAACGCGATGTCGAAGTTGATCGCCAGCCGGGTCTCGGGCATCCGGAACGCCGGGAACCGCACGATGCGGATGCCCTCGTGCACGGTGTCCATCGGCTCTTCGGCGTGCTCGGCGGTCAGCACGAGCACCTCGTGCCCGGCCGCCGCGTAGCCCTTGGCCAGCGCCTCGGACAGGTGGGCGCTACCACCCACGCGGGGCGGGTAGAAGTTGTTGACGACCGCGATCTTCATGCGCGTTCCTCAGCCTCGTACCGGATGCGGACGTCTGGTCCGTCGATGTCGACCACGCCGATCGGGCGCGCGGGCACTCCCGCCACCACCGTGCGGGCGGGCACGTCCTTCGTCACGACGGCGCCCGCGGCCACGACCGCCTCGTCGCCGATCGTGACCCCCATCATCACCACCGCGTTCGCGCCGAGGAACACGCGGTCCCCGATGGTGACCGGTTCGCGGTCCACCACCGGGTACGCGCGTCCCGACACGCAGCGCTTCATGGAGCTGTGGGTGTAGATCTGCACACCGCTGCTCACGTCGCAGCCCGCGCCGATCCGCAGCCCGCCGGAGCCGTCGAGCACCGTGAACGCCCCGATCCAGGTGCCGGGGCCGATCTCCGGCTCGCCGCCGATCCAGGCGTGCCGGTTGTACGGGTTCGGCGGCAGGCCGTGCCGCTCGTCGAACGACGGCTCGGTCACTGCGCGGAGGCGCGGACCAGCTCCGCCATGCCCTGCTCGACGGTGATGGTCGGCTCCCAGCCCAGCACTTCCCTGGCCCGGGTGATGTCCGCGGCCCGGCGGGACACCAGCACGTCGCGCGGGTTGAACTGCGGCTCCACGTCCACGCCGACGGCGTCGATGAGGATCTTCGCGAGCTGCGCGATGGAGGTGTCCACGCCGGTGCCGATGTTGATCGGCAGGTTGGCCTGCTCGCTCTCCAGCGCCAGGACCACGGACCGCGCCAGGTCGTGCACGTGGATGAAGTCCATCGACTGCTCGCCCTTGCCGTCGATGACCGGCGGCTGGCCGGCGCGCAGGCGCTGGATGAAGTGGTTGATCACCGACGTGTAGTAGGCCTCGATCTTCTGGCCGGGGCCGTACACGTTGAAGAAGCGCAGCGCGTTCCAGGACAGGCCCTTCTGGCGCTGGTAGAAGCCCAGCAGGTCCTCGCCCGCGCGCTTGGTGATGCAGTACGGCGTGAGCGGCCGCAGCGTGTCGTCCTCGTGCATCGGCAGCCGCTCGGGGTCGCCGTACACCGACGCCGTGGAGGCGAAGACCAGGCGCTGCACGCCCTCGTCCGCGGCGGCGGCGAAGACGTTGTGGTTGCCGGTCATGTTGATGTCGACCGACTCGTGCGGGTCGGCGATGCTCTTGTTGATCGAGACCGTGGCGAAGTGGATCACGTGCGTGCAGCCGCGCATGGCCTCGCGCACCGCGCCGCCGTAGCGCACGTCCTTCTCGACCAGCTCGACGCCACCGGCCGCGACGAGCTCGTTCACGCGGGCGCGGTCGCCGCGCGACATGTTGTCGTACAGGCGCACCTTGTAGCCGCGCTCCAGCAGCAGCGGGATGACGTGCATACCGATGAACCCGGCGCCACCGGTGAAGAGCACGGTGCGGTCGGACATGGCGGGTACTCCTTGAGCTAGGGGGGTGCGACCTGAGGGTCAGGCCAGTTCGGCGACGACCTCGCGGACCGCCTCGGCGACCCGCTCGACCTCGTCGTCGGTGAGGTTGGCGTGCATCGGGATGGCCAGGTGCCTGCGGAACACGTCCGCGGACACCGGGCACGGCTCGGTCGCGCCGTAGATCGGCTGCACGTGCGAGGCGTACGTGCCGAAGTTGCACTGCACGCCGCGCTCGCGCAGCTTGAGCGCCACCTGGTCACGGCTGATCGACTCGTGCACCGTGATGATGTAGGCCTGCCAGGGGTGCTCGCGGTCCGGGAGCACGACCGGCAGGTCGATGCCCTCGACGTCCTTGAGCAGCTCGCCGTAGCGGGCGGCCACCCGGCGCCGGGAGGCCAGCAGGTCGGGCAGCCGGTCGAGCTGGACGTTCATGATCGCCGCCTGCACGTCGGACAGGCGGTAGTTCCAGCCGAGCTCGTGGAAGGTCGGGATGGGCAGCGTGTTGCTGCCCTCGCGGCCGAGCGCGGGCTCGATGCCGTAGGTGTGCAGCTTGCGCGCCTGGGCGTCCCACTCGGCGTTGTCCGTGGTCAGGGCGCCGCCCTCACCCGCGGTGATGCCCTTGCGGCCGTGGAAGCTGAACGCCGCGATGTCGGCCAGGCTGCCCGCGGCACGCCCCTTGTAGGTGGCGCCCGCCGCGCACGCCGCGTCCTCGATGAGGAACAGGCCGTGCTTGTCGGCGATGGCGCGCAGCTCGTCGTAGTCGGCGGGCTGGCCGGCCAGGTCGACGGCCACGATGCCGGTCGTGCGGGGCGTGATGGCGGCCTCGACGGCGGCCGGGTCGACCGTCCAGATGTCGGGCCTGATGTCGGCGAACACGGGCTTCGCACCGGTGTACATCACGGCGTGGCCGGTGGCCGGGAAGGTGTAGTCGGCGACCACGACCTCGTCGCCCGCCTTCGCGCCGAGCACGTGCAGCGCCAGGTGCAGCGCCGCCCCGCAGTTGCTGGTGGTCAGCGCGTGGGCGGTGCCCGCCGTGCCCGAGAAGCGCTCCTCGAACTTGCGGCACGTCGGACCGGCGCCGGCCAGCCACCCGGACTTGAAGACCTCGGCGATGGCGGCCAGTTCCTCGTCGCCGACCGTGGGCTGACCAAGGATGATGGGTTCGGACATGCTTCTCCCTGCGTGGACCGCGAACGAGTGTATAGGTGCTTGACCTGGCCACTCCGGCCGCCCCGTACCCTCGGACGCACACGGTCGGTCAATTCGGGACGAGGGCAGCGCGTGCGGCACATCGTGGTCATCGGCGGCGGGATCATCGGCCTCGCGACCGCCGACGAGTTGGCGTCACGGGGCATCCAGGTGACGGTGCTCGAGAAGGAGTCGCGCTGGGCCGCGCACCAGACCGGCCACAACAGCAACGTCGTGCACGCCGGGCTCTACTACAAGCCGGGGTCGCTCAAGGCGCGCATGTCGGTCGCGGGCAACTCCTCGATCGTCGAGTTCGCCCGCGAGAACGACGTGCAGGTCGAGGTGTGCGGCAAGCTGGTCGTGGCCACGTCCCACGACGAGGTGCCCCGCCTGGAGGCGCTCGCCGAGCGCGCCGAGGCCAACGGGGTGCCCGCCAAGCGGATCTCGGCCGACGAGGCCCGCGAGTACGAGCCCGAGGTGGCCTGCGTGGCCGCGCTGCGGGTGGAGAGCACCGGCATCATCGACTTCCCGGCGGTGTGCGCGGCGCTGGTCCGCCGGCTCGACGCGCACGGCGCCGACCTGCGGCTCGACAGCCCGGTGCTGGCGATCCGCCGGGCGCCGACCGGCGGCGGCGTGGAGGTGGCCACCCCGTGGGGCGTCGTGCGGGCGGACGCGCTGGTCAACTGCGCCGGGCTGCACAGCGACCGGGTGGCGCGCCTGGCAGGCCTCACGCCCCGGGCGACGATCGTGCCGTTCCGCGGCGAGTACTACGAGCTGCGGCCGGAGCGTCGCGACCTGGTGCGCGGCCTCATCTACCCGGTGCCGGACCCGACGCTGCCGTTCCTCGGCGTCCACCTGACCCGGATGCTCGACGGCAGCGTGCACGCGGGCCCGAACGCGGTGCTGGCCCTGCGCCGCGAGGGGTACCGCTGGCGGGACGTGTCGCTGACCGACGTGGCCGAGGTCGCCCGGTTCCCCGGCTCGTGGAAGCTCGCCCGCAGGTTCGCCCGCACCGGCCTGGAAGAGGTGCTGCGCTCGTTCTCGCGGAAGCGGTTCGCGGCGAGCCTGGCCAAGCTGGTGCCCGCGGTCCGCGAGGACGACCTGGTGCGCGCCGGGGCGGGCGTGCGGGCGCAGGCGATGCTGCCCGACGGCTCGCTGGTCGACGACTTCCTGATCGAGACGGCCCCGCGCCAGGTGCACGTGCTCAACGCGCCGTCACCCGCCGCGACCGGCTCGCTGGAGATCGGGCGGTACGTCGCTGACCGGGCACTTCACTCCGTGGAGTGACTCAGGCCGTCACGGTGCGGTAAAAAGTGCATCGGCCACGTGTGGCGGACGCCGACGTGGGGTACTGCCCCCGACCGCGGGTCGCGGTGGTTAGCGGAAGGACCCGCAAGGTGCGCTCACTCAGCCATGACGAGTACCTCGCCATGCGCAGACTCCCGGCCCTCGACGGCCTCCGGGCGATCGCGGCGTTGATGGTGGTGGCGTTCCACTTCGGCGGCGCCAAGTGGTCGTGGCTGTCGGGGTGGCTGGGCGTGCACGTGTTCTTCGTGCTCTCCGGCTACCTGATCACCACGCTCGCGCTGCGCGAGGAGGACCGCAAGGGCAAGGTCTCACTGCGGGACTTCTACCTGCGGCGGCTGTTCCGGATCTTCCCCGCGTACTACGCCGTGCTCGCCATCGTGGTGGGGCTGGCGTGGGTGAACGGCAACTGGTCGCTGTTCAAGCCGCTGATGCCCTACTACCTGACGTTCAACAACGAGTTCGCCGGTCCGGCGCCGTTCGCGCACACCTGGACGCTCGGGATCGAGCAGAAGTTCTACCTGGTGTGGCCGGTGCTGGCGTTCGTGCTCGCGCGGGCGTCGTTCGGCAGGCGGCTGGGGCTGACGGTGGCCGCCCTGGCGTTCCTCCCGGTCGTGGTGGTGTTCTGGCAGAACGACCCGAACGGCAGTTGGGCCGTGCACTACATCGCGATCCTGCTGGGTTGCCTGGTCGCGATCGTGCTGCACCACCCGCGCGGGTGGCGGCTGCTGCAACCGCTGACCCACCCGGTCGCCGGTGTCGTGGTGTGCGTGCTGTTCATCGCGGTGCACCTGTCGATCGACCCGCTGATGCACTGGCTGGCCGGCGAGGTGTCGTTCACCGAGAAGTACAAGATCGTGTTCGGGCTGTACGGGATTCCGGTGGCGCTGCTCATCCCCGCCCTGCTCGGCAACGGTCCGGGCCGCTGGCTGCTGAGCCGGCCGCTGATGGTCTACATCGGCGAGCGGTCGTACTCGTTGTACCTCGTGCAGTACCTGGGGCACGCCGTGGCGATCGCCCTGGTGCCGGCGCTGGCCGTGGACCGGACCGCCACGTGGCTGGCCGCGGCCGTGGCGTCGGTGCTGCTGGCGGATCTCGTCTACCGGTACGTCGAGCAGCCGATGATCAAGCTCGGGCGCCGGGTGATCGACCGCAGGCGCCCGGTGCCGCCCGCGGTCGAGGTCGCGCCGCCCACCGGGCGCGAGCGCACGCCCGCCGCGGTCTGACCAGCGCGGCACGACCGGCTCGCCCCCGGCGGGGCGGCGCGCTCAGCTCGGCTCGAGCACGTCCAGGCCGAGGAACGGGCGCAGCGCCCGCGGGACGACGACCGAGCCGTCGGCCTGCTGGTGGTTCTCCAGGATGGCCGCGATCCACCGGGTCGTGGCCAGCGTGCCGTTGAGGGTGGCGGCGATCTGCGGCTTCCCGTTCTCGTCGCGGTAGCGGACGTTGAGGCGACGGGCCTGGAAGGTCGTGCAGTTGGAGGTCGAGGTCAGCTCCCGGTAGGCCTGCTGGGTCGGGATCCACGCCTCGCAGTCGAACTTGCGCGCGGCCGAGGTGCCGAGGTCGCCGGCGGCCGTGTCGATGACCCGGTAGGGGACCTCGATCTTGGCCAGCATCTCCTCTTCCCAGGCCAGGAGCTTGGCGTGCTCGGCCTCGGCGTCCTCCGGCCGGACGTAGGAGAACATCTCGACCTTGTTGAACTGGTGCACGCGGATGATCCCGCGGGTGTCCTTGCCGTACGAGCCGGCCTCCCGCCGGTAGCACGACGACCAGCCCGCGTACCGCTTCGGGCCGTCCAGGATCTCGTCCGCGTGGTACCCCGCGAGCGGCACCTCCGACGTGCCGACGAGGTACAGGTCGTCGGCCTCCAGGCGGTAGATCTCGCTCGCGTGCGCGCCGAGGAAGCCGGTGCCGGCCATGATCTCCGGGCGCACCAGGGTCGGCGTGATCATCAGCTTGAACCCGGCCGCGGTGGCCTGGGCGACGGCCATGTTCAGCAGCGCCAGCTCCAGCTGCGCGCCCACGCCGGTGAGGAAGTAGAAGCGCGAGCCGGACACCTTCGCGCCGCGCTCCATGTCGATCGCGCCGAGCTTGACGCCCAGGTCGAGGTGGTCGGCCGGCTCGAAGTCGAACTCGCGCCGCTCGCCGACGTGCTTGAGCACGACGTAGTCGTCCTCGCCGCCCTCGGGCGCGTCGGGGTGGACCAGGTTGGGCACGGCGCGGTGCAGCTCGGTCAGCTCGGCCTCGGCGGCGGACTGCTCGGCCTCGGCGGCCTTGACCTCGGCGGCCAGTTCCTTGCCCTTGGCCAGCAGCGCGTCGCGCTCCTCGCCCTTGGCGCGGCCGACCTGCTTGCCGAACGCCTTCTGCTCGCCGCGCAGCGCGTCGGCGCGGGCGATGGCGGCCCGGCGGCGCTCGTCGGCGGACAGCAGCGCGTCGACCACGGTCTCGTCCTCGCCACGCGCGCGTTGCGACGCGCGGACGGCTTCCGGGTTCTCGCGCAGTGCCTTGAGGTCAATCACACGGGGAAGCGTAGTACCCGGCGCCACGCGGTTCGCACGACGTCACGCCGCGCTGTCGGACCCCTGGGGCAGGATGCGTCCGTGGTTGAACGAGCAGACGACGAGCCCGGCCTGTCCGCCGACGTGGTGGCGGAGGTCGAGGAGTACGCGCGCGGCGTGGTGCACGGCGGTTTCACCGCCCTGGACGACGCGGTCGAGGCCGTGGCCGAGCACTTCGCGGACGAGGAGCAGCCGGTCGCGCCGGAGGTCGCGCGGGCGGTGGTGGAGCGGGTGTGGCGGGAGCGGTCCGCCGAGCAGGAGGGGTGGCCGGCGAGCACGGACGTGGACCGGCTGTTCGCGGTGTTCGACGCCCTGGACCGGGACGGGATCGTGGCCCGGGCCGACTTCACGTGCTGCCAGACGTGCGGGCACGCGGAGATCGGCGACGAGGCGGGCGAGGGCGCGCGCGGGTACGTGTTCTTCCACCGGCAGGACACCGAGAGCGCCGTGGCGGGCGCCGGGGTGTGGCTGGCGTACGGCTCGCTGGGCGAGGTGGCCGACCACGCGGCGGCCGACGAGGCCGTGGGCCGCGAGGTGGCCGCGGCGCTCGCCGCGGGCGGCCTGCCGGTCGAGTGGAACGGCTCGGTGCGCACCCGGATCAAGGTCGGGCCGATGGCCTGGCAGAAGCGGCTGCCGGTGGCCTGAGCAGCACGAAGGGGGCGTGCCGACGGGCACGCCCCCCACTTCCACGGGATCGGCTACGAGATGGCGACGGCGACCACGAGGCCGAGCGCGACGTGCGCGGATGCCACCACGACGCTGGCCGGCGCGAACCGGTCGGACTCGATCAGGGAGCCGATGTCGAGCCGCGTCACCCACTCGAGCAGCCGGACCGCGAGCACCTGCACGACGATGCCGACGAACCCGAAGATCAGCGCCGACAGCAGGCCCTCGTCCAGCTTGCCCGCCGCGCTGTAGATCGCGACGACCACGATCAGCGCCATGCTCACCAGGCCGGCCGACGTGACGATGACCGCGTTCGGGGCGCCACCGCGGACCAGCGCGCTCAGCTTGCCGGGAGTGGTCCAGTCGATGGCGTAGAAGCCGACGACCATCAGGACCAGGCCGACGATCGCGTAGAGCGCGATCGCGCCGACGCCGGTGCCGATGCTGGACCCGAAGCCCGGGTCCAACGCGAGTTGGGAGATCACTGACCCTCCATGGTGTGCGGGTTGATCGGTTGTGCCGCCGGTGAAGGAGCCGGTGACGACGGGTGTGGTGGGGACAGGCTCATTCGACGATCCTGTGCGGCACGAACGCCGCGCCGTCGTCGGTGACCAGGCCGACGGTCTCCCGGATGCCCAGGCCCGCCGCGGCGTCGCCGACGACCCACGCGCCGAGCGCCGGCCGGTAGCCGTCGAACTCGGGCAGGGGGTCGAACAGCTGGTAGACGAAGCCCTCCTTGCCGTAGACCCCGCCGGTCTGGGTCTCGTAGCCGGGGGCGACGATCTGGATGTTCTGCCCCTCGCGGCCCAGCCGCGGCTTGCGCACGTACTCGGTGAGCAGGCCGGGGTCGTCCAGGAACGCGGGCAGCAGGTTCGGGTGGCCGGGGTACATCTCCCACAGCACGGCCAGCAGCGCCTTGTTGGACAGCAGCATCTTCCACAGCGGCTCGACCCACAGCGTGCCGGGCAGGCTCTCCACCGCGTAGCGGCCGAACTGCTCGTCGACCACCCACTCCCACGGGTAGAGCTTCACGACGGTGCCCATCGGGGCGTCCTCGAGGTCGACGAACCGCTTGAGCAGCCCGTCCCAGCCGATCTCCTCGATCGCCAGGCCGACGGTGTCCATGCCCGCCTCGGCCGCGGTCTCCTGCAGGTAGGCCACGGTGACGTGGTCCTCGCCCGAGGGGTCGGCGCCCGACCAGGTGAAGTGCAGCTCGTTGGACGGCAGTCGGCCGCCGATCTCGGCCCAGCGCTCGACCAGCTTCTCGTGGATGGAGTTCCACTGGTCGTCCTCGGGGAAGACGTCGGTCTTCCAGTTCCACTGCACGACCGACGCCTCCAGCAGCGACGTGGGCGTGTCGGCGTTGTACTCCAGCAGCTTGGCCGGGCCCCGCCCGTCGTAGCGCAGGTCGAACCGCCCGTAGACGTGCGGGTCGCGCCGCTTCCACGACTCGGCGATCGCGGGCCACAGCCACTCGTTGATGCCGAAGTCGCGGTAGCGCTCGGTGAGCACCACGTTGTCGACGGCTTCCAGGCACATGTTGTGCAGCAGCTCGACGTCGGCTTCCAGGGACAGCACGTCGCTCATGTCGAAGACGTAGTGCGCCGACTCGTCCCAGTACGGGCGCGGGCTGCCGTCTGCGGCCCGCGCCGGCGCGCCGAACACCAGCCCCTGCTCGGAGACGGTGCGCTGCCAGTTCGGCCGGGGCGCGGAGGACTCCCGGCGCACTCAGCTGCCCCCGCTCTTGCTGCCGCCGGACACGCCGAACCCACCGCGCTGCACGACCGAGCCGGACTTGGTGGTGATGTTCGCGCCCTTGGGCATGGTGTACGTGCCGCCGCTGACCTTCTGGCCGATCGGGGTGCTCGGCGCGCCGTAGTTGTAGCGGTACGAGCTGCCGCCGATGTAGATGAACCCGCCGCTGGTGTACCCGCCGTGCGAGCGCGCGTAGTCCTCGTCGCAGTACTGGTCGTCGACGACCACGTCGTCCTGGACGCACTGCGCCACCACGTCGTCGGGGCTGGACACGGCGTACCAGATGGCCACCACGCCGGCCACGCCGACGGCCACGCCACCGCCGATGAGCAGCCGCTTGCGCAGCTTCCGGCGGCGGGCCTCCTCCGCCTCGACGGCGAGCTGCTGCTCGCGCTGCTGCTCGATCGCCGCGGCGCGGGCGCGCTGCTCGGCGAGCGTCGGCGGCCGGGCCTTGGTGCGGCCCGGCTCCTGCTGGCGGATCTGGCCGCGCCCACCCGGCGACGGGCCGTCGGACGGGCCCTGGGGCGTCGGCGGCACGTAGGGCGGCGGCGTGGCGCCACCGCTCTGCGGCTCCGGCGCTCCCGGTCCGCTCGGTCCGCTCGGCCCGCCCTGACCGGGCGCCGCGTTACCGGTGTTGTCGTTCTCAGTCATCAGCCACTCCCGGCGGGGACGGTACAGAGATCGGCCGCCGAATGGGTGACGAGTGTCCCAAAAGCAACACTCTCCACCCGCCCGAACGGTTCCTCGGCCTACACAGGCATCATGGAGTAGATGTCCGCGACCTTGCGCTGGTTTCGCCGTGGTGACCACTTGGTCCTGCTCGGCGCGTTCGCCGGCGCGCTCGTGCTGCTCGCCCTGAGCACGCTCACCGGCTGGCCGGTGGGCGCCGGTGGCGCGGGCGGGGCCGCGACGCCCACGGTGAACCCCGTCATGGCAGCTCAGGCGGGTGACTGCCTGAACTGGACCAAGAAGGACCTGTCGGACGTCCAGAAGGTCGACTGCGCCGCGCAGCACCTGTTCGAGGTGACCGGTGTGGCGGACATCTCCGCCGATCACGGGCCCGGCGCGCCGTTCCCGGACGACGCGAAGTGGCAGCAGATCAGCCAGGAGCAGTGCGCGAAGACGTCGCTGGACTACCTCGGCGGCAAGTTCGACCCGTTCGGCAAGTACACCGTCGGGCCGCTCAACCCGGGCGAGCGGCTGTGGGCCGAGGGCAAGCGGACGCTGCGCTGCGGCCTGCAGGTGGCCGGGCCCGCGGGCGGGCTGCTCCCCTCCTACGGCAGCGCCCGCACCCAGGACCAGTCCGACGTCTACGACCCGGGCGTGTGCCTCGGCATCACCGGGACCGGGTCCGTGGCCGACCCGGTCGACTGCGCGCAGCCGCACACGTTCGAGATCACCGGCGTGGTCACCATGCCCGCCGGCGACTACCCGCCACCCGAGCAGCAGGACCAGCTGCTGGTCGGCGAGTGCACCCGGATCACCGCCGAGTACACCGGCGGCGCCGACCTCAAGGCGCGGGGCCTCATCGTCGCCTGGGACACCAGGGCGACGGAGAGCTGGGCCGCCGGCTCCCGGCTGGTGAACTGCAAGGTCGGCGCGCAGCCCGTGGACAACGTCCTGGTCGCGTGGCAGGGCAGCGTGCGCAACCCGAACGCGCCGCCGCTGACCACGTCCAACCCGCCGCAGACGACCGCCGTGCAGCAGGACGAGGCGACCGGCGCGCCGCTGCACTCCCAGTCCAACTCGAGCTCCAGCTCCGCCGCGCCGCCGTCGTCGGGCTCCAAGCCGCCGAAGCCGGAGGAGACGACCACCACGCCCACCACCACGACGACGAGGTGACGCCATGCCGGTGGAGATGACCCGCCAGCGGTTCGAGGAGCTGGTGGGCGAGGCGCTCGACCTCATCCCACCGGAGTTCGCGGCGGCGATGAGCAACGTCGTGGTGCTGGTGGAGGACCGCAACGCCGACGTGCCGAGCCTGCTCGGGCTCTACCACGGCATCGCGCTGACCAGCCGGACCACCGACTACGGCGGCGTGCTGCCCGACCGGATCTCCATCTACCGCGAGGCGATCCTGGACATCTGCCGCACCGAGGCCGACGTGGTGGACGAGGTGGTCGTGACCGTGGTGCACGAGATCGCGCACCACTTCGGCATCGACGACGCCAAGCTGCACGAGCTGGGCTGGGGCTGACCGGCCGCCGGCGCTAGGGCTCCACCACGTCCACGCCGGTCCACGACGTGCAGCGCCACCCGTTCCCGGCCCGCTCCAGCACCACCCGGCCGGTGTTGGGCAGCAGGCCCGCCTCGGCCAGCGCGGGGCTCACGTTGCCGGCCAGCGCGAGCGCGCCCATCCGCAGCGACGCGCCGTGGCTGACCAGCACCGCGGTCTCGCCGTCGGCGTGCTTGGCGGCGATGCCGTCCACCGCGGCCAGGTAGCGGTCCAGCACCTGGCGTCCGCTCTCGCCGCCGGGCAGCGGCACGTCCAGCTCGCCCTCGGCCCACGCCTTCACGGTGGCGATGAAGATCTCGAACGCCTCGCGGTCGTGCCGTCCTTCGAGGTCGCCGCAGAAGATCTCCTGCACGCCGTCCACGACCTCGACCTCCAGGCCGTGGGCCGCCGCCACGGGCGCGGCGGTCTGCTGCGCGCGCACCGCCGTGCTGGCGTAGACGGCCGCGACCGGCTCGGCGGCCAGCTGCTCGGCCAGCGCGGCGGCCTGCGCCACGCCCGCGTCGGTCAGCGGCGGGCCGGGTGGCAGCGAGTCCAGCGCCATCTTCACGTTCGACGCCGTCTCACCGTGTCTGACCAGGATCAACCTCACGCGCCCCGCCCCCTCCGGACTCTGTCGACCCACTCGGCCGCCGCCACGAACTCCTCGTTGCCCGCGACCGCGCCGCCGGGCTCGGCCTTCGGGTACGAGCCGAGGAACCGGGTCTGCGGGCAGTGCCGGTGCAGCGCGGCCAGCGCGTCGCCCACCCGGTGCTCGGCCACGTGGCCGTCCAGGTCGATGTAGAACCGGTACTCGCCGAGCCTGCCCTTGGTGGGCCGCGACTCGATGCGGGTCAGGTTGATGCCGCGCAGCGCCAGCTCGGTCAGCAGCTCCGACAGCGCGCCGATCCGGTCCGCCGCCGTGCAGACCACGGACGTGCGGTCGTGGCCGGTCGGCTCCGGCAGCTCGCCGGGCGGTCGGACCAGCAGGAATCGGGTCTTCGCGTCACGCACGTCGGCCACGTCGGTGGCCAGCACCTCGAGCGGGTAGTGCCGCACGGCCACGGGAGCGCTCACGGCCGCGTCGAACTCGCCGTTGAGGACCGCGCGAGCGGCGGCGGCGGTGGACGTGGTGGCGACGACGTCGGCGTCCGGCAGGTGCTCGGCGAGCCAGTGCCGGACCTGGGCCAGGGCGTGCGGGTGGCTGGCGACCGTGCGCACGGGCTCGCCGCCGGGCCGCACGAGCACGCTGAACCGCACCGGGAGCACCGCTTCGGCGACGGCGACCAGCGGCTCGCCCTCGGTCAGCGCGTCCATGGTCGCGGGCACCGCGCCCTCGACCGAGTTCTCCACCGGCACGCACGCCGAGCGGGTCTCCCCCCGGCGGGTGGCGGCCAGCGCGGCGGGCACGGTGTCGAACGGGACCAGCTCCTGCTGCGGAGAAGCGAAGCCGCGTGCGGCCTGCTCGGTGAAGGTTCCCTGCGGTCCGAAGTAGGCGAGCACGGCCGCAACGATACGAGGACCACGTCCGGTGACCGCCGTTGAGGCGAGGATCACCCGCCCGGCGGGTGCCCGCCCCCGTTCCGCAGCAACGGGTTCTCCTGGAATGCTGGGAGATGTGTCCGCCGCCGATACGGAGGGTGAGATCAACGCTCCGGTAGCAGTTCCCCGTCTGGTGTTGTGCGCCGTCGACGAACCGCTGGCCCGTGCCTGGCTCGCGGTGGCCGACGGCCGGACCGGCGTCGAGGTGCACCGGGGCTCGGTGCTCGACATCGTCGCCGAGGCCGTGGTGAGCCCCGCGAACTCCTCCGGCTGGATGCGCGGGGGTATCGACGCCGTCTACGCGCGGGCGTTCCCGCAGGTCGAGGGCAACGTGCGCAGTGCCGTGCTCGGGTTGCACGGCGGCGAGCTGCCGGTGGGCGAGGCCCTGGTGGTGCCGACCGGCGAGCCCGAGCCGGAGTGGCTGATCAGCGCGCCGACCATGCGGCTGCCCGGTGAGCTGCTGCCCGGCGACACCGTGCACCCGTACCTGGCCGCGCGGGCCGTGCTGCGGCTGTGGCTGGGCGGGCGGCTGGACGACGGCCGCCCGCTGCGCCAGGTCGTGCGCACGATCGCCATGCCCGGTCTGGGCACGGGGGTCGGCGGTGTCGCGCCGGCCACCTGCGCCCGGCAGGTCGCGGCCGCGTGGGACGAGGTGTTCAGCCCGCTGCCCAGCAGGTGAGGAGTTGTGCACAACCTGTGGACAGCTCGGCTGGGGCCTGTGGACAACTAGCGCGGCGCGACCCAACGCTCGAGGTCCAGTTCGTCGGTGATGGGGATGCCGTAGTCGCCGACGCTGGGGATCTCCGGCTTGAGCCGGCGTGCCTCGCGCACCGCGTCGGGGCGCAGGGCGCTGAGCCGGAAGCCGCGGCGCTGGTAGAAGCGCAGGGCGTCGAGGTTGTCGTTGGTCGTGGTGAGCCGGACGCGGGAGCAGCCGAGCTGGCGGGCCCGCTGCACGGCGGCGTCGACCAGCGAGCTGCCGACGCCCCTGCCTCTTCGCAGGGCGTCGATGGTGACTATCTCCAGGTGGCCGTCGGCGGCGGCGTAGGTGAGCAACCCGACCACGGTGTCCTGCTGTTCGACCAGGAACCCGGGCAGGCTCGCGGGAAAGAACACCTGGCCGTGGGCGACCGCGGTGTGCGCGCCCCACAGCTCCAGCACCAGCCTGCCGACGACGATCCGGTCGGCTTCCTCGATCGCGCGTACGAGCATTCCTGCACTGTCTTGGCGGGCGGGCGCGGTGGGTACCGGCATTCGACCTATGGTGGGTTCGTGCCGGTGCGAGTGTTGCTCGTAGACGACCACGAGGTGGTGCGCAGGGGCCTGCGCGAGCTGTTGGAGGACGAGGACGACATCTCGGTGGTCGCCGAGGCGGGCGGGGTGGACGAGGCCCTGGTCCGGGCCTCGGCGACGCGGCCGGACGTGGCCGTGGTGGACGTGCGGCTGCCCGACGGCGGCGGGGTCGAGCTGTGCCGTCGGCTGCGCGCCCTCGACGGCGGCCCGAGGTGCCTGGTGCTGACCGCGTTCGACGACGAGGAGGCGCTGGTCGGCGCGATCATGGCGGGCGCGTCGGGGTACCTGCTCAAGCAGGTGCGCGGGCAGGACCTGGTGACCGCGGTGCGGGAGGTGGCGGCGGGCCGGTCGCTGCTGGACCCGCAGACCACGGCCCGCGTGCTGGACCGCCTGCGCCGCCCGGTCGAGGTGGACGTGCTGGACGCGCTGACCGAGCAGGAACGGCGGGTGCTGGACCTGATCGGGGAGGGCCTGTCCAACCGCCAGATCGCCGAGCGGCTGTTCCTGGCCGAGAAGACGGTGAAGAACTACGTCACCGCGGTGCTGGCGAAGCTGGGCATGGAACGCCGCACCCAGGCCGCGGCCTGGGTGGCCCGCCGCTCACGCTGACGGTTGACCGGGGAGTCGACCGCGGACGACCCAAGGGCCATGAAGGCGTTGCGAGGTCCGCGGCCGGGTCGCCGCGTGCCACTCGGCTCGGCACCACGCCCCCCGTCCGTCCGCGGGTGACCGAGTTGTACGTCAAAGCGGTGGAACAGCTCGGGTCCGACAAGGCCGCCGTGCGCCTGGGCGGCCTGCACGTCCTGGAACGGCTTCACGTGGCGCGAGCAGTTGGTCTTCTCCGCCGAGAGCCGTGAGGAGCGGGAAGCGCAGCACATCCTCTGCCGCCACCTGGGCGGTCGGTCCTCGTGGGCACGCGAATCGGACGAGCACGAGAGTTGGCGACGTTCAGCGGTTTCGTCGACATGAGGGACGCCCGTTTCGAAGGGGTGCTCCTGTGCGAGAGCGCCGTTGGCCCGTCGGGTGGCGGGAGACCGACCTCGCGGCGAAACCGGACCGGCTGCCCGCGCAGGGGCGCTGGGGCGCTGGGGCACGCTGACCCGGGGCTCCTGAGCGTGGCGGCGGGTGCTCACCCCTGCAGCGGCACGTGCCAGGTGATCGTGGTGCCGGTGCGGGGCGACGACGTGATCTCGCACCCGCCGCCGGCGGCCAGCGCCCGCTCCTCCAGGTGCCGCAACCCGCGCTTGGCCACCCCGCGCGGGATGCCGCACCCGTCGTCGGACACCTCCAGGTCCAGCCCGTCGGCGGTCCGGCGCAGCGCGATGCCGACGTGCCCGGCCCCCGAGTGCCGCACCACGTTCGACAACGCCTCCCGCAGCGCCGCGCGCGCGTGGTCGGCCAGGTCGGGCGGCACGTCCGCCACGTCGCCCTCGACGCGCACCTCCGGCTCGAACCCCAGCAGCTCGCCCGCCGTGCGCGCTTCGGCCAGCACGGACCCCTTGAGGTCGGCGTCACCCGGCTTGCCGGGATCGGCGCTGCGCAGCGCCCGCACGGTCGCGCGGACCTCCGCCATGGTCTGGTCGAGCTGGTCCACGCACTCGGCCAGCCGCCGCGCCTCCCGGCCGTCGAGCTTGAGCCGCCTGCCGAGCAGGTCCAGCTGCACGCCCGTCGCGTACAGCCGCTGGATGATCACGTCGTGCAGGTCGCGGGCGATGCGCTCGCGCTCCTGGTAGACCGCGACCCGCTGCCGCGCCGTCGACCCCTCGGCCAGCACGACCGCCAGCCCGGCCTGCGCGGCGAACGCGGCCAGCACCTCGACGGTGTCCGGGCTGAACGGCGGCTCGCCCTTGCGCCGGTACACGGCCAGCGCGCCGATCCGGCGCTCCTTCGTGCCGAACGGCGCGACCGCGAACGGCCCGTAGCCGCGCAGCGCCTTGGGCACGAACGGCGCGGTGCGCGGGTCGGTGGTGAGGTCGTCGGCGACCACGGGCACGCCGGTCCGCGCCGCCCGCGCCGCCGACGAACGGCTCGACAGCACCACGCCCACCGGGTCGTCGTCGCCCGAGGACGCCTCGACGGTCAGCGTGCCGTCCTCGGCGGTGACCATGGCCAGCCCGAGGCCCGCGCCGGCGAGCTCGACGGCGCTGCGCACCACGAGCGGCAGCACGGCGTCCGGGTCGTCGCCCGCCAGCGCGGCCGAGGTGATCTCGGTCGAGGCGGCGAGCACGCGGGCGGGGTCCACGGTGGTCAACGGTAGGCCCTGGCCCGCAGCCGCCCCTCGGTGACGTCCAGCACCAGGTCGGCCCGGTCGGCTTCGGCCGGCCGGTGGGTGATGTGGATGACGGTCCGGTCCCGCAGCACGTCGTCCAGGCGCGCCAGCAGCGCGGCGGCGGTCGGCTCGTCCAGGTGGGCCGTCGGCTCGTCCAGGAGCACGAGGTCGGCGTCGTAGAGCAGCGCGCGGGCCAGCGCGACCCGCTGCGCCTCCCCTCCCGACAGCAGCGTCGGCCCGATCACGGTGTCCAGGTCGAGCGGGACGCCCGCCACGTCGAGCGCCCACCGCAGCCGGTCGTCGTCCGCCCGGGGGTCGCCCAGCCGGAGGTTCTCGCGGACGGTGGTCGACACCAGCATCGGCTCCTGCGGGCACCAGGCCACCCGGTCGGGGCGCCACACCAGCCCGTGCTCGGGTTCGACGAAGCCCAGCAGCAAGGCGAACAGGCTCGACTTGCCCGCTCCCGACGGGCCCACCACGGCCACCTTCGCCCCGGCGGGCAGGTCGACCGACACGCGCTCCAGCACCGGTTCCGCGCTGTCCGGCCACCGCACCGTCACGCCTTCGAGGCCGACCGCGCCGCCGACCGCGCCGTGCTCGACCTTCGCCACCGACGCGACCGGCGCCTGCTCCACGATCCGGCCGTACGACTCGCGCAACGCGGCGCGGTGCTGCGCCGCCGCGGGCAGCGCGCCCAACACCTCCGCCAACGCCAGCGGCACCAGCCCCAGGACCGGCACCAGCAGCGGGTCGACGCCACCGGCCAGCCCGATGCACACCGCCGACGCCAGCCCCGTGGTCAGGTGCACGATCCCGATCGCCGCGCCCGCGCCGAGCGCCTGCCGGCGGGCCAGCCGGGCGAGCTCGGCGTCCCGGCGCGCCAGCTCGGCCCGCACCCTGCCGTCCGCGCCGAACGCGATCAGGTCCGGCGCCGCCGTGAGCAGGGTCAGCACCTGCTCCGAGACGTGCCGCCGCCCCCGGGCGAGCACCGCCGTGGCACGGCGTTCGGTGAGCACCGCGACGACCGGCGCCAGCGTGCCGCCGACGGCCAGCGCCACCGCCAGGGCGAGCCCGGCCGCCGGCTCGATCAGCGCGAACAGCGCCACCGCCGCGACCGACACGCCCACCGCGACCAGCGGCGGCTGGAGCACGCGCGGCACCAGGTCGCGGACCGTGTCGACGTCGTCCACCAGCCGGGTGAGCTCGGCCCGGCCGGGACGCAGGCCGCGCCACAGCCGCACCCGCAGCGACTCGGCGTGCCGGAACGCGGCGTCGTGCGACACCAGCCGCTCCAGGTACCGCAGCACGCCCTTGGCCAGCGCGAACGTCCGCACGCCCACCACCGCGACCGACAGCGTGAGGATCGGCGGCTGGGTCGCCGCCTTCGCGATCAGGTAGGCCGCCACCGCCGTCAACGCCACACCGCTCAACGACGCCGCCGCACCCAGCAGCGCCCCAGCCAGCAGCCGTCGGGTCGGGCGCGGCGTGCGCGGGGTGGTCGCCCGGTCCTCCACCACACCGACCTCGCGAGCCGCGGCGACCTCCTCGACCGGCGCGCCGACCAGCCGGTGCGTCGCCAGCACGACCGCCGCGCCGTCGGCCGCCGCCCGGTGCACGGCCGCCATCACCTTCGCCGCCGTCGCCGGGTCCAGGTGCGCGGTGGGCTCGTCCAGCAGCAGCACCTTCGCGCCGTCCCGGACCCGCGTCAGCGCCCGGGCGACCGCGACCCGCTGCCGCTCCCCGGTCGACAGCTCCGCGATCGGCCGCGCCACCAGGTGCTCCGCCGCCACCGACGCCAGCACGTCGTGGTCGACCCGCCCGGTCGTCAGCTCCAGCTCGTCGGCCACCGTCCGCCCGGCGAACGCGGGCCGCTGCGGCACCCACGCGATGGACGACCGGTCGACCGCCACCGAACCGCCGTCGGGCCGCACGAACCCCAGCAGCACCCCGAACAGCGTCGACTTGCCCGCGCCGCTGGGCGCGTCCAGCCGGTGCACCTCCCCGGGCCGCACCCGGAACCCGACCCCGTCCGGCGCGTACCGCCCCCGCCGCCGCACCCGCAGGTCCCGGACCTCGACGCCCTCGACCGGCTCGACGGCGTCGTCCCGCGAGTCGGGCGTGGGGATCTCCGCGACCCGCCGCACGGCCTCCACACCGTCCTCCGAGGCGTGGTGCGCCGCGCCGGCCGCCCGCAGCGGCAGGTAGCACTCGGGCGCGAGGATCAGCACCACCAGGCCCGTGACCAGCGCCATCTCCCCCGACACAAGCCGCAGCCCGATGCCGACCGCGATCAGCGCCACCGACAGCGACGCCACGATCTCCAGCACCAGCGCCGACAGGAACGCCACCCGCAGCGTCCCCATGGTCGCCCGCCGGTACCGCTCGCCCACCTCCCGCACGGCCGACGCCTGGGCCGCCGCCCGCCCGAACGCGGTGAGTACCGGCAGCGCCCGCACCAGCTCCGCCAGCCGCCCCGACAACCGCTCCAGCGCCGACGCCGCCGCGTCCACCCGAGCCGACGTGAACCGGCCGATCAGGATCGCGAACACCGGGATCAGCGGCAGCGTCACGGCGATCAGCACCGCCGACGTCGGGTCGGTGAACAGGATCCACGCTCCCACGCCCACCGGCACCACGGCCGTCGTCACCAGGGCCGGCAGGTAGCGGGTGAAGTACGCGTCCAGCGCGTCCAGCCCCTTGGTCGCGAGCACCGCCAGCGGCGCCGGGCCCCGCGCCACGATCCACGACGGCCCCAGGCCCAGCGCCCGGTCCAGCACCGCCGCCCGCAGCTCCTCCTTCGCGCCCGCCGCCGCCCGCGCCGCCACCGACTCCGTCGCCCACGCCAACCCGGCCCGCACCACCACCGCGCCCGCCAGCACGACCAGCGACCCGTCGCCGACCAGCGCCGACGCCAGGGCCACGGCCTGCCACACCAGCGCGCCCGCCGTCAGCGCGGCCAGCACCGCGCACCAGGCCAACGCCCGGCGCGCCGAGCGCGAGAGCGCAGGCAGCGCGCCGAGCGGGCCGTTCCCCGGCTTCGTGGCGGAAGGGGCTCCGGGGAAGTTCACGGGACCTGCACCTCCGGGATGTGCCGGGTGCCGATCCGCTTGCGGAACACCCAGTACGTCCACCCCTGGTAGACGAGCACGGCGGGCGTGCCGAACCCGGCCACCCAGGTCATCACGGTCAGCGTGTACGGGCTCGACGCGGCACCGGCCACGGTCAGCGACCACGCCGGGTCCAGGGTGGACGGCAGCACGTTCGGGTAGAGCGCGCCGAACAGCGCGGCCACCGCCGCCGCCACCGCGACGCCCATCAGCGCGAACGCCTGCCCCTCGCGCCGCAGCACCAGCCGCCCGTACGCGCCGAGCGCGGCCAGCGCCACCACGATCGACGCGCCCCACGTCCACGCCGAGCCGAACCGCAGTTGCACGATCAGCAGCAGCACCAGCAGCGGCAGCAACGCGACCGGCGCGACCTTCAACGCCAGCGCCCGCGCCCGTTCCCGCACCTCACCCTCGGTCTTGAGCGACAGGAACACCGCGCCGTGCACCAGCGCGTACCCGGCCACCGCCACCGCGCCCAGCAGCGTCTCCCACCGGATCGAGGCGAACGGCGAGCCGACGCGGTCGCCGGCGGCGTCCAGCGGCATCCCGAACACGGTCGTCGACAGCAGCAGCCCGACCCCGAGCGCGGCCGTCCACGACCCGGCCACGATCACCCGGTCCCACACCCGCCGCCACCGGTCCGAGTGGACCTTGCCCCGGTACTCGAACGCGACCCCGCGACCGATCAGCGCCAGCAGGAACAGCACCAGCGGCAGGTACACCGAGCTGAGCAGCGCCGCGTACCAGGCGGGGAACGCGGCGAACGTCGCGCCGACCGCCACCAGCAGCCACACCTCGTTGCCGTCCCACACCGGTCCGATGGTGTTGATCAGCACCCGCCGCTCCCGCTCGGACCGGCCGAGCACCGGCAGCAGCATCCCGACGCCGAAGTCGAAGCCCTCCAGGAACAGGTAGCCCAGCCACAGCAGGGCGATCACGCAGAACCAGAACGTCTCCACGGCTCCCCCTCTCAGTACGCGAACGACAGGACGTCGTCGCGCTTCCCGGCGTCGTCATCGGGTTTCCGAGCCGGCAGCACGCCCGCGACTCCAGCGCGGACGTACCGCCGGATCAGGAACACCTCGACGCAGGCCAGCACCCCGTAGACCAGCGTCAAGGCGATCAGCGACGTCAACACCTCCCCCGGTGTCGACGACGACACGGCACGGGCGGTGAACATCCACACCCCGTCCACCCCGCTCGGGTTCGGCACCACCACGAACGGCTGCCGCCCCATCTCGGTGAAGATCCAGCCGAAGCTGTTGGCCAGGAACGGCGTCGCGATGCTGCCCAGCGCCAGCCACGCGAACCAGCGCCCGCCCGGCGTCCGGCCGCCGCGCGTCAGCCACAGGATCAGCAGCCCCGCCCCGACCGACAGGCCGCCGAACCCGATCATCAGCCGGAAGCCCCAGTAGGTGACGGGCAGGTTCGGCACGTAGTCGATCGGCTGACCCGACAGCTCGCCCAGCTTCGGGTCGACCGGGTAGTTGGTCCCGTACTTCTCCTGGTACAGCGGCACCAGGTCCTCGATGCCCTTCACCTCGGTGGTGAAGTCGTTGTGCGCCAGGAACGACAGCAGCGCGGGCACCGTGACGCTCTTGACGTTCTCGCAGTCGGGCCGCGTCACGTCGCCGAGCGCGAACACCGAGAACGCCGCGGGCGACTCCGTGTGGCACAGCGCCTCGGCCGCCGCCATCTTCATCGGCTGCTGCTCGAACATCAGCTTGCCCTGCATGTCGCCGGTGATCGCGAGCCCCGCGAACGCCACCACGCCCACCCAGGTGCCGAACTTCACCGACGCCCGCCACACCGGCCCGTCGTCGCTGCGCCGCCACAGGTGCCAGGCCGCGACGCCCACCAGGAACGCGCCGGCGACGGCGAACGCGCCGAAGACCGTGTGCGGGAACGCGGCCAGCACGGTGTTGTTGCCCAGCACGGCCCAGATCGAGGTCAGCCGCGGCCGCCCGTCGACCAGCTCCACGCCGACCGGGTGCTGCATCCACGAGTTCGCGGCCAGGATGAAGTACGCCGACGCGATCGTGGCCAGCGAGAACGCCCACACGCACGCCAGGTGCGCCTTCTTGGGCAGCCGGTCCCAGCCGAAGATCCACAGCCCGAGGAACGTCGACTCGACGAAGAACGCGACCAGGCCCTCCATCGCCAGCGGCGCGCCGAACACGTCGCCGACGAACCGGGAGTAGGCGCTCCAGGTCATGCCGAACTGGAACTCCTGCACGATGCCGGTCACCACGCCCATGGCGAAGTTGATCAGCAGCAGCTTGCCCCAGAACTTCGTCATCGCCAGGTACTTGCGGTCACCCGTGCGCACCCACGCGGTCTGCATCCCCGCCACCAGCAGGGAGAGCCCGATGGTCAGCGGCACCATCAGGAAGTGGTACACGGTGGTGATGCCGAACTGCCACCGCGCCAGGTCTAGGACGTCCACGGGGAGAACGTAGATCCGGACCGGGGTCCCGCCTCAGGTACGAGGGTCCCCTGTGGACCGGGACCTAGGTCCCGGTGTGCGCCGTCACAAGCGGCGCGGACGGCCGGAGCAGGTACTCTGTACACGCCAGAGGGGAGTAGTTCCCCCGGGTCACCACGACCGGGGCGAGAGGATCGACACACTGGTCCGCCGCGCGCGGACCCGGTCCCTCACCCGCTTCCGAGCGGGCGAACGAGACCTCCGGCCGGGCAGTGCACCACGCCCGGTCGGGGTCGTGCTGCCTCCGTCCGGGTTCACATCGGACGTCGGAGGTACCCGTGGCACCCGAACTCCTCGCGCTCGCGACGGCTTTCGCGATCGTCTTCCTGGCCGAGCTGCCGGACAAGACCATGGTCGCGACCCTCGTGCTGACCACCCGCTACCGCCCGTGGCCGGTGTTCGCGGGCGTCACCGCGGCGTTCGCGATCCAGTGCGTGGTGGCCGCGACGTTCGGCGGCGTGCTGACCCTGCTCCCCGACCGGGTGGTCGCGGGCGTCGTCGCCGTGCTGTTCGGCGTGGGCGCGTTCCTGCTGTTGAAGGAAGGTTTCTCGACCGACGGCGAGGATGCCGACGCCTCCTCCGCCGGCCCAGGCCAGGCGACCTTCTGGCGAGCCGCGCTGACGTCGTTCGGAGTCTTGTTCGCCGCCGAGTGGGGCGACGCCTCCCAACTGGCCACCGCCGCCCTGTCCGCCCGCTACGCCAGCCCGGTGTTCGTGGGCCTGGGCGCGTTCCTGGCCCTGACCACCGTCGCCGCCATCGCGGTCCTGGTGGGCCGCAAGCTCGCCACCCGGATCCCCACGCACCTGATCCAGCGGGTGAGCGGCTTCGTCTTCGCCGCCTTCGCGCTGTTCGCCGTCTGGCAGGCGCTCTCCGCCTGACGGACCACGGGTCCGACCCACGCGCATACCCAGGCCGCCGAATCGTCCTCAACGACGACGGCAACCTCGAAATCCACCCTGGTGACGACGTTCAGACGAGCCCGTCGAGCTTGAGCGTCACCGGGAACGGCACGGAGGTGGTGAACTCGCCGACGACGTCACCGGCGTCCTGATATCCGAATTCGTCCGCCAAGTGGCAGGCGACCAACGAGATCGGGTGGTTGAGGTCGACGATCCAGTAGTGGGGGATTCCGGCGTCCTCGTACTCCCCGCGCTTGACCACCCGATCCAGGCGCTTCGAACCGGGCGACACGATCTCCAGGACCACGACGACCTCGGACGCCTTCAGCATCCGACCACTCTCCATCGCCACGCGCGGCACGATGACCAGGTCGGGCCGCCGGGAGAAGCCGGGGTCACCGTACGGCACCAATTCCAGGTCGACGTCGACATCCTGGATCGCGACCAGCTCGGCGGGCAGTTGAGCCCGGAACTGCACGAATAGCTCACCCGAGGCCACCATGTGGCGCGGGCTGGGACTCGGCGACATCAGGATGCGACCCTCTTGCAGCTCGGTGTACCCGGACTCGGGTTCCCCGAGCTCGGCGTATTCGGCGACCGTGAACAAGTGCGGCTCGCCGGCCGAGTTCTTCATGTCCTCAGGCAGAGCGGTCACTTCGTTCTCCTCGAATCTCACCAAGAGTGTCGCACATGGTCACTGTGCGTCAGCGCAACGCGTCGGCGACCTCCTGGGCCGCCCGCACCACCTGCGGCCCCACCACGTCGCCGTCCAGCTTCTCCAGGGCCACCACGCCCACGCTGGCCCGCAGTCCGGGCACGCCCCGCACCGGCGCCGCCACCCCGAACGCGCCGGGCTGCAACTCGCCGGTCGAGTGCACCCACTGCCGCCCCTCCGGCGACAGCCCGATCGCCTTGCCCGCCGCACCCCGGTGCACGGGGTGGCGGGACCCGACCCGGTACGCCACGTGGTACGCCGTCCACGACGGCTCGACCACGGCCACCGCCTGCGCCTCGCTGCCGTCGGCCACGGTCAGGTGCGCGGTCGCGCCCACGGTCTCCGCCAGCGTCCGCAGCGCGGGCTGCGCGGCCAGCCGCAGCTGTGGCAGCACGTTCGACGCCAGCCGCAGCACGCCCAGCCCGAGCCGCACCTTCGACCCCTCGCGCCGCACCAGCCCGCGCGACTGCAACGGCACCAGCAACCGGTACACGGCCGCCCGGGACGCGCCGATGGCCGCCGCCAGCTCGCTGATCGACGGCGCCTCGGACTCGGCGTCGGCCACCGCCTGGAGCAGGGCCAGGCCCCGCTCCAGGGTCAGCGAGCTCTCCTTGGACGCGGGCGCCGGCACCCTGCCGCGGGGATCGGGTCTGACCACGCTCTACCTCTCGTCGGCGGGCGCGACCGTGCCGACCACCTCGGCCAGCCCGACGACCGAACCGCCTTCCCCGGGAGCCGTCGCGGTGATCCGCACCGTGTCGCCGTCCTCCAGGAACGTCCGCTCGCCGTCGTCCAGCACCACCGGCTCCTTCCCGCCCCAGCTCAGCTCCAGGAAGGAGCCGCGCTCGTCGCGGGCCGGGCCGGACACGGTGCCCGACGCGATCAGGTCGCCCGGCCGAACCGTAGCGCCGTTCGCCGACAGGTGCGCGAGTTGCTGGGCGAAAGTCCACGACATCTCGCGGAACGGCGGCCTGGACACCAGGGTGCCGTTCCACTCGACCTCGATGTCGATGTCCAGGCCCCACGCCCGTTCCTCGACCAGGTACGGCAGCACGTCGTTGCCCAGCGGCGGCGGCGACACCCGCGCCACCGCGAAGGCCTCCAGGGGCGTGATCCACGCCGAGACCGACGTGGCGAACGACTTGCCCAGGAACGGGCCCAGCGGCTGGTACTCCCAGGCCTGGATGTCGCGCGCGGACCAGTCGTTGACCAGCGCCACGCCGAAGACGTGGTCGACTGCCTGGTCGGGCGTCAGCCGCGACGCGACCGGCCCGCCGCACACGAACCCGACCTCGGCCTCGATGTCCAGCCTGCCCGTCGGCCCGAACACCGGACCGGACGACGACCGGCGCTGGCCGTGCGGCCGGACGACCGGCGTGCCGGACACGACGACCGTCCCGGCGCGGCCGTGGTAGCCCACGGGCAGGTGCGTCCAGTTGGGCAGCAGCGCGTCGCCGTCGGGCCGGAAGATCCGGCCGACGTTCTCCGCGTGGTGGCGCGACGAGTAGAAGTCCACGTAGTCGGCCACGGTGAACGGCAGCACGGCGCCGTCCAGCCCGACCAGCTCCGCCCCACGCGGCGCCGAGGTGGCCGAGACGATCTCGACCAGCCGCGCCCGCAGCTCGCTCCACGCGGGCCGCCCCGCCACCAGCAGGGCGTCCAGCGTGCCGGTGGCCACCAGGGGCTCCAGGCGCGGCCCCAGGGCCAGTCCCCGCAGCGGCAACGCCCGGTCGCCCACCCGCACCGCGACACCGCCGGGCACGACGCCGTAGGGCAGCGTCTGCGGCCCGAACGGCTCGTCGGCGGTGAACGCGGGGTCGTCGATCCAGCTCACAGCAGACCCAGCTCCTCCAGGTCGGCGATCGGCTCGTCCAGCGAGCATGACCCGTAGGAGGCGAACACGCCGCGCACGGCGTGCGCGGCCTGGTCCGACAGCCCGGAGGCCTCCTCGCCCAACGCGACGGCGTCCGTGCTGGACAACGCCTCGCGAACGTCACCGCCGGACAGCGAACGCGCGGTCGCCACGAGCAGGTTGAGGAACCCGTGGTGGGTGAACCCGGTGACGTCGTCGGTGTGCCGCACGGCGTGGTGCAGGCCGGCGGTCGCCTTGAACGCCACGCCGCCGCCGCTGACCACGGCCAGGAAGTCGGCGACCTCGTCCACGCTGGGGAAGTTCTCCTTGCTCACCCCGCCGCAGCGCAGCTTGGGCCAGCTCCCGTGCTCGATGACGCGGCGCACGCCGTCGAGCCACTCGGCGCCGCCCCGCCGGGGCTCGACCACGCGGATGACGTCCTCGGGCACGAACTCCGAGACGCGTTCCAGCCACACCTCGTCCACGTCGGACGGCGCGGGCATCTCGACCATCCGCAGCGCGAGGAGCTCGCTGCGGGATTCGACGATCGACACGGCCTTGGGCACACCTCCCAGGCCCGTGTCGATGACCAGCGACAGGGCGACGGGCTTCACCGGCTTGACCTTGATCAGCTCGGTGATGAGCTCGGCCAGTCGCGAAGCGGGGCACAGGAAGAGCCCCACCGCACCGGCCCATTCCCCGGCACGTGCGTCGAGGTGGCCGCGGACCGCGTCGGGCATGGAGGCGTTGCCCGGCGGGAACAGTGCGGCGTCGTCGACAAGCCTCGCGAGCAGGGGCGGAGTGCCGCGTGGACCGGGCGCACGGAGTTCGAAGGCGCTTGACACGGCTGACACGCTAGTGGCGTACCGGTCAATGAACAAAGATGTCCGACTATCGAACGCCCGGAGTGAACCATGGCGTACTACCGCCAGGTGGGTGAGATCCCCCGAAAGCGCCACACGCAGTTCCGCACGCCGGAGGGCGGCCTGTACGCGGAAGAGCTCATGGGGGTCGAGGGCTTCTCGGCCGATTCGGCGCTGCTCTACCACCGCCACCTGCCGACCGCGATCGTCGACGCGGTCACCGTCGAGGAGGCGCGCGGCGCGTTGACGCCGAACCTCCCGCTCAAGCCGCGGCACTTCAAGACACCGGCCCTGACCTGGGACTCCGCGGACGTCGACGCGGTCACCGGCCGCCGCACGCTGTTCGGCAACTCCGACGTGGTCATCGGTTTCGTGACCGCCACCGCGCCCAGCCCGCTGTACCGCAACGCGGCCGGCGACGAGCTGCTGTACGTGCAGTCCGGCGAGGGCGTGGTGGAGACGATCTACGGCGCGCTGCCGGTCGCCGAGGGCGACTACGTGGTGCTGCCGACGTCGTGCACCTACCGCGTGGTGCCGTCCGAGCCCATGAACATCCTGGTGCTGGAGGCCACCGGGCACATCGGACCGCCGAAGCGGTACCTGTCGGCCAAGGGGCAGTTCCTGGAGCACTCGCCGTACTGCGAGCGCGACATCCGCGGGCCGGCCGAGCCGCTGCTGGTCGACGGCGAGGACGTGGACGTGCTCGTGCGCCACCGCGCCGGACTCACCCGGTTCACCTACGCCAACCACCCGTTCGACGTCGTCGGCTGGGACGGCTGCCTGTACCCGTGGGCGTTCAACATCCGCGACTTCGAGCCGATCACGGGCCGCGTGCACCAGCCGCCGCCGGTGCACCAGACGTTCGAGGGTCCGAACTTCGTGGTGTGCTCGTTCATGCCGCGCAAGGTCGACTACCACCCGTTGGCGATCCCGGTGCCCTACAACCACGCGAACGTGGACTCCGACGAGCTGATGTTCTACGTGGGCGGCAACTACGAGGCGCGCAAGGGCTCCGGCATCGGCATCGGCTCGCTGTCGCTGCACCCGTCGGGCTGCACGCACGGCCCGCAGCCGGGCGCGGTGGAGGCGTCGCTCGGGGTGGACTACTTCGACGAGACCGCGGTCATGGTCGACACGTTCCGGCCGCTGGAGCTGGGTGAGGCGGCGGTGGCGTCGGAGGACCCGAAGTACGCCTGGTCGTGGGCGCGCCGGGGGCCCGACCTCCGGTGAGCCGAGCTGATCGGCTTTTTGTCGGTGGGTGCCTCTAACGTCTGCCGGCATGGACGCACAAGCGCTTCTGGAGCAGGCCCCGGACGGCCAGGTGGCGAGCAGCGCCACCCGGCTGGCGGGGTCCTCCGGGTGGCAGGGGACGGGTCGCAGCGACACCGCCCTGTGGGGTCTGTGCAAGGGCAGCGGCAAGAACCCCTACCAGGTGTGCGTCGACCTGGGCGACCGGGCGACGAAGTGCTCGTGCCCGTCGCGCAAGTTCCCGTGCAAGCACGCGCTGGCGTTGCAGCTGCGGGACGCGCGCGAGCCGTTCCCCGCCGCGGAAACACCCGACTGGGTGACGGAGTGGCTGAACCGGCGCAACCGCGTGGCGGCGCCCGACCCGGTCGACTCGCCGGAGGCGGCGCAGCGCCGGGCCAAGGCCAAGGAGAAGACGGCCCTGGCCAGGCAGACCGCGGTGCGCGCGGGCGTGGCGGGGCTGACCGACTGGCTGGGTGACGTGGCCGGAGCGGGCCTGGCGGGTTTGCCCACGCGTGACGCGGCGTGGTGGCACTCGGTCCAGGCCCGGATGGTCGACGCGCAGGCCAAGGGGCTGGCGTCGGCGGTGGACGAGGTGCGCGCGATCGTCGCCGCGGGCGGGCCGCACTGGGCGCACGACGCGGCGGACCGGTTGGGCGGGCTGCACCTGCTGGCGCGGCTGTCGTCATCGCCCGATCCGGTGGTGCGCCGTCGGTTGGGCTTCTCGGTGGCGGAGGAGGAGGTGCGCGCCGGGCCGGGCTGGTCCGACCAGTGGGCGCCGTTGCTGAAGCTGGAGTCCGACGACGGCCTGGTGCGGACCGTGCGGCAGTGGGCGTGGGGGCGCTCGCACGGCTGGGTGGTGGCGGTGCGGCACCTCGGGGGCGGAGGTCGCCCCGCGCCACCGCTGGCGCACGGGGTGCAGGTCCAGGGGGTGCTGCACCCGTATCCCGGCGTGCCGCCGCACCGGGTCGCCGTGGGCGAGTTGCTGCTGGAGCGGCCACCGGAGCCGGTGCCCGCGCCGGAGTCGTGGCGTGCCGCGCTGGGTGGGCTGGAGGAGTACCTGAAAGCCGACCCGTGGCAGCGCCTCCACCCGGTGGGCTGCGGGTCGGTGCGGGTGACCGAGGACAGCCGGAACCTGGTCGACACCACCGCCCACGGCCTGCCCGTCCGCGCCGACCTGGCACTGGACCAGGCGCTGGCCCTGACCGGCGGCCACCCGTTCGACGCGTGGGGCCTGTGGAACGGCCGCGAACTGCGCCTGGGCGCCATCGCCCTGCCCGGCGAACCACCGGAGGTAGTGGGATGATCACGCAGCTCAAGCCGGGTCTCCGGTCGCCCGATCGGGTGATCATCGCCCAAAGATGTACGGAAACACCGTTACCGCACCTCGGTTGCAAACGAGGAACCGCGACCCCCCAACCCGACCCGCATCCCCCAACCCACCCGACCACCACCCACCCGACCACTGACCACCTGACCACCAGCCACCCGATCGCCGCCCACCCGATCGCCGCCCACCAGGAGCCCCACCACCCAGCCAACCCAGCGGCCACCTCCACCACCCCGGCGGCACCCCCGCCCGCCCCAGCACCTCCGGCCAACCCAGCACCTCCAGCCGACCCAGCCGCACCCCTCGCGGCACCCGCAGCCACCACAGCGGCATTCCCCACCCCGCCGACCACCGGCGGCCGGCCATGACCTTCCAAGCCGAATGGGACGAGGCCGTCCAAGCGGCCCTGGTGGGCGCACACCGCGCGGGCACGACGCCGACCGCCCTGCTGGACCGCGTCGCGGCCCTGGGCGTCGCCGCGCACGGCGCGCAACTCCCGCCGCCCGTCGACACCCCGCCGCTCCCCGCCGCCCCCGCGTCCGACGACGTCCGCGCCCACCCGGCCGCGAGGTCCGTCCTGGTCCAGATCCTGGCCCTGGACGACCAGATGTTGCTCACGGAGTGGTGCGGCATGGCGAAGGCGGCACGGGTCGTCGCCGACCACCGGGAACTGCCCGCGCTGCTGGGCCTGGGCACCGCCCACGCCGGCCTGCGCCCGGCCGTGTCGGCTGTCCTCGGCGCGCGCGGCCGGTGGCTGGCGACTATCCGGCCGGCCTGGGCCTGGGCCGCGACCGGCGTGGTCGCGGAGGAGATCGACCTCGACCAGGCCCTCGACCTGCCCGGCACGTCCCGCCTCGCCGCGCTGCGCCGCGCGCGCAACCAGGATCCGGCGAGGACGCGCGAGTTCCTGGCCGCGCAGTTCGAGGTCCAACGCCGCGCCACGGACCGCCAAGTGCTGATCAGCGCCCTGGAGACGAGCCTCGGCCCGGACGACGAGCCGTTGCTCGAACGCGCCCTGGACGACCGCGCGATCGGCGTGCACGACGAGGCGTTGCGCCTGCTGCGCACCCTGCCGACGTCCGCCCTCGCCGAACGCGCCGCCGAACGCCTGCACCGCGGCCTGTGGCTGACCGCGGACGGTTTCGACGTGCAGACCGACGAGCTGTGGGCCGAGACGGCACCCGAGCCGGACGAGGCCCGTGACCTGCTGAAAGACGGTTCCGAGGCGGGGGTCGCGGGTCGGTTGCGGGGCGCGGCGGCGAGCGTGCCGCCCCAGCACTGGACCAGCCGGCTGAACACCGACGACGACGGCGCCGCCACCGAACTCGCCCGCGGCCCGTGGGCGAGCGCGTTGCTGCGCGGGGTGGCGCAGAACCTGAAGCTCGCCGACGACGCCCGGCCGTGGGCGGTCGCGGCGACCCGGTCGCTGACCGGCATGGAGCAGTTGGAGATGCTCGGCGGGCTGCCCACCGACCTGGCCGCGCGCACCGTCGTCGAGGTGTCGCGGCAGTGGAACTACGACCTGCTCGACCACGCCTGCTCGCAGTTGCCGGCGCCGTGGAGCGCGCGGGCCACCGCGGACCTGCTCGACCGCTACGCCGGGATGCGCGACCCGAGGTGGCGCGCCGGCCGGCCGCCCGCGGTGCTGCTGGCCAGGGGTGACGCCGAGGTCCTCGGCGCGAACTGGGCCCGCATCACCGAGCGCTGGCCCGAGCACACCGTCGAACTCGACGTCCTGCGCCTGCGCATGCAGCTGCGCGAGGCGTTCAACCACCGGGAGGAAAGCCAGTGACCACCGAACCCGTGCTGCGGCCCGCTGCGGAACAGCAGTACGCCGCCGAGCTCGCGGCCCTGGCGGCGGCGGACGACCGGCCTCGCCCGCCGCGGTGGCGGATGTCGCCGCAGGCGGTGGTCACCTACGTGCTCGGCGGCAGGCTGCCCGACGGCACCGTGATCACGCCGAAGTACGTCGGCGACCGGCGGCTGGTCGAGGTTGCCGTCGGCACGCTGGTCACCGACCGGGCGTTGTTGCTGGTCGGCGTGCCCGGCACGGCGAAGTCGTGGCTGTCGGAGCACATCGCGGCGGCCGTGAGCGGCAACTCGATGCTGGTCGTGCAGGGCACCGCGGGCACGGGCGAGGACCAGGTCCGCTATGGCTGGAACTACGCGCGGCTGATCGCCGAGGGGCCGTCGGAGGCGGCGGTGGTGGCGAGCCCGGTGATGACGGGGATGCGCGAGGGCGCGGTCGTGCGCGTCGAGGAGCTGACCCGGATGCCCGCGGAGGTGCAGGACTCGTTCATCACCATCCTGTCCGAGAAGACGCTGCCGATCCCGGAGCTGGGGATCCAGGTGCAGGCGGTGCCCGGGTTCACCGTGATCGCGACCGCGAACGACCGCGACCGGGGCGTGAACCAGATGTCGTCGGCGCTCGCGCGCCGCTTCAACACCGTCGTGCTGCCGCCGCCCGCGACCGAGGACGACGAGGTGGAGATCGTGTCGGCGCGTGCAGCGCAGCTCGGGCGGGCGTTGCAGCTGCCGGCCGAGCCGCCGGCGTTGGAGGAGGTGCGCCGGGTGGTGCGGATCTTCCGCGAGCTGCGCAACGGGTCCACTGTGGACGGTCGGACGCAGTTGAAGAAGCCGAGCGGGAGCCTGTCGACGGCCGAGGCGATCTCGGTGGTGACCAGCGGGATGGCGTTGGCCGGGCACTTCGGCAGCGGGACGATCACGGCGGACGAGTTGGCGTCCGGGCTGCTCGGCGCGGTGGTGAAGGACCGGGTGTCGGACACGGCGGCGTGGCAGGAGTACCTGGAAGCGGTGGTGAAGGAGCGCGCCGAGTGGCGTGACCTGTACCGGGCGTGCCAGGACATGGTGGGCTGATGGCGCGGGAACAGCCGTTGCCCGAGCGGGTGACGTTGCTCGGCATCCGGCACCACGGTCCGGGGTCGGCGCGGATGGTCGCGGCGGCGTTGGCGGCGGTGCGGCCGGAGGTGGTGCTGATCGAGGGTCCGCCGGAGGGTGACGCCCTGCTGCGGCACGTGCCGGATTTGACGCCGCCGGTGGCGTTGTTGCTGCACGACGAGGCGGAGCCGGCGCGGGCGGCGTTCTGGCCGTTCGCCGAGTTCTCGCCGGAGTGGCGGGCGATGGCGTGGGCGCACGCGAACGGCGTGCCGGTGCGGTTCTTCGACCTGCCGGCCGCCGCGTCCTTGGGCGAGCCGGACTCTTCGGCGGAGGGGCCGAAAGCGGTGGTCGATCCCCTCGGCACGCTGGCCGAGGCGGCGGGGTTCGACGATCCGGAGCGCTGGTGGGAGGACGTGGTCGAGCACCACACCGACCCGCGTGACCTGGCCGAGGCGGTCGCGGAGGCGATGGGTGCGTTGCGGGAGGAGTTCGCCGACCAGGTGGACGACCGCACGTTGCGCCGGGAGGCCGCGATGCGGCAGAACGTCCGGCAGGCGTTGAAGGACGTCGAGGGGGCGATCGCGGTGGTGGCCGGGGCGTGGCACGTGCCCGCGCTGCGCACCCTGCCGCCCGCGTCGGTCGACGCCGCGGCGCTGAAGGGCTTGCCGCGCAGGAAGGTTTCGGGGACTTGGGTGCCGTGGAGCCACGGGCGGTTGGCGGCGGCGTCGGGTTACGGCGCGGGTGTCGCTTCGCCCGGTTGGTACGCGCACTTGTGGGAGTGCGCCGAGCGCGGTGACGCCGTGCCGCGGTGGTTCGCGAAGGCGTGCGCGGTGTTGCGGGCGGAGGACTTGCCCGCGTCGACGGCGAGCGCGGTGGAGGCGGTGCGGCTGGCGGACGCGTTGGCGGCGATGCGTGGTCGGCCGTCGCCGGGGTTGTCGGAGGTGATGGAGGCGTCGCTGGCGGTGTTGTGCGGTGGTGACGCGACGCCGCTGCGGCTGGTGCACGAGCAGTTGGTGGTGGGCGAGCGGTTGGGTGCGGTGGGCGATGACGTGCCGACCTCGCCGTTGGCGGCGGACCTGGCGCGGTGGCAGCGCCGGTTGCGGATGCCGGCCAGTGCGGCGATCAAGCCGATGCGCTTCGATCTGCGCAAGGACACCGATCGTGAGCGGTCGAAGTTGTTGCGGCGCTTGGAAGTTCTCGACGTGCCGTGGGGGACGCCGGACACGACGCGGACGCTGGGCACGTTCGCCGAGGCGTGGCAGTTGCACTGGCGGCCGGAGTTCGCGGTGGCGCTGGCCGTCGCCGCCCGGCACGGCACGACGGTCGAGTCGGCCGCCCGCACGGTGTTGATCACCCGGGCCGAGGCGTCCACCCGCGTGGTCGACGCCGCCGAGACGCTGAGCCGGGCGGTGGGGTGCGAGATCCCGGAGGCCGTCGCCGCGTCCCGCCAGGCGCTGGACCGCTGCGCCGCCGCCGCGACCGACGCCCTGGAACTGCTGTCCGCCCTCCCGGACCTGGCCACGACGGTCCGCTACGGGTCGGTGCGCGGCACGGATCCGGAACTGCTTCGCGTTGCCCTGCACGGGTTGCTGGCGCGGGGCGCGGTGGGGCTGCCGCTGGCGTGCCGCGGGGTGGACGAGGAGACGGCGGAACGCGCGGTGCGGGCGGTCGAGGGCGCGGACGACGCGGTCCGCCTGGCCGCCGACGACGAGCACCGCGACACGTGGCAGCGCGCGCTGAAATCGCTGGTCGCGATGCCCGATGCGCACGGCCTGCCCACCGGCCGCGCGACCCGCCTGCTGTGGGAGACGGGCAGCCTGGACTCCGACGAGGTGGCCGCCCGCCTGCACCGCGCGGTCTCCCTGGCCGCCGGCGCGACCGCGTTCGTGGCGGGCTTCCTGCGGGGATCAGCCGCCCTGCTCACCGCCGATCCGCGGTTGTTCGGCGTCGTGGACGAGTGGCTGACCGGCCTGTCGGGCACCGATTTCGCCGCCGCCCTGCCCCTGCTGCGCCGCGCGGTGGGTGATTTCAGCCCGGCCGAGCGCCGGATGTTGGGCGACCGGGTCAAGGGCTCGACGGCGGGTGGGGCGGTGGCGTCGGGTGATTGGGACGAGGAGCTCGCGGGGCGGCTCGTGGGCCACGTGCGCGATCTGCTGGCGGCAGGCGCGTGACGTGGTGGTTTGCCGGGGCGAGCGCGGGACGTGGCGGTTTGCCGGGGGCGCGCGGGACGTGGGTGGCGCGGGACCGTGGGTGGGCGCGCGGCGCGGGGGGACCGGGCCGGCCAGGCAGGGTGGAGGGCGGGGCCGGTGGTGGGGGTGGCGGGTCGGTTGGGGGCGGTGGGGTGGGACGGCGGGTGGGTGGGTTCGGGGGGTGGACGTGGGGGGTGGTTGGTCGGGGCTCCTCATGGTTTTAACCGAGGGGCGGTAACAGTGTTTCCGTACATTTCTTGGCGATGATCACCCGATGGTGTGACAGAGGGCCTGGGCGGCCGGAGGGGTGAGGGGTTCGCGTGACGCAGGATATCGCGGTTGAACGGCAGCGGCGGTGGCGGTTGTTGTTGGGTGGGGCGGCGGGGGATCTCGGTGCGCTCGGGGAGGACGACCAGCGGCGGGATGCGGCGTTGACCGGGTTGTACGGCGGTGGGGAGCCGGTGGACGCGGGCGGTAAGAGGAGTGCGGGGTTGGGTGGGTCGTCGCCGGTGTTGCACCGGTGGTTGGGCGATGTCCGCACGTACTTCCCGAGTTCCGTCGTGCAGGTGATGCAGAAGGACGCCGTGGAGCGGTTGGGGTTGCGGCAGTTGTTGCTGGAGCCCGAGTTGCTGTCCGGGGTCGAGCCGGACGTGAGCCTGGTCGGCACGTTGGTCTCGCTGTCCCGCGCCATCCCCGAGCGCACCCGCGAGACCGCGCGCGCCGTCGTGCGCAAGGTGGTCGAGGACATCGAGCGCAAGCTCGCGGACCGCCTCCTCGCCGCCGTCCACGGCGCGATCGACCGCTCCCGCCGCACCAGCCGGCCTCGTCTGTCCGATGTGGACTGGAATCGCACGATCCGGAAGAACCTGCGCCACTACCAGCCGGACCAGCGCACGGTGGTCGTGCAGGACCTGGTCGGCAACAGCAGGCGCAGCCGCCAGGCCTCGCTGCGGGACGTGGTGCTGCTGGTCGACCAGTCGGGCTCGATGGCCGAGTCGGTCGTCTACTCCGCCGTCCTGGGCGCGTCGCTGGCCTCGCTGAAGGCGGTGGACACGAAGCTGGTCGTGTTCGACACCGAGGTGGTCGACCTGACCGAGCAGTTGAACGACCCGGTGGACCTGCTGTTCTCCACCCAGTTGGGCGGCGGCACGGACATCAACCGCGCGGTCGCGTACGGGCAGTCGTTGGTCCGCCGCCCCACGGACACCGTGATGGTGCTGATCAGCGACCTGTACGAGGGTGGTGTGGCGCGGGAGTTGCAGCGGCGGGTGCGGGAGTTGGTGCAGAGCGGGGTGACGGTGGTCGTGCTGCTCGCGTTGTCCGACAGCGGCACGCCCGCCTACGACCACGAGCTGGCGGCGAAGCTGTCCGATCTGGGCGCGCCCGCGTTCGCCTGCACGCCGGACCGGTTCCCGGACCTGTTGGCGACGGCGTTGCGCCGGGAGGACGTCGCGGCGTGGGCGGAGCAGAGCGGTATCCCGGTGGGGCGGTGACTCGGCTGCGGTGACTCGGCTGCGGTGACTCGGCGGCGGTGACTCGGCGGCGGTGACTCAGCGGATGACCACGCGGCCGAGGGTCATGAACGGCGCGCCGCGGGTCAGCACGACGGCTCGGCCGCGCGGGTCGGGGCCGGCCAGCCAGATCCGGCCGCCGCGGCGGATGTTCTCGCGGACGCGTTCGGGGATCTCGGCCAGTCGGAGGAACGTCCGGTCGGAGCCGGCGGTCTCCAGGTACGTCTGCCGTCCCACGCGCGTGCGTCCGGGCACGAAGTGCACCGACACGGCGTGCCGCGGGTAGGTGTCGAGGAGTCGTCGCAGGGCGCGTCGGGAGAAGAAGTGCCGCAGTCCCGGCACGGCGAACTCGATGCACAGCGGGGTGAGCAGGAACACCCAGGGGGACCCGATCCACTCGGAGACGACCCACAGGGTCAGCAGGGCGAACAACGCCAGCCCAATGAACCCGACGGCGCGGCGATCCGCGCTGGTCAGGCACTTGTCCACCCAAGCCTCGCCCACCACTGCTCCCAGCAAACCAGAAGTCCTCCCCGTGGGTAACCGATTAGATGATCAGCAAACTCACCGGCGCACGACCTTCGCCGGGAAGAGCTTGGGGACGCCCCGGAACGTCACCACGGTGTTGCCCGCGCGGTCGGGTGCGACGAGCCACGCCCGCCGGTGCCGGTTGATCCGCCCGCGTGCGAGGGGTCCGGCGCTGACGTCCAGGGCGAGGGGTCGGGGGCCGTGCACGACGAGCAGCCCGCCGCGCCAGTGGACGCGCACGTAGACCCAGGCGTGGTCGGCCAGGACGTCGGTGGACGGTTGTCGCCGGGTCAGCCCGAACCCGAGGACGAGGACGCTGAACAGGAGCAGGACGAGCGGCAGGGTGGACGACACGGTGAAGACGAAGATCAGCGCGAGTTGCAGCACGAACGCGAGCGCGCCGATCACGACCCAGCCGAACGCCCGCCTGCCGGCGATCTCGACGCAGTACCGGGTCCACCGGTCGTCGAGTGCCGGGCCGCGGGTGGACGGCTTGTCGGGCACGGCCACGAGCCACCTCCGCCAGGTGAGCCGGAGATCATGTCAAGGTTACGGGGTGCGCGGGTGGCGTCGAATCGGCCAACCGGACCGTATCCGCACGACCCCGCACGGCACGGCCGCCGCTCACCCCCTACGGTGCCGTCGAGCGGGAAGTCCCGGTCGGGGGACTACCGCCACCGTGCCCGATCAAGTTAGGCTGCCCTAAGTTGGGAGGTGAGCGGGTGGACGAGACACGTCGACCGCCGGCGCCGCACCCGGCGGAGCGGGCCCGCACGATCGCCGCCCGGGGCGGGCGCGCGGCCCTGCTGCCGTCCGGCGGCGCGGAGAACCGGGTCGTCCCGGTGCTGCACCACGTGCGCCCGGACGGGGTCGCGACGATCGTGCTGCCCGACGGGCACCCGCTGGTCGAGGCCGCCCGCCGGGCCGAGCCGACCGCGATGCTGGAGCTGGCCGACCAGGCACCCGTGCCGTTGCGCGAGCCGGTCCGCGGCCTGCTGTGGATCACGGGGTGGTTGCGCGCGCTCACCGCCGAAGAGGCCCGTGAGGCGAGCCTGGAGGTCGCGGAGACGCGCCCGGACCCGCGGTTGCTCGACGTCGGGCACGGCGCGTCGGTGCTGCGGCTGTCGCCCGCGTCGCTGGTGGTGGCCGACGCGGAGGGCACCACGTCGGTGCGGCCGGAGTCGTTCGCGCAGGCGGAGCCGGACCCGTTCGCCGCGCACGAGGACCACTGGCTGCGTCACCTGGAGCTGTCGCACCGGGACGTGGTGGGCCTGCTCGGGCAGCACCTGCCGGTCGACCTGCGGGGTGGTCACGTGCGCCCGCTCGGCCTGGACCGCTTCGGCCTGCGGTTGCGGGTGGAGCTGGCGGACTCCGACCACGACGTGCGGATCGCGTTCTCCCGGCCGGTCGGCACGGCGCAGGAGCTGGCCGTCGAGCTGCGCCGGTTGATGGGCTGCCCTTTCCTGGCGTCCCGCCGTTAACGTACGCGGGTGAACGAAGACCTCCGGACGCGCCGCGGCTACCGGCTGGAACTGCTGCTCGTCTTCGCCGTGACGCTCGGGCTGTCGGGGGCGCGCAGCCTGGTGCGGTTGCTGGACAGCCTGCTGCAGCCCGTGCCGCTCAACGAGCAGAAGGTCGCGATCAACGTCCCGCAGGCGCGGTTCGACCTGCTGGACCTGGTCGCGCAGCTGCTCGGCGTGGTGCAGTTGGCCGCGTGGGGCGGGCTGGGCCTGTACCTGCTGTGGCAGGGCGGGATCAAGCTGCGGGCGCTGGGGCTGGACCGGTCCCGGGTCGGGCCGGACGCGCTGGGCAGCCTCGGGCTGGCGGCCGTGATCGGCATCCCGGGGCTGGTGTTCTACCTGGTCGCGTGGAACCTGGGGCTGAACCTGGCCGTGCTGCCGTCCACGCTGGACTCGTCGTGGTGGCGCGCCGTGGTGCTGGTGCTGTCCGCGGTGGGCAACGCGTGGGCGGAGGAGGTGCTGGTCGTCGGGTACTTCATCACCCGGCTGCGGCAGCTCGGGTGGGGGGAGAACACGGCGTTGCTGGCCAGCGCGGTGCTGCGCGGCTCGTACCACCTGTACCAGGGGTTCGGCGGGTTCCTCGGGAACGTGGTGATGGGCCTGGTGTTCGGCAAGGTGTGGCAGCGGACGAACCGGCTGTGGGTGCTGGTCGTGGCGCACGCGCTGCTCGACGTGGTCGCGTTCGTCGGCTACACGCTGCTGCGCGGTCACGTGTCCTGGTTGCCCTGAGTCGTCCGCGCGGCGTACCCGGTGATCAGTCCCGGGGCGGACGCGTGACGACCGCGGGGCGCGACAGCATCAGGTGATCCGACGAAGGGGGACCCTGATGAGGAGCACGGCAGCACTGGCCGTCGCGGCGGTCGTGACGCTCGGCGTGGCCGTACCGGCGAGCGCGGACACCGGCCGGGTGGTCACCATGCCCGCGTTGAGCGGGCGCCACGCCGTCGGCACGGCGGAGCTGCACCTGGTCGACCGGCGGCCGGACCCGTGGCGGCCCGAGGCGGCCCGCGAGGTGATGGTCACGGTCACCTACCCGGCGCACCGGTCGGACACCGTGCGCGCGCCGTGGATGACGTCCGGGGTGGCGGCGGCCGTGGCGCGGGAGGCGGCGGACCCCGGGGTCCTGGGCGTGCCGTCCGGTTCGGTCGACTGGGGTGCGACGCGGCGTCACGCCCGGACCGGCGCGCCGGTGCTCGGCCGGTGGCCGGTGGTGCTGTTCTCGCCCGGCCTGGGCTCGGCGCGGGAGCTGGGCGCGGGTGTCGCCGACGACCTGGCGAGTCGCGGGTACGTGGTCGTGTCGATGTCGCACACGCACGAGTCGCTCGCGGTCGAGTTCCCGGGCGGGCGGGTCGAATCGCCGCTGATCGCCCCGGACGACCCCGCCCAGCTCACGACCGCCCTGGACGCGCGGGTGGCCGACACCCGGTTCGTGCTCGACCAGCTCGACCGGATCGCGCGCGGCGAGAACCCGGACGCGGAGCGGGACCCGTTGCCGCGCGGCCTCGGCCGGGCGCTGGACCTGTCGCGGGTCGGCATGTTCGGCCACTCGTACGGCGGGTTCACGGCGGGCGAGACGATGGTGCGCGACCGGCGGATCGACGCCGGGATCAACGTGGACGGCGCGATGGGGCCCGCGTCCGCGCCGGGCGAGGTCGTGACGCGGGGGTTGGACCGGCCGTTCATGCTGGTGGGCGGTGACTTCGTGGACCCGGCGACGGGCGCGTGGATCGAGCACTCGCACCTGACGCCGGAGTTCGACGCGACGTGGGCGCGGTTCTGGCCGAACCAGCGCGGGTGGAAGCGGGACCTGCACTTCGACCGGGCCACCCACTTCGGCTTCACCGACCTGCAGTTCGCGGTGCCGCAGCTGGGCGGCCTGGTGACGCCGGAGAAGCGGCGCGAGGTGGTGGGCGAGATCGACCCGACCCGGTCGCTGGCGGCGCAGCACGACTACTTCGCCGGGTACTTCGACCTGCACTTGAAGGGGCGGGACACCGGGCTGTTCGGTGGCGGCTCGCCGCAGCACCCCGACGTGCGTTTCATCGGGTGAGCCGGGGGTGACGTGACGGGCGACCTGGCCTCGGCGGACGAGCGGGCGCGGTTCCCGCGTGCCCGTCGGGCCGGCCCGATCAGCCGACGCGCAGGAAGCGGGAGGTGGTGTCGGCGGCGGCGGTGACCAGGGTGCGGGCCACGGCCGCCGAGTCGAGCAGGGCCGGGTCCAGGTCGGCGACGGTCAGGGCGGCGTTCGCGGCGATCCGGGCGGCCGGTTCGGCCAGTGCCGCGGCGAAGGCCCGGCGGCCGGCGATCTCCTCCGGGGTGCCGGTGGCTTCGCGGGCGAGGCGGGCTCCCACGTCCGACAGGCCCGCCCCGCCGCCGCGGATCACGCCCTCGTCCGCCGCACCGCGCAGGGCGCGCACGGCCCGTTCCACGTCCGACAGGTCCGGGGCAGCAGCGCGGATCAGGGCGGCCTTGCTCCCACTCCGCGCTCGGCCGCCGTACACCAAGGTCTCCCGGGAGGTGGCCACGACCTTCTCCGCCTGCCCGAACGACCGCGGGTTCGCGGTCGGCAGCAGGTCCGCGTCGAGGATCGTGCCGCCCACGGTCGCGTGGAGCCGGTCCAGCCCTTCGCGGTCGGTCACGGTGGCGACGACCGACCACCGGCGCGGCTCCAGCAGCTCCGCGAGCACGTCGTGCGGCAACTTCTCGCACACCACGAACAGGCTCTCGCCGGGGCCGAGGACCTTGTCGGCCACCTTGCCGACCCCGGCGGGCAGCGGGCCGCTCACCAGCAGCACGCGCGGGTTCGCCAGCACCGCCTCGTCCCGCTCCGCGTCCGTCACGAACACGCTCGACGCGTAGCCGCCGTCCAGGCGCGCCCCCGGCCGGATCTCGTACTCCAGCCCGAAGCCCCGGCTCTCCTCCACCAGGACCGGACCGCCCAGCCCGATCTCCGCGACCACCCGCCCGAGCAGCTCGCCCACTGCGACGTCACCGGAAGCGGCCGTGGCCAGCACCGGCACGTCCTCCACCCTCAACGGCCTCGCCACGTCCGCGATCAGCTCGACCGCACGCGCGGCGGCGGCCGTGACGCCGCGCAGCAGCCGCACCGGGTCGTGGCCGTCCCGCATCGCCTCGACCAGCCCGCCGATCGCGCCGGCCGCCACGGCCACCGCCGACGCCGCGCCGTCACCGGCCTCCCGCCGCACCCGCAGCACCAGGTCGCGCACGTACCCGGCGCCGAGCCAGTCCCGCGGGTCGTCGGGCCGGAACGCGGCCGCGATCGCCGACGCGTCGGACAGCTCCACGGGCCGCCGGTCCACGAACACCACGGCCCGCCGCCCCATCGGACCCAGCGTCCGGCACACCGGCTCGGCGGCGGCCCGGACACCGCGGGCCACCAGCCACTGCCCGGACGTGTACGACGCCTTGCCGCGCGGTCGCCGCCCCGAAGCGCCGCCGGCCCGCGCGATCCGCAACGGCTGCGACGAGCCGTGCGCGAAGAACTGCGGCGTCTGGTCGGGCCGCCGCGCGCGCACCTCGCCCTGCGCGTACTTGAACAGCTCGGCCACGTCGATCCAGCCGTCGCCGTCCAGGTCGGCCGCGCCGCCGGCCAGGCCCTCGATCAGCACGTCGGTGAACAGCGACGCGAGCGGCGCGTCCAGCGACAGCGAGTCCTGCTCGAACGCGTACTCGTAGGCGTTGGACGCGGTCATCACCACGTACCCGGCGCCGACCTCGTCCAGCACGCTCGTCCCGGCCGCCTTGAACCCCTCCACGAACGCGCCGCTGAAGCAGCAGTCCAGCAGCAGGATCCGCCCGGACGCCCGGCAGTCCTCCAACTGCTCGTTGAGGAACGACCGGGGTATCGCGGTGCCGGCGGGCCGGTCCTGCACGGTGTTGGACGCGGCGAAGTAGAGCCGCCGCGCGGCCGTGGTCAGGCCGTGGCACGAGAAGTACAGCAGCACCAGGTCGTCGGCCTCGCGGGGCGCGAGCACGTCCTCGACCGCGCGGCGGATCTCGTGGTCGGCCCGGTCGCGCAGCACCTCGACCGTGGTGAAGCCGCCGACGTCGGGGTCCTCCAGCACGGCGGCGAGCCGGTCCACGTCCTGCTCGGGCGCGCGCAGCCGGCTCAGCCGCACGTCCTCGTACTCGCCGGTCGCGACGAGGAGGGCGTGCCGGCCCACCTCACCCCTCGCTCTCGCGCTCGCGCAGCCACGCCTCCAGCGCGGCCTTCTGCGAGCGGGCGTCCACGCCCTCGACGGTGATCTCGTCCTCGCCGTCCTTGATCGTCACCTTGCGGGCGCTGCCGCGCTGCACGAACGACGTGACCACGGACGCGACGGCGGCGGCCACCGCGGCGGGCAGCGCGCCGTTGAGCACGAGCTCGGCGACGGTCGCGCCCGCGCCGCTCTTGGAGCCCTGCGGTGACGCGGCGGGCGCGGGCCGCGCGTCGACCTTCGCGCCCCTGACCAGCTCTTGCAGCAACTGGCCCGTCGCCGAGGCGGCTTGGCCCGGCGCGTCGATGAACAAGCGGAAGTCCGCCACTGATCCTCCCCGGTAGAACACGATCATCCCGCAACCGCACCGTCGGACCGGTAGTCCACGTCACAACGCAACACTCATGAAGTCGTCTACGCTGATCACGCAACGAATCGCCGTTCTCAGGCTGTCATACGATCGACTTTCGCCACTACGGGCCGCTCCGAGCTGCTGATCCGACCGGTCTCGGGTTACGCTCGGTGGCGTGACTGCGCACATCGCCCAGACCGCGTCCACCGACGGCGAGCCCGCACCGGCGCCCCGCGTCGACAGCGAAGTCGGCCCCCTGCGCACGGTGCTGCTGCACCGTCCCGGCGCCGAGCTCAAGCGGCTCACCCCGCGCAACAACGACCAGTTGCTGTTCGACGGCGTGCCGTGGGTCGACCGGGCCCAGGAGGAGCACGACGCGTTCGCCGAGCTGCTGCGCGGGCGCGGCGTCGAGGTGCTGCTGCTGGCGGACCTGCTGGTCGACGCGCTGCACGACGACCGGGCCCGCATCGCGGGCATCCACAGCGCGGTCAACGAGCGGCGGCTGGGCATCGACCTGGCCGACGCGCTGCGCTCGCACCTGGCCTCGATCGGGCCGGAGCAGCTGGCCACCGCGCTGATGACCGGCATGACGTTCGAGGAGCTGCCCGCGGCCGAGGGCGCGTCGCTGGTGCGCAAGATGCACCACCCGATCGACTTCGCGGTCGACCCGCTGCCGAACCTGCTGTTCACCCGCGACTCGTCGGTGTGGGTGGGCGACCGGGTCGCGATCACGTCGCTGGCGCTGCCCGCGCGCGACCGGGAGACCGCGCTGACCGACCTGATCTACGCCTACCACCCGCGGTTCCGCAAGACCGGCCGCGCGTACGGGGCGCACTCCGCGCCGGTCGAGGGCGGTGACGTGCTGCTGCTCGCGCCGGGCGTGCTGGCGATCGGCGTCGGCGAGCGGACCACGCCGGCGGGCGCGGAGTCGTTCGCCCGGTCCGCGCTGGCCGACGGCCTGGCGCACACCGTGCTGGCGGTGCCGATCACGCAGGAGCGGGCGACCATGCACCTGGACACCGTGTGCACGATGGTCGACCGGGACGCCGTGGTGATGTACCCGGCGGTGCGGGACAACCTGTTCGCGTTCCCGGTGCGGTCCGACGGCGCGGGCGGGGTCGTGGTGGACGACCGGCGGCCGTTCCTGGAGGCGGCGGCCGAGGCGATGGGCATCGAGAAGCTGCGGGTGATCGACACCGGGCTCGACCCGGTCACCGCGGAACGCGAGCAGTGGGACGACGGCAACAACACGCTGGCCGTCGGACCGGGCCTGGTGGTGGCCTACGAGCGGAACGTGGAGACGAACGCGCGGCTGGAGGACGCGGGCGTCGAGGTGATCCGGATCAGCGGCTCCGAACTGGGCTCCGGCCGCGGCGGGCCGCGCTGCATGTCGTGCCCGATCGACCGCGCACCGCTCGCCTGAATGGCCGCCGGAAAGGGTTGCCTAAGCTTTCTTCGGTCACCCTTTCCTTACCTTCGTAAGCCTTACCTGCAATGCATTAAACCCCACTTTCGGTTATTCTTCGAGTATGGCTGTCAACTTGAAGAAGATTTCCGGCGCGCGTTCCTCGAAGTTCCACGCCCTGCTCCAGGAGCAGGTGCGCAACGAGTTCACGGCCTCGCAGCAGTACGTGGCCATCGCGGTCTGGTTCGACGCGAGCGACCTGCCGCGGCTCGCGTCGCACTTCTACAAGCAGGCGCTGGAAGAGCGCAACCACGCGATGATGATCGTGCAGTACCTGATGGACAACGGGCTGCCGGTCGCCATTCCCGGCGTGGACGACGTGCGCAACGACTTCGCCGCGCCGCGCGAACCGGTCGCGCTCGCGCTGGAGCAGGAGAAGAACGTCACCGAGCAGATCGTGGCGCTGGCCAAGACCGCCCGCGACGAGGGCGACTACATCGGCGAGCAGTTCCTCCAGTGGTTCCTGAAGGAGCAGGTGGAGGAGGTCGCGTCGATGAGCACGCTGCTCACCGTGATCGACCGCGCCGACGGCAACCTGTTCCACGTGGAGAACTTCCTGACCCGCGAGTCCGTGGGCGAGGACGCCGACGGCGGCGCACCCAGGGCCGCGGGCGGCGCCCTGTAGACACCGGACAGCCGACAGCGAACGGCGCCCGTCACCACACCGGTGGCGGGCGTCGCGGCCGTCTCAGGTCAGGCAGCCCCGGTCGGCCCGGACCAGGCTGATGCCGGTGAGCGTGTCGCCCGCGTTCTCGAAGAAGAACTTGTACAGCGTCTCGGGGTCGAGCTGGCGGACGAAGCCGTGCGGGTACTGCTCCACGCCCGGGTAGACCTCGTGCATGCGGGCCCGCGAGTCGCCGATGCGCAGGCCCTCCGGGGTGCGGGCGCCCGCGTCGACCCGGATCTCCACCGCGACGCCGTCCTGGATGCCGACCCAGCCCTTCGCGGTCTTCAGCTCGCGGATCTCGCAGGAGAACTCCGGCGTGGTCACGTCGCCGCCGACCTCGCCGGTGGCCTCGAGCTGCGCCGTCCCCATGCCCAGCTGCACCGCGCCCAGGCCGTGCGAGTCGAGCACCGGGGTGCCGTCGACCGCGACGGTCTCGCTGACCGTGATCGTGGCGGGCCCGGCGGCCGGCCGCGGCGCCGGATCGCAGCCGGTCGACACGGTCAGCGCGGCCACCACGAGCAGCGCCACGCGCTTCACCCGTCCTCCAGGGGGCAGTCGGTCCCGACCAGCTCCATCCGCACGGCCTCCACCACGCCGTCGTCCAGCGGGAACGCGTAGCGCCACTCGGGCGGGCCGGGCATCCGGGCGGTGATCACATCACCGCGGCGCACCGCCTGCGGATAGCCCTTCAGCACCTCCTCGACCGACGAGCCGAGACCCACGAGGCGGCTCGGCGTCACGCTCGTGCCCGGCCGCGTGATCCGCGCGACGCCGTACCGCGGTGACACCACGACCGCGTCACCCGGCACCGCGGGCAGCGAGTAGAACGCGCACGTGTCGGTCCGCACGAGGGTCATCCCCGGGGTCGCCGCCACTGCCTCCTCGGCAGGCATGCCCAACCTGAGGGTGGCGTAGGCCGCCGGTTCCGGCGGGAGGCTCGTCACGGTCACCGTCGCCGTCTCCACCACCGTCGACCCGGGAGGCGACGCGGGCTCGCCGAGCAGGCCCGGCCCCACGTCGCCCGCCACCGCACCGCCCGCGACCAGCACGGTCAGCGCGAACGTCGACGCCACCGCGACCCGGGTGCGCCGCCGCCGGCGGGCGCCTGCCACGATCGCCCCGGCCACGTCCGGCGGCGCGGGCACGTCGAGGCGCTCGTCGGCGAACAGCTCCCGCAACCGGTCGTCCAGCTCCACCGTCACCCCTCCTCCAGCCTCTTGCGCAATGTGGCCATCGCCCGGCTGTTCTGGCTCTTGACCGTCCCCGCCGAGACGCCGAGCGTGGCCGCGATCTCCGCCTCCGACAGCCCCTCGTAGAACCGCAGCACGACCACGGCCCGCTGCCGGGGCGGCAGGTCCCGCAGGGCCTGCCACAACGGCTCGTGCTCCAGCCGGTCGACACCCGATTCGGCGATCGCGTCCGGGAAGTCCGCGACCAGTTTCTCCCGGCCGCGCCGCCGCCACCGGCTGATGTGCGCGTTCGCCATCGACCGCCGCGCGTACGCCAGCGGTTCGAAGCCCTTGCGCAGCAGCGACGGCCACCGCGAGCCCAGCTTCTCCAGCACCGTCTGCACCAGGTCGGCGGCATCGTGCGGGTTGCCCGTCAACGCGTGGCCGTAGCGCAGCAGCGCGGGCAGGGACATCCGGACGAACTCCCCGAAGTCAGCCCGGACGTCGGCTTCCCCGTCCACCCACTCGACCGGCAGGACCGCCGTCACCTCGTTCCCCCTCCCGGCGGCCTCCCCGACCGCCGTCGAGGTGTTCACGCGCGAACGGGTCCGTCGGTTGTCACCGGTCAGGTCACAGAACGGGCAACGGGCGGAAAGCCCCGTCCGCGTCCGGGGTGAACTCGTGCACGGCCACCACCGCGTCGGCCGGGACCGGCCCGTAGACGTGCGGGAACCACGGGCCGTCCTCGGTCTCCCCCGGCTCCCACAGCACCGGCAGGCCCTCGGGGTCGATCACCAGCAGCACGAGGTCGTGCCGGTCGCGGTACAGGCGGTTGGCCGGCAGGTGCACCGTGCCCGGGTCCGAGCAGTGCACGAAACCGTCGAGGTCGAGCGGGATCGCGCCGTCCTCGCGGGCACGCCGCCAGTCCGCCTTCGAGCTGATCCGCAGGATCACTCCGCCTCCTCGTTGTCCACAGGAGCCTGTGGACAAAGCTGGGGATACCTGTGGACAGGTTCAGCGCAGGGTGATCTGACGCCCCCGCAGACCGTCGCGCGAACGCCGCTCCGACTCGGTGAGCGGTTCGGTGTCGAGGCTGGTCAGGGCGTCCTGCAAACGCTTGCCCAACGCCTCCGCGCCCGGTGCCCACTCGCTGGAGTGCAGCTCGCGGTCGAGGTCCCAGACGGGGACGAGCAGGCCGTGCGCGCGGAACGACCCGGCGTACCGGGAACCCTCGCCCAGGTCCAGCTCGCCGCGCACGGACAGCCGGGCCAGGGCCGCGAGCAGCGACTCCTCCGGCTCCGGGCGGACCCAGCGCAGGTGCGCCTTGTCGCCCGCGTCGACCCAGTACGCGGCCTCCACACCGGGGGCGTCGAGGCGCTCGGTGGGCAGGATCGCGGCGTTGGCGCGCTCCAGGGACAGGGCGACCTCGCCGGCGGGCTCGTTGTCCGGCGGCAGCCACCACGCGAAGTCGGCGTGCAGCTCGGGGCTCAACGTCGCCCCGGGGTCCAGCAGGTCCTGCAACCGGCCGGGGTGGGAGCCGTCGTCCGGGCCGACGACCGCGAGGGCGTCACCCGTCTCGGCGCTCAGCGCCCACTGCACGGCACGCGCCAGGTCGCGGCTGAGGTCGCCGGACCGGGTCTGCACCTGGAGGCCGACGAACGCGGTGCCGTCCGCGCGGACCAGGCCCGCCGCCGCCATCGGCAGCACGGTGGCCAGCACGATCTCGCGGCCCGACCCGTCCTTGAGCGGCAGCTTCACCGTGGCCGAGGGCACGAACTCGCGCAACGCGATCAGCTCCGCCTCGGCGGCCAGGCCCTGGAACGGCCGCGACACGATCACGTCCGCCGCGCCGCCGGCCGAACCGTGGCACGCCTTGTAGCGCTTGCCGGAGCCGCACGGGCACGGCTGCCGCGGGTTGACGCCGTCCGCCGGCTTGTTCTTCACGGCCGTCCGCTTCGCCACCGCGCGCCTCCTCGGTCTCAGGGCTGGTCGGGCGTCAAGTTATCCGCTAGGTGCTCGCGCGTCTCCTCCGGGTTGTTGGTGGCGAGGAACCGGACGCCGCGCTCGCGGCACAACGCGATGTCCGTCGGATCGTCCACCGTCCACACATAGGCGTCCCGACCCCTGTCGGGGTGACGCCTGAGCAGGTGAACGCCCGGTCCGGCGTAGTCGGCGAAGTGGGGTTTCACCTTCGGCCACAGGCGGTCGTAGAGCAGCACCGTCGGCACCTCGGGCCGGAGGTTCTTGAACCGGTGCACGGCGAAGACGGAGAACGACATCATCACCACGTCGAGCCGGTGGCGGCCCAGCTCCTCGGCGAGCCTGCGCTCCACCCGGCCGCCCTGCCGCACGGGGTGCTTGGTCTCGACGAACAGCCGCTTGCCGTGGTCGGCGGCCAGGCCGAGCAGCGCGTCCAGGGTCAGCACCTCGGCGGGCTCGCCGCCGTGCCAGCTGCCGAAGTCGTGCCGGCGCAGCTCGTCCAGCGTCATCGCGCTGACCACCCCCGTGCCGCCGCTCGTGCGGTCGATCCTCCGGTCGTGCACGCAGACGAGGTGCTCGTCCTTGGTGAGCCGCACGTCGCACTCCAGCCCGTCGGCGCCCTGCCGCAGGGCCAGGTCGTACGCGGCGAGGGTGTGCTCGGGACGGCGGGTGGACGCACCGCGATGGGCGACGACTTCAGGTGACACGACAGGGATGCTCCAGGTGGAGTACGGACCGGGTCAACTCGACTACCCGATGTCACGTCTCGCTGAATATCTGCCACACGAACCACACTCCGATGGACGCGAGTGGCCCTCAAGACCTACCGTCCGTCACCGTGACACCCTTCGACCAGCACGATCCGGCTTTCCTCGCCGATCCGTACCCCGCGTTCGCCGCGCTGCGCGCGCAGGGCGGTGTGCACTGGCACGAGGGGATGGGCGTCGCGGTGGCGGTGTCGCACGCGGCGGCGTCGGCCGTGCTCCGGCACCGGTCGCTGGGCCGGATCTGGACCGACGCGAAACCGGTCGAGGCGTTCACGTCGTTCAACCTGCTGCACCGCAACTCGCTGCTGGAGAACGAGCCGCCCACGCACAGCAGGCTGCGCAGGCTGGTGGCCGCCGCGTTCGGGCGCGGCCACGTGGAGCGGCTGCGGCCGTGGATCGCCGACCTGGCCGACCGGCTGGTGGACGAGCTGGTGGCCAAGGTCTCCTCGGAGGGGCAGGCCGACCTGCTGTCCCACGTGGCCGCGCCGCTGCCGGTCGAGGTGATCGCCGAACTGCTCGGCGTGCCCGCGCGGGACCGGGCGTTGTTGCAGCCGTGGTCCAACGCCATCGTGAAGATGTACGAGTACGGGCTGCCCGCGGACAAGCAGGCGGCGGCCGAGCGCGCGGCCGGGGAGTTCGTCGACTACCTGCGGGACCTGATCGCGCTGCGGCGCACCTCCCCCGGTGACGACCTGGTGTCCGACCTGGTGGCCGTCACCGACACCGACGGGGCCAAGCTGACCGAGGACGAGCTGGTCGCGACCGCCGTGCTGTTGCTCATGGCGGGCCACGAGGCCACCGTCAACGTCATCGGCAACGGCGTCCAAGCACTGATGAACCACCCGGACGAGTGGCGCCGGCTGGTGAACGACCACGCTCTGCTGCCGACGGCGGTGGAAGAGCTGATCCGCTACGACTCGCCGCTGCAGCTGTTCGAGCGCACCGCCACCGAACCCGTCACCATCGCCGGGTACCGGGTCGAACCGGGTCAGAAGATCGCCGCCCTGCTCGGCGCCGCCGCCCGCGACCCCGAGGTCTTCACCGACCCGGACACCTTCGACATCACCCGCAGCCCCAACCCCCACCTGGGCTTCGGCATGGGCATCCACTACTGCCTGGGCGCGCCCCTGGCCCGCATCGAGGTCCAGGCCGCCCTGTCCTCCCTGGCCCGCAAGCTCCCGACCGCCACCCTGGCCGCGCAACCCCGCCGCCGGACCGAGTTCGTCATCCGGGGCCTGCACGACCTGCCGCTCACGTCCGGGTAAACCGCTGGACGGCACGTCACGGCAGCCGCCACGCTGGGCCGATGCGGTTGTCGGTGATCGCGCACCCCGTGCCGCGGCACGCGCCGCTGCACCGCGTCCTCGTGCCCGCCGCCCGGCTGCGGAACCTCTGGGTGCGGCCACCCGAGCCGATCACGGGCGCGGCGGCCGTCACCGGGTCGCGGGCCGACCTGCTGCGGCTGGGCGCGCTCGTGCGGCTGGCGGCGACCAGCCGGCACAGCGCGCTGTTCGTCCCGGCACGGGACAACGTGCCGTCCGAGGAGCTGTGGCGGATGGGCGACGCCCGGCCGGTGGACCTGCTGGTGGTGCACCGTGACGTGGGGCTGCGGCCGTCGGCCTGGCCGGCGGTGCGGCGGGCGCTGCGGCGGTCGACCGCCCGTCCCGGCCGGTTCGGCACCCCACCGGCCCGCGTGGGTGAGGTGTGGCGCGAGTGGGAGTGGACCGGGCCGCACCGCATCGCGCTCGCCGAGCACGCGTCCACCCTCGTCGTCTCCGGCACGGGCCGCTCGCTGCTCCGCCTCGGCGACCTGTTCACCGAGGCCGGCGAGCTGGTGGCGGCGGAACGGGACGTCCACCGGCACGGGCACGCCCACCTGACCGGCCTGCGCAGGGCGTTCACCGACCCCGCCGTGTCGCTCGACGTCCACGGCCGCGACCCGATCTTCCACAAACGCCGCTGGGCGCGGGCCGCTACCGCTTGAGCTCGTGCTGCTTCGGCAGCTTGAAGCCGCGTTCGGCCATCACCGCGCGCAGGCGGTCCGGGTAGTCGGTGATCAGGCCGTCCACGCCGTCGTCGATCAGCTTGCGCATGGTGGCCGGGTCGTCGACGGTCCACGGGATGACCTTCAGGCCGTTGGCGTGCGCCTCGTCCACCAGGGCTTTCGTCGTGAACGGGACGTAGTCGGGGTCGCCGACCTCGCCGCCCTGCGGGTTTCCGTGCACCGGGGACAGGGCGGACGCGCCGAAGCTCCGCACGGCCTTCACCACGCTGCCGCCGAAGTCCGCGAGCTCCAGGCCGCCCGTCCACGGCGAACCGGGGCGCAGGAACTCCGGCTGGGTCAGCGCCACCAGCGGGAGGCGCGGTTCGGCCCGCCGCCACAGCATCAGCGTGCCCCAGTCGAACGACTGGATGGTGACGTTGCGGTAGAAGCCGGACTTGCGGATCTCGCGGGCCGTGACCTCCACGAACTGCTCGCGCGGCGCGGTCTCGTGCGGCGCGGCGGCCTCGACCTTGGTCTCGATGTTGAACTTCACGTCGAACGCCCGGTAGCGGCGGGCCAGCGCGAACACCTCGGCCAGCGTCGGCATCCGCGCGCCCGGGGACAGCTCCTGGTCCGGGTACTGCGCCCAGCGCTTCGACCCGCAGTCCAGGGTGCGGACCTGCGCGAACGTCAGGTCCTTCACGTACTTGCCCACGTACGGGAACGCCGGGTCGCCGGGGAACGCCGGTGCCGTGTCGGCGCACTTGGCCGGGTTGGTCCTGCGGTCGTGGGTGACGACCTCACGGCCGTCGCTGGTGATCTGCACGTCCAGTTCCAGCGTCGTGACGCCCACTTCGAGCGCCTTGCCGAACGCCGCCAACGTGCTCTCGACCGTCAACCCGATGCCACCCCGGTGCGCCTGGAGGTCGAACCTCCTACCGCTGTCGGCGTTCGCCACGCCGGAGCCCAGCAGGGTCAGGACCAGTGCCGCCGCGAGTACCCGCATGAGGCCACGGTGGCACGCGGTCGGTCAGGAACCCAAGTGCCGGAGGAAGAACGACCACTGAACAGCGGGGAACGCGAGCGTTGCGGCATCCGGGTTCTTCGAGTCCCGCACGGCGACCACCGCGGGCCCCGCGAACGCCACCTCGACGCAGTTGGCATTGCTCGCGCCGTTGCTCCGGCTGCTCTTGCGCCACGTCACGCCGGAGAGGTCCACTGTGGACACGGCCACCGCCTCTTTCACTCGGCCAGAACCCGTTCGATCGAGGCCACGGAATCCTCCGGGCTCAACGCCCGGGAGGCCACGAAATCGAACGTCAGTCTAGCCTCCTGGAGCTGCCGTTCCTCCTCGATGTGCAGCGCTCCGGTCAGGTACTCGATGTACAGGACCTCCGGCTCCTCCGGTCCGGCGAAGCCCAGCAGCGTGAACGCCGTCGCCATGCCGTCGACCACGCCCTGCCCGCTCGACACGAGCTGGATCGTCACGTTCGGCCGCGTGGCCAGCTCGAGCAGGTGCCTCAGCTGCTCGCGCATGACCTCTCGGCTGCCGACCACCTTGCGGAGAGCGGCCTCGTCGACGATCGCGTGCAAGCGCAGCGGGTCGTCCGGCTCGGTCAGTCGTCGCTGCCGGATCTGGCGGACGCGGATGTCGTTCTCCAGCCACCGCCTGGTCCGCTTGAGCCGGTGCGCCTCGAACATCGCGCGCATGTAACCGGTGGTCTGGAGCAGGCCCGGGATGATCAGCGGCGACAGGTCGCGCACGTCGGAGGCCTCGGTCTCGACGTCGATGTAACCCTGGTTCTCGATGCCGTACGTGGTCCACCAGCCGGGCTCGCGGGCCCGCAGCGCCTGGTCGATGAGGTCCGGGTCGTACTGGTCGTAGAGGTCCATCATCGACTTGGCCAGGTGGATGTCGAGGATCGTCTCCCCGTTCTCCAGCCGGTGCAGGGTGGACTTGCTGCGGTAGAGGGCCTTGGCCGCCTCTTCGAGGGTCAGCTTGGCCTGCGTCCGCATCCGGGCGAGCTTGCGCCCCAGCCGACGGCGGCGGAACGGTGGCGGAGTGGGCACAGGGCAGCATGATCCGGCGGGACGCGCGGATGCGGGATTCCCGCTGTGCTTCACCGCATCGGGCGGATCTCCCGGGCGCACAGTCGTCGCCGTGGAAGCGAACCTCTTCAGCCTGGTCGACGCGACCGACCGCACCCGCATCTTCGCCTGGGGCATGGAGATCCTGGACGACGAGCGGACCGACGCGATCGTCTACCGGCGCGACCCCGAGACCGGCAGGACCTTCATCGGCCAGCACGCGTCCGCCGAATCGGCCCTCAACCGGTACGGCAGGCGCATCCCCCTCGCGCTCGTCTGGGAGTACGAGGACGAAGAAGAAGACGACCTGACGGCATGAACGCCCCGCCACGCCTGTCGACGCCGATCACCGGGAGTCCGGCGAGTCGACCGGCCCGGCGGCGTCGACCGCCCGCACGTCCACCAGCCGGGCGAGGCGGGCCGAGTCCGCCAGGACGTCGACGGCGACGATCCGGCCGCCCACGACCGTGAACGCCATGATCGACACCGGCCGGCCGTCGGCCACGACGACGACGCCGGCGGCACCGTTGACCAGCACCGGCCGGGCGAACGGCGACAGCCGGCCGAAGGTGACCGCCTGGCCCGCCACGGTGCGCGCGCCGGTGTAGGCGACGGTGAAGCGGGAGCCCGCGCCGCCGTCGGAGCGGAGCACGACGTCCGGGTCGAGCACGGCGACCAGGGCGTCGAGGTCGCCGTCACGGGCGGCGGCGAAGAAGGCGTTCACGACCTCGCGCTGCCGGGCCAGGTCGGGATCCGGGGTCGGCACCCGTCCCTGCACCCGGCGTCGGGCGCGGCTGGCGAGCTGGCGGGTCGCGGCCGCGGACTTCTCGATCACGGCGGCGATCTCGTCGAACGGGACGGCGAACAGGTCGTGCAGCACGAACGCGAGGCGTTCGGCGGGCGTGAGGGTGTCGAGGACGACCAGCAGCGCCAACCCGACGGAGTCGGCGAGCACCGCCTCGTGCTCGGGGTCGCTGCCGTCGCCGTAACCCAGGACCGGGTCGGGCAGGTGGAGGTCCCACGCGTCCTCGCGCCGCTGCTCGCGGGAGCGCAGGACGTTCAGGCAGAGCCGGGCGACGACGGTGGTCAGCCACGCCCCGAGGTTCTCGACCTCGGCGGTGTCGGCGCGGTGGAACCGCAGCCAGGCCTCCTGCACGGCGTCGTCGGCCTCGGCCACCGAGCCGAGCATCCGGTACGCCACCGCCCGCAGGTGGGACCGGTGCTCCTCGAAGCGCTCGGTCGGGTCGTCCACCGTGTCACGTTCCTTCCGCGTCGCGGGTCGTAGCAGTAGACCCACTCGACATGTTCGGAGGAACAATGACATCCATCCTGGTCACGGGCGGTACCGGCACCCTCGGTCGGTTGGTCGTGCCGCGGTTGGCGGAGGCAGGCCACCGGGTGCGGGTGCTGAGCCGGCGCGGCGGAGGGCCGGTGGACGGCGTCGAGCACGTGACCGGCGACCTGCTCACGGGCGCCGGTGTCGAGGCCGCGGTGGCGGGCGTCGAGACCGTCGTGCACCTGGCCGGCGGGCCGAAGGGTGACGCGGAGGCGACCGGGCGGCTGGTCGGCGCGGCCTCGGCGGCCGGCGGGGTGCGGCACCTCGTCCACATCTCGGTGATCGGTGTGGACCGCGTCCCGCTGGCGTGGTTCCGGGCCAAGCTCGGGGCGGAACGCGCGGTGGCCGGGTCGGGGATGCCGTGGACGACCCTGCGCGCGGCCCAGTTCCACGACCTGACCCTGGCGGTGGTGGAGAAGATGGCGAAGCTGCCGGTCGTGCCGGTCCCCGGAGGGCTGCGGTTCGAGCCGGTCGACGCCCGGGACGTGGCCGAACGCCTGGTGGAGCTGGCGCTGGGCGCGCCGGCGGGCCTGGTGCCCGACCTGGCGGGCCCGGAGGTGCACGGCCTCGGCGACCTGGTCCGCGGCTACCTGGCCGCGCGCGACAAGCGCCGCCCGCTGCTGCCGGTCCGGATGCCCGGCCAGGCGGGCCGCGCCTACCGCGCGGGCGACAACCTGGCCGGCGAGGGGGCCACCCGCGGCGCGCGGACCTGGGAGGACTTCCTGGCCGACCGGGTGCCGGCACCGCGGTGACGGCTGCGTCAGCGGGGCGAGCCGGAGGCGCGGACCGGGCGCAGGACCGGGGTCGGTGCGTCCTTCACGTCCACCACCCTCATGCGGCGGATGGCGTTCGCGTCCACCGGCAGCAGCAGGGTGGTGATGTGGCGGACCACCACGGCCGTCAGGATCGCCACGGCGGCGGCCAGCAGGTCGGCGACCGCGTGGAACAGCACGCCGTCGGCCAGCGCCTGCACGCTGGAGCGGAAGCCCCAGGCCAGGGTGAACGCGGCGAACAGCCCCGTGGCCGCCCACACGCCCCACCACCAGCGCAGCAGCCTGGACGGGTTCGGGCGGGCGGTGGCGGGCTCGCGCAGCGCCGCGTGCTCCAACTCGGCCAGCACCGACCCGGGGACGACCAGGTTCACGCCGGGCACCACCAGGCCGACCAGCACCTCCCGGTCCGACCTGGACGGGCCGTAGCCCGCCTCCGCGGCGGCGGCGTTGCGGGCGCGCCGCAGCCACAGCAGGGTGAAGACCAGGGCGACCGCGGACGCCACGAACGTCACCACCGACGACGACACCACCATGGCGTCGGACACGCCCACGGTGGTCCGCGACATCGCGCCGTAGCGGCTGAGCAGCAGCAGCACGTAGCGCCAGATCTCGCTGCCCGCCGCCCACAGCGAGGTCAGCGCGGCCAGGCCGAGCGCGTGGGTCGCCGTCCGCGCCAGCCGCTGCGCCTGGTCGACGGTGTCGGCGGGCCGGTCGTCGTCCATGGCCACGGACGTGGGCCAGCGCCACGCCAGCAGCGGGAAGCCCCAGCGCGGCGGCACCGGGTAGGACGGCGGGCCGGTGTAGGCCCGCCGCGGCGCGCCCCGGCGGCGGTGCGGGTAGGCGCCGGGCGGCGGGGTCGCCACCCAGTCCACCCGCAGCGGCGGCAGCGCCATGTCAGATGACCTCGGGCTCCGCGCCGTCGACCTCGCCGACCAGCGGGCGACCCGACGCGGCCCACACCTGCATGCCGCCGTCGACGTTGGTCGCCTCCCAGCCGTTGGCGTTCAGGTACTGCGTGACCCGCGCGGAACGGCCGCCGGCGCGGCACACGACGTAGAACTCGGAATCACCGGGCAGGTCGCCGAGCCGGCCCGCCAACTCGCTCATCGGGATGTGCAGGGCGCCGGGGGCGTGACCCGCCGCCCACTCGTCGGCCTCGCGCACGTCGAGCAGCACCTTGCCCTCCGGGAGCTCCGCGGGCACCTCGGACACTTCAACGCTGGGAACGGTCACGGGTCCATGCTGCCACGGCCCCCATGAACCGGGGATAAGGAGAACGCCGGCCGCCAACCCTCGAAAGGGTGACGGCCGGCGCGGGAACCCGGCGGAAAGCGGACTAGTGCGCGGTCGCCTTCTCGGCGCCGACGCCGGTGAGGGCGCGCACCTCCATCTCCGCGTACTTCTTCTTGTCGTTCTCCTTCGACAGGACCGTGCCGAGGAAACCCAGCAGGAACGACAGCGGGATCGACACGAGGCCGGGGTTGTCGAGCGGGAACCAGTGGAAGTCCACGCCCTGCAGCATCGACGCGCTCTTGCCGGTGGCCGGGTTGACCGGCTTGCCGGACACCACCGGCGAGAACACGATCAGCAGCACCGTGATGCCGAGGCCGCCGTAGATGCTCCAGAGCGCGCCCGAGGTGTTGAAGCGCTTCCAGAACAGCGAGTAGAGGATCGTCGGCAGGTTCGCCGAGGCCGCCACCGCGAACGCGAGCGCCACCAGGAAGGCGATGTTCTGGCCGTTGGCGAGGATGCCGCCGAGGATCGCGACGACGCCGATCACGACGGCGGTGCGCCGGGCGACCTTGACCTCGGCTTCCTTGTCCTCCAGCTGGCCCTTCTTGATGATGTTCGCGTAGATGTCGTGCGCGAACGACGCCGACGCGGTGATCGTCAGGCCGGCGACCACGGCGAGGATCGTGGCGAACGCGACCGCGGCGATCAGGCCGAGCAGGATCGGGCCGCCGAGGGCCTCGGCGAGCAGCGGGGCCGCCGAGTTCACGCCACCGGGCGCCTTGGTGATCTTGTCGGAGCCGACCAGCGCCGCCGCGCCGTAGCCGAGCACCAGCGTGAGCAGGTAGAAGATGCCGATCAGCCAGATCGCCCACACCACGGAACGACGGGCTTCCTTCGCGGTCGGGACCGTGTAGAAGCGCATCAGGATGTGCGGCAGGCCGGCGGTGCCGAGCACCAGCGCCAGGGCGAGCGAGATGAAGTCGAGCTTGCTGGTCTCGGTCTTGCCGTACTGCAGGCCGGGGCCGAGCAGCTTGTCCGACACCGAGCCGAGCAGGTTGGACAGGTTGAAGCCGTACTTGCCCATCACCCAGATCGTCATCACGCCGGCGCCCGCGATGAGCAGGACGGCCTTGATGATCTGCACCCAGGTGGTGCCCTTCATGCCGCCGATGAGCACGTAGGCGATCATCAGCGCGCCGACCACGGCGATCACGATGGCCTGGCCGCCCTTGCCGGTGATGCCCAGCAGGAGCGCGACGAGGCCGCCGGCGCCCGCCATCTGGGCCAGCAGGTAGAAGAACGACACGGCCATGGTGGAGGTGGCCGCCGCCGCGCGGACGGGGCGCTGCCGCATCCGGAACGCCAGCACGTCGCCCATGGTGAACTTGCCCGTGTTCCGCAGCAGCTCCGCGACCAGCAGCAACGCGATGAGCCACGCCACCAGGAAGCCGATGGAGTACAGGAAGCCGTCGTAGCCGTTGACCGCGATGGCGCCCGCGATGCCGAGGAACGACGCGGCGGACAGGTAGTCGCCCGCGATCGCGATGCCGTTCTGGGGGCCGGTGAAGGCGCGGCCCGCGGCGAGGTAGTCGGCCGCCGTCTTGGTGTTGCGGCTGGCCCGGATGACGACGACCAGGGTGGCCGCGACGAAGACGCCGAAGATGCCGATGTTGAGCAGGGCGTTGCCGTTCACGCTTGACCCCCTTCGAGCTCGTTGCGGAGCTTCTCCGCCATGGGGTCGAGGTTCTTGTTCGCGTGCCGCACGTAGAGCGTCGTGATGAGGAACGTCGACACGAACTGGAGCAGACCGAGGATCAGGCCCCAGTTGACGTTGCCGAAGACCTTCGTCGACATGAACCCGTGGGCGTAGTCGGCGAGCAGGACGTACAGCAGGTACCAGGCCAGGAAGAGACCGGCCATGGGGAAGACGAAACTGCGCAGCCGCCGGCGCAACTCGCGGAAGTCGGGGCTGTTCTGCACATCGACCCAGTCGTGGTTGCCCTGGGCGTCGGCTGGGGTGTGCTGCTCAGAGGTGCTCACGGTCCCCTCCTCGCGTACTTGACGACGGTGTGAACGGCACGTAAGTCCTCCTGGTGCGTTCCTGATACGCCGTGCACCGTAGGGAGACCTGGCTCACGCCTGAAAGACCTTTCGTGTGACCTTGCGCTCAACAGTCGAGTGATGCGATGAGCGGTAGTAATGCTGAGACGAAGTGCCACTCGGGTGATCGAAGTCACCGATAACCGGATCGGTGTCTTTATCTTCACCCGATTGAGACCTATCCGCACTCTCAGCCACACAGGGTCAGCGCGAGCGGAAACCTCGCAGGTCATCACGTGGTAAGGCGACTCGGAGAACCCGTCACCCGGGCCCGACCGCGGCCCGGCCGACCGAACCGACCTGTGACGCGGTTCACAGGCTCAGGCCGGTGACGGCTCCTCGCCGCCGTGCCCGCGCTCCGCCGCCCGGGACTTGTCGTCGGGCACGCCGAACCGCGACTCGCGGTCGCGCATGAAGCCCAGCGGATCCGGCGCGTGCAACCGCAGCAGGATCTGGTTCACGTCGTCGGGCCTGCGGCGCGCGGTCAGCTTGCTGATCATCACCATGGTCAGGAACGCCACCGGCACGGTCACCAGCGCCGGCTGCGAGAACACCGTCGGCGCCCACCGCCCGGTGTACGAGCTGACCACCATCACCACCTGCGAGGCGATCACCAGGCCGCCCCCGACGACGAGACCTGCCATCGCGCCGACCCACGTCAGCCCGCGCCACCAGATGCCCAACAACAACAACGGGCAGAACGTCGACGCCGCCAACGCGAACGACATCGCCACCGTCAACGACGCGTCCGCCCGCGGCAGCACCAGCGCCAGCCCGATCGCCACCGCGCCCGTCAGCACCGTCGCCCAGCGGAAGTCGCGGACCTTGCCCGGCAGGATGTCCGTCGACACCACCCCGGCCACCGACACCAGCAGGCCGGACGACGTGGACAGGAACGCCGCGAACGCCCCCGCCGCCACCACCGCGCCGAGCACCTGCCCCAGCAGGTTCGGCTGCATCGTGGTCGGCAGCAGCAGCACCGCCGCGTCCGTCTTGCCCGTCACCAGCAGCTGCGGCAGGTACTGGCGCGAGATCACGCCCAGGATCGTCGGGAACAGGTAGAACAGCCCCAGCAGGTACAGCACGTGCAGCGCCGTGCGCCGCGCCGCCCGCCCGTCCGGGTTGGTGTAGAACCGCACCAGCACGTGCGGCAGGCCCATCGTGCCCAGGAACGTCGCGAAGATCAGCGAGTACGTCTCGAACAGCCCCGACAGGCCCCCGGTCTGCGGTCGCAGCCAGTCGTGGTTCGACGTCGGCGACCCCTCGACCACCGGCACCGGCGAGCCCGCCCGGAACCGCAGCTCGGTGTCCGCGCCCACCTCGTGCAGGCCGGGCGTCCAGTACACCGGGCCGTCGGCGGGGTAGCCGTTCACCGAGCCGGTCGCGGACAGCTCCACCGCCACGTCGACGCGCACCCGCACCGGGTCGACCGTGGTCACGTGGACGTCCTCCGGGAACCGCAGCACGCCCGCGGCGTCGACCGGCTGCGCGCCGTTGCCCGGCCCGGCCAGGAACAGCGTGAACAGCACGAACGTCGGCGCGGCGATCGCGAACAGCTTGCCCCAGTACTGGAACGCCTGCACCAGCGTGATCGCGCGCATCCCGCCGCCGAGCACGTTCACCACCACGATCGCGGTCACCACCGCGCCGCCCAGCCACGCGGGCAGGCCGGTGATCGTGTTCAGCGTCAACCCGGCCGACTGCAGCTGCGGCACCAGGTACAGCACGCCGATGCAGATCACGAAGAACGTGCAGACCCTGCGCAGGTTCGACGGTCCCAGCCGCGCCTCGGCGAAGTCCGGCAGCGTGTAGGCGCCCGACCGCCGCAGCGGCGCGGCCACGAACAGCATCATCGCCAGGTACCCCGCGGTGAAGCCGATCGGGTACCACAGCGCGTCGATGCCGTCCTTGAGCACCAGCCCCGCGACGCCCAGGAACGACGCGGCCGACAGGTACTCGCCGGAGATCGCGGCGGCGTTGCGGGTGGCCGGGACGGCGCGCCGGGCCACCAGGAAGTCCGGGGTCGTGTTCGCGCGGCGGGAACCCACGTAGCCCAACGAGAACGTCAGCAGCGCCATCACGCCGACGAGCACCAGGCTCCACGGGTTGTCGATCACCGGTCCACCGAACTCACGAAGTCGTGCTCGTGCCGCTCGGCGAGTCTTCGGTACGCGTACCCCACGCCGTAGCAGAGCGGGAACGGCAGCAGGCCCAGCAGCAGCCACGGCAGCCGCACGCCGACGAACTCCACCTCCGCCAGCGCCGGCAGGAGGTAGAACACCAGCGGCAGCAGAGCCAGCAGCAGCAACGTGCCGCCGCCCAGCGCCAGCCCGGTGCGCAACTGGGTGCGGATCAGGTCGCGGATCAGCTTCTCGCCGACGCTGGTCTGCTCCTCCAGCTCGATGATCGTGCGCAGCACCCGACCGCGGCCGCGCGGGTCCGCCAGCACCACCCGGCGGCGGCGGTTCTTGCGCGCCGAGACCGACAGCCAGGCGTCGCGCTCGGCCGGCTGCGGCTGGTCCGGTTGCCCGGGAGGGCCGGAGTGCTTGGTCATCCCCAACTGCTCTTGGGGGGACGCACGATCCTCTCCTTCAGCTCACGGGTGTGCCGCCTGCTGACCGGCAGCTCCTTCGCGCCCTCGCCGGAGCCGATCACCACCGCGTACCCGTTGGACGTCATCCGCAGCTCGGTCACCAGCGGCAGCGCCACCAGGTAGGACCGGTGGATGCGGACGAAACCGGCGTTCTCCCAGCGCTCTTCGAGCTGCGCCAGCGGGATGCGCACCAGGTGGCTCGCGCCGTCGTTGGTGTGCAGGCGCGCGTAGTCGCCCTGCGCCTCGACGTAGCGGACGGTGGCCCGGGGCACGAGCTTGATGGTGCCGCCGAGCTCGACCGGGATCACCTCGTCGTCCTGCGGTTCCGCCGCGGCGGGCTCCGGCGAGGCCGCCGGTGTCGCGGCGACCCGGTCGACGACCCGCGAGATCGCCTTGTTGACCCGGTCCTCGTTGATCGGCTTGGTCACGAAGTCCAGCGCGCCCACCTCGAACGCCACCACGGCCTCCGAGTGCTCGACGCCCGTGACGAACACCAGGGCCGGCGGCTGGCGGAACGCGCCGAGCACCCGCGCGAGGTCCGTCCCGCTCAGGCCGGGCATGTTGATGTCGGCGAACACGGCGTCCACCGGCGGTAGCCCTGCCCGGGTGCGGTCCATCACCTCGACGTCGTAGTCACCCCGGAGGATGCGCAGTGCCTCGGCCGCGTCGAAGGCCGTGAGCACGCGTCGAATGTGCGGGCTGCTTTCGAGCAGGTACTTGATCTCGCTCAGACCGGGTGCCTCGTCGTCCACCGCCAGAACGAGGAGGCCGGTGTTGTCCTGGGTACTCACTGTGCCGCGCATCTTGCCGACCCGGTGGGGTCGCTGTCTACGCCGGTTGCCGGACGGCCACCGGGGCGTGACCTCACAACCCGAATCGCGACCAGCGCGCCCGCTCTTCCAGCGCCGCCAGGCCCTCCACCAGGAAGTCGCCCGATCGGGTGGTCGCGCCGGCGAGTCCGAGGCGGGCCAGCAGCGGCCGGCGCGGCTCGGCGATGGCGATCTCCGCGTCCGGGTAGCGCTGGGCCACCACGCCGCGCAGCGTGCCGAGGCCGTCGACCAGACCGAGCTCGACGGCCTTCGCGCCCGTCCACACCTCGCCGTTGAACAGCTCGTCGTCGGTCGCCTTGAGCTTCACGCCCCGGCGTTGCCTGACCCAGTCCGCGAACTGCTCGTGCAGCTGCACCTGGAGGCCCTTGAGCCACTCGACGTCCTCGGGCTTCTCCGGGCTGAACGGGTCCAGCCGCACCTTGTTCTCGCCCGCCGTGTGCACGCGCCGCTCGACGCCGTAGCGCTCGATCAGCCCGTTGAGGCCGAAGCCCGCGCTGACCACGCCGATCGAGCCCACCAGGGACGTGCCGTGCGCGTAGATCTCGTCGCCCGCGCAGGCCAGCCAGTAGCCGCCGGAGGCCGCCAGGTCCTCGCAGAACGCCAGCACCGGCACCTTCTTCTTCGCGGCCAGCTCGCGGATGCGCTCGGCGACCAGCGCGGACTGGGTCGGCGCGCCGCCGGGCGAGTTGATCAGCAGGGCGACCGCGACCAGCCGGTCGTGCTCGAACGCGCGGGTCAGCGCGCTCTCTACGGTCTGCATGCTGATGGTGTTGCGGGCCATCGGCGTGGGCGTCGGGGTGATGACGCCGTGCAGGCGGACGGCGGCCACCACGGGTCCGCGCTCGGTCCGCTCGGCGACGATCCTGGGCAGCCGGGCCGCGATCTTGTCCGTCACGCTCATGGCTCCGACCTTACGTGTCACCGGGCGCCGAGTGACACGGCTAACATCGAGCGGTGACGTTCAACCCGTTCCGGTGGCTCGAACGCTACGTCGAGTGGTGGGACGACCGGGGCCGCAAGAATGCGGACGGTCCCACCGCCATGCACGTCTACTGGATGTGGATCACGTGGAGCGTCTGCGCGGTCATGATGGTGACGGTGCTGGCGGTCGCCGCCGCGTGATCACGCCCGGACCGCGGGCTGCTCGGTCGTGTCCTCCAGCCGGGGCGGCACCAGCGGCAGGTTCGTCTGCACGCCGGGCCGGTACTTCGGGATCTTGAGGATGATCTTCATGCCGGCGTCCGGCGCGGTCTCCACGACCAGCGCGTAGTCGTCGCCGAACACCGCCCGCATCCGGTGGTTGATGTTGCCCAGGCCGACGTGCGCGCCGGTCTGGTGGGCGTCCTTGAGGTCGTCGAAGAGGCGGTCCGGGTCCATGCCGACGCCGTCGTCCTCGACCGAGATCAGCGCCTCCGCGCCGTTGTCCTCGGCGATGATCGTCAGCTCGCCGCCGCCGGGCTTCTTGGCCAGGCCGTGCCGCACGGCGTTCTCCACCAGCGGTTGCAGCACCAGGAACGGCAGCACGACCTGGAGCACCTCGGGCGCGATCTTGAGCCGCACGTTGAGCCGCGACCCGTACCGGGCCTGCTCGATGGTCAGGTAGCGGTGGATGTTGGTCAGCTCGTCGGCCAGCGTGGTGAAGAAGCCGTCGGTGCGGAACGAGTACCGGGTGAACTCGGCGAACTCCTGCAGCAGCTCCCGCGCGTGCGCGGGGTCGGTGCGGATCAGCGACGAGATCGTGTTCAGCGCGTTGTAGACGAAGTGCGGCGAGATCTGCGCCCGCAGCGCCCGGACCTCGGCCTGCGCCAGCGCCTGCCGCGACTTCTGCAGCACCTCCAGCTCGAGCTGCGTGGAGACGAACCGCGCGGTCTCCTCCGCCATCCGGATCTGCCGCTTGTTGGCCACGCCGCTGACCACGATCAGCGTGCCGGCGACGTCGCCCTCCACCACCAGCGGCACGATCACGGCGCTGTGCAGCGAGCACGGGCCGGGCAGCTCGCAGTCCAGCTTGCGGTGCTCGACGTGCTCCTTGTGACCCTCGCCGATCGCGCGCTCGATGTAGGTGCGCAGGAACTCGTAGTGGTCGTTGGCGCCGCCGTCCCAGGACAGCAGCGTGCCCTCGTGGTCGGTGATGCCGACCGCGACGCACCGCAGCATCTCCCGCAGGTGCGGCGTCGCCTTGTTCGCCGCGTCCTCGGTCAAGCCCTCGCGCAGGTCGGCCGACGCCTTCGACATGCGGTGCAGCATGTCCATCACGGCGTCCTCGACCGACGTGCTGACGCGGCGGGCACGGCACAGCATCACGAAGAGGCCCAGAACGGCCAAGGTCGCGATGAGTCCGAGCACAGCGCGCTCGGTCAGGAGGTCCCGCACGGCGTCCATGCTGTGCCGTGGGGGCGGTATAGGCAAGGGGATAGACGGTGCGAGACGTGCACATCCGATGAATTGGCGGCAACCGTGGCAGAACGCTTACCCGAACGGGTGATCACCACGTCTCGCGATCACGGAGCGTGGGGGCGACCCGATCACTCGGGCCGCTCCCCCGGGCCGGAGCGATCACTCCGGGTCAACGCGGACCGTTCCGACCGGGCTGGTTCCCCGTAGTGGTGGTGGTCGTGGTGGAAGTGGGTTTCTCCGACTTCTTGCACCCGAGCTTCTCCACCAGGTCCGCCAGCGAGGGCTCGTCGAGGAGGTCCGTCTCCTCCAGCAGCCGGCAGATCAGCTTCGAGACGTCTTCCTGGGTCAGCTGCGCCGGTTCCTTCTGGGGCGCGGCGGCCGAGACGGCGATGGTCGAACCGGCGAACGTGGCCAGTCCCATGGTGGTACCGATCAGCGCGGCGGCGAGGCGCTGGTTCATTGCTCCTCCAGGTGGTCTTGCGGACTCCTGGAGTAGTTCCCCCTCCGGCCCCGATCAGCCGACGAACGGAGCAAGCCACTCGTCCGTGTGACCTACTTGAGCAGCCGCGACAAGCGCCGGTCGGCCAGCGGCTTCCCACCCGTCTGGCACGTCGGGCAGTACTGGAAAGCCTTGTCCGCGAAGGAGACCTCGCGCACCGTGTCACCGCACACCGGGCACGGCAGGCCGGTCCGCGCGTGCACCCGCAACCCCGACCGCTTCTCACCCTTCAGTGTCGCCGCGGCCTGGCCGACGGACCGCGCCACGGCGTCGGTCAGCACGCCGATCAACGCCTCGTGCAGCCGGTCCAGCGCCTCCGCCGGCAGCTTGCCCGCCGTCGCGTACGGCGACAGCCGGGCCGTGTGCATGATCTCGTCGGAGTACGCGTTGCCGACGCCCGCCATCACCGTCTGGTCGGTCAGCGCGGTCTTCAACCGCTCGGTGCGGCCGGCGAACAGGTCCTCCAACTGGGTGCGCGTCACCGACAGCGCGTCCGGTCCCAGCCGCGCGATGCCCGGCACGTCCGCCGGGTCGTGGACCACCCACGCGGCCAGGCCCTTCTTGGTGCCCGCCTCGGTCAGGTCGAACCCCGGCCCCTGCCCCGGCGGGCCCAGGTGCACGCGCAGCGCCAGCGGACCACGGCCCGGCTTGGGCGGTGCCGCCGACAGGGTCTCCGACCAGCGCAGCCACCCGGCCCGGGCCAGGTGCACCACCAGGTGCAGGCCGCCGCAGTCGAGGTCCAGGTGCTTGCCGAACCGGCCCGCGCCGGTCACCTCGCGTCCCTGGAGATCGGTCCACGGCGGCGTGAACGTCTTCAACACCTGCAACGACGCGACGTCCACCCGGTGCACGCGCCGTCCAACGGCGTGCTCGCGCAGGTGGTGGGCGAGCGCCTCGACCTCGGGCAGTTCCGGCACCCGACCAGTGTCACCCGCGAACGGCCGTCAGTCGACCGGTTGCAGCGGGCCGTCCAGGTCGGGCAGCGAGTACATCTCGATCTTGCGGGCCACGTTGGCCACCTCGTTGCGCACGGTCAGGAAGCCGCGCACCGAGCCGACCCACCGCTCCGGCGGCAGCTCCTCGGTCTTCTTCGACTCCGCCGCCACCAGCCACGGCCGCCGCACCGCCCAGCGCACCGGGAAGAACAGGAACACCAGGACCAGCGCCACGATGAGCCACGACGGCACGACGACCTCCGACGGCGTCCACGCCACCAGGATCACGGCCATGCCGATGACGATCGCGAGCATCAACGCCCCGGGGCCGTGGCCGCCGTTCACGTCGTGCTCGAAGTCGGCATCGGTCGACGGGTTGCGCCACTCGATCTGGCTGCGCACCGTCCACATCCGGCCGTCAGCCCCGCGCACCAGCCGCGTCATCACCGTCTCCTCAAGACGTCGAGCGATCACTCAGCGCTTTCCACGCTACCGGCAAAGTCTTGCACCTCGTGGGTGAAACCCGCTCCTCACGCGGTGCCGAGGCCGACCGGCGTCGGGTACAGCGTCACGGTCGTCGGCGTGGCCGTGGGAGCCGGCGTGCTCGCCGACCTGGGCGGGTCGGAGGCGCGGGTGGTCGTGGTGGCCACCAGCGCCGTGCCGGTGTCCGACGTGGTCACCGGCGTCGACGACGTGGTCACGTCCAGGGAGCGCGGTTCGGCGGGCGCGGTCGAACCGGTGGGCCGCACCGGCGGCGGGACCGAGGTGGACGCCGTCGTCGTGGGGGTCGTCGGACGCACCACCTGGACCGCCTTCGTGGGCACCACGTCCTGCACGGCGGGCGGCGGTGGCGGCGGCGGTGACGTCTCGCTGGTCGCCGTGCCGGTCGCGGTCGCCGTGGTCGAGCACAGCGCCAGCACGTTCTCGCCGGGCGCGCCGTCCGGGCCCGACTGGACCAGCGCGGGGCCGGGCGCGCCGGTGAACGTCCCGGCCATCACCCCGAACAGCCCCACGGCCGCGGCGGAGGCGGCCGCCGCCAGCGCCAGCTTCACCCGTCCGGTGAGCCACGCGGCCTTGCCCAGCACCGCCGGGGCGAGCGTCCCGGGGCCCAGGACCGCCGGGCCCAGGACCGCCGGACCCAGCACCGAGGGCGCGAGCAGCGCGGTCGCGGCCACCGGCACGGCGATGCTCGCCGCGTGCGCCCGCAACGTCGAGCACACCTCGACCAGCTCGGCGTGCAGCGCGTTGCACGAGGAGCAGGTCCGCAGGTGCTTGCGGATGCGCCGGTGCTCGGTGCCCTGCGCGCCGCCCGCCGTGTAGGCGCCGAGCTTCGCGACCACCGAGCTGCACGCGCGCGGCCCGGTGTCCTCGGCCAGGTGCGCCTGCAGGTACGCGGCCCGCAGCCCCTCGCGGGCGCGGCGGGCCAGCGCCGCCATCGCGTTCGGGCTCAGGCCGAAGCTCGGCGCGACCGCGGCCGGCCGCTCGCCCTCCACCTCGACCTGCCACAGCACCGTGCGCCACCGCTCGGGCAGGCTGGTGAACGCGCGGGAGATCAGCGTGTGCTCCGGCCGGTTCGCGGTGACGTCCGGGAACGGCTCGACCCGCAGGCTCAGCTCCTCGTCCTCCACCGGCACGTCCCGCCGCCGACCGCTCCACTCCCACGCCACCCGGCGCGCGACGGTCAGCAGGTAGGTGCGGACGTGGTCGGTCGGGCCGTTGCCGCGGCGGATCGCCTGGAGCACGCGGAAGAACGCCTCCGCGGTCAGGTCGTCGGCCTCGGCGTGCTCGCGCACGTGCCGGAGGGCGAAGCGGCGCACGGCGTCGGCGTGGCGGGTGAACAGCTCGCCGAACGCGCCGTCATCGCCCGCCCTGACCCTGGCGAGCAGTTCCCGGTCGAAATCGGCGTCTCCGGCCATCCCGCCCCGGCACCTCCGCTCTGCCCGTGGTCCAGTGGTCAAGATGCCACAGTCGGCTGGTTCCGGCCCGAAGCGATAGCGAGCCGATACCGAACACCCGACGGCCGACGTCGACCGTTCGGCCTAATCAGGGCACCTGCGCGCGGCAGCGGCAGCGCTCGCGGTCGGTGACGGACCGGTCACGGATGGGCGTCGGCTGGTGGCCGATCGCGCTGCGGGACCGCCGGCGGCGAGTAGTCTCCTGCCGCGTGGTCGATTGGCGCACAAGGGCTTCCGCCCTCCTCCCCGAGCTGAGCGCCGTCGTCGAGCGCGAGTCGTGGTCCTGCCACGTGTTCCTGGCCGAGTTGTGGCAACTGGCGCTGGAGGCCCACCGCGACGGCGACCGCGAGGTGCTCGGTCGAGTGCACGGCTTCGCGCACTGGTGCTTCCGGCAGCCGGAGCGGTTCCTGTCCGACGCGTCGGTGGTCAGCTTCTACGAGCACGTGTTCGACGAGTGGGAGCTGCGCTACGAGGTCGCGCCGTGGCTGCCCGCCGAGGTCGTGGACCGGGTCAGGCCGCTGTGGGAGTGGCGCTGGTCGAAGGAGCGGTTGACCGAGGTGGACCGGCTGCTGGCGCGAACCCGACCCCCCGTCGAAACGGGCTTGGAGGGTGGGCTATAGTTGTCGTCAACAGGCGGATGTAGCGCAGTTGGTAGCGCATCACCTTGCCAAGGTGAGGGTCGCGAGTTCGAGTCTCGTCATCCGCTCTCGAATCACGGCGAGTGCTCATGCAGAGCACTCGCCGTTTTCGTTCGCCATCACCCCGGATCCCGCCAGGGGAGCCCGCTGGCCCCCGCGCCTGCCGCACGCTCCGGCGATCCCCATTAGGTTTGGCGTCGAAGGTTTCCTCGTCGAAGACGGAGTTGCAGACATGGCCACCACCCGCAAGGCGACCACGCACTGGGAAGGCAACCTGCTGGAGGGCAAGGGCAACGTCGCCCTCGAGTCGTCCGGCGTCGGCTCGTTCGACGTCAGCTGGCCGTCCCGCGCCGAGGCGGCGAACGGCAAGACCAGCCCGGAGGAGCTGATCGCGGCGGCGCACTCGTCCTGCTACTCGATGGCGCTGTCGCACGGCCTCGCGCAGGCGGGCACCCCGCCGCAGCAGGTCGACACCTCGGCCGAGGTGACGTTCCAGCCCGGCACCGGCATCACCGGCATCCACCTGACCGTCACCGCGGTCGTGCCGGGGCTCGACGCCGAGGGCTTCGCAGCCGCCGCCGAGAACGCCAAGCAGAACTGCCCGGTGAGCAAGGCGCTGGCCGGCACCGAGATCACGCTGACCGCGAACCTCCAGCAGTGACCCGGACCGCCGGATGATCACTGGTACCGGCCTGATACCCGAAGTGTCGGGCCGGTACCAGTTCTGCCGCAGGAATTGACCCGAATGAGTGAGGCCGGTAGTCGTTGACGATGCTCTCGGCGTTGGGTGGATCCGGCCGGCTCGCTTTCGGGGCTCTGATCGGCGCGGCGGTGGCCGCCCTCCTGGCAGCGCAGGCGAGCACCGCCGAGCGGCCGCGCGGCCTGGAGCCGACCGACGGCGGCGAGATCGTGGTCGTCCGGGGCAGCGAGCAGCCGGTCCGCACGGCCACCGCGACCGGCACGACGTCGTCCCCCAGCTCCGGGTCCTCCGGTCCGACGACCACCACGACCACGTCGTCCTCGTCCGGAACGACCACGACGACGACCACCACGACCGGCGTCACCACCACGTCACACGTGACGACCACCACCACCGTGCGGCCGACCACGACGACGACCCGGCGTCCCACCACCACCACGACCACGACGACGACCCGCAGACCGTGCGGGATCATCTTCTGCTGATCGCCCGGCACCGGATCACCGAACGTGTTTTGGCAAGATCGAGGCGTGACGTCCAGCCAGGTGCCCACCCAGCCCCAGCGAACCAACGACACGCCCACGGTCCGCGTGCAGCCCGTCGCCGCCGCGCGGCAACCCGCTTGGCCCACCACCGAGCCGATGACCGCGACCAACCTGACGCCGGTCCCGGCGGCCACCACGAAGTTCGAACCGGTGTCCGGCTCGACGAACGGCACGCTCAACGGCCACCTGATCGGCCAGGTCAACGGCTACGCCGGCGGCACGTCGAACGGCCACGCCAACGGCATGACGAACGGCACGCTGAGCGGCAGGCTCAACGCCACCGCCCTCGCACCCGCCGCACCCGCACCGGCGACCACCTTCTCCCCCGCGCCCGCGACCAACGGGAGCGCCGCTGCCTTCGCGCCGGCACCCAGCGGCACCGACCCGGCCGCCTTCGCACCCGCGCCCAACGGGACCGCGCCCGCCTCGCCCGCCTCGTCCGTCGCGTCCGCCCCCGTCGCAACCGCTGTGTTCGCGCCCGGCGCGTCCGCCCCCGTCGCGCCCGCCCCCGTCGCGCCCGCGCCCGGCGCAACCGCTGTGTTCGCGCCCGCACCCACCGCCGACGCACCCGCGACCACCACGCCCGCGACCACCGCCCCCGAAGCCGTCGAGCCCGCGACCGCACCGCCCGCACCGGCCCCCGCCGCGAAGCCGACGCCCCCGCCCGCACCGCGCAGCCGGTTGCGCCGCATCGCGCGCCGCATCGTCGGCCCCACCCTGCTCACCAAGAAGGGCTGAGCAGTGCCGGGGGCGGTCCCGCCACCGGGAACCGCCCCCTTCGCCTTGCCGAAGCCGCGCGCCCTCCCGGCTACGCGCTCTGCGCCCGCGCGTACAGCCCGCCGGACCGGAGCAGGTCGTCGTGCGAGCCGATCTCCGCGATCCGCCCGTCGTCCATCACGACGATCCGGTCGGCGTTGCGGATCGTGGACAGCCGGTGCGCCACCACGAACACCGTGCGGCCGTGCACCAGGCGGGCCAGCGCCTGCTGCACCAGGGCCTCCGACCGGTTGTCCAGCGCCGAGGTCGCCTCGTCCAGCACCAGCACGCGCGGGTCGCGGATCAGCGCCCGCGCGATCGCCAGCCGCTGCTTCTGCCCGCCGGACAGCCGCGCCCCGCGCTCGCCGACCACGGTGTCCAGCCCGGTCGGCAGCCGGTCGATGAACTCCAGCGCGTTGGCGTCGGCCAGCGCGCGCCGCACCACGTCCTCGGACACGTCGTCCAGGCCGTAGGTGACGTTGTCCCGGATCGTGCCCTCGAACAGGATCGACTCCTGCGGCACCACCGACACGAACCGCCGGTAGCTGCGCAGGTCCAGCGACTCCATGTCGACGCCGTCGAGCAGGATGCGCCCCTCGGTCGGCCGCAGGAACCCGATGACCAGGTTCACCACCGTCGACTTGCCCGCGCCGGACGCGCCGACCAGCGCGATCGTCTCCCCCGGCCGCACGTCGAGGTCGAACCCGTCGACCGACGCGCGCTCCGATCCCGGGTAGGCGAACCCGACGCCCTCGAACCGCACGCCGCCGCGCACCACGTCGACCTGCGCCTTGCCCGCGTTGTGCTCCAGGTCCGGCGCCTCCAGCACCTCGCCCAGTGACCGCACCGACTCCAGCCCCTTGCTGATCAGCGGCGTCAGGCTCATCAACGTGGTCACCGCGCCGGTCAGCGAGGCGAAGTAGGCGCTGAGCATGACCACGTCACCGGGCGTGACGGAGAGCAGGCCGTGGTAGGCGGCCAGGGCCGAGCCCGCGAGGCAGCCGACGCCGAGGGCGTTGAGCAGGATCCAGGCGAGCGCGCCGAAGCGGACGTTGAGGCCGTCGAGCTTCATGCCGGCGGCGAAGACCTGGCGCAGGGTGCCGTCCATGCGGTCGAGGGCGGTGCGCTCCAGGCCGTGCGCGCGGGTGATGGGGATGAGCGTGGTCATCTCGCCGACGCGGGACGACAACTGCTCGACCTCGTGGCGGAACGACTCGTTGTGGGCGCGCAGCCTGCCGCGCAGCCGCATCACCAGCACCGCCGCCGCGGGCACGACGAGCAGGAACACCGGCAGGAACGCGGGCGTGCCCAGCCCGATCACGACCAGCGCGCCGCTCAACGTCGCCAGCGCCGAGAGGCCCTGGTCGCCGACCTGCTGGGTGGACGTCTCGATGCTCTCGACGTCCCGGATCACCTTGGTCTGCAGCACACCCGCGCTGACCCGCGCGTGGTAGCCGATGGACAGCTGCTGCATCCGCCGGCTCAGCGCCGACCGCGTCCTCAGGCCCATCCGCCGCGCGCTGCCGTACCACCAGCGCGTGTACAGGATCGCGAACGGGTAGTTCAGCACCAGCATGACCAGCAACGACCCCGCGCCGAGCCAGATGCCGGTGACGGGCCCGCGCTCCACCACGACGTCGATGACGTGCGCGGTGATGAGCGGCGTCGACCAGGTCGGGCTGTGCTTGAGGAAGAACGCGCCCGCCCCGAGCGCGAGCTTCCCCCGGTCCTCGCGGAACAGGTAGAGCAGGGTGCGGACGGGGTGCTCGCCGCGGTAGCGGTGGTCGAGCGGACCGTGGGGCATGGTGCGTGCTCCTGCTGACGGCGGGCGACGGGACACCCGCACCACACCGTGCGGGGGAGCGCTCTCACATCGTAGGTGGGGGATCCGCCGCGTCCGCCCGGCCAGGGCGGGTGCCCGGGGCACCCGCCCTGGTTGCGCGGGTCAGTAGCCGAACACCAGCCGGTAGGCGATCTCCGGGTCGAACGTGCCCGCGGGCGTGTTCGGCGCGGTGCCGCAGTTGCCGTCGGAGTCGCCGGGGACCTTCACCCACAGCAGCATCTCCGCGCCGCCGCCGGTCTGCGCGGTCGCGCCGAGCCTGCGCTGGCCGGGGTTGCACCACTCGCCGTTCGAGCCGTTGCCGTTGCGGCTGGTGTCGATGACGAACGTCTTGGAGTAGCCGGGCAGGGAGCCGTTCACGGAGTTGCCGTAGGACGCGGACTCGGCGGTCGTGAAGTAGTTCGAGACGTTGATCGCGAAGCCCCGGACGTTGCGCACGCCGGCCGCGTCCAACCGGCCCGCCATGGTGTTGGCGGGTACCCAACGCGCGTTGCCCGCGTCCAGGTACGCCCAGGTGTTGGGCGCGCGGTCGCGGAACTGCTCGGTGGCGTAGCGGATCATCGCGTTGCGGGTGGTGATGGCGTCGGACGTCATGCAGTTGAAGTCGGCCAGCGAATCCGGCTCGATCACCACGACGGCGGGCCGGGTGCCGATGGCGCTCGCGAAGGCCGAGATCCACGTCCGGTAGGCCTCGGGTGATCCGGCGCCGCCGCCGGAGTGGCCGCCGCACGCGTCCCGGCCGGGGATGTTGTAGGCGACCAGGACCGGCAGCTTGTCGGCCGCGTCCGCGGCGGCCACGTAGTTGCCGACCGCCGTGCGGATGTCACCGCTCCAGCTCCCGAACCACCGCGCCATCGGCTTGGTGGACAGGTTCGACCTGATGGCCGAGGTGCGCCCGTCGTTGGGGTTGTTGCGCACCCACACGGCCGGGTTCGAGTTGGGGTCGACGTAGAAACCGCTGGTCATGCCGATCGGGCTGGCGGCGTTCGCCTGGCCCGGGACGACCAGTGCCGCGAGCACGGCGAGCACTGTCGCGGTCAAGCGCATGGCGGGGTCCTTCCGCTCGAGAGGACGTGACGGCGGCCCACCGATCAAAGCAGCTCGGCGGCGCCGACAGGGGCCCGCTGCGGGTTCCTGCCAAGCGGAGCGGGAGCCTTTGCCGGGGCGCTGACGCCGGCGCGGTCGCTCATGCAGCAGGATTGCGTCACCCGGTCGAGTGAGCGAGGACACGATGGACTGGCAGGACACGTTGAGACGCCTGGACGCCGACCTGGCGGCGGGCCGGATCTCGCCCGCCGAGCACACCAAGCGGCGGGACCAGGTGCTGGCCGAGGCGGCGTCCGGCAGGCCCGCGCCGCACGACCCCGACTCGACCCAGGTGATCCGCGTCACGGCGCCGCCACCGGCCCCGTGGGCTTCCGCGCAGCGCGCGCCGTCGCTGGACGGCGCGGCGGTGTTCGCCTCCGCGGGCAAGCCGCGCCGCAAGGGCTCGGCCGTGCTCGTCCTGGTGGTGCTCGTGCTGGTGGTGGCCGCGTCCGCGTGGTGGTTCACGACGGGCACCGGCGGCACCGGGGACGCCGCGTCGCAGACCACCCCGCCGTCCACCGAGGCCACCACCACCCGGCCGACGATCCCCGAACTGCCCGGCACGAAGGGGCAGCACGGCCCGGTGCTCGCCGTGGACGACGCCGTGCGGCTGAAGCTGATCGCGCTGGACGAGGCCGCGGTCCTCAAGGACGGCGGTGTGACCGAGGTCCTGTTCGCCAGCTCCACCGCGGCCCGCACGTCCTACGCCGTCGTGGTCGCGCGGACCTCGTCGACCCGGCAGGCCGACGAGGTGGCCGAGGGGCTGGTCGGTCGCCTGGTCGCGGCCGGCTACACCCGGACGCCGCAGGACCACCTGGTGAAGTCGTTCCCGCAGAACACGGTGCTCCGCGTCGTCTACCGGTCCGGTGACGCGGTGGTCCGGGTCGGCGCGGCGCAGGCGGGCGCCGAGGCGCCGACGGCGGACCTGGACCAGGTGCTGGCGACGATCCGCCAGGCGTTCCCGGAGAGCTAGGGCTGGGCGCGCCCGCCCACGGCGACCGGCTCGTCGGCGACCGGCGGCTGCTGCTCCGGGCGGGGCGGGCGACGCCGCAGCAGCACCTTGCGCAGCTTCATCCCGGGCGATTCGATCAAGTGCCACGACAGCATCCCGAGGACGAACGCGATAGGCACGGAGAACAGCGCGACGAGCCATTTCGACTCGACGCCCAGGTGCACCACGAATTGCTCGGTCGGGAACCCGTACAGGTAAACGCCGTAGCTCGACATGGTCACCGCGGACGGCAGCCACAGCTTCTCCGGCAGCAGCGTGCCGATCGCCAGCACGACGTACGGCACGGTGACGAGCCGGGTGACCTCCGTCATGGCCGAGGCGTGCATCACGTACTCGACCGCGACGCACACCAGGACGCCGAACCAGCTGTAACGGATCTTGTCGCGGTACAAATAGGCCAACATGCCGACGCAGTACACCGCCAGGTACTGCACCAACGGCACGGTCGGCACCATCAGCAGCACCTTGGGCAGCACGAGCTGGTTGGTCAGCAACCGCTGGAACACCACCGCCAGCGCGAACGCCGCGACCAGCACGATCCACCGCCGCTTCACCGCGCCCAGCAGCCCGAACACCGCGATGAGCGAGTAGCCGAGCACCTCGACCGGCAGGCTCCACAGCGAACCGTTGACCGCGTTGGGGTACGGGTTGTCGGCGAACACCCCGGGCAGCACGTACTGCTGCGGGAACACGCGGAGGTTGTTGGTGATGAAGGTCCAGGTGCTCGGGTGGTCGAAGTACGCGCCGGTCGACAGCGTGGTCAACACCGGCCCGAGGACCAACGCGCTCAGGCACACCACGACCACGAGCCCCGGCATGATCCGCAGCGCCCGCTTGACCGCGAACCGCCACAGGTGCGGATCGCGTTCCCAGCTGCGGATCACCAGGAACCCGCTCATCGCCATGAACGCGGATACCGTTACCGCGCCCAAATCGACACCGAATCGAGTCGGGAGAATGCTCCCGCCGGACTTGGTCAACGGCGCGGCGTGATCGATGATGACGAAGAAGGCAGCGAACAGCCGAACGGTGCCAAAACCGTCGACGGCCTTCTTGCGTCCGTTCGGCGCAATCGGCCCGGAACGCAAACGCCCCCAGGTGGACACCGCTACCTCCTCCGGCCGACCGGTGGTCGGCGGACCGTAGGATAAGCGAACCGCGAGGGTCGCCGGGGTTCTTCCGTGCGCAGGGGCGGAAATGATCTAGAGGGAGGACTGCGGTGACCTGGCAGGAGCAGCTCCGACAGCTCGACGAGGCGCTGGCCGCGGGCCAGATGTCCGCGGAAGACTATCGTCGTCAACGCGACGAGCTGTTGGCCAACGCCCAGAGCGGCGGCGCCCAGGCGCCCCAGACCGGGCCGAACTCCGGCCCGTTCCCGGAGCCGTTCCGGTGGAGCGCGCAGGCACCCTCGGCGCCGCAGCAGCCGACCTCCGAGTCGACCCAGTTCATCCGGCCCGCCACCCCTCCCGGCGAGGCGGACCGCACGCAGGTCGTGCCCAACACCGGCCCGCCCGCCGACCGCACCCAGGTCGTGCCGAACGCCGACCGCACCCAGGTCGTCGGCCCGCAGCCGGGCCAGCCGTGGCCGCCCCAGGGTCAGCCGCAGGGCCAGCCCCAGGGCGCGTGGAACCAGGGCCCGGACGCGTACTCCCCGCCGTGGGGCGGCGACTCGGACTTCGCCGCGAACCAGTGGAGCGGCGGCTTCACCGCCCAGGGCCCCGAGGTGTTCGACGAGTCGGGCAAGTCGGGCAAGGGCAAGGTCATCGCCCTGGTCGCGGTCGTGGTCGTGCTGCTGGTCGCGGCGGGCCTGTACTTCTTCGTGCTCAAGCCCGGTTCCGGTGGCACGGCCTCGACCGACAGCAGCACGGCGGCGCCGACCACCACGACGACCACCAAGAAGAAGCCCGACCCGTTCGGCACGCTGATCGTGCCCGAGGGCCGCACGTCCGGCCCCAAGACCTACAACGCCGAGCAGCTCGCGACGGCCAAGCCGCTGCCCACGCCGGACCTCGTCGTGCTCAAGCAGGCGGGCGTGGCCGAGGCGCGCTCGGTGGTCGTGGTCGAGAACGAGGTCACCACCAGCATGTGGGCGTTCAAGGCAGCCGACCCGGCCGCCCTGCTCACCGCGCTGGAGACCGACCAGAAGCGCTTCGGCTTCGCCGAGGACACCACGATCAAGAGCACCGTCCCGGTCTACAAGTCGACCCAGACCAGCGGCAGCAAGACCATCACCGTGTTCCGCGCGCACTACGCCACGGACACGGAGGTCATCCGGGTCGAGGTGTTCGCCGCCAAGGAGACCGACGCGAAGGACCGCTTCGAGGCGGTGCTGACCGAGCAGCTCGACCACCAGGCGCCGAAGTGACGGCTCCCGGGACGGTCCGCGTCGCGATCGTGCTCTACCGCAACCCGCTCGGCGAGATCTGGCGGTGCGTGCGCGCGGTGAACCGGGCCGCGGAGCTGGCCATCGCCCGCACCGGGCTGCGGTCGGTGTCGATCGCCGTCGGCGACTGCTCCGACGAGCCGCTCGTCAGCGACGCCGAGGCGGAGGACCTGCGGGCGAGCGTGGCCGAGGGCGTGACCCTGGACTACCGGTGGTTCGGCGCGAACCTCGGCCACAGCGCGGGCAGCAACGCGCTGGCCGAGGGCGCGACCGAGGACGCCGTGCTGTTCCTGAACCCGGACAGCTACGTGGCGCCGACGCTGCTGGTGCACCTGCTGGAGTCGTTGCGCGACCCGGCGGTCGCCGCGGCCGACGCCCGGCAGGTCCCGTGCGAGCACCCGAAGCACTTCGACCCGCGCACCGGTGACCAGAGCTGGGCCAGCGGGGCGTGCCTGCTCGCGCGCACCGCCGTCTTCCACGCGGTCGGCGGGTTCGACGCCGAGTGGTTCCCGTCCTACGTCAACGACGTCGACCTGAGCTGGCGGATCCGGCTGCGCGGCGACCGCGTGGTGCACCAGCCGCGCGCGGTGCTGTTCCACGACAAGCGCCTGGACGCCGACGCGCAGGTGCGCACCACCGCGATCGAGCCCTACGAGGGCATCCTGGGCAGGCTGATGCTGGCCACCAGGTTCGGCAGGCCCGACATCGTGACCGAGACGGTCGAGGTGATGCGGGTGCACGGCAGCGCCGAGCAGCGCCGGGCGCTGGAGGAGTACGAACGCAGGCGCGCGGCCGACCGCCTGCCCGTCCCGGTGCGGGCCGACGGGGTGGCGGAGTTCATCGACGGCGAGTACGGCCGACGCCGATACTGAGGAACCGACAGTGAGCAACTACGAGTTCCACTTCAACGAGACCGGGCCCTACGGCGCCGCCGTGCGCCTGCTCGCCGACACCGACCCGGACGGGCGCGTGGTGCTCGACATCGGCTGCGGCGTCGGGTCGGTGGCCGAGCCGCTGCGCTCGCGCGGCGCGACCTACGTGGGCGTCGACATCGACGAGGAGTCGTTGCGCAAGCTGGTCGACCGCGGCTTCGAGGGCCACCGCGTCGACCTGGCGCAGCCGGGCCTGGACGAGGTGCTCGGCAAGATCCTCGACGGGCGCGAGCTGGCCGCGATCCTGTGCCTGGACGTGCTGGAGCACGTGCCGGAACCGCAGGACGTGCTGGCGCAGCTCGCCGCGCTGACCGCCGCGCACCCCGCCGCCGAACTGGTGGTGAGCATCCCCAACGTCGCCCACGTCGACCTCGCCCGGCAGCTGCTGTCCGGCCGGTGGGACACCACCGACTCCGGCCTGCTCGACCGCACGCACCTGCGGTTCTTCACCGAGCGGACGTTGACCGCGATGATGGTCTCCACCGGGTGGTACGAGGCCGCGCGCGAGGACTTCCGGCTGGAGCGGTCGGACCAGAACCGGCCGGGGCACCCGCTGTTCGAGCCGAAGACCACGCTCGGCATGTTCGTGCGGCAGCTGCGTGACGCCGTGGACGAGCACGGCGAGGTCAACCAGTTCGTGCGCCGCTACCACCGCGGCGCGGCCCGCCGCCCGGCCGAGGTCGAGGCCGGGGCGCCGTTCCTCAGCGTGGTGCTGCGCACCCAGGGCAAGCGGCCGGACTCGCTGGTGGACGTGCTGTGCTGCCTGGGCGCGCAGACCGACCTCGACTTCGAGGTCCTGCTGGTGGTGCACGACTCGACCAAGGCGCACGAGGTGCGCGAGCTGGTCGACCTGTTCGAGGGCAACCTGGCGCACCGGGTGCGCGTGCTGCCCTGTGACGGCGGCACGCGCAGCCGCCCCGCGAACGTCGGCCTGCGTGCCGCGAGGGGCGAGTACGTCGTCTACCTGGACGACGACGACTTCGTGACCGCGAACTGGGTCGAGAACATCAGGGAAGGCACCCGGACCGCACCCGGCAAGGTGATCCGGTGGTGGGCCGCCCAGCAGCACCGGACCTGGCACGACGAGGGTTCGCTCGCCGTGCACAGCGCGACCGGGCCGTTCACCCCCCAGTACGCGACCAGGTTCGACCTCACCCGGCACCTGCGGCAGAACGAGACGCCGTTCCACTGCTTCTCGTTCCCGCGGGCGCTGGTGGAGCTGGGCTTCGAGTTCGACGAGGCGCTGACGGTGTGCGAGGACTGGGAGTTCCTGGTGCGCGCCGCGTCGTTCTGCGGGGTGCACGACACCGGGCAGATGACCAGCATCTACAACAAGTGGTCCGACCGGACGTCCGCGCACGCCGTCGCGTCCGACGAGTGGCTGGTCATGCGGTCGGTGGTGCACGTGGCGCTGGACGAGCGCCCGCTGCTGCTGCCGCCGGGCAGCGTCCGCGACCTGGACCGCAGGATGGAGCAGGCCGAGCTGTCGCAGCACCGCATCCACGCTCTGGAGGCCGAGGTCGCCTCGGTGCGGCACCTGCTCGCGCAGACCCAGCAGGTGTCGGCCAACGCGCACCACGCGCTGGACGAGCTGCGCCGCTCCACGTCGTGGCGGGTCAGCAAGCCGGTGCGGGTGGCGGGCGCGGTCGTCCGCCGGCTGCGCGGCAGGCGCGCATAGCGCGGTGCCCTAACGCGGGTGCCGGCGAGCGGGCCTAGCGCGGGTGCCTGTCCAGCTCGGACCTGATCGCGTCGAGCGTCGCGCGGGACAGCATCGGGTTGATGCCGGACACCAGGCTGCGCTCGGCGGCCTGGAACACCACCACGTCGCTGTCCACGAGCACGTCCGCCACGTCGGCGGGTTTGGTGCCCGCGGTGTCGCTGTGCACGACGGTCACGTCGGCGAACCCGCCGCTGAGGTACTGGGTGGCGAACAGCGTGTGCGAGTCGGCCACCATGCCGACCTTGGCCCGCACCACGCCCTTGCCGGTCGCGCCGGTCAGGTGCAGCGGTTCCCGGAATGCCTTGTCGATACTCCGGCTCTGCACGGTCCGGCCGTCGGGCGCGAGGTCGTAGGTCTGCAACGGGTACTGGCCGGTCTTGCCCAGCAGCGGCGGCAGGTCGGCGTCGCGCTGCACGACCGCCGCCGGGGTCGCCTTCCACGCCGCGGTGACGCCCGGCTCCACCTGCTCGGCGAGCGCCCGGGTCATCGCCAGGCCGCCCTCGTGCGTCCAGTGCGTGTCGATGCTCGAGTACACCGGCGCGCCGCGGCGGTCGGCGGCGACCCGGAGCGCCGGGCGCAGGTCGAGGACCTTGCCCTCGTCCACGGCCCGCCGCCAGAACGTCTCGTGCGCCTCCCGCGAGCACTTCGCGCCGACGAACTCCGACGGCAGGTGCTCGGGCACCATCGTCGTCTTGTCGGGCGCGACCACCAGGACGAACTCGCGCCCGGACGACTCGACGGCCTCCCGCAGCTCCTTCATCGCGCCGATGACGTCGTCCATCGGGCGTTCGGGCAGGCACGCGCCGAGCACGTCGTAGCCGAGGTAGAGCCACCCGTTGGCGCCTTCGACGACCTTGGGGAAGCCGGCTGCGCGCAGCTTCTCGCGGTCCTCGTCGCCGGGGCTGGGGACCACGGGTGCCTGCACGGGCTGGCTGTCGTGCCGCTGGCCGAGCGGCGGCGGTTCGCCGAACAGGCCCCGGCTGATCCCGTCCGACGCGCGCACCGCGACGTCCCGCAGCGGGAGGTTGTCGTCGGCCCACTTGGACAGGCCGGTGAAGAAGCCCCAGCCCTCGGCGACCGACGGGAACCGGGCGGGCTCGCGGTTCTCGAACGCGGGCGGCCGGACGCCGACCACGAACAGCACGAGCGGCGTCATGAAGAAGACCATCGCCGTGATGCCGGCCGCGCGCTGCCTCCCGCTGTGCCGGGGCCGGTACAGGGCGTGCTCGCGGGGCAGCAACGACTCCGGCACCGCCGGGAGGCTCTTGGGCGGGTCGCTGCTCACGCGGAACAGCGTAGTTGGCGGCCACATCACCTGTTCGCGGTTCACCTCAAGGAGGGGATTCACGAACCCGTTGCGCGTGCAACCCAGCGGCGGTGGCAGACGTCTCTTCGAGTGACAGGACAGCGGATGCGGCGGAGGAACGGCATGTGGCCCACTGTGATGCTGGTCACTTCGGGAGCGCTCGCGTTTTTAGTGCGAACCGTTCGGGTCCTGCGATCCGTATCGAAATCCGAAGGTGGGCAACCCCGTATTGAGACCGCCCCGCCGGTCTAGTCCCTATGGCGGCTTGTCCACTTGCCGTACGATCATTTCGGGTCGTACGACCTGTGCCTGCTAGGGGACCTCAGAACAGAGGTAGGTGCGTCATGGATCTCGCACTGAGTAAGGTCATCGAGCTGCGCGAAAGCGGGTTCCAGTTCCTCCACCTCCGGGACGAGGACGGACAGCTCGACCGCATCATGGCGTTCAAGCAGCGCAGAGGGTTCATCGACTCGATCCTGTTCTGGTCGGAGACCGAGGCGCGCGCGGGCAGGCTGCCGGCCGTCCGGGACAGCCAGCGGGCCGCCCAGGCCGTGTGGATTTACGAGGGACCGCTGGTCGAGGCCGTGGACCGGCTGCTCGACCTGCCCGAGCCCGGCTCGCGCAACGCGCCGACGCTGATGAAGAAGACGGCGTCCGACCTCGCGGTCGTGACCACGCTGCCGTTCAAGCTGAAGCTGCCGCCCGGCGCTATCGCCTAGACATCTTCCGTTAACGTCACCCGCCGCACACACAATGCGGCGGGCACTGGCGTTTCCGTCACTGTCCGTGATTTTCAGGCGCTTTTACGCAGAAGTTTCGGGGCCGGGCCATGTTCACCCCACGCGTTCCCAACAATGAATATTCACCCTCGGCGCGGGGACACCAAACCTGATTCGTAGGCGAGCACGACGAGTTGTGCGCGGTCCCGCGCGCCCAGTTTGGTCAGCACTCGGCTGACGTGCGTGCGCGATGTCGCCGGGCTGATCACGAGGTGCTCGGCGATCTCGTCGTTCGACATGCCGGCGGCGACCAGCGCCAGGATCTCCCGCTCCCGCGCGGTCAGCTCGCGCAGCGCCCTCGGGTCGGGACGGCGGTGCTCCGGCCGGTTCGCGAACTCCTCGATCAACTTCCGGGTGACACTCGGGGCGAGGAGCGCATCACCCTCCGCGACCACCCTGAGGGCGTGCAGCAGCTCGACCGGGTCGGTGTCCTTGAGCAGGAAGCCCGACGCGCCGGCCCGCAACGCCTCGAACACGTACTCGTCCACGTTGAAGGTCGTCAGCACCAGCACCTTCACGTCCGGCAGCTCGGCGCAGACCTGCCGGGTGGCGGCCAGGCCGTCGGTGCCGGGCATCCGGATGTCCATCACCACCACGTCCGGCCGGTGCTCGTGCGCCTGCCGCACCGCCTCCGCGCCGTCACCCGCCTCGCCGACGACCTCGAACCCGTCCTCGGTGTCGAGCAGCAGGCGGAAACCCGCGCGCACCAACGCCTGGTCGTCGGCCAGCACCACCCTGATCACCACGAACCTCCCACGGTAGGACCGCCCTGACGGTGAAGCCCCGGGTCGACGGGCCCGCGTCCAGCGTGCCGCCGAGCGCCTCGACCCGCTCGCGCATGCCGCGGATGCCGGAGCCCGAGCCCTGCGGCGGTTGGTCGGCGCGGGCCTTGCCGTCGTCGGCGACGGTGAGGACCAAGGCGTCCTCGGTGTGCTCGAACGAGATCACGATCTCGGACGCGTCCGGCGCGTACCGCATCGCGTTGGTCAACGCCTCCTGCACCACCCGGTACGCGGCGGCGTCGACCGGGGTGGGCAGGGCTCCCGGCCTGCCGACGACCTTCGCGATCGGCACCGGTTTCACCAGCTCGTCCAGCCGGTCCAGGCTGGGCACGGGCGTCACGCCCTCCCCGGTGCGCAGCACGCCGAGGGTCGCCCGCAGGTCGTCCAACGCGTGCCCGCTGGCTTCCTTGATCGCCCTGAGGGCCTTCACGGCCTCTTCGGGCCGCCGGTCGGCGACGTGCGCGGCGACCCCGGCCTGGACGTTGATCATGGCGAGGCTGTGCGCGACGACGTCGTGCACCTCGCGCGCGATCCGCAGCCGTTCTTCTTCCACCTGGCGGCTCCGTTGTTCGCGGACACGGGTGCGGCGCAGGGAGAGCACGGCGATGGCGGGCGCGGCGATCAGCGGACCCCAGTGCCCGGTCACGTAGTACAGCCAGGTGGACACCCCGGTGACCGCGATGACGGCGACGGGGAAGCGCTTGCGCCAGATCAGCGGCGCGAACGTCGCCGCGAACCAGACCCACGCCAACCACGCCATGCCGATGACGGTACGGGACCGTGACGCAGGTCAGCGTGGTGTCGCAGGCGGCTCGCGCCCGTACGTCAGGCGTCGTACGCGCCCGGCGCCGCCACCGCCAACCCCATCCCGGCGGCGGCTTCCAGCAGCCGCTTGTCGTAGGTGACGAACGCGTCGAGCCCGCCGGACAGCACTTGGGCGGTGGCGAGGTGGATCGCGTCGAGCGATCGCAGCAGCGGGTCGTCGTAGGAGGCGGCCGTCTGGCGCACCACGGCCGTGATCTCCACCAGGTACAGGTCGGACAAGACGACCGGCACGTTCGCCAGGGCGTTCGGAGAACTGCCCCGCAGGGCACGGGTCAACTCGACCTCGGCCAGCACGGAGGACACGCGCCGAACACCGAGTCGGTCGTCCGCGTTGAGCCAGTCGACCAACTCGACCGTCCCCGGTTCGCGACGCACGAGCTTCACCAGGGCGGAGGTGTCCAGGTAGATCACCAACGCTCCTCGTCACGCGCCGCGACGAGCTCCGCCGCCACGTCCACGTCCGCGTCTCCCCGATCGGGCGGCAGGACGAGTGGACCGGTGCGGGTAGGCGCGACCGCCTGACCCGCGGCGACGAGTTGGTCGAGCACGTCGGCGCTCGGCTGGACGGGCACGAGGTAGGCGACCGGCTGACCGTGCTCGGTGACCGTGATGCGCTCACCTCCGCGCACCCGTTTGAGGACGGCGCTGGTGCGTTGGTTCAACTCACGGACGCCGATCGTCGACGGCTCACCCATGCACCCGACTGTAGAACAAATTGTTCTACATCTCTACACGGCTGCTCAGACCCCGAACCGGCCGCGCTTGGCCGCGTCCAGGAACGCCTGCCAGTCGGGCAGCGCCACGGTCGGCCCGGCCGGGTTCTTCGAGTCCCGGACCTGAGCCGAACGGCCTGCCAGCGAGACCTCGACGCAGTTGCCGTTCCCACCGTTGTTGCTACGGCTGCTCTTGCGCCACACGGTGACACCTCGATCTCTATCGCTCAGCGGCGAGCCTCCCGATCCACTCGGCGGACTCTTCAGGAGTCAACGCGAACTTCGAGAGGTGGGTGAAGGTGAGCCTAGCAACCTTGACCTTCGACGGGTCTTCGATGTGCTGCGAGCCGGCGGCGTGCTCGACGTACAGCACCGACCGGTCCGCCTTCACCGGGAAGTCCAGCACGGTGAAGGCTCCGCGCTGGCCGTCGTTGAAACCCGTCCGGTGGGGCAACACCTGGATCTTCACGTTGGCCAGTCGCCGGCGCTCGTTCAGGTGCAGCAGCTGGGCCCGCGACGCGTAGGCGAGAGCGCTCTCCATGATGATCGCGTGCAGCTCGAGCGGCTCGTCGCCGAGCAGCCGCTCCTGCCTGACCAGTCGCACCTCTATCTGGTTCCCGATCCACTTCTTCGACCGCTGGACCCTTGCCGTGGCGAAGATGGACCGGATGTAGTCCGGGGTCTGAAGGAGACCTGGGATGTAGGTGACCTGGAAGTCGGACACCTTGGCGGCGTCGTGCTCCAGGCTGATGTAGCCCTGGTCCTCCAGGTCGTACTTGGTCCACCAACCCTTCTCCAACGCCCTCGCGTACATCTCCATGTACGGCTCCCACTGGGAGAACGGCACGCCGTAGGTGTCGAGCATGGCGCGCATGCCGTGGTAGTCGGGTCGCTGGCCCTTCTCGATCCGGCTGATCTTGCGGTGGTCGTAGTTGAGCCGGTCGGCCGCTTCCTGCTGGGACAGCCCTGCCCGCCGGCGCAACTCGCGCAGGACCTCGCCCAGCCTGCGCATGCGGTGAGTCGGCTCGTTCCTCGTCAACCGCACCACCTCCTCTGATCAGCCCGTGATCACCCGACCGCGCAACGTTACGGCGACGGAATCAGCGGGTGGGAATCTCAACGGGCACTTCCGCCGGCGACCGTGACTCCATGACGGACACGGCCTACCTGCACCGGATCGAGTACTTCCGGCGTCAGGACAACGGCTCGCTCGTGCGCGAGCACGTCGAAACGGTGGACGACCACGGGTGGTACATCGAGCGCGGCGCGGAGTGGAAGGACCGGTACACGCGGGGGTGTGCGGAGGACTTCCTGGCGCGGGCGGATGCGCCGAGGGGCGTCTACTCGGTGGCGGTGTGGCGGGGTGGGGCGCGAGTCTGCACGGTGGGCCTGCACTGGACCGGCCTCCACCGGACCGGGTGAAGTAATCCACTCGGGCGGATTAGGGAGCTTGAACCCGGCACCCGCGTTGCGAAACTTTCCCGCCCATGAACCTCAGGAAGACCATCGCCGGAGCCGCGGTCGCCGTCGGCAGCACGGCCGTCATGCTCGGCCTGGGCGGCACGGCGCAGGCCGTCGACCTCGGCGCGCACACCAGCCCCGAACTCGACGGCGAGTTGGGCAAGGTCGCGAACATCGGCGACGTCGTCCGCGTCGACACCGCGAACCCGGACGGCCCGGTCATCAGCGGCCCGTTCGTGCTGGGCAACGACACCGACGAGGCTCCGCTGGACCTCCGACTCGAACTCGGCCGCTGATCCCGGCCACCGACCGCACCGCCTCCGGGCCCGCGTCACCCCGCCCTCGGCAAACCCTCCCTCGATCCGGAGCGGTCCCGACCCCTCCCCCTCGGGCCGGGACCGCTCCAACCGCCTCCGCCGAAACCGACCACCGACCGCGTGATCGGCCCCCAGCTCGTGATCGGCCCGCCGGCTCGGGCGCAGTCGAGCATCTCGGCCGCAGCCGTTCGGGTTCGCGGTGTCGCCGGCTCGTCGCGCGGTCGGGCATCTCGTCGCGGGGTCGGGTATCTCCTGGTGCGTGATCGTCAGCGGCCCGGACCAGCGGCCCGGACCAGCAGCCCGGGCCAGCAGCCCGGATCAGCGGCCGACGGCGTAGCCCTGGGCACCGCGCGGGTTGGCGGCGGCACGCAGCAGACCGTCGCGCGAGTCCCTGGCCACCGCCGACATCCGGCCCAGCGTCCACGGACCCGCGTCGACCAGCGCGTGACCGCGATCGCGCAACTCCGCCATCGCGCCCTCGCCGATGCGGGACTCGACCACGAGTTCCCCGGGCGTCCAGGACCGCGGGTAGAACGAGCTCGGGAACGCGTTGGTGTGCCACATCGGCGAGTCGATGGCCTCCTGCAGGTTCATCCCTCCGACGGTGTGCGCGAGCCAGAACCCGAGCTGCCACTGGTCCTGCTGGTCGCCGCCGGGGGTGCCGAAGGCCATGGCGGGCAGGCCGTCGTGCAGGGCCAGGGTCGGGGACAGGGTGATCCGGGGGCGCTTGCCGGGGGCCAGCGAGTTCGGCAGGCCTTCGTCGAGCCAGAACATCTGGGCCCGGCTGCCGAGGCAGAACCCGAGCGACGGGATGGCAGGCGAGGACTGGAGCCAGCCGCCGGACGGGGTGGCCGACACGATGTTCCCCCAGCGGTCGACCACGTCGATGTGGACGGTGTCGCCCTTGACGGTGCCGGCGCGGGACACGGTGGGTTCGCCGAGCGCGCCGCCGCTGTCTTTTTGGCTCGTAACGTTCGGACCTCGCAGAACGTGCCCCGGAAGGCACGCCTCTACCGGTCCAGGTGAACCGGGCCGTAGATCGAGTGAAGCATGATCACCGACGAGTCGCCGGCGCTGCGCCGCATAGTCCCTCGAAAGAAGTACGTCCAAGGGCACCTCGCCGTTGTCCCCGTACCAGGCCTCACGGTCGGCGAACGCCAGCTTCGCGCACTCCACCGCCAGGTGCACGGTCTCCGCCGACGGCACCCCGCCCTCGTACGCCAACCGGTCGGCGAAGCCCTCCAGCAGCAACAACTGCTGCAACAGCACCGGTCCCTGGGTCCACGCCCCTGGCTTCACCACGCTCCACGACCCGAAGTCCACCGACACGGCGTCCTCGTACGACGCCTCCCACGACGCCATGTCCTCACCGGTCAGCACGCCGACGTGGTCGGCCCCCGAGTCGTCGCGGTGCGCGATCCGGAAGAACTCGTCCACCTGCGCCGCCACGAACCCCTGCGACCAGGCCCGCCGCGCCGCCTCGAGCTGCGCCTCCCGGTCGGACCCGGCGGCCTCGGCGGCGGCCAGCAGCCACTCCCACGTGTCGGCGAGCTTGGGGTTGCGGAACCGCGCCCCGGCCTGCGGCGGCTTCCCGCCCGGCAGCCACAGCGCCGCCGACGACGTCCAGTGCTCCCGGAACAGGTCGGCCACCGTCGAGATCGTGAACGCCGCCCGCTCCAGCAGCGGGAACCCGTCCCGCGCGTACCCGATCGCGTAGCCGAGCACCTCGCGCAGCGTCTTGGTCCCGTAGTCGCGCAGCAGCGTCAGCCAGCCGTCCCACGCACCGGGCACGGTGGCCGCGAGCAGCCCGCTGCCGGGCACGAGGTCCAGGCCCAGGTCCCGGTAGTGCGAGGCCGTCGCACCGGCGGGCGCCACGCCCTGGCCGCACAGCACGCGCGGCGACGTCTCGCCGGCGGCGGCGAACACCACGGGCACCTCGCCGCCGGGGCCGTTGAGGTGCGGTTCGACCACCTGGAGCACGAAGCCTGCCGCGACCGCGGCGTCGAAGGCGTTGCCGCCGTCCTCCAGGACGGCCATGCCCGCGCTGGACGCGAGCCAGTGCGTGGACGCGACCATTCCGTGCGTGCCGACGAGTTCAGGACGGGTGGTGAACATTTCGACAACGTACGTCGGCCCGCCCGGTTTTGTTACCCCTGCTAACGAGACTGTGTCCTGAAGATCTACTGAAGGCGAACCGCGCTCACGTCGGCTCGGGTACCCTCGCGCCCCAGCCCGTGCAGGACCAGCCCGGCCCGCGCCAACGCGTCGGCGTCCAGGTGGTTGCGCGTGTCCAACACCGTCGAGCCCGCCATCGCCGACGCCACCCGCGTCCAGTCCAGCGCGCGGAACTCCGGCCACTCGGTCAGCAGCACGACGGCGTCCGCGTCGCGCACCGCCTCGTACGGCGAGTCGACCACGGTCATGCCCGCCAACGGCCGGCTGATCTCCGGGTCGTGGGCGACGAGTTCCGCGCCTTCGAAGGCGAGCAGTTCGGCCACCGCCACGGCGGGCGAGTCGCGCAGGTCGTTGGTGCCCGCCTTGAACGCCAGGCCCAGCACGCCGATCCGGGCGCCTGCCAGCGGCCCGACGGCCCGGCGCAGCTTCTCCACCACCCGCCGCTGCTGCCGCGCGTTCGTCTCGATGGTGGCTTTGACCAGCGAGAAGTCCACGCCGACCGCGTCGGCGATGCGCACCATGGCGTGCGTGTCCTTGGGCAGGCACGACCCGCCCCAGCCGGGTCCGGGCTTGAGGAACGAATGGCCGATGCGCTTGTCGTAGCCCATGCCCTCGGTGACGGCGGTGACGTCCGCGCCGACGAGTTCGCACAGCTCGGCGACCGCGTTGACGTAGGACAGCTTCATGGCGAGGAAGCAGTTGGCCGCGTACTTGACCATCTCGGCGCTGGCCGCGTCCATCAGCACGGTGGGCGCGCCGAGCCGGGTGAACAGGGCGCCGACGCGTTCGGCGGCCTGCGGCGAGTCCGAGCCGACCACGATGCGGTCGGGATGCAGGAAGTCGCGCACGGCGCTGCCCTCGCGCAGGAACTCGGGGTTGGAGACGACGGCGACGTCCTCGCGCCCGAGCAGGGCCGCGACCTTGGTGGACGTCCCGACCGGAACGGTGGACTTGCACACGACGACCGCGCCGTAGGGGAGGACGTCGCGGATCTCCCTGGCCACCGCCTCGACCGCGCTGAGGTCGGCCGCGCCGCCCGCGCCCATGGGCGTCGGCAGGCACAGGAACACCACCTCGGCGTCGGCGACGGCGTGCCGCGCGCCTTCCACGAACCTCAGCCGTCCCGCGGACTGGCCTTCCCCGACGAGGTCGGCGAGGCCTGGTTCGAGGATGTCGACCTGGCCGGCGCGCAGCCGCGCGACCTTGAGCGCGTCGACGTCGGCGCACACGACCCGATGCCCGAGGGAGGCCAGGCACGCCCCCGTCGTCAGGCCCACGTAACCCGTTCCCACGACCGCGATCCGTCGGACGAACATGGACGTGACGGTGACACCCGAAGTTGACCGTGGGTCAAACACCAGGCGTATGCGGAGAGTGAGGTGGGTAGTCCCCTGGGTGTACGGGGAAACACCCCTCGTGGCGGACGCGGTTTCGCCTGGACAGCGGCAAGGTCGTGGGTATGGAACTCGTCCTCTTCTCCCTGCTCTTCGTGGGGCTGGCGCTGCTGGCGGCCGTGCCGTTGGTCGCAATGCTCCACTTCTCCGAGCGCCGGGGGCTGAACGACCGTTAACCTCCTCCTCCGGTGGTCCGGAGCACAGGAGGATGTATGGAGATCTCGGGTACCGCGGCGATCGTCACCGGTGGCGCGTCGGGGCTGGGCCTGGCGACCGCGCGGGCGCTGGCGGCACGCGGTGCGGCCGTGTTCGCGCTGGACCTCTCCGCGGACGACGCGCCCGACGTCGAGGGCGTCACCTACCTGGCGGCGGACGTGACCTCCGAGGACGACGTCCAGGCCGCCGTCGACACGGCCGCCGGCTCCGGCTCGCCGCTGCGGGTCGTGGTGAACTGCGCGGGTATCGGCCCGTCGACGCGGACGGTCGGCAAGTCCGGCCCGCACCCGTTGGACCTGTACCGGAAGGTCATCGACGTCAACCTGGTGGGCACGTTCAACGTGCTGCGGCTGGCGGCGGCGGCGATGGGCAGAACCGAGCCGCTGGAGCACGGGCAGCGGGGCGTGGTGATCAACACGGCGTCGATCGCGGCGTTCGACGGGCAGATCGGGCAGGTGGCGTACGCGGCGTCGAAGGCCGCGGTGGTGGGGATGACGCTGCCCGCGGCGCGCGACCTGTCGTCGGTGGGCGTGCGGGTGATGACGATCGCGCCGGGCATCGTGGACACGCCGATGCTGGCCACCGTGTCGGACGAGTTCCGGGCGGGCCTGGCGGCGGGCGTGCCGTTCCCGAAGCGGCTGGCGCAGCCGGAGGAGTACGCGCAGCTGGCCGTGTCGATCGTGGAGCACGACTACCTGAACGGCGAGGTCATCCGCATGGACGGCGCGCTGCGGATGGCACCGCGTTGAACTGCCGCTGCTCCGCAGGCGGCGGGCGAGGTCGTCCGGTAGGCCGTCACAGATCGCCGGCGAACGGCAGGTCGTCCATGGCGTCCGACGTCATCCACAGCCTCAGGGTGTGGGTGGCGCGGACGTCGTCCTCGTTGTACTCCAGCAGCCGGCGGCGCTGGGCGGGGTCGGCGGGCTTGCCGTCCATGCCCACGGCGTCGCGGTACCAGCGCATGGAGTTCTCGCCGCCCGCCTCCGGGTCGCGCCAGCGGAAGCCGGCGACCGGGGCGATGGTCTTCAGGCCCTTGCCGTGGGCGCACAGGAACTGGTCCTGCACGATGCCGAACAGGTCGACCCACGAGTCGGACGTGATGAACTCCCGCACCTGCGCCACGGTCGGGATGCCGGGCTGCCCCTTGAACCGCTCGGCGGACCCGAGCAGCCAGCGGTTCTCGGCGAGCTCGTTGTAGCAGTAGGCCTTGAACGACAGCCCGCGCGCGCGGGCGCGCAGCCGGACGCCGGTCAGCCAGCCCCAGAACTCGGCGAACGACCGGGCCTCGTCGGCGCACGGCAGCGGGTCCCAGGTGGCGAACGCGCGGTAGCCGTGCTCCTCGCCGACGTCCTGCCCGGACAGCCAGCAGCCCCACATGTACGCGCCCAGGTCGCCGAAGCTCTCCATGTCCACGTCGACCTCGACGTCGGCGCGCGGCACCTCCATGCGGGAGACGCGGCGCACCACGGTGAGGTCGCGCAGCCAGGCGCGGGCCAGGATCACCGCGTCCGAGTGCAGCATCCCGACCAGGGGGATGACCTGCTCGTCCGGGTCGAGCGCGGCGAGCTCGTCCACGGTGCCGACGCCGACCTTGCGCAGCGCCACGGCGTCCTCGCCGCGCACCACGAGGCTGACGTCCCGCGCGGCCTTGAGGTCGGCCTCGCACACCGGCCACCACGGGCAGCTGCGGCACTCCACGATCCGGGACGGCCGCGCCAGCGGGTCGGCGCCGGTGGCGGCGGCGGACGCGACGGCCAGCCGGTCGGCGAACCGGGTGTCGTACTCGGCGAGGGCGTGCTTGCCGCCCGGCCACGTCGGCGATTCGAGGTCGTGCCAGACGACGACGTCGGCGTCCATGCCGATCACGCCGCCGGTCGCCCGGCCGCTCGCGGCGAAGCCGGAGGCCTGGAGCTGGCGTTGGGCGTGGGCCAGCCGGAGCTGGTCGCGCGGCTGGGGCCGGACCTTGCGCAGCGGGTCGACGCGCGCGCCGCCGGGCAGCGGGTGCGACAGCGGTGACGTGCGCGCGCCCTGGCCGGGGTCGCTGACCTTGTGCCGGACCACGAGCACGGGGACGTACCCGGTGGTCTCCTTCACCAGCAGGTCGATGCCGCCGCGTCGTCCGCCCAGCGGGTCGCGGGGCAGCGCAGCGCCCCAGATGTAGGGCACGCCTGCCTGCATGGCGGCGGCCGTGACGCGCTCGCGGTCGGCCGACGGCACGTCCTGCGGTATCTCCATCAGGTCGGACCCGACGACCCGGCCCAGCGCGGTGGCGACCGCGCGCCGGTGCTCGTTGGCGTCGGCCTTGCGCTGCTGCCCGGTGGGGTCCGGCGGCAGCGTGGGCACGTCGCGCATGGTCGGATCGTGTTCGAGGTGCACCCGCCGCCGGCAACGAGTGACCACACCGGCGTCGAGCTGCACCTGGGAAGTCACCGGTGCAGCGTATGACGCCGGGTGGGGCGTTGTACCGGCAACCTCGCGGAGTCGAGTCGATCTTTTGCCCGAACGGCTCTAGGGTTCACGGTCAGGAGGTGCGGCCATGGCGCGTGTGAAGAGCAAGGGGTTCACCCCGAGCAGGGCGAAGAACCTCGTGGGCGTGGCCAAGGTGCTGGCGCCGGCGTTGATCCCGGTGATGGCGCCGGTCGCGGCCCGTGCCGCCGCGCTCCTGAGCGACCGCTACGACCACTACCGGGCGTCCCGGCTGGGCGTGCCGGTCCACCAGCTGACCAGGTACTCGGGCAAGGGCGCGCGCCTGCACGCCCGGATCGCCGGTTTCGGCGAGGCGCTCGCCCCGCTGCGCGACACCGAGCCGACCTACGCCCAGGACACCGACAAGCGGCTGGCGCAGCTGCTGGCCGCGGTGCGGGCGTCGGAGCGGATGCCCGCACCGCGGCGCAAGGCGGCGCACCGCGCGATCTCGGTCGACCTGGACGCGATGGAGGCCGACCTGCTCAAACGCCTCGGCGTGTGAGCTCCTCCACCGCGCGGTAGGCGGCCTGTTCCGGGTCGGGGTCGGCCGGGTCGATCTGCGCGGTGACCTCCTCCAGCACCTCGGCGACCCGTTCCTCCCGCCGGATCAGCGGGTCGCTGCGCAGGTCGCGGGCCAGCGACGCGCACAGCCCGACCATGACGACCAGGAACGGCAGCGCGGCGATGATCGTCAGGTTCTGCAGGCCGGTCAGCCCGCTCGACCCGCCGACCAGCAGCATCACCGCCGCGACGAGGCCGGTGAGCACGCCCCAGAACACGACCACGGGCTTGGACGGCCGGATCGAGCCGCGTTGCGACAGCGTGCCCATCACCACGGACGCGGCGTCCGCGCCGGACACGAAGAAGATCGCCACGAGCAGCATCACGACCACGCCGGCGACGGCGGCCAGCGGGAACCGGTCGAGCAGCCCGAACAGCTGCGCCTCCGGCGAGGAGGTGCCCGCGAGGTCCGTGCCGGACCGCTGCGCGAAGATCGCGGTGCCGCCGAACACGCAGAACCAGCCCAGGCTCACCAGGCTGGGCACGCCGATGACGCCGGCCACGAACTGCCGGATCGTGCGGCCGCGGCTGATCCGGGCGATGAACATGCCGACGAACGGCGTCCACGAGATCCACCACGCCCAGTAGAAGATCGTCCAGCCGGACAGCCACGTCTCGGTGGCGTCGCCGCCGGACGCGGCGGTGCGGCCCGCCATGTCGGCGAGCTCGCGGAAGTAGTCGCCGATCGCGGTGGGCACGAGGTTCAGCACGAACACCGTCGGCCCGACCACGAACACGAACGCGGCCAGCACCACCGCCAGCACCATGTTGGTGTTCGACAGCCACTGGATGCCCCTGGCCACGCCGGACACCGCCGACGCGACGAACGCCGCGGTCAGCACGGCGATGATGCCCACCAGCACCCCGTTGCCGACGTCGCCCAGCCAGCCGGCGACCCGCAGGCCGCTGCCGATCTGCAACGCGCCCAGGCCGAGCGAGGTGGCCGACCCGAACAGGGTCGCGAAGATCGCCAGCACATCGATCGCACGGCCCGCGGGACCGGCGGCCCGGCGCCGCCCGAGCAGGGGCGCGAACGCGGCGCTGATCAGCTGGCTGCGCCCGCGGCGGAAGCTGCCGTAGGCGATGGCCAGGCCGACCACGGCGTAGATCGCCCACGGGTGCAGGGTCCAGTGGAACAGGGTGGTCGCCATCGCGGTCTGCACCGCCTGGTCCGTGCCGCCCTCGACGGTGCCCGGCGGCGGCGTCACGAAGTGCGTCAGCGGCTCGTTGACGCCGTAGAACATCAGCCCGATGCCCATGCCGGCGCTGAACATCATCGCGACCCACGAGATCGTGCGGAACTCCGGCGGCTCGTCGTCGCGGCCGAGCGGGATGCGGCCGTAGCGGCTGACCGCGAGCCACAGGGCGAACAGCACGAACCCCGACGCGCTGAGCACGAACGCCCAGCCGAGGTTGGCGATGACCCAGGTCAGGGCCGCTTTCGAGGCACCGGCCAGGGACTCGGTGGCGAAGATGCCCCAGGCCGCGAACGCGAGCGTGACGACGGCGGCGACACCGAAGACCACACGGTCCGTGCGCCCTGGTCGGTCCGCCTTCGGATCACCGGGCAAGGGCTCGTTGACAGGTTTACTCTCGGTCGTCACGGGTAACCCGTACCCCCGTTCGGCCTAGAGGAAACGCCTCCTCGACCACGGGGGCCTGACGCGCGGGCCACGTCACCTCCTACGCTCTGGGTGTGACCTCCCGGCCCGCTCCGACCCGCCTCGCGCGGGCCGTGCTGCTGGGCGTCACCTCCGCCGCGCTCAGCGTCACCGCGCACGGTGCGGCGGGCGGCTCCGTCACGGAGTTCGCGCCCGCGCTGCCGCTGACGCTGCTGGTCGCGTTCGCGGGCACCGCGCTCGCCGAACGCGGTCGCCGACCGTGGACGATCCTGGCCACGCTGGGCGTCGCGCAGCTCGGGCAGCACGCGCTGCTCACCCTCGGCCACCACGCCGCCGACGGACCCGGCCTCGGGTTCAGCCCGACCGCCATGACCGCCGCGCACGTGGTCGCCGCCCTGCTCACCGGCCTGCTGCTGGCCCGTGCCGACGCGGCGCTGCACGCCGTGGTCGACGCGGTGGCCCGGCTGCTGCCGCCACCGATCGCCCCGGTCGTGCCGGCCGGCGCGCTGTGGTCGCCCACCCCGTCGTCCGCGCCGGACGCGCTGGTCGGCGTGCTGTTGCGGCGGCTGCACGGCCGCCGCGGGCCCCCTCGCTCCTGATCACCCGAGTCCCCTCGACCCACCTCAGGCCCAGGAGCCACAACTTCATGTCGACAAAGCGATTTGGCGTGCGCACGCTCGCCAGGGGCGGCGCCGTGCTCGGCGCCGCCGCGATCCTCGCGCTGACCACCGCGGGCCTCGCGTCCGCGCACGTCAGCGCGTCCACGCCGAAGGACGCCGTGCAGGGCGGGTACACCAAGGTGACCCTGCGCGTGCCCAACGAACGCGCCGACGCGGGCACGGTCAAGCTGGAGCTGACCCTGCCCGCCGAGTACCCGCTGGCCTCGGTCAGCACCAGGCCGACGCCCGGCTGGAAGGTCGAGGCGGTCAAGGAGAAGCTGCCCACGCCGGTCAAGAGCCACGGCCGCGACGTCACCGAGGCCGTCCGCACTGTCACGTGGACCGCGGAACCGGGCACCCGCATCGAGCCCGGCCAGTTCAACGAGTTCGACCTGTCCGTCGGCCCGCTGCCGGACAACACCGACCAACTGGTCCTGCCCACCAAGCAGACCTACGACAGCGGTGAGGTCGTGGACTGGAACACGCCGCCGCCCGCCGAGGGCGCCGACGAGCCGGAACGCCCCGCGCCCGTGCTGAAGCTCGTCGCCAAGGCCGAGGGCGACGACCACGGCACGGCCACCGCGAAGGCGGTCGCCGACGACGGCCACGACACGGCCGCCGCCGGTATCGACGACACCGCCCGCTGGCTGGGCGGCGCGGGCCTGGTGGTCGGCGCGCTGGGCCTCGGGCTGGGTGCGGGAGCCGTGCTGCGGTCCCGCCGCGCGGGCAAGCCGACGGCATGAGGCGCGTCGTCTCGCTGCTGCTGACCGGCCTGGTCGCGGGCGCGGTCGTGCTCGGCACGGCCACACCGGCGCTCGCGCACAACGTGCTGGTCGGCAGCGACCCCAAGGACGGGTCGCAGCTGGAAGCCGGACCGGCGGCGATCACGCTGACCTTCGACCAGCCCGTGCAGGCCGGGGAGAAGTTCAACACGATCACCGTCACCGGCCCCGAGGGCACGCGCTGGGAAGCGGGCGGCGAGCCGACGGTCAGGAACAACAGCGTCGTCTTCCCGGTCCGACCGCTCGGCCCGGCCGCCGAGTACACCGTCGGCTACCGGGTCCTCTCCGCGGACGGGCACCCGGTGACGGGCTCGCTCAGGTTCACCCTGACGAAGGCGGGCAGCGGCACGCCCGCGCCCGCCTCCGCGGCGCCCGCACCGGCCTCGTCCTCCGACGATGGGGGTGGCGTGCCCATCTGGGTGTGGATCGTCGGCGCGGCCGTGCTGCTGGCGGGTGGCGCGTTCCTCGCGCTGCGCGGCGGCGGCGCGGCCGGCCCCGGGGAGGGCGGCAGGCGATGACCGCGAACCGGACCACCACCACCGCGAACAGGTACTGGGTCGTCGGCGGCCTGCTGGCAGGCGGAGCCGTCGGCGTCCTGGTCGGCTTGGGCCTGTCCACCACACCGGAAGCGGTGGGCGTGGCCGAGCCGGGGGTGGTGGTCCGGTTCGCGCACCCGCTGGTGCGGACGTTGCTCGACCTCGCCGCGACGGTCGTCGTCGGCCTCTCGCTGCTGCCGAAGCTGCTCGGGTTCGGCCGGCCCGCCCTCACCGAGCCGGTGCTGCGCGTCGCCCGGCCCGCCGCCGTGGTCGCGGCGGCGGTCTGGGCGTTCACCGCGCTGCTGTCGATCGTGATCCGGGCGTACGAGACGCGGCCGGACGCGGACCTGACCATGCCGATGGTCGTGGACTACGTGCAACGCGTCGGCGCAGGCCAGGGGTTGTTGTTCAGCGCGGTGTGCGCGCTGGTGTACCTGTGGATCGGCGTGATGGCCGTGCGCCGGGGCGAGTCGGTGCCCGCCGAACTGCGCATCCTGATCGCCATGTTCGGCCTGCTGCCGCTGCCGGTGACCGGGCACGCGTCGAACTGGAAGTACCACGACTACTCGATGATCTCGATGGAGCTGCACGTGCTCGGCGCGGCGGCGTGGACCGGCGGCCTGGCGGCGCTGGTGGTGCTGGTCGCGCACCGGCGCGGGCTGCTGGCCGAGGCGCTGCCGAAGTTCTCCAAGCTGGCCACGATCGCGTTGCTGCTGGTGGCGGTCACCGGGCTGTTCAACGGGCTGCTGGAACTCGCGCTCAACCCGGTCGTCGGCCTGCCGGGATCGCTGTTCACCACGTCGTACGGGCTGGTCCTGGTCGGCAAGGTCGTGTGCGCCGCGCTGCTGGCGCTGCTGGGCGCGAACATCCGGTGGCGGTTCCTGCCGCACATCGCGCGGCACGAGACGACGGCGATCGTCGGCTGGGCCGCGGTGGAACTGGCCATCATGGGCGTCGCCTTCGGGCTGGCGGTCGTGCTCTCGCGCGCGCCGGTCGCCTGACCCGAGCAGGCGTCGGCGAGTGGTCCGTTCGGTGCGACGAGCTGCGCCGAACGCCCTAATCGGTGACCGGTCGGGCGGAAGTGTCCTCGCGGAGCCGGTTCAGCGCCGCCATCGCCGCCTGACCGCGCCGTTCGAGCTCCTCGGCGCCGATCCAGCCGTTGGCGAAGTACCGGTAGTCCTGCGCCAGCTTCACCAGTTCGGCCAGGTGGTCCGCCGAGCGCTCGCGGCGCTGCTGGTCGAACCGGGCCAGGAACGGCAACTGGGTGTCCACGACCTCGTCCAACATGCGGGCGGCCCGCAGGGCACGCCTGACCCGCCGACGCCGCAAAACCGGCAGATTCCCGACCACGCACACCTCGCCGACCCCGTCACGCCATCCCTCGATGCCTCATTCGTCCAACGGGCGCCGAGCGTTACCGGTTCGATGCCCCGCGACCGGGGTCTCAGCGGTAAGGGGTCCAGGGCGTCGTGGTGTCGCCCGCGCGCAACGCCTTGAGCCGGCTGTGCAGCTCGTCGCGCACACCGGGGTGGCTGCGCATGATCGGCAGCACGCTCGTGGTCAGCTTCAGCTCCCTGACCTCGCGCAACACCGGGAAACCGGCCCACGTGACGACGTCGAAGCCGTACTCGTCGGCCAACTGCCGGTACCACTCGGCGGGGTGGCCGAACCGGGCGACGCCGACCGGCAGGGTGCTCAGGTCCCACTCCCGCGGCCCGACGCTGGTGGAGTCGAAGTCGCAGATCACCGGCCCGTCGGGGCTCGGGATCAGGTTGCCCAGGTGCGCGTCGCCGTGCAGCACGCCCTGCGGCAGCACGGTCCGCAGCCCGGCCAGGCGGTGGTCGGCCTCGGCGCACCGCTCCTCCAGGAACCGGCGGTCCGGCGCGGACAGCTCCTCGGCGTCGGCGATGCGGCGGCGCACGTCGTCCAGCGGCGCCCAGCGCGGCAGCTCGAACCCCGGCGCGGGCAGCGCGTGCACCTGCCGCAGCACCCGCCCCAGGTCACGGCCGTCGACGGGCCTGCCGCCGGACGGCACGGTGTGCCACACCGTGGCCAGGTGCCCGCCCACCTCCAACGGCTGCGGCACGTCCTCGACCAGCCGCACGGCGGGCACGTCGTGCGAGGCCAGCCACCGCGCGACCTCAACCACCTTGCGCGCCCGGTGGCGCAGGTTCATCGAGCCGACGATCCGCACCACCACCCGGTCCTCGGGCAGGTCGAACACGGCGTTGCTGGTGAACTTCACGAGCCGCGCGCCGCGGTGCGCCAACCCCAGTTCGGCGCACAGCCGTTCCAGCACCGCCATCAGCGCGGCGGAGGTGAACCTGCCGTCCAGGGCCCCGACTCCCCGCAGCTCAGGCCGCGCTGTCGTTGCCGGTGAACTTCGCCAGGCGTTCGGCCAGCTCACGGGCGTCGGGGTTGTTGCGGCGCTTCTCGGCTTCGTGCTGCAACGGCTTCATCCGGTCCTTCGTGCGGACCGACTTCAGGCCCTCGGACAGCTCGATCGCCTGCCGGCCGAGCCGCGCGCCGTGGTCGATGTCGCCGTCGAGCAGGTGGTTGATCGACAGGGAGGTGAGGTTGAACGACCGGCTGCGGGTCATGTCCTCGCCGTAGCCGCCGATGGCCTTGGTCAGCGCCGGCACCGCGGTGCGCGTGTACTTCGCGTCCACGGTCTGCGCCAGCTCCGTGTGCACCGTCCCGATCATCGCGGACAGGTCGTTGGCGTCGAAGAACTTGGCCCACGCGGGCGCCTCGCTGATGTTGGCGCGGGCGAACTCGTCGCGCGCGCGGCCCAGCAGCTTGAGCGCCTGGTCGTCGGAGCCCATCTTCGCGTAGGCCCACGCCTCGTTGGCGCACAGGATGCCGACGGCGAGCTCCGAGCCGGAGTTCTGCGCGGCGAGCTGGCCGAGCTGGAAGACCTTCAACGCGTCGTCCGGCGCGTTCTGGTGCAGGTAGACGCGGCCCATCCGGTACAGGATGTTGGCCACCAGCTCTTCCTTGCGGCCCTGCTTGGCCAGCCCGAGCGCCTGCCCGAAGTGGTTGCGGGCCGAGTCGTACAGGCCGGTGTCGAACGAGGTCCACCCGGCCAGGTTGTGCAGGTCGGCGAGCGCGACGTAGAGCCGTTCCTTGACCAGGTCGGTCGCGTTCGCGCCGAGCATCTGCTGTCCCCACGACAGCTGCGCGACCACGGCGTCGCGGCACGAGCCGCCGCCGTACTGGTAGTCGAGCGTGCGCAACGCCCTCGTGGCCGCTTCGACCTGTCGGACGTCGGTCATGCCGATGCGGCCAGGGGCCGGAGTCTGCGCGGGCGATGAAGCCCAAGACCCGGAGTCCGTACCGAACACGGCCGCGCCGACGGTGATGGCGGCGGCGTGCGCGAGGAACTTCCTTCGCTTCACCGACTCGTCCTCCTCAGAATGGGGTGACTCCGCCGTGGCGGCCACCCTCACTGCCGTGGCCTCGTCGTAAGCGAGACCCATGTACCCCCTTGGGACGCCCAGGCCGGCTGCGATCCGCGCGAGGACGTCGTAGGCCATGACCTGGCGTCCCTTGAGGATCTCCGACACTTCGGACTGCGACTGGCCCGTCAGCGCCGCGATCTGGCGCTGCGAGACACCGTGCCGTCGGAGCAGCCGGTAGACCGCGCTGATCTCTCGTCTGGCCAGCGCGTCCCGCATCTCCTGCTGGTCCCAGACGTCTGGTGTAACAGGAGAGCTCGGCGAACCGATGGTGTTCAATTGCGCCCCCTCACAGTCCTTTGGGCGTCAACGGCAGAGTAGGGGCACTCCCCCGACTGCGAGAAGTACCGATCGGCGAGGCTGATCGGCCCTGCCGAACTCCACTGACCGCTTACCGTGGAACGGCCACCGGCCAGCGCTATGACGTCCCGATCCGGGTTGAATCATCGCAATCTGAGTTCCGGTAAGCGAGCGAGCACGGAGAGGAACATGGTTGTGGACCTGATCGAGCGGGCGGTGACCACCACTGGTGGACCGGCAGCGCCTGCCGTCGCCACGACCCCCTCTCCCGCACCCCTGTCTGTCCAGGAGTCGACCGACCTCGACTCCGGATGGCGCGGCACGACCGGGCAGCGTCGCTGGTGGCGGATTCGCTGCAGCGACGTGGTCGACCGGGAGCGCTGCCTCACCGTGATGGTCGACCGGGGCCGCGTGGTCCTGGTCGGTCCTCCCGGCGAGACGGCGGTCCTCTCGGCCGACCAACTCGTACAACTCAGGGCCGCGCTACGTGAGGCCGCCGAGCAGGCGGAAAGGTGACGGTGACGTTTCGGTGGACGAGATCCTCGGACAAGTTCTTCGCAACGCGGTGTGGGAGCGGTTGGACCTGCTCACAGAGCTGGCCAACGAGGCCGACGCCCCGTCCCTGCTCTCGGTGGCACGATCCGAGCTCCCTCGGCTGACCGAGGGGTGGCGGGCCCTGCTCGCCGCGCACGAACCGGACGAGAAGGGCAACTGCCCCGAGTGCTCCGGACGGTGGCGGCAGCAGAAGAGCCCCTGCTCGGTGTGGCGCGCCGCGTACGAGCACCTGGTCGCGGGCGGTTTGGCCCCGCGCCCGGCTCGGCACCTCCGATCGGCGCCGGTGACGCCTCCTGTCACCCGGTCGCGACGAGGAGTGGTCCGAGCCCACTAACGGGCGGCCCCGACCTGTCGTTCCCCCGACGCGACCAGGTCGAGCACCCGCCTACTGGCCGGCGGTCCGGGACGTGCGAACCCCCGACCGCGACGAACGGATCGCCGGCCGGCTAGAAACACAACTCCACAGACATCCGCGGGCCGGTGTTGTGCACACCTTCCCTCCCCGACCGACACTGGTCCGCGGGCACCACTCGGCCCCGATGTCCGCCCCTCCCGCGCGGACATCGGGGCCGTTCAGCGTCGGTCAGCGGTGGGTGCCGGTGCGCCAGGTCAGGTAGCCCGTCAGCCCGGGGAACAGCCGTCCGGCCAGGTCGAACGCCTTGAGCTGCCACGGGAACACCACCTCGTCGCGCTCCCGCTCCACCGCCTCGGCGATCCGCGCGGCCACGTCCCGCGGCGTCACGGTCGGGATCACCCTGGCCAGCGCTGGGATGCGCTCCTCGGCGCCGGGGTTGTTGACGAAGTACCGGCTGCTGACCTTGCCCGGCACGACCTCGCTCACGCCGACGCCGGTGCCGCGCAGGTCCATCCGCAGCGCCGCGGTCAGCCCGCGCAGCGCGTAGCGGGCCGCCGCGTACCCGGTCGCGCCGGGGATCGGCAGCCGGGACACCGGCGAGTTGACGTTGACCACCCGCCCCGAGCCGCGCGCCCGCATTCCGGGCAGGAACTCCCTGGTCAGGTGCAGTGCCGCGGTGAACGGCAGGGCGATCATGCCGGCCAGCTCGGCCGCGGGGGTGTCGTCCAGGAACAGCCAGCGGCCCACGCCCGCGTTGTTGACCAGCACGTCCGGCACGCCGACTTCGGCGTGCACCCGTTCGGCGAGCGCGTGGATCTGGTCGACGTCCGAGAGGTCGGCGGGCAGTGCGAGCGCACGCCCACCGGTCGCCCGGATCCGTTCGACCTGCTCGTCCAGCGCTTCACCGCCGCGTGCCACGAGCACGACAACCGAACCGCGTCCCGCGAGCGTCAGGGCGGTCGCCGCGCCGATGCCCTGGGACGCGCCCGTCACCACGACCGTCTTACCCGCCAACCGCAACGCCACTCCCCCTATGCCACCGAGCGGACCTTGGTCACCAGCACGGCCGCGCACAGCGTGGCGACCGCCGACACGGCGAACAGCCCCCGGTAGCCGCCGAGCGACGCCAGCACGAACGTGGTCAGCAGCGGCGCGACCACCTGGGGCAGCGAGTTGGCGATGTTGAGCACGCCGAGGTCCTTGGCGCGGTCGGAGGCGGCGGGCAGCACCTGCGTCAGCAGGGCGATCGCGACCGCCCAGTAGCCGCCGAAGCCGACGCCGAGCAGCGGCGCGGCGATCAGCGCGGCCGTCCAGGTCGGCCAGGCGACGAGCAGCAGCGCGGCGGCTGCCATCACGCCGGCCGCCGCCAGCACGTACGGCTTGCGCCTGCCGGTCCGGTCGGAGTGGGCGCCGACGGCGAACGCGCCGAGGGCCAGGGCCACGCCGTAGAGCAGCATCAGCACCAGCAGGCCGTCCTCGGGTGACGGGTGCCGGACCACGTCGCCGAGGAAGTACAGCAGGTAGAGCGTGCCGAACGCGTTGCCGAGGTTGATCATGAAGTGGGCGCACCAGGCCCAGGCGAAGTCCGGGTGCCGCCGGGGCGACACCCACAGCTCGTGCCACCGCAGCGGCGGGCGGTCGGCGCGCGGCAGCCGGGTGTCCGGGGTGATCAGCACGAACGCGACCGCGCCCAGCACGACCAGCGCCGCGCACGCCAGGTAGCCCGCCGCCAGACCGCTGACCAGCACCGTCACCACGACCGCGCCGAGGACCGTGCCGAGCATCTGGGAGACGCCGACCAGCCCGCCGACCTTGGCCCGCTGCCGCACGGGCACCCGGTCGGGCACGGCGGAGGTGAGGCTGGCGAGCATCCCGTTCAGCCCGGCCTGCACCAGGCACCACCCGAGCACCATCACACCGACGGATGATGCCGACGACAGCACCGCCAGGCCCCCGGCGCCGACCAGCGCGCCCGCCAGCGTCCACGGGTGCCGCCGCCCGAACCGGGACGTGGTCCGGTCCGACGACAGCCCGATCAGCGGGTTGGCCACCAGCGCCGCGAGCGCACCCACGCCTGTGACCAGGCCGAACACCGCTTCCTTGCCGGCCGCGTCGAGCAGTTCGGCCTGCTGCGGCAGCAACACCTGGATGGGCGCGTAGATGGCCAGCCAGAGGCCGAGGTTGGCCAGGAACAGCCAGGTCATCCACGACCGGCGGACCGGGACGACCGGTTCCGCCAGGGCCTCCGCGGTCACTGCTTGATCCGATCGCGGTACCACTCGAAGGAGGCGCGCGGCGTGCGCTGCTGCGTCGCGTAGTCGACGTGGACCAGGCCGAACCGCTGCGAATAGCCCGAGTCCCACTCGAAGTTGTCCATCAGGGACCACACGAAGTACCCGCGCACGTCGGCCTTGAGGGCCTCCTCGAGGTGCCCTTCCAGGTACTCGATCCGCTCGGTGTCCTCCAGCGAGTGCGGGTAGCTGCACCCGCTCTCGGTCACGTACACGGGAGGCAGGTCGACGAATCGATCTCGCAACGAGGAGATCATCTCCGACAGCCCCGACGGCACGACCGGCCAGCCGAAGCCGGTCTTCGGGTACTCGTCGATGTCCACCAGCTCGAACGGCAGCGGGTTGCCCTCGGACGGCAGCCGCACGCGGGTCGGGTTGTAGTAGTTCACGCCGTAGAAGTCGAGCGGCGCGGACGTGATCGCCAGGTCGCCGTCCACGATCGGCAAGCGGTCGGCCACCGAGTCCGGGTAGCGGCCGGCGAGCTGCGCGTCGGCGTAGAGCCAGTTGTGCAGATCGGAGTAGGCCTCGGCGGCCGGGACGTCGGACGGATCGGCGGGCCACACGGGCGTGTGGTTGTTCGCGGTGCCGACAGCGCGCGCTCCGGCGGAACGCAGCGCCTGCACGGCGAGTCCGTGCGCCAGGTTGAGGTGGTGGGCGGTCGGGAGCGCGTCGAACAGCAGCGCCTGCCCCGGCGCGTGCTGCCCGGTGGCGTACCCGAGCAGCGTCACCATCGCGGGTTCGTTGATCGGGATCCACAGGGCGACCCGGTCGGCCAGCCGCTCGGCGACCCGGCCGGCGTAGTCGGCGAACCGGAACGCGGTGTCGCGGGCGAGCCAGCCGCCCGCCTCCTCCACGGCCAGCGGGGTGTCCCAGTGGTACAGCGTGACGACGGGCGCGATGCCGGAGTCCAGCAGCTCGTCCACCAGCCGGTCGTAGAAGGCCAGGTCGCCCGCGAGCACCCGCGGCCAGGACACGGAGAACCGGTAGGCGTTCACGCCGAGCGACCGCATGAGCCCGACGTCCTCGCGGTAGCGGCGGTAGTGGTCGCAGGCCACCGACGCGTCCTGGCCCTCGAACGCGGGGAACGCGTCCCACACGGACGGTTGCCTGCCGGCGGCCGTGAACGAGCCCTCGATCTGGAAGGCCGAGGTCGACACACCCCAGAGGAAGTCGTCCGATGACGTCACGCGAGCCTCCCAGAACATGAAAGTGATTCGGATCGTAGGCGTGTTGCGCCGTGAAGTGAAGTGGAAAGGTCCAGCACCGGGCACTATGGAGTCCCGCCACCCAGTTCAGCAGGAGTCGCCGTGACCAGTACGACCCCACTGCGCCGCCAGCCGGTGCAGCAGCGCAGCGCCAAGCGCGTCGAGCGGATGCTCGAGGCCTGCGCACAGCTCATCGAGGAGGTCGGCTACGACGGAGTCACCACGACGTTGATCGCCGAGCGCGCAGGTGTCGCGGTCGGCTCGCTCTACCAGTTCTTCCCCGACAAACGGGCGGTCGTGCAGGCGCTGACCCTGCGCAACCTGGAGAAGTTCATCCAGACGGTGGACGGCCGGTTCACCTCGACCACCCTCGAGCACTGGTGGGACGCCGTCGACTCGATCTTCGACGTGTACGTCTCGATGCACCGCGAGGTGCCCGCCTTCTCGAAGCTGCACTTCGGCGACGTGGTCGACATGCGGCTGCTCGACGACCGGCGCGACAACAACACGGTCATCTCCGACCGGATCGCGGAGATGATCTCGGCCAAGTTCGACATCCCGTTCCCCGAGCTCCAGCTCCCGATCTCGATCGCGGTCGAGGCGGCGGACGGCGTGCTGAACCTCGCGTTCCGCCGCGACCCGGCCGGTGACCAGCGGATCCTGGACGAGGCCAAGGCCCTGGTCCGCGGCTACCTGTCGACCAGGCTCCCGGACTAGCCCCGCTTTTCAGCCGAACGAGTGACCTTCGCCCCGGTAGGTGGGCACGGTCCGCTCCACCACGTCGCCCCGCACGACGTGGTAGTGGGTGAACCGCTCGGCCAGCTCGCCCGCCTTGGCGTGCCGCAGCCAGACGCGGTCGCCCAGGCGCAGCGAGTCGGCCGCCCGGCCCACCACCGGGGTCTGCACCTCGCCCGCGCCCTCCATCGGCAGCAGCTTCAGCCCCACCGGCAGGTACGGGCTCGGCTGCCGGTCGGGGGTCGCGGTGCCGGAGGCGATGTAACCGCCGGAGAACAGCGTGGCCACGTGCCGCTTCGGCCTGCGCACGACCGGCAGCGCGAACAGCACGGCAGGCCTCGGCCGGAAGCCGCGGTAGCCGTCGAACAGGGTCGGGCCGATGAGCCCGGAGCCGGCCGCGAGCTCGGTGACCGACGGGTCGGCCGCGGTGACCTCCAGGCTGCCGGTGCCGCCGCCGTTGACGAACTCCAGCTCGGCGACCCCGCGCACGGCGGAGATCGCGGCCGAGCGGCGTTCGACCAGCTCGGCGGCGGAGTGGCGTTGCATCCAGCGCAGCGCAGCGCCGCGCAGCGGCCTGCCCGGCGGCTGGTCGCCCAGGCCCGCGATCTGCCCCTCGTAGGCCATCACGCCGACCAGCCGGAACCCCGGCCGGCGCGCGATCGCCTCGGCCAGGGCGCGCGCGTCGCGTGCCGTGTGCACGGGTGACCGGCGTGGGCCGATGTGCAGGCCCGGCAGCGGTCGCCACGACACGTCCAGCTCCAGGCACACCCGGATCTCGGGGTGGTCGGCGCCGAGCGCGTCCTGGACCAGGTCGAGGTGCGCGGTCGAGTCGACCACGATCGTGATCCGCGCGCGGGCCTGGTCGTCCTTGGCCAGTCGGTGCAGCGACGCCACGTCCACGGTCGGGTACGCGACCAGGAGGTCCTCGGCGAGGTCGACCGACGACAGCCACAGCGCCTCGGCCAGCGAGTAGCACATGACGCCCGCGAAACCGGGCCGCGCGAGCACCCGTTCCAGCAGCGCCCGGACCCGGACGGACTTGCTCGCCACCCGGATCGGCCGCCCGCCCGCGCGCCGCACGAGGTCGGCCGCGTTGCTGTCGAAGGCGTCCAGGTCGACGATCGCGAACGGGGGGTCGTGCTCCTCCGTCGCGGCGTCCAGGCGCGTGCGGTGCTGCATGGGCCTCACCGTACTTGAAAGGTGAATAGCTTTCACCTACGGTTCGTGGAACGCGTCACATCCGGAGGTGGGCATGGCGACCCCGTGGACGAACTGGGCGCGCACGGCGACCGCGAACCCGCACCGGGTGGAGCACCCGTCGAGCGTGGACGAGCTCGCCTCGGCGGTGGTGGGCGCCTCCAGTGTCCGCCCGCGCGGCAGCGGGCACTCGTTCACCGACATCGCGGTCGCGCCCGGCGTGGCGATCGACCTCGACGCCTGGACCGGGATCGTGGACGTGTCCGGCCCACTGGTCACGGTCCGGTCCGGCACCACGTTGCACCAGCTCAACGCCCTGCTGGACGTACTCGGGCTCGCCATGGCCAACCTTGGCGACATCGACGCGCAGACCGTCGCGGGCGCCATCTCCACCGGCACGCACGGCACCGGCGCGAAGCTCGGCGGCCTGGCCACCCAGGTGGCGGCGCTCGAACTCGTGCTGGCGGACGGGTCGCTCGTGCGGTGCTCGGACGACGAACGGCCCGAGCTGTTCCACGCGGCCAGGATCGGGCTCGGCGCGCTGGGCGTGATCAGCACGGTCACGCTGCGGTGCGTGCCGTCGTTCGTGCTGCACGCCCGCGAGTTCCCCGGCCGGCTCGACGCGGTGCTGGAGGAGTTCGACCACCTCACCGCGGTGGAGGACCACGTGGAGTTCCACTGGTTCCCGCACTCCGACCGGGTGATCGTGAAGCGGAACAACCGGGTGGACGAACCGGCCGCCCCCCTGTCGGCGGCGCGCCGGTTCTACGAGTACGAGGTGATGGAGAACGGCGCGTTCGGGCTGGTCTGCAAGCTGGCGAAGGCCGTGCCGGCGACCACCAGGACGCTGAACCGGGTGTGCGGGTCGCTCATCTCGGAGCGCGACTACCGGGACGTGTCGCACCGCGTCTTCGTCACGCCCCGGCGGGTGCGGTTCGTGGAGTCCGAGTACGCGGTGCCGCGGGCGGCGCTGCACGACGTGCTGCGGGAGCTGCGCGCGGCCGTCGCCGGGCTGGACCACGGGGTGATCGTGCCGGTCGAGGTGCGGGTGGCCCAGGGCGACGACATCTGGCTGTCCACGGCGCACGGGCGTGACACGGCTTACATCGCCGTCCACCAGTACCTCGGGATGCCGTACCGGCGTTACTTCGACGCCTTCGAGAAAATCGCGGGCGCGGTCGGCGGACGCCCCCACTGGGGCAAGATGCACCGCCTCTCGGCCGGCGACCTCCGCGACCGCTACCCGCGCTTCGACGACTTCCGCCGGGTCCGCGCCGACGTCGACCCGACCGGCAAGTTCACCAACGCCTACCTCGACCGGGTCCTCGGCTGACGTGCCCGCCGGTCAGAACGCGTCGGCGACCGGGGTCTGCCCGCTGATCAACTCGTAGGTGCGGCGGACCGTGCCGGGGCGGTCCAGGAGGGCCACCACGACGGCCGCCACGTCGCCGCGGGGTACGGAACCCCGTAGCGGCTTCTCGGACAGCTCCACCAGGCCGGTCGGCTCGTCGTCGGTCAACCGGCCCGGACGCAGGATCGTCCAGTCCAGGTCCCGTTGCCGCAGGTCCTCCTCGGCGGCGCCCTTGGCCGCCAGGTAGGCGTCGAACACCTCGTCACCCGTGGTGCGGCCGATGCCCGTGGCGCTGATCTGGATGAACCGGCGCACGCCCGCCTGCTGGGCCGCCTCCGCGAACAGCACCGCCGCGGCGCGGTCCACGGTGTCCTTGCGCGCCGCCCCGCTGCCCGGCCCGGCGCCCGCGGCGAAGAGCGCCGCGCCCGCGCCGGTCATCAGTTCCGCGACCGAAGCGACGTCCGTCGCCTCCAGGTCGCAGTGGACCGGGACCCCGCCCGCGTCCAGCACGTCCGCGTGGTGGTCCGGGTTGCGCACCAGCGCCGTGGCGCTGTCGCCCCTCGCGGCCAACAGCCGCTCCACCCGCAACGCGATCTTGCCGTGTCCGCCCGCGATCACTACCCGCATGGTCCGACCGTAGATCAGGACGCGGTCGCCAGCACCCGCTCGTACACGAGTTCGTTCACCCAACGGGTGGTCGCGGTGTCCTCGACGGGCACGGTCTCGTTGCGGCCGGCGACGTCCGTGCTCAGCTGCAGCTCCTCGTCGGCCAGCAGCACCGAGACGCCGTAGCGGCGCACCCGCGGCAGGCAGTTCGCCAGGTAGTCGTGCGTGAAGACGACCGACGTCGGCAGCACGGCGGCGGCGTTGCCGAAGCGGGCGAACGGCACCGCCGAGGCCAGCGCGGTCCGCCAGTGCCGCGCCACGGCCAGCACGCCCACGATCCGCACCGCGGTCGGCGGCACCCGGCCGTCCATCTCCGGCCACACCCAGGTCGACACCGTGGTGCGGTCCGTCTCCGGGCCCGCGCCCAGGCACAGCCGCTCGGCGTGCGCGTCGGCCAGCAGCTCCGCCACCACGATCACCTTGCGCCCCATGAGGACCATCTCGGGCAGCACCACGCCGTGCCAGCCGAGGCGCACCGCCGCCGAAGCGGCCAGCTCCTCGACGGAACCGGGTAGTTCGGGAACCGGAACAGCGGTGGCCGACAGCGCCCTGGCGTCGTCGGTGTCCGCGATCCGTGCTGGTGTGCTGCTCACGCCAGGGCCTCCTCGGCAACCACGACGGGCTGTCCGCCGCGTTTCGACTCGTGCTCTGGGTAAGGCGTACCAGGTGGGACCGGTCGCACCACCGGGGCAAATGGCGTCCTGCGATCGACGGCGTCGAGCGGTCGGTAACCGGTCGGCGACCGGCGGGGGGACTTCGGTCCGGCGGTGCTGCCGTCTGGGTGACCCCGGTGCTCCGGAAATGCCGGAACGATGCTCAGCGTGTGCGTCGCTCGCCTGGAACGACCGCCGAACCGGGACCCGCGGCCACCTCCCCCGCCGCACCACCGACCGCTCGCCGCGCGAAATCGACCGACCGCCCCGCGCCGCCCACGTTCGGCCGCGGCCGGCCGGGTGACAGACATCACGCACCCGCCGCGCGCGATAAACACAGAAAACCATGAAGTCCCACCCACTGCTGTGGATGGGACTTCATGGTTTTGGTGGGCGAGGGGGGAGTTGAACCCCCACGTCCTTTCGGACACACGGACCTGAACCGTGCGCGTCTGCCATTCCGCCACTCGCCCGGAGCGACGTGGAGAACACTAGCATGGTCCCCGTCCGGGTTACCAATTGCCCCGTGTCCCGCCACGTCAGCCCGGATACGATCGGGTTGAGAAGTCGACCGGGTCGGAGGGTTGCCGTGGGCCTCGTACAGCGCTTCGAGCGCCGTCTCGAAGGCATCGTGGGCAACACCTTCGCGCGCGTGTTCGGTGGCAACGTCGTCCCGCAGGAAGTGGCCCAGGCACTGCAGCGGGAGGCGGAGAGCAGCATCCGCGAGTTGGCGGGTGGCAGGTTGCTCGCGCCGAACCACTACAAGGTCCTGCTGGGTCCGCAGGACCACGATCGGCTTGCCGGGGACGGTCAGGATGAACTACGCATCACCCAGCTTCTGGGGGACTCCATCCGGGAGCACCTCGAAGAGAGCGGATGGGATACCTATGGTGACGTCGTAGTCTCCCTGGAGCGCTCCGACGCGCTGCACACGGGACAGTTCCGAACCAGCTCGTCCGTCGACCCCGACGTGAAAGTTGCCAGCCGACGGTCAGCACCACCTCGCACTGCAGGAGACGGATCCATGAGCCAGCCTCCCGGCTACGGACAAGGACAGGGCCAGCCCGCCTACGACCCCTATGCACAGGGCGGCTACGGCCAGCAGCAGCAGGGCTACGACCAGCAGGGTTACGGTCAGCAGCAGCCCGGGTACGAGCAGGGTTACGGCCAGCAGCAACCCGGCTACGACCAGGGGTACGGCCAGCAGCCCGGCTACGACCAGGGCTACGGCCAGCAGCAGCAGGGCTACGACCAGGGCTACGGGCAGCAGCCCGGCTACGACCAGGGTTACGGCCAGCAGCCCGGTTACGGCCAGCCCGGGTACGACCAGGGCTACGGCCAGCAGCCCGGTTACGGCCAGCCCGGGTACGACCAGGGCTACGGCCAGCAGCCCGGCTACGACCAGGGCTACGGCCAGCAGGGCTACGGCGACCCGGCCGCGGGGTACGCGCCGCCGGCGGTCCAGTCCGGCCCCCGGCAGCTGAACGCGACGCTGCACCTGGACGACGGCTCCAACCGCACCTACAACCTCAAGCAGGGCGGCAACGTGGTCGGCCGCGGCCAGGAAGCGGACTTCCGGCTCCCCGACACCGGGGTCTCCAGGAGGCACCTGGAGATCACCTGGGACGGGCACAGTGCCATGCTCGCTGATCTCGGTTCGACAAACGGCACCACGGTGAACGGCACACCAGTGCAGACTTGGCAGCTCGCGGAAGGCGACGTCGTCCGCATCGGCCACTCCTCGCTGGTCTACCGCACCCAGGGCTGAGCGGTCGATCCGGGCGAAGGCGTGACGGCACTCAAGTCAGGAGCGGTTACAACCGGTGCCAGAGCTGGTGATGCAGCTGACCAGAGCGGGTTTCCTCGTCCTGCTCTGGTTGTTCGTGTTGGCTGCGCTTCGAGTGGTCCGCTCCGACCTGTACGCGGCGTCGGGGCTCCGCGTCCCGACGCCGAAGTTCGGCAGAGGCGCTAGCAAGGCCGCCCGGGGGGCGAAGGCGGCCCGGCAGCTCGTCGTGACGCACGGCGCGCTGGCGGGCACGCGCATCTCCCTGGACGGCAGGCCGATCATGATCGGCCGCGCCGACGACTCCACGCTCGTGCTGGACGACGACTTCGCGTCGACCAGGCACGCGCGGCTGTCGATGCGCGGCACCGACTGGTACGTGGAGGACCTCGGCTCCACGAACGGCACCTATCTCGACCGGGCGAAGGTCACGGCCCCACTCCGGGTCCCGCTCGGCTCCCCGATCCGAATTGGCAAAACGGTGATCGAGCTGCGCTCATGACCCTCGTCCTCCGATACGCGGCCCGCAGCGACCGGGGCCTGGTCCGATCGAACAACCAGGACTCCGTGTACGCGGGCCCACGCCTGCTCGCGCTCGCCGACGGCATGGGCGGCCACGCCGCGGGCGAGGTCGCCAGCAAGGTCGTCATCGCGGCACTGGCGCCGCTCGACGACGACGAGCCCGGCGACGACCTGCTCGGCCAGCTGCGCGACGCGGTGATCGCCGGCAACGGCGCGATCTCCGAGCTCGTGCAGAGCGACCCGGACCTGGACGGCATGGGCACCACGCTCACCGCCGTGCTGTTCGCGGGCTCGCGGCTGGGCATGGTGCACATCGGCGACTCCCGCGCCTACATGCTGCGCAACGGCACGTTCACGCAGATCACGCACGACGACACGTTCGTGCAGTCGTTGATCGACGAGGGACGGATCACCGAGGAGGAAGCGGCCACGCACCCGCAGCGCTCGCTGCTGCTGCGCGCGTTGACCGGCCACGAGGTGGAGCCGAGGCTGATGGTGCGGGAGGCCCGGCCGGGCGACCGCTACCTGCTGTGCTCGGACGGCCTGTCCGGCGTGGTCAGCATGGAGACGCTGGAAGAGGCGATCCGGATCCCGGACCCGCAGGCGTGCGCGGACCGGATGATCGAGCTGGCGCTCAAGGGCGGCGGCCCCGACAACGTGACGGTCGTCATCGCCGACGTGGTCGACGTCGACTTCGGCGAGGACGCGCCCATAGTGGGCGGCGCGGCCGGAGACGGCAGCGAGGACCCACCGCCCCCCGACTCGCCCGCCTCGCGGGCGAGTTCCATCACCGGGCCGCGCCCGATCCCGCCGCGGGTCGAGCCGATGCCGCCGCCGGACCCCCGGCGGGCGCGCAACAACCGGCTCAAGGCGCTCGCCCTGGTGGTCTTCCTGCTCCTGCTGGTGGTCGCGGCGGGTCTGGGCACGCGCTGGTACGTGCTGCGCCAGTACTACGTCGGCGAGGGCGACAACGGCGAGGTGTCGGTGTTCCGCGGCGTCACCGGCAACGTGTTCGGCTTCGACCTGCACCGCCGGGTCGAGGGCTCGTGCCCGCCCGGCGCGCAGGCGTGCGAGCCGATCACGGTGGACGACCTGAAGGTCGCCACCCGGGACGTGGTGCGCAACGGCATCACCGACGTGGACGGCCTGGAGGGCGCCCGGGAGGCGATCCGCAGGCTGCGCACCGAGCAGACGCTGCCGTTCTGCCCGAAGGACACCGTCGAGAGCACGACGGGGACGACGGGGACGTCCACCACAGCCGCGCCGACGGCAACCTCGACCGAGGCGACGACGTCCACCACCGTGGAGGGGACCCCCCTCACCACGCCCGTGCAGAAGCCGGGCACGGATTGCCGAAAGGGTCAGTAGTCGCATGGGTTCGCCGGTCACCGGCGCTGAGGGCACACCGCTCGCGGCGGCGAGCAGCACGTCGCCCGGGTTGAGGCCGCCCACGCGACGCAGCACGGAACTGTTCATGCTCGCGTTCGCCGCCATGCTGGTGACGGGCGCGCTGATCCTGGTCGAGGCGAACCAGGAGCAGGAGCTGAGCCTCCAGATCCTGTGGCTCGGCCTGGCCTACCTGGGCCTGCTCACGGTGGCGCACCTCGCGGTCCGCAAGTGGGCGCCCTACGCCGACCCCGTGATCATGCCGTGCGTGGCGCTGCTCAACGGCCTGGGCCTGGTCATGATCCACCGGATCGACCTGGCCATGGCGGACGTGAAGCTGCCCGGCGACCAGGTGTGGTCGCCCGCCGCGCCCAAGCAGGTGCTGTGGACGGCGATCGCGCTGACGCTGTTCTGCATCGTGCTGAAGGTGCTGTCCGACCACCGCACGCTGGCCCGCTACGGCTACACCGCGGGCCTGCTCGGCCTGGTCGCGCTGGTGCTGCCCGGCGTGCTGCCGAGCTTCATCGCACCCGAGATCAACGGCGCGAAGATCTGGCTGAGCTTCGGCGCGTTCTCGATCCAGCCGGGCGAGTTCGCGAAGATCCTGCTGATGGTGTTCTTCGCCGCGTTCCTGGTGTCGAAGCGGGACCTGTTCACCATCGCGGGCCGCCGGGTGATCGGCCTGGACCTGCCCCGCGCCCGCGACCTGGGCCCGCTGATCGCCGCGTGGGCGGTCGGCGTGAGCATCATGGTGCTGCAGAAGGACCTGGGCAGCTCGCTGCTGTTCTTCGGGATCGTGCTGGTGCTGCTGTACGTGGCCACGGAGCGGGCCGCGTGGGTCGTGCTGGGCGTGATGATGTTCTGCGTCGGCGCGGTCGTGGCGTGGAGGCTGTTCGGGCACGTCCAGATCCGGGTGCAGAACTGGCTGGACCCGTTCGCGGACCCGTCGGGCACGGGCTACCAGATCGTGCAGTCGCTGTTCGGGCTCGGCACGGGTGGGCTGTTCGGCGCGGGCCTGGGCGGCGGGCGGCCGGACCAGATCCCGGAGGCCAACACCGACTTCATCACCGCCGTGATCGGCGAGGAGCTGGGCTTCGTCGGGCTGGCCGCGGTGCTGCTGATCTACACCGTGTTCGCGATGCGGGGCCTGCGCACCGCGCTGTCGGTCCGGGACACGTTCGGCAAGCTGCTCGGCGGTGGCCTGGCCTTCGCGGTGGCGTTCCAGATCTTCATCGTCGTCGGCGGCGTGACGAAGCTGATCCCGATGACGGGCATCACCGCGCCGTTCCTGTCCAAGGGCGGCTCGTCGCTGCTGGCCAACTACATCCTGGTGGCGTTGCTGCTGCGGATCTCGGACGCGGCGCGCGCGCCGAAGACCACGCCGAAGCCGCGCCCCCAGCAACCGGCCATCGCCGACCAGTTCACAGTCATGGTGGAGCGTCCGAAATGAACACACCGCTCCGCCGGGTCGGCCTCGCCATGATGGCGATGATGCTCCTGCTGTTGGGCAACGCCACGTACGTGCAGGTCATCAAGGCCGACGACTACCGCAAGGACCCGCTCAACCGCCGGGTGGTCCTGGACCAGTACTCGCGGGAGCGCGGCCAGATCATCGCCGCCGACGGCACGCCGCTGGCCAGCGTGCAGCGGGTCGACGACCGGCTGAAGTACCTGCGCACCTACGCCAACGGTCCGGCGTTCGCGCCGGTGACCGGCTACTTCTCCACGCTGTACGGCGCGGGCGGCATGGAACGCGCCGAGGACGACCTGCTCAACGGCTCGGACGACCGGCTGTTCGCGCGCCGGGTGTCGGACCTGATCACCGGCCGCGACCCCAAGGGCGGCAGCCTCCAGCTGACCATCGACGCGAAGCTGCAGCAGGCGGCGTTCGAACGGCTCCAGGGCGTCACCGGCACGGTGGTCGCGATCCGGCCGCAGACCGGGGAGATCCTGGCCATGGCCAGCACCCCGTCCTACGACCCGAACGTGCTCGCCAGCCACGACGTGGACGTGCAGGAAGAGGCCTGGACGGGCTACGACGCGGACAAGTCCAAGCCGATGCTCAACCGCGCGGTGCACGAGAACTACCCGCCCGGATCGACGTTCAAGCTGGTGGTGACGGCGGCGGCGCTGGCCGAGGGCAAGACCAAGGACACCGAGGTCGACGGCCGCCCGGTCATCACGCTGCCGGGCACGAACACCCCGCTGCCCAACTTCAACGACACGGTCTGCGGCAACGGCGTCACCGCCTCGCTCCAGGAGGCGCTGGCCAAGTCGTGCAACACGGCGTTCGCGGTGCTGGCCGCCGAGCTGGGCGCGGACAAGCTGCGCGACCAGGCGGCCAAGTTCGGCATCGGCGAGCAGGACCTGTCGATCCCGCTGTCGGTGGTGCCCTCGACGCTCGGCCCGATGTCGGACAAGCCGGCGATCTACCAGACCGGCATCGGCCAGAAGGACGTCCGGGTGACGCCGCTGGTCAACGCGATGATCGCGGCGACCATCGCCAACGGCGGCGTGCGGATGCAGCCGCACCTGGTCGGCAAGATCCTGGCGCCGGACCTCCAGGTGATCAGCGAGACCAAGCCGGACGAGGTCGACGAGGCGATGGAGGCCGACCAGGCCAAGGCGCTGCGCGACATGATGATCGCCTCGGAGAACAACACCGGTGGCGGCGGCAAGCTCAGCGGCGTGACGATCGCGTCCAAGACCGGCACCGCCGAGCACGGCGACGACGTGAGGTCGACCAACCCGCACGCCTGGTACGTGGCGTTCGCGCCGGCCGAGAAGCCGGAGATCGCGATCGCGGTGATCGTGGAGAACGGCGGCCAGCAGGGGCTGTCGGCCACCGGCGGCCGGGTCGCCGCCCCGATCGGCCGCGCGGTCATCGGCGCCTACCTCGGGGGACGCTGATGCTGACCTCCGGCCAGTTGCTCGCCGAGCGGTACCGCCTCAGCAAGCGGATCGCCGTCGGCGGCATGGGCGAGGTCTGGGAGGCCGACGACACCCGGCTCGACCGCAAGGTCGCGGTGAAGGTGCTGAAGGCGGAGCTGAGCGGCGACGCCGAGTTCCTGAACCGGTTCCGCATCGAGGCGCGCACCACCGCGTCGCTCAACCACCCCGGCATCGCCGCGGTGCACGACTACGGCGAGACCGCGTCGATCCCGGACGGGCCGGAGGACACCGCCTACCTGGTGATGGAGCTGGTGGAGGGCGAGCCGCTGGCCGCGATCATCGCCCGCGGCAGGCTCAACGCGGACCGCACGCTGGACCTGCTGGAACAGGCGGGCAACGCGTTGCAGGCCGCGCACGAGCGCGGGCTGGTGCACCGGGACGTGAAGCCGGGCAACATCCTCGTGACGCCGACCGGCACGGTGAAGATCACCGACTTCGGCATCGCGAAGGCCGCCGACGCGGCGCCGGTCACGCACAGCGGCATGGTCATGGGCACGGCCCACTACATCGCGCCGGAGCAGGCCCTCGGGCACGCCGCCGAGCCCGCGTCGGACGTGTACGCGCTGGCGGTGTGCGGCTACGAGTGCCTGACCGGGCACCGGCCGTTCCTGTCGGAGAACGCGGTGACGGTCGCGATGATGCACATCCGCGACATCGCCCCGCCCCTGCCGCCGGACGTGCCGCCGGGCCCGCGGGCGCTGATCGAGGCGACCCTGGTCAAGGACCCGCGCCAGCGCTACCGCAACGGCGGCGAGTTCGCGTCCGCGGTGAGCGCCGTGCGCGCGGGCCAGCCGCTGCCCGCGCCGTCCGGCCTGGCCATGGCGGTCGGCGCGCCGATGTCCGCGCCGATGACGCCGCCGCCCGCGCAGCACACCCACCCGGGCATCCCGGTGACCCACCCCGGTTCCCGTCCGGCGATGCAACCGGTCCCACCAGCGGTGAACACTCCGCACACGGGCGCTTTCCGTCCGTTGCCGCCGGGAGCACGGCCACCGGGGCGCAACCGCGCCGTGCTGTGGGTTATGGTCGCTGTGCTGGTGGTCGCGCTGTTGGTGCTCGGCGTGGTCGTCCTGCGCTGGGCGCTGAAGGACGACGAGGTGCCCGGCGGGGCGAACCAGCAGGGCACCACGAGCGCCCGCCCGCTGGACGACTCGACCGATCGCCTCCCCGGCAAGCCGAAGGTGACGATCGCGAAGTCGGACTACGTCGACCTGCCGGTGGACGAAGTCGCGAAAGAGCTCTCCGGGCACGGCCTGGAACCCGAGGTGCACTCCGTGGACGGGGGTGCGCCGCGGGATCCCAAGCGGTGCGTGGTGTCGGACCTGGCGCCGACCGGTGAGGTTGCGATCGGCTCACGGGTCACGGTGACGTGTGTACCGACTTGACCCTGAAGCGGTACGAAAGCGAACGCAAGGCTTGATCGTGAGACCGTTGACGAGGAGCGGGACGAAGCACTGATGAGCACTCCGCGACTGCTCTCCAACCGCTACGAACTGGGTGAGACGCTCGGCTACGGCGGTATGTCGGAGGTGCACAAGGGCCGGGACGTCCGGCTCGGCCGCGACGTGGCCATCAAGGTGCTGCGCGCCGACCTCGCCCGCGACGCCCAGTTCCAGGAGCGGTTCCGCCGGGAGGCGCAGAACTCGGCGGCGCTGAACCACCCCGCGATCGTCGCGGTCTACGACACCGGTGAGACCCAGACCGAGTACGGCCCGCTGCCCTACATCGTCATGGAGTTCGTCGACGGCCGCACGCTGCGCGACATCGTGAAGACGCAGGGGCCCCTGTCGGGCAAGCGGGCGATGGAGGTCATGGCCGACGTGTCGGCCGCGCTGGACTTCAGCCACCGGCACGGCATCGTGCACCGGGACGTGAAGCCTGCCAACGTCATGATCACCCGGTCGGGCGCGGTGAAGGTGATGGACTTCGGCATCGCGCGCGCGGTGCACGACGGCCAGGCCGCGGTGACGCAGACCGCCGCCGTGATAGGGACGGCCCAGTACCTGTCGCCGGAGCAGGCGCGCGGCGAGGCGGTGGACGGCCGGTCCGACGTGTACGCGTCGGGCTGCGTGCTGTTCGAGCTGCTGACCGGCGAGCCGCCGTTCACCGGCGACTCGCCCGTGGCGGTGGCCTACCAGCACGTGCGGGAGGACCCGAAGCCGCCGTCGGCGCTGAACCCCAAGGTGACGCCCGCGCTGGACGCGATCGTGCTCAAGGCGATGGCCAAGGGACCGGCCAACCGCTACCAGTCGGCCGCCGAGATGCGCGCGGACCTGGTGCGCGTGCTGTCCGGGCAGCGGCCTTCCGCGCCGGCCGTGATGACGGCCGAGGACCACCGCACCGCCGTGCTGAACCAGGCGTCGTCGCCGCGCACGGAGGTCGCGCCCTCCACGGGCGGGCGGCACCGGCCGCAGGCGCAGCGCGAGGAGCCCGCCGAGTACGACCCGCTGGCCGAGGAAGAGGAGGAGCGGCGCGCCCGGCGCAAGAAGGCGATCATGGTCACCCTGGTCGTCCTGCTGTGCATCGCCGTGCTCGCCCTCGCCGCGTGGATCACCACGTCGCTGCTCAGCGACGACGAGAACAACGCGGCCACGGACAAGGTCAAGGTGCCCGCGCTGATCGGCAAGGAGCAGTCGGCGGCCCTGGCCGAGCTGGAGGGCAGCGGGCTGCGCTCGATCGTCGAGGTGGTGCCCTGCCAGCCGGGTCCCCAGCCGACCTGCACCGCGGACCAGATCGGCAAGGTGCTCTCGACCGACCCGCCGGCCAACCAGGAGGTGCCCAAGCGCACCGAGGTCAAGCTGATGATCGGCAAGGCCGCCGAGCCCGCGCCGGTGCCGGACGTGGCCGGGTTGAGCCCGCAGGACGCGCAGAAGAAGCTGGAAGCCGACGGGTGGGTCTACCAGCAGGCCACCGCGACGGCCGAGACCGAGGACCCGAACCTGGTCGGCAAGGTCGTCCAGCAGTCGCCGTCCGCGGGCACCAGCGCGCCGAAGGGCAGCGCGATCACGGTGACGCTGGGCAAGGCGCCGGAGACCGCGCAGGTGCCGGACGTGACGGGCCAGACGGTCGAGAACGCGCGCGCCACGCTCGAGGGCAACGGGTTCAAGGTGCAGACCAAGGACGTCGACAGCGCCGAGCCGCTCAACGAGGTCGTCGCCCAGGACCCGGCGCCGGGACGGGCGCAGAAGGGCACGCTGGTGACGTTGAGCGTGTCGAAGAACAACCAGTTCCTCATGCCCGACCTGCGCGGCCTCACCGAGAACCAGGCGCGCACCAGGCTCAGCCAGGCCGGCTGGACCGGCAACGAGCTGACCGTCAGCGACCGGGAGCCGGTCACCGACATCGGCCAGAACAACAAGATCATGGACCAGGAGATCAAGGCGAACTCGCCGGCGGGCAAGAACGCCCGGATCAACGTGATCCTGGGCGAGTTCAAGGTCGGCGGCGGACCCACCACGACCAGGTAGCGGACAGCGAGAAGGCCCCCTCCGCGCGGAGGGGGCCTTCTTCCGTGCAAGTGCGGGTCGTCCTCGGCTAGCGCACCTGGCCCGCCGCCGCGGCGAGCTGCCGCATCCCCTGCTCCAGCTGCGAGACCGTGCCCTCGGGCACCTCGAAGCCGCACACCGCGAGCCAGTTCGCCAGCATCCGGTGGCCGCCCTCGGTCAGCACGGACTCCGGGTGGAACTGCACGCCCTCGACCGGCAGCTCGCGGTGGCGCATGGCCATCACCACGCCGGACTCGGTGCGCCCGGTGACCTCGAACTCGGCCGGGATGGTGTCCGGCAGCACGGTCAGGGAGTGGTAGCGGGTCGCGGTGAACGGGCTCGGCACGCCCTTCAGCACGCCCGAGCCGTTGTGGTGCACCACGCTGGTCTTGCCGTGCAGGAGTTCCGGCGCGAGGTCGACCGTGCCGCCCCAGACCGCGCCGATGGCCTGGTGGCCCAGGCACACCCCGAACACCGGGACGCCCCGGTCCGCGCAGTGGCGGATGACGTCCATGCTCTTGCCCGCCTTGTCCGGCGTGCTGGGTCCCGGGCTGACCAGGACGCCACCGACCTCGGCGATCTCGTCGAGCTCGACGGCGTCGTTGCGCCGGACCACGCACTCGACCCCGAGCTGGGCCAGGTACTGGACGAGGTTGTAGACGAAGCTGTCGTAGTTGTCGACCACGAGCACGCGCATGGCCGCCAGCGTAGCCGTGACCAACCTCTCCCCAGAAGTGAGCTTAGGCTAACCTAGCCTGGAGGTATGACCCGTTCCCTGCGAGTCGCCGTCGTCGGCGCCGGCCCCGCCGGCATCTACGCCGCCGACATCCTGACCAAGTCCGCGGCCGAGTCGGGCGTCGAGGTGGGCGTCGACCTGTTCGAGCGGCTGCCCGCCCCGTACGGCTTGATCAGGTACGGCGTCGCGCCGGACCACCCGCGCATCAAAGGCATCGTCAACGCCCTGCAACGCGTGCTGGACCGGCCGGGGATCAGGTTCTTCGGCAACGTCGAGTACGGCGTCGACCTCAAGCTGGACGACCTGCGGCACTTCTACGACGCGGTGGTCTTCTCCACCGGCGCGGAGCGGGACCGCCCCCTGGACATCCCCGGCATCGACCTCGACGGCTCCCACGGCGCGGCCGAGTTCGTCTCCTGGTACGACGGCCACCCCGACGTGCCGCGCACCTGGCCGCTCCGGGCCCGCGAGGTCGCCGTCCTCGGCGTCGGCAACGTCGCGCTCGACGTCGCCCGCGTGCTGGCCAAGACCGCCGACGAACTGCTGGTCACCGACATCCCGGACAACGTCCACGAGGGCTTGGCGGCCAGCCCGGTCACCGACGTGCACGTGTTCGGCCGTCGCGGTCCGGCGCAGGCCAGGTTCACCCCGCTGGAGCTGCGCGAGCTCGACCACTCGCCCAACGTCGAGGTGGTCGTGCACCCCGAGGGCATCGACTTCGACGCCGCGAGCATGGCCGCGATCCGGTCGAACAAGCAGGTCGAGATGGTGGTCAGGACGTTGCAGGAGTGGGCGCTGCGCGACGTCGGCTCCCGCCCGCGCCGGCTGCACCTGCACTTCCTCGAAGCGCCCGTCGAGGTGCTGGGGACCTCGTCGGTCGAGGGCCTGCGCACCGAGCGGATGGAGCTGACCGGCGACGGCGGCGTGCGCGGCACCGGCGAGTTCACCGACTGGCCCGTGCAGGCGGTCTACCGGGCCGTCGGCTACCTGTCCACGCCCCTGGTCGACCTGCCGTTCGACCACGCGTCCGGCACCGTGCCGCACCGGGCGGGCCGGGTGCTCGACCTGGACGAGCGCGCTATGAGCGGCGTCTACGTCACCGGCTGGATCAAGCGCGGCCCGGTCGGGCTCATCGGCCACACCAAGGGCGACGCGCTGGAGACCGTGACCAGCCTGCTCGCCGACGCGCCGCTGCTGCCCGCCGCGCCGGGCCGCGAGCCCGACGCGGTGGTCCGGTTCCTGGAGCAGCGCGCCGTGCCGTTCACCACCGCGGCCGGGTGGCGCGAGCTCGACGCGCACGAGATCGCGCTCGGCGCGGCCCGCGGCCGTGACCGGGTGAAGGTCGTGGACCGGGCGGAGATGACCGATATCTGCCGGTCCTGACGGGCTACTGGGGCGTCGTCACGTTGTTGAACGGCAGCTTCGGCTCCGCCCACGGGAACACCACGAACATCAGCAGCGCCACCACCCCGGCCACCAGCACCAGCGCTTCCAGCACGCGCACGGGCAGCGGACCGGGGAGGTGCCGCCAGATCCACCCGTACATCACTGCTCCTTCATCTCTTCGGGCACGAAACCGGGGGCCTTCGGGTAGCTCATCGTGAGCGCCGCGTGCACGATCAGGCGCTGCTTGTCGGAGAACCGCGGGTGGCAGGTGGTCAGCGTCATCAGCGCCGCCTGCTGCGCCGCGGGCACCTCGCCCTCGAAGTGCGGCACCGGGCTGATCACCTCGCCCTGCGTGGGCAGCACGATCTCCTGGCCGACCGTCTTGTCGTACGGCGCGCCCAGCGGCGAGACCTTGGCGCACTTGGGGTCGGCCTGCCGCTGCGCCCAGCCCTCCGCCTCGCCGGACTTGGGCATCACCCGGTAGACGAACCAGTGGGTCTGCGTCTCGACCACGATCGCGTCGCACGAGTTGAGCAGGTCGAGGTCGTTGAAGGGCGCGCCCTTGCCGACCCGGTGACCCGCGACCGAGAAGTTGCCCGGGTCGCCGGGCAGCGCGGTGCCCTTGTAGTGGCCGGGGCCGATCTCCAGGTCCTTGTCCGTGGTGCCCTCGACGATGGAGAACTTGTAGTCCGGGCCGAACACGGGGATGTACATCTTGGCGAACGCCTGGCCGTCCAGCAGCTCGTAGTGGGCCTGGCGCTGCTCGTCGGTCTCGACCGTGTTCGAGTTCCACTGCTCGTCCAGCGCGTGGGTGGCGTCGTCCTGCTTGCCGGCCGAGATGAGGTCGGTGACGTACACCTCGTAGACCACGAACAGCAGGATGACCAGGCCCGCCGTGATCAGCAGCTCGCCGATCGCGCGGACGGTCTTGCGCGCCGTGCTGTCGGGCGGCGGTGGCGGCTGGTCGTCCTCGTCGTAGTAGTCGTCGTCCTCGTAGTACTCGTAGTCGTAGTCCTCGTAGTCGTCGTCGTAGTCGTCCACGGGTGCGATGACCTCGGTGGGCGGGTCGACGGGACGGGGGCGGGGCGGCGGCGCCGGCGGACGGGCCCCCGGGGGCGGCGGGAGGCTCCCGGAGAACGCGTTGGTGTAGCGGGTGGCGTCGGCGTCCGGCGGCGCGGGCCGGGGACGGGGCGACGGGGACGGCGGCGCGGCGGCCGGTGCGACCCCGCCGAGCCGGGCGGCCACCTCCGAGGGCGCGTCCCGCACCGCCCGCCGGCCGACGGGCGGCTCGACCCGGACCGGTTCGACGTACGAGGTCTCTTCCGCGTCGTGCGACGGCACCGGAGGCGGCGCGTCACGACGCGCTCGACGGCCACCGGCCGGTTCGGGCCTCGGCCCCATCTCGTCACGGCGGGCTCGGCGACCGGCCGGCGGCGCTTCCACCTGCGGCGATCCACCGTACGGCGGCTGGACCGGCGGCGCGGCGTCATCCCGGCGGGCACCGGGGCCGGCAGCCGGCTCGGCATGAGGCGGCTGCGGCCCGGCATCATCGCGGCGGGCGCGACGGGCACCCGACGGCTCACCCTCGTCCCGGAGGGCCCGCCGAGGGGCAGAGGAGGGCTCCACCTGCGGCGCGACCTCGTCACGCCGCGCCCGGCGGCCGGTCGGCGGCGGCTCGACCCGGGGCGGTTCGCCGTAGGGCGGCTCGACCGGCGGCACCGGGTCGTCCCGGCGGGCAGGGCGGGCGACCGGTGGCGGTTCGACCCGGGCGTCGTCACGGCGGGCGCGGCGGCCCGTGGGCGGCGGCTCGGCCGGGAACGGCGGGGCGGGCGGCACCGGCTCGTCGCGACGCGCCCGGCGGCCCGAAGGCGGCGGCTCGACACCGGGCGGGAGGGACTCCCCCGGACGGCTGAAACCTCCGGGCGGCGTCACGGGCCGGTTCGGGCGGTCGAACCCACCCGGTGGCGTCGGCGGGCGGTCGAACCCGCCGGGAGGCGTGGGCGGCCGGTTCTGGCCGACGGGGCGGTCGAACCCGCCCGGAGGGGGCGATGGCCTGGCGAAACCACCCGGTGGCGTGGGCGGGCGGTGGCCGGGGAGCGGCGGTTCGCCGGCGTCGTGGGGTGGCTGGGGCCTGGGACGTGGCGGCCGGCCCGGCGGGCCGCCTTGCGGCGGAGGCGGGTCGTAGCTCACCGGAAAACCTCCCAAGCCGAACGTTCCAGGACTACACGGTGCTTCAGGGACCTGCTCGGTTACGTTAACGTGTTCATCCAGCAGTGGACGTGAACTCGCGCCCACTGGAGGCCTATCCACCCGTCAGGCGAGGACAGCATGCCCAAGTCCAAGGTCCGCAAGAAGGCCGTCTACACGGCGCCTGCCGATCGCCGCACCCCGGTGAAGGTCAAGGCAGCGGGGCCGTCGCACCCCGTCTACGTCGCCGTGATGCTCGGCATGATGCTGTTGGGGCTGGCGTGGCTGGTGGTCAACTACATCGCGGGCGAGAAGGTCCCGGTGATGATGGACCTCGGGTCCTGGAACTTCGGCATCGGATTCGCCCTGATGATCGTCGGCTTGCTGATGACCATGAAATGGCGCTGACCACGCGCTACGCCAAGTGGCCGACGGCCCGGACGTGCTCCACGTCCGGGCCGTTCCGCGTTACCCCGTAGTTCACCGGGTTCACCGGACGGTCACCGAAGCACACAGCTGTAAGTCATCCCCAATGGGGACAACTCCTGTGGACAACTTTGCGCCAATTTGCACAAGCCCCGGTCGGAGGCCCCAGTTGTCCACAAGTGCGGCAGACTCGAAGGCGTGAACCCACCGCGCACCTGGTCGCCCCAACCCGGCCTGGTCGGCCTCGCCTGGGGACTGGCCGTCGTGTTCCTGCTGGTCACGATCATCAGCTCGGACCCGGTGAGCCGGGTCTTCCTGGGCCTCGCCACGCTCATCCAGCTCGCGTTGGGCGCCTACGGCACTTTCGTGCGCCCCAGGCTCCTGGTGAACGACTCAGGGCTCACCGTGCGCACCCTGAGCGGCGCGCGGCAGCTCCCGTGGCACGAGGTGAAGGTCCGGCTGGCCCGAACCCGCAGGTTGGGGCGCGAAACGGCCACGCTGGAGCTCGACTGGCGGCGCGGCGAGCACGAGCAGCTCTTCGTGTTCACCCCGCTGGACCTCGGCACGGACCCGCGCGACGTGGCGGACGTCCTGCACGCCCTGCGCCCGTGACGAGCCGCTAGAGGTCGACGACGAGCCCGCGCGTCGCCACCTCGGCCGGGTGAACGGCCGCTTCCAGGTGTTCCGCGGGGTCCGAGCCGGGCCACAGGTGCGCCAGCACGAGCCGGCCGACACCGGCCCGGTGCGCGTCGACCCCCGCCTGCACGGCCGTCGACAGGTACGGCGCGTCGTCCGCCGGCAGCACGTGCCGAGCGAACGTCGCCTCGGCCACGAACACGTCCGCGTCCCGCGCGAGGTCCACCAGCGCCGGGCTCGGCCCGGTGTCACCCGTGTAGGCGATGACCCGACCACCGGCGGTCAGCCGCAGGCCCGCGTTCGGCACGAAGTGCGGCAGGTCCCACGTGTCCACCCGGAACGGGCCCACCTCGAACGACCGCTCGAGCACGTGCACCGAGCACGCGTGGTCCACCCGCACCTGGTCCAGCGCCAGCACGCGGTCCAGCGCCCCGGCGGGCGCGTGCACCGGCAGCACCGGCGACGAAGGCCCGAGCGCGCGGTACCGCAGCAGCGGGTTGAGGTCGGCGCAGTGGTCCGGGTGCCCGTGGCTCACCAGGACCGCGTCCACCTCCACCCCCGGCGCGAGCGCCTGCAACGCCGGGAACGACGCGTAACCCGGGTCCACCAGCAGCGCGAACCCGTCGTGCTCCACGAGGTAGCCGCTGCACGCCTGGTCGGCGGTCGGCCACGCGCCGACGCCGCCCAGGACGGTCAGCCGCACCTCAGACCAGCTGACCGGTCCGCACGACCGCGAGCACCACCAGCAGCACGACCGCCGCCACCACGGCCGCGACCTGCCAGGTGTTCCGCTTCGCGGCCGGCGCGTAGACCAGCCCGGCCGTCAGCAGCGCGCCGACCACCAGCCCGCCGATGTGCCCGAGCAGCGAGATGCCGGGCAGCGTGAAGCTGAGCACGACGTTCAACCCGATCACGCCCAGCGCCGGCCCGGCGTTGAGCCTGAGCCGCAGCACGGCCACCAGCATCGCGCCCATCAGGCCGTACACCGCGCCGGACGCACCCGCGACCACCGTGTTGACGCCGCCGAACAGGTACACCGCGACACCGCCGCCGAGCATCGCCACGCCGTACACCGCGGAGAACCGCAGCTTGCCGAACACCGGCTCCAGGTCACGGCCCAGCACGTACAGCGCGATCATGTTCAACGCCAGGTGCAGGGGCCCGAAGTGCAGGAACCCCGACGTCAACAGCCGCCACCACTCGCCGTCCGCGGCGACCGACGGCGTGAACATGACCAGGTCGGCGAACAGCGCCGACCGCTGGTTGGACGACAGGCTGCCCGCCTGGGCCGCGGTGATCGCGAACATCAGCACGTTCACCGCGATCAGCGCCGGCGTGACCACCAGGCGCTGGGAGAACTCCGCGCCGACGAACGTGCGGGGCCTGCGCACGGTGGCGCGGGCCTCGTTCACGCAGTCGACGCACTGGTAGCCGACGGAGGCCTCGCGCAGGCACTCCGGGCACGCCGGCCGGTCGCAGCGGACGCACCGGAGCCCGGTGGCCCGATCGGGGTGGCGCACGCAGGCCGGCAGGCCTGACTGCGCCCCGATCGGCTCACCGGGCGGCGGGGAGATCGGCGAGTCGGCCACTCAGGCCCGCTCCACCGAGACCTTCTGGATCACCACGTCGGTCACCGGCCGGTCGCCCGCGCCGGTCGGGGCGGCGCCGATCGCGTCCACCACGTTGCGCGACTCCTGGTCCGCGACCTCGCCGAAGATCGTGTGCTTGAAGTTCAGCCACGTGGTCGGCGCGACCGTGATGAAGAACTGCGAGCCGTTGCTGTTGGGCCCGGCGTTCGCCATCGCCAGCAGGTAGGGCTTGTTGAACTGGAGCTCCGGGTGGAACTCGTCGGCGAACTTGTAGCCGGGGCCACCGCGGCCGGTGCCCGTGGGGTCACCGCCCTGGAGCATGAAGCCGGAGATCACCCGGTGGAAGATCGCACCGTCGTAGAACGGACCGGACGACTCGCCCTTCGCGTTCGGCTCGCTGTAGCTCTTCGTGCCTTCGGCCAGGCCGACGAAGTTGGCCACCGTCTTGGGGGCGTGGTCGGGGAAGAGGTTGATGCGGATGTCGCCCTGCGAGGTGTGCAGGGTCGCCGTCACCTTGGTCCCGACGAACGATTCGTTGCTGTCTGCCACGCACCCCATCGTGCCATCACCGCGCGAGGTGGTTGGGGAAGGGGCACGATGGGTATTGCCTGTGCGTGACTGACCGACAGCTTCTGGAGCGCGATATGGATGAGGTAGACGCCATGACCCGGGCCGGGGAGTCGGTCGGCAAGGCGGTGCGGGCTGTTCGCCGCAGCGCCGTCCGCGCTGGTCACGTCGGTGCGGACGCGGCTGTTCAACTCGCCGAGCGCGCCGAGGGCAAGCTCGCCGAGCGCGGCGTGACCAAGGACTACGTCCGCGGTGTCGTCGCCGACAAGGCCGGTGCCCTGGTGGAGAAGGCCGAGGCGTACGAGAAGTCCACCAGGCGCGGGCGCAAGCAGCTCGCGAAGCGGGCCAAGGCCGTCCGCAAGGACGTGGCCAAGGCCGCCGAGCGGGCCCGCAAGGAGGCCGGCGTGCGTGCCAAGGACGTGCGCAAGGCCGCGAAGCAGGCGCGCAAGGAGATGGCCGCGGCCAGGCACCCCAAGCGCCGTCGCTGGCCGTGGGTCCTGGGCGTGTTCGCCGCCGCCGCGGTGGCGGGGTACGTCGCCCTGACCAAGCGGCCGCAGGAGGTGCACCTGGAGGAGGACGACGTGGACATCACGTCCGACACCACCACGACCGGCACTCCCGCCGAGTCCGTGCGCCCTCATGCGGCCCGCAACGGCCAGGTCTCCGACCAGCACAGCCGCAGCTGACCGGTAGCACCGCTTCGCGCCCGCCCCACCCCGGGGCGGGCGCGAAGCTCACAGCCCGAGGTTCCCGACCACCGTCTCGGCGACCCGGCGCGCCTTGATCGTCTGCTTCTGGTTGCTGGTCACGACCACCGCCTTGCCGCCCTTGGCCACGGCGTAGACCGCGCCCGCGTCGGTGGTCAGCGAGCCGCCGTTCCACCCGGCCGGCGCCGACGCCGGACTGGAGCTCGCGACCGGCGCGGCCCGGTCGACCACGGCCTTCGCCGTCGCCTCCGCACCCTCGAACACCCACACGGACAGCTGCACGTCCGTGGCGTTGGCGTAGAAGAAGCAGGCCGGGTTGGGCTGGTCTGCGGACAGCCGAACTTTCCTCACCAACTGGCCGTTCGCCTCCTGCACGACCGAAGAGGCCAGGTAGGGGCACTGGCCGTCGGCGGCGGGCTCCGGCGCGGGCGGTGGCCCGGCGGGCGTGGTCGTCGTCGTCATCGCCGCTGCGCTGGTAGTGGTCCCCGCGGTGGGGGCCGACGTGGAATCGGTGGTGGCGCAGGCGGCCAGCACGCCGAGGACCAGCAGGGAGGGCAGGGCGGTCAGCAGCACTCGGTTCATAGGGCCGCCAGTCAATCAGATGACGGACAGCCAATCGACACGGTGACCACCTAGGCACGCAACGTCATTCACATTACGGTGTCCTTACCCTGCCGGCCGCCCCTGCAATGTGAGGACTGAGTCAAGATGAACATCTTTGACCGCGGTCGAGACCACGCCATCGCTGTGTTCCGGATTGTCGTGGGCCTGCTGTTCATGTGCCACGGCGTGCGGACGCTGTTCGGCGTGATGGGTGCCGAGGGTGCCGTGTCGATCACCGACTGGCCGTCCGGCCCAGCCGGCCTGATCGAGCTCGTCGGTGGCGCGTTGGTCGCCATCGGCCTCGGCACCAGGGTCGCCGCACTGATCTCGTCCGGTGCGATGGCCTACGCGTACTTCGTCGTCCACCAGCCCACCGGGCTCCTGCCCATCCAGAACAAGGGTGAACTGGCCGCCGTGTACGCGTGGGTGTTCCTGCTGCTGGCGTTCACCGGTCCCGGCGCTTGGGCCGTCGACAAGGTGATCTCCGGGCGCAAGCAGGAACAGGCGCTCGTGAACGCATAGCAGTGGGCAAGACGAGGGCCCGCACCCAGCGGCATTGGGTGCGGGCCCTCACTTGTTGCCAACCGCGAAGCCACCCGCCGGCTCACGCCTTGATGACCAACATCACACGTTTCCGGCGGGTCACCATTCAGTAAACACGAACCGCAACACTTTCGGGCACCAACGGCTCAAACCGGCCACCCGGATCCCTGCGGGGTCCGGGGCCGCAGGCTCAGAAGGGGGGTCCGGGGGCGAGCCTCCCGGGCGGGGCGTGGGGGTCGCACACCCACAAAGCACTCCGCGCGAGGCGGTTCGCGTCTTCTGCGAACACACCTCGCGCGGAGCGAGCGGATGGAGACGAGGGGAATCGAACCCCTAACCCCCGCCTTGCAAAGGCGGTGCTCTGCCAATTGAGCTACGTCCCCGTACGGGGGCGGCAGGCGAACCGCCCTCGCGGATCAGCTGGTGGGAGCGGTGGCCTCGCGCCACAGGTCCGCGTCGGCCTTGGCCGAGCGGCTGCGCTTGACGAAGAACAGAACCGCACCGGCGACTGCGACTAGTGCGATGATCTTCTTCACGGCGATTCCCCTCTGCAACACCTGTGAACTTCCGGTGGGCCTAGGAGGACTCGAACCTCCGACCTCTTCGTTATCAGCGAAGCGCTCTAACCGTCTGAGCTATAGGCCCTCGGGGCAACGACGGCAAGACTACAGCACCTGCTGTCGCCGCCCCAAATCGGCTGGTCGTAGATCACTCGCGCTCGGACAAGGTCACTTCCAGGCCCCCGGCGAGATCGGCCGAGACGTTGTAGACGAATGAGCCGACGGTGGCCAGCGCGGTGAACAGCACGATGTTCACCGCGCCCACGATCGCCGCCACGCCGAACACGCGACCCGCGCTGATCAGCGGGTCCCCGCTCGGCTCGTTGCCCTGCAGCAGGTCGTTCGCGGTGTTGTTGATCTTGTCCCACACGCCCATGCCGTTCAGCACGCCGTACAGCACGCCGACCGCCACGAGCCACACGAAGAACAGCGCCACGCTCAGCACCAGGGCGAGCTTGAGCACCGACCACGGGTCGACCCGCTTCACCTGCAGGCTCGCCCGGCGCGGACCACGCCCGGGACGGCGGGCCGACGGCGCCGCGGCGGCCGGACGGCCGTTCGGGCCGCCCAGGTTCACCTGCGTGCGCGCCGAACCCGACGCGGCCGAACCCGACACCGCCGGCCTGGCCACCGCCACCGTGTCCGGGTCGCTGGCCGGGTACGCGGGCTGCGCCGGCTCCTCGTCCGGCGCGGACACCAGGTCGGCCGGGCCGACCTGCTGCGCCTCGCCGTACCGGGTGTCGCTCGTCACCCGCTGCCACGGCGGCGGCGCGCCGGCGTGGCTGTCGTTCTCCAAGGCCGACCGGTCGACCTTCTCGGTCTTGCTGTCGGCGGGCGTCGCACCGGCCGCGGGCGTCTCGGGCTGCTCGGACGCCCCCGAGGCGTCGACCGCCGGCTCTTCGGCGCCGGTGGGCTCGGCCCCGGCCGCCGGTGTCGGCTCGGCACCGGGCCGGGTGATCACCGCGGTCTTGTCCTCTGGCTTCTCGGGTGGAGTCACGAGCAGTCCCTCAACCTCTCGTTCGCGCTAGTTGGCAGGCTCGGGCTGGTCACCGTCGGCGGAGCCGACAGTCGGGCTCGCGTCGGCGGAGTCCGCAGTCGGGCCCGCGTCGGCGGAGTCCGCAGTCGACTCCACGTCGGCGGAGTCGACAGTCAGGCCCACGTCGGCGGTGCCGGCGGCCGACCCCGCTTCGGCGGAGTCGACGATCGGACCGCCGTCACCACTGGTGACGTCCGCCGGCTCATCGGCGTTGCGTGCCACCGCGATCAGGGTGGTCCCTTCACCGAGGTTCATCAACCGGACGCCCTTCGTCTGCCGCCCCGCCTTGCGCACCTCCTTGGCGCTGGTCCTGATGACCCCGCCCGAGGAGGTGATCGCGTACAGCTCGTCGTCGACGTCGACGATGAGCGCGCCGACCAGCCTGCCACGCCTGCGGTCGTGCTGGATCGTGAGCACACCCTTCCCACCACGACCCTGGACGGGGTAGTCCTCGATCGGCGTGCGCTTGGCGTACCCACCGTCGGTGGCGACCAAAACAAACAGACCCTCTTGGACGACGCCCATCGACAGCAGCTCGTCACCGCTGTTGAACCGCATGCCCAGCACACCGGACGTGGCCCGGCCCATCGGCCGCAGCGCCTCGTCGCTCGCGTGGAACCGGATCGACTGGCCGTCGGCCGAGATGAGCTGGAGGTCGTCCTCCGCCGAGCACAGCACCGCGCCGACCAGCTCGTCGTCGTCACGCAGGTTGATGCCGATCAGCCCGCCGGACCGGTTGGAGTCGAAGTCGGACAGCTTCGACTTCTTGACCAGGCCCTTCTTGGTCGCGAGCACCAGGTAAGGCGCGACCTGGTAGTTCTTGATCTGGATGACCTGGGCGATCTCCTCCTCCGGCTGGAACGCCAGGAGGTTCGCCACGTGCTGGCCGCGCGCGTTGCGGTTGGCCTCGGGCAGCTCGTAGGCCTTCGCCCGGTACACCCGGCCCTTGTTCGTGAAGAACAGGATCCAGTCGTGCGTGGAGCACACGAAGAAGTGCTGCACGATGTCGTCCTGCTTGAGCTGCGCGCCCTGCACGCCCTTGCCGCCGCGCTTCTGCGAGCGGTACAGGTCGGTCTTCGTGCGCTTCGCGTAACCCGTCCGGGTGATGGTGACGACGACGTCCTCGACCGCGATCAGGTCTTCCATCGACACGTCGCCGTCGAACGGCACGATCCGGGTGCGCCGGTCGTCGCCGTGCTTGTCCACGATCGCCATCAGCTCTTCGCGCACGATCGCGCGCTGCCGCTCCGGCTTGGCCAGGATGTCCTGGTAGTCGGCGATCTCGAGCTCGATCTCGGCCAACTGGTCGACGATCTTCTGCCGCTCCAGGGCGGCCAGGCGGCGCAGCTGCATCTCCAGGATCGCGTTGGCCTGGATCTCGTCGACGTCGAGCAGCTCCATCAGGCCGGTGCGCGCCACCTCGGGCGTGTCCGACCGGCGGATCAGCGCGATCACCTCGTCGAGCTGGTCGAGCGCCTTGACCAGGCCGCGCAGCACGTGGGCGCGTTCCTCGGCCTTGCGCAGCCGGAAGCGCGTGCGCCGGACGATGACCTCGATCTGGTGCTTCACGTAGTGCCGGATCATCTGGTCCAGGCGCAACGTGCGCGGCACGCCGTCGACCAGCGACAGCATGTTCACGCCGAACGAGTACTGCAGCTGGGTGTGCTTGTAGAGGTTGTTCAGCACGACCTTGGCCACCGCGTCGCGCTTGAGCGTGATCACGATGCGCATGCCCGAGCGGCGGTTGGACTCGTCGGCGATGTTCGCGATGCCGGTGAGCTTCTGGTCGCGGACCAGGGTGGCGATGTTCTCCACCAGGTTGTCCGGGTTCACCTGGTAGGGCAGCTCGGTGACCACCAGGATCACCCGGCCCTTGGCGTCCTCGTCGATCTCCACGACCGCGCGCATCTTCACCGAGCCGCGGCCGGTGCGGTAGGCGTCCTCGATGCCCGCGGTGCCCAGGATCTGGCCGTAGGTCGGGAAGTCGGGCCCCTTGATCCGCTGGATCATCGCCTCCAGCGTCTCCTCGTCGGAGGCGTCGGGGTTGTCCAGCGCCCACACCACGCCATCGGCGACCTCGCGGAGGTTGTGCGGCGGGATGTTCGTCGCCATGCCGACCGCGATGCCCGAGCTGCCGTTGATGAGCAGGTTCGGCACCCGCGACGGCAGCACCGTCGGCTCCTGGATGCGACCGTCGTAGTTGTCGCGGAAGTCGACCGTGTCTTCCTCGATGTCGGCCAGCATCTGCATGGCCAACGGCGTGAGCCGGCACTCCGTGTAACGCATAGCGGCTGCCGGGTCGTTGCCCTGGGAGCCGAAGTTGCCCTGGCCGTCGATCAGCGGGTAGCGCATGGACCACGGCTGGGCCAGGCGGACCAGGGCGTCGTAGATCGCGGAGTCGCCGTGGGGGTGGTAGTTGCCCATCACGTCGCCGACCACGCGGGCGCACTTGTTGTAGCTGCGGTCCGGGCGGAAGCCCGAGTCGAACATCGAGTACAGCACGCGGACGTGCACGGGCTTCAGGCCGTCGCGCACGTCGGGCAGGGCTCGTCCCACGATCACGCTCATCGCGTAGTCGATGTACGAGTTCTGCATCTCCTGCTGGATGTCACGCGGCTCGGTGCGGTCTCCACCGGCCGGGGGCAGCGTCGTCTCGCTCACAGTTCTACTTCCTTAAAGGCCACGCCTGCGGGATCGGGACAGCAGGGATCAGACGTCGAGGAACCGCACGCCCTTGGCGTTGCGGGTGATGAACGCGCGACGTGCCTCCACGTCCTCGCCCATCAGCACGCTGAACAGCTCGTCGGCCGTCGCGGCGTCGTCCATGGTCACCTGCGTGAGGACCCGGTTGGCCGGGTCCATCGTCGTCTCCCACAGCTCGGAGGAGTTCATCTCGCCGAGGCCCTTGTAGCGCTGGATGTTGTCGTCCTTGCCGATCTTCTTGCCCGCGGCCAGGCCCGCCTGGATGATGCCGTCCCGCTCGCGGTCGGAGTAGGCGTACTCCGGCTCGGCGCGCTGCCACTTGATCTTGTACAGCGGCGGGTTCGCGAGGTACACGTGGCCGTTCTCGATCAGCGGGCGCATGAAGCGGAACAGCAGGGTCAGCAGCAGCGTGCGGATGTGCTGGCCGTCCACGTCGGCGTCGGCCATCAGCACGATCTTGTGGTAGCGCAGCTTGGCGATGTCGAAGTCCTCGTGGATGCCCGTGCCGAACGCCGTGATCAGGGCCTGGACCTCGTTGTTCTTCAGCACGCGGTCGATGCGCGCCTTCTCCACGTTGATGATCTTGCCCCGGATCGGCAGGATCGCCTGGAACATGGAGTCCCGGCCCTCCTTGGCCGAGCCGCCCGCGGAGTCGCCCTCCACGACGTAGATCTCGCACTCCTCCGGGTTGGTGGAGCGGCAGTCCTTGAGCTTGCCGGGCAGGCCGCCGATGTCCAGCGCGCCCTTGCGGCGCACCAGCTCGCGGGCCTTGCGGGCGGCGATGCGGGCCTGCGCCGACGACACCGCCTTGGTGACGATCGTCTTCGCCTCGTTCGGGTGGCGCTCGAACCAGTCGGCCAGGTGCTCGTTGGTCGACTTCTGCACGAACGACTTGGCCTCGCTGTTGCCCAGCTTGGTCTTGGTCTGGCCCTCGAACTGGGGCTCCTTGAGCTTGACCGACACGATCGCGGCCAGGCCCTCGCGGATGTCGTCGCCGGTGAGGTTGGAGTCCTTCTCCTTGAGCAGCTTCTTCTCGCGCGCGTACTCGTTGACCACGCGGGTCAGCGCGGCGCGGAAGCCCTCCTCGTGCGTGCCGCCCTCGTGGGTGTTGATCGTGTTGGCGAACGTGTACACCGACGGCGTGTAGCCGGTGTTCCACTGCATCGCCACCTCGACCTCGAGGTCCTCGCCCTTGGCCTCGAACGACACGACCTTCTGGTGCACGGCCTCGCGGGTGTGGTTGATGTGGCGGACGAAGTCCTCCAGGCCACCCGGGTAGTGGAAGGTGCGCTCGCGCACGGCCGCGACGTGGCCCTCGGCGTCGGCCTCCGTGTCACCGTCCTGGACGCGCTCGTCGCGCAGGATGATCGTGAGGCCCTTGTTGAGGAACGCCATCTCCTGCAGCCGGCGGGAGATCGTCTCGATGTTGTACTCGGTGGTCTCGAAGATCGTCGGGTCGGCCCAGAACGTGATGGCCGTGCCGGTCGCGTCGGTCGGCTCGCCCTTGCGCAGCTCGTGCGCGGGCTTGGTGTTCTCGAACCGCTGGTTCCACGTGAAACCCTCGGTCTTGACCTCGACGTCGACGGCGGTCGACAGCGCGTTCACCACCGAGATGCCGACGCCGTGCAGGCCGCCGGACACCGCGTAGGAGTCGCTGTCGAACTTGCCGCCCGCGTGCAGCTTGGTCAGCACCACTTCCAGCGTGGGCCGCTTCTCGACCGGGTGCATGCCGATCGGGATGCCGCGGCCGTCGTCGATGACCCGGACACCGCCGTTGGCCAGCAGCGTCACGTCCACCACGGTCGCGTAGCCGGCCATGGCCTCGTCGACGGAGTTGTCCACGACCTCCTGGATCAGGTGGTGCAGACCGCGCTCGCCGGTGGAACCGATGTACATGCCTGGGCGCTTGCGGACCGCTTCCAGGCCCTCCAGGACGGTGATCGAGGACGCGTTGTACTCATTCTTCTTGGCTGCCACGGGCCTGGTGTCTCCTCGGACTTCACGCGACTGGGACCGTCGCCGGGCGACGCTGGGTTGCGCTACCCCTCGATTCTACCGGGGCGGACCGACAGAAACCCACTTAGGACACCCCTGGTTCGCTCACAGGCGGCCCGAAGTGAACGCAGATGGGTGCCGACCGCTGCTCACGGGGTCAAAATCGACTGGTGGGCGCTCACCGCGCCACAGAATCGCCGCTGCGGCCCTGACGCCGGTCACCCGTAGGTGTCACGTGGGCCGCGACCCGGAACGTGCCTGGGGCCGTAGCGCCAGCTCGGGGCCGCCGGGCCCTGCACCTTCAGCTTCTGCACGACGCCGGTGCCGACGCCCGCCGCGATGCGCTTGAGGAGGTCGCGCTGGAGCAGGCGGAGCTGGGTGGCCCACGCCGTCGAGTCGGCCTGGACGGTCAGCTCGCCGTCACTGAGCGCGATCGGTTGCGCGTGCTCGGCCACGTCCTCGCCGACCAGCTTCGGCCACCGGGCGAACACCTGGCCACCGGCCAACCGCTCCACCCAGCCGCGGTCGGCGGCGAGCCTGGACGCGATCCGGCCGAGCGGCTGCGGGTCGCGGTCGTCCGGGCCCGGACCGGACCAGCGGCGTCGCCGACGGCGGCCGGTCGCACCGGCGGCGCCCTTGCGCACACCCCGCGCGCCGCGCTCCTTGGCCGACGCGCGCGCAGCCTCCAGAGCGGCGCGAGCGAGGTCCGAACCCCGCAAACCACCCTCCGGAGTGACGCCGGCTGTGGATATGTCCGGTTCGGGCGGTGAGTTATCCACACCATCCACAGGGTTGTCCCCAGATGTGTGTGCCGTCACACCCGTTCGGGGCAACTCGTCAGACACGGTGCACCTCCCCGTGGCGAACGTCGAAGCGCAGCCCGTCCAGCTCCTCGGGCACGTCCTCGGCGACCGCCGCCGTGATCAACACCTGCTCCGCGCCGGCGGCCACCTTCGCCAGTTGGCGACGCCTGCCGCGATCGAGCTCGGCGAACACATCGTCCAGCACGAGCACCGGTTCGGCCCCCTCGACACGCAGCAACTCGTACCCGCCGAGACGCAGGGCGAGCGCGAAGGACCACGACTCTCCGTGACTGGCGTACCCCTTCGCGGGCAGGTCGCCGAGCGCCAAATCGAGGTCGTCGCGGTGCGGCCCGACCAGGCACACGCCCCGTTCTACCTCCTGCGGGCGCACCCGGTGCAGCTCGGCGAGCAGCGCGTCCTCCAGCACGTCCCGGTCGTGCGAGCCCGGAAATGCCTCCCCCAGGCTCGACCGGTACGCGATCCGGGCGGGCCGCGACTCCGGGGCCACCTCCGCGTACGCCGCGGCCACGTGCGGCGCGATGTCCGCGACCAGGTCCAGCCGCGCGGCCAGCAGCTCCGCGCCGTGCCGGGCCAGGTGCCCGTCCCACACGTCGAGCGTGCTGATGTCGGCGTTGCGCGCCGCGCGCACGCTCTTGAGCAACGCGCCCCGCTGCTTGAGCACGCGCTCGTAGTCGCTGCGCACCCCGGCGTACCGGGGTGCGCGCGTGGTCAGCAGCTCGTCCAGGAACCGCCGGCGCTCGCCGGGGTCGCCGCGCACCAGCGCCAGGTCCTCCGGCGCGAACAGCACGGTGCGCAGGATGCCCAGCACGTCGCGCGGGCGCGGCACCGGGCCGCGGTTGATCCGCGCCCGGTTCGCCTTGCCCGGCGTGATCTCCAGCTCGACCAGCAGCTCGCGCCCCTCGTTGACCACCGCCGTGCGGACCACGGCACGCGGGGCGCCGTGCCGGATCAGCGGCGCGTCCGTGGCCACCCGGTGCGAACCCAGGGTGGCCACGTACCCCAGCGCCTCGACCAGGTTCGTCTTGCCCTGGCCGTTGCGCCCGACCAGCACGCTCACGCCCGGCTCGAACGCCAGGTCCGCGTGCTCCCACGACCTGAAGTCGGTGACTTGCAGGTGCCGGACGTACAACGGGTCAGCTCTGCGTCGAGCCGGAACCGGACGAGGGGCCTGCGGTCTGCACGGCGTGGCCGCCGAACTGGTTGCGCAGCGCCGCGACCGCGCGCATGGCGGGCGAGTCCTCCTGGCGCGAGGCGAACCGGGCGAACAGCGCGGCGGAGATCACCGGCGCGGGCACCGCGTGCTTGATCGCCTCCTCGACGGTCCAGCGGCCCTCGCCGGAGTCCTCGACGTGACCGCGCAGGTCGTCCAGCTCCGGGTCCGACTCCAGCGCGCGGACCAGCAGGTCCAGCAGCCACGAGCGGACCACGGTGCCGCGCTGCCAGGCCTTGATCGTGGCCGGCACGTCGTCCACCAGCTTCGACGCCTCGAGCAGCTCGAAGCCCTCGGCGTAGGCCTGCATCAGGCCGTACTCGATGCCGTTGTGGACCATCTTGGCGAAGTGGCCCGCGCCGATCGAGCCCGCGTGCGCGAAGCCCTCCTCGCGGGGACCCTCCGGGCGCAGCGCGTCGAAGATCGGCATGGCGCGCTCGACGTGCTCGGCGTCGCCGCCGACCATCAGCCCGTAGCCGTTCTCCAGGCCCCACACGCCGCCGGACACGCCGGCGTCCAGGTAGCCGACGCCCTTCTCGCCCAGCGCCTTGGCGTTGATCTCGTCGTCGGTGAAGCGCGAGTTGCCGCCGTCGATCACCAGGTCGCCCGGCTCCAGCAGCTCGCCGAGGTCGGCGATCGTCTGCCGGGTGATGTCACCGGCGGGCACCATCACCCACACCACGCGCGGTGCGGCGAGCCTGCCGACCATGTCGGCGAGCGAGTCGGTGTCCGAGACTTCCGGGTTGCGGTCGTATCCGACCACCTCGTGCCCCGCGCGGCGGATGCGCTCGCGCATGTTGAAGCCCATCTTGCCGAGGCCGACGAGTCCGAGCTGCACGGTCGTTCCTCTTCCCTAGCGTCTGTGGATGGCGTTGTGGATCAGCCGGGCAGGCGCACGGGCATCAGCAGGTAGAGGTAGCCCGGCGCCACGTTCCCATCCTCGTCCACCGGCTTGAGCAATGCGGGCCGACTGGGTGTGGTGAAGGACAAGTGCGCCCTCGGCGTGCGGACGGCCTGGAGGCCTTCGAGGAGGTACGTCGGGTTGAACGCGATGGTCACCGGGTCGCCGGTGTACTCGACCGGGAGCTCTTCCTCGGCGCTGCCCTCGTCGTCGCCGCCCGCGGACAGGCGCAGGCCGTTGTCCACGAACTCCAGCCGGACCTGCGTGCCGCGCTCGGCGACCAGCGACACGCGCTTGATCGCCTGCACCAGCGCGTCGACCTCGATGATCGCGGCGGCCGTGTGCTCGGTGGGCAGGAGCTGGCGGTACTTCGGGAAGTCGGCGTCGAGCAGGCGGGTGGTCGTGCGGCGGGCCGTGGCGGACAGGCCGAGCAGGCCGTCGTTCGCGGCGAGGGACAGCTCGATCTTCGCGCCGGACGCGCCGAGCGTCTTCGCCGAGTCGTTGAGGGTCTTGGCCGGGACGAGCACGGCGACCTCGCCGAGGGACTCGTCGGGCTCCCACGGGAACTCGCGCATGGCCAGCCGGAAGCGGTCGGTGGCGACCAGGGTCACCTTGCCCTCGCCGATCTCCAGCCGGACGCCGGTCAGCATCGGGAGCGTGTCGTCCTTGCCCGCCGCGACGGCGACCTGGGCCACGGCCTCGCCGAACACCTCGCCCGGGAGCTCACCGGCGAGCTGCGGCATGGACGGCAGCTGCGGGTAGTCCTCGACCGGCATGGTGGGCAGGCTGAACCGGGCGCTGCCGCAGGAGATCGTCATCCGGGAGCCGTCGACCGCGATCTCGACCGGGTGGTTGGGCAGCGCCTTGGTGATGTCGGCCAGCAGCCGTCCGCTGACGAGCGCCTTGCCGCCGTCGGCGATCGTGGCCGGGACGCCGCACTGGGCGGACACCTCGTAGTCGAAGCCGGAGACGGTCAGCGCCTCGCCGGAGCCGTCCTCCGCCCCGGCGTCGAGCAGGATTCCGCCGAGCACCGCGACAGGCGGCCTGGACGGCAGGCTGCGGGCGACCCAGGCGACGGCGTCGGCCAAGCCGTCGCGCTCGACGCGGATCTTCATGAGGCGTCCTTCCTCAAGTCGGCATGACCAACAACAGCATGCGTTGCGGTGGGGGTTGGGGAGCCGCGGCCCTCGCCGGATCTTCCGACCCTCGGCGCGGAGGCTCCCCACCGTAGAGCGTCGGGGTCGACTTCGTCACCTCGGGGCCGCCCGGGGACGAGGCGCTGCCGAGCGCTCGTCCCCGGGCTCGGCCGCCGGCTGTTTTTCTTTTGTTCTTCTCTTCAAGGGAAGACAACAGCAACAGCAGTAGGGGCTGTGGATTGTGTGGACAACCCCGGTTCTTGCAGCGTGTCGCCCGCTTGGAGGTGTGGATGGACACGGGGTGTCACCCGGGGACAAGTCGGCGCACCCGGGGAGAACTACCGGGCTCGTCCGTTCGGTCCACAGGAAGGCCGAGTTGTCCCCGGGTTAATCCCCGGGTGTGGGCCGAGTTGTACCCGGGTGCTGCACAGGGTGATGGTGGGCCGAATCTCCCCCGGTGGGGCCACTTCTCCGGGCCTGTGGACAACTCGTGGCCTGCCGTTCACCTGCGACGGGACCTGCGACGGGCCCGTTGTGGCGCACCGGGAACGCCCTGGATCCCGCCCGGGTGGGACGGGCGACCTCATCCGGGTGATCCGGCCTGATCGCCGTCGATCCGTACCCGCGCACCCGGGTTTTCACGCCTCCCGGACGCCTCGGATCGGGTCCCGGCGGCCGTCGCACCCGGGTGCGACGGCGGCTCCGGGTCGCACCCGGGTGCGGTGCGGGTCGCACCTGGGTGCGACGGGCGGCACCCGGGTGCGACGGGCGGCACCCGGGTGCGACGAGGGGGCGGGTGCCGGCACCCGGGTGCGACGGCGACAAGCCGGTGCGGCCGATCGGGCGGAGTCGGGACGGCGGCGCAGGGGCGGCCGAGTCGACCGCTCTCGGCCGGCGGTGGCTCGGGCCCACGCCGGTGACGGCGAGCGGGACGGCGGCGGCACCCGATGGGCACGGCGGGACCGCACGGCTCCGGGCGGGTGTTCACGGGCGCGGCGAAGCCGGCCTTTCAGATGATCACCCGATGGGGTGGGAGGTCAGAGGCGCAAGCGTTTGCGAGGTCAGGGGGTGTGGCGGGCGCGCTGCTTGATGCGCGACGTCAGCTCCTGCACCTGCTCGTACACCCGACGGCGCTCGGCCATCTCCTTGCGGATCTTCTTGTCCGCGTGCATGACCGTCGTGTGGTCGCGCCCGCCGAACGTCTGGCCGATCTTCGGCAGCGACAGGTCCGTCAGCTCGCGGCACAGGTACATCGAGATCTGCCGCGCCTGCGCCAGCACCTTGGTCTTGCCGGGACCGCACAGGTCGTCTATGGACACGGAGAAGAACTCCGCCGTCACGGCCATGATCGTCGGCGCGGTGATCTCGGGCGCGTGCGAGTCCGGGATCAGGTCGCGCAGCACTATCTCGGCCAGCTGCACGTCGACCGGCTGCCGGTTGAGCGACGCGAACGCCGTCACGCGGATCAGCGCGCCTTCGAGCTCGCGGATGTTGCGCTCGATCCGCGCCGCGATGAACTCCAGCACCTCGGCCGGGGCGGCGAGGCGGTCCTGGGCGGCCTTCTTGCGCAGGATGGCGATCCGGGTCTCCAGCTCGGGCGGCTGGATGTCGGTGATCAGACCCCACTCGAACCGCGTCCGCAGCCGGTCCTCCAGCGTCTCCAGCCGCTTGGGCGGCCGGTCGGAGGACACCACGATCTGCTTGTTCGCGTTGTGCAGGGTGTTGAACGTGTGGAAGAACTCCTCCTGCGTGCCTTCCTTGCCCTCCAGGAACTGGATGTCGTCGACCAGGAGCACGTCGATGTCCCGGTACCGGCGTTGGAAGGCGACCTTCCGGTCGTCGCGCAGGGAGTTGATGAAGTCGTTGGTGAACTCCTCGGTCGACACGTACCGCACGCGCATCCCGGGGAACAGCCGCTGCGCGTAGTGGCCCACGGCGTGCAGCAGGTGCGTCTTGCCGAGCCCGGACTCGCCCCAGATGAACAGGGGGTTGTACGCGCGGGCGGGCGCCTCGGCCACGGCCACCGCGGCGGCGTGCGCGAAGCGGTTGGACGCGCCGATGACGAACGTGTCGAAGTTGTACTTCTCGTTCAGCCTGGTCTGCGACGACGCGGGGTTGGCGGGCCGGGTGTACGGCGTGCCGCTCGGCGCGGCGTGACCACCGCTGAACGTGGGCCAGATCTCGGTGACGGCGGCGAGCGCCTCGCCCTCCTCGTCGACCTCTTCGCCTTCGCCCTCGGTGTCGCCCTCGGTCTCCGCCTCGACGGCCAGGCCGTTGATGGGCACCGCGCCGGGCGGCGGGCCGGGGATCGGTCCGGGCACGGGCACCGCGCCGGCCACCGGGATCGGCGCCGTGACGGGATCGGGCGAGTCGACCTTCACGGCCAGCGACACCGCACGGCCGAGCCGGCGGGACAGGGCGGCGGTGATGGGCTCGCGCAGCGCGCGCTCGATGGCTTCCTTGGCGAAGTCACTCGGCGCGGCGAGCAGCGCGGTCCCGTCGAGCAGCCCGATGGGCCGGGTCACGCGCATCCAGGCGCGCTGCTGGGGAGACAACGTGCTGGCAGCGAGCTCCTGCACGACCTGCTCCCACACGAGACCCAGATCGGCCTGGTGGTCGGACACCTCCGCGCTCCCCTCCCCTCGGTGACGGCTCCGCGGTCAGTCCCCGGGGAACTTCCACGACGTGGACACGGAGAATAGAGGCATCCACAGAGTTATCCACAACTGTGCACGAACGCGGCCCGGAGCGCAGCGGATCCCCCCGTTGCTCCCGAGCACCTGCGGCCGGCGTGGCGGCGGCTGTCGTCCCTGGTGGGACCGGCCCGCGTCCACCCGCATCCACCCGCGAAGGCAGCACGCTAACAAGGTGCGGGCCTTGCCACAAGGCGTACGCCGGCGCAACCCTTTTCCGCCCGGTGGACGGCGCGGCGGCCGTGCGGTGCGGCGTGGCACCCGGGTGCCGTCGGACGTGGCTCCCCGTGCCCGGGTGCGACCCCGATTTGGACCGCGCCCCCCGGCCTGCGTACCCTCGTAACCGTCTCCCGCTTGCGTGGGGTGCTTTTCGCGCGCCTAAGGCTTGTTCGCTGGGGACAACCACAGACCTGCTTGGCAGTTAAGCACCGGGAGTCCGACCGTGAGCAAGGGTAAGCGCACCTTCCAGCCCAACAACCGCCGCCGTGCCAAGACGCACGGGTTCCGGCTGCGCATGCGCACCCGCGCCGGTCGCGCCATCCTGGCCGCGCGCCGTGGCAAGGGCCGCAAGCAGCTGTCCGCCTGATCGCCGCAGCGCCGTGCTACCCGCGGCCCATCGGCTGACCCGCAGCCAGGACTTCGGCCTGGTGGTCCGCCGAGGCCGCCGGGCCGGCCGGTCCCGGCTGGTGGTGCACGTCCTGACGCCGGCGGCCTCGAACGGCGTCCCGGCGGAGCGACGTACCCCGGCGGCACCCGATGGCGCCTCGGCGGAGCAACGTACGGTGCAGCCCACCTTGGACCCGTCCAAGGTGGGCTTCGTCGTGAGCAAGGCCGTGGGCAACTCCGTGGTCCGGCACCGGGTGAGCCGCAAGCTCCGCCACCTGGTGCGGGACCGGCTCGACTCGCTGCCGCCCGGAACTTCGCTGGTCGTGCGCGCGTTGGCACCGTCAGCCGATGCGGACAGCGCCGAGCTCGGCCGAGACCTCGACGCGGCGCTGCACAAGGTGCTGCGATGACGACCGCCCAGGTGAACCCCGTAGTCCGGGTTCTGCTCCTGCCGGTGCGCTTCTACCGGAAGTTCATCTCACCGGCGCTGCCCCCGACCTGCCGTTTCCACCCGAGTTGCAGTGCGTACGCGGTGGAGGCGTTGACCGTCCACGGTGCGCTGCGCGGTTCCTGGCTGACCCTGCGCCGGCTGGGCCGCTGCGGACCCTGGCACCCTGGTGGCCTGGACCCGGTTCCGCCGAGGCGAAACGCGGTCCCCGACCTTCCTGCCGAGGAGTAGCTAGTGCTCAACTTCATCTACTACCCGGTGTCCTTCATCCTGTGGTGTTGGCACTGGGTGTTCGGCCACGTCTTCGGCGAGTCGAGCGGGTTCGCGTGGGCCCTGTCGGTGGTGTTCCTCGTCTTCACGCTGCGCGCGATCCTGTTCAAGCCGTTCGTCGGCCAGGTCCGCTCGATGCGCAAGATGCAGGAGTTCGCGCCCGAGCTGCAGAAGATCAAGAAGAAGTACGCGAACGACAAGCAGCGCCAGGCGCAGGAGATGCAGAAGCTCCAGTCGGAGCACGGCGTCAACCCGCTGGGCGGCTGCCTGCCGATGCTGGTGCAGATCCCGGTGTTCATCGGCCTGTTCCACGTGCTGCGCTCGTTCAAGCCCGGCTGGGGCGAGGTCTACTTCTTCGACGCCCAGGGCGTGGAGTCGTTCGTCAACGCCAAGCTGTTCGGCGCGAACCTGTCGACGTTCATCACGATGCCGTGGGACAGCCCGGACCCGAACGTCCCGTCGCTGATCGACTTCGCCACCGAGCGCAGTTCGGTGCTCTTCGTCGCCATCCCGTTGATGATCATCGCGTCGATCGCGACCCACTTCACCGCGCGCCACTCGGTGGCCCGGCAGACGCAGGCCGCGACGGACAACCCGCAGACCGCGATCATGAACAAGCTGACGCTGTACATCTTCCCGCTGGGCGTGCTCGTCGGTGGCCTCTTCTTCCCCATCGCGATCCTGCTGTACTGGCTGAGCAACAACGCGTGGACGCTGGGCCAGCAGTACGTCGTGTACCACCGCATCGACCGCGAGGAAGAGGCGAAGAAGGTCGAGGCGACGGCGCAGCGGTCGGCCCTCGCGCCGAAGCCGGGCGCGAAGCCCGCGACCAAGCCGAAGCCCGGTCAGAAGCCGCAGCCGCAGCCGCAGCGCAAGCCCGCGGGTGCGCAGTCAGCCCCGAACGCCGCCGACGCCACGGCGGAACCGGACGTGAACGGGTCCGCCGAGACCGCGAAGCCGTCCACCGAGATTCCCGGTCTGAGCCCAGACCGATCCCCAAGCAAGAAGCAGGGCAACAAGAAGCGTCGTTGACCCTGGAGAGGAGACATCGTGTCGGAGACGTTGCAGGCGGCCGACGTGGACGCACCGGAGGCCGACGAGGTCCCGCCGGCGCGGTCGGGGAATTCGGAGGACCTGCTCGTCCAGGAGGGCGACATCGCCGGGGACTACCTCGAGCGACTGTTGGACCTGCTCGACTACGACGGCGACATCGACCTCGACGTCGAGGCGGGTCGGGCGATCGTGAGCATCGACGGCGGTGACGACCTGGAGAAGCTGGTCGGTCCCCGCGGCACGGTCCTGGAGTCCTTGCAGGAGCTGACCCGGCTCGCCGTGCAGCAGGAGACGGGCGTGCGCAGCCGGCTCATGCTGGACATCGCCGGGTGGCGCGCCGGTCGGCGTGCCGAGCTCGCCGACCTCGGCCGGACGACCGCGGAGAAGGTGGCGGCGACGGGCGAGAAGGTGCGGCTGCACCCGATGACGCCGTTCGAGCGGAAGGTCGTGCACGACGCGGTCGCCGCCGTGGCGGGCGTGCACAGCGAGAGCGAGGGCGAGGAGCCGCAGCGCCGCGTGGTGGTGCTGCCGAAGCCCTGAGCGGGTTCGCGTGGAACGGCCCCGGTCCCCCGTCGAGGGAGGCCGGGGCCGTTCTCGTCAGGGCTGCGGCGGGTCTGATCTTGTACGTCCGACCCTCTTCCCCTCGCCGCGTTTCACGTGAAACGGTCGCGGCATGACTGGGATCATCCGGAACCTCCGCGTCGCCGCCTACGCCGTGATCATCGAAGACGGTCGGATGCTGCTCTCCCGCTGGCTGGGCCCGGACCGGCCGAGGTGGATCCTCCCCGGCGGCGGGCTCGACCACGGTGAGGATCCGTACGACGCGGTCGTCCGCGAGGTGTTCGAGGAGACCGGCTACCGCGCCGAGGTCGACCGGCTGCTCGGCATCCAGAACGTCTACGGGCCGATGGTGCGCGACGGGGTCGAGGTCGACTACCACCGCATCCGGATCATGTACGAGGCACATGTCGTCGGCGGTGAGTTGACGTTCGAGGTCGGCGGGAGCACGGACCAGGCGGCGTGGTTCCCGCTGGAGGAGGTGCCCGACTTGGATCACGTCGAGTCGGTCGACTACGCGTTGGAACTCCTCCGCGTGCTCCCGAAGGACGGTCGGATTGAAAGTTTCACGTGAAACGCGACTCGGATTTGGCGTGTCGCCGGGGTGATCCGTCATAGTGGGGACCGGCACATCTCGTGGGGCTCAGCGCCTCTTGGCGAGACGCCCAACCCATCGCCCACACCCGGCCGCCGCCGGCGTCCGGTGTGGTTTCACGTGAAACGTCCCGGACGGAGACATGGCCGCAGAGGTGGAAGACCGCGCGAAGAAGGTCTTCGGAGACCACTACGACAAGGCGGTCGCCTTCACGGCACTGCTCACCGAGCACGGCGTCGAGCGCGGGCTCATCGGCCCACGTGAGGTCGACCGGCTCTGGGAGCGTCACATCCTCAACTCGGCCGTCGTCGCGGAGGTGCTCCCCGAGGGCGCACGCGTCGTGGACGTGGGCTCGGGCGCGGGACTGCCGGGCATCCCCCTGGCGATCGCGCGCCCGGACCTCGACCTCACGCTCCTGGAGCCGATGGCCCGGCGGGTGGCGTGGCTGACCGAGTGCGTCGACGCGCTCGGGCTGAAGGTCGCCGTGGTCCGGGGGCGGGCGGAGGAAGGTCCGGTCCGGGCGCAGCTGTCCGACAGCGATGTCGTGACGGCCCGTGCCGTGGCTCCGCTGGAACGGCTGACGCGGTGGTGCCTGCCGCTGCTCCGGCCCGGCGGACGCCTGGTCGCTCTCAAGGGCGAGAGCGCCGCGGAAGAACTCGAACGTGACGCCGAGGCGGTGCGGCGGGCCGGAGGGATCCGGCCGCGCGTCATCACCTGTGGCGGCGAAGTACTCGAACTGCCGACGACGGTCGTGCTCGTGGAGCGCGATGAGCAGGCGAGCCGCCGTGAAGGCGCGCGTCGCAAACGGAAGGATCGGTGAACGTGTACCCCGACCCCCTGCAACCGGTGTTCCAAGCGGCCGGTGTTTCACGTGAAACCGAGTCCGAAGGTGTAGTGGGCGCGGGCGAAGTGCTCCGCCCCGAACCCAGCGCAGAGCTGGCAAACAACGTGGAACCGGCAGGAGACAGCACCGTGTGGACCCCCATCGCGGAAGAAGCGGCACGCGCCACCCGCGTCCTGCACCCCGACTCCCTCCAACTCCCCCGCCCGGATCGTCGCCGCGTCATGGTGGTCGCCAACCAGAAGGGTGGCGTCGGCAAGACGACCAGCACGGTGAACCTGGCCGCCGCGCTCGCCATCCACGGGCTCAAGGTCCTCGTCATCGACCTCGACCCGCAGGGCAACGCGAGCACGGCGCTGGCCGTCGAGCACCGCTCCGGCACCCCGTCGGTCTACGAGGTGCTGATCGGTGAGCTGTCCGTGGCCGAAGCCGCTCAGGTCAGCAACCAGTCCCCCAACCTGTACTGCGTGCCGGCCACGATCGACCTGGCCGGTGCGGAGATCGAGTTGGTGTCGATGGTCGCCCGTGAGTCGCGGCTGAAGGAAGCGCTGAGCCCGGAGGCGCTGGACCCGATCAAGCCGGACTACGTGTTCATCGACTGCCCGCCGTCGCTCGGCCTGCTGACCGTCAACGCGATGGTCGCCGCGCAGGAGGTGCTGATCCCGATCCAGTGCGAGTACTACGCGTTGGAGGGGCTGGGGCAGCTGCTGCGCAACATCGAGCTGGTGCAGGCGCACCTGAACCCGACGCTGAACGTGTCCACGATCCTGCTGACGATGTACGACGGCCGCACGAAGCTGGCCGACCAGGTGACCAGCGAGGTGCGCGGCCACTTCGGCGACACGGTCCTCAAAACGGTGATCCCGCGCAGCGTGAAGGTCTCCGAGGCACCAGGATTCGGTCAGACGGTGCTCACCTACGATCCCGGCTCACGGGGCGCGATGAGCTACCTCGACGCGGCACGGGAGATCGCCGAGTACGGCGCGGAGATGGGGTCGGCATGACGGAACAGCGCAAGGGTGGCCTCGGTCGCGGGCTCGCGGCCCTGATCCCGAGCGGCCCACCACCCGGCACCCCGGCGGCGCCGTCGTCGACCCGGACCGGGGCCAACGGGTCTGCCAACGGGGCGTCCACCCCTGCGCCCTCCCCCGACCCCACGGGGGAGGTGGCCGGCGCGGTGTACCAGGAGCTGCCGGTCACGGCTATTCGCACGAACCCCAAGCAGCCGCGGCAGGTGTTCGACGAAGAGGCGCTGCGGGAGCTGGAGCACTCGATCCGCGAGTTCGGGCTGATGCAGCCGATCGTGGTGCGGGCGATCGGTGCCGACACCTACGAACTCGTCATGGGCGAGCGGCGGTGGCGGGCGACCCAGCTGGCGGGGTTGAAGACGATCCCGGCGATCGTGCGGCAGACCGCCGACGACGTGATGCTGCGCGACGCGTTGCTGGAGAACATCCACCGCGTGCAGCTGAACCCGTTGGAAGAGGCGTCGGCCTACCAGCAGCTGCTGGAGGAGTTCGGCGTCACGCACGAGGAGCTGGCCGACCGGATCGGGCGCAGCCGACCGGTGGTGACGAACACGATCCGGCTGCTGAAGCTGCCGCTGCCGGTGCAGCGGAGGGTCGCGGCCGGGGTGCTGTCGGCCGGGCACGCGCGGGCGTTGCTGGGCGTCGAGGACCCCGGCGTGCAGGAGGAGCTGGCGGCCCGGATCGTCGCCGAGGGCATGTCGGTCCGCGCGACCGAGGAAGCGGTGACGCTCGCCAAGGGTGCCGAGCCGGCCAAGGCGAAGGCCGTGCGGCGCAAGCCCATGCAGGCGCCGGGGTTGCAGGAGTTGGCCGAGCGGCTGTCCGACAACTTCGACACCCGGGTGAAGGTCGAGCTGGGGCAGCGAAAAGGCCGGATCGTGGTGGAGTTCGGGTCCGTCGACGACCTGGAGCGGATCATTCAGCTCATGTCACCGGAGGCGGCACAGCGTGCGCTAAAAACGGACAAATAGGATTCGTTTGGGGTGCAAGGGATCACCCACGGCTCTTTTGTCACGGTGACGATGACGGCCCGTGTCCCATCGGACACGGGCCGTCATCGTTCAGTGAGAGGATCTAACGGTTCATCGCGCGCTCGACGAGACCCGCGTAGATCTCACCGAGCGACTTGCCCGCCGCCTCGACCGCCATCGGCAGCAGCGAGGTCTCGGTGAGGCCGGGCGAGACGTTCACCTCGAGGAAGTGGACCGTGCCGTCCGGGGCGACGATGGCGTCGGTCCGGGACACGTCACGCAGTCCCAGCAGCCGGTGGGCGGAGACGGCCAACTCGCCGACCGCCTGGGAGGCCTTCTCGTCCAGGCGCGCCGGGGCGTGGAAGTCCGTGAGGCCCGCCGTGTAGCGGGCGGTATAGTCGTAGACCCCGTTCTCCGGGACGATCTCCACCGGCGGCAGGGCGTAGGGGCCGTCCGGGCCGTCCACCACCGCGACCGCCACTTCCACGCCTTCGACGAACCGCTCGGCCAGGACGGTGTTGCCGTAGGCGAGGCAGCCGACCATGGCGGCGGGCAGTTCGGCCGCGTCCCGGACCACCTGCGCGCCCAGCGCCGAGCCGCCCTGGTCCGGCTTGAGCATCAGCGGCAGCCCCAGCCGGTCGACCATGGCGTCCAGCACCGGCTGCGCGCCGAGCTCGCGGAACGTGGCGTGCGGCAGGACGGCCCACTCGGGGGTGGCCAGCCCAGCGCGGGCCAGCTCCCCCTTGGCGGTCGGCTTGTCCCAGGCACGGCGGCAGGCGCGGGAGTCCGTGCCGACGAACGGGACGTCCATGAGCTCCAGGATCGTCTGCACGGAACCGTTCTCGCCCTCGCCGCCGTGCAGTGCCACCACGACGGCGTCGGGCCGGTGTTCCTTCAGGCGGGTGAGCAGGTTGCCGTCGGCGTCCCACTCCTCCACGACCAGGCCGACCGAGCGCAGCGCGGCGGACAGCCTGCGACCGGATCGCAAGGACACCTCCCGCTCGTGCGAAAGGCCCCCGGACAGGACTGCGACCCAGCGGTTGGACAACGTGTGCTCCTGATCAAGCGGTGTCGGGCGAAGGGCTGTGCGGGCCCGAGACGGCGCGGCCGACCGTGGGACCGAACGTCTCGTGCAGCTCGATCTCGTCCTTGATGACGTTCGCGAGCCGTCGCACGCCCTCGCGGATGCGTTCTGGCGTCGGGTAGCAGTAGGAGATGCGCAGTTGGCGGGTGCCGAGGCCGTCGGCGTAGAAGCCGGTGCCCGAGGCGTACGCCACGCGCTGGGTGATGGCGCGCGGGAGCATCGCTTTGGTGTCGATGCCTTCGGGGACCGTCACCCAGACGTAGAAGCCGCCGCTCGGCTTGTTCCACGTGGAACCAAGCGGCATGTGCTGCTCGAGCGACGAGATCGCCGCGTCACGGCGTTCCCGGTAGGCCTCGCGGTAGGTCTTGATCTGACCCTTCCAGTCGTGCGTCGACAGGTACCGCGACACGATGAGCTGGTTCAGGGTCGGCGGGCAGAGGGTGGCCGACTCGGCCGCCAGGACGAGCTTCTCGCGGACGGCGTGCGGCGCCAGGACCCACCCGACGCGCAGGCCCGCGGCGAAGGTCTTGGAGAACGAGCCGAGGTAGACCACGTTGTCCGGGTCGGTCGAGCGCAGCGCCGGGTAGGTGGTGCCGTCGAAGCCCAGCAGGCCGTACGGGTTGTCCTCGACCACGAGGATGCCGTGCGTGCGGCAGATGTCCAGGACCTCGGCGCGGCGCTGGACGGCGAGCGTCACGCCGGCCGGGTTGTGGAAGTTCGGGATCGTGTAGAGGAACTTGATCCGGCGGCCCGAGCGCTCCACCGCGGCGACGGCCTCGCGCAGGGCGTCCGGCATCAGGCCGTCGGCGTCCATGCCCACGTGGACGACCTGGGCCTGGTAAGCGGCGAAGGAGCCGAGGGCGCCCACGTACGACGGGCCCTCGGCCAGCACCACGTCACCGGGGTCGCAGAAGATGCGGGTGACCATGTCCAGGCCCATCTGGGAGCCGACGGTCACCACGACGTCGTCCGGGTGGGCGTTGATGCCCTCCAGCGCCATCACTTCGCAGATCTGCTCGCGCAGCTCGGGCACGCCGTGCGCGCTGCCGTACTGGAGCGCGACCAGGCCGTCCGTCGCCACGACGTCGGCCACTTCCGCGCTGAGGGACTCCAGCGGCAGTGCTGCCAGGTGCGGCATCCCCCCCGCCAGGGACACCACCTCAGGCCTGCTCGCCACCGCGAAGAGCGCCCGGATCTCCGATGCCGTCATGCCCGCCGTCCGCGCCGCGTACCGGCGCAGGTGGGGATCGAGGCTTCTGGCTCCCTGCTTGGGAGGCTGTCCGGGTAGGTTCACGGGAAACTCCGTAGGTGGCTGTTACCGGCGGGTTTGTTCCCGCCCGAGTGTAACGGCCGTCCCGTTCGGGGCATCTGCCTTCCGGGCGGGGGTCACATCCGCCTATCCTCGTGGTGGGATTGTCGGGGGCTTGGAGGTCGGGGTGTCGCGTCGTGTCGTGGGCGTCACCTTGGACAACCTGGAGCACCTCTCCAAGCACAGTCGGACCTGTGTGTTCTGGGAGCTGGCGCCCCATCTGAAGGAGCAGGCCGAGGAGTTCGGGGACACCGAGTTCGAGAAGGAGGCCTGGGTCTCCAGCGTGCTGTTGGAGTGGGGTTCCTGCGGTCGGATCATCTACCTGGACGGGATTCCCGCCGGATCGGTGTTCTACGCCCCTCCCGCGGCCGTGCCGAGGTCGTTGGCCTTCCCCACCTCCCCCGCCAGCCCTGACGCCGTGCTGATGACCGGGCTCGAGGTGCTGCCGGAGTTCCGCGGCGGCGGTCTCGGCCGGGTGCTGGTGCAGACGGTGGCCAAGGACCTCACCCGTCGTGGCGTGAAGGCGATCGAGGCGTTCGGCGACAACCGGCCGGAGGTCGATGGGCCGAGCTGCGTGACGCCGGCGGACTTCCTGCTCCAGGTGGGCTTCAAGACGGTGCGCCCCCACCCCCGGTGGCCGCGGCTGCGGTTGGAGCTGCGCAGCGCGTCGTCCTGGAAGGAAGACGTCGAGGCGGCGCTGGAGCGCCTGCTCAGCTCGGTGTCGGTGTCCACGGCGGCGGCCGAGCCGAGTTTCAAGCCCGTGTGATGTGCCCCTGAGCTGGGGTTTTGTTCTCGCACATTGACATGCAGGTATTTGCCTGCATAACGTGCGGTGTGGACAAGGTGTTCAAGGCCCTGGCCGACGAGACCCGCCGCTACCTGCTGGACCGGCTGCACGAGGAGAACGGCCAGACCCTCGGCGAGCTGTGCGCCCGGCTGGGCATGACCCGGCAGTCCGTCACCCAGCACCTGGCCGTGCTGGAGGCGGCGAACCTGGTCAGCACCGTGCGCCGCGGCCGCGAGAAGTGGCACTACCTCAACCCGGTCCCGCTGCACGAGGTCCAGGAGCGGTGGATCGACAAGTTCGAGCGGCCCAGGTTGCGGCTGCTCGGCGACGTGAAACGACGAGCGGAGGAACCGGTGAAGCCGGAGTTCGTGTACGTGACCTACATCGAGAGCACGCCCGAACGGGTGTGGCACGCCCTGACCGACGCGGACGTGACGGCGCGGTACTGGGGGCACCGCAACGTGTCGGACTGGCAGGTCGGCTCGCCGTGGGCGCACCGGCGCGCGGACGGGTCGGACGTGGACGACGTGGTGGGCCAGGTCGTCGAGGCCGACCCGCCGCGACGCCTGGTGACGACGTGGGCCGCCCCGGCGGAGCCGTCCGTGACGTCGACCGTGACGTTCCTGATCGAGGCGTACGGCGAGATCGTGCGGCTGACCGTGACCCACGAGGGCCTGGCCGACGAGGCCGAGCGCGCGCAGGCGGCGTCCGGCTGGGCGGCCGTGCTGTCGAACCTGAAGTCGCTGCTGGAGACCGGGCACGTGCTGCCGGGCGTCCCGTGGGAGATGCCGGCCGCGCGGTGAGCTAGAAGCGGTCGATCTCGCAGTTCTCCAGCGTGCCCGCCTGGATCAGGTCGAGCGCCTGCTCGCTGACGACGAGCTGGCCCTGGTCGGTGACGCCGAGGTCGTCCACGCCCGCCTGGCCGGTCACCTCGAGCCAGTGGAAGGTGGGCAGCTCCTTGCCCTCCAGCAGCTCCTGCGCCTCGTCGGAGAGGGTGACCGTGGCCCGCCGGATGCGGAACGCGTCCAGGCCGCTGTCGACCAGCGTGTCGGCCAGGTCGTCGGTGACCAGGTACACGGGGAACGCCTCGACCAGGTCGTCGCCCGCCCAGTCGGTGATCTCGTAGTGCACCGCTTCGATGCGCGGCGGGTGGGCCGCGTTGTCGATCACGGTCCCCTCGTCCAACACGCCGGCGACCTCGGGTTCGAGGCGGTAGAACTCCATCGTGCTCCTCACCGGCGGAGGCCAATAAGATCGACTTGTGGACGTGGGGGTGGAGATCCAGCGCAAGGTACTCGCGATCATCGAGGGCTCGCGGGACTTCGTGAAGATTCGCACACTGCTCGACGGCTGGCAGGCCGAGGGGGTGCCGGTCGAGCAACTGGTGGACGAGCTGACCGACCTGATGCTGGACCTGCGCGCCCAGAACCGCGCGGACGACGAGGACGCCGTCGCCGAGGTGCTGGACGTGCTGGCGGGCTGGTAGGCGCGGTCCCGGCTCGGTGGAGCCGGGACCGCGCCGAAGTCGTGCCGAGGCGGCGGGGGCCTCGTGTGCGCCGGCCCCGTGCCGCTAGCGGAGCTTTCCGGTGGCCACTTCGTGGCGCAGCAGGTCGTCCATGGTGAACGTGCCGGTCGGCTGGTCGTCCTTGCCCAGCAGGTACAGGCGCTTCACCGCGACCAGGATGCCCTCGGCCACCACGTCGCGGAACGACGGGTTCGCCAGCCGCTGCCGGTCGCCCGGGTTGGTCAGGTAGCCGACCTCGACCCGGACCGCCGTGCAGCGGGTCATCCGCAGCATGTCCCACGTCTTGGGGTGCGTGCGGCAGTCCAGCAGGCCTGTCCGCGCGACGATCTCGCGCTGGATGAACCCGGCCAGCGCCTCGCCGACCGTGGACGACGTGCCGTTGCCCGTCCCGAAGTGGAACGTCGCCACGCCCGACGCCAGCGGTGAGGAGTTGCGGTCGGAGTGCAGGGAGAGGATCAGGTCGGCGCCCGCCTCGTTGGCGAACCGCGCCCGCTCGCCCTCGTCCGGGTTGTGGTTCGGCCCGCGCGTGAGCAGGGCTTCCATCCCGGTGGCGGCCATCTTGCCCTCGAGCAGCCTGGCCAGGTCGAGCATGACGTCGGCCTCGGACACGCCGTCGACCACGACACCGCGGTCCTCGCCGCCGTGACCGGGGTCGATGATGATCCGCTTGCCGGACAGCCTCGGCCCGGCCCGGCGCACCCGCTCCTGCTCGCGCAGGAACACCGGGCGTCCGCCGCGCACCTTGGGCTGGAGCTGGCGCAGCGCGCGGACCGTGTCCGGGCCGCACATGCCGTCGACGATCAGGCCGTAGTCGCGCTGGAAGCTCCGCAACGCCTGCTCGGTCTGCTGGCCGAACTCGCCGTTGGGCCGCCCGGCGTCGTAACCGAGCTCCAGCAGGCGCTCCTGGAGCGCGAACACGTCGTCGCCGGTGACCGGCTGCGCCATGAGGAACGCGAGCGGTCGGTCGCCCAGGCGGTACGTCGCGTCGCGCAGCGCGCGGTAGGTGGCGGGGCCGACGATGCCGTCGGTGATCAGGCCACGCTGCTGCTGGAACGCGCGCACCGCGTGCTCGACCGGCAGGTCGAACACCTGGGACGGCTGCGGATCGGACAGCAGACCGAGCTTCGTCAGCGTTGCCCTGACCTCGGCGACGTCCGGACCGAAATCCCCGCGGCGGAGTAGCAGCATGCACCCCTCGCTCACTAAGGCGCCGACATCCGTCGACGCGAACTTGACGCCCTATTGTGCCTTGCTCGCGCCGATGCCACGGACGGGGCTACTGCGAGTGGTCACGAGCCACAAAAGAGTGACCCGCCCGTCTCCCGCGGAAGACGGACGGGCCACGTGATCGGTTGCGCTCAGAGCACGTCGGACAGGTCCTTGAGCAGCGCGGCCTTCGGCTTGGCGCCGACGATCTGCTTCACCGGCACACCGCCCTGGAACAGGATCATGGTCGGCACCGACATGATCTGGTAGTCCCGCGCGATCGACGGGTTGGCGTCGATGTCGAGCTTCGCGATGGTGATCTTGTCGGGGTGCTCGGCGGCGATCTCCTCGAGCACCGGGGCGACCATCTTGCACGGGCCGCACCAGGTCGCCCAGAAGTCGACCAGGACCGGCTTGTCGCTGGTCAGGACGTCATCGGTGAACGTCTGAGCGGACGTGACCACGGGGGTGCCTGCCATGTTTGTCTTCTCCCTCGGGAAAGGTGGGTTCAGCTGGTGGAGACGGGCTCGCCGTAGCCACCGCCGACGTGCTCGGCGGTGACGGCGGCCTCCGTGGTCCCGTGCTCGGCGAGCCAGCGCTCCGCGTCGATCGCGGCGGCGCAGCCCGAACCGGCGGCGGTGATCGCCTGGCGGTAGGTGTGGTCGACGAGGTCGCCCGCGGCGAACACCCCGTCCACGTTCGTGTGAGTCGTGCGGCCGATGACCTGGACGTAGCCCTCGCCGTCCAGCTCGACCTGGCCCTTGACCAGTTCGCTGCGCGGGTCGTGGCCGATGGCGACGAAGAACCCGGTGAACGGGTGCTCGCTGATCTCACCCGTGCGGGTGTCGCGGGTCTTGACCCCGGACACCGTGCCGGCGCCCTGGCCCAGCACCTCGACCACCTCGGCGTTCAGCAGCCACTTGATCTTCTCGTTGCTCCGCGCGCGCTCCAGCATGATCTTGGAGGCGCGGAACTCCTCGCGGCGGTGGATGATCGTGACCGACCGGGCGAACTTGGTGAGGAACGTCGCCTCCTCCATCGCCGAGTCGCCGCCGCCGATCACCGCGATGTCCTGGTCGCGGAAGAAGAAGCCGTCGCAGGTGGCGCAGGCCGACACGCCGCGGCCGAGCAGCTCCTGCTCACCGGGGACGTGCAGGTAGCGCGCCGCCGCGCCCATGGCCAGGACGACCGCGCGGGCGGCGTAGCGCTTGCCGTTCGCGGTGACGTACTTGACCGGGCCGTCGAGCTCGAGGCCCTCGACGTCCTCCGCGCGCAGCTCCGCGCCGAAGCGCTTGGCCTGCTCCCGCATCTGCTCCATGAGGTCGGGGCCCATGATGCCGTCGCGGAAACCGGGGTAGTTCTCGACTTCGGTCGTGGTCATCAGCGCGCCGCCGTACTGCGAGCCCTCGAACACCAGCGGTTCGAGCTGGGCACGCGCCGCGTAGACCGCCGCGGTGTACCCGGCGGGCCCCGATCCCACGACGATCAGGTTCCGAACGTCCGACACCCTCGACCTCCGTTAGTCGCTTCCGGGCCCGGATCACCCCGGCCCGGCACTTCGCACAACGGATCGTAGGGCGCGGTAATTCCGCCCCTTCACGGTGAGCTGGACAACCCGGTCCGGTTACGGCTGGATGGTGCTGCTCGCCAGGACGCCGTCGGGGTTGTCCGGACCGCAGGTCTGGGGGTCGACCACCACGATCCGGTACGCGCCGGGCGTGCCGGCGGGCAGGATCGCCATCACGGCCGGCTTGTCGTCCAGCGTGATGGGGCTGACCCCGAGCGGCTTGCCCGCCGTGATGTTCGCCCCGCGCAGGCAGTCGGCGAGCTTCTCCTGGTTCTCCAGCGGGCCGTAGTTCTGGGCCTTGAGCACGTCGCCGAAGACCGGGCCGAAGTTCTGGCCGCGGACCGCGGGCAGGTCGCCGCTGGTGGGTGGCTTGGCACTGCCCGTGACCGGTGCGGTCGGGTCCTTCTGCGCCACGCCGCCGTCGCCGGCGGTGTTGTTGCCGGGGATCGCCACCACGGCGACGCCGACGGCCACAGCGGCCGCCGCGAGCAGCCCCGCGCCCCAGCCGAGCCGCTTGGCCCGCCGGGCCTTGGCCTGCGCGAAGTCGATCACCGGTGCGGTCGGGCGCGCCTCGTCGGCGAGGGCCGCGTCGATCCGCTCGGCCACGTGGCGCGGCATGGGGATCGGCGGCAGGTTGTGCAGGTCCTCGAGCGTCGCGTCGAGGGCGGCGAGGATCTCGCGGGCCTCGGGGTCGTTCTCGACCAGCGGCCGCAACTCGGCCTCGGTCCGCGGGTCCAGAGCCCCCGCGTGCAGTTCAGCCAGCAGGTCGACGGACCACGGCGGCCCTGAACGCCGCGCATTGCCGGTCATCGTTCCTCCAACTGACGTCCCTGTTGCACCTGCACATCGTTCACTGGGACGTTCGCATCTGCACCCTGGTTCCGGAGGTGCCCCAGAACTTTGGCGAGCTTGGCCCGCCCGCGGGCGCACCTCGACTTCACGGTGCCCTCCGCGATGCCCAGCAGCTGCGCCGTCTCGGCCACCGAGTAGCCCTCCACGTCGACCAGCACGATCGGCGCGCGCTGCTCCTCGGGCAGCTCGTTGAGGGCGGCCTGGACCACCAGCCGGGTCTCGCGCTCGGCCATCGCGTCACGCGGCGCCACCGGCTCACCGGGGCCCGCCTCGGGCAGCGGCACGGTCGGCCTGGTTTGTCGCCTGCGCATCCGGTCCAGGCAGGCGTTGACGACTATTCGGTGCAGCCAGGTCGTGACCTGGGACTCGGCCCGGAAGCTCGCCGCCGCCCGGAAGGCCGAGATGAACGCCTCCTGCAGCGCGTCCGCGGCCTCTTCGGGATCGCGCAGCGTGCGCAGCGCGACGGCCCACATGCGATCCCGGTGCCTGCGCACGAGCTCGGAGAAGGCGTGCGGGTCACCCGCGGCGTGCGCCGTGATGAGGTCTGCGTCCGAGCTGGCTGCGGCGGTCACGCGGGGAGCCTATCGGGCGCGGGCAAGCTCACCCCGTTTCCCCCGCTCGGCCCAACCGGCGGCACGTCGGCGTGGCCCAGCGTCACTGCGCGCGGATGTAGACCAGTTCCGCGATCTCGGACCGGTTGTTCTTGCCGCTGCCCGCCAGCTTCGTGATCCACACCAGCAGGTGCTGGGTCGGCTCGTGGTCGCCGAGCTGGATCTGGGTCTGCCCGGCCGACAGGGTCGCGGTCGCGATGACCTTCGTCTCCTGCAACGGCGCGCCGGGCGAGCCCGCGACGCGGATCTCCACCTGGGTGCCCTCGCTCGGCGAGGTGATCGTGACCGACGACAGCTTCACCGGCTCGGCGAAGCCCGCCATCAGGCCGATGCCGGGCTTGAGCGCCGGGAACGGCTGGAAGTAGTTCTCCGTCTGCCACACCGTGGTCGGGTTGTTGTCGACCGCGCGGCTGGCCCGGTTGGCGTTGTCGGGCTGGTTGGTGACGTCGTAGACCCCGACGGACGCGGGCTGCACGGGACCGGCGGGCTGGGGCGCGGGCGGCGCGGGCTGGCCGCTCTGCCCCGGCGTGGTGGACTGGCCGATCACCACCGTCGGACCGCCGCCGCCGGACGGCTCGTCGCTGAAGAAGCTCACGATCTGCACGCCGAGCCAGATGATCACGGCCAGCGTCGCCACCGCGAGCACGGCCACGCTGATCATCAGCTTGCGCTTGCGGTCCTTGTCGCGGACCGGCCGCTGCGTGGTCCACACCGCGCCGTCGTCCGCCGCGTCGTCCTGCACCGGCTGGATCAGCGCGGTCTGCGCCTCGGACTGGGCGATCTGGTCGAGCACCTGCAGGATCGCCGCGCTGGTGCGGATGCCGCCGACGCTCGTGTCCTCCAGGCTGCGCACGGCGACCGACGACAGCTCGTGCGGCACGTACGGGTGCAGCGCGCTCGGTGCGAGCACCGCGCCGTCCGGGCCCGTGGGGGCGGCGGGCACGCCGTCCGGGCCGTTCGGCAGCGCCCACTTCCCGGTGAGCAGCAGGTACAGGATCGCGCCGAGGCCCTTGACGTCGTCACGGGCGATGGCGTCCGGCCGCGGTCCGGGGAACGCGAGCCGCAGCCGCCCGTCCGACGTCACCCGGATGCGTTGCGGGTGGTCCGCGCCGAGCACCAGGCCGGCGTGGTGCGCGCCCTCGATCGCCGCGCCGAGCGGCTCCAGCAGCCGCGTCGCCGCGCCCGCGGGCAGCGGTCCCTCGGCGATCAGGTCGAGCAGGTCGGTGCCCTGGGTCCACTCGGCCACGATCACGGCGAGGATGCCCTCGTCGAGCCTGATCCCCGCCCCGGGGGTCAACACGTCGATCACCCGGGAGACGCCCGGGTGGGTGAAGCTGGCGGCGTGCATGGCGCGTTCGGCGGTCCGCTTGGCCCGGGCCGCGGCCGCGTGGTCGGTCGGGTTGCCCACCAGCACGGTCAGCGCCACGTCCCGGTTGAGCTGGCCGTCCCTGGCCCGCCACAGGTGCGCGTCGCACCGCCGGTCCACACCGGACTGCGCCAGCAGCCGGTACCGGCCGTCGCCGATCACCCCGCCGGGCACCAGCGAGGTGTTCTGCATCGGACCGCTGCTCACGGGGCCGAGGGTACGTGACCGGGTCGTGTCACAGGTGTCATCGGCGACCCACCAAACGACTGATCTTGGCCACCGCGGGCCTCACTTCGGGTACTCGGAACAGCGCCAGCAGCAGGAAGGTCAGCGGCAGCCCGACGATCGTCTGGATCACCACTTCGACCCAGGCACCCGCCACCCGGGACTCGATCCCCAGCAGTTCGACGGCCAGCCACGCGAGGCCGGTCGCCGCGCCGAACGCGATCGCGGACGCCACGACCGTGAGGCAGATCGTCCACGCTGTGTAACCGGTGCGCAGCCGGCCGAGCCGCAGCCGCAGCCACAGTTGCCCCACCAGGGCGCCGACCACGAAGCTCAGCGACATCGCGATCGACACGCCGACCGCCAGCTTGTCCGGCGGCGAGACGGCCAGGAACCCGTACAGCAGCCCGATCCGGACCACCACGATGATCCCCTGGATGATCGTCGGCGTCCGGGCGTCCTTGAGCGCGTAGAAGACCCTCAGCTGCAACAACGTGATCGCGTACGGCACCAGCCCGAACGCCGACAGCGCGAGCGCCGTGCCGATCGACTCGCCGCCCCCGACCCCGGAGTTGCCGAACGCGAACAGCGCCAGGCCGATCGAGACGCCCGAGACCGTCATCAGCGCGCTGAACGGCATCAGCAGGATCGCCGACATCCGGTTGCCGAACGCCAGGTCGCCGACCAGCGCGTCGGTGTCGTGCGCCGCCGCCGCGCGGCTCATCTTCGGCATCAGCGCGGTCAGCAGCGACACGCCGAGCACCCCGTAGGGCACCTGGGCGATCAGCCACTGCATGTTGTAGACCGTGATGGCGCCGTCGTCGTGCGTCGCGACCTTGGTCAGCACGATCATGCTGGCGAAGCCGAGCGCCACGTACAGCAGCACCCAGAACGCCAGGCCGCCGAACTCCGACAGCCGCCGGTCCCAGCCCCACCGCCAGCGGAACCTGAACCCGGTCCGGCGCAACGCCGGCACCAGCACGGACGCCTGCAGCGCCACGCCGAGCATCGTGCCCAGACCCAGCACCAGCAGCTTCGGCTCGCCCATCCGCACCGGGTCGAGGGAGATCTCGCCGGGCATCAGCCAGTAGACGACCAGCGTGACTATCACGACGAGGTTGTTCAGCACCGGCGCCCAGGTGGGCAGGCCGAACACGTGCCGGGTGTTGAGGATCGCGCCGATCAGCGCGGACAGCCCGTAGAACACGATGCCCGGCAGCACCAGGTACGCGAACGCGGTGACCAGCTCGGGCTTGGCGTTGGGCGAGTCGATGAACAACTCGGTCAGCAGCGGCGCGCAGGCGACCGCGATGACCGTGCCGACGCCGAGGACGACGGCCGACATCGTGATCATCCACTGCGCGTAGGCCTCGCCGCCGTCCCCGTCCTCCTTCTCGGCGCGGACCAGCAGCGGGATGGCCACGCTGGTCAGCACGCCGCCGAGCAGCAGCTCGTTGATCATCGTCGGGAGCGTGGTGGCGACCTGGTAGGAGTCGTTCAGCGAGTCGACGCCGACGATCGTGATCAGCAGCAGCTTGGACAGCAGCCCGGAGGCGCGGCTGACGATCGTGGCGATGGCCATGGAGCCGCCGGCGCGTGCCAGCGACGGGCCCTGCTGCTCCTGCTGCGTCACCGTTGTTGTTCCGCTCAACTCGTGCTCGACCTCTCCGGCGGCGTGACCCCACTCGCGTCGTTCGGCACCTGCGCGGACGCGGCCCGTGCGGCGCGCACCCGGCGGTAGATCCGCCGGGCCGACAGCAGCACCAGCGCGGCGCCCGCGAGGCAGGTGATGACCACGGTGATCGTCCCGTACGCCGAGGACGACACCTCCAACCGGGCCCGTTCGCCCAGTTCCACGCCGCTGGCCGTGACCAGGCGGACGTGCACCGGGAACCGACCGGACCGCTGCACCTCGACAGGTACCCGCACCAGGCGGTCGCCACGCGCGGGGAGTTCGATGTCGGTCAGGTCGTTGGCCACGATGCCCGGTGTGTCCTCGATCACGATCCGGACCGTGATCCGCACGTCGAGCCGGTTCTTGATGGACAGCGGGATGGGGCTGTCGCCCGAGCCGAGCAGGATCGGGCTGTTCGGCTCGGTCACCGTGACCTGGTTCTGCAACCCGGTGATCTGCTCACGGCCCACCGCCAGCGCGGTGCGCGCGTCGCCCTCGTCGCCGCGCCACGCCCCCGACACCGCCCGCAGCAGCGTCAACCGCAGCGGGTCGATCAGCTGGGCCGGCCCGGCGGACGCCGTGTCCGGTTGGCTCATCGACTGCGACAGCTGATCGAGCCTGCGCCACGACTCGGAGACCGAGGCCGTCACGGTCGGGGGCACCTCGCGGGCGCCCGCCTCGACCGGGTAGCTCAGCGCGGCGGTCTGCTCCGGCGGCGAGGCCAGCAGCGACTCCAGCGCGACGGGGCTCGCGAAACCGCCCGCGACCAGGGACTTCGCCGTGCGCAGCAACGTGTCGACCTCGCCGGTCGGCGCGTTCCACCGGCGTGGCGGCGCGAGCACCACGTGCTGGCCGGTGCTCTGGAACCCGGCCCGGAACGTGAGCGCGGCCAGCGCGTTCTGCACGGACACCGGCCGGGTCTCGCTCGGCGTCGTCACGCCCGCGACCGGCCTGGTCGCCGCCGCGCCCTGCAACGCGTCGGACACCATGCCGTCGATGCGCACCGCGGTGACCGGCTTGCCGTCGGCCACGTCGAACCGCACCGGCCCGGTGCCGGGGGTGCCGGCGACGGCCGACTGGTCGAGCACCAGCGACGTGAGGCCGCGCTGGGTCAGGGCGGTCAGCGTCGGCTGGTCGAGCACGCCGTCCTCGGGCCAGGTCAGGCCCTGGGTGGGCTGCACGCCGAGCACCTCCCGGACCACCTCGGGGCCGTTGAGCGCGAGGTCGACGAGGCCGGTCAGCTCGGCGCGGGTGAGCGCGACGACGTCGGCGTCCGCGTCGGGCATCGCGATCACGCACCGGCCGGCGGCCAGCAGCTGCAACCGGTCCAGCCACATGCGGGCCGCGCTCTTGCCCTTGCCCGCGCCCTGGCCGCGCACCTCGTAGTCCTCGGTCATCGCGTCGACCGTGCGCAGGAGGTCGGGGTCGACGGCCAGGCAGACGCCGGTGCCCAGCGGGCTCGTCAGCGCCGACTCGTAGGCCATGAGCAGGCCGTACAGCCGTCCGCCCATGGTCAGCGAGCCGGCCAGCTCGTCGTCGGTGAGCACGGTCGGGTTCGTCGTGACGACCCGCGGCCGGTCGGCCAGCGGCCACAGCAGGGTGAGCTTGGCGGGGTTCGCGGGCGGGGTCGGCGCCTGCCCGCCGGGCATCGCGAGCACCGGCAGCAGGGTGCTCAGCGCGGCCAGCCTGGCCCGCCCGCCGAAGTCGGGGACGCCGTTGATGTTGGCCAGGATCGGGTAGATGCCCGGCTCGGTGATGCGCAGCGAGGTGGGTTCGGTGCCGCGCAGGGGCACGGTCAGCCGGAACGGCTTGGACTCGTTCTGCTCCAGGCGGTCGGTGACCGGGGTGAAGTTCGGCTGGACGAACTCGGCGTCGGTCGGCTCGCGCAGCGCCTTGCGGACCTGCTCCTCGGTGGTCAGCGGCTGGCCGCGCTCCAGCCGCAGCTCGATGTCCTCGATCAGCCGGTCGCCGACGTTGACCACCTTGCCGGAGATGGTGATCGAGTCCGGTCCGTCCGCGGTGATCACCCGCGGGGTCATCTCCTCGACGTCCAGGCGCAGCCAGACCTGCGACTGCTGGCCCGGTTGGCTCGACAGCGCCCTGGTCGCCCACACCTGGGTCGCGGGCGCGGGCCGCACGGGCAGCCGCCCGCTGTCGACGGGCGAGGGCGCGGCGGGCGCGGCGGACGCCGTGGCCACGAGGAGGACCCCCGCCGCGGCCAGTGCGGAGAGCAGCCGTTTCACGCCGACTCCGCCCCGTCCGTCTGGTACTCGGAGAGCAGTTCGGCGGCTCGGCGCACCAGTCGGCGCTCGTCCGCGTAGGCGAGCCGGTCGTCCAGTTCGCCCAGGGGCACCCACGCCACCTCGGTGACCTCCACGTCTTCGTCGGAAAGCTCGCCGCCCACCGCCTCCAGGAGGAAGTGGTGGACGGTCTTGTGCACCCGCCGGTCCTCGGCGACGAACCAGTAGTCGATCGAGCCGAGCGGGCGCAGGACCCTGCTATGAATACCGGTCTCCTCGGCGACCTCGCGCACCGCGGTCTGTTCCGCGGTCTCGCCGGCCTCGATATGTCCCTTCGGCAACGACCACAGCAACCGCCCCCGCCGGTCCAGCCGCCCGATGATCGCGGCGACGTGCTGCTCGAAGTCCAGCACCAGTCCGCCCGCCGAGGTCTCGTCGACGGTCTTCAGCCGGCGACCGCGACGCCGGTTCCGGCGCCTCGGCTTGGGACCGCCGGAGCGACCGGACGACTGGGGCATGCCCTGATGGTAGTGGCGACCAGCGCTTACCGGACGTGACAGCCCGGTGGCGGCCAGTGATCAACAGCGGGCCGAGTCGTTCGGCCCGGACGCCGTCGACCAGTAGGCTGGCTCCTCGTGTCCGGACCCATCGCACCCGCCGCCACTTCTCCCGAGCAGGACAATGCCGTGGTGGAACTGCTGAGCGCCCTCCCCGTCGCCGAGGAACTGGCCGACCGCTTCGCCGCGGCCGGTCACCGCCTGTACCTCGTGGGCGGCAGCGTGCGGGACGCCATGCTCGGGCGGCTGTCCGGCGACCTGGACTTCACCACCGACGCCCGGCCGCCGCAGATCCTGGGGCTGCTCAAGGGCTGGGCGGACGCGATCTGGGACACCGGCATCGCGTTCGGCACGGTCGGCGCGACCAAGCACGGGCAGACCGTCGAGATCACCACGTTCCGCGCGGACAGCTACGACGGCGTCACCCGCAACCCCGAGGTGACCTTCGGCGACAGCATCGAGGGCGACCTGGTCCGCCGCGACTTCACCGTCAACGCGATGGCCTACGACGTGGTGAACCGGCGGATCGTCGACCCGACCGGAGGGCGCGAGGCGCTGCGGGCCAGGACCCTGGACACCCCCGCGACCCCGCAGGAGTCGTTCGCCGACGACCCGCTGCGGATGCTGCGCGCGGCCCGGTTCGTGTCCCAGCTCGGCTTCACCGTCGCGCCCCGGGTGCTGGACGCCATGGCGGCCATGTCCGGCGAGCTGACCCGCATCACCGCCGAGCGGGTGCAGGTCGAGCTGTCCAAGCTGCTCACCGGCGCGCACCCGCGGGCGGGCGTCGAGCTGATGGTCTCCGCGAAGCTTGCCGACGTGGTGCTGCCCGAGCTGCCCGCGATGAAGCTGGAGATCGACGAGCACCACCAGCACAAGGACGTGTTCCACCACTCGCTGGTCGTGCTGGAGCAGGCCATCGACCTGGAGGACGGCCCCGAGCCGGACCTCGTGCTGCGGCTGGCGGCGTTGCTGCACGACATCGGCAAGCCGGACACCCGGCGGTTCGAGGAGGGCGGCGGTGTGTCGTTCCACCACCACGAGGTGGTCGGCGCGAAGATGGTCCGCAAGCGTTTGCGCGCCCTGAAGTACTCGAAGGAGATCGTCGAGGACGTCGCCCAGCTCGTGTACCTCCACCTGCGCTTCCACGGCTACGGCAGCGGCGAGTGGACCGACTCGGCGGTGCGCCGGTACGTCACCGACGCCGAGCACCTGCTCCCCCGCCTGCACAAGCTCGTCCGGGCCGACTGCACCACGCGCAACCGGCGCAAGGCCAACGCGCTGCAGCGCACGTACGACGACCTGGAGCGCCGGATCGAGCGGATCGCCGCCGAGGAAGACCTCAAGCGGGTCCGGCCGGACCTCGACGGCAACGAGATCATGCGGCTGCTGGGCCTGCCACCGGGGCCGATGGTCGGCAGGGCGTGGAAGTTCCTCAAGGAGCTCCGCCTGGACCGCGGCCCGCTGGACCACGACGAGGCGGTCGCGGAGCTGCTCGCGTGGGCGCGCGCGGAGGGCGTGCAACCGCCTGGTGACTAACACCAAGTGACCAATCTCGTACTTTTGGCTTGGCCAGTGACAGCCCGTTGCGGGACCATGACTGTGTGCGTCAACCGCGCACTGGGGGTGGTGTCGTATGAACGCTTGGGGACTGTCCGAGGGGGGCACCCGGGCGCAAGGGCTGGACGAGCTGTCCGACCGGCAACGGGCCGTGCTCCGCTGCCTGGCCAGGGGGCTCGCGGACCACGAGATAGCGCGGGTGCTGGCGCTGAGCCAGCACCAGGTGGGGGCGGTGGTGTCGGAGATCCTGCGCGCGTTGCACCTGCGCGACCGCATGGCGGCCGTGGTCTACGCGCACGAGACCGGGATCATCCGCCTACCGCTGCCGCGGTGAACTGCCGCTGCTCCGCGGACGGCGGCGGGGTGATCAGGGCCGAGCCGCGCTCTGTGACCTCCTGACCAGCAGCAGGTAGCCGAACAGGCCGAGCAGGTAGGCCACCGTCGCGGCGAGCACCAGGCCGGGCGACCGACCGTCCAACGGCACGACGGCCGCCGCGGCGGTGACGGCTGCCACCTGCGTGACGTTGAACAGCGTGTCGTACAGGGCGAACACCCGGCCGCGGACCTCGTCGCCGATGTCGCCCTGCACGGCCGCGTCCACGCACAGCTTCACCACCTGGCCCGCGAACGTGAGCACGAACGACGCGGCCAGGATGGTCGGCAGCAGCATGGGCAGGCCGAGGCCGAGCTGGGTGGCCGCGGCCAGCAGCAACGTGGCGCAGACCGTGCCGCGCTTGCCGAGCAGGTCCACCACCCGGTCGGTCACCAGGCCGGCCAGCAGGATGCCCGCGCCACCGGCGACGGCGACCTCGCCGAGCCCCGCCAGGCCCGCCTTGAGCGGCCCGTAGTCGGTGAACGAGTTGCGCATCAGCAGCAACGTCAGCAGCAGCGACGCGCCGAACCCGAGCCGGTGCGCGAGCAGCGCCAGCAGCGCGGCGGCGACGCTGGGCGCGCGCCACGCGGCCCGTGCGCCGTCCAGCAGGCCCAGGGCGACGGCGGTGAGCGTCCGGCTGGGCTCGTCCACCTCGTCGGGCCCGAGCGCCCCACGCGCGAAGCGGGAGGCCAGGAACGCGGCGGCCAGCGACCCCGCGACGGCGAACGTCGTGGTCCACGCCGAGCCGTCGTCACCGGAGCCGAGCACCGACCGCAACCCGACCGCGCACCCCGCGCCGAGCACCGCGGTCAGCGCGCCGAGCGTGGTGACGAACGCGTTGGCCTCCACCAGGTGGTCGCCGTCGACCACGTGCGGCAGCGACGCGGACAGGCCCGAGCCGACGAACCGGCTCACGCCCGTGACGAACAGCGCCGAGGCGTACAGCGGCACGCCGCTCAGGCCGAACCCGACGGCCGCCGCGGTGAGCAGGATGAAGACGGCGCGGGTGAGGTTCGCCACCACCAGCACCCGGCGGCGGTCCCACCGGTCCAGCAGCGCGCCCGCGAACGGGCCGACCACGGAGTACGGGAGCAGCAGCACGGCGAACCCGGCCGCGACGGCGAGCGGGTCGGCGTGGCGCTCGGGGTTGAACAGGACCGCGCCGGCGAGACCCGCCTGGAACAGGCCGTCCCCCCACTGGGCCGCCAGCCGGGAGGCGAGCAGCCTGCGGAAGTCCGCCAGCGCGAGCAGCTTCCGGACACCGAGGTGGTGCTTCGCCGCGGTGGTCCCGGCAGTGGTCACGGTGCTGAGCCTATGCCTTCCGGGGCCGGGCACCACGAAGGCCGGACCCGCGTGGGGTCCGGCCTCCCTGGTGCCAGGCGCCCGGTCGCCTCTCGGCGGGTGGCACTACGCGGCTCCAGCCGGACGGTATTCCGCGTAGGCGTTTCAGTGGGCCCGGGGGACTCGATGGCGCCTGACGCTCACTACAACGAACACGGTAACCCGGATGTTCCGCGACCGCGGACGTGTCGCCGTCCGTGCGGTCCGAGCGCCGCGTCGCCTGCTCCGCGGCCCTCGTCTGGGATCATGCGTGGTGTGCGCCCTGATGCCGACGTCGAACCGGGTTCCCTGCTGGTCGCGGCACCGAGTCTGACCGACTCCAACTTCCGCCGGACGGTGGTCTACGTCATCGACCACCGGGACGAAGGCAGCCTCGGCGTGGTCCTGAACCGCCCGAGCGAGGTCGCCGTCCACGACGTGCTGCCCGCGTGGGGGCCGCACGTGAGCAGGCCGCAGGCCGTCTACATCGGCGGGCCGGTGGAGCAGAAGACGGCGCTGTGCCTGGCCGCGCTGCGCACCGGGGAGGACCTGGCGTCACTCGACGGCGTGGTCGGCGTGCACGGCCCGGTGGCGCTGGTGGACCTCGACGCGGACCCGGACGCCCTGGTGGCGAAGGTGCGCGGGATGCGCGTGTTCGCCGGCTACTCGGGCTGGGGCGAGGGCCAGCTGGACGGCGAGATCGAGCGCGGCGACTGGATCGTGGTGAAGGGCCTGCCCGACGACGTGCTCACGCCGCCGAACGTCGACCTGTGGGGCCGGGTGCTGCGGCGCCAGGGGATGCCGACGGCGCTGCTGGCGACGTTCCCGACCGACATCCGCCGGAACTAGGCGCGGGTCAGCACGCCGCACGCGCCACCGGCGCCGGCGCACGCGCAGCCGCCGCAGCCCGCCGGTTCCGGCTCGGGCAGGGCCTCGGCGGCCCGGTGGCCGAGCACGCCACCCGCACCCGCGACGACCACGCTGCCCACCAGCCCGACCAGGCCGATGACCAGCGACAACGCCGGGTTGACGGCCGCCGCGACGCCCGCCACGAGTGCGATCGCGCCCGCGGCCGCGTTCGGCACGCCGGCGATCTTGTTGGCGAGCGCGAACGTCTCGTCGTCGCGCAGCGCCGCCTTGGTGCGCACGCCGAAGAAGCGGTTGCGGCGCAGTCGGCCGCGCACGCCGAGGAAGCCGATCGTCGCGAACGCGACACCGATCAGACCCAGGACCACAGGCAGCACGATGTTCACCCTGACGAGGGTAGGCCGGTCTTTCGATCTTGGTCGAACCAGCCCCGGCTTCACTCGAACGTGTCCTCATGGCCGGCCGGCCTGTCCGGCGTCGACCACGACCCGGCCACCCGGGGCCCGCGCCTCGCGTCCGGCGAGCGCACCTTGCTGCTGGTCAGCGACGACAACTCCGCGACCGAGGAGTTCACCCGGTTCATCGCGCTTGCGCTGCGCTGATACCGTTGACGGCATGAGCAAGGCCCGCCTGCTCCTTAGCTAGCCGCGCAGACCTCGACAGCCAGGTCCGCGCGGCAACCCCTCACGCCCTCCGGGGCTGGGGGGTTTCGTCATGTCAGGGGCAGGTACCGATGGAGAGGGACATCCCGATGAGCACCGACGCGGCGGACGCCACGCCCGCCTACCGCTACACCGCCGAGCTGGCCGGCGAGATCGAGCGGCGCTGGCAGCAGCACTGGGAGGACCAGGGCACCTTCCACGCGCCGAACCCCGTCGGTCCGCTCAAGGGCGACGTGCCCGCGGACAAGCTGTTCGTGCAGGACATGTTCCCGTACCCGTCGGGCGCCGGCCTGCACGTGGGCCACCCGCTGGGCTTCATCGGCACCGACGTGTTCGCCCGGTACCACCGGATGAACGGCCGCAACGTGCTGCACACGATGGGCTTCGACGCGTTCGGCCTGCCCGCCGAGCAGTACGCCGTGCAGACCGGGCAGCACCCGCGCAAGACCACCGAGGACAACATCCAGACCTACCTGCGGCAGATCCGCAGGCTGGGCCTGGGCCACGACGAGCGCCGGCGCATCTCCACCATCGACCCGGACTACTACAAGTGGACCCAGTGGATCTTCCTGCAGATCTTCAACTCCTGGTACGACCCGGCGGCGGGCAGGGCGAGGCCGATCGCGGAGCTGGAGGCGCAGTTCGCCTCGGGTGAGCGGCCCACGCCGGACAAGCCGTGGGCGGAGATGTCGCGCCCGGAGCGGGAGAAGCTGCTGGGCCGGTACCGCCTGGTCTACCTGTCCGAGGCGCCGGTGAACTGGTGCCCCGGCCTGGGCACCGTGCTGGCGAACGAGGAGGTCACCGCGGACGGCCGCAGCGAGCGCGGCAACTTCCCGGTGTTCCGGCGCTCGCTGCGCCAGTGGATGATGCGGATCACCGCCTACTCCGACCGGCTGATCGACGACCTGGACCGGCTGGACTGGCCGGACAAGATCAAGGCGATGCAGCGCAACTGGATCGGGCGCTCGTCCGGCGCGCGGGTCAAGTTCGCGGTCGGTGACCGCGACGTCGAGGTGTTCACCACCCGGCCCGACACGCTGTTCGGCGCCACGTACCTGGTGCTGGCGCCCGAGCACCCGCTGGTCGACGTGATTGCCTCCCCGGAGCGGGCCGACGCGATCGCCGCGTACCGCGCCGAGGTGTCCCGCAAGTCCGAGCTGGACCGGCAGGAGAACAAGGAGAAGACCGGCGTCTTCACCGGCGCGCACGCGACCAACCCGGTCAACGGCGCGCGGATCCCGGTGTACGTGGCCGACTACGTGCTGATGGGCTACGGCACCGGTGCGATCATGGCGGTGCCCGGCCAGGACCAGCGCGACTGGGACTTCGCCAAGGCGTTCGACCTGCCGATCATCCGGACCGTGCAGCCGCCCGCGGACTTCGACGGCGAGGCGTACACGGGCCCCGGCGCGGCGGTGAACTCCAGCCACGAGAGCAGCGTCAGCCTGGACGGGCTGGGCGTGGACGAGGCGAAGAAGAAGATCATCGCCTGGCTGGAGGAGCAGGGCCGCGGCGAGGGCACCGTGCAGTTCAAGCTGCGCGACTGGCTGTTCTCCCGGCAGCGGTACTGGGGCGAGCCGTTCCCGATCGTGTACGACGCCGACGGCACGCCGATCGCGGTGCCGGAGTCGATGCTGCCGATCGAGCTGCCCGACGTGGACGACTACTCGCCGCGGACGTTCGACCCGGAGGACGCGAACTCCGAGCCGTCGCCGCCGCTGTCGCGCGCCGAGGACTGGGTCACCGTCGAGCTGGACCTGGGCGACGGGCCGAAGCAGTACCGGCGTGAGACCAACACCATGCCCAACTGGGCCGGTTCGTGCTGGTACCAGCTGCGGTACGTGGACCCGACCGAGTCGGATCGGTTCGTCAACGCGGAGAACGAGCGGTACTGGCTGGGCCCGCGCACCGACGAGCACGGCCCGTCCGACCCCGGTGGCGTGGACCTGTACATCGGCGGCGTGGAGCACGCCGTGCTGCACCTGCTGTACGCGCGGTTCTGGCAGAAGGTGCTGTTCGACCTGGGCCACGTGTCCGGCGACGAGCCGTACCGGCGGCTGTTCAACCAGGGCTACATCGAGGCGTACGCCTACCGCGACTCGCGCGGCACGCCCGTGCCCGCCGAGCAGGTGGAGGAGCGCGACGGCAAGTACTTCTTCGAGGGCGAAGAGGTGCGCCGCGAGTACGGCAAGATGGGCAAGAGCCTGCGCAACGTCGTCACGCCGGACGAGATGTGCGAGAAGTACGGCGCGGACACGTTCCGGCTGTACGAGATGTCGATGGGCCCGATGGACGTCTCCCGGCCGTGGGCGACCAAGGACGTCGTCGGCGCGCAGCGGTTCCTGCAGCGGCTGTGGCGCAACCTGGTCGACGAGGCCACGGGCGAGTCTCGGGTCACCGAGGAGGAGCCGGGCGAGGACGCGCTGCGGCTGCTGCACAGGACGATCGCGGGCGTGCACGACGACTTCGCGAACCTGCGCTACAACACGGCGGGCGCGAAGCTGATCGAGCTGAACAACCACGTCACCAAGCACTTCCCGGCCGGTGCGCCACGCGTGCTGGCCGAGCCGATGGTGCTGATGCTGGCGCCGCTGAGCCCGCACGTCGCCGAGGAGCTGTGGTCGAAGCTGGGCCACACCGAGTCGCTGGCCCACGGCCCGTTCCCGAAGGCGGCCGAGGAGTACCTGGTCGAGGACACCGTCGAGTACCCGATCCAGGTCAACGGCAAGGTGAAGGCACGCGTGGTCGTGCCGGCGTCGGCGTCGGCGGGCGAGGTCGAGAAGGCCGCCCTGGCCGACGAGAAGGTGGCCGAGCTGCTGAACGGCGGCACACCGCGCAAGGTGATCGTCGTGCCGGGCCGGCTGGTCAACGTGGTGCTGTAGCGGGGTTCACGGACGCGGCAACTGGGCGGCCACTTCGGTCATCGCGTCGAGCAGGTCCGGCTCGACGTGCCCGGTTGCCGCTTCGGACTCGGCGATCGTGATCGTCGTGTCCTTGATCTCGGACCAGTAGTGCGTGGCGGTGATGTGGACGTCCGGCAGGCCGACGACACCGCCGCTCAACGGCTTCACGTCACCGGAGCCCGCGACGTCGACGACCCGGTCGAACTGCCGGGCCTGGTTGCGGCCGGGGAAGGTCACCCACACCACGGACACCACGGCCGCGTTGCCCGCCTGGTCGCCGACGGCCAGGAGCAGGCGGTCCAGGGACGTGCACGGCGTGCGCGCGAAGAAGTCGCGGACCTGGCCGAACGAGTTGCCCAGGCAGTCGAGCTCCTGCTTCACCGCCTGCTTGCTGATCCCGACGCCGAGGTGGCTCATGGCGCCTTCCGCGTCACCACCGCGTGCCGCGCGCTTGGCGTCCCACTTGCGCACCCCGATGCTCTCCACCGGAGCCGCCCCGCCGCCACCACTCGCGCCCGAGTTCAGCGCCGCGCCACCGGCGCCGCCCGCGCCCGCGAGGACGACGAGCACCGCGGCCACTAACGCCACGCCGCCGGATCCCTTGTCCGAACTCTTCCTCGCCACCATCCCCCCGCCCCGAGACGTCCTCGCCGTGCGGCCAACCCATGCAACCCCGCCCGGGTGCCCGTGGTTGTGCCGCGACGACGAAAAGCGCTCGAACGGCCCAGCAGGTATGCCCGGAAGTCGCACTTCACCGTCGCGGAGGGAAACCCATCCCGCCCAGGATCTGCGCCAGCATCGAGTCGAACATCGGCTCGGGGTTGGACACCGCGAACGGGAATCGGCCGAACACCTCCAGGGCCACGTGGCCGTAGATGCGGACCCACGACTGGGTGATGTGGTACACCGCGCCGAGCGGCAGGACGTCCTCGTCCAGCTCCACCCCGCGGTCGTTGACGGTGGCCAGCAGGATCTTCTGGAACGCGGCCAGGTCGGCGTGCAGCTCCTCCGGCACGTCGTCGTCGCCGAGGTCGTCGGGCAGCGGGTGGCCGGCGATCAACCTGCCCGCGACCTCGAGGAACACCCGGCCGAACTGGTCGCCGACCTGGCCGCGGTCCTCGCCCGGGGCGCACGGCGGCAACGTGTCCTCAGTGGACGCGAACACCAGCGTGAACTCCTGCGGGTGCGCGAGCGCCCAGCGCCGGAAGCCGCGGCAGACCGCGTAGACCTGGGCGCTGACGTCGTCCTCGTCGATGCCGTCGAGGTCGGCGTCGAGCTTCGCGGCCAGGTCGGTGCAGATGTCCTCGGCCAGTCGGCGGAGCAGGTCCTCGCGCGAGTCGTAGTACCGGTACAGCGCCGGGGCGGTGATGCCGACCTCGCGTGCGATGGCACGCAGAGTGACGGCGTCCCGGCCGTGCTCCACGAGCAGGGCACGGGCCTGTCGCCGAATCTCGCGCTCGGTCTCCGCGCGTAGTCGCTCACGGCGAGTGGCCTCGGTCATAAGTCACCCAATCAGGTTGTAAACGCTGTTCACGCGGGTATAACTTCGGGACTGGTCAGTGAACGGTGTTTACGTAGTTGACGCCATTCACGCAACGGTAGCCCATTTGCCCAGGAGGACGCGTGTTCGCGAAGTGGGGATCGCTGGCGTACCGCCGCAGGTGGGTGGTGTTGATCGCGACGGTGGCCCTGGCGGTGGTCGGCGGCATCTGGGGCCTCGGCGTGTTCGACCGGCTCAGCCAGGGCGGGTACGAAGCGCCGACGAGCGAGGCCGCGCGGGCCAACGACGTCGCCCAGGAGGCGTTCGGCAGGCAGGGCGGTGACGTCCTGGTGGTCTACAACACCACCGACCCCGCCCAGCTCCAGAAGATCGCCGGTGAACTGGCCGACCTCCCGGCCGACGCCGTGCTGAAGGTCTCGCCGCCGGTGCCGTCCCCGGAGAGCGCCAAGTCGCTCGTTGTGATCACGCTGCGCTCGGGCGACTCCAACACGCAGCTCAAGCAGTACGACCAGATCGCCGACCGGCTCCAGGTCGACGGGCTGGACGCGCAGGTCGGCGGGCTGGTGCCGACCCAGAAGGCGATCAGCGACATGTCCGCCTCCGACCTCACCAAGGCCGAGGCCGTCTCGCTGCCGATCGTGCTCGTCCTGCTGATCGTCATCTTCGGCGGCCTCGTCGCCGCGTCGCTGCCGGTGCTCGTCGGCGGCCTGGCCATCCTGGGCTCGCTCGGCGTGCTGCACGCCGTCTCGCTGGTCGCCGACGTGAACTCGTTCGCGGTCAACGTGGCCAGCCTGCTCGGCCTCGGCATGGCGATCGACTACGGGCTGTTCATGGTCGGCCGGTTCCGCGAGGAGCTGGCCGCCGGCCGCGCCACACCCGACGCCGTGCGCCGCACCGTCATGTCGGCCGGCCGCACCGTGCTGTTCTCCGCGACGCTGCTGGTGATCGCGCTGGCCGGCCTGCTGCTGTTCCCCCACGGCTTCCTCAAGTCCCTCAGCTACGGCGGCATGTCGGCGGTGGCGATCGCGGCGATCGTCTCGCTGACCCTGCTGCCCGCGCTGCTGGCCGTGCTCGGTCACCGCGTGGACAAGCTCGCCCTGCCGTGGCGGAAGAAGAAGGCTCCCTCCGAGGCCGGCTGGCGGCGGCTGGCCGGTCGGGTGATGAAGCGCCCGGTGCTGTTCGCGCTGCCGATCGTGCTGGTGCTGCTCGCGCTCGGCTCGCCGTTCCTGGGCGTGAAGTTCGGCGAGGTCACGGAGAAGGTGCTGCCCGAGGGCAACCCGGCCCGCGTCGCCGCCGAGACGGTGAACCGCGACTTCGCCGCGCTGTCGAACTCCGGGTTCAAGATCGTGATCACCGGTGACCCGTCGCCCGCCGACGTGCAGCGGTTCGTCGGCGAGGTCGCCGCGGTGCCCGGGGTCGGCGAGGCGCAGGTCGCGGCCGAACCCGCCAACGGCGTGTGGCTGGTCAACGCGGGGCTGGAGCAGGACGCGTTGAGCGACGGGTCCAAGCAGGCGCTGCGGGACGTGCGCGCGCTGGCCGGGCCCGGTGACGAGGTGCTCGTCGGCGGCAGCACGGCGATGGTGTCCGACAGCCTCGACGCGATCGGCGAGAAGCTGCCGCTGATGATCGGGCTGCTGGTCGGCGCCACGTTCGTGCTGATGTTCCTGGCGTTCGGGTCCTTGTTGCTGCCGCTCAAGGCCGTGGTGATGAGCGCGTTGAGCCTGTCGGCCACGTTCGGCGTGCTGGTGTGGGTGTTCCAGGACGGGCACGGCGCGTCGCTGCTCGGCGTCACGCCCGCGCCGCTGGAGTCCGGGATCGTGGTGCTGATGGCGGCCGTGGTCTTCGGGCTGTCCACCGACTACGAGGTGTTCCTGCTGTCCAGGATGGTCGAGGCGCGCGGTCGTGGCGCGTCGACCGAGGAGGCGGTGACGGCCGGCCTGGCCAAGACCGGGCGGGTGATCACGGCGGCGGCGCTGCTGCTGATCGTGGTGACGGGCGCGTTCGCGTTCTCGCAGATCACCATGATGCGGTTCGTCGGCGTCGGCATGATCCTGGCGCTCGCGCTGGACGCCACCGTGGTGCGGATGCTGCTCGTGCCCGCGGTGATGAAGGTGCTCGGCGACGCGGTGTGGTGGGCTCCCGGGCCGCTGCGGCGGATCCAGGAGCGGATGGCGATCCACGACGACGCGCCGGCGGACGACGAGACCGCGGGCGGCGGCCAGGCGAAGGTGGCGCAGCACGCCTAGGACTCGTCCAGGGGCTCGAACGCGATGGCCGTGGCCGTGAAGCCGCGGCCGTCGCCGTCCAGGCCGCTGAGCTGGAACGTGTTCAGCACCCGGTTGTCGGCGCTGTCCAGCACGGTCGCGGTGTTGCCGGTGGACAGGAACACGCGGCGGTCGCCGGGCGCGATGGCCAGCGTGGTCGCCTTGAGCCGCAACGTCTTCGCGGTCCGGGTGGTGGTGTCGAGGACGGCGACGCGGCGGTCGAGCGCGACGTAGACCCGCCGCCCGTCGGGGGTGACCGCGACGCTGCCCGCGCCCTTGCCGACCTTCGCGGACCAGCGCACCTCGTCGGTGCGCGGGTCGATCATGGACACCGTGCCCTCGCCTTCCGCGACGTCCAGGGAGCTGACGTAGACGGCGGCGCCGTCCGGGCTGACGGCGACTTGCTGCGGCATCCCGGCGACGTCGATGGTGGTCTTGGGGCTGGCGGTCCCGGTGTCGAGCACGCTCACCGTGCCGTCCTGCGCGTTGGCCACGTACAGCCGGCGGCCGTCCGGCGTGACCGCGATGCCCTGCGGCTGGCCACCCGCCTTGATCGCCGCGACCAGCCGGAACGACCCCGGGTCCACCACCGCCACGGCTCCGCCGCCGGTGACGTAGAGGCGTTCGCCGTCCGGGCGCAGCACCGCCTGGGCGAGCTTCGCCGGGACGTGGATGCGGCCGACGACCTTGCCCGCCCGCGGGTCGACCGCCGTGATGACGCCTGCCCAGCCGTTGACCACGTACACCCGCCGGCCGCCCGGCCCGACCGCCGCGCCCGTGGTCCACGCGCCGGTGTTCGCGCCGGCCACGGCCCGGCCGTCGGTGGTGTCGAGCACCTGCACCTGACCGTCGTGCCCGACCACGTAGGCCTTGGGCGCGGGCCAGCCGACGGCGGTGACGACGAGGGGCCGCTCCTGGCCGGCGGCGGAGAGCGCGGCGGCGACGAGGACGGCGGCGGTGCCGAGGGCTGCGGTGCGTCGTCGTCCCCACATGGCAGGGATGGGAACACCGCCGCGCGGTCCGGTTCCACCCTCGTCCTACGGACGGGTGCCATTTGTGCCGGACCGGGTGACGGGGTCTGGCTGCCGCCCGCGGCGGCGGGACGGGCGGCAACGGCGGCGGTGCGCCCGGCGCCGGTCGCTCGGGGGGCGAAACGACCGACGCCGGACCCCTGCCGGTGCCGGAGCACCGGTGGTCGTACCCCGACGACGTAGACCTCTACCACCAGGTTGACGCAGTCCGGGCCGTTTTGGATCCCGAGAGCTACGAATCAACCGAAATTCGCCGAGTTGCCACCAGCTTGGCGTAACGGGTGCCCGCCGTCAGGAGGACGAGCCCGGCCCCGATGAACGCGAGCACCCGCGCGATGCCGTCCAAAGCGGCCATGTCGAACAGCAGCAGCTTCGCCACCGCCGCACCGACCAGCACCAATCCGGCCACCCGCAGGGACTTCCGGTCGATGCCGCGCACCAGCAGCACCAGTGCGGCGACCGTCCACGACACCGTCACGATCGAGTGACCGAAGAGGAATCCGGTCACGTCCTGCGACACCAGCAGCGCGCCGCACAGCACGACCCCGGCCGCCGCGTACAGCAGCACGACACCCGTGACGACCCACGGGAACGGGTGCCTGCCGAGGACGCCCAGGCTCGTCGCGACCCACGGCAGCACGACCACGAGTACACCGAGGACCAGCGCGGTCAGCATGCCGGACACCAGGAACCCGGTGGAGTCCGCGCGCCACGGCTCGTCCAGCAGCAGCCGCGGCGGCACGGCGTAGGCGACGGTGAGCAGGAAGCCGGTCACGCCGAACACGAGCGACCCGAGCAGCGGACCGCGCGAGGAGAGGACCTTGGCCAGGAACGCCAGCACCAGGGCCTCGGCCAGCACCACCGCGGCACGCGTGCTGCCGTCGAGGGCGAGCGCCGTCGACTGGAACAGCGCGAACACGCCGACCGCGCCGACCGCCGCGGCGAAGTTCGCGGGCAACGACCGCCGACCGGCCGCCCACAGCGCGAGCATCATCACCGCGACCGCGCCCGCCACGGCCGCACCGAGGTAGCGGTCCAGCACGGCGGTGGTGAGCAGGGCGGGCATCGGCGAGCCGACGGCGAGGCCCAGGGCGGTGACGTCACCGGGGCGGACCTTGGTCGTGAGCACCGCGCCTGCGACGCCGATCACGGCCGCCAGCAGCGCGATCGCGGCCAGCGCGTGCTCGTCGGTGCGGTTGATCACCAGGACCGAGGCCAGCAGCGGGGGCACGCCCGCGGTGACCGCGAGCCACGGCCAGTCGCGCTTGAGGTGCACGGGACCGGCGGCGATCTTCAGCACCAGCAGGAACGCGACCAGCAGCGGCGTGAAGCCCTGCGTCAGCACGGGGGCGCACACGGCGCAGGCCGCGACCACGCCGACGGCGAGGGCGGCCGAGTCCCAGCGCAGCGCGAGCAGCAGCCCGCCGCCCGCGACGAGCAGGCCGGCGGCCAGGCCACCGCCTTCGGGCAGGTACTCGTAGATCGAGGTGGCCGCGATGACGTCCAGGTAGAGCACGGCGATGCCGGTGGCGGCCAGCGCGAACGCGCCGGTGCGGCCGGCCGGGGTGCGGTGCAGCCAGAGGCCGAGGCCGACGAGCACGCCGCCGAGCGCCGCGCCGCCGAGCACGCGGGGCAGGGGGCCGAGGTAGCCGCGCTGGACGGCCAGGACGAGGAGCAGGACGACGCCGAGCAGCGTGACCGCGCCGCCGACCCACGCCAGGAACTTGCTGCCCGCGCCGTCCTTGCCCAGGCGGTCGAACAGGGTCGGCCCGGGCGGCGGCGGTGGGGTGGGAGTCCACGGTGGGACGGGCGGACCCCAGCCGGGATTGGCCTGGGGCGGCGGCGGTGGCGCGTACATGGGCCTGGGGTGCGCGGGCGCGGGTTGGTACGCCTGCCGGGCCTGTGGTGCCGGACTCGGCGTCGGGGCCTGAGCAGCGGCTTGACCGGCTGCCGCCGGTGCCGGGACGGACTGGGCCGCGGCGGCGGGCTGGGCGGCGGACGTGCTCGGTTCGCTCTCGACCGGTGCCGTGGCGGTGTCCGTTGCGGACGGTGCGGCCGACGTCGCCACCACCGCCTGCGTGCTGCCGACCCGGTGCAGTTCCCGGCCGACCGCCTCCAAGCGGCGGCCCAGGTGCCCGAGTTCGTCTGCCAGCCTGATCAGCGGGTCCTGCCCGGTACCGGTCATGTGACCAGGGTCGCCCCAAACCGGTGTATCCGGAATCCGTACCACTACTCAACCGGGTACCGAACCGGTCACGCCGGGACCTGGCAGAGTTCCACCGTGACTGTTCTCGTGCTCGGTTCGGCCAACGCGGACCTCGTCGTGTCGGTGCCCCGCCGTCCCGCCGGCGGTGAGACGGTGCTCGGCGGCGACACCGTCGTCCTGCCCGGCGGCAAGGGCGCGAACACCGCCGTCGCCGCCGCCCGGCTCGGCGCTCCGGTGGCGTTCGTCGGTGCGGTGGGCGGCGACCAGTACGGGGAGCTGCTGCTGGGGTCGTTGTCGTCGGCGGGGGTGCGGACCGACTTCGTGCGCACGTCGTCGCGGCCCACGGGCTTGGCGTACATCACCGTGACGCCGGACGGCGAGAACTCGATCGTCGTCGCCCCCGGCGCGAACTCCGACCTCGGCGTGTCCGATGTGGACGCCGTGACCTGGGACGACGTCTCGGTGCTGGTGTGCTCGCTGGAGGTGCCGGTGCCGACCGTGGCGCACGCGGTGCGGACGGCGGCGGCACACGGCGTCCGGCCGGTGCTGAACCTGTCGCCGGTGGTCGAGGTGCCGGCGGAGACGCTGGCCCGGCTCGACCCGCTGATCGTGAACGAGCACGAGGCCGCGTCGCTGGCGCCGTCGTTCGCCGGCCTGCTGGCGCTCGGCCCGAAGTCCGCCGTGGTCACGTTGGGCGCACGGGGCGCGGCCGTCGTCACCGAGTCCGGAGTGGTCGAGGTGGACGCCCCGGAGGTGTCCGTTGTGGACACCACGGGTGCCGGGGACGCGTTCGCGGGCGCGCTGGCGTTCGCCCTGTCGTCCGGCTCGTCGCTCCCGGACTCGGCCGCGTTCGCCGCCCGCGTGGCCGCGCTGTCGGTGACGTCACCCGGCGCGCAGCCCTCGTACCCGACCCTGGACCAGCTCCGCTCCGGCTGAACCCGCCGGAATTGTCGGACCGGGCCGGCAGAATGAAGACAAGGGATCCCCTTGGCGGGGACCCCTGCGAAGCCGACGTCGGCGCGAGTTCGGGTGGGCAGCGTTGGGGTGGGCACGGTTCGGGTGGGCACGGTTCGGTGGGCGCGGGTTGGATGGGCGCGGGTTGGATGGGCAGAGGTCGGGGTAGCGCGTTCGGGCCGGGTGGCGTTGGCTTGTCCTTCACGTCCCGTCGACCTGAGGGTATGGTCTAGACCATGTCGAGTGCGCGCCTGAGTGGTGTCGGGGTGAGTTCCGGGCGGGCTTCGGGGCCGGTGGTCCGGGTCGCCGAGCCCCTGGGGGAACCGCCGGCGGGGCCCGCGCCGACGGATCCGGCGGCCGAGGCGGCGCGGATCAGGCCCGCGGCGGACGTCGTGGTCGCCCGGCTGCGGGAGCGGGCTGCTGCCGCGAGCGGTGACGCGAAGGACGTGTTGGAGACGACCGCGGCGATGGCCGCGGACCCCGCGTTGCTGTCCCAGGCCGAGAAGGCCGTGACCTCCGACGGGCTGCCCGCCGCACGGGCCGTGCACCAGGCCGCCGCCGGGTTCATCTCCGCCCTCGAAGCCGCCGGCGGGTACATGGCCGAACGCGCCCGCGACGTCCGCGACGTGCGCGACCGGCTGGTCGCCGAACTGCTCGGCGTCGCCGCGCCCGGTGTGCCGGCGCTGGCCTCCCCCTCCGTGCTCGTGGCCCGCGACCTCGCGCCCGCCGACACCGCGGGCCTCGACCCGGCCAAGGTGCTGGCGCTGGTCACCGAGGAGGGCGGCCCGACCTCGCACACCGCGATCCTGGCCCGGTCGCTCGGCATCCCGGCCGTGGTCGCGTGCCGCGGCGTCCTCGACCTCGACGCGCCCGCCCTGCTCGTGGACGGCGACACCGGCGTGGTGCAGGCCTCCGACGGCACGGTCCGCGCGGCGCACGTGGCGGGCCGGGCCGAGTGGAACGGCGTCGGCGCGCTGCGCGACGGGTACCGGGTGAAGGTGCTCGGCAACGTCGGCTCGCCCGCCGACGCGGTCGCCGCGGCGGCCGGTGGCGCGGAGGGCGTCGGCCTGTTCCGCACCGAGTTCTGCTTCCTGTCCGCCGCGACCGAGCCGTCCGTGGCCGAGCAGCGCGAGGCGTACGCGGCGGTGCTCGCGCCGTTCGCGGGCAAGCCCGTGGTGGTCCGGACGCTGGACGCGGGCGCGGACAAGCCGCTGCCGTTCCTGGCACCCGAGCCCGAGCCGAACCCGGCGCTGGGCGTGCGCGGCCTGCGGGTCGCCTTCGACCGCCCGGACGTGCTGGACCGCCAGCTCGAAGCGATCGCCCTGGCCGCCGCCGACACCGACGCCGACGTGTCGGTGATGGCGCCGATGGTCGCCACCGCCGCCGAGGCCGCGTGGTTCGTGGAACGCGCGCGGGCCGCGGGCATCCGGCGCGCGGGCGTGATGATCGAGATCCCGGCCGCCGCCCTGGTCGCCGCCGAGGTGCTGGCCGTGGTCGACTTCGTCTCCATCGGCACGAACGACCTGGCCCAGTACGTGTTCGCGGCGGACCGGCAGGTCGGCGCGGTGGCCGCGCTCAACGACCCGTGGCAGCCGGCGCTGCTGCGGCTGGTCGAGCTGGTCGGCGACGCGGGCACGGCCGCGGGCAAGCCGGTGGGCGTCTGCGGCGAGGCCGCCGCCGACCCGCTGCTGGCGTGCGTGCTGACCGGGCTGGGCGTGACGAGCCTGTCGATGAACCACACCGCGCTGGCGGGCGTCGGCGCGAAACTCGCTTCGACCAGCTTCGACCTGTGCCAGTTGGCGGCCCGCGGCGCGGTCGCGGCGGCCGACCCGGCCTCGGCGAAGCTGGCGGCCCGCGCGCCGCTGCGGTGAACTGCCGCTGCTGCGCAGCCGGCGGGCGCGGTCGACGCGACCTCGCGCGGTGGGTGGTCAGGCCACGGCGTCCAGCAGGGCGTCCCGGACCAGCCTGATCAACGGGTGGTCCTCGCTGCCCCGGCGCACGGCCGCCACCACGCGCCGCAGCGGGGCCGTGCCCCGGACCGGCACCCCGCGCACGGCGTTGCGGGGCACCAGCGCGACGCCCGCGCCCGCGCGCACCAACGCGCCGATGGCGCGGAAGTCGTCGGACGTGTGCGTGATCCGGGGCGCGAAGCCGGCGTGCTCGCACGCCAGCTGCACCACGTCCCGCACCGGGTTGCCCGGCAGCGTCACGACCCAGTCTTCGTCCGCCAGGTCGGCCAGGTCCACCTCGGCCCGGCCGGCCAGCGGGTGCGCCGGCGGCAGCACCACGTCGAACGGCTCGGTGTAGAGCGGGAACCGGGTCAGCCTGCGGTCGTCGGTGCGCAGCCGGTACTCCTCGGTGATCGCCAGGTCGATCTCGCCGTCGAGCAGCAACGGCACGCTGGCGTGACCCTCCACGTCGCGCACGCGCAGCGTCACGTCCGGCGCGGACACCCGCAGCGCGGCCAGCGCGGGCGCGACGACCTGCGTGATCGCCGACGCGAAGCTGCCGACCTCGACCCGGCCGGTGGCGCCGGAGGCGAACGCGGCCAGCGTGGCCTGCGCCCGTTCCAGCTCCGCGGCCACCGCGTTGGCGTGCCGCACCAGCAGCTCGCCCGCGGCGGTCAACGACACCCGCCGCCCCCGCCGGCGCAGCAGCTCGTGCCCCACCTCGGACTCCAGCGCGGCCAGTTGCTGCGACACCGCGGACGGCGTGAGGTGCAGCGCCTGGGCCGCCGCCGTCACGGTGCCGTGGTCGGCGAGCGCGCGCAGCACCCGCAGCCGTCGTGGGTCGATCACGCCGCCGCGCCCGTCCGCCCGCTCACATCCGCTCGCGCGCCGCCACGAACGCGTCCACCGCGCGGTCGACGTCGTCGGTCGAGTGGGCGGCCGACATCTGGGTCCGGATCCGCGCCTTGCCGTGCGGCACGACCGGGTACGAGAAGCCGATCACGTAGATGCCCTGCTCCAGCAGCAGGTCGGCCATCCGGGACGCCCGCGCCGCGTCACCGATCATCACCGGGATGATCGGGTGCTCGCCCGGCAGCAGGTCGAAGCCGGCCTCGGTCATCCGGGAGCGGAACAGGGCGGTGTTCTCGCGCAGCCTGGTCAGCAGCTCGCCGGACGAGCTGAGCAGGTCGAGCGCGGCGATCGCGGCGGCCGTGATCGAGGGGGCCAGCGAGTTGGAGAACAGGTACGGCCGCGACCGCTGCCGCAGCATCTCCACGATCTCCGCCCGCCCGGACGTGTAGCCGCCGGACGCGCCGCCCAGCGCCTTGCCGAGCGTGCCGGTGACGACGTCCACCCGGTCCTGGACGCCGAACAGCTCCGGCGTGCCGCGGCCGTTCGGCCCGGTGAAGCCGACCGCGTGCGAGTCGTCCACCATCACCAGCGCGTCGTACCGCTCGGCCAGGTCGCAGATCTCGTCCAGCGGCGCGAGGTAGCCGTCCATGGAGAACACGCCGTCGGTCGCGATCAGCCGGTAGCGGGCGTCGGCGGCGTCCTTGAGCTGCCGCTCCAGGTCGTCCATGTCCCGGTTGCGGTACCGGTACCGGCGCGCCTTCGACAGCCGCACGCCGTCGATGATCGACGCGTGGTTCAGCTCGTCGGAGATGATCGCGTCGTCCGCGCCGAGCAGCGTCTCGAACAGGCCGCCGTTGGCGTCGAAGCACGAGCTGTAGAGGATCGTGTCCTCGGTGCCCAGGAACTCCGACAGCCGCCGCTCCAGCTCCTTGTGCGGTTCCTGCGTGCCGCAGATGAACCGCACCGACGCCATGCCGAAGCCCCACCGGTCCAGCGCCTCGTGCGCCGCCTCGACCAGCCGCGGGTGGTCGGCCAGGCCCAGGTAGTTGTTGGCGCAGAAGTTCAGCACCTCGGCGCCGGAGCCGACCCGGACGGCGGCGCTCTGCGGCGTGCCGATCACCCGTTCCGCCTTGTAGAGCCCGGCTGCGCGGATCTCGTCCAGCCCGGCCCGCAGGTCCTCGCGCATCGCGCCGTACATCAGTGAGCTCCCGTCCAGTCGAGGATGACCTTGCCGCACTTGCCCTCGCGCGCCGTCGCGAACGCCTCGTCGAACGCCGTGTAGTCGAACCGGTGCGTGATCACCGGCGACAGGTCGAGGCCGCGTTGCAGCAGCACCGACATCGAGTACCAGGTCTCGAACATCTCCCGGCCGTAGATGCCCTTGACGTGCAGCATCTTCAGCACGACGCTGCTCCAGTCGACCGCGAACTCCTCCGCGGGCAGCCCGAGCATCGCGATCCGGCCGCCGTGGGCCATGTTGCCGATCATCTCCTGGAGCGCGATCGGCTTGCCGGACATCTCCATGCCGACGTCGAAGCCCTCGGACATGCCCAGCTCGGCCTGCGCCTCGGAGATCGTGCGCTCGGCGACGTTCAGCGCCAGGTCCACGCCGACCTCGCGGGCCAGCGCCAGCCGGTGCTCGCTGACGTCGGTGATGACGACGTTGCGCGCGCCCGCGTGCTTGGCCACGGCCGCCGCCATGATCCCGATCGGGCCCGCGCCGGTGATCAGCACGTCCTCGCCGATGACCGGGAACGACAGCGCGGTGTGCACGGCGTTGCCGAACGGGTCGAAGATCGCCGCCACGTCCAGGTCGACGGGCGCGCGGTGCACCCAGGCGTTCTCCTCGGGCAGCACCACGTACTGCGCGAACGCCCCGTCGCTGTGCACGCCGAGGCCGCGCGTGTTCGCGCACAGGTGCCGCCGGCCCGCCTTGCAGTTGCGGCACGTGCCGCAGACCAGGTGGCCCTCGCCGCTGACCAGGTCGCCGACCTTCACCCCGGTCACCGCGGGCCCGGTCTCCACCACCTCGCCGACGAACTCGTGCCCGAGCACGAGCGGCGCGTGGATGTTGTGCGCGGCCCACTCGTCCCACGAGTCGATGTGCAGGTCCGTCCCGCAGATGCCGGTCCGCAGCACGCGGACCACGACGTCACCGGGACCGGGGGCGGGGTCGGGGACGTCGGTCAACGACAGCCCCGGCCCGGCGGTCGCCTTGACCAGTGCCTTCATGCGGGCGAGTGTGCCCCCGCCCCTTTGTGCAGTCCATCAGGACTTTCTGAATTCACTCGTAAGTTCAGCTTCACAGGTGATGTTGCGCGCCATGCCGCCGAACACCACCCCGTGGAACGGCCACACCAGCCACCAGTACACGTGCCCGGCCAGCCCGCGCGGCACGAACACCGCACGTTGCCGGTAGGTCGACCCGCCGCCGTCCGCCGGCACGACCCGCAGCTCCAGCCAGGCCAGCCCGGGCACCCGCATCTCCGCGCGCAACCGCAGCAGCCGTCCCCGGTCGAGCTCCTCCACCCGCCAGAAGTCCAGCGCCTCGCCGACGTGCAGCCGCTCGGGATCACGCCGCCCGCGCCGCAGCCCGACGCCGCCGACCAGCCGGTCCAGCCACCCGCGCACGGCCCAGGCCAGGGGGAACGAGTACCAGCCGTGCTCGCCGCCGATGCCCTCCACGACCTGCCACAGCCGCTGCGGCGAGGCCGCGGTCCGCCGTTCCCGCACGTCGACGTACGACGAGCCGCCGGACCAGTCCGGGTCGGTGGGCAGCGGGTCGGCGGGCGCGCCCACCACCGACGCACCGGACCAGCGGGTCTCCACGTCCGCGTCGCGGACCTTGGCCAGCGCGAGGGCCACCGCCCGGTCGTACCCGGTGTTCGCGCCCGGCAGGAGGGCCTCGATGTCGTGCTCCCGGCACACCACCTCGTGCACCAGGGACTCGATCAGCGGCGACGCGATCGACCGCGGCACGGGCGTGACCAGGTTGACCCAGTGCGCGGACAGGCGCGGCGTGAGCACCGGCACCGGCAGGACGCGCCGCCGCCGCAGCCCGGCCACCTCCGCGTACCGGAGCATCATCTCCAGGTAGGTCAGCACGTCCGGGCCGCCGATGTCGAACGCCCGGTTCACCCCGGCCGGCAGCTCCACCGCGCCCACCAGGTACCGCAGCACGTCCCGCACCGCGATCGGCTGGACCCGGTTGCGCACCCAGCGCGGCGTGACCATGATCGGCAGCCGCTCGGTGAGGTAGCGCAGCATCTCGAAGCTCGCCGAGCCGGACCCGATGACCACCGCCGCCTGGAGCACCACCGCAGGCACCGGGCCGCGCAGGAACACGTCGCCGACCTCCTTGCGCGAGGCCAGGTGGGGTGACAGCGCCACCCCGGGCGGGTGCAGCCCGCCCAGGTAGACGATCCGCCGCACCCCCGCGTCCGCCGCGGCGCGCACGGTGTTCCCGGCCGCACGCCGGTCCGCGTCGGCGAAGTCGGGATCGCTCAGCGAGTGCACCAGGTAGTGCACGACGTCGACCCCGCGCATCGCCGACGCGAGCGACACCGGGTCGAGCACGTCGCCGCGCACGACCTCGACCTGCCCGGCCCACGGCACGTCACGCAGCTTGCGCGGGTCGCGGACCAGGCACGTGACCCGGTGGCCGGCCGCGACCAGCCGGGGCACGAGCCTGCCGCCGAGGTAGCCGGTCGCGCCGGTGACGAGGCAGTGCACACCACGATCCTCACCGCGCGGCGGCCGGCGCGCACGACGGCGTCACGCGTGCCGGAACCAGCGGCCCTTCTTCTTGATCTCCACGTTGCCCGCGCGCACCATGCCGTGGACCACGAAGTGAGGCCGGCCGTTCACGCCCGAGCCCACCTTGTCCTTGAGGTTGCCCGCGGCGAGCTCGATGCCCTCCGCGTTGACCGTCGCGCCGTCGGGCAGCACCAGCTTCACCGACCCGGCGGTCACGTCCAGCTCGATGTCCACCACCGCGTGCCGGATGGACGCCTCGCGGAAGTCCAGCTCCGTCGACCCCATCCGGTTGCGCACGAAGAGCTGCCGCGGGACGGTCCAGTTGCCCTTGCGGTTGATCGTGGACATGGTGGCCTTGAGCTCCTGCCGTTCCGCCGGCACGGCGACCACCTGCTCGTTGTGCACCATGCCGGGCAGGTCCAGCAGCACCGCGTTCAGCTCGCCGCGGGTGCGGGCGGCCAACGCCGTGTCGGTGCGCTCGGTGAACTCGTCCAGCGTGATCAGCCCGCGGCCGATCGCCTTCTGCAACAGGCCGACGACGTGCTCGCGCTCGGCGTCGGACACCCGGAAGTCCCTGGGTTCGGTCATGGCTCAGCCCTCCGGCTCGACGTCGAGCCCGTGCTCGATCGCGTACCGCGCCAGCTCGACGCGGTTGTGCAGTTGCAGCTTGCGCAGGGTGGACTGCACGTGGTTCTCCACCGTGCGGTGCGAGATCACCAACCGGTTCGCGATCTGCCGCGCGGTCAGCCCCTTGGCCACGAGCCGCAGCACCTCGGTCTCCCGCTCGGTGAGCTGCGGCTTGTCGTCGTCCGGCGTGGCGGCCATGCGCCGGTACTCGCCGAGCACCAGGCCCGCCAGGCCGGCGGTGAACACCGCGTCGCCCGCCGCGGTCCGGTTCACCGCCTCCACCAGCTCCTCGGCCGACGCCGACTTCACCAGGTAGCCGGACGCGCCCGCCTTCACCGCCTCCAGCACGTCGCTGTGCTCGCCGCTCGCGGACAGCACCAGCACCCGGGTCCCCTCCAGCGCCCCGGTGATCATCGTCGTCGCCTCGACCCCGGTCGTCTCGCCCAGGTTGAGGTCCATCAGCACCACGTCCGGCCGCACCGCGCGGGCGATGCGCACCGCGGACGCGGCGTCACCGGCCGTCGCGACCACCTCGAAGCCGCGCTCGGACAGGTCCCGCGCGACACCGTCGCGCCACAGCGGGTGATCGTCCACCACCATCACGGACACGCTCATCTGAAGACCCGCACCTCCCATTCGGTGCCCTCCCCCGGCCCCGTCTGCAGCTCAAGGGTCCCACGCAGCGCCTCCACCCGGCCCCGGATGGACTGGGCGACGCCCATCCGCCCCTCCGCCTCGGCGGAGGCCAACCGGCCCTCGGGGATGCCGGGGCCGTCGTCGCGGACGCTGATCACCACCTCGTCGCCGAGGTCCTCCAGCAGCACCCAGGCCCGCGCGTCCTCGCCCGCGTGCTTGTCCACGTTGGACAGCGCCTCGCGCACCACGGCGGCCAGCTCGAACGCCGTCGCCGCCGGCAGCATCACCTGAGTGGCCGGGGTGGACACCTGGAACCGCGACGTGGCCAGCAGTTGCAGCGCCGGCCGCAGGTCCGCGTCACCATCCACAGTGGACTCCGTCGGCGCGGCGGCCACCAGCGACCGCAGCGCGACCTCCTGCTCGCCTGCCAGCGCCGCCAGCTCCGCCGCCTCGCCGCCGAGTTCCGTGCCGCGCTTGCGCACGCGGGCCAGCACCTGGAGCACGCCGTCGTGGATGGACCTCGCCAGCCGCTCGCGCTCGGCCGTGGCCGCCTCGGTCCGCAGCGCCTGCGCCAGCCGCACCGCCGAGCGGCGCGCCGTGGACGACGCCATGCCGACCAGGAACCCGGCGCCGGCCAGCAGCACCACGTCCCGCACCAGGTCGACGCTGAGCGCGCCGCGGTTGAGATAGGTGCTCAAGCCGACCACGAACCCGGACACCGCGCCCGCCGCCTGCCCGCCGAGCGCCCCCGCCGCCACCGGCGGGCAGGCCGCCCAGATCGTGGTGATCAGCGGGACGCTGAACAGGAACTGGAGGTCCGTCATGATCAGCGGCGAGAGCGACATCAGGCCGCACGTGACCGCGACGTCCGCCACCACGATCCACGGCCGCCGCCCGTGCTCCCGGCTGTAGGCCTGGATCGTGAACACCGACCAGAGCGCCATCGCCGCGATCGCCGCCCAGGCCAGCCACGGGCGCTCGTAGTAGTCCCGCTGCACGATCGCGTTGCCCAAAGCGAACAGGAACGTCACTACGCGTAGCGCTACCGTTCCCCGCCAGAGGTGCGCGACGGGGTCCTCCATGGCCGCTGTCCCCTGGTCGGATGGCTTCGTGTGCACGGTGTGCTCCCTTCACCCCCAATCTTGCCGTGTCGGAGTGGCCTGGCTAACCCCCAGGTGGCCGTCTGTTCCGATACCGACACCTGTGCAAGGCTGACGGGAGTCACCGAGCGTGATCTCGCGGAGTCTGCTTCCCTCCGGGGGTGAAGATCACCTCCGTGGACCGCTGTGGCGAGGGAGGGCCGAACGTGCGCCACTGGCCATTGTGGACGCTCAAGCGCTCCGCGCTGGCCTACTGGCTGCTCGTGGACGCGCTCGCGCTGGCCGTCGTCGCCTACGCCATCGTGACGTCGCCGCAGCCCGCGCCGGGTGAGATCGGCCGGTTCGCGGCCATCGCGGGCACCGCGGGCGCGGTGATCATCGGCAGCTCGATCTACAGCCACCGGGCGGGCGAGACCGCGCGCAACCCGTGGGCGGCCCACCTGTGCTACCTCACCGCGGGCCTGGTCGCCCTGCCGTGCAACCTGCTCGTCCTGCTGCTCTTCGGCCCCGCGCTGCACGGCGTGCTGACCCAGCGCCCGGAGTCGCACCGCTGGGTGTTCACCCTGTCCGCGACGACGCTGGCCGTGTTCGCCACCCGCGGCGCCATCGGCTGGGCCGAGCCGCGGACCGACCTGCTCGTCGTGGTGCTCGGCGGGACCGTGCTGCTGGTGCTGCGGGCCGCCGTGATCGCGCTCGGCCTGAAGCTGCGCAGCCCGCGCGCCAAGGGCGAGGAGGTCATCGGCGAGCCGATCGACGTGGTGCTGGGCATCGTCGCGGTGAGCATCGGCGGCCTGATGGGGTTCGCCGCGGCCACCACCGCGGTGCACGCGCTGATGGCCGGGCCGCCGCTGGCCCTGCTGGAACGGGCCGCGCAACTGCCGCAGTGGCGGCGTTCGGCCCAGCGCGACGCGAAGACCGGCCTGGCCAACGCCGTGCACTGGGACAGCCGGGCCCGCTACGAGCTCGGGAAGGCGCGGGTGCGCGGCCGGCCGATGGCCGTGATGCTGCTCGACCTCGACCACTTCAAGCGGGTCAACGACGAGGTCGGCCACCTGGCGGGCGACTCGGCGCTCAGCGCGGTGGCCCTGCTGCTCACCGGCACGGTCCGGCGCGGCGACCTGGTCGGCCGCTTCGGCGGCGAGGAGTTCGTCGTGCTGCTGCCCGACGCCGAACCGGCCGTCGCCCGGTCCGTGGCGCAACGCGTGCGGCACGCCGTCGCCGACCTGGCCGTGCCCACCGTCGGCACGGACGGCCGCGAGCACCTGCTCACCGGCCTCACCGTGAGCATCGGCGTGGCGACCACCCAGCGGTTCGGCTACGAGCTGCCGGACCTGCTGGTGGCCGCCGACGCCGCCCTGCTCGCGGCCAAGGGCTGCGGCCGCAACCTGGTCGAGATGGCCTGACCCCTACTGCCGCCCGCTGTGACCCGCGTCCGGGCGCTCCTGGTCAGTGTCGTCTGAAAGAGCTTCCTGTACCCGATTGACGACTCCGTCGTCGGAAATCCTCTCCCCGCCCGTGTCCACGGGTCCGCTCTCCTGCGGTTCGAGCACGTCGACCTGGCGCGGCTCCACGTCCCGGTCCGACTCCGACAGCAGCGACCGGATCCCCGAGTTCAGCACCGCCAGCAGCGGCACGGACAGCAGCGCGCCCGCGATGCCGCCCACGACCAACCCGGTGGTGATCGCCAGCACCACCGCCAACGGGTGCAGCTTCACCGCGCGCCCCAGCAGCAGCGGTTGCAGCACGTGGCTCTCCAGCTGCATCACGCCGATCAGCACGGCCAGGATGATCAACGCCTGGATCGGCCCGTTGGCCACCAGCGCCACCAGCACCGCCACCGCGCCGGTGATCACCGCGCCGACGATCGGGATGAACGCGCCGAGGAACACCAACGCCGACAGCGGCACCACCAGCGGCACGTCCACGATCCACAGGCCGATGCCGACGCCGACCGCGTCCACCACCGCCACCAGCGCGGTCGCCCGCACGTACGACACGAGCGAGGCGAACCCGCGCCGTCCCGCCACGTCCGCCCGCGCCCGCACGTCACGCGGCACGATCCGGACCAGGAACCGCCAGATCCCGTCGCCGTCGTGCAGGAAGAAGATGAGCGTGAAGATCGCGAGGAGCAGCCCGGTCAGCAGCTCGCCGACGGTGGCCGCCGTGGTGAGCGCGCCGGAGGTGATCTCCGACTGGTTCTCCTTGACCGTCTCCACCACCCGGTCCAGGTACTGCTGCAACTGCAGGTCGCTCAGGTGCAGCGGCCCGTCCCTGAGCCAGCCGCGGATCGTGTCCAGGCTCGCGCTGACCTGCTCCTGCAGGTCCGGCAGGCCCTTGGAGAACTCGGTGATGACGAACGTGAGCACGCCGCCGACGACCGCGATGCCGCCGACGAGCACCACGCCCGTGCTCAGCCCGCGCGGGATGCCCGCCCTGGTCAGCTGCGACACCGCGGGCGACAGCAGCGCGGCGAGCAGCAGCGCCACCCCGGTGGGGATGACGATCGTCGCCAGGAACCCGACCACCTGGAACACCACGTAGAGCGCGGCCACCACGGCCACGAACCGCCAGCTCAACGCCGCGGTCACGCGCAGCAGCCGCGGCACCCTGTTGCTGATCTCATCGCTGCCCGTCACGCCGATCACGGTAGCCCGACCCACCGCCCCGGGTGGGCCGGTCGGCCACGCCACGCCCATGTCGAACCCCACGTTTCGGATTCCGGCAAACCCTGGCGGAACCGGCGCGGCGGGTGATCGGATCGGAGCGTGACCGCCGAGGAGACCGTCGAGGACGCCGTCCGCGCCGCGTTCGCCGCCGGGCGGCCGCTGCGGTTCGACCCGAAGGCGCCCAAGCGGGACCGCGCGGTCCGCGGCGAGCTGCTGTCGGCCCTGCTCGCCGACGGCACGCGTGCCGCCGCCCTCCGGCTGGTCGGCGCGCACGTCGTCGGCTCGTTCGCGGTGGAAGGCGCCCGGGTCGACCACGTGATCGACTTCCTGGACTGCTCCTTCGAACGCCCCCCGGACCTGCGCATGGCCCGCCTGGTCGGGTTGCGGATGCGCGGCTGCAAGGTGCCCGGCCTGTGGGGCCGCAACCTGCGCGTGGGCAGCGACCTGGTGCTGGAGGCCGGCTTCACCAGCGACGGCGTGGTCGACCTGACCGATGCCGCGGTCGACGGCACGTTCCGGCTGGCCGGTGCGGTGCTGCGCGGCACGGGCGGCGGCCACGCCCTGCTCGCCGCCCGCATCCGCCTGTCCGGCTCCCTCCAGGCCGTCGCGGTGCGGGCGGGCGGCGAGGTGCGGCTGCGCGGCGCGAACGTCGGCGGCAACGTGCACCTCGGCGGCGCGCGCCTGCTCAACGCGGGCCGCAACGCCCTCGACGCCACCGGCGTCGCCATCGCGGGCACCCTGTTCTGCGACGCCGAGGGCGGCCGGTTCACCGCCGAGGGCCGCATCCTGCTCGACGGCGCGCGGGTCGGTGGCAGCGTCGTGTTCTCCGGCGCGCGCCTGCACGCCAGCGTGGTCGACCGCCCGGTCCTGGTCCTGCCGCGCGGCACCGCCGACGAGGCCGCCGCGCTCGTCGCCGACCGCATGAGGGTGGAGGGCAACGTCGAGCTGGACGACGGCTTCACCTCCTCCGGCACGGTCCGCCTGCCCAACGCCGACATCGGCGGCTACCTGCGGCTCTCCGGCGCGGTGATCGGCCGCCGCGAGGCCGTGGCGGAGCCCGCCGACGACACCGGCGAGGTCGTCCAGCGGATCCCGGTGGCCCTGCACGCCGACGGCATCCAGGTGCGCGGCGACCTCGAAGCGCGGGGCGCGCGCAACGGCGGCGGCGAGCGCGACCCCGCGCTCGAGGCCTACGGCCAGGTGCGGCTCGTGGACGCGCACGTGCGGGGCAGCGCGTCCCTCTCCGGCGTCCGGCTGCACGGGCCCGGCCTCGACGTGCTGTTCGCCGACCGGCTCCGCGTCGGCGGCACGCTGTTCCTCCGCGACCTGCGCGCCCACGGGTCGCTGCGACTGCAGAACGCCGCGATCGGCTCCACCCTCGACTGCTCCGGCGCGTCCCTGCTCGCGCCGCGCCGCCGCCCGGACGGCACGGTCAAGCCGTCGCTGGACGCCCGGGTGGCCACCATCGGCAAGGACCTCCTGTGCAGCCACGGCTTCACCGCCGCGGGCGGCGTGCGCCTGAGGCTCGCCGAGGTCGGCAAGATGGCCACGTTCGCGGGCGCGCGGCTCGGCGGTCCGGGCAGCGACATCGCGCTGAACGCCTACGGGCTCACGGTGAGCCAACTCGTGCTGCGGCTCTCGGAGGACCGCATCCCGGTCGGCCGGGTCGTGCTGACGCGGGTCGGCGCGACGACGGTGATGGACGGGCCCGGCCTGTGGGCCGCCACCGGCGGCGTCGACGTCGAGGACTTCACCTTCCGCTCGATCTCCTCCACGCCGCACGTCGACGTGCGCACCCGGCTGCGCTGGCTGCGCGAGGTGCAGCCCGACTTCGCGCCCGGGCCGTACGAGCAGCTCGCCGCGGTGTACCGCGACGGTGGCGAGGAGGAGCTGGCGCAGCTCGTGCAGCTGGAGAAGCAGCACCGGCGCTACTCCGAGCTCGGCGTCGCGGGCCGGGTCTGGGGGTTCCTCCAGCGCTGGACGGTCGGCTACGGCTACCGGCCGTGGCTCGCGATCGCCTGGCTGACCGCGTTCTGGCTGGCGGGCTCGGCGTGGTTCCTCGGCCACGAGATGCCCAAGCTCAACGACGACGAGTCGCCGTCCTGGAACGCCTGGCTGCTGTCGATGGACCTGCTGATCCCGATCGTGGACCTCGGCCAGGACGGCAAGTGGAGGTTCAGCGGCGCGTCGCAGTGGATCTCCAGCGCGCAGATCGCGGTCGGCTGGATCCTCGCGTCCACTGCCGCTGCCGGCGCGGCCCGGGTGCTCAAGCGCGTCTGATCACCCACCGTCACGCCCGAAAACACAGAGTGTTCGTCACACGATCCGGCGAACCAGGTGTGGATGGCGTGCGCCGCGCCCTCCGCTGCTGGCACTCTCACGTCGTCGGCTTGATCACCTCGATCACCTCGCCGGCGAATCCCGGGTGCTTTCGGCGGAAGGTCCAGCGATGTCGTGCGTAGACCAGCGAGTGGGAACGGGGGCGAGCCGCGTTCGGCGGCTGCTCTCCCGCGCCCTGCTGGTCGTCGGCGGCGCGCTGGCCGGCACCGCCGCCGCCTGGGCGCTGTCGGCTTCGCCCGCGTCCGCGGAGATCCCCGTCGACCAGGTCGCCGGGATCGCGCACGACCCGCTGTCGTCGAGCGCGGCGCGGGGCTCGGTCGAGGCCGCGTTGGCCCCGGTCCGGGCGAGCGAGGTGGGCCAGGCGGTCCAGGAGCTCGACACGGCACTGCGCACCCCGCGGGTGCCGGAGCCCGCCCCGCCGCTGCGGCAGGTCGCGGAGGACATCCGCGGCGCCGTCGGCGGCGTGCGCGACTGGTTCCAGCCCCGCGCGTCCGAGCCGGAGCCCGCCGACGCGGTCGTCGGCGGCGCCGAGGCGCAGCGCGTCACCGAGACCACCCCGGCCGCCACCGCCGTGCCGGTTTCCGCCGGCACCCCGGTGGTGCACGGGGTGCTCGGCAAGCTCGGCCTGACCTGGCTGGACGTGTCCCGGCAGCCGGTCACCGCGCTGTCGGGCGACACCGGGTCCTCCCTGCCGGGAGATCCGTCCGGGCAGCCGTCGATGCCGTTCGCGCCGCTCGGCGCGCCGGTCCACTGCTCCTGCGGTGGCGACGGCTCCGGTTCCTCCGGTGGCGGCAGCGGCCCGTTCCAGGTCGTCTCCGCCCACCACATCGACTCCGCGGTGGCCCGGGCTCTGTTCCCCGCCACCGAGCGGAACGTCGTGATGCCGGGCAAGCAGCCCGGCACCACCCCCGACTGACCCAGCGCGCGGTCCGCGGCAGCTCATCGTCGAGCTGACCCGGTAATCGACCGTCGCGCCGCTTCGCGTGCGCTCCCACACCGGTCGAGACGCCGCGCTTCCCACCCTGATGACCCGGGTGGTCGTCGTCTGCGACGCGGTCTCCGCGTCCGACCACCCTCACCTCCCGCAAGGGACACCGGAAGAAGGAGAACCCATGCAAACCTGGGCCAAGCGCGGTCTGAAGACCGCACTTGTCACGGGTGGTTTGCTGATGCTCGGCACGGGCATCGCTTCAGCCCAGGAGAACGTCAACCCCGACGCGAAACCGAACCCGCTGGACGCGAAGGTCCGCGTCCCGGTCGACGTCGACCAGAACACCCTGGGCACCCCGGTCGGCAGCTACGAGCTGCCCGCCGTGCACCAGGAGATCGGCACCCCGAGCCCGGCGAGCCGCCCCGTCCGCGACCTCGCCCTGCCGGCCAACCCCCTGGTCCGCGCCACCGAGGAGCGCCTGACCGGCGTCGACACCACCGGCCTCGCCCGCGGCAACACCGCCGACGCCGACGTCGTCGTGCCGGTCAGCGCCTGCGGCAACGCCATCGCCGCGGGCGGCGACGCCTACACCGAGGGCTTCTGCGCCCAGTCCGCCACCAGCGCGGGCGAGATCAAGACCGACGGCTCGTACGGCCCGCTGGCGGGCAACGTGGCCCACGGCGCCGCCGCCGTCTCGCCCCAGGTCAACGGCAACGCCGTCGCCGCCCTGGCCAACGCGGAGTCGCGCACCACCTCCTACCAGAGCGCGGTCGCGGGCGACAACGTCAAGACCTCCGGCCAGGACGGCTCGCTGTCGGGCAACATCGCCGCCGTCCAGGGCGCGCTGCCGGCCCAGGTGACCAACAACGCGGTCGCCGCCGGCGGCAACGCCCACAGCGAGGCCGCCTCGTCCGACGAGGCCCGCGCCGTCGGCTCGCTGAGCACCACCGGCGACCGCAGCACCGCAGGCGGCAACGTCCTCGGCGTGCCGGTCGCCCCCGTCGTCGCGGTCACCGGCAACGGGGTCGGCGCCGCGGGCAACGCGGACACCGCCACCGAGAACCAGGCGTACTCCGACGCGGGCACCACCGACCGCCACCGCGCCGGCCTCCCCATGTGGGCGGCCACCTCCGGCAACGACGGCACCCTCGCGGGCAACGTGGTCCAGCCCGCGTTCGCGGGTCCCGTCGCCACCGGTGACAACGCCCTGGCCGGCGTCGGCAACGCGCGCGTCGACAACGCGATGGCGCACGACGCCGAGGCCGGTGGCAACAGCTACACCCGCGGCCAGGACTCGGTGCTGTCGGGCAACTACGCCGACACCCCGATCGCCCTGCCGGTCTCCGGCGCGGGCAACTCGTTGTCCGGCGTCGGCAACACCACGGCCCGGCACGCGAACGCCGCCGGCGCCGTCTCGGGTGGCGACACCTACACCAACGGCGACCGGTCGGTGCTCTCGGCGAACTCGGCGAACCTGCCGCCCGCCGGCGCGGCCGACCTGTGCGGCAACGGCCTGACCGGCGGCGGCATCGCCGACGCCGAGTGCCGCAACGACGTCACCGCCGACTCCGGCGGCTACAACGGCACGACCGGCAACGACGCGGTCGGCTCCGGCAACGTCGGCCAGGTGCCGCTCGGCCTGCCCGCGGAGGCGTTCGGCAACGGCGTCGGCGCGGCGGGCACCCCCACCGGCCGGGCCACCGAGAACAAGGCGGTGCGCTCGGGCCGGGTCGCCACGAGCGTGGACGACAACGGCACGGTGTCCAGCAACGTGGTGTCCGCCCCGACCGCCCTGGGCGGCCAGGTGTTCGGCAACTCGGGCGGCGCGGTCGCCAACCCGACGTCGGAGACCGACAGCGACACCGAGATCGACCTGGGCAACCCGCCGAGGGCCAACGGCAAGCACGGTTCCGCTTCCGGCAACATCGTGCACGTGCCCACCTCCAACCCGGCCCAGGTCTTCGGCGACTCCGTCGTCGCGGTCGGCAACGGCTCGTCCGACACCGACAGCAAGCTCGACTCCCGCACCGGCGGCACCGCCACCACCACCGGCGACGAGGGTTCGCTGTCGGGCAACGTGCTGTCGCTGCCCGAGGCGTCCTCGCCGCAGGTGTTCGGCAGCGCGGTCGGCGCCGGCAGCAACGTCGAGTCGCAGAGCCGCAACCAGTTCGGCTCGTACTCCGGCGGCGACGTGCAGACCTCCGGTGACGACGCGTCGTTCTCGGGCAACGGCATCGGCGCACAGCCGTCGGTCCCGCTGCAGGTGTTCGGCGACGCCGTCACGGCGGCCGGCAACGGCGAGTCCCAGACCGACAACAAGACCGGCCTGATCGCCGGTGGCGAGCACCTGACCTCCGCCGAGGACAGCGCGTGGTCGGGCAACCTGCTCACCGCGCCCGCCGGTGTCACGCCGTCGGTGCACGGCGACGCGGTGACCGTCGCGGGCCTCGCGGACGCGGCGACCGGCAGCCGGTCGACCAGCCAGTCCGGTGGCACGACCACCACCGCGGGCCGCGGCGCGGTCACCGCGCACGACCTGGAGGTGCCGACCGAGGCGTTCGCCCGCATGTTCGGCGTCCCGGTGGACGTGCTCGGCACCGCCACCGCCACCGCGCAGGACCGCAACGACGTGCGCACCGGTGACGACAAGGGCGACGACACCCGGGTCACCGAGGCGAGCCGGGGCATCCAGCTCCCGGCCGGCGTCGACAGCCTGCTGCGGGTGACCGAGCTGCCGAGCCTGGGTCTGGTGAGCCGGATGTCGCAGTACACCGTGCCGCTGGGCACGCCCGGGCTCGACGAGCTGCGCGGCCTGCCGATCCAGGGGCTGCGCCAGGCCCAGCTGCCGGGCAGCGCCCTGCTGTCTAGGACGGTCCCGAGGCCCGACGCACCCGACCTGGACGCGCCCGACCTGGACGCGGTGAAGCCGCCGGTCCCGTCGCCCTCCTCGCCGGCCTCCGCGCTGTCGAAGGCGGAGCTGCCGACGGCCCAGGGTCCGCTCTGGGCGCTGTCGCAGGCCGAGCTGCCCACGCTCGAGGGGCCGCTCGGGGCGCTGTCCCAGGCGGAGCTGCCGACCCAGCAGCTGCCGCGGGTCACCGACCTGGAGCAGGTCCGGCACGGGCTGCCCGTCGTCGGTGAGGCCACGGCTGCCGCCATCCGCACGGTGCCCGCCGTGTCGATGGTGACGGGTGCGCTGCGGTCCGGTTCCGAGGAGCGCTCGTTCGGCGGGACCCTGCCGGTGGTCGGCGACCTCGCCGACACGCAGGGCATCCCGGCGCTGGACGGCCTGCACGGCCTGACCGGGGCCGGCCGCACGGTGTCGTCGCTGCCCGTCGCGGCTCCGGCCGGGCTGCCGTTCGTGCTGCCGGTGCCCGGTGTGGCGCAGCCCCGCTCCGAGGCCCCGCTGGTGCCGCCGATGGCGCTGAGCGGCCTGAACGTCAACCCGGTGCAGGGTGGCGTCGGCCCGACGCGGTTCACCGAGACCGAGGCTCCCGCCCTGGCCGCGATGGACGCGCGCCACGTGTTCAACGCGCTCGAGGACACCGCCGTGATGCCGCGGATCTGATCGACCCCGGATTCACCTCCCCACGCGACCGGGCCCCTGGCACAGTGCCAGGGGCCCGGTCCCGTGCGCGGGGGCGAAGTGCTCAGTGCCGCAGGAGCTCCTCGACGTGCGCGATCACCGAGTGCACCGGCGCTTCGCCGTCGCTGGTCACCCAGCACACCCGCACCCCGGTCCGCACCCGTTCGCCGCCGAGCCGCACCGCCCGCCCGGCCAGCTCGCGCACCCGTGCCGCGACCGCCTCGCCGCTGCCGTTCGGGTGCTCCGCGACCACGGCGAAGGAGTCGCCGCCGTACCGCGCCACCGTGTAGTCGGCCCGTAAACCCTGCCGCAGCCGCTTCGCCAGCACGGTCAGCAGCTCGTCGCCGCGCTTGAAGCCGTGTGCCGCGTTCACCGCCGCCATGCGGTGCACGTCCGCCAGCACCAGGGTCGCCAACGTGCCCTGGGTGCGTGCCCGGATCAACGCCTGGTCCAGCCGGTCGAGCAGCAGCGCCCGCCCCGGCAGCCCGGTCAGCGCGTCGAGCAGCCCGCAACTGTGCGGCACGTCCGCCTGCACGGGCCGCAGCAGCACCAACACCTGCCCGCGCACCACGATCGGGTAGTACTCGGCCCAGACCTGGGCGTGCGGCAGCACCACCGGGATCGTCAGCGGTGACCCGGTGCGCAGCACCTGCGCGGCGAGCTCGGCGCAACTGGGCAGCGGCGCCCCGGAGTCGTCGAGCGCGCGGGCGTCACCGAGCAGCGAGGACGCCATGGGGTTCGCGGCGAGCACCACGCCGTGCTCGTCCTGGAGCAGGACCCCGACCGGCAGTTCCGAGACGAACTCGTCCCACACCGCACGGGAAGCCGTTGTCTGCACGGTACTCATAGGACTCGTGCCCTCCGCTGAGGCATGGCCTGTCCGTGAAGAGCCTCCCCGCAGGTAGCGGGCTTTTCAATAGCCCCGACGCCACCCGGTCCGGTGATCTTTGACCGGCGGTGTAACGCCCAGCCGGTCGAGCATCCCGGCGAAGTCCTCCTCGGACACGATCGGCACGCGGTACGCCCGCGCCCGGCGCGCCTTGGTCGACAGCGTGAACGGGTCGGCGGCCACCACCACGCGGGTCGCCCTGGTCACGTAGCCCTGGCTGACCAGCCCGACCGACGCGGCCCGGTCGACCCACTCGTCACGCGGCGCGTGCATCCGGCCCGTGAACACGACCCGGTCACCGCGCACCAACGTCACCAGCTCCGGTCGGCTCGGCTCCGGCGCGGCGGCCCCGCGCCGCACCTCGGCCACGTCGTCGCCCAGCGCGAGCCGCGGCACGGGCTCGGCCTCCGGCACGCCGAAACCCAGGTAGTGGGCGAACAACCGGGCCGTGGCGCGGGCGTCGTGCAACGCGGAGTGCGCCGAGTCGAGCACCACCCCGGCCGCCTCGCAGCACGCCCGCAGCGACCGGCCGGCCCGGTCCGGCAGGTAGCGGTCGGCCAGGCGCATCGTGCACAGGCCCGTCAGCGGCAGGTCCACCCCGGCGCGGGCGAACTCGGCGGTCAGGAACCGGGCGTCGAAGGAGAGGTTGTGCGCGACGACCACCCGTCCGGCGAGCCGTGCCGCGACCGCGCCCGCGGCCTGCGCGAAAGTCGGCGCGTGCCACACGTCGGCCGCGCGGATCCGGTGCACGTGCTGCGGCCCGAGGTCGCGCCCGGGGTTGAGCAGGGTGCACCACTCGTCGGTGACCCGGCCCGCGTCGTCCAGCCCGACGACGGCCACCTCGACCACCCGGTCCGAACCGCGCGCGGCGAAGCCGGTCGTCTCCACGTCGACCACGGCGTACCCCATGATCGACGCACGATACCGATCATGGTCACGTGCGCAGCGCGCGGAGCACGAGATCCACCACCGCGTCGGCGAACTCACCGGTCAGCGGCGCCGTCCGCAGGAACCAGCGCTGGTAGACGGGGCCGAGCAACAACTCCACCGCCGCCGGCACGTCCACATCGGGCCGCACGTCACCCAGCCGTCGGGCCGCGTGTAATCGCTCCTCCAACGCCATCCGACGCGGCATCAGCAGCAACGTCACCAGGTCCGTGCGCTCCTCGTGCGCCAACAAGCGGCACACCTGGTCGAACCGCCGTTCGGCCAGCTCCTCGGCCGCCGACCGCAGTCCGCGCTTGAGGTCCACCGCCAGCACGCCGCTGGGCAGCGCGTCGGTCGCGGCGGGGCCGTACTCCACGAAGGCGTCGAACAGCAGCGGTCCCTTCGACGGCCACCACCGGTAGATCGTCTGCTTGCCGACCCCGGCCCGGTCCGCGACCGCCTCGATGGTCAACCGGGAGTACCCGAGCGCCTCGACCAGCTCCAGCGCGGCCACGAGGATCGCCCGCCTCGAACGGTCGCTGCGCCGCGCCGCGTCGGGTGGCATCTTTCGATCGTAAGCGCAGTTCCGGTGGTGCGGGAATGACCCACAACCGGACCAACCTGTGGCCCACGACCGAATCACGCGCGACCGGGCCGCAGCGGCCTGTCGGTGTCCCGGCTGGGTGCGGGCCGCCCGGCCGCGTCAGCGTGAGATGCGGGCCTCGATGCCGTCCAGGACGAAGTCGAGACCGGTCCGGAAGCTCTCGTCGGCGTCGAGGTGGGGGCCGTCGCGCACGACCGACTCCAGCGCGGGGAACCGGCCGGTGGCGAAGATCCGCTCCAGGTAGGGCCCGTAGGTGACCTGCCACTGGTGCTTGTCCATCCCTGAGGCCCGCTCGGCGCGCCGCTCGGCGATCTCCCGGCGCACCGCGCCGATCACGTAGGCGTTGACCGCAGCGACCGCCGGCACGACGGTGTCCAGGTCGACCCCGCCCATCGCGGCCAGCACGACCTCGCCGCTCGCCAGGGTGTTCGGCCCGAGCTGGGGCCGTCCGCCGATCAGGTCGGCGAGCCACTCGTGCCGGTGGGCGGCCTGCCGGACGGCGTCGGCGAGGGCGACCAGCACCTCCCGCCAACCGTCCCCGGTCGGCCGGATCTCGGTGTACACCGCGTCGACCATCAGGTCGAGCAGCACCTCCTTGGTGGCGATGTAGGTGTACAGCCGCATCGGCCCGACGCCCAGCTCACCGGCGACCTTGCGCAGCGACACCGCGTCCAGGCCGTCCGCGTCGGCGAGCCGGATCGCCGCCTGGACGATGCGCTCCCGGCTCAGCGGGGCGGGCGTCGGTCGATCAGGCGGCTCCGGCTGCTCCCACACCAACATGCCGTGGACAATACAGCGTCCAGTCCTGATACAGTGTATCGAGCGATACAGTGAATCGAGGGGGACGCATGAGGATCGCGATCGTCGGAGCCGGCCTGGGTGGTCTGGCCCTGGCCCGGGTGCTGCACGTGCACGGCATCGACGCCGTCGTGTACGAACGTGAGGCGTCACGCGCCGCGCGGGGCCAGGGCGGGATGCTCGACATCCACTCCGGCCAGCGGGCGCTGCGCGAAGCCGGGCTGATCGACCGGTTCTTCGAGATCGCCCGCGGCGAGGGCCAGGACATGCGCCTCCTCCAGCCGGACGGCACCCTGCTGCTCCAGGAGGACACGCCCGACGACGCCCCGCTCCTGCGGCCCGAGGTCGACCGCGCCGACCTGCGCGACCTGCTGCTGGACTCCCTGCCCGAAGGCGTGGTGCGCTGGGGGCACGCGTTCGAGTCCGCCGACGACGGCGTGCTGCGCTTCGCCGACGGCGGCAGCGCGGCGTACGACCTGCTGGTCGGCGCGGACGGCGCGAACTCCCGGGTCCGCGCGCTGCTCACCGACGCCCGCCCGGAGCACGTCGGCCAGCACGTCGTGGAGCTCGGCATCCCCGACGTCGACCGCACCCGCCCCGACCTCGCGGCGATGGTCGGGCGCGGCAACTACTGGGTGCTCGGCGACGGGATGTCCCTGGCGGCGCAGCGCAACGGCGACGGCCGCGTCCGCATCGGCCTCAGCTTCTACCGCACCCCCGAGGACTGGTTCGCCACCAGCGGCATCCCGCTCGACGACCCGGCCGCCGCCCGCGCGCGCCTGATCGAGATGCTCCGGGGCTGGGACTCGCGGTTCACCGACCTGATCGCGGCCTGCGACGACACCGTCGTGCCGCGCTCGATCAGCAGCCTCCCGGTCGGCCTGACCTGGCCGTCGACGCCGGGCGTCACGCTCGTCGGCGACGCCGCGCACCTGATGCCGCCGGTGGGAGAGGGCGCCAACATGGCGTTGCTCGACGGCGCCCTGCTCGCCCTCGCGCTGGCCGCGTACCCGGACGACCAGGCCGCCGCCGTCGAGGAGTACGAACGCGAGATGTTCGAGCGCACCAGCGCCGCCGCCCGGATGTCCGCGGAGATGCAGGAACTGCTGATGTCGCCGGACGCCGCCCAGCGGATGCTCGACTTCTTCCAACCCGGCTGAAGCCGGCAGGGACGCAAAACCGTTGGCGGACGGCGGCGAGCACTGCTAGCTTCGCGGCGGCCGTGCGAGAGAACGAGGAGGTGGTACCCGTGGACATGTCGACATGGGTGCTCCCCTCAGGGGTCACGGTCGGGCGGTAGGTCGTCCGGGAGCGCCGTTCACGAGCACTCCCGAAAGGCACGACCATGCGCTTCACCTCCGAGCAGCGCCTCGACGACGGCGTCCTCGAACGCGAGTTCACCCTCGGCGAGGTTCCCGGCATCCTGTGGACCGGACCGGGATCCGAACCGGCCCCGCTGATCCTCCTGGGCCACCCCGGCGGACTGGCCAAGATGTACCCCCGGCTGGTGGCCCGCGCCCGGCACGCCGTGGCGGAGGGTTACGCCGCGGCCACCATCGAGCTGCCCGGCACCGGCGACCGGCCCCGTTCCGCCGCCGCCGACCAGGCCCGCGCCGACCTGCGCCGGGCGGTGACGGCCGGGGAACCGGTCGACGACGAGATCGTCGAGCGGCTCATCCTCCCGCTGGTCGACCAGGCCGTCCCGGAATGGCAGGCCGCCCTGGACGCCCTCCTGGCGCTGCCCGGGATCGGCGGCCCGGTCGGGTACTCCGGCGGGGTGATCGCCATCGGCGTCCGGCTGGCGGTGGTCGAGCCGCGCATCTCGGCCGCACTGCTGTTCGCCGGGAGCTACGTGCCCCGCCGCATGGTCGAGGAGGCCCGGCAGGTCACCATCCCGCTGCTGGTCCTGCTGCAGTGGGACGACGAGGGCAACGACCGGCAACTGGCCCTCGACCTGTTCGACGCCTTCGGCTCCGAGGAGAAGACGCTGCACGCCAACACGGGCGGGCACACCGGCGTCCCGGCGTTCGAGGGAGATGACGGGAACCGGTTCTTCGCCCGGCACCTGCGCTAGCGGCGGGACGGCAGCGCCGGGAGGCCGGCGCTGCCGTCAGCCCTGGGCCAGGTCGGCGAAGCGGCTGTAGTGGAGCTGGTGGGCGACGGTGATGGTGGCCGTCGGGCCGGCGCGGTGCTTGGCGATGATCAGGTCCGCCTCGCCGGCCCGCGGGTCGTCGCGCTCCCAGGCGTCCGGACGGTTGATCAGGATCACCATGTCGGCGTCCTGCTCCAGCGAGCCGGACTCGCGCAGGTCGGACAGCTGCGGCCGCTTGTCGGTCCGCTGTTCCGGGCCGCGGTTGAGCTGGCTGATCGCGATCACCGGGACCTCGAGCTCCTTGGCGATCAGCTTCAGGTTCCGGGAGAACTCCGAGACCTCCTGCTGGCGGGACTCGGTGCGCTTGCCCGACGACATCAGCTGGAGGTAGTCGACCACCACCAGCCGCAGGTCGTGGCGCTGCTTCAACCGCCGCGCCTTGGCCCGGATCTCCATCATGGTCAGGTTCGGCGAGTCGTCCACGAACAGCGGCGCCTCGCTGATCTCGCTCATCCGCCTGGCCAGCCTGGTCCAGTCGTCGTCGCTCATCCGCCCACCGCGCATGTCGCCGAGCCGGATCCGCGCCTCGGCCGACAGCATGCGCATGACGATCTCGGTGCGCGACATCTCCAGCGAGAAGATCGCGCTGGTCAACCCGTGCTTCACCGAGCAGGACCTGGCGAAGTCCAGCCCGAGGGTGGAGTTGTGGGTCGGGATCATGGAGCGCCCGGCGAGGTACAGGTGGTCCTCGTTGTCGACCTCGACGCAGCGCACCGGGACGCTCGGGATCGGGCGCACGTCGACGATGGACCGCGATCCCGACCCGGTGACCCCACCGGCACGCGCCCGCTCCTTCAGCACCAGCCTCTTGCGCTCGAGCCGGAACACGTCCTCGTCGGTGCCGAACGTCACCGTGTGGACGACGGCCGCCAGGTCGCCTCGCTCGGTGCCGGTGGCACACCGGTGGCCCAGGCCCACCACCAGCTCCCGCACGTCCTCGGCCAGTCGTCGGCTCGACGTCGCGAACCGCACGGACCCGTCGGCCGTCACGGTGCCGCCGGTGTCCAGCAGCCCGGCCAGCAACGCGCGCCGCTGCGCGGTGGACGCCCGCAGGTAGGCCGCTGGGACGTGCTCGGCCGTCACGGTGCTGCCGTGCACCACGTCGTGCGCCTCGGCCTCGACGTGCCACGCGACCTCCGGGTCCACCGCGGACTCGCCGCCGCCGAGCCGCGCGCCGAGCGTGTAGGGACCGAGCGGCAGGTCGGCCTCGGGCAGGTCGAGCGGCGAGGCGTTGGCCACCGCGTGGTCGACGCGGCGCAGGCTCTCGGCGATCTCCCTCGTGGTCAGGACCTCGCCGGACGCGCGTCGGCCGGGCGGCGGTTCCGCGCGACGTGACGCCCGCGTCTCGGTGAGCCACTGGTGCTCGGCATCGGCCACGAGCACGGAGCCGTCCGAGAACTCCACCTCGTAGCACGGCCTGCCGCGCATCACCCCGGTCGCGGCCACCACGGTGGTGGGCCGCCCGTCCGCGCCGATGAGCCGGTCGCCCACGGCGACCTCGCCCATGGTCGTCCACCCGGTGGGCGTGGCGAGCGGTGTGTCGAGCGCGAGCGCCTTGCCCACACCCGGCCGGGCCGCGACGATGATCATCTGACCGGGGTGCAGGCCGTTGGTCAGCTCGTCCAGGTCGGCGAAGCCGGTGGGGATGCCGAGCGACGAGCCGCCGCGCGAGGCGATGGCGTCGATCTCGTCCATGGTCGGCTGGAGCAGCTCCTCCAGCACCACGTAGTCCTCGGTGGTGCGGCGCTCGGTGACCTCGTAGATCGCCGCCTGCGCCCGGTCCACCACCTCGTCCACGTCCGCGCCCTCGGCGCCGTTGTAGCCGAGCTGGACGATCCGCGTGCCCGCCTCCACCAGCCGCCGCAGCACGGCCTTCTCCGCCACGATCTCGGCGTAGTAGGAGGCGTTGGCGGCCGTCGGCACGGTCGCGATCAGGGTGTGCAGGTACGGGGCGCCGCCCACGCGCAGCAGCTCGCCCCGGCGCTCGAGCTCGGCGGACACCGTGATCGGGTCGGCCGGCTCGCCGCGCCCGTACAGGTCGAGGATGCAGTCGTACACGGCCTGGTGCGCGGGCCGGTAGAAGTCGTTGGGCGCCAGGACCTCGACCACGTCGGCGATCGCGTCCTTGCTCAGCAGCATCCCGCCCAGCACCGACTGCTCGGCGGCGAGGTCCTGCGGCGGCTGCCGTTCGAAGCCGGGCTCGGCCATGCCCCGGTCGTCCACCAGCGCCACCGTGAGCTCACCCCAATCTGCTGCCGTGCGGTTTGTTGTACCCCGCGGGTCCGACAATGTCCGCCACGCCACGCCCCGTGATCCAGCGACGCTAGAGCCACCTGGATGGCGTAGGCAAACCCACCTGTGGACAACTCGGTGGACAGCTTGGGGATGGTCGGGCCGAGCTGACCACCAGGGCTGGGGAAAGCTGTGGACAACCTGGGTACAACTCGGGTCCAGACAAAAGTTAATGCAGGTCAGGTCCTGTGGATAACTTTGTGGAAAAGTCGTAGGTCACACCGTCGGCGTGTCGCGTGTGACCGTCGGCACGGCGTGTCGCGCACAACGTGTCACACGAGTTGTCCACAGCCTGACGCGCGAAAGCGCCGTCCGACCAGAACACCTGGTCGAACGGCGCTTCCGGGGTGTGGAACGTCAGAGCGCGTTCGCGACCTCGACCGAGAGCGCCACGGTGACCTCCGGGTGGAGCCGGACGTTCACCGAGTGCTTGCCCAGGGTCTTGATGTGGCCGGCGATCTCGACGGCCCGCTTGTCCAGCGTGGGGCCGCCGGCCGCGCGCACGGCCGACACGACGTCGGACGAGGTGACGGAGCCGAACAGCTTCTTCGAGCCCGCCGCGGCCTTGGCCTTGAGCGTCACGGAGCCGAGGCCCTCGAGCGAGGCCTTGATCTCCTTGGCGTGGTCCAGGTCGCGGACCCGGCGGGTCTCCTGCGCCCGGCGGATGACCTCCACCTGCTTGGCCGCGCCCTTGGTGGCGGCGATCGCCAGGCCGCGGGGCAGCAGGTAGTTGCGGCCGTAGCCGTCCTTGACCTCGACGATGTCGCCGGGGCCGCCGAGGCCGGTCACGTCAGCGGTGAGGATGAGCTTCACGATGCCGTCCCCTTTCTCAGCGAGCGGTCGAGGTGTAGGGCAGCAGCGCCATCTCGCGGGCGTTCTTGACGGCGACCGCGACGTCGCGCTGGTGCTGGGAGCAGTTGCCGGTGACCCGGCGGGCGCGGATCTTGCCCCGGTCCGAGATGTACTTCCGGAGCAGGGTGGTGTCCTTGTAGTCGATCAGGTTGGCGTTCTTGTCCTTGCAGAACGCGCAGACCTTCTTCTTGGGCTTGCGCACAGGCGGCTTGGCCATGTGTGGACTCCTGGTATTACGCAGTGAAGTGTGGAGTGGACCGGTGCCGGTCTAGAAGGGGGGCTCGTCGGCGAAGCCACCGGAGCCGGCCGGGGGCGCGGAGCCCCACGGGTCGTCGGCCGGGGCGCCACCGCCGCCACCGCGAGACTGACCGCCGCCGCCGAAGCCGCCGCCGCCGTCCCCGCGGCTCACCTTGTTGACCTTCGCGGTCGCGTAGCGCAGCGAGGGGCCGATCTCGTCGACCTCAAGCTCGATGACGGTGCGCTTTTCGCCTTCCTTCGTCTCGAAGGAACGCTGGCGCAGCCGCCCGGTCACGAGCACGCGCGAACCGCGGGTGAGGGACTCGGCCACGTTCTCCGCGACCTGCCGCCACACGTTGCACCGCAGGAACAGCGCTTCGCCGTCCTTCCACTCGCCGCTGTTCTTGTCGAACGTGCGGGGGGTGGAGGCCACGGTGAAGCTCGCCACCGCGGCGCCGGACTGGGTGAAGCGGAGTTCGGGATCGGCGGTCAGGTTCCCGACCACCGTGATCGTCGTCTCGCCTGCCATGTCGAGGCTCCTAGGCCTTGGCCTTGGCCGCGGCCTTGGCGGCGATCCGCGCCGCGGTCTTCGCGGCCTTGGCGGGCTCGCGCCGGATGACCTTCGTCCGGAGCACCGTCTCCTGGAGGCCGAGCTGGCGGTCCAGTTCCTTCACCGCGTCGGGGGTCGAGATCAGGTCGAGGACGGCGTAGATGCCCTCGGCGTTCTTGTTGATCTCGAAGCTCAGCCGGCGCTTGCCCCACACCTCGACCTTCTCCACGTTGCCACCCGTGGTGCGGATGACGTTGAGGAACGTGTCAAGGGACGGCGCGATCGTGCGCTCGTCGAGACTGGGGTCGAGGATGACCATCACTTCGTAATGACGCATGAAGACCACTCACCTCCTGTGGACTCGGCGGCCACGGACGTTCCGTGGCAGGAGGGTCGTCGCGTCAGCAACCCGAGAAGGGTAACAGGTGGTGGACGTCCGTTTTACCAGGGCCTTTGCCGGGGTCGCTCAGGCGACGGCGCGGCGCAGCACCCAGGTGCGCACGAGAGCGCCCGTCACGCACGACAGCAGCAGCACGGCCAGCAGCACGGGAGCCGCCACGCCACCGCCCATCCGGCCGGAGCCGGGCAGCGCCTGGGCCCGGCCCGCGGTCTGCACGCCGTCGGCGTCGTCGTCGCCGGGCACGCCGTAACCGGGCCGGTAGCCGCTCACCCCGCCGCCGTAGCGCACGCCGGGCGAGGGCGCGTACCGGCCGGGCACGGCGAACGGCAGCGAGCCGTAGCTGAACAGCGGCACGCGGCCGAAGTTGCCGCCCCACGGGTTCGAGCCGTACAGCGGCACGTCCAGCCCGCCGACGCCGCCGACCGGGCTGGAGCCGGGGGTCTGGCCGACCGGGCTGGTGCCGGGGTTGCCGGTGCCGGGGGTGCCGCCGGGCTGCCCGGTCTGCGGCGGCTGGTTCGGCGACGGCTGGCCGCCCGGCAGCTGCGGCAGGCCGGGCAACTGGCCCGTGGCCTGCCCGGAGGCGTCGGCGAGCGCGCGCGACCCGTCCTGGACGGGCGCGGCGGCGGCGTTGACGCCCTGCACGGTGACGCCGCAGAGTTTCGTCAGCTCGGCGCGCACCCCGTTGGCGAGGGTGACGATGATCGGCCCGAGCAGCGGCAGCTTGACCAGCTCGGCGTTGACCTTGTTCGCGATGTCGCCGCCGGTGATGACACCGGTGCCGGTGGGCACCGCGCCGATCGGGATGGGCGGCAGCGCCGAGAACGCCTGCCGGAACGGCTCCGCGAGCGGCGGCCCGAGCAGCGGCACGGCCCGGATCAGCTGCACGATCGGGTCGAGCACCGCGGCCGTGCTCAGCGCCACCGGCGTGCCCGGCGCGCCCTGCACGGTGGTCGCGCAGCTGCCCACGACGATCGGCTCCGCGGCCTCGGCCGAGCCGGAGCCCGCGGCGGCGCCGGCCGTGCCGACCGCGAACACGACAGCCGCCGCGCCCACCAGTCGAGTGAGCCGGATCCGCATGTCTGGCCTCCTGGCGTACCGCCCGCGTTCCTTGTTTCCTACTTGCAAGTAACGAGCGTAGGTGCTGATAGTGACGCGGACCATCCCCCGCGGTGACAATTTTCGTATCGGTGTCGGTGGCCGTTGCGTTGCAGCGCCCGACTACCCTCCACACCCATGCGCATCGGGGCCCACGTCCGCGACGACGACCCGCTCGGCGCCGCCGCCGAACGCGGCGCGGACGTCGTGCAGTTCTTCCTGGCCGACCCGCAGGGCTGGAAGGCGCCGAAGCCGCACCCCCAGACCGACGGGTTGCTGGCCTCCGACCTGGACGTCTTCGTCCACGCGCCCTACCTGGCCAACGTCGCGTCGCTCAACAACCGCATCCGCATCCCGTCGCGCAAGATCGTCCTCCAGCACGCCGAGGCGGCGGCCAAGGTCGGTGCCAAGGGCCTGATCGTGCACGGCGGGCACGTCACCAAGGGCGAGGACCCGAACGAGGGCATCGCCAACTGGCGGAAGATGTTCGAGCGCCAGGCCGACAGCGGTGGCTTCGCGGTCCCGATCCTGATCGAGAACACCGCGGGCGGCGAGAACGCCATGGCGCGGACGTTCGACATGCTCGGCAGGCTGTGGGACGCGGTCGGCGAGTTCGACGCCGGGTTCTGCCTGGACACCTGCCACGCGTTCGCCTCCGGCGAGGACCTGGTCGGCATCGTGGACCGGGTGAAGGCCATCACCGGGCGGATCGACCTGGTCCACCTCAACAGCTCGCGCGACGAGTTCGGCTCCGCGCGCGACCGGCACGCCAACATCGCGTCCGGGACGATCGACCCCGGGCAGCTGGTCGAGGTGGCCGCCGCCGCGGGTTCGCCCGTGCTGGTCGAGACGCCGGACGAAGGGCAGGCCGCGGACATCGCGTTCCTCCGCGAGCACCTGGCCGGCTGAGCGTGACGCGGGAGGTGGTGGCCGTGCCGGAGCGCGCGGACGCCGGTTCGCGCCCGCCGCGGTTCGGCCGGGTCGCGCTCGCCGCCGTCGTCCTGCTGTGCGGGCTGACGATGTTCGCGGGCTTCCTCAACAAGGACCGCTGCACCGGGCCGGAGTTCGACCAGTTGGGCCGCAGCGCGCCGGACTACGAGAAGCGCAACAAGGCCGACGTCTGCTACTCCGACATCCAGCACCTGTGGATCGGCCGTGACGTGGACCGGCACGTGTTCCCGTACGTCAACGGCGGCATCACCGCCACGGGCGTGCTGGTCGGGGGCGTGGTCGAGTACCCGGTGCTGACCGGCCTGCTGATCTGGGCGGGCGCGATCCCGGCCCGGACCGACGCAGCGTTCCTGCTGTGCTCGGCGCTGCTGATGGCGCCGTTCGGGCTGGCCACCGCGTGGCTGCTGGGCAGGCTGAGCCGGTGGCGGGCGCTGGTCTGGGCGCTGGGCCCGCCGGTGGTGCTGTACGCGTTCCACAACTGGGACCTGCCGGTCGTGTTCTGCGCGGTGGCGGCGGTGTACGTCGCGCACCGGGGCTGGGGACGGCGTGCGCGGCCGTTGGTGGACCGCGCCGTGGCCGCGTCGGTGCTGCTGGGGCTCGGGTTCGCGTTCAAGCTCTACCCGGCGATCTTCGTGCTGCCGCTGTGCCTGTACGTGCTGACCGGCGGTCCGGGCGGTCGGTCGCTGCCGCGCGGCGCCCGGTACGACGTGGCGGGCGCGGTGAAGGTCGCGCTGGCCGCCGTGGTGACGGCGGCGCTGGTCAACCTGCCGTTCGCGCTGGCCGGGCCGGAGGGCTGGAAGGCGTCGTTCGCGTTCCAGGGCCTGCGCCGGGTCGACATCACCACCAACTCGATCTGGTTCTGGTCGATGCGGCCGTTCATGGCCGACGAGACCATGCAGGCGGTGGTCGGCGTGCTGTCGCCGGTCGGGATCCTGGCGTCGTTCGCGCTGGCGGCGTGGCTCGGGTGGCGGCGCTACCTGCGCGAGGGCAGCTACCCGTGGGTGCCGGTGTCGGCGGCGATGCTGTGCGGGTTCCTGCTGCTGCACAAGGTGCACTCGCCGCAGTACACGCTGTGGCTGGTGCCGATGTTCGTGCTGCTGCGGGTGAACTGGGGCTGGGTGGCGGCGTACTTCCTGGCGGACCTCGCCATGGGCGTCGGCATCTTCCGCTGGTACTACGCGATCGAGTTCGGCGAGCCATCGGGGATCTACGACGGGTTCTCGGCGCAGGCCGTGGTGATCGGCGTGTGGGGCCGGGCGGCGCTGCTGGTGGCGTTGTTCCTGGTGTTCCTGAAGTCGGAGGTCACGTTCACCGACTTCAGGCCCGCCCGCCGCCGTCCGGCGCCCACGACCGCCGCGTAGGTCAGCTCCCCGTGCCCACCGGGACCGGGGCTTCCTCGCGCCGCCGGCGCAACCGCAGCGCGAACCGGTCCGGCGCGCCGTCGACGAAGCCGCCGCACGGGTCGTCGTCACCGGCCTGGCGCACCTTGTCCAGGGCGGGCCGGTAGATCTCGCGCACGATCATCGCGCACAGCACGAGAACCGCGACGTCCCGCGCCAGCACCGCGCCCAGGAACCAGTCGATCGGCAGGCCCTTGTTGTCCACGCCCAGGTAGAAGAACATCCGGGGCACCCAGACCAGCGCGTCCACCACCATCCAGGCCAGCAGCAGCTTCCACCGCGGCAGGGCCAGCACGGCCAGCGGCACGAGCCACAGCGAGTACTGCGGGCTCCACACCTTGTTCGTCAGCAGGAACGCGGCCACCACGAGGAACGTCAGCTGCGCGAGCCGGGGCCGCCGCGGCGCGGACATGGCCACGAACCCGACCGCCGCGCAGCACGCCAGGAACAGCACCGCGCTGACCGTGTTCAGCACCTCGGGCGCCTGCCCCTGCACCAGTCCCGGGTCGAAGCCGCGCCACCCGGTCCACTGCGCGATCACGTTGTAGATCGAGTCCGGGTCGACGCCGCGCTCGGTGTTGAGCCGGAAGAACTCGCGCCAGCCGTCCGGGTAGAGCCAGGCGATCGGCGCGTTCACCAGCCCCCACGTCACCACCGTCGCGCCGAACGTGGTCCACCCGGCCCGCAGCTTGCCCGCGCGCCAGCACAGCAGCAGCAACGGCCCGAGCAGGAACAACGGGTACAGCTTCGCCGCGCCGCCCAGCCCGAGCAGCACGCCCGCCAGCACGGGCTTCTTGCGCGCCCACGCGAGCATGCCCGCGGTCGCGAACGCGGTGGCCAGCGTGTCGAAGTTGGTGAACGCGTGCACGATCACCAGCGGCGACACCGCCACCATCACCGCGTCGTAGGGCCGTCGCCTGGCCAGCTGCGCCACCGCGTAGGCGGTCACCAGCCACGCCAGCGCCAGCCACAGCGCGGTGATGTTGAAGTACACGATCACGGTCATGGGGTTGGGCAGCCACCCGGACGAGGCGATCACCGTCCAGCCCTGCGCCATGCGCGCGTTGAGCAGCTGGAACATGCCCGTCAGCACGGGGTACTCCATGTACCGCACGTGCGCGGTCGGCTTGCCCTCGTCGTCGACCCACGACGTCTTGTAGGGGAACGTGTCCGGCTTGTCCAGCCGCTCCGCCGTGTACAGCGGCACGGTGTCGGAGTAGCACATCGCGGTGAACTGCTTGCTGCCCCGCCAGTCCAGCTGCACCACGCCGTTGTCGTCCACGTACTGCTGGACGCACGGCGACTTCTGGAACCACGCCAGCGCCAGCGTCACGACCGCGAACAGCAGCACGACCCGCAGCGGCGTCCAGAACCACTGCCGGCCGACCGACGCGTGCGCGCCGACGGGTCCGCCGATCACCTTGCTGGCGCCGCGCGCCAGCGGCTCGGTCCAGGTGGGGTTGACCCGCTCGTCGGGACCGAGCGAGTCGGTGTCGTCGGCGTTCGCCTGCGGGTGCTGCGAAGGGCTGGCCACGGGCACGGATGCTACGGGCACCGGGCAACAGCAGCTGTGAGGTCGGGCCGGGGCCCGCCACGAATCCCGCAGGTTCGTGGCGGGCCCCGGGGTCAGCTCGCGGGCCAGAGCACGGCGTGCGCCACGAACCCGGGCAGGACCGCGAGGCCGACTGCCGTGCCGCCGTCGTTCGCCCCGTACACGCTGGCCGAGGTCGCACCGGCCGGCGCCCCGAGCAACTGGGCGACGCCACCGGTCCAGCGGACCGGTCGGTCGGTCTCACCGGCCGATGAGGAGTTGCCCACGACCGAACCGTCCCCGATCACGTCCACGGCGCGGCTGGACACGTCACCCGCCAACGGGGGCAGTTCGGTGAGCTGCCCGTTCGCGTCCCAGGTCAGGCCCAGGTAGAGCCAGCGGCCGACCACGGCGTTGCCCGCGACGACGCCGGTCTCGCTCAGGCCGACCAGCTCGGAGAGGTACCGGCCCGCCAGGTTCAGCTCGCTCGCGCCCGCACCGGTCCACCGCACCGGCACGCTCGGTCCCGAGGTGGTCCGGAACGTCCCGACCACCTGGCCGGCCCCGTTCACGAACCGCGCCCGGGCACGCTCACCGCTGGACGCCCCGGGCGCGCCGAGCTCGCTGATCGCGCCGCTCGCGTCCCACCTCACCGCGTGCTCCACGGCGTCGGCGGGGTAGACCTCACCGACGACGGCGCCGGCGTCGTTGATCGACGACGCGTGGCCGCGCACCATCGGCTCACCCAGCGGGTAGGAGCCGCTCGGCAACCCGCCCAGGTCGGTGACCGTGCCGTCGGCGGCCCACTTCACCGCGTGCGACCGGCCGTCCGCCGCGAACGAGTAGCCGACCGTGACCCCCGCCGCGTTGACGGCCGCCACCCCGCCGGTGACGCCGCCGGGCAGCAGCGGCAGGGCGGTGACCACGCCGTCCGCGTCCCAGCGAACGGGTATGCGCTGACCCGACACCTGCGCGACGCCGATGATCGCGGTGCCTGCGGCGTTGATGTCGACGGCGGTGCTCCACGTGCTGCCCGGCACCGTGCCGAGTTGGCTGATGGCGTGGTCCGCGCCCCAGCGCACGGCGTGCGTTTGGCCGCCGGCCGTGGTCGCCTCACCCACGACCACACCGGTCTCGCTGATGTCGACCGCCTTGCTCTCCGCGCCGCCGGGCAGCACGCCCAGGTCGATCGGCGACGTGGTCGAAGCGCCGGCGGGCTGGACCCCCAGCAGCGCGACCCCGGACGCGGCGAGCACTCCCGCCGCGAGGAACCTGTTCACGCGCACGACAAATCCTCCTGGTTATCGATCTTTCGGATGACAACGCGCCGGCCCGCCGCGGCACGGCGGTGACCGGTTCCCCGATCCGCGGGGATCGGGACGTGTTCCAGAGCGGGTGTGCGTGGGACGGGGCCGTTCACGCGGCGGGGCGCGGTCGAACCGCTCGACCGCCTGGCCGCTGATCGGTGCCGGACGGCGTCGTCCGCGTTGCGGTGCCCGTCCGGCACGGGGGGTTCCGGAGAACCCCCCGCTTCACCGTCAGCCGCTGCGCCGGACCAGCAGCGCGCCCAGCCGGACGGCCACCACCAGCACTCCCGGTGCGACGATCGCGCACGTCAGGACGAGGTCGTCGGACGGGCCGTACTCGGCGGCGGTCGCGGCGACCAGCCACGCGGACAGCCCGAGGTGGACGACGAACAGGGCCAGGCGCGCCGGCACGTTGCGCACCGGGGCGAGCGCCACCACGAACCAGATCGCCGCGGCGACGAACGCCAGCGCGAGCACGATCAGTCCCACACCCGCCATCCTCTCAGCCGCTGTGACCCGGATCCGGCACCAGTGTCCCGAGCGAGCAGAACTTCTCGAACGGCGGGTCGATCCCGGGGTCGGCCGGCGCCATCGGCTGGATCTGCCACGGGTTGCCCAACCGCTCCTGCCCGGAAACCACGCTGCACAGCCCGTGGAAACCCCGGCCCGCCACGTCCGGCCCGGTCGCGTCCGCACCGGTCCACCGCACCGGCGCAGGCGGTCCTGCGGTGGTCTGGCACGACCCGACCACCTGGCCTGCCCCGTTCACGAACCGCGCCCGCGCACGCCCCCTGCCCGGCACGCCGAGTTCGCTGATCTGCCGCCGTCGTCGACGTCGACGGCGGTGCTCCACCGTGCTGTCCGGCACCGTGCCGCCGGCTGATGGCGTGGTCGAAGCGCCGGCGGGTTGGAGACCCGGCAGCGCCACCCCGGCCGCGGTGAGCAGTCCCACCGCGGCGATCCTGTTCTCGCGCATCACGAATTCCCCCTGATCACTTCGGTGACACGACCGCGCCCGGTGGGCGCGGAGTCCTGCGGTGGTGCTACCGGCAGGCGTCCGACTCGACCGCCGTGACATCCCCCGAACCGGTCACGGTGAACCGGTGGCACCGGGTCGCGCCGACCGAGCCGACGCGGAGCTGGTCACGCCGTGCAACTCTGCGACGAACGACGTCGCGCCGCCCTCCCGGCTCACCACCGGCTCGTGGCCCGCGCCCGCCGAGACCGCCGACGCGACCTCCTCGTCGGGCAGCTCCCCGTCGGCCGCGCCTGAGCGCAACCGCTCCTCGGTGTCCGCCAACGCCTCGTCGGCCCGCTCGCCCGGGTCGCCGGTCAGGCTCGTGACGGGTGGAACGACTCGCGGTTCAGGCACTCGCCGCCCGGCCAGGCCGTCGAGATCACGCTCAGTCGGTGAGCCGGATGGTGCGGTTGAACGTGCCGGAGTCGGGCGCTACGGAGGGGAGCGAGGCAGCGCATTCCACGTCCGCTGCCTCCACCACGGGCTTCGGCTCCACGCGTCCGATGAACCGCACGCACAGCCGCACGGACCGGCTCTCGGCGGTCCACCCGCCGCCCGCCTGGCCCTGCCCGTAGTACACGGCGTCCAGCTCGAACCCGTCCGCCGTGGTCCGGGTGCCGAACACCCGTTTCGGGTCGCCCGCGACGGCTTCCGCCAACGCGGCCTCCGGTCCCTTCTCCCTGGCCTTGCGAGCAGCGCCCTCCACCCGCAGCCGATCCCGTTCCGCGGCGTCGCGCGCGTCCTGGGCGGCGTAGTCGAAAGCCCGGTCCGCCTCGGAAGTGCAGGCGCCGGTGGTGACCGCGACCGCGGCCACCACCAGCAGTGCCCGGATCACAGTCCGAGCTTCCGCAGGGCTGCGGTGAACACTTCGCCGTACAACTGATAACCCTCCCTGGTCGGGTGGAAGCTCTCCGAGGAGATGAAGCCGCCGCCGGTCAGCGGCGGGTCGGAATCCGTCTTCGTGCCGACGACCTCGTTGATCCGCGCCGGCGAGCCGCACGCGCCCTTGCCGTTGAACGCGGTGTACGGGTCGGCGTACACCATCGGGATGCCCTCGGCCTGGAGGTCGATGGTCATGCTGGTGTACGCCACGGTGAAGACGTTCCCGATCTCGGCGAACCAGTCGATCGTGCGCCCCGAGAACAGCACGTCGCAGATCCCGCCGCGCTCCACGAACTTCGGGTAGCCCATCAGCACGATCTTCGCGTTCGGCGCCCGCTTGTGGATCTCGCGGATCGTGGTCGCCACCGACGGCATCACCTTGTTCCGGATCAGCGCGGGCTGGGCGTCCTTCAACGGCACGCCGCCGTCCTCGTCCAGCACCTCGTCCGGGCAGTCGTACAGGTACGTGAGGCAGGACTTCATGATCTGGGTGAGCCGAGCGTCGTTCCCGCCGATCGACAGGGTGACCAGCGTGGTCGACTCGTCCAGGAAGCCGCGGTCCATCTGCGGCACCTCGTGGTAGAACGACTGCCCGGTGACACCCCACGCGTCGGTGGGCTTGGGCTGATCGGCCGGCACCGTTTTGTAGGGCAGCACGTGGTGCGTGCGCGCCCCGCTGCACGCCAGCAGCTGGTAGTCCATCGTCGGGTCGTTGTAGAAGTCCGCGATCTGCCCGATGGTGTTGCCGGCGTACCGGGCGAGCTTGCCCTGCCGCGACCACGTGTGCGGGGAGCGGTGGCAGGCGTTGCGCAGTTCCTCGTCGTCGCCGTAGACGTTCGTCTCCCGGTAGTACGCGGCGTTGCCGCCCGCGCCCTCGCCCGACGAGTACGAGTCGCCCAGCGCGACGACGACGTTCGCGGGTTTCTGCGCCATCGGCTGGAACGCCACCGCGTCCCAGGCCACGTCCTCGGTGCCCAACCCGTCCAGCGTGGTCGTGGACAGCCGCACCTTCGGCGTGCCGGAGAACTGCATGACGCCGAGCGAGACCCACTTGTTGGCCTCGGTGCGTTGCAGGACCACCCTGGTCTTGGTGCCGGACCCGGTCTCGACCTCGTACCTGGCCTGCCTGGTGTGCGCGCCGTGGTCGGGGATGTGCACCAGGACCCGCGCCCACCCGGCGAGGGGGCGGTTCAGTGTCCAGGTGCCGGTGACCTTGCCCATGGTGCCGGCGGCATCGTCCTGGCGGGTGTGGCCGAAGTAGAAGTGGTTGTCGAACCCCGCGCCGAGCTGGTGGAAGTCGATCTTCGCCGACGGCGTGGCGAACTGGAGCTGGAAGCTGCCCTGGCTGGTCCAGTCCCTGGCGCAGCGCCTGGCCGGGTCGGCCCACTTCGCGGGCAGCGCGGCGGGGGTGGCGGGCAGGTCGTCGATGATCAGGGCGTTCGCGGGCAGGGTGTCCTGCGCGCAGCGCGGCGGGTAGTTCGCGCCCCATCCCGGCGAGGGCTCCACGTCGTAGGTGAAGTTCCAGACGCCGCAGGTCTGCTCGCAGTCGGGCTTCCAGGTGGCGGGCAGGTGCCACCAGCACTTCAGGTCGCGCTTGCCGGTCGCCGGGTTCTTGTGGTCGCACGGCCCCGGCGGCTCCGGGTCGTCACCGGGACCGGGCAGCACCGACGGGTCGTCCGGCACCCACTGCTGCCCGGGGTAGCAGTCGTTCTGGGGCTTGCAGAACAGGTCGACCGGCGGCTTCACGTTCTGCCGGTTGAGGTTGCCGTCGGCGCCGGCGGAGTTCCACCACGCGGGCGCGAAGCCCGGCCCGGTCGGCGTGGCGATCGACTGGGCCGCCCACCCCATGATCTTCTCCGGGTACGGCCACCGGTTGGGGTACTTGGCGTCGGTCTGGGTGTACTCCAGGAACGGCAGCCGGTTCGCCGGGTAGCGGGGGTTGATCGGGTTGTTGGTCCACCCGAGGCCCCACGGCGAGCCGTCGCCCTTGTCCGCGTTGAACCCGGAGTTGTAGGCCCACACCGCGAAGAACCAGTTCTCGATCTTGCGCGGGCTGCCGTTGTTGACGACCATCCCGGCCGCGCGGGTCTGGTTCCACTTCTCCTGGAGGATCTGCAGGCCGCGGGCGATGTTCGTCTTGTGGTCCAGCGCGATGGCCCGCTGCTGGTCCGCCGGGAGCGCCGGCGCGTGCCCGCCCTCGCGGCCCGCCAGGCGCATGCCGTCGGTGACCTGGGTGATGCCGTAGCCGCAGTCGGCCTTCTCCCAGTGGATGTCCCAGTCGTCATCACCGTCGCTGTTGTAGATGTCAAGACCGAAGTAGTTGCCGATCAACGGGTTCGCGGGCACGCCGGGCAGCGCGAACCGGGCGGCCTGCCACAGGTTCGACTCCTGCGCCATGACGCCGAGCAGGATCTGCGGCGGCACCTTCTCACCGCCGAGCAACGGCTTGGAGGGGAACATCGCCTGCGCGCCGTCGGTGTTCTCCAGGGTGCCGAGCACGGCCCGGTCCGCCGCCCACTCCGCCTGCGCCGGCGTGGGCTGCGTGGCCATCGCCGACGCGTCGCCACGCGGGATGGCGCAGGTCCGCTCGGCGTCCACCGGGTCGGTCAGGTCGGCGGTCGCGGACAGCTCCGCCTGCTTGCCGAACCTCGGGTTCGGCTCGCGGCCGGTCGCAGCGTGCGCGCCGACCACCTCGCCCGGGTTGACGGTGAAGCCGACGCGCTCGCCCGTGCCGACGACCTTCAGGTCGATCTTCGCGCGCCGCGCCGCCGCGGGGTCCTTGCCGGGAGGGTCGGCGTACTCCGACTTCTCCACGGCCGCGCGGCCCTCGGTGGACACTTCGGCGTCCCGCGACACGTCGAGTTTGACCACCGACCGCGGCAGCGCGCCGACGGTGTCGGCCTTGCCGGTCAGGAACACCGCGCCGGCCCTGCCCGACGTGACCCCGAGGTCCTTGATCCCTCCGGTGGCCAGCGTGACCACCGGCGCCTGCGGATCGCCGGGCAGCCCCCGCCGGGCACGCACCCGGTCGCCGAGGCGCTCCAGGAACACCACGCCACCGTCGGCGTCGGGCCGCAGCATGAACGGCGACCCGGTCGTGGCGGCCAGGCGGCTGCGGGCGCCCTTCTCGTCGACCCGCACCAACGTCGACCCCGCCGCCGCGACGACACCCGCGGCCGTCGGCACGGCAGAGGTCACCTGACCCTCGACCTCGACCGGCGCGGCCGGCGTTGCCGTGGCCGCGTCGAGCCTGGTCAACCGGGTCCGGTCCAGGTCGTCGCCCTCCTCGGTGAGCACCGCGGCCTCGCCGGCGCCGCAGCCGGGGTTGAAGTAGGCCAGGCTCGACCGGACCGGCAGCTTGGTCACCGCACCGGTGTCGAGGTCCACCGTCGCGCTGAACCCGCCGCGACCGGCCAGCTCGTCCTTGTTGGTGAAGATGCGCGGCGCGTAGACGACGACGGCCCGCTTGCCCGACCCCGTCACGCAGGCGTTGCCGACCCACTGGTCGGCGTCGAAGCCCGGTTCGGACAACGTCGCCGCCGTGCGCCACGCGTAGCCGCTCGAAGCGTCGGCGACCAGCACGTGGAAGCCGTCCGCGTCACCGCTCGTCGTCCACGCCCGGTCGGTCGACTGCTGCCAGCCGCGCCCGAGCAATTTGTCCCGCTCGGCGGGATCGGTCGTGCTCTCCAGGTGCTGCTCCACCGGCGGCGCAGGCGCCTGTGGCGTCGGTGGGGCGGCGGCGCCGGGTCGGGCAGTCGAGGCGAGCAGTGCGAGTGATATCAACGATGTGCCCAGGATGCGCTGGGCGCGTCTTTTCGACATGTTCCTCGTTCCGGGTCCTGTGCGCGGGGCGGATCAACGAGGCGAGGTGACTTGGAACCCTTCGATGTAATCGTTCATGAGGTCGCCGACGTAGTAGACGTCGCCGTCGTACCGGGCATGTCCTTCGAAAGGCTGGTATGCCTTGGCGAACGCCACCGTGGTCCAACAGCCGCCATGTACGCCGAAGGATGAGATGCGATCCTTCCACGCGGGGAAGTTGTTCTCGTCGAAGTAGATGAGATAACCCTCCGCGTCACAGGTCCCGGCGTACCCGTACCAGGTCAACTCGCCGCTGCTGCCGTCCCAGTGCCAGTTGTCGTACCAGGTCATGAGAGGGATCGCGACTGCCGAAAGGGATTTCAGCGCGGGGGCGTCCGGATCGGTGGAGCACGCGCTCCGCACGGGGTCCTTCGGGGTTCTTCCGGTGACCACGACGCAGTGCTCCTCAACCGGCTGCGCTTGTGCCGGTCCGCTGATCGACACCATGCCGAACAGTGCTGCGGACATGGCGCCCAGAACCTTCTTGGAGTGCTTCACCTTCGAGTCCTTCCGATGTGGTCGCCGATCCACCGGTCGGTTCCGACCACCGGTTCGACGACGACGGGCCAGATCGTCACCAGTGAACGCTGAGCCACTCGATCCGGTCGTCGAAATCCCAGCCGAATCAGTCGGACCAGCACTCACCGTGCACACTGCGCTTCCCTTTGACGAGTTTCGGGATCCGCGCCATCACGGCCGGAGTAGCTTCCGGCCGTGATGCGCGGTTGCCTCGCGGTCGGTTCCTGCTTGCTAGCTGACGAACACGAAACGCCACGTGGTGGCATTTGCGTCGTTGTTGCAGATCTGGCCGTACGTGATTTGCTGCACCGGAGTTCCCGGTGTCGTGTTGCACCCGGCGATGCCCATGTACAGTCCGCTGTTCCGGTTGGCGAAGTCGTTCTTGCCGTTGATGTCGAGGATCGGGCTGCCGGACGACCACTGCTGGTTGAAGGCGCTCGACACGCAATTCGCCTGCTGAACGGGTGCGCCCACGTCGGTCCGGTTGTTCGGGACCTCCAGGCACTTGCCGCTGTTCTCGTTCCGGAACGTGTAGAGGTGGCGCTGCTGGCCGTTCGGGCCGATGTGGGTCCCGAGCCAGTTCACGGCCCACTTCTCGGCGAAGTCACCGGTGCACGCCCGCTGCACGGCGGCCACGCCGGAGTCGACCCCGTTGTTCTGGGGTGCCAGGCACAGGTTGGCGTGGCTGGTGATCTTGGCGACCTTGCCGTTCGACGCCTGTGCCGGCACGAACGCGACCGCGTCGAAGGCGATCTTGGGCGTGGTGGCGAAGCTGGCCTCGTGCAGGGAGCTGACCGACACCGACGGCCGGCCGTTGAACGGGAAGGTGCCCAGGTTGATCCACTTGTCGCCCAGGCCCGGGTACTGCGCGGTGACGGTCTGCGGCCCGTTGGCCGTGTCGACCACGTAGTCCATCGCGAGGTTGCTGTTCTCCAGGGCCTTCGGCCGGTTCACCCACACCTCGGCCGGCGTGGCGAGGACCTGGTCGAGGGTCCAGCGCGCCTTGACCTCCAGTTGGCGGCTCTCGTCGTCGGAGGCCATGCCGATGTCGGTGAAGTAGAAGTGCGAGCCGTACCCGCCGCCGGACTGCTGGAGGCCGATCTTCCCCGAGTCCTGACCCGCCGCGTTGTGGCCGAAGGTCAGCTCGAAGGTGCCGTCGGCGAAGTTGGCGCGCTTGCAGTTGACGTCCCTGACCGGAGCCGTCATCCGCGGGATGTCGTCCACCACCATGGCGCTGGTGGGCAGCCCGGCCGTGCCGCACGTCGGCGGGTAGCTGGTGCCGTCCGCGGGCTCGTTGTTCTCGTAGGCCGGGTAGTCGTAGCGGATGAACTCGTTGCCGCAGTCGTCGGCGCAGTTGGCCTTCCAGGTGACCGGGTGGTGCCACCAGCACTTCAGGTCGTAGTACCCGTCCACCGACTTGTGCCCGCACGGTCCCGCCGGTTCATCGACCACGTCCGGGTGGTCCGGGACGTAGTCGACCGTCGGGGAGCACAGGTTCTTCACCGGGTCGCAGAAGGTCCGCCAGTCCGGCTTGGCGAGGTCGCGGAGTTCTTCCGACATCCACCAGGCGGCGCGGAAGAACGGCACCTCGACATCCGGCGCCTCGTAGCCTGACGGCGGGTTGGCCGCGAAGCCCAGGACCCGCTCGGGGTAGGGCCACTGCTGGGGCTTCGCGAAGTCGCGCGGGTCCTTGCCGAACATCGCGCGGCCCTCGGGGTAGCGCGGGTTGGCCGGGTTGTTGGTCCAACCGAGGCCGTACGCGCCGTTCGCGCCCTCCCGGTTCGGCGCGTAGTAGCCGGAGTTGTACGACCACGCCGCCGCGAACCAGTTCTCGATCTTCGACGGGTCGTTGTCGTTCATCAGCACGCCCGCAGCCTGCAACTCGATCCACTTGGCCTGCAGCAACTGCATGCCGGCGGCGATGGCCGCCGCGTAGTCCGTCGCGATCGCCTTCTGCTGGATGGGGGACAGGCTGCCGCCGCGCCGCATCCCGTCGGTCATCTGGGACACGCCGTAGCCGCAGTCCGAGTGCTCGGGCCGGATGATCCAGTCGTTGTCCGGGTCGTCGTCGTAGCTCGCGAGCCCGTAGTAGTTGCCGATCAACGGGTTGCCGTAGTCACCGGGCATGATGTACCTGCTGGCCTGCCAGAGGTTGGACTCCTGGCCCAGGATGCCGAGCATGACCTGCGCGGGGACCTTGCCGGTCATGATGCGGGGTGGGAAGAGGCCCTGCGGGCTGTAGCTGGGGAGCCCGTTGCTGTGCCAGTTCTGCGGGCGCTGGATGGTCAGGCCGCCCTCGATGGCCATGTTCGCCGCCCACTCCACCTGCTTCGGCTTGGGCTGCATGACCTGGATGGCCGGGTCGTTGCGCGGCACGGAGCACAACGAGTCCGGGTCGTCGGCCGCGATGCCGACCTCGGCGGTGGTGGCGTCGCCGTTGGCCGGGGACTGCTGGATGGTGACGCCCTCGGGCTTCGACCCGGCGCGGCGGACGGGGTTGTCCGCCGGGTTCACGGTGAACCCGAGGTCGCGGCCGGTCTTCGTGCTCTTCGCCGCGATGTGCACCGGCTGGGTGGCGAGATCCGCCTTGCCGGACGCGCGCAGCCCGGTGACCGCGGCCTCACCGGCGGTGGACACCTCGGCACGGACGTCGACGTCGAGCTTGACGACGCTCTTGGGCAGCTTCTCGACCTTCGCGGGCTTGCCGGTCAGGAAGACCCTGCCCTGCGTGCCGCGGGCGATGCCCACCTCCCCGGAGCGGCCCGTGGCCAGCAGTGCCGACTCCTTGCCGGAACCGGGGAAGCGCCGCACCTCGACGCCGTCCTTGTCCGCGCCCTGGGCGTAGACCACGCCGCCGTCCGCGTCCGGCGTCAGGTTGTACGCCACGCCGCGGGTCGGGTTGAGGCGCTCGAGCTTTCCGCCCTCACCGACCAGCGCCAACGTGCCCGCGGCGGCCACGACGAGCCCCTTCGGGGTGGGCACGGCGGAGGTGAGCTGGCTGCGCAGCTCGGTGCGCGCGCTCAGCGCGCCGGTCGCGGTGTCCAGGGTGAACACGCCGGTCTTGCCGAGATCGGTGTCCGCGCCCTGGGTGAGGGCGGCGACGTCGTCCGCGCCGCAGCCCGGGTTGAAGTAGGCGAGGGTGGTGCGGATCGGCAGTTCGGTCACGGCGCCGGAGGCGAGGTCCACCACGGCCGTGTACCCGCCGCGGTTGGAGAGCTTCTCGTCGTTGGTGAAGGTGCGCGGCGCGTACACGACGACCGCCCGCTTTCCCGAGCCGGTCACGCAGGCGTTGCCGACCCACTGGTCGGCCGGCAGACCGGGCTGCCGCAACGAGGCGGCGGTGCGCCAGGTGTAGCCCGTCCTGGCCTCGGCGGTCAGCAGGTGGAAGCCCTCGGCGTCCCCGGAGGTCGTCCACAGCAGGTCGCCCGACTCCTGCCACCCCCGGCCGAGGAGTTCGTCGCGCTTGCCGTCATCGATCGAGGCGGGCTCCACGGGCGGCGGCGCCGCCTGTGTCGCCTGCACGGACCCCGGCGGGAGCGTGGGTTCCGCTTGCGCGGTACCCGCCACCGGGGCGAGCAGCAGCAGCGAGAACGCGCACAGCGCGGCTCGCGACCACGTTCTTGACATGGTTGCCCTTCATCGTGATCGGGACGCGGATCGGCGCCGCACGGCGACTCCGCCGCGCGGTGGACGATCCGGGCCGTGTTGTCGATCGGGTGGTCGGCACAGCGAGCCGCCGCCACCAGGCGGGGTGTGCCTGAATGTCGAGCACCGTCAGCGGTGCGGAAATTTCGAGCTCCGGTCAAACGCGGAGCACGTCAGATGCAGACGTATCCGCCGGTGACGATCGGGGTGTAGTTCGGCGGTGGCCCGGTCATGATCTGCCCGTAGTGGCAGTAGTCGTACAGGTAGACGTTGCGCCAGATGTAACCACGCACCTCGCCCGCCGAAATGGTGAAGGCGCCTTCGTCGTAACCGCCTCCGCTGCCCGAGAAGCGCAAGCGGATGGTGACCGGGTCGCCGGCGTGCTTGTCGTACCAGACGGTGATGTCCGCGTGGCCGCCGTTGTAGCGGTCGCCGATTCTGATGCAGACGTCGCCGTTGCCGATGTTCGCGCAGTTCTCGCCGAGCTGAGCGGTGCTGATCGGCACCTCGGAGATGGGCTTCGCGGCGGCCTGACCAGTTCCGATGCCGCTCGTGGTGAGAGCGGTGATCGCCAGCAGGATAGCTGAGAGCATTCGAATGAAGCGCATTTTTCCTTCCGGTTCTTCGCAGGGGTCGGAGGGCGGTGAACCGCAGCGCAAAGTTCTCCCACGACGGTGGCCGCTGTGGTGCGCCATCGTCGTGCGAGGGGTGTGACCCGGTTCGGAATTGTTCGGGTTGACCGTGCGCAGACGTGCGACACCGTCAGGGAATTGAGGAACAGCCAACCGCTACCGGCGGTGGGTCATCGCCGGTGCGTTGGTCGGGAAATGTGAATTACTTGGGCGCGGAACGCGCGGAGAAAAATCATCAAGCCCCCCTGATGTCGGCACTATCGCGGTGCCTGAAACTTAATGTAATCAGCCGGTGGCGCGGTGTCAACGAATTGGTTGGACCTCGCGCCTGTGACGGGGCTCGACGACGAAGGGCCCGACCCGGCGTGTGCCGGATCGGGCCCTTCGAGGGACCGCGAGGTGCTAGCCGGTGGGCGGGCTGCCGCCACCGCCGATCGGATCCGGCTGGTTCGTGTCGCTCGTCGTCGTCGGCGGGGTGGGGCAGAGCGGGCCGGTGCAGGGACGGGGCGTCTTGGTCGTCGTCGGCCCCGGCTGCCGGGTGGTGGTCGGGTCCGTCGTCGTCGGCCGGTTCTCCTCTTCCTTCTTCGGCGTCGTCGTGGTCGGCTGCGCGGTCGTCGTCGTGGTCGGGTTGTTGTACTGGCCCATCGGCACGGCCTTGGGGAAGGTCTCCTTGGGGGTGCCGGCCAGTGCCCGGTCCATGAACTTCTTCCAGATCTGAGCCGGCAGGCCACCACCGAAGATCGGGTTGCCCCTGATGTCCTGCAACGCCTCGTTGCCGAACTCGCGACCCATCCACACGGAGGTCGCCAGCGACGGCGTGTAGCCGATCATCCACGCCTTCGAGTTCTGCCCGATGCTGTCCGGCAGCTCGTGCGTGCCGGTCTTGCCGGCGCACTCGCGCTCCGCGCACGGGATCTTCGAGTACGTCAGGACGGGCTTGAGCGACTCGGTCACGTTGTCGGCGATGTTGCGGCTCGTCGTGGGGTCCGGGTCGAACGCGATGCGCGTCTCGTCGATGTGCTGGTAGACCGGCTTGCCCTCGGGGTTGGTGATCTTCGAGATGAAGAACGGCTTGTGGTAGACGCCGCGTGCGGCGAACGTGGCGTAGGCCGACGCCATGTCGAACGGCCGGACCTGCGCCTCACCGCCGCCGATCGCGATACCCGCGTTCGGCGCACCGCCGGTGTCCGGGTTGACCAGGAGCTTCTTCTCGGCGCCGTTGTCCTTCACGACTCGCGGGATGCCCGCCTCGAACGCCGCGTCCGCGACCGGCTGGGTGCCGATCTCGAGGACCAACTCGTAGAACACGGTGTTGAGCGACATCTCCATCGCCTTGCGGATGGGGCACTTCTCGCCGCAGGTGTTGGCCGTGTCCGAGGCGTTGCGGATCGTGATGGGTCGGTCGCCCACGTTGTTGAACGTCTTGGGCGACCGGCCGTCGTAGGTCGTGCCGAGGCCCTTGCCCTTCTTGAGCGCCGCCACCAGGTCGAACGGCTTGAACGACGAACCCGCCTCCTGGAGGGACAACGCGTAGTCGAGGCCGAGGCCGTCGGCGCTCCCGTAGTACGCCTTGACCGCGCCCGAGTTCGGGTCGATCGCGGTGAGCGCGGACTTCAGCCCTTCGGTCTGGCCGTTGAGCACCTCGGCCACCGATTCCTCGGCCGCCGTCTGCATCGCCGGGTCGATGGTGGTCTGGACGGTGCCGCCGACCTTCTGGAGCTTCGTGTAGTCCCACCCGACCTGTTCCATCTCGGCCATGACCTGGTCCTTGATGTGCAGGCGCGGACCGGTGAGCCCGGAGTCGTCGGTCTCCGGCGCCAGCTGCGGGAACGCCTCGGTGTCGCGGTAGGACTGGTCGATCCACTGGTACTTGAGCATCTGGTCCATCACGTAGTTCCAGCGCTCTTTGAGGTACGCGTCCTGGTTGGACCGGCTCGGGTTCTGGATCATGCCCGCGAGCAGGGCGGCCTGCGAGTGGGTCAGCGCCTTGAGGTCGTCGAGCCCGAAGTAGGCCTTGGCGGCGGTCTTGATGCCGTAACCGCCCTTGCCGAAGTAGATCGTGTTCAGGTACGAGGTCAGGATGTCCCGCTTGTCCTGCTGCTGGGACATCTTGAACGCGGTCACGGCCTCGGTGAACTTGCGCGTCAGCGTCGGGTCGGACTGGTCGGTGGCTTCCTTCACGTACTGCTGCGTGAGGCCCGAGCCACCGCTCTGCTCGCCCTTGAGCTGGTACCAGGCCGCGCGGGCGATGGCGGTGAGGTCGAAGCCGACGTTCGTCTCGAACGTCGGGTCCTCGGCCGCCATGACCGCGTGCTTGATCGTGTCCGGCAGGTCCTCGTACTTGACCATGGTGCGGTTGGCCTCGCCGGGGGCGATCTTGGCCATCGGCGTGCCGTCGGCGTAGGTGATGGTGATCGCCTTGCCCTGGTCGGCCGCCACGACCTCGGGGTTCGGCACCTCCACCACCTGGTAGGCGATGGCGAACGCGACGACCGGCGCCAGCAGCATCGCGCCGAAGGCGACGTAGCTGGAGCGGCGCACGCGGCGCCAGATCTTCTTCTTGCGCACGACGCGGGCCTCCTGTTCGGTCAGCTCGCCGTCGTACTCGTCGTCGTAGAACGGCTCGAGCTCGACCTCGTCCTCGCGGTGCGTGAGCAGCTCGGGCTCGCGCGGCGTGGACTGGTAGACCGGCTGGAGCAGGTCCGTCGGCTCCTCGCCGGGACGCCGCTCCGGGCCGGGGCCGCCCGGCCTGCGCGGGCCACCGGGACCGGCGGGACCGCCTGGGCCGGAGATCGGCGGACGGCCGCCGGGAGGCGTCGGGGGGCCGACCGGTCGGCGCACGCCGCCGGGAGGGGTGTTCGGGCGCTGCGGCGGACCGCCGGGCACGCTGCCCGCGGCGTCCGGGCGCGCGCCGGGAGCTCCCGGGACAGGCCTGTCGGGAGGGACGGTCGCGCCCGGCGGGACGGGACCGTTGGGGCCCACCATCCGCCGCGGGGGCGGGCCGCCGCGGGGCACGCCCCCCGGAGGGACGCGTCCCGCCGGCGGGAGACCGCCCGGCGGCGTGCCCGGCCGGGCGAACCCGCCGGGCGGGGTGCCGTGCCTAGGGCCGGGGCCGTCGACCGGAGAACGCGCGAAACCACCTGGTGGGGTGTTCGGACGCTCCGGCTGATCCCCGGTGCCGTGGCGCGGTGGGTGACCGCCGCCGTCCGGGTCCTCCCCGGTCGGCCATTGCGGCTCCGCGCCACGATGCCTGTCGTCATGCTGGTCGTTCACGAAATGGCCTCCCAGACCGGCGTGCCGTTGCACGCGGTTCGGTGGTCGTACGCCGCTGCTCCTCGCCGGAGCGGCGCCCGTGGTCGGAGCACGTTCACTCCGCCGCGGTCCTCCTGCGTGGCTTGCGCGAGTTCAGGCCACGCGTTCCCAGGACGTATGACTGCACCAGGTGGTTCCAACTACATGTCCGGCAAACTTCGACCACGTACACGGTGAACTCCTCGAAGAGGGTCGCCATGCGGGCCAGCTCGTCGGCGGTGCGCGCGGACCCCGCCGCGTGCTTGAGCTCGTCGCCGTAGACCCAGGACACGAGGGTGAGCGGTTCCTTGCGGCACACCGGGCAGGTCACATCGCTCGGCCGGCCGTGGAACTTCGCAGCTCGCAGCAGGTACGGGCCGGCGTCGCAGACCTCCATCGTGCCCACTCGGCCCGCGTAGACCTCCGCCAGCAGCGCACGGCGCTGCAAGGCGTAGTCCACGACCTGGCGTTGGGTCGACACGACGACCAGAGTACGTGCCGCCCCAACCCGGCCGATGGGCCGTTCAGGGCAGTGACCCGAAGGCAGGGGTCGCTGTGTGCCACGCGACACAGCATCGGCGCGCGCGGATGTATCGCACCGATATACTGAGCACACCCATCGGCGCTCATCTGAGCGAGGAGGTGCTACGTGCTGGAGTTCGCGGTCCTCGGCCTGCTGCACGAAGCGCCCATGCACGGCTACGAGCTGCGCAAGCGCTTGCACGAGTTGCTGGGGGCGTTCCGGGCGTTCTCCTACGGGACGCTGTACCCCACGTTGCGCAAGTTGCAACGCGGCGGCCTCATCGTCGAGGAAGTGCCGGAGGCCGATTCGGCCCGCTGGGGTCGTCGGGCGCGCAAGGTCTACAAGCTCACCGCGGAGGGCAAGGAGAGGTTCGCCGAACTGCTGGCCAACGCCGGACCCCAGACCTGGGACGACGACTCGTTCGGCGTCCACCTGGCGTTCTTCTCCAGGACCCCCGCCGAGATCAGGATGCGCATCCTGGAGGGCCGCAGGCGCCGCGTCGAAGAGCGCCGCGAAGGGCTGCGCACCTCGTTATCGGCTACCAGCGAGCGCATCGACCGGTACACCCGGGAGCTGCACCGGCTCGGCCTGGAGAGCACCGAGCGCGAAGTGCGGTGGTTGAACGAGCTGATCGCCCATGAACAGGCCGAACAGCGCGAGCGGGACCAATAACCCCCGAAGACGAGCAAGGAAGAACTAAGGAGGACTCGGCATGGGCGACAACCGCCGCACCGTTCGAGTGGCCATTGTCGGGGTCGGCAACTGCGCGGCGTCGCTGGTGCAGGGCGTCCACTACTACCGCGATGCCGACCCGAGCACCCGCGTGCCCGGTCTGATGCACGTCCGGTTCGGCGACTACCACGTCAGCGACATCGAGTTCGTCGCCGCGTTCGACGTGGACGCCAAGAAGGTCGGCACGGACCTGTCCGAGGCCATCGGGGCGAGCGAGAACAACACGATCAAGATCGCCGACGTGCCGCCGCTGGGCGTCACCGTGCAGCGCGGTCACACCCTCGACGGCCTCGGCCGGTTCTACCGGGAGACCATCGAGGAGTCCGACGAGCAGCCGGTGGACGTGGCGCAGGCGCTGCGCGACGCGTCGGTGGACGTGCTGGTGTCGTACCTGCCGGTCGGCTCGGAGGAGGCGGACCGCTTCTACGCGCAGGCCGCCATCGACGCCGGTGTGGCGTTCGTCAACGCGCTGCCGGTGTTCATCGCCTCCGACCCGGAGTGGGCGGAGAAGTTCCGGGCGGCGGGCGTGCCGATCGTCGGCGACGACATCAAGTCGCAGGTCGGCGCCACCATCACGCACCGCGTGCTGGCCAAGCTGTTCGAGGACCGCGGCGTGCAGCTCGACCGCACGATGCAGCTCAACGTGGGCGGGAACATGGACTTCCTGAACATGAAGGAGCTGGAGCGGCTGGAGTCCAAGAAGGTCTCCAAGACGCAGGCCGTGACCTCGCAGGTCGACCGCGACCTGGGCAAGCGCAACGTGCACATCGGCCCGTCCGACTACGTGGCGTGGCTGGACGACCGCAAGTGGGCGTACGTGCGGCTGGAGGGCCGGGCGTTCGGCGACGTGCCGCTGAACCTGGAGTACAAGCTCGAGGTGTGGGACTCGCCGAACTCGGCGGGCATCATCATCGACGCGGTGCGCGCCGCGAAGATCGCGCTGGACCGCGGCATCGGCGGCCCGATCCTGTCGGCGTCGTCGTACTTCATGAAGTCCCCGCCGGTGCAGTACTCGGACTCCGAGGCGCACGAGGCGGTCGAGGCGTTCATCCGCGGCGACGTGGAGCGCTGAATCCTTCCGCGACGGACCCCCTGCACCCCGGTGCAGGGGGTCTTTGCGCAGGTCAGCGCTTGGACAGGCGCAGCGACTGCCACGACCCGTCGGCCGTCCAGCCGCCGTCCACCGGCAGCGCGACCCCGTTGACGAAGCCGCTGCGGGCCGGGTCGGCGAGGAACGCGACGGCCTGCGCGATGTCGTCGGGGGAGGCGAACCGGCCCATCGGCACGTGGTCGGTGATGTCGGCGTCGACGTAGTGCCCGCCCGCCTGCGACTCGACGTCCATCTCGGTCTTCACCCAGCCGGGGCACACCGCGTTGACCCGGACCCCGCGCCCGCCCCACTCCACGGCGAGCGTGCGCGTCATCCCGATCAGGCCGTGCTTGGTGGTGTTGTAGACGGCCCGGTCCGCGATCCCGCGCAACCCGGCCACGGACGCGATGTTGACCACGGAGCCCCGGCCGCGCGCCAGCATCACCCGCCCCAACGCCTGCGTCAGCAGGAACGGCCCGGTCAGGTTGACCGCCACCACCCGCTCCCACAGCTCCAGCGACGTGTCCTCGAACGGCACGATCCCCGCGATGCCCGCGTTGTTGACCAGCACGTCGACCCGATCACCGACCCGTTCCACCACCCTGGCCACGTCGTAGGGCGACGAGACGTCCCCGACGACCCCGCCGTCGGTCTCGGCGAGGTCGAACCCGACCACCTCGTACCCGTCCTCGCGCAACACCCGGGCCACCCGCGCCCCGATCCCCTGCGCCGCTCCCGTGACCACCGCGACTCGCTGCTCCATGCGCTGAACGCTAGGGCGTCGGCAGGGCGGCGGGCAGGTCGGAGAGGTCGCGCAGCACCGTGACGTGCGCCAGCACGGCCGGGTCCGGGGGGAAGTGGGGGTTCGGGACGGCGTAGACGGTCATGCCGGCGGACAGGGCGGCGCGCAGGCCGTTGGTCGAGTCCTCCACGGCGGCGCTGCGGGTGGGGTCGACGCCCAGCTTGGACGTGGCCAGCAGGTAGACGTCCGGGGCCGGCTTGCCCGCGCCCGCCTGCTCGCTGGAGATCGCCACCTGGACCACGTCGGTCAGGTCGGTGGCGGCCAGGAACGACTTGATCAGCACCGGCGGCGACGAGCTGGCGATGGCCACCGGGTAGCGGGCCGCCACCTCGCGCACGACGTCCACCGCGCCCGGCAGCACGGGAGGGCCCTCGGCGTAGCGCTCGGCCATCTCGCCGATCACGCCCGACGCGGCCTCGGCCGGGGTCAGGCGCACGCCCACCTCGGTCACCAGGTACGTCGCCCACTCGGGCGTGCTCATGCCCTGCATCGCCCTGGTCGCGGCGGCAGGCCACGTGCCGCCGTGCCGGGCCGCGAAGGCCTGGCGCACCTCGTCCCACATCCGCTCGGAGTCCACCAGCACGCCGTCGAGGTCGAACACCACCGCATCCACACCCCTGACCGTAGTGTGAGCGCACTTACTTCGTCATGCTAAGTGAAATCAGTTAGGCTAGCTAAGTGAATTTCCTCGACCAACCCCGCCAGGTGTGGGTCACGGCGTTCGCCGCGGTGATCGCGTTCATGGGCATCGGCCTCGTCGACCCGATCCTGCTGTCCATCGCCGAAGGCCTGCACGCCACGCCGTCGCAGGTCACCCTGCTCTTCTCCTCCTACCTGGGCGTCCAGGTCGTGGCCATGCTGTTCACCGGCGTCGCGTCGGCCCGCTTCGGCGCGAAGCGCACGCTCGTCGGCGGCCTGGCCCTGATCGTGCTCGCCACGGCCCTGTGCGCGCTCGCGGGCGACATCGGCCAGCTCGTGGGCCTGCGCGCGGTCTGGGGCCTGGGCAACGCGTTCTTCATCGCCACCGCGCTGTCGGTGATCGTCGGCGCGGCCACCGGCGGCCAGAAGGGCGCCATCCTGCTCTACGAGGCCGCGCTCGGCCTGGGCCTGTCCGTCGGGCCGCTGCTCGGCGCGCTGCTGGGCAGCTTCTCGTGGCGCGGCCCGTTCATCGGCACCGCGGTGCTGATGGCCGTCGCGTTCGTGCTGTGCTCGGTCTTCCTCGCCAACGACAAGCCGCAGCACTCGATCCGGCTGCTCGACCCGCTGCGCGCGTTGCGCCACCCGGGCCTGCTGCGCACGGCCATCGGCTCGGCCCTCTACACGGCCGCGTTCTTCGCCGTGCTGGCCTGGTCGCCGTTCGTGCTCGGCTGGGGCGCGGTGGAGATCGGGCTCGTCTTCTTCGGCTGGGGCGCGTGCGTGGCGGTCTCCAGCGTCTGGCTCGCGCCACGCCTGGCCGACCGGTTCGGCGACCGCCGCACGACCGTCGTCGCGGTGCTCGCGTTCGCGGTGCTGATGCTGGTCATGGCGGTGCCGAGCAAGCCGCTCCTGGTGGTCGCGGTGATCGTCAGCGGCGTGGTGTCCGGCCTGCTCAACACCCTGTTCACCAGCGCCGCGATGAGCGTCAGCCCGGCGCCGCGCCCGGTGGCCAGCGCGGGCTACAACTTCCTGCGCTGGCTCGGCGGCGCGCTGGCCGCGACGTTCGTGGGCCACCTGCCGCAGCCGTTCGTCGTCGCCGCCGTCTGCTGCGTGCTCGCGGCGGGCCTGCTGGCCGTCGGTCGCACGTCCCGGCACGCCGTGCCGACCGAAGCGATCCTCGTCGGAGAGGACATGGTGGGTTAACAAGGGGTGAACGCCGGCCTACTGTCGGTTGGTCCCGCACCGACCGTAGGAGGACCGTCACGTGGTGCGACACCTTCCCCTCCTGGCCAACCACTCCGCCGGCCGCGCGGCCGTCACCTGCCGGTACCGCTGCGGCGACGCGTGCTTCCACGACGTGCCCAACACCTCGGGCAACCCCTACTTCGGCGACCTGGTGAACCGGCGCACCGCCATCAAGGCCGGCGTGGTCGTCGCGGCACTGGCCGGCGCGGGGATCGGTCCCGGCGCCGCGTCGGCCGAACCGAGCCCGGCCGGCCTGGACTTCGACCCGGTCGCGCCGAACACGCTCGACGCCGTCGTGGTCCCCGAGGGCTACCGCCAGGAGGTCGTGATCCGCTGGGGCGACCCGCTGTTCCCCGACGCGCCGGAGTTCGACTTCGACCACCAGACCGCCGCCGCGCAGGCCCGCCAGTTCGGCTACAACTGCGACTTCGCCGCGCTGCTGCCCCTGGACCCCACCGGTCGGGCGAACCTGCTGGTGACCAACCACGAGTACACCGGCGAGCCGTTCATGTTCCGCGGCTACGACCCCGAGCACCCGACGCGCGAGCAGGTCGAGATCGCGTGGGCCGCGCACGGCCTGTCCGTCGTCCGGGTCGACCAGGCCCGCGACGGCCGCCTCACCACCCGGTTCTCCCGCCACAACCGCCGCATCACGGCCACCACGCCGTTCCGCCTCACGGGCCCGGCGGCGGGCTCGGACCTGCTCAAGACCTCCGCCGACCCGACCGGCACGCACGTCCTGGGCACGCTCAACAACTGCTCTGGCGGCGTCACGCCCTGGGGCACGATCCTGTCCGGCGAGGAGAACTTCAACCAGTACTTCGCCAACGCCGACGCGCTCGCCGACCCGCGCCTGACCCGCTACGGCATCACCGGCACGGCCACCACGCGCAAGTGGGAGCGGTTCGACCAGCGCTTCGACCTGACCCGGGAGCCCAACGAGGCGCACCGGTTCGGCTACGTCGTCGAATTCGACCCGACCGACCCCGACTCCACGCCCGTCAAGCACACCGCGCTGGGCCGCTTCAAGCACGAGTGCGCCAACGTCCGCGTCGCCGGCGACGGCCGGGTGGTCGCCTACTCGGGTGACGACGAGCGGTTCGAGTACATCTACAAGTTCGTCTCCACCGGCAAGGTCCGCCGGGGCGACAGCAAGGCCGCCCGCCGGCACAACATGACCCTCCTGGACGACGGCACGCTCTACGTCGCCCGCTTCACCGGCGACAGCCCGTCCGCCGAGATCGACGGCTCCGGCAGGCTGCCCTCCGACGGCCGGTTCGACGGTCGCGGCGAGTGGGTCCCGCTGGTCGCCGGCACGCGCTCGTTCGTGCCGGGCATGACCGCCGAGGAGGTCTACGTCTTCACCCGGCTCGCGGCGGACAGGGTCGGCGCGACCAGGATGGACCGCCCCGAGGACATCCAGACCCACCCGCACACCGGCGTCGTCTACTGCGCCCTGAGCAACAACGTCGACCGCGGCAAGATGGGCAAGGAAGGCGCGACCGAGCCGAACCCGCGGGTGAACAACAAGCACGGCCAGGTGCTGGAGCTCACCGAACGCGGCGGCGACGCCCTCGCGCTCACGTTCTCGTGGAACCTCATGCTGGTGTGCGGCGACCCGGCGTCGCCGGACACGTACTTCGCGGGCTACGACAAGACCCGCGTGTCGCCGATCTCCAGCCCCGACAACGTGGCGTTCGACCGGCACGGCAACCTGTGGATCTCCAGCGACTCGGCCGGCGCGCTCGCCGGCGGCAACGACGGGTTGTACGCGGTGCCGGTGTCCGGTGCTGAGCGCGGCCACCTCAAGGCGTTCCTCACCGTGCCGCGTGGCGCGGAGACGTGCGGCCCGGTGATCGGCGAGCGCGTGGTCACGGTGTGCGTGCAGCACCCCGGCGAGGTCGACGGCGCGAGCGCGGACAACCCTGCCTCGCACTGGCCGGACGGCGGGGACTCCCAACCACGCCCCGCCGTCGTCGCCGTGTGGCGGGGCGGACGGTGAGTGACGGCTCAACGACACGCGGTGCGAGCAGCGGGTTCCAGCTCGGCAACGATCGAGGTGTTCGCCTCGCGTTCACCTCGAAGTCCGCTGGTGGAGGACTTGCCCTCTTACGGTCGCCCGGTTCCCACTGAGCGATCTCGGAGGTCCGCGTGTCCTCAACCACCGATCGGGGGCGGCGCCTGCTGCCCCTGCTGCCCAACCACCCCCTCGGGCGTTCGGCGATCACCTGCAAGTACCGCTGTGGCGACGCGTGCGCGCACGAAGCGCCCAACACGTCCGACAGCGCCTACTTCGGTGACGTCGTCGGCGAAGTCGTGCGTCGGCGTGGCCTGCTCAAGGCCGGCGCGGTGCTCGCCGTCGCGACCGCGGGTGTCGGGCTGGTCGGTGTCGGCAGCGCCGCCGCGAAGCCCGAGGTCGAGGTCGACGCCGACCTGGGCGGCGGTCGCCGTCGTGACGGGCTGAACTTCGCCGCCGTCGCGCCCAACACCGAGGACCGCGTCGTCACGCCCGAGGGCTACGAGCAGGGCGTCGTGCTGCGGTGGGGCGACCCGGTGGTGCCCGGCGCGCCCGCGTTCGACTTCGACCACCAGACCGCGGCGGCGCAGGCTCGGCAGTTCGGCTTCAACAACGACTTCGTCGGCCTGGTGCCCCTCGGCGGGCACGACGAGTGGCTGCTCGTGGCCAACCACGAGTACACCACCGAGGAGTTCCTGTTCCGGAACTGGGACGCGAACAACCCCACCCGCGAGCAGGTCGAGATCGCGTGGGCCGCGCACGGCCTGTCCGTGGTGCGGGTCGAGCGCGACCGGCGCAGCGGCAAGCTCGTGCCGCGGCTGGACCGGCGCTACAACCGCCGCATCACGGCGACCACGCCGTTCCGGCTCACGGGCCCGGCGGCGGGCTCGGCGCTGCTCAAGACCTCCGCCGACCAGACCGGCACGACGGTGCTGGGCACGTTGAACAACTGCTCGGGCGGCGTCACGCCGTGGGGCACGATCCTGTCCGGCGAGGAGAACTTCAACCAGTACTTCGCCAACGCGGCCTCGGTCACCGACCCGGCCGCCAAGGCGCGGCTGGCGCGCTACGGCCTGTCCGGCGCGGCGTCCACCCGCAAGTGGGAGCGGTTCGACCAGCGCTTCGACGTGACCAAGGAGCCCAACGAGGTCAACCGGTTCGGCTGGATCGTCGAGATCGACCCGCTCGACCCGGACTCGACCCCGGTCAAGCACACCGCGCTCGGCCGCTTCAAGCACGAGGGCGCGAACGTGATCATCGCCCCCGACGGCCGCGTGGTCGCGTACATGGGCGACGACGAGCGCTTCGACTACATGTACAAGTTCGTCTCCGACGAGAAGTACAAGCCGGGCAACAGCAAGCACGCCCGCGAGCACAACAAGAAGCTGCTCGACAACGGCACGCTGTACGTCGCGAAGTTCACCGGCGACAGCCCGGCCGCCGAGATCGACGGCTCCGGCAAGCTGCCCGCCGACGGCGAGTTCGACGGCACCGGCGAGTGGATCCGGCTCGCGGCGGGCAACCGCTCGTTCGTGCCCGGCTTCACCGCCGAGGAGGTCTACGTCTACACCCGGCTCGCGGCGGACGCCGTCGGCCCGACCAAGATGGACCGCCCCGAGGACGTCCAGCCCAACCCGCGCAACCGCCGGGTGTACGCGGCGCTGACGAACAACACCGACCGCGGCAAGGCGGGCAAGGAAGGCGCGACCGAGCCGAACCCGCGGCTGAACAACCGGCACGGGCACGTCCTGGAGCTGGAGGAGCGCCGCGGCGACAACACCGCCACGTCGTTCTCGTGGAAGCTGCTGCTGGTGTGCGGCGACCCGACCTCGCCCGACACGTACTTCGGCGGTTACGACAAGACCCAGGTCTCGCCGATCTCGTGCCCGGACAACGTGGCGTTCGACGCGCAGGGCAACCTGTGGATCGCCACCGACGGCAACGCCCTGAAGTCCAACGACGGCCTGTTCGCGGTGCCGGTCGAGGGCCCGTTCCGCGGCCGGGTGAAGCAGTTCCTGACCGTGCCGAGGGGTGCGGAGACGTGCGGCCCGGTGGTCGAGGACGACTTCGTGCTGGTGGCCGTGCAGCACCCCGGCGAGATCGACGGCGCGTCGGCCGCCAACCCGCTGTCGCACTGGCCGGACGGCGGCGCCTCGCAGCCCCGCCCGTCCGTGGTCGCGGTGTGGAAGAAGGACAAGGGCCGCATCTGCGGCTGACCCCCGGGTGGAGGGCTCGCGCCAAGCCCGAGCCCTCCACCACCCGCGTGTCGAACCTTCAGACCCCGCGTGTCGAACGCTCAGACCCCGCGTGTCGAACGCTCAGACCCCGCGTGTCGAACGTTCAGGACGACCGTGTCCCACGTTCAGGCCCCCCGAATTCAACGCTCGGGACCGCCGCCCGCCGACCTGAGCGTTGAACACGGGGGTCCTGAGCGTTCGACACGCGGGCGCTGAGCGTTCGACACGCGCGGTTTAGGGTGCTCGTATGAGTCGAGGCGTTGCGCTGGTGACCGGTGCGTCGCGGGGGATCGGTGCGGCGGTGGCACGGGTGCTCGCGCCGACGCACGACCTGCTGCTGGGCGGTCGGGACACCGACGCGCTCGCGGAACTGGCCGGGACGCTGCCCTCCGCCCGGCCCTGGCCCGTCGAGCTGACCGACACCGACGCGCTGGCCGCCGCCACCGCCCGCCTCACCCGCCTGGACGTCCTCGTGCACAGCGCGGGCATCGCCGAGCTCGGCCCGCTCGCCGAGGCGGGAGCCGACGTCTGGCGCCGCACCCTCGACGTCAACGTGGTCGCGGTGGCCGAGCTCACCCGGCTGGTCCTGCCCCTGCTGCGCGCCGCCCGCGGCCACGTCGTGCTGATCAACTCCGGCGCGGGCCTGCGCGCCAACCCCGAGTGGGGCGTCTACGCGGCCAGCAAGTTCGCCCTCCGGGCCTACGCCGACGCCCTGCGCGCCGAGGAGGACGACCTCCGCGTCACGTCCGTCCACCCCGGACGCGTCGACACCGACATGCAGCGCGGCGTCCGCGAGCAGGAGAACGGCGACTACCAGCCGCACCTCTACCTGAACGCGGACTCCGTGGCCCAGGCCGTCGCCACCGCCGTGCACGCGGGCGACGACGCCCACTTCACCGAGATCGTCGTCCGCCCGCGCCCCCGCTGAACCGGCCTACCGCAGCCGGGCCGCCACCTCGCGCACGCCCGCCTGCGCCTCGCGCCGGTCCACCGCGGTCGTCTCGCCGTCGGCCACGACCTGCTTGCCCGCCACCCACACGTCCTTGACCCGACGCGTGCCCGACGCCCACACCAGGTTCGCCAGCACCTGCTCGTCCGGCGCGTCCAACCCCGTGGCGAACGCCGGGTCGTCCACGTCCACGTGCACGACGTCACCCCACCGGCCGGGCTCCAACGCGCCGAGGTCGTCCCGACCCAGCGCCGCCGCACCTCCCCGCGTGGCCAGCAGCAACGCGTCCGCCGCGCGCATCGCCGTCGCGTCACCCGTCGTCACCCGCGCCAGCAGCGCCGCCAGCCTGGCCTCCTCGAACAGGTCCAGGTCGTCGTTGGACGCCGGCCCGTCCGTGCCCAGCCCGACCGCGACGCCCGCGTCCAGGTAGGACCGCAGCGGCGCGACGCCGGACGCCAGCTTGGTGTTCGACCCGGGGCAGTGCGCGATCCCGACCCCGTGCCTGGCGTAGATGGCGACGTCCTCCGGCGACAGGTGCACCGAGTGCGCCGACAGCACCCGCCCGCCCAGCACGCCCGCCTGCTCCAGCAGCCGCGGCACGGAACCGTGCGACTCCCGCTGCGCCAGGTCCTCCTCCGGCGACTCGGCCACGTGCACCTGGAGCAGCGCACCGCGCTCGCGCGCCTCGCCGGCGATCTCGCCCAGCGCCTCCGGCGACAGGATGTACGCCGAGTGCGGCCCGTAGCTCAGCTCCACCCGCTCGTCCGGCCCGAACCGCAGCCCGTCGGCGTCGATCCACCGGGTGATCTCGTCGGTCATCGGACGCCACGGCATCCCCGGCAGGTCCATGATCGCCGCGCCGAACAGCACCCGCGACCCGGCCGCCAGCACCGCGTCCGCGAGCTGCTCGCCGTGGAAGTACATCTCCGCGCTCGTGGTCACGCCGTTGCGCAGCATCTCCACCGCGCCGAGCAGCATGCCGACCCGGATGTCCGCCGGCTTCATCTTGGCCTCGGCCGGCCACATCGCCTCGCGCAGCCAGCGCAGCAGCGGCAGGTCGCCGCCCATACCGCGCAGCAGCACCATCGGGCTGTGCGCGTGGGTGTTCACCAGGCCGGGCATCAGGATCCCGCTCAGCCGGCGCACCTCGCCGGTGAACTCGGGGGCGTCGGCTTCCGCGCCGACGTACGCGACCCGGCCGTCCACGACGTCGACCACGGCGTCGCGCAGGACGGTGCAGGCGGGATCGCAGGGCAGGACCACGGGGGCGTGCAGGCGCAGCGACATGCCCCGATCCTGCCGCACTCGATCGAGCGACACACAACGTGGCGGCGCATGCGTCGGGACGTAACCCGAACAGTGGGTTTGACCTTTTGGGGCGGTGTTCACCCGCTGGATGGACGTAATCTCCGAAACGTTGGGAGAGGTGGTGGTCCCGCTGATCCGGCGAAGGAGTGACAGTGGCTCGTAACGGTGGAAGTGGTCAACCCGGCGAGCGGCGCGGCAGGGGGGAGCCCGCGGCGGCGGTCCTGCGATCGGAGGCGGACTTCTCCGAGCCGGGCCTCTCGCGGGAACGCCGCTGGCTCGCGTTGTTCCTGTTGGTGCACTTGGTGGACGAACACGGCCGGATGGGCACCGCGTACCGGCGGGTGCTCCGGCGCGCGGCGCGAACACCGGGGCACTGGGCCCACGGCCGGTCGCTCGGCGCGGTGCGGGCCGAGGTGTCGCGCTGGATCGGCGCGCAGGCGCGGCCCGACAGCGTGCCGCCGTGGGACCGGGTCGCGAGCCTGGTGCACGCCGCCGTGCACCCGAAGGACGTGCCGGACGTGCTGGCGACCGCCCGCTACCTGCACGCCCTGGTGACCGGCGAGGAGACCGACGAACCCCGTCCCCGCTGGCTGGACCCGGAGGCGGGCGACATCACCACGGCGATGATCGGCGGCCCGCGGTGGGCGCGCCGGTACGGCCTGGCCGCGGCGGGCGAGGAGGAGGAACCGGCCGGGGACGAGCCCCGCGACCGGGAGTCCACGGCGTACGAGATGCTGTGGACGGTCGTCCGGGTGCACCGCGACGCCGAGGCGCGGATCGCCGAGCTGGAGCACCAGGTCCGCCTGCTGCACGAGGAGAACGCCCGGCTCTCCGGCGACGTCACGACCTGGCTCGGCGACTACCGGCCGACGATCCCCGACCAGGACCGCGGCCCGCGCAGCCGCCGCCCCGTCGCCGACCGGCACCTGGCGGAAGTGCACCCGTCCGACCGGCACCAGCCCGACCTGCGCCTCGCCGAGGACCCGCAGACCTTCACCTACCAGCTGCCACCCGAACTGCCCGCGTCACGTCCCAGCGCGGGCTGAGCGGGTCACCGCACCACGGGCAGGGCGGCGCGCACTTCCCAGCCCCCACCGGCGCGCGCCCCCGCGCTGAACCGCCCGCCCAGCAGCTCGACCCGCTCCCGCATGCCCACCAACCCGTAACCACCGGACCCGCCGACCGGCGCGGCCTTGCGCGCCCGCCCGTCGTCGGCCACCAGCACGTGCACCACACCGTCCGAAACGGACACCGACACGTCCACGGAGGACACGCCCTCGGCGTGCTTGCGCGCGTTCGTCAACGACTCCTGCACCAGCCGCAGCACCGAGCGGCCCAGCGACGGCGGCACGGACACCGGCAGCTCGACGTGCAGCTGCACGGGCTGGCCGGACCGCTCCACCACCCCGCGCACGTCGTCGGCCAGGTCGCTGGACGCGGTGGGCGCGTCGGCCTCGGTGCCGCGCAGCGTGCCCACCAGGCGGCGCATCTCGGTCAGCGCCTCGTTGCCGCTGCGCACGATGATCGGCAACGCCTCCTGGGCCGCCGCCGGCACGGCCTGCGCCGCCTGCGCGTGCACGACCATCCCGGTCACGTAGTGCGCGATCACGTCGTGCAGCTCGCGGGCCAGCGCCATCCGCTCGGCGTGCTGCGCCGCCGCCACCTCGGCCCGCACCGCGGTCGAGCGCTCCCGGTCGCGGGCGCGGAAGTACAGCCCGGTGCCCAGCGACAGCGCCAGCAGCACCGCGCCGCCCACCACCTGCTGCCACGGCCCAGGCCCGCTGTACTCGTCCGGCCAGTACCGCGCCCAGTAGTCCGGCCGCACGGCCGCCGACCCCGCCGCCACCGCGACGGGCACGACCACCGCCACGGCGGCGCGGACCAGCGGCGCCTGCCGCACCGCGATCGCGACGATCGCCATCACCGCCGCCGTCTCGGAGATCACCAGGCCGCCGATGGCCGGCACCTTCGGCGCGGCGTCCGCCACGCGCAGCACGACGGAACTCGCGGCCAGCGCCGTGGCGGCGGTCAGCGCGGCGTCGAACGGGCGCCGCGGCGCGAGCACGGCCAGCGCGCACACCACCGCCGAACCGGGGAGCTGCCACCACTCCGGTTCGCCGAGCACCTCGCCGCCGAGCAGGAAGAGCAGGGCGCAGGCCAGCGGCCACTGGCGGCGCAGCAGGGACCGCCACCCGAGGTGAGTGCTCTCCACGGGACCTCACGGTAGGTGGTCGCGGCACGGGGCGCGTCCGACCCCGGTCGGGTGGTCCGTCAACCGCGAGGCTGACCCGAACGCCTGCCGAAACACACCAGTGGCCGATGTCGGATGACGAATCCCGGGGTGACTCTTGAGTGGCGAGTCGGGGAACGGGAGGAACACCATGGTCGGAGTCGTCGCTACGTGGGCGGGTGCGGTGCTGGGCCTGCTGGTGCTGGTCCTGATGGCGCTGGCGGGCGTGCTGGTGGACTCCCAGCGCTGAGGTCTCAGCCGGCGGCGCCTTCGACGCGCCGCCGGAGCAGTTCGGCGAGGCGGCCGGGCGACTGGGGCCGGGTCGTCTCCTCGGGGGCGGGGGCGAAGCGGGCGGGACCGCCGGCGCGGGCGCGGCGGGCGGCGGACGGGTCGAGCCGGAACGCGGGCCGGTTGTCCGCGTGGCGCTGCCGCGAGCGCAGCCACGACAGCCGGTGCAGCGACTCGGCGTGGTGGTCGGTGATCGTGACGGCGGCGAGGTCGAACGAGTGCAGCACGGCCCGGTTCAGCTCCACCACGGCGCGGTCGCGCCACAGCGAGCGCTCGGTGGACGTGTCCAGGCCCAGCGCTTCGGCCACGGGGCGGGCCGCGCCGTAGGCGTTCTCGTCGGCCAGGCTGCGGGCGCCGATCTCGGAGCCGACGAACCACGAGTTGAACGGCGCGGCGGGGTAGGTGACGCCGCCGATGGCCAGCCTCATGTTCGTGATCACGGGCACCGCGTGCCAGCGCAGGCCGAGCCGGCCGAACCACGGCAGCTCGGGGTGCTCGATCATCACCTCGTGCACCACGTCCGGCGGGACGTCGAACAGCCGCACGCCCTCGTGCGCGGTCTCCACCACCAGCGGCAGCAGGTCGAAGCGCCCGGGCGGGTTCGGCGGTCGCCAGCCCATGCCCTGCACGGCGTCGGTGAACTCCCGGTAGCGGCGGTCGCCGGTGCCGTCGCCGTGGCCCGCGTACCGGACCAGTTGCTCGTTCCAGATGCACGGGCCGGGCGCGGTCGGCGTGTCCGGCGCGAACACCGTGACCAGCGGGCGGATCTCGCCGCCGTTGGTGGCCAGCCGCAGGTGCTCCACGCACTCGGCGGCCACGGCGCCCGCGTTGCGGAAGCCGCGCAGGTCGCGGACCTTGAGCCGGCGCCACGGCACGCCGCTGGTGCACCAGCCGGAGTCGCGCAGCGCGATCCGCGCGCCGTAGGCGAGCTCGTGGGTGGTGTGGCGGTAGGTGCCGGTCTCGGCGATCTCCTCGCGGACCCGGGCCAGGCGTGGCCCGACGGGTCCGGCTTCGGGGTGGGCGATGTGGAACATGCGGAGGAAGCCCTCCGCCGCGTCCACGTCGAACGTTATCGGTTCGTGTTCTACGACGGTCACGGGCGGCAACCGTAGTTGCGGATCGGTGTCACACGTCACTGCCAGACGGGGCACATCGGGTGATCCACAAATCCCACCCGATCCGGTGACGAATCGACGCGCAGTCGCCACCTCGTCCGGCCGGGGCCGCGACTTTATGCCACGGTCAGGTGAGTTCCACCCGCTCGAACATCAGGTCGTGGCTCACCCGGTCCTCCTCGACGGCCCGCTGCTCGAACTTCGTCACCGGCCGCCACCCCGGTCGCGGCGCCCAGCCGTCGTGGCGGTTGCGCAGCAGGGGCTCGGCCGAGCACACCGCGAGCATCTGCTCGGCGTACTCCTCCCAGTCCGTCGCCAGGTGCAGCACCCCGCCGGGCCGCAGGCGCGTCGCCACCAGGTGGACGAACTCCGGCTGCACGAGCCGGCGCTTGTGGTGCTTCTTCTTCGGCCACGGGTCGGGGAAGTAGATCCGCACCTCGGCGAGCGCGCCGGGCTCCACGTGCTCGGTGAGCAGGTCGACCGCGTCACCGCGCAGGACCCGCAGGTTGGTCACGTCGAGGGCCTCGGCGCGCAGCAGCAGCTGCGCCAGGCCGGGCTTGTAGACCTCGACGGCCACGTAGTTGACGTCGGGCGCGGCGGCGACGAGCTGCGAGGTGGTCTCGCCCATGCCGGAGCCGATCTCGAGGACCACCGGGGCCTCGCGCCCGAACCACTCGTCGAAGTGCACGGGACCGGCCGGGAGCGCCTTGACCTCCTGGCCCAAGCGCTCCCAGTGGCGGTCCCATGCGCGCTGCTGCCCCACGGTCATCCGTTCGCCGCGTTGGACGTAGCTGACGACGGATCGGTGGTGCGGCGGTCGCTGGTGGCTGGACGTCACGGGCGTACAGCCTAGGTGGTGCGCTAAGCGATGTTCTCCAGGTCCTCGATCTGCTCGCGCAGCTCGGCGGGGGTGAACTCGATGGGTTGGCGCTGACCGGGGCCCCGGTGCGCGGGGAGCAGGTCCACGAAACCGGGGTGCCGGTCGGTGAACTGCACGGTGGTCGGCTCCGCGGGCCCGTACACGCCGCTCTCCGACGGCACGAACTCCCAGTAGCCGACCTCGCCCTCGGTCGCCCAGGGGACGAACACCCAACCCGGTCGGCTGCCCAGCAACCGGGTCACCTCGTCCTCCAGTGCGAACGCCGCCGCGCGCGAGGCGATCCGGCCCCGGTCCAGGGCCCTGAGCCACCACGGTGCGGGTGCGTCGGGTCCTACCGCGCGGAACAGGGTGAGCACTTGCTGCTCGTCGGCCCTGTGGATCCAGGCCCGACGGGTCTGAGCGGGTGAGTCGGCGACACCGACCCCTCCCGCGGCTTCGATCGCGTGCGACCATTCCAGCGCCAACATCGGTTCGACGCGAAGGGCGTGGTCGCGTTGCCGTGGCAGCTCCTTGGACCCGGTTGCCGAGTGGTCGGCGTTCAGGTCCGGATCAAGCACCGTCACGGGTTCACCTCCGGGGGGTTCCTTGACGGGGGGTATCGGAATTCGTGTGCGGGCAGGTGCCTGCCTCACGATTCGCGCTTTCCATCTGACCCGGTTCAGAAGCTCTTGTCATGGGGCTGTGCGCGAGTTCACGACGTCTTAACGCACAGCTTACTCCGCTTGCCGGAATCCGGAACTGTGAAACATGATTGACCTGGAATATCTGTGATCCAGAGCACAGGGGGAATTGGGTGACGGGGAGAGCGGTTGTCGCCGCGATCTTGATCGCGATGGTGGCGCCGGGCGTCGCCCGGGCGCAGACGATCGAGGAGCAGCAGTGGCACCTGGCCGCCTTGGACGTCGCGACCGCGCACGCCACCACGCGCGGTGACGGCGTGGTCGTCGCGGTGGTCGACTCGGGCGTGGACGACACCCGGCCGGACCTCGGGGGCGCGTTGCTGCCGGGCGCGGGGTTCGGCTCCGCCGCCGGCACGGACGGCACCGAGGACAACGACGGCCACGGCACGGCGATGGCGACGCTGATCGCCGGCCGGGCCGTTGACGGCGGTGCGCTCGGCGTCGCGCCCGGCGCGATGATCCTGCCGGTGTCGGTCGGCGCGGACGGCGACAAGTTCACCACCGCGTCCGTCGCCGAGGGCGTGACCTGGGCCGTCGACCACGGCGCGGACGTGGTCAACCTGTCCCTGACCTCGCTCGCCACGCTCACCCCGGACCTGCTGCGGGCGGTCAACTACGCGTTCGACCACGACGCCGTGGTGGTCGCGGGCACCGGCAACGACGGCGACGAGCACGTGGGCGCGCCCGCCAACATCAAGGGCGTCATCGCGGTCTCGGGCACGGTCGAGGGCAACGGGCCGTGGCCGGAGTCCAACACCGGCCCGGAGACCGTGCTGGCCGCGCCCGCGAAGCGGATCGTCACCGCCGTGCCGCCGAAGGTGGTGGACACCGGCTACGCCGAGGTGGACGGCACGAGCGCGGCGACGGCCCTGGTCTCGGGGGCGGCGGCGCTGGTGCGGGCCCGCTACCCCGACCTGGACGCGGGCAACGTGGTGAACCGGCTCGTCACGACCGCGACCGACCTGCTCGCGCCCGGCCGGGACAACGCGACCGGGTTCGGCCTGGTCAACCCGGTCGCCGCGCTGACGGCCGAGGTGCCGCCGGTGCAGCGCAACCCGCTGCTGCCGCCGCCGCGCACGTCGTCGGCCGAGACGCCGCCGTCGTCGGCCGAGGAGGGTTTGGCCGTGCCGCCGCCCCCGACCGCCGTGGACGGCGGCACGAGGCTGCTGGTGGCGTTCGGCGGGCTGACCGCGGTCGGGGCCGTGGTGGCGGTGGTGAGCCTGCTGCTGGCCCGGCGCAGTCGGATCAGGCGCGCGCCGGTGCCGGTCGTCACCGAAATCCCGCCGCCGTCCGACGACTTCTGGCGCAACGACCGGTTCTGATGCCCGCGGGGGTCGGCGAATCGTTTCCCGACCCCGGCGCGGGAGCACCTGTCACTCGGCCGCGTGGTATTCCACGGATTCCTTCGTGAGTTGCATGAAGGCTTCCTCCAGAGAGCCGAGTTGCGGGCTCAACTCGTGCAGCGTGATGCCGTTCGACGCGGCCAGTTCGCCGATGAACGACGACTCCACCCCGTGCACGACGAGCGCGCCGTCGGCGGTCGTGGCGTCGGCCACCCGGGCGCGCCCGTCCAGCAGCTCGCGCAGCCGGTCGAGCTGTGGCGAGCGGACCCGGACGGTGTCCTCGGTGGCGTCGGCGATGAACTGCGCGGTGCTGGTCTGCGCGATGAGCTTGCCGCGCCCGATCACGATCAGGTCCTGCGCGGTCTGGGCCATCTCCGACAGCAGGTGGCTGGACACGAACACGGTGCGGCCCTCGTCGGCGAGCCGGTGCATGAACTGGCGGATCCAGAGGATGCCCTCGGGGTCCAGGCCGTTGACCGGCTCGTCGAACAGCAGCACCTCGGGGTCGCCGAGCAGCGCGCCCGCGATGCCCAACCGCTGCGACATGCCCAGCGAGAACCCGCCCGCGCGGCGCTTGGCGACCTGCGTGAGGCCGACCATGTCCAGCACCTCGTCCACGCGGCTGGTCGGGATCCGGTTCGACCGGGCCAGCCACAGCAGGTGCGCGCGGGCGGAGCGGTTCGGGTGCACCCACTTCGCGTCCAGCAGCGCGCCGACCACGCGCAGCGGCTCGTGCAGCGACCGGTAGTCCTGGCCCTTCACGGTGACCCGGCCGCCGGTGGGGCGGTCCAGGCCGAGGATCATCCGCATGGTGGTGGACTTGCCCGCGCCGTTGGGTCCGAGGAAGCCGGTGACCCGGCCGGGCTCGACGGTGAACGACAGGTCGTCCACGGCCACGGTCCTGCCGTAGTGCTTGGTGAGGCCGGTCGCTTCGATCATGACATCTCCTGTCCGATCCAACGCTTCTGGCGAACCTATGGCAGAGGAGCCCGGGCCACCCCCCGAAGGTGACCCGGGCTCCTCCTTCCCCCCGGTTGCCCGTGTGCCGGCGCCCGAACGCCGGCCGGCCCGGGCGTCGGCGTTACGCGTCCCGCCGCTTGACCACGACGAGCGAGATGACGAAGACGGCCAGCGCGATCGCGGCGAAGTACCCGAACGAGCCCCACGGGCTCAGCTCGCCCACCGCGGGCGGCCCGGCGCCGTTCGGGATCGCGCTCGGGTCCGGGTCGCCGAAGATGAACTTGCTGGCCACCGTGAACGGCATCCACTTCTGGATGTCGTCGCCGATGTTCGGGATGAACCCGACCACGCTCTCCACCACCAGCGCGAAGACCAGGATGATCGACACCGCGCCCGCGGTCTGCCGCACCAGCGCGCCGACGCCCAGGGCGAGCAGCGCGCCCGCCGCGAACACCAGGCCGACACCGGCGACGTGCCGCCAGTCGTTGGCGGAGGTCAGCGCGAGCTCGGAGTTGTCGGCGGCCAGCACCCAGCTCAGCGCCCACGACCCGAACGAGGAGGCCAGTCCGACCAGGCCGGACAGCAGCACCACGACGACCGCCTTGGCGATCATCGGCGAGATGCGGTCGGGCACGGCCTGGAACGTCGACTTGATCGTGCCGAAGCGGTACTCGGTGGTGACCGCGAGCGCGGCCATCACCATGACCACGTAGAGCCCGAACGTGTGGGTGAACACCGCGCCCAGCACGGGCATCGGCGAGTCGCTCCAGTTGGCGGCGATGATCGCGGTGATGCCGACGGTCAACCCGAGCGCCAGCAGCATGCACCACCAGGGCGAGCGGGTGGAGAAGAGCTTGATCCGTTCCACGGCGAGCAGAGTCATGGTCACTTCCCCGTCTCGGCGAGTTCGGCGTGGTACTCCACGGAGTCGCCGGTCAGCTGCATGAAGGCCTGTTCGAGCGAACCGCGTTGCGGGCTCAGCTCGTGCAACACCACGCCGCCGCTCGCCGCGATGTCCCCGATCTCGTCGCTGAGCGCACCCGACACGGTGAGCGAGCCGTCGGCGTCCTCACGGACCGTGAAACCCTTGTCGACCAGCATGGCACCCAGCTTGTCCGCGTGCGGGCTGCGCACCCGGACGGTGTTCTCGGTCGACCGCTCCACGAACTCCGTGGTGCTGGACTGCGAGATGAGCTTGCCGCGGCCGATGACCACGAGGTCCTGCGCGGTCAGCGCCATCTCCGACAGCAGGTGGCTCGACACCAGCACGGTGCGGCCCTCGGCGGCCAGGCCCTGCATGAACTGGCGGATCCAGAGGATGCCCTCGGGGTCGAGGCCGTTGACCGGCTCGTCGAACAGCAGCACCTTCGGGTCGCCCAGCAGCGCGCCCGCGATGCCGAGCCGCTGGGACATGCCCAGGGAGAAGCCGCCGGCGCGGCGCTTGGCGACCTTGGTCAGGCCGACCATGTCCAGCACCTCGTCCACCCGGCGGTCGGGCAGGCCGTTGGACTTGGCCAGCCACAGCAGGTGCGCGCGGGCGGAGCGGTTCGGGTGCACCCACTTGGCGTCGAGCAGCGCGCCGACAGTCCGCAGCGGGCGGTCGAGCTGCGCGTACGGCTTGCCGCCGATCAGCACCTGGCCCGCGCTCGGCCGGTCGAGGCCGAGGATCATGCGCATGGTGGTGGACTTGCCCGCGCCGTTCGGACCGAGGAACCCGGTGACCCGACCGGGCTCGACGGTGAACGACAGGTTGTCCACCGCCACCGTCTTCCCGTAGCGCTTGGTGAGGCCGACAGCCTCGATCATGGTTTCTCCCCTGGACGACACATCCCCCGGACTGGGCTGAACCTTGCCCGATCCACCGGGTCTCGCACATCGGTCTGTAGTTGACTCGTCCGTGCGACTTCAGTCTTATCGTCCTCGCTACCTCGGTTGTAGTAATCCGTGTTCACCCTGAGTTGTCCCCTAGACGTTCACCGGATCGTTCTCAGGGACGGCGTGCGCCAGGGCGACGCGACTACGCCCCGAAGTACCCGTCCAGCACGGCCGCCGCGCCGTCTTCCAGGACCGTGCCGGTGACCGCGTCGGCGGCCTCCCGCACGGAGCTGGGTGCCTGGCCCATCGCGACGCCGCGGGCGGCCCACCGCAGCATCGCCACGTCGTTGGAGCCGTCGCCGATGGCCAGCGTGTCCTGATCGGACACACCGAGCTTGGACCGCAGGTCCTCCAGCGCCGCGCCCTTGGTCACCCCGGGAGGCGACAACGTCAGCCACGGCTCGTTGTGGTCGCACGACGCCGTCACGCCGGGCAGTTCTACGTCCAGCATCCGCAGCGCCAGCTCCTCGGGAGTGCGGCCGACCCAGCGCATGACCAGCCGGGACGTCGGCGTGGCCACCAGCTCCTCGTACGACACCTCCCGGACCTCGCCCCACAGGTCGCCGTCCGGGAACCGGCCGTGCGCCAGGTTCCCCACCCCGGTCAGCTCCACCGCGAACACCGCGCCGGGCAGCGTCGCGCGCAGCCGCTCGACCGACGGCCCGGGGTCGAACTCGACCTTCCGGATCACCTCGCGGGTGGTCGTGTCCCACCAGACCGCGCCGTTGGAGCAGATCGCGGTGGTGCCGCGCAGGCCGAGGTCGTCGACGATCGGCCGCGTGCCGACGAGGCTGCGGCCGGTGGAGAGGACGACGTGCGCGCCGTGGTCGACGGCCCGGCCGATGGCCGCGCGCACGGCCGGCGCGATGTCCTCGCGGCCGACCGGGGTGATGGTGCCGTCGATGTCCAGGGCGATGAGGCGTGGTCTCCAGGTCACTGGTGTCACCCTACTGGGCGATAGTTATTGAACCGTGGTTCAATAACTGCGTGGCACGACCGAAGACGATCACGGACGAGCGGCTGCTGGCCGCGGCGGCGGAGGTGATCGGCCGCAAGGGGCCGGGGTTCACCGTCGCCGACGTGGCCGAGCGGGCGGGCGTCTCGGTGGGCACGGTGGCCGGGCGGTTCGGCTCGAAGAGCGGCCTGCTCCAGGCCCTGACGAGGCAGACCACGGCCGGGAACGAGCGGCGGATGCGCGAGGCGGCGGCGGCCCAGGCGGATCCGGCCGACGGGCTGCGGGCCGCGCTGCTGACCTGGTTCGAGGACCTGGCGGACCCGGTCGAGGCGCAGAACCACCTGGCCCAGCTCGGTGTCGACCTGATCGACCCGCAGCTGCGCGCGCTGCTCGCCGACCTGTACGAGGCGACCGAGCGGACCGTGCTGGAACTCACCCGGCAGGTCGAGCTCCCGCGCGGTCCCGGACCGGAACGCGCGGCACGGGTGCTCACCGGGTTGCTCTACGGCGTGTCGATGGAGTGGTCCGTCCGGCCGCGCGGCGAGCTGGCCGACCGGCTGGCGCAGGACGTGGACGCGGTGCTGGACGCGTGGAAGGGGAGATGATGTCGGCGTTGGAGGGCAAGGTCGCGGCGGTCACGGGGGCCACGCGGGGAGCGGGCCGTGCCATCGCGGTCGAGTTGGGCGCGGCCGGCGCGACGGTGTTCGTCGGCGGCCGGTCGACGCGCGGGAACAAGTCGCCGATCGGCCGGGACGAGACGATCGAGGAGACGGCGGAGCTCGTCACGGCGGCGGGCGGCCGGGGCATCGCGGTGCGGTGCGACTTCACCTCGCCGTCGGACGTCGACGCGTTCCGTGCCCGCATCGAGTCCGAAGTGGACGGTCGGTTGGACGTCCTGGTGGACGACGTGTGGGGCGGCGAGGCGGACACCGAGTTCAAGGTGTTCTGGGAGCAGGACCTGGACCGCCAGTTGCGGATGTGGCGCAACAGCATGGAGGCGCACTTCGTCACGTTGCACCGGCTGCTGCCGCTGCTGGTCCGCAGGCCGGGCGGGTTGCTGGTCGAGGTGACCGACGGCGACAGCGACGACTTCTACAGCGGGTCGCTCGCCTACGACTCGGTGAAGGTCGCGATCCGCCGCATCGGCACGGTGATGGCGAAGGAGCTGGCGGGGTCCGGCGGCACGTCGGTCGCCGTCACGCCCGGTTTCCTGCGGTCGGAGCAGATGCTGGAGCACTTCGGCGTGACCGAGGAGAACTGGCGCGACGCGATCGCCAAGGACCCGCACTACGCGATGTCCGAGACGCCGCGCTACGTGGGGCGCGGCGTGGCGGCGCTGGCCGCCGACCCGGACCGGCACCGGTTCACCGGCAAGGCGCTCGCGTCCTGGACCCTCATGCGCGAGTACGGCTTCACCGACGTGGACGGCTCCCGGCCGGACTGGGGCCGCTGGTACGAGGAGGTCTTCAAGGCGGGCGTCGACCCGACCGCGGTGGACGTCTCCGAGTACCGCTGACGAGCTGGTCCGGCCCGGTCAGACGTCGCCGGGCCGGACCAGCCCCGTCTCGTACGCCAGCACCACGGCCTGCACGCGGTCGCGCAGGTCGAGCTTGGCCAGGATGCGCCCCACGTGCGTCTTCACCGTGGCCTCCGACAGGAACAGCTTGCGCGCGATCTCGGTGTTCGACAGCCCCTTGGCGATCAGCACCAGCACCTCGCGCTCCCGCTCGGTCAGCGCCTCCAGCACCGCCGCGTCCCGCAGCTCGCCGCCGCCCTCGCCGAGGAACCGGCTCAGCAGCCGCTTGGTCACCGAAGGCGACACCACCGCGTCGCCGCTGGCCACCGCGCGCAGCGCCGACACCAGGTCACCGGGCGGGGTGTCCTTCAGCAGGAACCCGGACGCGCCGTTGCGCAGCGCCGACAACGCGTACTCGTCCAGGTCGAACGTGGTCATCACGAGCACCTTCGCGGTGCCCGCCTCGGCGATCCGCTTGGTCGCCTCGACACCGTCGAGCACGGGCATGCGCACGTCCATCAGCACCACGTCGGGCCGCAACCGGTCGGCCAGCTGCACGGCGTCGAGCCCGTTGGCCGCCTCACCGACCACGTCGACGTCCTCTTGCGCGCCGAGCACCATCCGGAAGCCCATCCGCATGAGCTCCTGGTCGTCCACTAGCAGTACGCGGATCACGCCGTCCCTTCCGTAGCCACCCGCAGCCTATGACGGGACCAGCGGCAGCACGGCGCGGACCCGCCACCCGCCACCGGGGTTGGGTCCCGCCTCCAGCACGCCGCCGAGCACGCCGGCGCGCTCGCGCATGCCGATCAAGCCGTTGCCGCCCGACACGGCGACCAGGTCGTGCGGCGTGCCGAACCCGTCGTCGGCCACCTCCACCTCCACCTGATCACCTGCCTGGGTGACGCGGACGGTCGCCGAGGCGCCCGCGCCCGCGTGCTTCAGCGTGTTGGTCAACGCCTCCTGCACGATCCGGTAGACGCCCAGCCCGAGGCCCGCGGGCAGCGCGGACAGCTCGCCCGACGTCTCCAGCCGCACCGGCAGCCCGGCGGCCCGGCAGTTCTCGGCCAGCTCGTGCAGGTCGCCCGCGTCCGGCTGGGGCACCCACTGGGTGCCGGACTGGTCCTCCGACCGCAGCACGCCCAGCAGCCGCCGCAGCTCGGTCAGCGCCTGCCGCCCGGTGTCGGCGATGGTCCGCACCGCGGCCTCGGCCAGGTCCGGGTTGGTCCTGATCGCGTAGCCCGCGCCGTCGGCCTGCACCACCATCACGCTCACCGCGTGCGCGACCACGTCGTGCAGCTCGCGCGCGATCCGCGAGCGCTCCTCGCCCACCGCGATGCGCGCCTGCTGGTCCCGCTCGGTCTCCAGCAGCTTGAGCCGCTGCTCCAGCTCCGAGTGGTAGGCCCGCCGCGCGCCGACGAACTCGCCCATCGCCCAGCTGAACCCGAACACCACCGCGATCACGAACACCATGAACGCGGCCTCGACGCCCGCGCTCATCGGCCACACGACCCACACGAACGTGCCGACGGCCAGCCAGATCACGTACAGCAGGCCCTGCCGCCTGCCGACGTAGGCGACCACCGTGTACAGCGCCACGGCCAGCGCGAAGTCCGCGGGCCGGACCGGCAACCCGGTCTGGAGGTCGCCGTGGGTGAGCAGTTGGACCGCGCCGCCGAACATGATCACGTAGGACGAGCCGAGCGGGTGCTTGCGGCGGAACACGACCGGCACGATCATCATCGCGCCGACGAACAGCAGGGTCGACCCCGGCACGGTCGACTGGTTGGCTCCCAGCACGCCCAGGTCGAACACGAGCAGCAACCCGGCCATCAGGGAATCCCCGAAGACCGGGTGCGCTCGCATCCACAGGCTCAGCCGCCGCACGTGACCAGGTTAGGTACCGGTCGCGGGGCCGCGCGTCGCGCCACGGGTTGACCCCCGCTAGTCCTCCAGGCGGATGAACCCCACGCCTGACGCCGTCTCTACCTGGTCGTCTTGATCTGGGTCGGGTCGACCTTCTCCTCGACGGTCTCCTCGACCCGCAGCCTCGGCGCGGGCGCGCCGTGCGCGGCCGGCTCGACCCGCGTCTGCGGCGGCACGGACCGCTGCTGCTCGTACTGGCGGTGCTCCTCGGCCATCTCGTCGGCCAGCTGCTGCTGGAGCTGCCGGTCGCGGATGCGGCCCAGGATCATCATGGTCACCGCGTGCACGAGCGCCAGCACCAGGAGCATCACGCCGAGCTTCACCACGACGTCCTTGACCGGGTCGCCGGTGCGGACGGTGATGATCGACACGATGGCGAGCATCCCGAGCACCACGAGGTGGAACAGCACGGTCGCCAGGCGCGTCATCGACCTGGCAGCCTCCGGGTCGCCGTACGCCCGGCTCATGTACCCCTTGCCGCTGCGATAGATCATCTGTCCGTCGATCAGCACCAGCACCACGCCGAGCAGCAGGAACACCGCATATCCCTGTTCCATGGCGGACCTCCCTCGTCGGTCGCGGAAATACCCCGGTCGCCGCGTTCGCAAACCGGGCGCCACCCGCACGTGGCACGATCTCCGGCGTGACGACGCAGGCCAAGCAGCTCGCCGGTCCGCTCTCGGCGGCGGTCGCGAACCTCTGCGTCGGCTTGCAGCCCCAGGTGTCGCCCGCCACCGCGGCCGGTTTCCGCGAGGTGCTGCGGCGGTTGTCCGCGCCGTTGCAGGTCGCCGTCGCGGGCCGGATCAAGTCCGGCAAGTCGACGCTGGTCAACGCGCTGATCGGGCGTCGCGTCGCGCCGACGGACGTGGGCGAGTGCACCCGGCTGGTGACCCGCTTCCAGTACGGCACGGTGGACCGGATCGAGGTGGTGTTCACCGACGGCCGCAAGCAGGTGCTGCCGTTCGAGGCGAACGGCTCGATCCCGCCCGACCTGGGCGTGGACGTCGACCGGGTCTCGCACATCGAGGCCTACCTGACCAACGCGGTGCTGCGGGACCTGACCGTGATCGACACCCCGGGCCTGGGGTCGCTGGACGCCGCGTCGGTGGCGCGCACCGAGGCGTTGCTGAGCGGCGAGCTGGACCCGGTGTCGCGCAACGCGGTGGCCGGCGCGGAGGCCGTGCTGTACGTCGTCACGCAGGGCGTGCGCGCGGACGACCAGCAGGCGCTGGCCGCGTTCACCGCCGCCACCGCGAGCCGCGAGGCGGGCCCGGTGAACGCGATCGCGGTGCTGAACAAGGCCGACACGATCGCCGCCGAGACCGTGGAGGGCTCGAACGGCGACACCTGGCAGGCGGCCGTGCTGCTCGCCGAACGGCAGGCGCTCACCCTCAAGCCGCGCGTCGCCGACGTGCTGCCGGTGATCGGCCTGGTCGCGGAGTCGACCGAGACCGGCGGCTTCACCTCGGCCGACGCGGACGCGCTGCGCAAGCTGGCCGAGCTGGACGACGCGACCCGCGAGACCATGCTGATCTCCGCCGACCTGTTCGTGGCCTGGGAGTGCGACGTGCCGGTCGGCACCCGCACCCGGCTGCTGGAGAAGCTGGACCTGTACGGCGTCCGCAAGGCGCTCGAAGCCGTGGACGCCGAGCCGGGCATCACCGCGGGCGCGCTGCGCCGCAAGCTGCTCGACGCCTCCGGGCTCGACGGCGTGCGGGCCAAGCTGAACGCGGTGTTCCGGTCGCGGGCCGACGGGATCAAGGCCGCCGCCGCGCTCGCCTCGGTGACGTCGCTGGCCGCCGCCTCGGGCGACCCGAACGAGCGGCAGCGCGTGCACGACGCGATCGAGGTGCTGCTGGCCAAGCCGGAAGCGCACCAGTTGCGGCTGCTGGAGGCGTTGACGCTGGTCGCGTCCGGAGCCGTGGCGATGCCGAACGACCTGGTGGAAGAGGTGCTGCGGTTCGGCAGCTCGCCGGACCTGTCCGAGCAGCTCGGCCTGCGGGGCAGACCGCCGCGGGAGCTCATGGCCTACGCGCTGGAACGGGCGGGCTGGTGGCGTTCCTTCGCGTCGTTCGGCGCCACGCCCGCGCAGAGCCGGGTAGCGCACGTGGTGCACCGGGCGTACTTCCTGATCTGGCAACAACTGCGGGGACGGCGATGAGCGGAACGGAACAGGGCGGCACGGCGTCCGAGCACGCTGTGGAGACGACGCTGGAGACGACCATCGCCGACGAGCTGCTCGACCAGGCGTTGGCCGAGCGGCGCGCCCTGGTGCAGCTCTGCATGTACGCGCTGGACCGCGCCCGCAGCGCCGGCGTGGTGGAGCGGCTCGAAGAGGGCCTGGCCTCCATCGGCGTGACGGCGGTGCGGCCCGACGGCGAGCGGTTCGACCCGTCGCGGCACGAGGCGGGCGGCACCGTGCCGACGGCGGACGCGTCGCTGGACGGCGTGGTGGCCGAGACCGAGGTGGTCGGCTTCGCCGATCGGGGCCGGACGCTGCGCGCGCCCGTCGTCACCGTCTACACCGCGCGATGAGCAGCCTGCCGCAGGCGGTCCGGCAGACCAGGGAGAAGCTGACCGCCCTGGTCCGCTCGCTCGACCCGTCGGCCGCGTCGTTCGTGGAGACCCGCAAGGCCGGACCCGCGTCGGTCGTGGTCGTCGGCGAGACGAACCGGGGCAAGAGCTCGCTGGTCAACGCCCTGCTGGCGACGCCGAACCTGTCGCCGGTCGACGCCGAGGTGGCCACCGCGACCTACCTGGTGTTCCGGCACGGCGAGCAGTGGTCGGCGCGCGCCTGCTACGCCGGGTCGATGTCGCCGGTGCCGTTCGACCGGTCCGAGATCGTGAACTGGGTGTCGGCGGCGCACGAGCTGCCCGAGGGCATGCTGCCGCCCCGGTACGTCGAGGTCGAGGCCCCGATCCCGCTGCTGGAGCGGCTGTCCGTGGTGGACACGCCCGGTGTGGGCGGGCTCGACTCCGTGCACGGCGAGCTGGCCGCCGAGGCCGCCGCGACCGCGACCGCGCTGCTGTTCGTGGTCGACGCCTCGGCCCCGTTCACGCGCGGGGAGCTGGAGTTCCTGCGCACGGTCGGCGAACGCGTCGAGACCGTGGTGTTCGCGCTGACCAAGGTCGACCAGTACCGGGGCTGGCGGCAGGTGCTGGAGGCCGACCAGGCGCTGCTGGCCGAGCACGCGCCGCGGTTCCGGGGCGCGACGTTCCACCCGGTGTCGTCGCGGATGTTCGAGCTGGCGGCCAAGGCGCCGAACCCGGACGCGGCGGCGATGCTGCGCGACCGGTCCGGCGTCGCGGCGCTGCAGGAGGCGTTGCAGGAGCTGGTGGTCGGCCGGGCGGCGATGCTCGGCGAGGCCAACGGGCTGCGCGCGCTGGCGACCGTGCTGGACGAGCTGATCGCGCGCAACGAGGCGGACAAGCGCGCGCTGTCGTCGGGCGAGGAGGAAGCCGAGACGTTGCGGGACCGGCGCGACGAGCTGAACTCGCAGCGCCGCTCGTCCACGCGCAGCTGGCAGGTGCGGCTGCGCGGCGAGGTGCAGCGGGCCCGGGTGGAGGGCGCGCACGAGGTCAGCAGGCAGATGCGGGACGTGCAGACGTGGTTCCGGACGGCCATCGACTCGGCCGACCGCGAGCGGCTGGCGGCGTTGCCGCAGGAGGTCGACACGGCGTTGCAGGTGGTGTCCGGCCGGATCAGCGCGGGGCTGGCCGGGCGGCTGGCCCGGGTCGCCGACTCGGCGTTGGCCGACCTGTTCTCGCCCGAGGAGCTGGCCGTGATCCGGGGCCAGTTCGCGCGCGGCGTGACGCCGCCGGTCGTGCTGCGTCCGCCGGAGAAGCGCGCGCCGACCGCCGAGGACAAGCTGCTGGTGTTCATGGGCGTGTCCGGCGGGCTGGGCGCGGGCCGGCTGGCCGCGCTGCCGCTGGCCGGGCTCGGGGTGGCGGCGCTGAACCCGGTCGTGCTGCCGGTGACCATCGTGCTGGGCCTGGGCGCGGGCTGGTGGATGGCCCGCACGCGCAAGCACTCGGCCGACAAGCAGCACCTCAAGCAGTGGCTGTCGGACGCCATCGCGGACGCCCGGTCCACGGTGGACCAGCTCGTGGCCGAGCAGCTGATCGAGGCCGAGCAGCAGCTCTCGCTGGCGTTGGACGACGCGCTGGGCAAGCGTGTCGACGCGATCGAGGCGGAGCTGCGCGAGGTCGACAAGGCGCTGCGCATGGAAGCGGGCGAACGCGCCCGGGCATTGCAGGCGGTGACCCGCCGGCTGGCCGAGCTGACCGCCGGCCGGACAAAGGTGGACGAGTTGCTGGCGCGAATCCGAGCGGTGCGCGACCGGGCCTGAAACAAGCAAATCCCAGGAATAACGAGCTATAGTGGTAATAGATGCGGCGTGTCACTCGAACGGACTAAGATCAAGTACATTTACGCAGGTAGATCGCTTGTTGTAGGTGCAATTTAACGTGGTGTTGCCTAGTTCTCGCGCTCCGGCCCGGTGTTCTTGTCGGCCCACTTAACGGTCTCTTGACCAATTCGACACGCCTGTTCACGCGCGACTGATTCGCTCATTCCCAGGTCATTTCCGGACTCGGGGGCGAATCGAGATGAAGGTCAACAGGGACCAGGTCGTGGCGGCGAGCCTGGTCGGCACGGTGGTCGTCGTCCTGGGCTTCGCCTCCGGGCTGGGCCGCGTGCCGACCCCGGCGGCGGACCAGCAGGCGTCCGGCCACCCGCCCGCGTCCTCGGACCACGTGGCCGGCACGCCGGAGCACGTGCCCGCGGTGCCGGTCGCGCAGCCGCAGGGGCACCAGGGCACCGCCGTGCCGCACGCCGACCCGACCCGTCCCGCACCGACGCACCCCAACCCCGTCCACCCCGGTGGCGACCAGTCGCACCCGGACCCGACCGCGCCGCCGACCACCGGCCCGCCGACCACCACGCCGCCGGCGCAACCGCCGTGCGACGCGGACGCGATCGCCGCCCTGCTCGCGGGCCTCGGCGCGCTGGTCGACGGCCTGCCGCTGGTGTCCGACCTGACGGGCGCCCTGCCGCTGCCCGGCGACGGCGCGACCCCCCAGGTGCTCGGCCCTCTGACCGGCACCCTCACCGGTGCCGTCGGGTCGCTCGGCGGCCTGCTCGGAGGTGCCGCGCCGACGCCGCTCACCGGCCCGATCGCCGGTGTTCTCCCCACCGGCGCGCCGGGCGGCCTCCAGCCCGGTTCGGCCGTGGGCGGCGTCGGCGGTCTGCCCGACCTCGCCGGCGTGGTCGGCACCGCGACGTCGACCGGCGCGCTGCCCGTCGCCGGCACGACGAACCCCCAGCTCAACGGCCTGCTCGGCGATCGCTGCGGCCTGCTCGTCCGGCCGGGCGACGGCCGGGTCGTCGGATTGCTGAGCGCACCGTGACCTTCGCGCTGGCGGCGGGCGACGCCGCGAAGTCCTGGTTCACCCTGGCCTGGGTCGTCGACTACACCGGCACCGTCCTGTTCTTCGGCGGCGCGGCGTTCCTGGCGTTCCTGTGGCCCTCGGGCGCGAACGAGCGCCGCCCGGCCCGCCTGCTCCTCGCGGCCTGGTGCCTCGGGCTGCTCGGCACCGTCGCAGGCCTGCTGATGGAGGCCGCCTGGATCGGCCAGGTCGCGCCCGCCGACGTCGACCTCGCCGTGGTCGTCCCGGTGCTGGACATCCCGTTCGGCCGGGCGTGGGTGGCCCGCGGCCTGCTGTGGGTGCTGGCGGGCGTCGTGCTCGCCGACCTGCTGCGCCGCGGCGAGCGCGCGGTGACGTCGTTGCCGTGGCGGGTCGGCGCGGGCGCGGTCGCGTTCGGGGTGCTGCGGACCAGCGGCCTGACCGGCCACGCCCCCGACGTCGGCTGGTGGGCGCAGGTGGCCGTGCTGGCGCACCTGGCTGCGATCTGCCTGTGGGTCGGCGGGCTGGCGCTGCTGCTGTTCGGCGTCCTGCCGCGCCGGGACCTGGCCACGCTCGCCGAGGTCGTGCCGCGCTACTCGAAGGTGGCCCTCGGCTCGGTGGCCGTGCTCGTCGTGGCCGGTGGCGCGTTGGCGTGGCGGTTCAACGGCCTGCGCCTGGACACCGACTACGCCCGGATCCTGGCGATCAAGCTCGGCCTGTTCGGCGTGCTGCTCGCCACCGGCCTGGTCAGCAAGAGGTGGACGGACCGCCGCCTCGCCACCGCTACCTCCGCCGCCCCGTTCGCCCGCTCGGTCGCCCTGGAGACCGTGCTCGCGATCGCCGTGATCGGCGCGGCGGGCTTCCTCGTCACCGCCAGCCCTGGTCGGTGATCCGAATGATTAAGGAGTCCACAGTGGACAGTACGGAACCCCGGCGGGGCGGCGGTTTCGCCCTCGTGCTGGCCGTCCTCGGCTTGGCCGGGGCGGTGTTCAGCCTGGCCGCGGCAGGCGCGTCGACGCCGGCCGCCGCACCGGTCGGCCAGGTCGGCCTGGCCGCCCAGACCGGCCACGAGGCCGCGGCCGCGCCACAGGCCGCCGCCGCGAAGTCGGTGACCATCTCCGGCTACGCCTACAGCCCGGCGACGCTCTCCGTCTCCGTCGGCGACACGGTGACCTGGACCAACCAGGACACCGCGCCGCACAACGTGGTGGTCACCTCCGGCCCGGAGAAGTTCACCTCGCCCACCCTGCAGAAGGGCCAGTCCTTCGCGTTCACCTTCACCAAGGCGGGCAGCTACCAGTACTACTGCTCGCTGCACCCGGACATGAAGGCCTCGATCACGGTCGCAGGTAGCGCCACCACGACCACCGCGCCGCCCGCCACGACCACGACCGCGCCGCCCACCGGCGGCCACCCCACCACGCACCCGACCACGACGACCACCGCACCGCCCGCGGGCGAGCCGCCGGCGGCGTGCGTCCCGAAGGAGACCCTGGAGCCGTTCATCGCGCACCTGAAGGCCGCCCACCTGGAGACCTCACCGCTCCAGCAGGTGACCGACGCGCTCGCGTTCGACCAGTACGTCAAGTCGCACACGGTGCTGCTCGGCCAGATGCTCGACCCCGCGCTGAACAGCGCGCTCAGCGGTGACGTGCTCGCGCCGCTCATCGCCCACGTCAAGGCGGCCCACCTGGAGACCTCGCCGTTGCAGCAGGTCGACGACGCGCTGGCGTTCGACCAGTACATCAAGTCCCACACGGTGATGTTGGAACAGATGCTCGACCCGGTGTTCGCGCAAGCGACCTGCTGACCAGCCGGCGACCCGGGCGACGTGGCCCGGGTCGCCCCGCTCCTGGGAGACCACTCCATGCGTGCCCTGCTCGCCGCCGCGTTCCTGCTGGTGCTGTCCGCGCCCGCCGCCACGGCCCAGTCCCAAGGCCACGAGATCCCCATCGCCCGGTACGCCTACCAGCCCGCCGAGATGACGGTGCGCGTCGGCGAGACGGTGACCTGGACCAACCAGGACCAGGCACCGCACGACGTCGTCACCACGGCGGGGCCCGCGGTGCTCCAGTCGCCGCTGCTCGCCCAAGGGCAGTCGTGGAGTTTCACGTTCACCGTGCCGGGCGACTACGACTACTACTGCTCGGTGCACCCCGACATGCGCGGACGCGTCACCGTGCTGCCGGACGAGACCACCGCCCCACCGCCCGCGGTCGAACAACCGCAGGCCGCGAACCCCGTGCCCCCGGCCGCCGCACCCACGACGACTGAGACGGTCTCGTCGCCCGAGGTCGCCGCCGCCGTGCAGCCGCAGCCGCAGCCCCAGGCCCGGTCGTTGACGCCACCGCCGTCGAACGGCCTGCAACCGATGCTCCTGCTGGCCGGCCTGGTGGCCGCCGTGACGACGTTCTGCCTGCTCCTGCTCGGTTCCCGGCCCGAACGGGGGTGATGGCGCTTCCGTCCCGGAACCGAACAGGCATAACGTGAGTCTTACCCGTACCAGGACACGGAGGGTGGGACACGCGGTGTACATCGACGAGACAGGCGGGGCCGACGGCGAGCTGAAGGTCACGGTCGGTGACGAGGAGTACACCACCGAGGCGACCTACGACCTCGACCAGGACGGTGTCGAGGAGAGCGCGGTCGTGGAGACCGACGACGGCGGGCACCTCGCGTTCAGCGACACCGACGGCGACGGCGACGCCGACCTGATGAGCTCGTTCGACGCGGACGGCGACCTGGTCGGCCAGGCCCGGTTCGACGAGGACTCCGGCGAGTGGGTCACCGTGGAGCCCGGCGACGACCGCGGCGAGCAGACCAACACGAACGCCGGCAAGGCCATCGTGGTCGACATGGAGGACGGCGCGGACCAGAACGTCGGCCCGGCGACCGAGGACACCGACGGCGACGGCCGTGCCGACACCGCCGTGGTGAAGGACGAGGACGGCGACACCTGGCTCTTCACCGACGCCGACGGCGACGGCAACGCCGACCTGGCCACCGAGATCACCCAGGACGGCGAGGTCACGGTGTCCCGGCACACCGCCGACGACGAGTGGACCCAGGTCGAGCACGGCCGCATCGGCGACGACGGCAAGTACACGCCGGACAGCGACGAGGTCTGGTCCGGCGCGTCCGGCGGGTCGGAGGAGAAGGTCACGGTGTCGGGCGTGGTCCGCATCGACTCCGTCACCGGCCAGTGGATCAGCCCGAACTGACCCGGCCCTGATCGGCCACCGGCACGCGCTCCGACGCGCCACCCCCACCAGGGGGGTGACGCGCCGGAGCGTGGGTCAGGACTTCACGAAGTTCGCGATGTCCGCCAGGACGAGCGTGTCGGCGAGGAAGCCGATGTGCGTCTGGCACAGCACGTAGTTGTTCGTCGCCCCGATCAGCGGCGTGCTCGTGTAGGGCAGGATCACCCCGTCGCACGGCGAGTACCACGTCGCGTAGCGGGTGCTGCCGGGCGTCTCGTCGCCGCTGCTGATCTGGCCGATGAACGACGAGCCCGGGTACATCTGCTGGCACGTGATGAAGACGAGGCACGCGCCGGCGGCCGTGGTGCCGTGGTTCGCGCCCGCGATCGAGGCGAGGTGGCTGACGCTGGTGTTGCCGCCCAGGACCTTCAGGTAGTACTGGCTGACGAGGCCGCCCATCGAGTGGTTGACGATCGCCACCTTCGACTGGCCGGTCTGCGACTTCACCCGCTCGACGAACGTGGCCAGGCCGCGGGCGTTGGTGACGTTGTCGCCGTACGAGTTGTACTCGTAGGCGAACAGCCGGGTGCTCGACCACCCGGCGGTCCGGAACACGGACTGGGCCGTGACCCAGTTCGACGCGCTGCCGGTGTAGCCGTGGACGAAGACGACTGGGGTGCTGGTCGCGGCGTTGGCCGCCGGGACGGGCGCGAGAAGGGTCAAGCCGAGTGCCGCCAAGACTCCGATGACTCGACGCACGTGGTCACCTCCGGATGCAGGGGAAAGCCTGCGAAGGAGCGTGACGCGTCATCGGCGGGCCGGCATCGGTGCAATCACTTGTCCAGCGGGACGAGGAACGCCCGCCAAGCACCCTTCCGGACATACAGGGCAGGGCCGGCGGCGTTCCACCCCGTGTCGCGCGCGGTCACGTGACCTCCTGCGCGCTCGGCGGTCTCCGAGGCGAGGATGGTCTCGCGCTCCCGGCCCGATGACGACCGCGCACCGGAGTGAGGACGTGTCTGGGACGACGTGACAGCCGTGCGGGTGGCCGACACGCGAGACCGCGCCTTCGGGTTCGTGGTCCGAGCGGTGGCGGCGGGATCCGCGGGCCGGCAGTCGGCCCGGGCTTCCCGGTCCGCGTGCGCCACCCGTGCCTCGACGGGTGGGCATTTGCCTTGCGGCGCAGGAAGAACAGCCTTCGGCGGCGTTGTGGGAACAAGCGGGCCGCTGGTTTCTGAAACGGTCGAGAAATCCGGACTATTCATCGCAGCAATTCTTCCGCCGCGTTATGAGAGCGCTCTCACAACGCTGGGGTTCAGTCACCTGAACGTGTGGTGATCGACGCACCGGTGAGCCCTTGCATTCCGAGGACTAAAGCCCAGGTCACAGCGGGATTTGTGGTGATCGGGTGCTGAATCGATTCCAGAATCGGTTTTGTGAGCCAGCCGACAGGTCAGGAGTGCGTTACCCGGGATTAACCCGGCTAACCTCCGTCTATCCCTTAAACGGCACGCCCTCCACCGGGCGGGCGGAGCCATTCACAGAGGACGTCCCACCAGGACAACGGCGTCCACCGTGGGCTGGCGCTCAGCTAGGAGACGAGACGAGATGACGGCAGTGACCATTCCCGGTCTCGACCACGCACCGACCAACCACGCGCGCCTGGTGTCCTGGGTGCGTGAGGTCGCCGAGCTGACCTGCCCCGATGAAGTGGTGTGGGCCGACGGTTCCCGTCAGGAGTGGGACCGGCTCACCGCCAAACTCGTGGACGCGGGCACCTTCGTTCCGCTGAAGAAGAAACCCAACTCGTTCTGGGCGGCCTCGGATCCCACCGATGTGGCGCGGGTCGAGGAGCGCACCTTCATCTGTTCGGTGGACCCGCAGGACGCCGGTCCCACGAACAACTGGATGGATCCCGCCGAGATGAAGGGGATCATGACCGAGCTGTACCGCGGGTGCATGCGCGGTCGGACGATGTACGTCATCCCGTTCTGCATGGGGCCGCTCGACGCCGAGAAGCCGATGCTGGGCGTGGAGATCACGGACTCGGAGTACGTCGTCGTCTCGATGCACATCATGACCCGCATGGGCACGAAGGCGTTGGCGCGCTTCGGCGACGACGCCGACTTCGTCCAGGCGCTGCACTCGATCGGCGCGCCGTTGGAGCCCGGCCAGGCCGACGTCCCCTGGCCGTGCAACGAGACGAAGTACATCACCCAGTTCCCCGAGGAGCGGACGATCTGGTCGTTCGGCTCGGGCTACGGCGGCAACGCGCTGCTGGGCAAGAAGTGCTACTCGCTGCGCATCGCCTCGGTGATGGCCCGCGACGAGGGCTGGCTTGCCGAGCACATGCTGATCCTCAAGCTCACCTCGCCGGAGCAGAAGGCGTACTACATCGCGGCGGCGTTCCCGAGCGCCTGCGGCAAGACCAACCTCGCCATGCTGGAGCCGACCATCCCCGGCTGGAAGGTCGAGACCCTGGGCGACGACATCGCCTGGATGCGGTTCGGCGACGACGGCCGGCTGTACGCGGTGAACCCGGAGAACGGCTTCTTCGGCGTCGCGCCCGGCACCGACTACCACACCAACCCCAACGCGATGCGCACCATCGCGAAGGGCAACTCGCTGTTCACCAACGTCGCGCTGACCGACGACGGCGACGTGTGGTGGGAGGGCATGGGCGAGCCGCCCGCGCACCTGACCTCGTGGAAGAAGCAGGACTGGACGCCCGGCGGCGAGGAGCTGTCGTCGCACCCGAACTCCCGCTACTGCACGCCCATCGCCCAGTGCGACATCAAGGCCCCGGAGTGGGACGACCCGAAGGGCGTGCCGATCTCGGCGATCTTCTTCGGCGGTCGCCGCGCCACCACGATCCCGCTGATCACCGAGTCGCGCGACTGGCAGCACGGCGTGTTCATGGGCGCGACCCTGTCCAGCGAGACGACCGCCGCGGCCGTCGGCAAGACCGGCGTCGTGCGGCGCGACCCGATGGCGATGCTGCCGTTCATCGGCTACCACGCAGGCGACTACTTCCAGCACTGGATCGACACCGGCAAGTCGGCCGACGCGGACAAGCTGCCGAAGATCTTCTACGTGAACTGGTTCCGCCGCGGCGAGGACAAGCGGTTCCTGTGGCCCGGGTTCGGCGAGAACTCGCGCGTGCTGAAGTGGGCCGTCGAGCGCATCGAGGGCAAGGCCGCCGCGGTGGAGACGCCGATCGGCCACGTGCCGACCGCCGCCGAGCTGGACCTCGAAGGCCTGGACGCGTCGAGCGAGGACGTCGAGGCGGCGTTGCGGTTCGACGCCGACGAGTGGCGGGCCGAGATCCCGATGATCGAGGAGTGGTTCGCCAAGATCGGCGAGAAGGTCCCGACCTCGCTGCGCGATGAGCTGGAGGCGCTGCAGCTCCGCCTCGGCTGAGCTGCACAGGCGTGACTCCTTGGCGGGAGACCCGGTGGCCAACGGCGTCCACCGGGTCTCTTTTTGGTTGCTGTCCGCGCTTTCGGGCTGCTCCGGATGTACCAATGAGAGATGGCTCAGCAGGACGACTTCCTCGGTGGCCTGCACTACGACCCGGTACGCGAGGTCCGGGCCGAGGCGGGCGGGACCGTGCGGTACCTCCCGGTGGGTGATGCGGCCGGACCGGTCCGAAGACGGGCGTCGCCGTGGTGGCACGTGGCGGGCGTCCTGCTCGGGGCGCTCGGCGCCGCGGCGGCGGTGTTCGTCCTGGCCTTCGCCGTCGACCTGCTCGCGAAGGGGCAGCGGACCGAGGGTCTGGTGGCGCTGGGAGTCGTGGGATTCCTGGTGGGACTGGTGTGCGTGGGGAAGCTGTCCCCAGCTGCGCCTCTGGTCGTCGGCCTGGCCGCGATCGCCGGTTCGGTGCTGTACGAACTGGGTACTTTCCCGTTCTTGCCCGTGCTCAGGACGGTGTTCGGCAGCGGCATCCCGGTCGTGGTGGGCGTGTTGCTGCTGTGGCGCGCGGGGCGGCGGACCTAGTTGTCCACAGGTTGTGGATGGAGCTGTGCACAGCCTGTGGGTCGGTTGTCCTCAGGCGGGGAGGGGGTTGCGGCCCAGGCCCCACAGCCGACCGGTGAACGGCCGCGTCGCCTCGGCGTAGCAGATCACCGATGTGTAGCCCTCCGACCACGCCTGGCTGCCGAACGCCCGCCAGGACGCGAAGACGTCCTCGCGCGGGGCGCCGACGTAGTTCGTGACGGCCTTGGCGCAGTGCTCGGCCGCCTTCGCGTTCACCTGTTCGAGGGGCGGCGCGGGGTCGTGCGGATCACCGAGCGCCAGCACCCCGGGCACGGCCTCGGCCTTGTGCGATTGGTCGCACGCGGTGATCCCGGGGTCCTTCGCCTCACCCGGTGACGAGGTCGCGCACAACTGCACGGTGCCGAACCCGGCCGCCTTGAGGAGGTCCTTGGCGCTGGTCTTGCGCCGCACCCGGCTGCCGTCCGGCTTCAGCTCCACCACCGTGCACACGCGCCAGCGGTCACCCCTGGCCCAGCCGTCCCGGCTCGGCCAGAACGCGTGCGCCTGCAACCGGGTGGCGTCGTGGTCCGCGCTGCCCAGGTAGGCGGTGAGCGCGGCACGGCACCCCGGCAGCGCGGCGCGGCGCACGTCCCGGTCGCCCGGGTACCCGTCGCCCAGGCCCTCCAGCACGCCGACCGCGGTCACCTCGGCCTCGTGCTCGGCCTTGCAGTCGAGGACCTCCAGGCCGGTGTCCGTGCACTGGCCGGCCCGGGGCAGCTGGTCGACGGACGGCGTGAGGGAGGGGCGGACGACTTCCGCGTCCGGCACGCCCCCCACCCGGGCCGTGCAGGCGGCGAGCGACAGCGCGACCAGTGCCACGCCCGCCGCCCGCCAGCCCCTCACGCGGTCAGATTACTGACACCAGCGCGACCACCTGGTCGGCGATCGCCCGGCGGTCCCGCTCGAACGCCGCGTCGGTGAGCGCGGTCGGGTCGGCGGGCTGGTCGAGCACCGGCGTGTGCAGGTGGCCGCCGGCCGTCGTGGTGGCCGCCAGGCCCAGCCGCAGCCGGTTGGCCCGGTACATCGACTCGTTGGACAGGTAGTCGCCGCCGCTGCCCTCCGCCGCCGCCGCGCCGGGCGTCGGCTCGTCGGAGCGGCAGACCGCCGTGCCCGTGCCGGGTGCGGGAACCGTCCCCAGCGGCCACTCGCAGAACGTCCGGTTGTAGTACACGGGGAACGGCGTGGTCCGGGCGTCGATCATGCGCTGGTGCGGCAGCGTGGTCTCGATGAACTCGTGCGCCGGCTGCGGCCACCCCGCCGCGTCCGGCACCACACCGGGCACCGACACGTCGTTGTTGTCCGGGTACACGCCCCGATACCGCCCGGCCCACCGCTCCACGTCGAACTGCCCCGGCCGGCCCTGGCTGACCGTGACCAGCGCGTCGGCCCGCAGACCGAGCGCGGTGCCGTAGAAGCGCTCCACGACCCCCTGGTCGAACGCGCCCCACAGCACCGGCAGCACGGCGGCCTCCACCACCACCGGCCCGGACGGCGTGCTGATCACCCTGCCGTCGAGCTGCAACGCCGACGCGCCCGACGGGTTGCTGCGGCGCACCGACGTGCCGTAGAGCTGGAACGGGTCGAACCCGGTGACCGCGATCCGCCGCGCGCCCGCGCCGAACCGCACCTGCTCCACCCCGCGCGACGTGCGGTCGAACGCGTCGACCAGCCTCGCCCGCGCGGCCGCGTCGAGCTGCCAGCCCTGCGGTCGCCACTGGCGCAGCGCCTTCGTCACGAGCAGCCGGGCCCAGTACAGCGGCCGGTCGTCGTAGGAGTCCCAGGACTGGGGCGACTGCGCCCGCCGCACCGCCGCCTGCCACAGCTCGGTCCCGCCGGCGACGGCGTGGTAGAGGGCCTGCGAGTGGGAGATCGGCTCGCACAGCCGGGCGGTGAAGCGGCTGACGTCGTCGTCGAACCCGGCCAGCCGCACCAGCTCGGGCCCGACCTCCGGCCCGGTGGGCGTGAGCCGGTCGTCCAGCCGCTGCTCTTCGACGGTGACGGGGGCGTTCGGGTCGAAGCACGGCGTGGGCTGCGCGTGCGCGACGCCGGGGAGTGCGAGGAGGGACAGACCGAGTGCGAGCGTCATCACTGTTCGGAGTCGTCTGATCACCCGCAGATGCTCCCCAACCACCACCGGGTGGAGGAACCCGTCGAACGTCCGTCAGGCTCCACGTCCACGCTTTTCACCCGTTCGGGCACAAAGGCGGGTCGACCCCTTGCCGCTGGACGCATCCGGTGTCACACCGCGCACCTCAGGCGCTCAGTCGTCCCGTCAATTGTTCAACAATCTCTCAATCCTCCGTTTGATTCACCCCTCTAGACTCGGTCACCATGACCACAGCTCAGGCGGACGGCTGGCTGAACGCCCTCGCCAAGGACCGCGGCGACCTCGACCGCTCCAGCACCGCCGAGCGCGTGGCGGACAAGCTGCGCGCCCGCGTCCTCGACGGCGACATCACGCCCGGCCGGCAGCTCAACGAGAAGGCCCTCGGCGAAGCCCTCCGCGTCTCCCGCAACACGCTGCGCGAGGCGTTCCGCCTGCTGACCCACGAGCGCCTGCTCGTGCACGAGTACAGCAAGGGCGTGTTCGTCCGCCGCCCGGACGTGCCCGACGTCGTGGACCTCTACGCCGCCCGCCGGGTCATCGAGTGCGGCGCGATCCGCCGCTGGCCGGACGTGGACGACGAGGCGCGGCAGGCCGTCCGCGACGCCGTCGCCCTCGGCCTGGCCTGCCGCGAGAACGACGACTGGACCGGCGTCGGCACCGCGAACGTCAAGTTCCACCAGGCGATCACCGCGCTGGCCGGCAGCGCCCGGCTGGACGAGGAGATGAAGCGGCTGCTGGCCGAGCTGCGGCTGGCGTTCCACGTCATGGGGGACCACGAGGAGTTCTACCGCGACTACCTCACGTTGAACCAGTCCATCGTGGACCGGCTGGACGCGGGCGAGGTTCGGCAGGCCGAAGAAGCGTTGCTCACCTACTTCGACCGGGCCGAGAAGCACTTGGTCACCGGCCTGGGCGCCACGCGGTAGTTGGTCACGATCCAGCTACGTCATTCGTCGGTAACCCACCCGACATGGTGACTACTGTCCCTCCTCCGACCTACCATGCGCGACACCGCGTCACCGGGCCGCCGTACGGAGGGGCACATGCCTTCAGCTCGAAAATCCAGCCTCCGCTGGAGCAACTGGAACCTGCTGCTGCTGGTTCCGCTGCTCATGCTCGTCACCCCCTGGTTCAACTTCGATGAGCCGCGGGTCCTCGGGCTGCCGTTCTTCTACTGGTACCAGTTCGCCTGGGTGCCGGTGGGCGTCCTCTGCGTGGGCCTCGTCTACGTCAAGACCAAGGACCAGCCCGTGGTCGAGGGCAAGCCCGACCTGCTCGGCGTCGACGACCTGGACGAGGGGGCCAAGTAATGCAGTGGACCGAGTTGGTGGTGTTCAGCGCGCTGTTCCTGCTGGTCACCGTCCTGGGCTTCATCGCGGCGAAGTGGAAGGCCGGTGACACCCTCGAGCACCTGGACGAGTGGGGCCTCGGCGGCCGCAAGTTCGGCTCCTGGATCACCTGGTTCCTGGTCGGCGGCGACCTGTACACCGCGTACACGTTCGTCGCCGTGCCCGCCCTGGTCTTCGGCGCGGGAGCGCTGGGCTTCTACGCCCTGCCCTACACGGTCGTGCTCTACCCGATCGTGTTCCTGCCGCTGGTCCGCATGTGGTCGGTGTCCCGCGTGCACGGCTACGTGACGCCGGCGGACTTCGTCCGCGGCCGGTACGGGTCGCACTGGCTCGCCCTGATCGTGGCCATCACCGGCATCGTCGCCACCATGCCGTACATCGCGTTGCAGCTCGTCGGCCTGGAGGCCGTGCTGCGCACGATGGGCCTCAACGGCTCCGGCATCCTCGGCCACCTGCCGCTGTTCATCGCGTTCGTGATCCTGGCGCTGTACACCTACCAGTCGGGCCTGCGCGCGCCCGCGTTGATCGCGTTCGTCAAGGACACGCTGATCTACATCGTGATCCTGGTCGCGGTGATCTACCTGCCGAGCAAGTTCGGCGGCTGGGGCGCGATCTTCGACACCGCCCAGGCCAAGTTCGCCGCCACCGAGAACAAGGCCGACGGGATCATCCTCACCGGCAACAACCAGCTCCAGTACGCCACGCTGGCGCTGGGCTCGGCGCTGGCGCTGTTCCTGTACCCGCACTCGCTGACCGGCATCCTGGCCTCGCGCGGCCGCAACGTGATCAAGCGGAACATGGTCGCGCTGCCCGCGTACTCGCTGCTGCTCGGCCTGCTGGCGATGCTCGGCTTCGTCGCCATCAGCGCCGGCGCCAAGCCGATCACCAACCAGGCCACCGGCCGACCGGACACCAACACGATCATCCCGGTGCTGTTCGGCCAGCAGTTCCCGAGCTGGTTCGCGGGCGTGGCGTTCGCGGCCATCGCGATCGGCGCCCTGGTGCCCGCGGCGATCATGTCGATCGCGGCGGCGAACCTGTGGACGCGCAACATCTACAAGGAGTACCTGAAGAAGGACGCCACGCCCGCCCAGGAGGCCAAGCAGGCCAAGCTGGCGTCGCTGGTGGTGAAGTTCGGCGCGGTCGCGTTCATCGTGTTCATCGACCCGCAGTTCTCCATCGACCTCCAGCTCATCGGCGGCGTGATGATCCTGCAGACGCTGCCCGCCGTGGCGATCGCGCTCTACACCCGCTGGTTCCACCTGTGGGGCCTCATCGCGGGCTGGGTCGTCGGCATGGGCTACGGCATGTGGCTGCTGTACAACATCGGCAACCCGGCCGTCGGCAAGGCGCACTTCGCCGGCTCCGCGCTGCCGCTGGACAAGCTGTCGCTGTTCGGCTGGCACCCGTTCGCGGGCTCCGCCGTGCAGGTCTACGTCGGCGCGGTGGCCGTCGTGACCAACCTGCTGGTCGCCGTCATCGTGACGCTGATCGCGAAGCGGGCCCGGGTGTTCAACGGTACCGACGAGACGCAGGGCGACGACTACCACGTGGACGAGGACAGCGACCGGGTCAAGCCCGTCGCGGTCCACTAGCCGCACGACGCACGAGGGGCTCGGATCCGCCCGGATCCGGGCCCCTCGTGCGTCGGAACCGGGGACGGTCCTCGTTCCGGGCCGTCGCGGGTGGGCGCTTCGACGTCAGCGCTTCAACGTCCGCGTCACGCCCGCCGCCACCGTGGTCGCCAGCACCCAGCCCATCACGATCAGGCCGGACGCGATCCACTGCGCCCCGCCCGGCGTGTGCCAGCGGTTCTTGTTGCCGAAGTCTACGATCGGGACGACCAGGTCGATGGTGAACAGCCACGGGTTCCAGGACAGGTGGTCCTGCTCGTTGATCTCGTCCAGCCTCGGCCCGGCGGCGAAGTAGGCGCTGCCCACCAGCCACGTCACCACCAGCCACGCCAGCGCGCGGGCCGGGCGGTAGCCGTAGCCGACCATCGCTCGTTGCAGCCAGCTCCACAGCAGCACCAGCGGCCGGAGCCGGCGGCGGCCCTCGGCGACCGCCCGGTACCGCAGCCGCTGCTTCTCCACCAGCACGATGGCCGCGTGCTCGTCGTTGCCGCCCGCCCGCAGCATCTCGGCGAACTGGTCGTACGGCCCCGGCCGGTAGGTGCGCCGCATGGCCTGCCGCAGCCAGCGCAGCCGCCGTTCGACCTCGCCGTCGTCACGCAGGTCGATCGGGTGCCGCAGCGAGTCGTAGCGGAACTCCTCCAGGTCGATCCAGCCGGTCGCGCCCCAGAAGTGCTCGTTGTCGTCCAGCACCGTGCAGCGCACCTGCCGCAGCGTCACGTCGCCGCGCGGCGGGCTGATCGGCGTCAGCTCCAGCTCCTGCACCTGCATGCCGAGCAGGTTCAACGCGTGCGCGTCCAGCTTGTCGCCGAGCACCGCGCCCGCGAACGTGGCCATCCGGCCCACCTGTGCCCGCCTGGCCCGCACCCCGCCGTGCGCGACGAACTCCTTCGCGCCGCGCGCGCAGATCAGGTCACGCCCGATGACCGCGCCGCCGACGTCCAGCGACGGCTTGCCCGCCGGCTGGTGCCGGTACCGGCCGGGCTTGGTGATCCGGCTGCCGCGCAGGTCGAGGTTCGCGCCGACGCGCACCGCGCGCAGCTCCAGCCCTCCCGCCACCTCTACCTCGCGGGCGGCGAAGTTGCTGCCGATGCGGGACCGGTTGCCCAGCACGGCGTCCGCGCGCGGGTTGTCCAACGTGGACCCGTCGAGGATCAGGCTGCCCTTGGCCTGGAGGTCGACCATCCGCAGCTGGCCGCGCACGGTCGCCTGCCGGCCGATGATGTCGCCGCCGACGGTCGTGCCGTCCAGGTGCAGCGCGCGCCCGAACCCCGTGGGCTCGGCGCTGGACGTGGCCAACGCGCGCCCGTACCCGGTCGGCTCGCTGTCCTCCTCGCCCATCGCGTCGAACGTCCCACCGGACAGCGACAGCGTGCCGCCGAGCGTGGCGTTGACCATGCGCACGGCGCCCGCGCTGGTGAAGCCGCGGTCCAGCTGCACGTCGCCGCTCACCGTGATGCGGTCGAACACGAGCGTGGCGTTCGGGTCGGAGTGCGGGTCCAGCGCGTCCTCGTCGGCCCGGCCGTCGGCGGCGGTGGCGCCGCGCAGCGTCAGCGCCGAGTCGACCCGCGCGGCCGGGAGCAGCACGGTGCCGCGCAGCGCGCAGCCGTTCATCAGCAGGTTGCCGCCCACGTGCAGGCCGGTGCCGTTGAACGAGTGGCCCCGCGGGTTGGTGAGCGAGCCGCCGCTGAAGTTGCAGTAGCCGCCGATGTGCGCGCCCGCCATCCGCAGCTCGCCGGTGACGCGCACCCGTTGCGCCAGCAGCCCGCCTGCCAGCTTCAGCCGGTCGGCGTGCAGCGCGATCCCGTCCGGCACGACCAACGCGCTGTCCCGCAACGACAGCGACCCGGCCACGTCCGCGTCGACCAGGTCGACCAGGCCCTCGACCGTGCTGCCGGCCAGCGAGACCTCGTTGGCGCTGCCCAAATTGCGCGCCGACAGGCCGGGCAGCCAGCAGTCGGCGAACTCGATGCCGGCCAGCTTGGCCTGGCGCAGGTCCGGCGGCTCCTCGAACCGGCAGCGCACGAACTCCAGCAGGTAGGGGAACTCCACCGCCCGCAGGTCGAGCGCCCCGGTCAGGAACCGGTCCGCCACCCGCACCACCGGCGGCATCCCGGCCCGCCGCCGGGGTAACCGCCACGTCCCGTCCGGCTCGCCCACGCCGCGCAGCACCTCGGCGGCGGCCAGTCGGGCGGAGCGCGGCGGGCTGGGGTCGAAAACGTCCAGCCCGCCCTCGCCCACGTCAGCCATGAGAGCGACAATAGGGGCACCGGCCGACGCCCGTGGGGGATCGGCACACACCGGTCAGGCGCGGCTGGGACCCTGGTGCGTCGGGTCGAGCACGCGGGCCAGGAACGACTGCGTGCGCTCGTGCTGCGGCGCGCCGATGACCTGCTCGGCCGGCCCTTCCTCGATGACGTACCCGCCGTCCATGAAGAGCACCCGGTCGGCCACCTCGCGGGCGAACTGCATCTCGTGCGTGACCACGAGCATCGTCATGCCCTCGTCGGCGAGCTGCCGCATCACCCCGAGCACGTCGCCGACGAGTTCGGGGTCCAGCGCCGAGGTCGGCTCGTCGAACAGCATCACGTCCGGGTCCATCGACAGCGCCCGCGCGATCGCCACCCGCTGCTGCTGGCCGCCGGACAGCTGGGCCGGCATGGCGTTGACCTTCTCCGACAGCCCGACCCGCTCCAGGTTGCGCAGCGCGACCTCCTGCGCCTCCTGCTCGCTGCGCTTGAGCACCTTGCGCTGCGCCACGGTCAGGTTGTTCAGCACGTTCAAGTGGGAGAACAGGTTGAACGACTGGAACACCATGCCGATCTTGGCGCGGGCGCGGTCGATATCGACGTCCGGGTCGGTCAGTTCGACGCCCTGCACCACGATCTTGCCGCCGCTCGGCTCCTCCAGCAGGTTCACGCAGCGCAGCAGCGTGGACTTGCCCGAGCCGGACGGCCCGATCACGCACACGACGTCACCCCGTTCGACCCGCACGTCGATGCCCTTGAGCACCTCGAGCGCGCCGAACGACTTCTTCAGCCCGGTGATCTCCACGACGACGTCGCTCACGCCGACACCCCCAACCCGGTCGATTCCGGCGTGCTGATCTTCTTGCCGCCGGTGCGCCGCTCCAGGTACCGCGACAGGTGGCCCAGCGGCAGCGTGATGATCAGGTAGCACAGGCCGACCACCAGGATCGGGGTCAGCGACGGCGACCGGCTCAGCGTCTCGCGGCCGAACTTGGTCAGCTCGTACTGCTCGCGGGCCAGGCCGATGATGTAGATCAGCGACGAGTCCTTGGTGAGCAGGATCAGCTCGTTGGTCAGCGGCGGCAGGATGATCCGGAACGCCTGCGGGATCACCACCGTCAGCAGCGTGCGGCCCTGCGACATGCCCAGCGACCGGGCGGCCTCGATCTGGCCCTTCGGCACCGCCTGGATGCCCGCGCGGATCGTCTCGGCCATGTACGCGGCGCCGACGATGCCCAGCGCCAGCATCACGGTCGAGTAGATGTCGAACTGGAGCCCGAACGCCAGCGGCACGCCGAAGCTCAGCGCGATGAACACCAGCAGCGCGGGCACACCGCGGAAGAACTCGATGTAGATCGTGGCGATCCACCGGTACGGCGCGACCGGCGACAACTTCATCAGCGCCAGGATCAGGCCCAGGGCGAGGCCGAACGCGAAGCCGAGCGCGGTGTAGACGAGGGTGTTCTTCAACGCCACGGTGATGACGTTGGGGAACATCTCGGTGGCGATGTCGAGGTTGAAGAAGCTGCGCTGGATCTCGCTCCAGTCGGCGATGACCGCCAGGACGACGGCCACCACGACAAGCAACGCGTACTGGCTGACGCGGAACGCCTTGGCCCGTTGTCGCTTGGAGAGTGCCATGTGGGTTACCTCGTGGGTGGGGTGGACAAGGCGCGGGGCCGGTGCTTCGTGAGCACCGGCCCCGGATCAGCCGGTTACTTCGACTCCGGCTTCTTGCCGAACCACTTCTCGTAGATCTTGTCGTACTCGCCGCTGTCCTTGGCCTTCTTCAGGACCGCGTCGACCTTGGCCTTCAGGGCGGAGTTGCCCTTCTTCATGCCGATGCCGTACTTCTCCTTGGTGTCGAACTCCGCCACCACGGCGGTGTCCGGGAACTCCTTGACGTAGTCCAGGAGCACACCGTTGTCGTTGATGGCCGCGTCCACGGCGCCGGTGCGCACGGCGGTCTCCATCAGCGGCAGGTCCTCGAACTGCACGACGGTGTAGCCGTGCTTCGCCGCGTTCTCGTTGGCGTAGATCTCGCCGGTGGTCTCCAGCTGCACGCCGATCCGCTTGCCCTTGAGGTCGTCCAGGGTCTTGACCGGCGAGTCCTTCTTGACCAGCAGCGCCTGCGACGCGTCGAAGTAGGGCTCGGAGAAGTCGATGACCTCGGCGCGGTCCGGCTTGATCGTCATGCCGGCCGCGGCCAGGTCGCACTTGCCCGTGTTGAAGACCTCACCGGAGGTGATGGTCTCGAACGGGGTGTCGAAGATTTCCTGGGTGACGCCCAGGTCCTTGGCCACCAGGTCGACGAGGTCGACGTCGAAGCCGACGGTCTTGTCGCCCTCGCTGTACTGGAACGGCTTGTAGGACAGGTGGGTGCACGTGATCAGCTTGCCGCTCTGGACCAGGTTGATGCTGGACCCGTCGCCTGACGAGCCGGTGTTGACCTTGGTCGCGCACGCCGTCATCGTGGCCGCCAAGGCGAGCACGGGGAACAGGGCGAGCGCAGCGTGCCTGGTACGACGGGCCACGGCGTCACTCCTCGTAACTGTGTCGGTCGAGTGTTCGGCATACTGCCACTTGGGTGACTGGGTGCACAGCACGTGCGTGTTACAGAACTTCGGTGTGCATGAATCTTGCGTCACAGGGCACGGACGGCCGCAAATCGTTCAGCCGTTTGGCCTTAATCACACAATTGATTCACCGAGAGCGCCCGTCTGGCGACGATCCGTCAACAGGCTGGCCACCAGCGCGGTCCACCCGGTCTGGTGCGTCGCGCCCAAACCCTCACCCGTGTCGCCGTCGAAGTACTCGCTGAAGGTGACGTGCTCCCGCCACAAGGGTGAATCGGTCGACTCGATCCGCTTGCCGTCCGCGGGCCTGCGCCCGTCGTGGTCGGGCAGGAACAACGACACCAGACGCCTGACCAGCTCGTCCGCCGCCTGGCCCGCCGTCACGTGCCGCGTGCTGCGGGTGGGAAGTTCCACGTGGAACCTTCCGCCGTGGAACTCCTCGATCGTCCGCAGGGCCTCCACGAGCAGCGCGTTGGTCGGGAACCACACCGGCCCGCGCCAGTTCGAGTTGCCGCCGAACATCGGCGTGCGCGACTCGCCCGGCTCGTAGCCCATCCGGTGCTCCTGGTCCGCGACCTGCACCTCCAGGCCCTCGCGGTGCGCCGCGGACAGGCTGCGGATGCCGTGCGGGGAGAGGAACTCGCCCTCGTCCAGCATCCGGCTCAGCACGCGCCGCAGCTTGCGCTCGTCCAGCAGGCTGAGCAGCGCGCCGCCGCCGCTGCGGCTGAGGAACTGCTGCAACTCCGGCCGCTTGGCCAGCAGGTGCTCCAGCCGCCGGGCGAAGTCGGGCAGCTCCTCGAACACCCACGGCTCCAGCACCGCGCACGCCAGCACCGGGATCAGGCCCACCATCGACCGCACCCGCACCGGCTGCGACTCCACGTGCCCGTCCCCCAGCCGCCGCGACACCACGTCGTAGCAGAAGCCGTCGGTCTCGTCCCAGATCCCGCGCCCGCCGGAACCGAACTGCGTGGACGCCTCGGCGATGCTCAGGAAGTGCTCCACGAACTTCGTGGCCACGTCCTCGTACGACTCGTCGTGCCGCGCCAGCTCCAGCGCGATCTGCATCAGGTGCAGGCTGTAGGCGGCCATCCACGAGGTGGCGTCGGACTGCTCCAGCCGCCACTGGCCCAGCATCGGCTCCGACCGGTTCACCGGCCCGATGTTGTCCATGCCGAGGAAGCCGCCCTCGAACAGGTAGCTGCCGTCGGCGTCCTTGCGGTTGACCCACCAGGAGAAGTTCAGCAGCAGCTTGTGGAAGATCTTGGCCAGGAACCTGCGGTCCTTGACCTCCTCGGACCGGTAGACCTGCAACGCCGCCCACGCGTGCACCGGCGGGTTGACGTCGCCGAACTCCCACTCGTAGGCGGGCAGCTGGCCGTTGGGGTGCATCAGCCACTCCCGGCACAGCAGGAGCAGCTGCTCCTTGGCGAACGCCGGGTCGACCCGCGCGAACGGCACGGTGTGGAACGCGAGGTCCCACGCGGCGAACCAGGGGTACTCCCACTCGTCCGGCATGGAGATCACGTCGGCCACGTCGAAGTGCCGCCAGTGCGCGTTGCGGGCGTGCATGTTCCGGCGCGAGGTGGGCGCGGCGGGCTGCGCCGGGTCGCCGTCCAGCCACTCGCTGGTGCGGAAGCGGTAGTGCTGCTTGGTCCACATCAAGCCGGCCAGCGCGCGTCTGACCACGGCGGCGCGCTTGGGGTCCAGGTCGGTGTGGTGGAACTCGTCGGCCTCGGCCTTGCGCTCGTCCAGCGTGTCCTGGAAGGACGGCCCGAACGCGTCGAGGTGCCCGTCGCCCTCCACCAGGCGCAGCCGCACGGTGACCGACTCGCCCGGCTCGACCGGGTCGAACGAGTACCAGGCGGCGACCTTCGTGCCGGGCTCGCTGGTGTCGTCCGGCCCGATGACCTGGCACGCCGTCGCGTCCTGGCCGACGACGTACCGGTCGATGCCGTCCTTGGTGTAGCGGGTCGGGTTGCGCCCGGCGCCGAACAGCCCGACCTCGTTGGTCTCGTTGTCGGTGACCAGCAGCGTCGGCGTGCCCTCGACGTGCAGCGTGTAGCGGCCCAGCGCGCCGTGCTCGGCGGTGATCCGGCGCCAGCCGTCCCGGGTGCAGGCGCGCAGGCTCGGCTTGCGGTCGTCCCGGCCCCACGCCCACGTGTTGCGGAACCAGAACTGGGGCAGCAGGTGCAGCGGCGCCGGGTCCGGGCCGTGGTTGGTGGCGGTCAGCTCGACGCAGATGTCCTTCGGGCCCGCCTTGGCGTAGCTCACCCGGACGTCGAAGAACCGGTTGCCGTCCAGCGCGCCGGTGTCGGACAGCTCCGGCTCGCGCTCGTTGCGGCCCGCGCGCTGGGCCATCTCGCGCAGCTCGGCGTAGGGGAACTCACGCTGCGGGTACCGGTAGACGACCTGCATCCACGAGTGGGTGGGCGTGCCGTCGGTCACCCACCAGTGCTCCTTGACGTCCTCGCCGTGGTTGCCCTCGTTGTTGGTGAGCCCGAAGTAGCGCTCCTTCAGGATCGGGTCGCGGCCGTTCCACAGAGCGACGCCGAGGTTGAGGAAGCCGTGCACGTCGCAGATGCCGGCGATGCCGTCCTCGCCCCACCGGTAGGCGCGGGAGCGTGCGTGGTCGAACGGGAAGGACGTCCACGCGTCGCCGCCCGCCGAGTAGTCCTCGCGGACCGTCCCCCACTGCCGTCCGGCCAGGTAGGGGCCCCAGAGGCGCCAGGGTGCGGTCGGGGAGTCGGACTCCGCCAACCGCGTCCGCTCGGCTTGCCGGCTGTGCTCGTTCACTCGGCCAGTGTGCGGCATCGGTTCAGTAAACCGGTTACCGGCGAGTTAGGTCACAGTCCTGGCCGGTGTTTGCAAACCCTGTCAGGGGAGTGCATCGTCACGCTGCGTGGACTACGACTTACCTCCCTGGTACAGCGGCCAGGACGCCCCGCCACGGGTCCTGGCCCGCGCGGTGGCCAAGGCGCTGGCGCGACCGGAGGTGACGCAGGCGGTCGACGCGGGGCACGTGACGCGGGAAGAGCTGCTCACGGTGCTGGACGGGACGGAGAGCGCCGTGCTGGCCGCGGCGGGCCAGGCGGAACAGCGGTACCGCCGCGCGCGGCCGGGCTGGTGGGCGTGGTTCGAGGTGAGTGCCCCGATCGGGCGTTGGGTGCTCGTCGTCGCGCCGGTCGTCGGCCTCACGTCCCTGGCCTTTTACGTCACCACCCTGTTCCACCTGCGGTGGGGCTGGGTGCTCGCGACCGCCGCGGGCGCGGCGGCGCTGGGGGTGCTGCTCGACGCGGTCCTGCTGGCGGCGTGGTCCGGTGGTCGGTTCAGCCGCCGCGTGGCGATCACCTGGCTGTGGTGCGGGGCACTGCTGCCCCTGACCGCCATCGAGCAGGGATTGCGGTTCGTGCCGGCGGGTTGGCAGCCGGCGCTGCTGTTCGGCGTCCTCGCGGTGTTCTGGTCCGCCGTGATGACCGTCCGCACGTTGTTCGACAGCTTCACGTTCGCGGGCGACAGCGATGACGCGCGTGCCGCGCTCGTGGAGTGGGAGGACGCCGTCGTGCTCGACGGTGTGCTGCCGGTCCTCTACACCAGGCTGAGCGAGGCGATGCCGCCCGTGCACTCGACCACCCTCGCGGCGCGGGAGGCCTTCGCCGTCGTGCGGGCGGACCCGCTGCGGATGCACGTGCCGACACCGGCGGCCGCCGTGCTGGCCGGGCTGCTCGACCGGCTCGACGGCGGCAGCTTCGCCGTTGCGGGACCGCGCGGTGCGGGCAAGACGAATCTGCTCCGGGCGTTCTGCGGCGGTCGGTACCCGGCCGCGGGTCGTGCGCCCGACCTGGCCGTGCTGGTCTCCGCGCCGGTGGACTACGTGCCGCAGGAGTTCGTCGTGCACCTGTTCGCCGAGGTGTGCGAGGCGGTCGTGGCCCGGTTCGGGCCGCGCGACCCGCTGGTGTCGGCCGCGCGGAACCACCTGACGTCGCTGGCCTACGTGCGCTCGTACGCCGACGAGGTCAGCGGCAAGGGCGGGTTCTCCGGCTTCGAGCTGGCCGGCAAGCGCGCCGTGACGCTGGCCGGCCGGGCGCTCACGTACCCCGAGGTCGTCAAGCGCTTCCGGGTGTTCCTCGGCCGGATCGCCGCCGAGCAGACCACCGAGCGTGAGCTGAGGCCCGGCCGGGTGATCATCGGCATCGACGAGCTGGACCGCATCGGCACGGGCGAGCCCGCGCGGCGGCTGCTCAACGAGATCAAGGCGATCCTCGACGTCCAGGGCTGCTACTACCTGGTGTCGGTCTCCACCGAGGCGCAGCACGACTTCGAGCTGTCCGGCATCGGGCTGCGCAGCGTCTTCGACAGCTCGTTCGACGAGGTGGTCCGGGTCGACTACCTGGACTTCGCACAGGCCCGCAAGCTGCTGCGCCGGTACGTCCTGGACCTGTCCGAGCAGTTCCTCGCCCTGGCCTACGTCTGCTCCGGCGGCTTGGCCCGCCAACTCGTCCGCACCGCGCGCTCGATCGTGCAACTGGGCCGTGAGCAGCCCGGACGGGACATCGCCGACGTGGTGCGCGCCCTCGTCACGGCCGAGCTCGGCCGGACCTGCCAGGCCACCGCCGACGCCCTGACCGCCGTGGACGACCGGGAGGGCGTCACCGAGCTCCTGCGCCTGCTGGACGAACCACCGCCCGCCGACCTCAAGACCTACGGCGACGCCCTCCGCGCCACCTACCCCGGCGGCCGGTCCGACCGGGTCCGCCAACTCCGCGACGCCATCGCCGCCCGCGTCCACTTCCTCGCCACGGTCACCCGCACGTTCACCGCGGACCTCACCGCCACCCGCCTGGCCAACCTGGACCTCGACCGCCTGGCCCGCGCCCGCCGCCACGCGGGCACCAACCCCGACGCCGCCCTGGCCCTGCTCCGCGACCTGAACCAGGCGTGGCCGCCGTGACTACCGCCGGGCGTTGCCACTTCGGCTCCGGCACCGCGTCGATCAGCCGCCGACCCACCGGTAGACGCGCTGCGGACTGCGCGGACGCCCTTCGGCCACAGCCTGCCCGTCCGCGATGAGTTGTTCGAGCCTGCTGAGCACCGTCGGCCTGGAGTACCCCGTGGCCGCGGCCAGTTCCGATGCCCGTGCCACGCCGCGTCGTCGGAGCACGGTCGCCACATCCGGCCTGGTGACCGGCACCTCGGCACTGGTGAACAGGTCCGGGGTGGCGGAGGTCGTGCCCAGCGAGTAGCCGGCGTACCGCCGACCTCCGGTGCGCACCGCGAGCCCCTTGTCCACCAGGTCACGCAGAACGGCGGTCGCCTCGGACCGGGTCGCGCCGAACTCGCGCAGCGTCGCGTTGCTGATGGACTGACCGCGGTGCATCGTGGCCAACGCGAGTTCGTGCACCTGGCTGAGGCCGGGTTCGCCGAGGGTGGCCAACCAGTCACGCGTCTCCGGGTCGAGCAACTGCGAACGGCTGAACTCCACCTCGAATCGAGCCGGGAAGTTGCCGAAAACCGGACGAGGCATGCCGGAGCGGCGTAGTTCCCGGATCATCGCCGGGATCCCGGAGGCGCGGTTCTCCGCCACCAGGTTCTCGCTACCCGGCAGGAACGTGTCGGACAACAGCGCGGCAAGGAAAGAATTGCGCGAAGACGACACCCCTTCGCTCCCGAGGTCCTCGAGGACGACCGGGCCGAACAACCCGCCTGGGCTGCGCGTCAGCAAGCGGTCCGGGAACAGGTCGACCTGCACTTGGGTGCCTCGGGTCACCGGGCTGTAATCGCGGTGCAGCAGCGCGTTGACGACGACCTCCCGAACCGCCTCGAGCGGGTAGTCGAGCCGCTCCGTCCTTCCGGTGGAGTCGATGTAGCTGCGCACCCGCATGTGCCGACGGAGCACTGCGATCGTCTCTGCGACCTGGTCCGGGATCGGCCCCCTGATCACCGGGTTGTCCTCGAACCGGGGCGAACCCGATGCCGAGGGCTCCGCGTTGTGCACGACCACCGAAACGGTGAGCTGCGGGAAGAACTGCTGAGGCAGGGTGCCGAACGTGAGCAGACCGCCCAAAGACGGGACCGGGTGGCCTTGATCGTCACGCACCAGGACACGCAACCGTTCCAGCGCCCTGATGTCGTCGACGTCCCTGAACGCGCGCGAAGTCCGGCGTACCCGTTCGAGGGTGCGCAAGACGGCCGTCCGGTCGAGGTCGTCCAGGGTGGCATCGTCGACCGGTTCGAGGTCGTGCCGCGGCTGGCCGCGGTTCGCGATCGCCAAACCGATCTCGGCCTGGCTCATCCTGCGGTCGCCATCACCGACTCGGACGTATGAGCCGGTGGCGATGCCACGTGCCTCGACGAAACAGGGTTTGAGGTCCGACGGCAACGGTTCGACCTCCGCGACAACCAGGGCGTGCCCCTCGATCTCGGCGATGTCGATGTCGATGCGCAATGGCGGCTGCAACGCCCCGGACGCCAAGGAGGCGAGGTTGTCCCGGACTCTGGCAGGATCCGGCAAGTCCACGAACTCGAACCCGGCAGCCTCGTCGAGGCCCAGGATGATGACGCCACCGTTGGTGTTCGCGAAGGCGGAAAGCGTTTCGGCGACGCTTTTCGGCAGACCGCCCGCCGCTGCCTTGACCTCGACTTCGGCGGGTTCGCCGCCGATGCGTCGCAGTCGGTCGATGAGGGACCGCAGGTTCGTCACGTCCAAGGCCCGCACGTCTCCGTACTCTCAAGACTCACAGTGATCTTGAGAGTACTCTAAAAAGCTTTCAAGCCTGTTGCGAGTCCTCGACCGGATCGGGTCGCGTCATCGACCGACAGCACGGTCGGACTCCACCTCGACGTGACGGCGGAGTCCGACCGGCTGCCGCCGTGACTACCGCCGGGCGTGCGCGTCCAGCACCTCGGCCACGGCCTCGGTGATGCGGGCCGCGTGCGCCAGGTGCAGCCACTCGTCCGGCACGTGGCAGTTCGAGTCCGGCCCCACCGCGCCCGTGACCAGGAACTGCGCCTGCGGGTACGACTCGGCCAGCAGGCCCATGAACGGGATCGAGCCGCCCAGCGCCACCGTCCGCCACGGCGCGTCGAACACCTCCGCGCCGACCCGGTCCAACGTCTCGCGCAGCCACGGCGCGAGCTCCGGCGCGTTCCACCCGTCGGCGAACTCGACCCGGGACAGCTCCACCGAAGCCCCGTACGGCACGTCGGTCGTCAACGCCTGCCGCACCGCCTCGATCGACGCCTTCGAGTCGGCCGTCGGCGGCAGCCGGAAGCTCAGCACCAGCGTGGTGAACGGCCGCAGCACGTTGCCCGCGTCGTCCGGCTCGGGCAGCCCGGACGCCCCGGTGACCGACAGCGTCGGCCGCCACCCGCCGTTGAGCGCCAGCTCCACCTCGTCCTCGGCCATCGGCTGCGTCCCCGCCGCCCACGGCACGCTGCCCACCAGCGCGCCGGGCACGCTGGCCACCGCGTCGCGCACCTCCGCCACCCGGTGCTCCGGGATGTCGACGTGCATCTCGCGCACCAGCACCTCGCCGGTCGCGGAGTCCTCCAGCCGGTCCAGCAGCTGCCGGGCGATCCGGAACGACGACGGCACGATCCCGCTCGCCATGCCCGAGTGCAGCCCGCTCTCCAGCACCCGCACCGTCATCGTGGCCTGCGCCAACCCGCGCAACGACGTGGTCAGCCACATCCGGTCGTAGTCGTTGCCGCCCGAGTCCAGGCACACCACCAGCGACACGTCGCCCAGCCGCGGCCGCAGGTGGTCCAGGTACGCGGGCAGGTCGGGGCTGCCGGACTCCTCGCCGGTCTCCAGCATCACCACGCACCGCGAGTGTGTGCCGCCCGCCCGCCGGACGCCCTCGATCGCGGCGATGGCCGCGTACCCCGAGTAGCCGTCGTCCGCCGCGCCGCGCCCGTAGAGCCGCCCGTCGCGCACGACCGGCGTCCACGGCCCGAGGCCCTCGCTCCAGCCGCCGACCGGCGGTTGCTTGTCGAGGTGGCCGTACATGAGCACGGTGTCGGACGTCGGGGCGGTGCCGGGCACGTCGACCAGCAGCAGCGGCGTGCGGTCGGGCAGTTGGACGACTTCGACGGTCGTGCCGGGCAGGTCGCGGTCGGCGAGCCAGGCCCGCACGTGCTCGACCGCGGCGGCCAGGTGCCCGTGGGCGGCCCACGCGGGGTCGAAGATCGGGGAGATCGCGGGTACCGCGACCAAGGCGGACAGGCTCGGGAGGATGTCGTCATCCCAGAGCCCGCGAACGGTACGGGTCAGCGCTGAACGGTCCACGCCCGAATCCTGTCACGGCGAGTGGAACGCCCGCGTAGTGGAAATGCTAGGTCCGGCCGATGGTCGGTAGTCCATCCAACGCTGACCTGCCGACGTGGGCCGTTCGCACCGACCACGCGTGTCCGGAACCCTACGGAAGGTGGTTAACGATCGGTAACCGGGACGCGACCGTTCGGTAGTCGAACGCTCTACTCGGACTGCCGAAGATTGGCCGTCCAACCGTTACCGCACGTCAGAACGCTGCACAGGAGATTACGAACTGGGACGGGGCTCACCATCACGGGTGACGCCATGTCAGGATGTGGATGAGAACACCGTCAGCGCCGACGGTTGCCCGACCCCCACACCCCGGGGGCGACGGCGACTGGCGGTGCAGCCGCGCAGGGTCGCCACAAGCGACCGGGCGGCCTCGTAGACGAGGAGACAAGGCGCATGTCGTCCCCCGAGAAATGGACGCACCCAGGGCCGGATGCCGCGCCGGCCACTGCTGCCAAACCGACAGCGGAACAGGTGATCGCAGGCTTGCGAGCGACAGACGAGGGCGGCGCCGACCTGGTGCAGCTGCTCACCCCCGAGGGCGAGCGCGTCCAGCACCCGGACTTCGACATCGACATCACGGCCGAGGAGCTGCGCGGGCTGTACCGCGACATGGTCCTGGTCCGCCGGGTCGACCGCGAGGCCAACGCGCTGCAGCGCAAGGGCGAGCTGGGCATCTGGGTGCCGCTGCTCGGCCAGGAGGCCGCGCAGATCGGCGCGGGCCGGGCGATGCGGCCGGAGGACATGGCGTTCCCCAGCTACCGCGAGCACGGCATCGCGTGGACGCGCGGCGTCAAGCCGACCGAGCTGCTCGGCATCTTCCGCGGCACGGACAACGGCACGTGGGACCCGGTCGAGCACCGCTTCCACCCGTACACGATCGTCATCGGCAACCAGGTGCTCAACGCCACCGGGTACGCGATGGGGCAGAAGTTCGACGGCAAGGTGGGCGACGCCGACGGCGAGGCCACCATCTGCTTCTTCGGCGACGGCGCGACCAGCCAGGGCGACGTGCACGAGGGCTTCGTGTGGGCTGCGGTCTACGACGCGCCGCTGGTGTTCTTCTGCCAGAACAACCAGTGGGCCATCTCCGAGCCGACCGAGCGCCAGTCCCGCCTGCCGCTCTACCAGCGGGCCCGTGGCTACGGCTTCCCCGGCATCCGGGTCGACGGCAACGACGTGCTGGCCACCCTCGCGGTCACCCGCTGGGCGCTGGAGGAGTGCCGCCAGGGCAACGGCCCGATCCTGATCGAGGCGTTCACCTACCGGATGGACGCGCACACCACGTCCGACGACCCGTCGCGCTACCGGCTGTCCGACGAGCTGGAGCTGTGGAAGCTCAAGGACCCGATCGAGCGGGTCAAGGTGCACCTGGTCAAGCAGCAGTGGGCCGACCAGGCGTTCTTCGAGTCGATCGAGGCCGAGGCCGAGCAGGTCGCGATCGAGCTGCGGGACTACTGCGTGAACCTGCCCGACCCACCGGCCGGGCGGATCTTCAGCGAGGTCTACGCCGAGGGCAACCACGTCCTGGAGGCGCAACGCGACGAGTTCCTGGCCTACCACGCCGGGTTCGCGGGAGGTGAGCACTGATGGCTGCTCCGACCATGGACCGCCCCACGACCGACGACACCGGCGCGCCCGCGGTGCAGACGCTGACCATCGCGAAGGCGCTGAACAACGGCCTGCGCGCGTCGATGGAGGCCAACCCCAAGGTCATCGTGATGGGCGAGGACGTCGGCAAGCTCGGCGGCGTCTTCCGGATCACCGACGGCCTGCAGAAGGACTTCGGCGAGCAGCGCGTGCTGGACACCCCGCTGGCCGAGTCGGGCATCATCGGCACGGCCGTCGGCCTCGCGATCCGCGGCTACCGGCCGGTGTGCGAGATCCAGTTCGACGGGTTCATCTTCCCCGGCTTCGACCAGATCGTGTCGCAGGTCGCCAAGCTGCACTTCCGCACCCAGGGCAGGCTCAAGGTGCCCATGGTGATCCGGGTGCCGTTCGGCGGCGGCATCGGCGCGGTCGAGCACCACTCCGAGTCGCCCGAGTCGTACTTCGCGCACACCGCCGGCCTCAAGGTCGTCTCGTGCTCGAACCCGGCCGACGCCTACTGGATGATCCAGCAGGCGATCGACTGCGACGACCCGGTGCTGTTCTTCGAGCCCAAGCGGCGCTACTACGAGAAGGGCCAGGTCGACACGACCGCCGCGCCCGGACCGCTGTTCGCCTCCCGCACGCTGCGCACCGGCTCGGACGTCACGTTGGTGACGTACGGCCCGATGGTGCGCACGTCGCTGGACGCCGCGGCGGCGGCCGAGGAGGAGGGGCGCTCGCTGGAGGTCATCGACCTGCGCACGCTCTCCCCGCTCGACCTCGCGCCCGTGTACGAGTCGGTGCGGCGCACCGGCCGGCTGGTCGTGGTGACCGAGGCGCCCGGCGAGTCCTCCATCTCCAGCGAGATCGCGGCCAAGGTGCAGCAGGAGTGCTTCTACTCCCTGCAGGCCCCCGTGCTGCGGGTGACGGGGTTCGACACCCCGTACCCGCCGTCGAAGTTGGAGGAGGAGTTCCTCCCCGACCTCGACCGGGTGCTGCACGCCGTCGACCGCTCGCTGGCCTGGTAGGGGGATCGTCGTGCCGCAGTACAAGCAGTTCGCCATGCCCGACACGGCGGAGGGGCTGACCGAGGCGGAGATCCTCACCTGGCACGTGCGGCCGGGTGACGCGGTCAAGGTCAACCAGATCATCCTGGAGATCGAGACCGCCAAGGCCGCCGTCGAGCTGCCGTGCCCGTGGGACGGCGTGGTGACCGAGTTGCTGGCCGAGGTCGGCCAGACGGTCGAGGTCGGCGTCCCGATCATCACGATCGACGTGGACCCGTCCGGCTCGGCTCCCGCTCCTGCTCCCACGCCCGCCCCGGCGGCGTCGACGGCGTCGAACGGCAAGATCGGCGAGGAGATGCCGGGCGGGCGGATCGCCACGCTGGTGGGCTACGGCCCGCGGGCCGGCGCCGCGAAGCGCCGTCCGCGCAAGGACTCCCCGGCTCCCGTCGCCACCGCTCCCGCACCGGCTCCGGCACCCGCACCCGCACCCGCTCCGGTGGTCGCCGAACCGGTGGTCGTGGAACCGGTGGCCACCCCGGCCGGCGGTTACGTGCCGCTGGCCAAGCCGCCGGTGCGCAAGCTGGCCAAGGACCTGGGCGTCGACCTGTACGCGCTGTCGGGCTCCGGCCCCGGCGGCGTGATCACCCGCGAGGACGTCGAGCAGGCCCTGACGTCACCGGCCCCGTCCCCCGCCCGGGCGGCGGCCCCGGCCGACACCGGGTCGCGGGAACGCCGCGTGCCGATCAAGGGCGTCCGCAAGGCGACCGCGCAGGCGATGGTGGACAGCGCGTTCACCGCGCCGCACGTCACGGAGTTCCTGACCGTGGACGTGACGCCCATGATGGAGCTGCGGGCCCGGCTGAAGAACGCGCCGGCGTTCCGGGACGTCAAGCTCACGCCGCTGGCGTTCGCCGCGAAGGCGGTCGTCCTGGCCGTCCGCCGCACGCCCGACGTCAACGCGACGTGGGACGAGGCGGCGCAGGAGATCGTCTACAAGGACTACGTGCACCTGGGCATCGCGGCCGCCACGCCGCGCGGCCTGGTGGTGCCCAAGGTCCGCGACGCCGACGGCATGTCGCTGCGCGAGCTGGCCGTGGCCCTGGACGACCTGGCCACGACCGCCCGTGAGGGCAAGACGACGCCCGCGGACATGGTGGGCGGCACGATCACCATCACCAACGTGGGCGTCTTCGGCGTCGACACGGGCACCCCGATCATCAACCCGGGCGAGTCCGCGATCCTGGCCCTGGGCGCGATCCGCGACATGCCCTGGGTGGTCGACGGCCAGGTCGTCCCCCGCAAGGTGTGCCAGTTGGCCCTCAGCTTCGACCACCGCGTGGTCGACGGTCAGCAGGGCTCGCAGTTCCTGGCGGACGTGGGAGCGCTCCTCGCCGACCCCGGCGTGGCGATGACCTACTGACCAGCGCTGGTCAGGGACGCCGGAGGGTCTCTTCGAGGCCTTCCGGCGTCCTTGGCGCCGAGGTCGATGTACGTGGCCGAACTCGAGCACGCACGACTCCGCCTCGACCGATCGCAGCGTGATCTCGGACCGGCTGCGGTCGCGCAGCTTCATCGGCAGCACGGTGATCGAGCGCGTTGTCGAAGTGGAAGTTGCCGCGGAACGTGCGCTGCGAGAGGTCGAGGTCCTCGAACTCGACGCCGCGGAAGTCGAGGTCGACCGTCCGTGAGTTCCACCGCTGGTCCCAGACGTGGTCGAGGAGCGTGGTGATGATCTCTTGGCGCACCTCGCGCTCGGTGGGGTCGTCGGTCGGGTAGGGCGTGCGGAGGTAGCCGCACAGCACGTTGACGCAGGTCTGGCGTTGTGCGGGCCAGTCGTCGGCCAGGCCCACCATCGCGTGGACGCCCGCGAGCCGCACCGCGAACCGCTCGTGCCCGAGCTGCTCGGCGGCCTTGCCCCGTTCGGCGGGTCCACCTCGTCGTCGCGGAGCCAGACCCGACACGACTCCTTCGCCGGCCGCCACACCCCGACCAGCACCAGCAGGGCTGTCGCCGCGGGCCAGTAGGCGTCGAACAGGGCGCGCGCAGTCACCAGCACAGGGCGCCATCGCGCCCGATCATGCGTTAATCGGGTTGAGATTCCAGTGACTGGAGAGATCAGGGTGGTCCCGTGACGCACTACTCGATCGGCGAACTGGCGCGGATGACCGGGCTGTCCACGCGGACGATCCGGTTCTACTCCGACTCCGGCGTGATCCCCGTGGCGGGGCGCACGGCGGGCGGGTTCCGCACCTACGACGTCGACGGGTTGGCGCGGCTGAAGCTCGTGCGGACCCTGCGCGCCCTGGGCGTGGACCTGCCCACCGCGCAACGGGTGCTCGCACGGGAGGTGTCCGTCGCCGAGGTGGCGCGGACGCACGCGGAAGCCATCGACGCGCAGATGCGCACGCTCCGGTTGCGCCGGGCCGTGCTGCGGGTCGTGGCGCGAAACGGGGAGGTGGAGATGGTGCACGAGTTGGCGCGGCTGTCGGAGGAGGAGCGGCAGGCGATCCTGGACGACTTCTTCGACGAGGTGTTCGGCGGGTTCGACCTGGACCCGGCGTTCCTCGACCGGATGCGCTCGGTCCGGGTGGACCTGCCGGACGACCCGTCGCCGGAGCAGTTGGAGGCGTGGATCGAGCTGGTGAACCTGGTGCGCGACCCGGACTTCCGGGCGTCGATCCGGCGGATGTCCCAGCGCCACCAGGAGATGCGGGAGGAAGGCGCGGACATGGCGCCGTACTCGCCGGCGCAGGCGGAGGCGTTTCAGTACGGGTTCTCGCAGGCGCGTGAGGCGTTGGACGCGGGCATCGACCCGCGTTCGCCGGAGGCCGCGGCGATCGTCGCCCGGATCAACGACAGGTGGGCGGCGGCGCTCGACCTGCCGGTGGGCCCGGAACTGTCCCGCCGGCTGGAGGAGTTCGGCGACCCGAGGGCCGAGCGCTACTGGCAGCTGATCGCCACGATCAACGGCTGGGAGACGCAGGTCCCCGACACCACCGCCGAACGGGCGTGGCTGGCCGAAGCCGGCCGCTGACGGTCATTCCCACACCAGGCAGAACGGGTGCCCGGCGGGGTCGGCGAAGACCCACCACACTTCGTGGGAGTCGTCCAACAACGTGCCGCCCGACCGGAGGACCTCGGCCTTGGCCACGCCGAGGTCCGGCACCCCGACGTCCAGGTGGAACTGCTGCGGCTTGTGCGGGTCGGGCCACTCCGGCGCCACGTACTCGGCGGCGCGCTGGAAGCCCAGCACGATCGCGTCGGTGTGCAACGTCGACCAGTCGTCGTCCAACGTCCACCGGCGGTCGGGCCGATCGACGTCACCGCCGAGGATCCCCTGGTAGAACTCCGCCAGCACCCTGGGCTCCGGACAATCGAGCACGACGCACTGCAACACCCCGACCATGCCCAAAGCCTAACCACGCACACCGGTGTCGTTAGGCGATCCGCGAACCGACCGCCCGCCCCACCGCCTCCCGCCACGCGTCATCGCTCAACGGCGGAGGCGCCTCACCCTGGACGAACCCCTCACCGTGGTGGGCGGGGTCTTCCGCGTCCCGAAGACCCCACCCCGACCCCGGGCGAACCCGGGAAGACCACTTACTTGATTTGCATCCCGGAAATGGCCCGTGCCACCACCAACCGCTGGATCTCCGACGTGCCCTCGAAGATGGTGAAGATCTTGCGCCGGGGTCGGCCTGACCTGCCCACATCACCTGGAATGGCCTTCTGACCTGCGCATACCTGGTCAACGTTCATCGTCGTTGACCAACCCTTCTCGACCTCTCACGGCCTGGAGACGGCCTGAGAGTCGATCGCTCACTATGGGCACCACCCCGGCACACCGTCGCCAACCACGACGCCTCCCGTGCCGAGGTGGTGCCCTCAGCCATGCCCGGCCACTCCCCGTTGGCCGCAGGCGCGGAGCGTCGGCGGGCGTCGATCGCCGTGCCCAGCCCGACCAAGCCGCGTGACCGCGCGATCGTCCCGACTGACGCCGCTGGGAGCTCTCGCCCTGGCGGCCTTCGTCACTGGCGCGCGCCGCCACCCGACCACGTGCACCGACTCCGCGCACGGCCGACGGGCGGAGCGAAGCGGGAGCCCGGCGTGCCGTGATGCGGTGAGTCGGTGCCAACGTGCGTCGCCCCGCACCGCGCGCCGCCGCAGGCGGCGCGCCTTGATCCTATAGAGCCAAGTTCGGCAGTGATGCCTGAGGATGAGTTTTGTGCTGCTATTACCCGGTGCGCCACCGGTTACGCCGACGAAGGAGAGCTCAGGTCCGATGAAGCCGTAGAGTACGTCGAGAGCGCCAGTGGGGACTACACTGTTTGAACCGGAATCCCGTAAAGAAACGGTGGGCGATATGAGTACAGGTTCCATGCTGAACCGGTCTGGCTCCGACAGTTATTCGATCACGCAGGTAGTCTCCCTAGCTGAAAGCGGCTATCTCCGAGTCCCCTCATTCCAGCGGTCCTTCGTGTGGGGTAGCAGCGATGTGCGGGCACTGTTCGATAGTCTCTATCGAGGGTTTCCTGTGGGAACCCTTTTGCTTTGGCAACGTTACGGCCCACCAGGAGATATATCGTTCGGGCCTCTAACGCTAGACGTTGCCGAGCGGACAGATGCTCTATGGGTTGTTGACGGTCAACAACGTGTAACGTCCCTGCTAGGCTCTTTGTCGCGTCGGTTCGAAGGCGTAGACGAACGCTTCGAGGTCTACTTCGATCTCGCTTCAGAACGTTTCATCAATCCAAGACGCGGTGTTGTGCCTCCTCGATCCATGCCGGTCAGAGATGCACTTGAAACGAAGTCACTCCTCAACTGGCTTCGTATACATGAAGAGGAACTCGAACCACGTGACTTTGACGTGGCCGACCGCCTGGGTGGCGTACTACGCGAATATAAGGTTCCGGTTTATATCGTCACTGATAACGATCAGAATGTCTTGCGGGAAGTTTTTGACCGTGTGAATTCGTCCGGAAAGCCGATCAGTCGAGCCCAGGTGTTCCACGCACTATTCGCTAACGAAGAAGAACCCGGTAGTCCGGCGAGCGTGGTGGAAGCAATAGCGAAGCTCGGGTTCGGACGTATGGCGGAGAACCGCGTAGTGCAAAGCCTGCTCGGTATTCGAGGTGGCGACGTTCAACGAGACATCCATAATGAGTTCTCTCTCAATGAAGCGCCAATCGATTGGTATGACCGGACAGAAGAAGCCCTCGTCAGGTCTATAAATTTCCTAAGAGCGGAAGGTGTGCCTCATATTGACTTGATGCCTAACACACTGCCTCTTCCGGTGCTTGCCACCTTCTTCTACGTGCACCCCGAGCCGGAGCCATGGATTCTGCGTTTGCTCGCTCGATGGCTTTGGAGGGGTTGGGTTCACGGCTTCGGGAAGGGCGGAGGGCAGACTCCTATTCTACGCCGCTCTATTCGAGCCATCTACCCCGATAAAGGTAAGATCGAGAATGCTCCAGGTCAATATGCGGCGGTCACTTCACTATTGTCATACGTCCCAGACCGCGAACCGGAAATGGAGTCAGTAAGCCTCGACAATTTCAGGACTGACCGGGGTGAAAGCAGGATCGTCCTGCTTGCCATGGCGGCTCAGGAGCCATTGGATGCAGAGGGAGAAAGGATAGACATAGCAAGGCTCTTCAATGACAAAGGCGTCAGCGCTGTCTCCGAATTCGTTCGAGGACATCGAACTACCGCTGCAGCCAGAGGCTTTTGGATCCCTGAACAACCGTATACTGCAGCGGTAGATAGTTACGTTTTCAAAAGCCATATTATCTCATACAATGCCTGGCAATCTCTTTTGGAGGGCGACGTCGAACATTTTTTGCGCCTCCGTTCCTTCGACCTATCGAATGAAGTGCTCGACTTCCTGTCGAATCGCCTGGAGACCGGCGCGATAGTTAGACCATCGATCAACGATCTACTGGTCGCCGGAAGCGAGGAGGACTGAATGGCTGTCGATTCGCTGCTTATCCAGCTACAGATTCCTTCAAGCCGTTGGATTGACGTAGGGTATCTACGCAACTCAAAAAATAAGATTTGGATGGAGTTCCTCACGTCCTACTGGGACATGGCTCGACGTCCGGTCCTTGGGCAACGGTTCGAGGAGCGAGGCCGTTCCTGGCGCCCCAGCTCGACTGTAGCGATTCCGAACTGGTTCTCACATCTGTTGCCTGAGGGACGTCTGCGCCAGGCTGTAGCCAATGCTGCACATACGGATCCGAAGTTCGAGTTCGACCTGCTTAGAAGGCTTGGTGCAAGCGACCTGCCTGGTGCAGTGCGTGTTGTTCCTCATGATGAATCAGGTATCGTCGATGTTCCAGGAATGCTTCATGCGGATCATGAAGAAGACGATGAAGACCCAATTCTGAAGTTCAGTCTCGCGGGAGCTCAGCTCAAGTTCTCAGTCTATAGCCAAGCTGGTCGCGGAATCACTGTTCCTGCATGGGGTCAAGCGGGTAACGTTATCCTAAAATTCCCAGATGGGCGCCCAGGATTTGAGAAGGTGCCCGAGGCTGAGCTTGGTTGTCTCCGACTCGCTGACGCATCGGGGATCAATGCGGCGAATGGCTTTCTCGTGGACCCTCACGAAGTCCGAGGGTTGGAAGATTGGGCATCTAGGGCTCAAGGGCTTGCGCTGGCCGTAGAGAGATTCGACAGAGGTGCAGACGGTGTGCGCATACACATGGAGGAACTCGCTCAAGTGCTAGGGATTCCCACCTCCATTGAAATGGCGAAATATAGAAAGGCGAACTTCGAACTAGTCGCAGTTCTCGTAGGTGCGCTTTGTGGCGTTCAATCGATAGCGGAGGTCATCGACCGCATTGTACTAAATGTGCTCGTAGGAAATGGTGATGCACATCTGAAGAATTGGGCCGTTGTGTATCCCGATGGTAGGACTCCCCGCCTGAGTCCTATGTACGATGTTCTTCCAACGATACTCTACATTGCCAACGACAACCTGGGTCTCAAGCTAAATAAATCCAGACTGTTCGAGGACGTTTCTCCCGCAAGTTTTGAGCGATTGGGGATTAGGACGGGATATGGACCTACAGAGGCCAGAAAGCGGGCGATTGAGGCTGCTGGCCGTATCCTTAGTCAATGGAATACTCTAAAAGAATATTTGCCTGCCGCGGCTTTCGCTTCCTTGACCGATCGTCTAAAGCGAATCAGTCTTGCCGTCTAACGTGCGGTTATTGCAAAGCGTGCAGGATCTCCGACATCGACTCGATGGTATAGTATGGTTGTAGGGCACTGAGCTTATGCCTCTTATTTGGTTTGTTCGCGTATGCGATAGCTGGCATTCCAGCAGCCTGGGCGGCAAGTATGTCGGACGGTGAGTCTCCGATCAGGGCACACGAGCGCACATCTGTCCCGATCAAGCTGGCAGCTCGATTGAGAAGGTACGGTGACGGCTTCAAATTTGCGTATTGCGCAGTGGTGCGCGCTGACACGCAGTCGACTAGATCTATAAGTTGATGCATGTCCAAATACTTTACGATAGCTGCATAAGAATTATTGCTTGCGATAGCTAGAGGGCGATCGGTAGAGTGCCAACTCGTCATAACTTCACGCGCGAATTTCGTTGATGACGCCGTGTCAACCGCCTGGAACTCAAGGTGGCGTAGCGCTTCCTCAATCCTGTTCGCGAGTCTTGTGCTGATCTTTGAAGCGTACTTGAAAACTTCGAACGGATCCCTTGTTTCTTGCACCAACTGCGGGATCGGGCCTGGGCCTAGTGAGGTCAGCAGATTTCGAAGATTTTCTGCTATGGATTCCGCCGATATGCCGGAGAAGACTGAGCATACTGGACCGTCGAAATCTATTAGCAGGGCTTCGGTGTCAGTCAAAATGCGATTAAGGATCTTGGAGTCCTTAACGGGAAACCGGTCCTTTGTCATCGCGCATACTCAGCGGAGATCGTGTTCCAAAGGCTATCGAACCAGGTGCGGGCTTGGTTGACGTATTGGCTGCCGGTGCTGGTGTCGTCGTCGGTGGTGCTGTGGTGGAAGAGGATGGCGTCCTTGCCCATGAGGTCGTAGATGGCCTGAGGCTGGCCGCCCAGCGACAGAACGTGTTCGCGGACGGGGTAGAAGCCGAAGAAGGCTTCGTTGTTGTTGATCAGGTAGAGCTTGAAGAGTGGTGCCGCTGGATGGACGCGGACCTCTGCGGTGGCTTCCTTGACCAGGCCCAGTTCGCCCAGCTCGGTCACGTTGTCCACGATGGCGAGGGTGTGGCGGCGCATGATCTCGGCGGCGCGTTCGCGGAAGGCCGGGCTGTCGGAGCGGTCCTCGACGGTGCACGGCACCGACCACGGGACGGTGGGGTCCGGAACCAGGATGCGGACGTGGATCGTCTCGGGTGTGAGTCGGCCGATGCGGATCTTGTCCAGCGGCTCCTGGAGGATGCCGTGGAGGGTTTCGCCGGAGAAGCCAGCGAAGTCGATCGTCACGCGGTCGGACGTGAACGCCTGCTCGATGTGTGGTCGCAGGCCGACCGGGCGTTCGGTGCGCTCTCGGACGAACACGCCGCTGCCTTGGCGGGAGACGATCAAGCCTTCGTCTCGCAGCTCGCGTAGTGCGCTCTGCACGGTCATGGGGGCGACGTCGTACTTCTTCGCCAGCTCTGCGCGTGACGGCAGCTTGTCCCCGGCCTTGAAGACCTTGGTCAGGATGGCGGCTCGCAGGGCGTTCGCTACCTGCACATATGGCGGTCGCGGATCGTCCGGGTCTAGTGCCACCTCTGAGCCTCCTCCTCGACTGAGCTGCGTTGCTCACAGGTGCAACGCCACGCGACCAGCGTAGGGGGCTTGTCTAGCCAGCCTAGAGAGCTAGCTCATCAGCGGCGATGGCCACCTGCTTGACTTGGCTAGCCAAGCTGTCTTACTCTCGTAACATGGCTAGCCCGCATAGGCAGGCTGGCAAGGTTACGGAGGTGGCTGGTGGCGGTTCCGTACGGGACTCGGTTCGAGGCGACGTTCGACCAGGTCTTCCCGCAAGGGGCGCTGATGGTCGGTGAGGTTGCGCCGGACATGGAGTACATGAGTGCGGAGGACAAGGGGCGCGGTCGGCAGGCCAAGCAGCGCGTGGACGAACGCACGGGTAAGCGGCAGTGGAAGGTCGTGGTTACGGATCCGTCCGCTGAGAAGGAGCGGGACGCGTCGGTGACGGTGACGATCCTGGCTGACGTGCAGCCGGTGCCGCCGCAGGCCGTGCAGGTGATGCCCGGTGTCGAGGTGCGGCCGGTGGCGTTTGAGGGGCTGACGGTCGAGCCGCGGGTGATGGGGGATCGGTACAAGTACCAGGGGTTCACGATCCGGGCTACGGGCATCGTGTCGCCGCAGGTGGGCGCTGCTCCCAAGCGTGCGGAGAAGCCCCAGGGCGAGCAGAAGGCGGCCTGAGGTGGCGCGGCCGTCTCCTGAGGCGGTCGCCCGGTGGAACCTCGCGTACGCGGAGCAGACCGAGGCTCTGTTCACGGCGTCCGGTTCGGACGATCCGTTACCGGTGCTTCGGCTGGCTGACAGCTACGCGGCGGTGGCGTGGGCGTGGCGGGTCTTGGCCGCTGATCTGGGCGTGCCCCTGTGGGCTCGTCACGCCTGCGCCGTCGCTGCCGAGGAGTTCGATCGTCGGGCGCGGATCGAGCGTGCCCGTGTCAACCCGGACGAGGACGGGACATGAGCAAGGACCAGCGCGTTTCGGAAGACGAGCTGTGGCGCAGGGCGCGAGCTGTCACGACGTTGCAGGGTGCGCATGACGCACTGGTGAAGGTGATGCCCGCGCCGGCGGCGGATCGGAAGCGGTGGCGTGACTTCTACCTGGGGTCGGCCGAGGTGTACGGGCGGGTCGCGGAGATCGACCGTGGGCACCACCACGAGGCGTTGTACTGGGCCAAGCGGGAGCGTGAGAAGGGTGAGGAGATCGCGAAGGCGCTGGCTCCTGGTGCCCTGGGGTATGACGGGAGCGGCGAATGACGGCGGGTCCCAAGCCCAAGGTGATGGGTGCTCCTGGGCCGTCCGGTCGGGGCAGTCAGTACACGGTGCGGCTGCGGGTGGCGGAGTTCCAGCGGGCGGCGCGGCGGTCGGCACTGACCTCTGACTACGCGTTGGCACCTGCGATGGGTGTCAATCGCTCGACCATCTCTCGGGTGCTGACGGGTGAGCTGCGGCCTGGTGCCGCGTTCATCGCCGGTGCGCTGGCGGCGTTCGCGCCGATCGAGGTGCGGTTCGAGGACCTGTTCGAGGTCGAGTCGAACTGGCCGACGTCATGAGCGGGGAGCGGCCTGACCGGGTGGTGATGGGAGCGCACCTCCCGGAGGGCGTCGCGCGCACTGCGGCGAACGTCGGCTACTCGGCGGGTGCTCTGGCCGAGGTGATGGCCGCATGGGTCGGGCAGCGGCTACGGATCTGGTCGGTGAGGGATCTGTCGGCCGTGTCGGGGCTGAACGTGCGCACCGTCCGCATGGTCGTGCGGGACGTGGTCGCGGCCGGCCACGCGGCTCGGATGCCGGGCGCTGTCTCATCGTCCCCTGGGCCGTACCTGTACCGGCTGACACCAGTGGGCGCGCAGGCATGGAGCGACTTCCGCTCGGATGCTCGTCTGAGGCGGCGGCCGGATAAGGCCGAGTCGCTTACGCCTCGTCGGTAGGACGCTGTAGCGCTGCTCGGGAACGCGTGACCGATGCGGTCGCGTGGTGATGGCGCACGCCTTGATGACAACTGAACAGTCTGCGGCTGGTGGGTGCGGTCGCGGGGAGACGGTCCAGGTCTTGGCGGGCTCGGCTGTCTCCCTGCGACTCACCTGACTGGCTTTGCCATGCGTTTTTGTTGACACACAAGGGATTCCAGTCATGTCAAGGGTATCGGTACGTGGGGGACGTACGTCAAGTCGACGCCCCGCCGGTCTGTGGAAGTTGCCCAACGGTCGGCGCTGCCAGTCGTGCAAGCGGTTCGGTGTCTACGCCCCGAACCAACTCGACTGCTGCGCCTGCCTGGGGTGGCTGCCGCTGATCTTCAGCGTCGCTGTGGGCGGTGTGCTGTGAACGGCGGCAAGTGGGTAGACCCGGCTCCGTTCGAGGGTGTGCGGCCTCGGGTGCCATGGTGGGTGTTGGTACCGGGCAAGGCCAAGTGGATCGCGGCCTTGGTGGCGCTGGTGTGGTTGGTGTTGGTCGGCGTCGTGCGCCTGGTGCTCGTCGTCGTGCGCTACCCGGTCGTCACGCTGGTGCCCGCGTCGGCGGCCTGGTGCTGGTGGCGGTTCGGGCTCTCGCCACTTGTGCTGGCGCTGTTGTCGCTGGTCGCGGCTCTGGTGCTGTGGGCTGGTCTGGATCGTGGGTCGTTCCTGCGGCACGGCTGGTACCGGCTGGTGACCGAGTGGCGGCGGGCGACGGTCTACGTCCCGAAGTGGCGGTCGGTGATGCGGCTGTCGGACCTGGCCAAGCGCGACCGTGGCCGTGAGTACCGGCCCAAGCTGCGCCGGGTTCGGTCGGAGGGGTGGCGGGACCGGGTCCGGGTGCGGATGATCCCGGCCCAGTCGCCTGAGGCGTGGGAGCTACGGCGGGACAACCTGGCGCACTCGTTCGGCGCTCGCTCGTGCCGGGTCCGGGTGCTTCGGCCTCGGCTGCTCGAACTGGACTTCGTGCACGCTGACCCGCTCGTGCGGCCGGTGCCCGTGCCTGCGTTGGAAGGCTCGGCCGACGTCGACTTCAAGCGGGTGGTCGTCGGGCGGACGGAGACGGGCAAGCCGTGGCGGTTGCGGTTGCTCGGGTCTCAGGTGCTCGTGGTCGGTGTGCCTGGTGCCGGTAAGGGCTCGGTGTTGTGGTCGATCGTGTGGCAGCTCGCGCCGGCGGTTCGGGCGGGCCTGGTGCGTCTGGTCGGGATCGACCCGAAGGGCGGCATGGAGCTGGGCCAGGTGCCCGACGCCTTCGACCGCTTGGTGTTCGGCAGCGGTGCTGATGCGGTCGAGCTGCTGGAGGAGATCGCCGCTGAGGTGAAGGAGCGGGCGGCGCGATACCGGGGCATTCGGCGGCTGTGGGCTCGGGACACAGGTGAGCCGTTGACCGTGCTCATCGTGGACGAGCTGGCGGACGTCATCGCCTACCAGTCGGACAAGCAGCTCCGGGAGCGTGCGGCGCGAGCTGTGCAGACGATCGCCTCTCAGGGGCGAGCTCCGGGGTACGTGCTCGTCGGCCTGGTCCAGGACCCGCGTAAGGAGGTCGTCTCCTTCCGGCACCTGTTCAGCACCCGCGTTGCCCTGCGACTGGATGAGCCACAACAAGTCGACATGGTGCTTGGTGATGGTGTCCGCCAGCGTGGGGCGGCAGCTCATGAGATCAGCGAGAACACGCCCGGTGTCGCCTGGGTCAAGCAGGACGGGCAGAGGGAGTCGGACCGGGCTCGGGCCTTCCACGTCACCGATGCGGACCTGGCGACGCTGCGCGACTACTTCCGGCCTGCCGAGGTGCGGCCGTTCCCGACCAAGCCGGACGGTACCGAGGGGGTGGCGGCGTGACGACGGGTACGCGGGCTGAGCGGATGCGCCAGCCGATGGCGCTGGACGTGGCCAAAGCTGCGGCGGAGCAGCACGGCGTGTGCGTGCGGCCCTTCACGATGGAAGTCGAAGACCGGGCGACCTACGAAGTGCGCTACGTCGCGGTGCCCTGCGGGTCGACGGTGGAGAGCGTCTGTACGCCGTGTGCCCGGAAGGCCAAGGCGTTGCGGATGGCCCAGTGCCGTGAGGGCTGGCACATGGCCGAGGAACCCGACTTCACCCCGACCCCACCCACCGAGGATCAGAAGGAGCTGCTGACGTTTCGGGCCGACCTGGTCAAGGTGTACCGGGAGGCGGTTGAGGTTGGGGCGGCCGGTGACGCTGACGAGCTGCGGGAAGAGATCCACAGCGTCGACGCGGAACTTCGGCAACTCGGCGTCCGGGGCCGCTTCCCCTCTCCCGACGCACCCGCCAAGCGGCCTGTGAAGCGGTCGACCAAGCGGCGGCAGGACGCATCGAACCTGCCTCGGCGGCGGGTCGAGAAGCGCACCGTGGGCCGGGAGTACGCGGGAGGGTTCCGGCCCTCGATGTTCGTCACGCTCACCCTGGACAGCTACGGGCGCGTGCGTGATGACGGGACTCCGGTCGACCCGGACACGTATGACTACCGGCGGGCGGCTCGGGACGCGGTGCACTTCGCCTCGCTGGTGGACCGGTGGTGGCAGAACCTGCGGCGGGTCGTCGGGTGGGACGTGCAGTACTTCGCCACGGTCGAACCCCAGAAGCGAGCGGCGCCACACCTTCATGCGGCAATCCGCGGTTCGATCCCCCACGAGATCATCCGGCTGGTCACCGCTGCCACCTACCACCAGGTCTGGTGGCCCAACCACGACGAACGGCTCTATGGCGGCGACCACCTGCCGGTCTGGGACGCGCGGGAGGAAGCGTTCGTCGACCCGGACACGCGCAAGCCACTGACGGCTTGGGCCGATGCGGTCGAGGCCGTGGAGGAGCCGGCGCACGTGGTGACCTTCGGCCGGCAGGTGCACTCCAAGGGCATTCTCGGCGGCTCGGAAGAGGCCGGACGCCACATCGGCTACCTGACCAAGTACCTCACCAAGTCCATTGGTGAAGTGGTCGAGCAGTCCACCGACCGCCAGCGCCGACACGCTGACCGACTAGCGGACGAGCTCGCTGTGACGCCCTGCTCCGATCGCTGCCCGGTCTGGCTCCTCTACGGCGTCCAACCGCGCGGTGTCGGCTCCCGGACCACTCCGGGCCACTGCAAGGGGCGGGCACATCGGCGGACCACGCTCGGCCTGCCTGGTCGGCGGGTGTTGGTGTCGCGGAAGTGGTCGGGCAAGACGCTGGCCGATCACCGGGCCGACCGGAAGCGGTTCGTCATCGAGGCGCTGAAGGCCGTGGGCATCGAGAAGCCGGAACCCGACGCGTCCCAGCTCGTGTGGCACAAGGTCCGGCCCGGTGACCCCAACGTGCCACCTCGGGCGCACCTGCTCATGCACGCCATCGCCCAGCGCGTGACCTGGAAGGCGGAGTACGACCGGGCCTTGCTGGCGGCCAGCGGTGCACCGCCCGATCTTTCGGCAGTTCCACAAGCGGCCTGAGACGTGGGGAGGGGGACGGCAATGAGCGGGAACGAGTTCGACCGGCTGTGGGGCGTTGACGATCTCTCAGCCTTCCTCGGCGTGCCGGTGCACACCATTCGTGGCTGGCGCAGCAAGAACTACGGGCCTCCGGCTCGGAAGGTCGGCAAACACCTGCGGTGGGACCCGGCCAAGGTCCGCGAGTGGTTCGAGGGCCTGGACCTCGACGCGGCCTAGCTATTTCGGCAATTCGACACACGGGAGAGGTGTGCCATGGGGCATGTTCAAGATCGTTGGTGGAAGGAGGTCAAAGACCCGGTGACTGAGCAGGTCACCAAGGTCAAGACCTCGTTGTACGGCGTCGGCCTGCGGTACAAGGTGCGGTATGTCGACCCGGATGGCGTCGAGCGGTCCAAGAGCTTCCCGGATCGGCAGAAGAAGAAGGCCGAAGACTTCCTCATCGAAATGGAGTCGGACAAGCGCGAGGGGAAGTACATCGACCCCAACGCGGGAAAGGTGCTGTTCAAAGCCCAGGCGGAGAGCTGGCTGAAGGGCTACTCGGCGGATGTGGCCACCAGGCAGACGATCGAGAGTCGGCTCCGCAGTCAGGTGTACCCGTTCTTCGGGCACCGCCAGGTCGGCGCGATCACTCCCCAGCTCGTCCGTGACTGGCTGGGCGACATGCAGGAGAAGGGCCTCGGGCCGACCTATCAGGCCGTGCTGTTCGAGACGCTGTCCTCGATCATGAACTCGGCCGTGGACGACAGGCGCATCCACCGCAACCCGTGCAAGGTCAACAGCATCAAGCGGCCTCAGCGGTCGTCACGCAAGGTCGTACCGTGGGCGGAATCGCGGGTCCACAAGCTTCAGATGGCCCTGGACCCGCGCTTCAAGATCACGGCTCCGCTCGGTGCTGGCTGTGGCCTGCGGCAGGGCGAAATCCTGGCGTTCTCGCCGGACGACATCGACCGGGACGCCATGGTGATCAACGTCCAGCGCCAGGTCAGGATGATCAACCGCACGTTGGTGTTCTCGCTGCCCAAGCGGAACAAGACGCGCCAGGTGCCCTTGTCGAGAGGCGTCCTGGCAGCCGTTGACGCCTACCTGGACATGTTCCCGCCGACCTCGGTGACGCTGCCCTGGGATCGGCCCAACGGTGACCCAGCGACGGTCGACCTGCTCATGGTCCGCGACGACGGCAAGCCGTGGAACGGCGACCTGTTCAACAAGGTCGTCTGGGTGCCCGCGTTCAAGCAGGCCGGGCTGACCTACGCCAAGCGGCAGGATGGCATGCACGCCATGCGGCACCTGTATGCGTCCGTCCTCCTGGCGCAGGGCGTCTCCATCAAGGAACTGGCGGAGTACCTGGGCCACGCGGACCCCGGCTTCACCCTCCGCACCTACACGCACCTGATGCCGTCCAGCCACGAACGCGCCCGCAAAGCAGTGGACGGGGTCTTCCGCGTCCCGAAGACCCCGTCCACCTCCCAGACGGCCTGACGACGGCCTGGGGAGATCAACTCACTTGATGTGCATCCCGGAAATGGCCCTGGCCACCACCAACCGCTGGATCTCCGACGTGCCCTCGAAGATGGTGAAGATCTTCGCGTCGCGGTGCATCCGCTCCACCGGGTGCTCGCGCGTGTACCCCGCCCCGCCCAGGATGTGGATCGCGCGCTCCGTCGCCCACACCGAGACCTCGCCCGCCTTGAGCTTCGACATCGACCCCTCGCCCGCCGTGAACGGGACGTTGTTGCGGCCCATCCAGGCGGCACGCCAGACCAGCAGGCGGGCGGCGTCGATCTCCATCTTCATGTTCGCCAGGTCGAACGCGATCGACTGGTTCTCGATGATCTTCCGGCCGAACGCCGAGCGGTCCTTCGCGTACTCCAGCGAGTACTCGTAAGCCGCCCGCGCCACGCCCACCGCCATCGCGCCGACGGTCGGCCGGGTCGTCTCGAACGTCGCCATCGCGGCCTGGCCGCCGGCCTTCTGGCCTTCACGGGCCCGCGCCAACCGGGCCTCCAGGCGCTCCTTGCCACCCAGCAGGCACCGACCGGGCACGCGCACGTCGTCCAGGAACACGTCGGCCGTGTGCGACGCCCGCATCCCGTGCTTCTTGATCTTCCCCGGCGACGACAGCCCGCGCGTGCCCGGCGGCACGACGAAGGCCGCCTGGCCACGCGCGCCCAGCGACGAGTCCACGACCGCCGTCACGACGTGGACGTTGGCGATGCCGCCGTTGGTCGCCCACGCCTTCTGCCCGTTGAGCACCCACTCGTCGGTGGCCTCGTCGTACACCGCGCGGGTCCGGTAGCCGGCCACGTCGGACCCGGCCTGGGGCTCGGACGCGCAGAACGCGGCCAGCTTCGGCTCGTCCTCCGTCCCGAAGCACTCGGGCACCCACTCGGCCAGCTGCTCCGGCTCGCCGGACGCGAAGATGCCCGCCGCCGCCAGCCCGGTGCCCATCAACGCCAACGCGATCCCGGCGTCACCCCAGAACAGCTCCTCGGTGGCGATCGGCAGCGACAGCCCGATGGGGTCGGCGAACCAGGTGGCCAGCGACTCGAACCCGTACAGGCCGATCTTCGCCGCCTCCTGGATCACCGGCCACGGCGTCTCCTCGCGCTCGTCCCACTCGCTCGCCGCGGGCCGGATCACGTCCTTCGCGAAGCCGTGCACCCACTCGCGCAGGTCAAGCTGGTCCTCGTTGAGCTCCAGCGAAAAACCGCCCATGGTCCCCTCACGCCTTCGGAATGTTGAACAAGCTCATGAACCCGGCCGCGAAGCCCAGGTCGCCCTTGACCTTCAGCTTGCCGGTCATGAACAGCACCGGGGCCGACGCGTTGCCGGTCGCGAGCTTCAGGAACTCCACCGGACCCAACGTCACGACGGCCCTGGGGTCACGGGTCTCGCGCTTGTTGATCGTGCACGCGGCGTCCTCGATGATCGCCTCGTACACGTCGTCGCCGTCGAACCCGCCGGTCAGCCGGAAGTGCACGACGGCACGCGTGGCGCCCGCGCGGTCGCTGCGGAAGTGGACCTCCATGCGCCGGAACACCTCGTCCAGCACGCGTTCGCGCAGCCCGGGCCGTGACGTCACGGCCTCGATCTGGTCCTTGGACGCGCGCGAGATGATCCGCGCGAAGTTCTGCGGGTCCATCCCGGCCAGGTCCAGGTCGGCGCCGCCGTCGGCCAGCGCCCCCAGGGCGTCCAGCAGGTCGGCGAACTCGTCCTTGCCGAGCTTCTTCGGGTCGATGCCGCGCGCGATGACGTCGATGTCGACGTCCGCGAGCGCCGGGTCGCCCGGGTCGACCTGCCGGAGCGTCGAGATCAGCTCCTGCGGGCCGAGCTTGGCGATCGCCTCGGTGGTGAGGTCGATGGTCATGTGTGGCACCTCCGCTACCTACTGGCAGGTAAGCCTACTGGCCAGTAGGTAAGGCGGCAAGGGGCGCAGAGTAATCTTGTCGCAGCCATCCAGGGGGTGCGATGCACGCAGAGCAACCGGTCCGCCCGGGTCGGGCCAAGCGACTGCCACGCGCGGTGCGCGAGCGGCAGATCATGGACGCCGCCGTCGACGTCTTCTCGCGCTTGGGTTTCCACGCCGCGTCCATGGACGAGATCTCCGAGGTCGCGGGCATCTCCAAACCCATGCTGTACGCCTACCTGGGCTCGAAGGAAGAGCTGTTCGCCACCTGCATCCGCCGTGAGGCGACCCGGATGATGGAGGCGATCGCGAACGGCGTCGAGGCCGAGGAGCCGCCGGACGTCCAGCTGTGGAGCGGGCTGCGGGCGTTCTTCGGGTTCGTCGGCGAGAACCGCGCGAGCTGGCAGGTGCTGCACCGGCAGGCGTCCTCGCAGGGCGGGCCGTTCGCCGAGGAGCTGGCCGACATGCGCGGCCGGGCGATCAGCCTGGTGGCGGCGCTGCTGGTGCACTCGTCGGACTTCACCAACGTGCCGCGGGCGGGCGACAAGGAGGCCGAGTCGCTGGCCGCCGCGCTGGTCGGCGCGGGCGAGTCGCTGGCCGACTGGTGGCTGGACAACCCCGAGGAGCCGGCCGGCGTGGTCGCCGCCCGGCTCATGAACCTGGTGTGGATGGGCTTCGGGGACCTGGTGGCGGGCGACGTGTGGCACCCGCCGTCCCGTCGTCCCGCCCCCGACCAGGGCGAGGACGCCTGACGGACGCCTACCCGGACACCGGGTTGCGCGCCAGGTAGTCGGCGCAGCGGGGCAGCCCGCGTTGCGCCGCCGTGTGGTTGAACACCGCGAAGCTGACCGGGGGCGTCTCGGTCAGCATCCGGATGATCGGCGTCCGGTACTTGTCCACGATGTAGTGGTAGTTCTGGTAGGCGGACAGGATGTTCTCGTCCTGGACCTTGTCGTGCGGGTAGTGGATGGAGGTCGCCGTCCGGCTCACTCCGAACCGCGCGCCGTCGAGGTGCAGCCGGTAGGCGAGGTCGAGGTCCTCCCCGCCCCACGTCCGGAACGCCTCGTCGTACATGCCGACCTCGCGCACCTGCTCCGTCCACGCCGACGCGTGGCACGTCCAGTACATCAGCCACGGCGCGGGGAGGTGGCCGAAGTCGTCGGTGTAGAAGGCGTAGAACGGGTCGCGGATGTCCGGCCACGCCCGTGCCCGTGCCATGGCCCCGATGCTCGCGTCGACGTCGTCCGCGTCCACGAACTCGTTGATCAGCCCGGCGTCCTCGTTGCCGAGGTTGAAGCAGTACACGTAGCCGTTGAGCGCCAGCGGTTCCGGCGACGCGGCGTGGGCTTCGACGTGCGCGCTCAGGCTCGCGGAGTGCAGCAGCACGCCGGAGTCCACGAAGACGGAGATCTCACCGGTGGCGTGCCGGATGCCGACGTTGCGCGCCTTGGCGACCCGGTAGCCCTCGTCGGGCTGGTAGAAGTACCGCAGGTCCAACCGGTCCTCGAAGCCCCGCACCACGGCCGCCGTGTCGTCGCTGGAGCCGTCGTCCACGACCAGCACCTCGAACCGGTCGCGGGGCAGGTCCTGCTTGGCGAGCGAGTCGAGCGTGAGCCCGAGCAGTCGTCTCCTGTTGTAGGTCGGGACGATGACCGTGCAACGCAGTCCGCCGGTTAATTCTCCACCCATCACCGGGCAAGTCTGTGAGCTCGGGCGGCGCGGGGTCAACACCGGGGACGAAGTCCCGGCGGGCGCCGGCAGGCGGTTTCCGCGGGATCGCGTCGACCACCCGCCGGTGTCCACGAGCGGTCATCGCCTAGGCGAGAGCGCCCTTCAGCACGGCCACCGCCTGGTTGATCGCGGCCTCGGCGGCGTGGGTCCCGCGCAGCGCGTTGAGCATCACGAAGTCGTGGATCACGCCCTGGTAGCGCACCGCGGTCACCGGCACGCCAGCCTCGCGCAGCTTGTTCGCGTAGGCCTCGCCCTCGTCGCGCAGCACGTCGGCCTCGGCGGTGATCACCAGCGCGGGCGGCAGGCCGGTCAGCTCCTCCGCCGTCGCCCGCAACGGTGACGCGGTGATCTCCGCGCGCTCCGCCTCGGACGTCGTGTACTGGTCCCAGAACCACTGCATCGCGTCACGCCGCAGGAAGAAGCCCTCGGCGAACTCGTGGTAGGACGGCGTGTCGAACGACGCGTCCGTGACCGGGTAGAACAGCACCTGCTGCCGGAACGCCACGTCACCGCGCGCCTTGGCCAGCAGCGTCAGCGCGATGGCCATGTTCCCGCCGACCGAGTCGCCCGCCACGGCCAGCCGCTCGGCGTCCAGCCCGCGCGAAGCGCCCTCGGCGACGATCCACCGCGCGACGGCGTAGCTCTCCTCCAGCGCCACGGGGTAGTGCGCCTCGGGCGAGAGGCTGTAGTCCGGGAACACCACGGCCGCGCCGACGCCGACGGCCAGCTCGCGCACCAGCCGGTCGTGCGTCTTCGCGTTGCCGAAGACCCATCCCGCACCGTGGACGTAGAGCACGACGGGCAGCGTGCCGGTGGCGCCGAGCGGCCGGACGATCCGGACCGGCACCTCGCCGACGGTCACCCACTCCTCGTCCACCTCGGGCTTGGACACCTCGCCGGACTGCACGCCGTCCACGGCCACGCGGCCTTCGACCGGGCCGAGGTCGAACAGGTACGGCGGGTTGGCGGTCGCGGCGGCGAACTCGGCGGCGGCCGGTTCCAGGACGGTCATCTCGTGCTCCTCGGGGTGGTGCGGTCGAACCTGGCAGCAGGAAACATAGCTCGCGATTACATCGTGCACAATCTAAATGGGTGCAGGTGTATCGTGGGTTCGGTCACAAGGGAGGACGGACATGCGGGACTTCAGCCTCGAGCTGGACGACCAGCTCTGCTTCGCGCTCTACGCGGCTTCGCGGGCCGTCACGGCCTGCTACCGGCCGCTGCTGGACGACCTCGGCCTGACCTACCCCCAGTACCTGGTGATGCTGGTGCTGTGGGAGCGCGGCGCGGTGCCGGTGAAGGACGTCGCGGCCGCGCTCCAGCTCGACTACGGCACGCTCTCCCCGCTGCTCAAGCGGCTGGAGGCGGCCGGCCTGATCCGCCGCGAGCGCCGTCCCGACGACGAGCGCTCGGTCCGTCTCGTGCTCACCGACGAGGGCGACCGGCTGCGCGAACGCGCCAAGGACGTGCCGCCCGCGATGGGCGAGGCGATGAGCCTGAGCGAGGAGGACACGGCACAGCTGCGCGCCCTCCTGCGCACGTTGGCCGACAACGTCAGCCGCTGATCACGCCCTCCAGGTGCGGCCGGTCCGACCACAGCGCGAACCGCCGGCCGTCGGCGGTCGTCGAGGACGAGAAGCCGACCTCGCCCGGCAGCAGGATCGGCGCCTTGAACCGCACGTCGACCTCGTAGGCGTCGGGCAGCCGCCCCTCGAACGCGGCCACGCACCGCGCCTTCGACCACATCCCGTGCGCGATGGCCCGCCGGAAGCCGAACGCCTTGGCCGCCAACGGGTGCAGGTGGATGGGGTTGCGATCGCCGGACGCGTCCGCGTAGCGCCGGCCGAGGTCGCCGGGCAGCCGCCACCGGGCCGTGGGGACCGGAGGCTCGGCCCGGGTGCCCTGCTCCTTCGGCGTGCCACCCTCCCGGCGGAGATAAGTCGACACGTCGACCCACGCCTCCTCGCCGTCCACCGACACGGTCGTCACCACGTCGAACTGCCGCCCGCGCTCGTGCGGCCGCAGATCGGCCAGCGCCACGTGCAGCGACAGCGGCTCGGACGCCCGCAGCGGGCGGTGCTGCCGGATCCGGTTGGCCACGTGCACCAGGCCGGGCAGCGGGAACGGGAAACCGGGCCCGGTCATCAGCCGCACCTGCAACCCGAACCCGAGCACGTGCGGGTAGGTGATCGGCAGCTCGTCGCGCACGCCGAACCCGCAGACCTTGTTGTACCGGGCCAGGTGCACGGGGTCGACGGTCACCTCGGCGTCCAAAGAGGACTCCGGCAGCCCGTCGCCGCGCCGGGTGAACCCGGTCAGCGCGGCCTTGGCGTAGAGGAGGGTCAGGTTCGCCATCACGCCCCCAGCAGGCTCTGCCCGCACACGCGCACGACGTTGCCGGTCACGCCGGCCGACGCGGGGTGCGCGAACCACGCGATCGCCTCGGCGACGTCCACCGGCAGGCCGCCCTGCGACAGGCTGTTCATCCGCCGCCCCGCCTCCCGGATGAACAACGGCACCGCGGCCGTCATCCTGGTCTCGATGAACCCGGGCGCGACCGCGTTGACCGCGGCGCGGCCGGCGAGCCGCCGCGAGAGGGAGTCGACCATGCCGATCACGCCCGCCTTGGTGGTGGCGTAGTTGGTCTGGCCGACGTTCCCGGCGATGCCCGCGATGGACGAGACGCCGATGATCCGCCCGTTGGGCCGCAGCGCGTCGGCGGCGAGCACCGCGTCGTTGACCCGTTCCTGCGACGCCAGGTTCACCGCGACCACCGCGTCCCACCGGCCCGCGTCCATCTTCCCGAGCGTGCGGTCACGCGTGATGCCCGCGTTGTGCACGACGACGTCCACGCCGCCGTGCCGCTGGGTGAGGTGCCCGACGATCCGCGCGGGCGCGTCCGGCGCGGTGATGTCGAGCTGGAGCGCGGTGCCGCCGACCCGGTTGGCGACGGCGGACAGCTCGTCGCCCTGCGCGGGCACGTCCAGGCACACCACGGTCGCGCCGTCACGTCCCAGCACCTCGGCGATCGCCGCCCCGATGCCCCGCGCCGCGCCCGTGACCAGCGCGACCTTCCCCGCCAGCGGCCGGTCCCGGTCGGCGGGCTCCTCCACGTCGGCCGCCCCGATCCGGATCACCTGCCCGGACACGTACGCCGAACGACCCGACAGCAGGAACCGCACCGTCGACCGGATCGCGTCCTCGGCGCCGGGCTCGACGTACACCAGTTGGGCCGTGCCGCCGCGCTTGAGCTCCTTGCCGACACTGCGCGTGAAGCCCTCCAGCGCGCGCTGCGCGACCTGCGACTCCGCCTGCTCGGGCGGCGTGCCGAAGACGACGACCCGGCCGCACGGCCCGAGGGACCGGATCACCGGCTGGAAGAACTCGTGCAGCTCGCGCAACCGCTCGACCGAGTCGATCCCGGACGCGTCGAACACCAGCGCGCCGTACCCGACGCCCTCCGCCGGTCCGGCGAGGACGTCCAGGCCCGTCGACCGGACCGCCGCCGCCACGGCGTCGGCCAGCCGACCGCCGCCGCCGCCGAGCAGCACGGGCCCGTCCAGCGGGGGTTGTCCGGGTGAGTGGCGGCGCAGCGGGTACGGGTCGGGCAGGCCGAGCCTGCCCACGACGAACCGCCCAAGGCCGGACCTCGCGAACGACTGGTAACGATCCATGCGGACATCACACTCCCTACTCGCTAGTAAGTCTACTGATGAGTAGGTATTATTCGGCATCACCCACCACTCCTGGAGGACGACATGGCCCGCGTAGCCATTCTCGGCGGCAACCGCATCCCGTTCGCCCGCTCGAACGGCCCCTACGCCACGGCGTCGAACCAGGACATGCTCACCGCCACCCTGGACGGCCTGGTCAGCCGGTTCGGCCTCCAGGGCGAACGGCTCGGCGAGGTGGTCGCGGGCGCGGTGCTCAAGCACAGCCGCGACTTCAACCTGGTCCGCGAGGCCGTGCTGGGCAGCAGGCTGTCCGCCGAGACGCCCGCCTACGACGTGCAGCAGGCGTGCGGCACGGGGTTGCAGGCCGTGATCGCGGTGGCGAACAAGATCGCGCTCGGCCAGATCGAGGTCGGCGTGGCGGGCGGCGTGGACACCACCAGCGACGCGCCGATCGGCGTGAACGAGGACCTGCGCGGCGTGCTGCTGGAGTTCAACCGGGCCCGCGGCGCGGGGGCGAAGCTCAAGGCGGCGCTGAAGCTGCGGCCCAAGCACGTGGTGCCGGACGTGCCGCGCAACGGCGAGCCGCGCACCGGGCTGTCCATGGGTGAGCACGCGGCGATCACCGCCCGCGAGTGGGGCATCGGCCGCGAGGAGCAGGACGAGCTGGCCGCCGCCAGCCACCGCAACCTCGCCGCCGCGTACGACCGGGGTTTCTTCGACGACCTGGTGACGCCCTACCTGGGCCTGACCCGGGACCAGAACCTGCGGCCGGACTCGTCGGCGGAGAAGCTGGCGAAGCTCAAGCCCGTGTTCGGCCGGGGCGAGGGCGCGACGATGACCGCGGGCAACTCCACGCCGCTCAGCGACGGCGCGTCGGCCGTGCTGCTGGCGTCCGAGGAGTGGGCCGCCGCGCGCAACCTGCCGGTCCTGGCCTACCTGACGTTCACCGAGACGGCGGCGGTCGACTACGTGCACGGCGGCGAGGGTCTGCTGATGGCGCCCGCGTACGCGGTGCCGCGGATGCTGGCGCGTGCCGGGCTGTCGTTGGGGGACTTCGACTTCTACGAGATCCACGAGGCGTTCGCGTCCCAGGTGCTGGCGACGCTGAAGGCGTGGGAGGACGCGGACTTCTGCAAGGGCAGGCTCGGGCTGGACGCGCCGCTCGGCCGGATCGACCGGTCGAAGCTGAACGTCAACGGCTCGTCGCTGGCCGCCGGGCACCCGTTCGCCGCGACCGGCGCGCGGATCGTGGCCACCCTGGCGAAGCTGCTGGCCGAGCGCGGCTCGGGTCGCGGGCTCATCTCGATCTGTGCGGCGGGTGGCCAGGGCGTTACGGCGATCGTGGAGCGTTAGTCCGTAAATTAGGCCGAACGGGTGTTATTGGTAACACAACGCGTTCCCTCGCCGTTTCCAATGCATGAACCACTCACGGCTCTTCGCCGCAGTCGTGCTGGTGGCGGCGTCCTGTGCCGCCTGCGGGGACGCGTCCCGCGAGACCACCACCGTGCGCATAGGGGCGACCGCGTCGGCGAACGAGCCGCGGGTCGAGCTCACCAGGACCGTCGTCGACCGGCTGGCGGAGGCGGTCGACCGGGGCGTGACCCGGGTCGTCGTGTACCGGCAGGGCGAGGCCTCCGGCGGCGCGTACTCGGACGAGGACTTCACCATTCGAGACGGCAACGACCTGGAGGGCGACTCCGCCCTGCGCCGACTCGGCTTCGAGGAGAACATGAACCGGCTGACCGGTCAGCTCAGCGAGCTCGGCGGCACCAGCGACGACCTCGACCCGCTGTCCCTGCTGGCCGACATGGCGTCCTCGGCCGGCCCGGCGGTGCTCGTGCTGCAGAGCAGCGGGCTGCAGACCGCCGAACCGCTCGACCTGACCCGGCTCGGGCTCGACCTCGACGTCCCCGCGGCGGTGGCGTCGGTGCCGGACGACGCCCTGCCCGAGCTGACCGGCAAGGACGTGATCTTCACCGGCCTGGGCCAGGTGTCGGGCGACCAGCCGCCGCTGCCGCCCGCCGCGCGGGAAGCGCTGGTCCGGCTGTGGCTGGAGATCTGCGAGAAGTTCGGCGCGGCCAGCTGCACGAACGACCCGGAGCCGGTGCCCGGCGGGGCGTCGATCGGCCGGGCCGAGGTGCCGACGGTGGACATCGGCGAGGTCGTCCAGGAGGGAGCGTCGGTGCGGCTGCCGAACTCCGTGCTGTTCAAGGCGGGCAGCGACGAGTTGGCGCCGGGCGGGCGCGAGGCGCTGGCGGAGGTGGCGAAGAGGTTCGACCGCCGCACGACCGCGCGGGTGGTCGCCCGCACGGCCAGCACGGCGTCGGCGGAGGCCGCGGTGAACCTGACCCAGCGGCGCGGCCAGCGGGTGGTGTCGACGCTGGTGGAGCTGGGCGTGAGCCGGGCGGCGTTCACCGAGGTCCTCGGCGTGGGCTTCAACTCGCCCCTGGCGCCCGACCTCGACGGCTACGGCGACCTGATCGCCGACGCCGCCGCCCGCAACCGCTCCGTGGTGGTCGAGCTGGCCGAACCGAAGTCCAGCGGCTGACCGCGCGGGGCGTCAGTCCAGGAGCGTCCACGAGGCCGTGCAGCGGACCGTGACGGTGATCTGCTGCGCTTCCAGGTTGAGCTGGTCCATCTGGGGCGGCGCACCCGGCGCACCGCCGTAGCCCGCGGCCATCATCCGGTGCGACTCGACCGCCCAGCCCTCGGCGTCGCCGTCGGTGAGCCGCTGCAACGGCCCCAGCCGCACGCCGAGGGCTTCGGCGTACCCCTCGGCACGCCGGCGCGCGTCCAGCACGGCCTCGCGCTGAGCCTCGCGCACGGCGTCCGCGTCCTCCTTGAGCTGCCACGACGGCCCGTTCAGCCACGTGGGCTCGGCGCTCACCAGCGCGCCCAGCAGCCCGTCGAGCTCCGCGACGTCGTCGACCCGCAGCACGTAGTTCTGCATGGCCCGGCTGCCCGAACGGCGCTTGCCGTCCCAGTTGTCGTGCACGTTGAGCTGCCGCGACCGCACCTCCACGCCCGGCCGCGCCAGCGCGGGCTCCACGCTGGCGATCCGCGCGGTCAGGCGGTCCACCGCCTCGTTGCGCGTCGAGCCCAACGTCTCGAAGCTCACCTGCACCTCGGCGCGGTCGGCGGTCCGCTCGACCTTGCCGACGCCCTTCGTCACCACCTCAGCCATGGCACGACGCTACCGTCCATGCCGTTCGCTAGCGCTATATAGATGTAGTTCTAGAGTACCGAATACAGCGCGACACGGCCTGAGTATTGGATCCGCCGTAGACAGCTCGATACCGTCCGAGGATGGACCCGGTGCGCAACCCGTTCGCCCCCGGCGCGGGCCAGCGGCCACCCGAGTTGGCCGGGCGCGACAAGGAGCTGGGCGCGTTCGAGGTCGTGCTCGAACGGGTGGCGCGCGGCCGGCCGGAGCGCAGCCTCGTGCTGACCGGGCTGCGCGGCGTGGGCAAGACCGTGCTGCTGGGCGAGCTGCGGTCGATGGCGGTGAAGCGCGGGTGGGGTGCCGGAAAGATCGAGGCGCGGCCGGAGGCCGGGTTGCGCCGCCCGCTGTCGGCCGCGTTGCACCGGGCGATCCGCGACCTGGCCGTGCGGCACCGCGCACCCGACCGGGTGGAGGCCGTGCTCGGCGTGCTGAAGGCGTTCGCGCTGCGGTCCAACCCCGAGGACGCGAAGCTGCGCGACCGGTGGCAGCCGGGCATCGACGTGCCCGCGGCGGTCGGCCGGGCGGACTCCGGTGACATCGAGATCGACCTGGTGGAGCTGTTCACCGAGGTCGCGGAGCTGGCGCAGGACGTAGGCACGGGCGTCGCGCTGCTGATCGACGAGATGCAGGACGTGCCGTCCGACGACGTCTCGGCGCTGTGCGCGGCGTGCCACGAGCTGTCGCAGTCGGGTGCGCCGCTGGTCGTGGTCGGCGCCGGGCTGCCGCACCTGCCCGCCGTGCTGTCGGCGTCGAAGTCGTACTCGGAGCGGCTGTTCCGGTACGTCCGGATCGACCGGCTGTCGCGGGAGGACGCCGACCGCGCCGTGCTGGCCCCGGTCGACCGCGAGGAGGCGGGCATCGAGCCCGAGGCGCTGGACGCCCTGTTCGACGCCTCCGGCGGTTACCCGTACTTCATCCAGGCCTACGGCAAGGCGGCGTGGGACGCGGCGCCCGCCGACCCGATCACGGCGACGGACGTGGCGGTGGCCGCGCCGGAGGCCGACGCGGAGCTGGCGGTCGGGTTCTTCGGGTCGCGCTACGAGCGGGCGACGCCGGCCGAGCGGGAGTACCTGCGGGCGATGGCGGAGTTGACCGACGGCAAGGACGCGGGCGTGAACACCGCGCAGGTGGCCGACCAGTTGGGACGCAAGCCGTCGTCGCTGTCGCCCGCCCGGGACAGCCTGATCAAGAAGGGGCTCGTGTACTCGGCCGAGCGCGGGCAGATCGCGTTCACCGTGCCCCACTTCGGCCGCTTCCTGCTCGGCCGCGAGGACTGACCGCCGCCTGAGCTGCGGTTGTCCGTTCGATCGGGTCGCATCGCGTGGTCTGGTGCGCACGCTGGGGAGTTGGTCGGCCCGCGTCCGGTCCAGCAGGTGTCCTCCAGGCGAATCGTCGGGGTCTATGCGGTAGACGCCGACGATTCGTCGGCATGTGCGGCACCTCACCGGATAATCGGGTGCTTTGAAGCTCGTGAGGGTGCATACTTGAGGCACACACCGAGAGAGAACCTTTGAGAGGGATGAACCCCCGATGAACTTCACTGCGAAGCTCCGCGCTCGTCGTGTCGAGGCTCGCAACCGCAAGGCCGTCGCCCGTGCGATCGACATGGCGCCCACCCCGGCCATGCGGCACGAGCTGATGGCGATCGCCCAGGCTCAGGTGACCTCGCTCCGCTGAGGAAGACCTTCCTCCGGCGCGCGTGACGACCACCCGTTCGACACCGGGTGCGCGCCCCGTCGTCCGCGCTCTGGCGAAGGGGGAACGACAAAGCCCTGCCGCACCTCCCGCGCGGCAGGGCTTCGTCACATCAAACCGTGATCTCCGTCACACCCGATAGGAAATGTAACGGTCCCCGATCGTGTATCGATGTTTCAGATGACCCCGCGGTGCTGTCGGACCCCCGACCTGGCAGCACCGCGGGGTTTCCCACGTTCGGGCTACTTGGCCGTGGCCGACCCGTTCCATGCGTCGTCCGACGTCGCGCGGGCGCGCCTGATCATCACAATGTCCCCCTGCGTGTTCATGTCTGTCCCCCAATGGACCACTCCATGGTGCCATCGGGGTACGACAGTGTCATGAGGGTTTGCTGAGAGCATGATCCGGTGACGCACCCGCTCCTGGTCGTGGACGCGGCCAACGTCGTCGGCTCGGTCCCGGACGGCTGGTGGCGCGACCGCGCCGGCGCCACCGCCCGCCTGCGCGACGACCTCGTCAAGGTGGCCGAGCACGGCCTGCGGACCCTGCCCGGCCCGCTGGACGTCGTCCTCGTGGTGGAGGGCAAGGCGCGTCACGTCGAGTCGGTGCCGGGCGTCCGCGTCGTCGCCGCACCGGCCTCCGGCGACGACACGATCGTGGACGTCGTCCACGCCAACCCACCCGACCACCTGTGCACCGTGATCACCGCCGACCGCGCCCTCCGCCACCGCGTGGAAGCCCTGGGCGCCACCGTCCTGGGCCCCCGCACCGTCCGCCGACCGCGTTAGTCAGCGGGCTTCCGGACGTCCTCTCCACGTGCTGAGGCTGCGTCGGCAAGCCTCGGCGAACCCGTGGCACCCATGCCCTTCGCTGCCGAGCACATCCAGCAAGTCGTCCACCGATCGCGGGTCGCGACGGTAGCGGGACGCCTGTCGCCGCAAGGCCGAGTGGACCGCGTTCGGGAACAGGTCGAGCTGGTCCTGCAGGAAGTCGTCTTGGTGCACCGCCACGACGTCGTACCGCCGGAGCACGTCCTCCGGGAAGTCACTCAGGTTCTCGGTCACCAGGACCGCGGCCCCGCCTCTCACGGCGGCGGCGAGGACGTGCCGGTCCTTGGGGTGGTTCTCCATCGAGTCGACCAGGTGCTCGTAGCCGACGACCTGGGCGTCGGGGAAGTGGCGACTCATCTGGTCCAAGCGGTGGGCCACCTGCTCCGGCGTCGCGCCCCGCTTGCGCAGGTTGCGGTCGAGTTCAGTGAGCACACCGGCAGACCAGAGCGGGCGGTAGATCCGGCACTCGGCGATGCTCAGGAGGGTGTCGCACAGGTAGGGCTTGAGCAGTACGCAGGTGTCCAGGAAGACGGGGAACAAAGATCACCTGTGCTCGTCGGTGGGCATTCGTTCGAACGGTGTGTCCAAGGGCAGGTCGTACAGGCCGTCGTCTTCCCCGTTCCGCACCATCTCGTCCAGACCGGCCGCGCGCGCCCGGCGGGATCGCTCCTGGTAAGCGAGCAGGTCGGCAAGTCGAACCCGGCGGTGTCTGTTCGGCTGCTCGTACGGGATTTCGTTCGCCTCGAGCAAGCGCACCAGCGTGGGCCGCGAGACGCCGAGCAGGTGGGCGGCCTCGCTCGTGGTCAACACGGTGTGCTGGGGGGCGATGGTGATCGCCAGACCTTGTGCCATGGCGGCCACCACGCTGCGCAGCACGTCGAACACCTCGCTGGGCAGGTCGAGCCGAGTGCCGTCCGGGGTGACCAGCGCCGCCGTTCCCTCGCCAGGTCGAGTCGTCGCCGCGACCCAGGACGACAGTGCCTCCGGGCTGGCCGGTGGTAGCAGCGTGCGTTCGCCCATGATCGCTGTCATGACACCAGAATAGTCCGAAACGAACAAAACGAAAGCACTGTCATCCACATGGTGGACGGGGAAATAGGTCGGTGTCCGCATCGTGTTGGATCCAGTCGTGACGACCGCACAACGACGCCGTGCCCGTGTCCGCGCCCCCGAGCTGGTGGGACGCGGCTGGCTCAACACCGGTGGACGGGACATCGCGCTCAAGGACCTGCGCGGCAAGGTGGTGCTGCTCGACTTCTGGTCCTTCTGCTGCATCAACTGCCTGCACGTGCTGGACGAGCTGCGCCCCCTCGAGGCCGAGTTCGCCGACGTCCTGGTCACCGTCGGCGTGCACTCGCCCAAGTTCGTCCACGAGGCGGAGCCCGCGGCGCTCGAAGCGGCCGTCGAGCGGTACGAGGTGGAGCACCCCGTGCTGGACGACCCCGAGCTGACGACGTGGCAGAACTACGCGGTGAAGGCGTGGCCCACGCTCGTCCTGGTCGACCCCGAGGGCTACGTCGTCCACGTCGCGTCCGGCGAGGGCCACCTCGACGCGCTGCGCCAGATCGTCTCCGAGCTCGTCGCCGAGCACGACGAGAAGGGCACCCTGCACCGCGGCGACGGCCCGTACGTCGCCCCGCCGCCCCGCGAGACCGAACTCCGGTTCCCCGCGAAGGCCGTCCTGACGGCCGCCGGCACCCTCCTGGTCAGCGACTCCGCGCACCACGGCCTGGTCGAGCTCGAACCCGACGGCGAGACCGTCGTCAGGCGCATCGGCACCGGTGAGCGCGGTCGCCGCGACGGCCTGGAGCCCACCTTCTCCGAACCCGCAGGCATCGCGCTCCTGCCCGACGACGTCGCCGCCGAGGTCGGCTACCACGCGGTCGTCGCCGACACCGTCAACCACCTCCTGCGCGGCCTGAACCTCGACACCGGCGAGGTCACCACGGTCGCCGGCACCGGCGAGCAGTGGCGCGACGGCGACACCGACGGCCCGGCCCGCGCGATCGACCTCACCAGCCCGTGGGACGTCGCCTGGTGGGAGCCCGCGGGCGGGGTCGTCATCGCCATGGCGGGCAACCACACGCTCGGCCTGTTCACGCCGCGGGAAGGCCGCGTCGAACGCCTCGCCGGCACCACCGTCGAGGGCCTGCACGACGGCCCCGCCGCGGAGGCGTTCTTCGCCCAGACCTCGGGCCTGGCCGCCGACGGCGACCGCCTCTGGCTGGTCGACTCCGAGACCTCGGCGCTGCGCCGGCTCGACGCCGACCTCACCGTGCACACCGCGATCGGCAAGGGCCTGTTCGACTTCGGACACCGCGACGGCCCGGCCGACCAGGCGCTGCTCCAGCACCCGCTGGGCGTCGCGGTCCTGCCCGGCGGCCAGGTCGTCGTCGCCGACACCTACAACGGCGCCATCCGCCGCTACGACCCCGCCACCGGCGAGGTGTCCACGCTGGCCACCGACGTCGCCGAGCCGTCCGACGCGGTCCTGGTGGACGGCGAGCTGGTCGTCGTCGCCTCCGCCGCGCACCGCCTGGAACGCCCGGTCGCGCCCGGCGCGAAGCTGGTCAGCGGGCAGGCGCACCAGGTGCGCAGGCCGCCGTCGGTGATCGCGCCCGGCGAGGTCGAGGTCGCCGTGGTGTTCACCCCGCCTGCCGGCCAGAAGCTGGACGACCGGTTCGGCCCGTCGACCCGCCTGGAGATCACCAGCTCCCCGCCCGGGCTGCTCGAAGCCGGCGCGGGCGTCGGCACGGACCTCGTTCGGACGCTGCGCGTCGCGGAGGGCTTCACCGAAGGCGTGCTGCACGTCGTCGCGCAGGCCGCGAGCTGCACGGACGACCCGGCCGTCGAGCACCCGGTGTGCAAGCTGGCCCGCCAGGACTGGGGCGTCCCGATCCGCGTGGTAAGGGACGGGCCCCGGCGGCTACCCCTGATGATGGGTGGCCTCGACGAAGGCATCTAGACTCTGCCGGTGCCCGATGTCAAGCTCGAAATCCAGATGCTGCACGACCGCGTGATGGTGCGGATCTCACCGGAGGACGGCGAACGTCGAAGCAGCGGTGGCATCGTGATCCCGGCCACCGCCCAGATGGCGAAGCGCCTGGCCTGGGGGGACGTGCTCGGGGTCGGGACGAACGTGCGGCACGTCAAGGTCGGCGACCGGGTGCTGTTCAACCCGGAGGACCAGTTCGAGGTCGAGGTGCAGGGCAGCACCTACCTCGTCATGAGGGAACGGGACGTGCACGCGACCGCGACCGAGCGGACCGACCACGGGACCGGGCTCTACCTGTGAGTTCCGCGATGAGACCTGTGAACCACCCGACCGTGATCGACGCGTGACGGCGTTCGGGTAAGCAGTCCCAGGACCTTGCGAGAGGCAAGAGGGGGAGCGGTGCCGGAGAACCAGCGACCGGAGTACGACGCTGAGCGGACCAGGGCCATGGAGCCCGTCCGCCCGTCGGGCACCGCTGCGGAGCGGACGACGAAGATCACCGGCGGGTCGGTGGGCGAGGCGCAGTGGCCGCAGGAGGAGCCGGACACGGAACCGGACGCCTCGGCCACGGTGCGCGACGTGACGCCACCCTCGGGCGGCGGCGACAACGCGACGGCCCCGCCGAGCGTCTCTCACCACGTGACGCAGCAACACCCGCCGCGCGACGCGCAGCAGAACCCGCCGAGGGGCGCGGACGCCACGCAGGCGATCCCGCCGTTCGGTGACCGGACGCGGGCCCTGCCCACGCCCGACGCCGAGCGGACCCAGACGATCAACACCCCGCCCGGTGGCTTCGGCCGCCCCACGTCGCCGTCCGAGGCCACCACGGTGTTCGCCGCGCCGGTGTCCGTGCCCCCCGGTCCCGACCAGGAGCCCGAGGCGACCGTCTACGGCCCGGTGATGGTCGACGGCGACACCGAGGCGGACGACGCGGACGCCCGCCGCAAGCGGTTGCGCAAGGGCGGCCTGATCGCCGCCGCCGTGCTCGGCGTGCTGGTCGTCCTCTACGGCCTGGACCTGCTGATCTCCGGCGGCGACGTGCCGCGCGGCGTGACCGTGGCCGGCGTGGACGTCGGCGGACTGAGCCACCCCGAGGCCGAGCAGAAGCTCCGGGACGAGATCGGTCCCCGCCTGGCCGCGCCGGTGAAGGCGCGCGCGGGCGACGTCGAGACCGCCGTGGACCCCAAGGCGGCCGGCCTGGAGCTGGACTGGGCCGCCACGCTGGAGCGCGCCGGCAGCCAGCCGCTGTCCCCGATCACCCGCGTCACCTCGTTCTTCACCTCCCGCGAGGTCGGCTTCGCCACCCGCAGCGACCAGGGCAAGCTGTCCGCCGCGCTGGAGGGCCTGCGCGCCCAGACCGACCACGAGCCGGCCGAGGGCGGCATCCGCTTCGAGGGCGCCACGCCGATCGCGGTCGACCCGAAGCAGGGTCAGAAGCTGGACGTGGCCGGCGCGACCGAGAAGCTGCTCGCCGGCTGGGCCGACGGCGGGACGGTCGAGCTGCCGGTCGCCACCACCCCCGTCAAGACGACCAAGGAGGGCGTGGCGAAGGCGTTGGCCGAGGTCGCCAAGCCCGCCACGGCCGCGCCGCTGATCATCCAGGGCGAGGGCAAGGACGCGACGCTCACGCCCGAGCAGCTGGCCACCGTGCTGGTGTTCGAGCCCGCCGACGACGGCGGCCTCACCGCGAAGGTCGACAACGCCAAGGTCGTGGAGCACGCCGGTCCCCAGCTCAAGGAGACCGAGAAGGAGGGCAAGGACGCCCAGATCGTGTTCGAGGGCGGCCGGCCGGTGGTCAAGGAGTCGGTGGACGGCCTGGGCGTCGACTGGGACAAGTCCCTGGCCACGGCGCTCGACGTGCTCAAGCGCGCCGACCAGCGCTCGATCAAGGCCGAGTACAAGCACACGCCCGCGAAGGTGACCACCGAGCAGGCGAACAAGATGGGCATCAAGGAGGTCATCGGCGAGTTCCAGACCGGTGGCTTCGTGGCCGCGTCCGGCACCAACATCCGCGTCGTGGCCGAGAAGGTCAACGGCGCGATCGTGAAGCCGGGCGAGACGTTCAGCCTCAACGGCTACACCGGTCCGCGCGGCACCGCGCAGGGCTACGTCGAGGCGGGCATCATCGAGAACGGCGTGCCCGGCAAGGCGGTCGGCGGCGGCATCTCGCAGTTCGCCACCACGCTCTACAACGCGGCCTACCACGCGGGCATGAAGGACGCGGGGCACAAGGAGCACAGCTACTGGATCTCGCGGTACCCGAAGGGGCGCGAGGCCACGGTGTTCATGGACAGCGCGGGCAACAGCCTGATCGACATCAAGTTCACCAACCCGGACGAGACCGGGGTGGCGATCCAGACGATCTGGACCCCGTCCACGATCAAGATCGTGCTGTGGGGCACCAAGAACTACGACGTGTCCGGTGCGACCAGCGCCGAGTTCGACCACACGCAGCCGCAGGAGCGCAAGGTCAACAAGCCGGACTGCCAGCCGAGCAACGGCGCGCCCGGCTTCTCGGTGACCGACACGCGCACCATCACCGACCGCCGCACCGGCCAGTCCCGCCAGGAGAGCCGGACGGTCCGGTACGACCCCCAGTTCAAGATCGTGTGCGAGCCGCCACCCGGCGGCTGAGCAGGGCCGATGGTTCACGGTAGCCACGATTGGGTATCACCTGGTCGTGGCTACCAACGTGCAAGAGGTGCGGAGACATCCCGCGTTCCAGGCCTTCGGCCGCGCCGGGATGGTGTGCTACGGGGTCGTCCACGTCCTCTTGGCGGCGTTGACGGCACAGGTCGTCCTCGGTGACACCGGGGAGAAGACCGACCAGAAGGGCGCGGTCGCCACCCTCGCCCAGACGTCCTTCGGCCCGGTGCTGCTGTGGGTCCTGGCCATCGGCCTGTTCGCCTTCGCCCTGTGGCAGCTCGGCATGGCCGCCGGCGGGTACGGGTGGGTCACCAAGAAGCGCAAGCGGCTCTACCGGCGGTGCGGTTCCGTCGGCCGGGCCGTCACCGGCACGGTGATCGGCATCGCCGCGATCAACTACGCGACCGGCACGTCCCAGAAGAGCGGCACCGAGCAGTCCCAGACGTGGACCGCGCGCGTTCTCGCGCTGCCGTTCGGGCAGGTCCTGGTGGGCGCGGTGGCGGTGTTCGTCATCGGCCTCGGGGTCATGGTGGCGCGCAAGGGCGTCAAGAAGTCCTTCGAGGACGACCTGAACATGTCCGAGCTGCCCGCCGGCACGCGGCTGTGGGTCGAGCGGCTGGGCCGGATCGGCTGGATCGGCAAGGGCGCGTCGTACTCGCTCATCGGCATCCTGCTCGGGTTCGCCGCGATCACCGCCGACCCGTCGGAGTCCGGCGGCATGGACAAGGCGCTGCACACGCTCGCCGCGCAGCCGTACGGTGTCTTCGTGCTGGCGATCATCGCGGTCGGCTTCCTGGGCTTCGGCGCGTACTGCTTCGCCGCCGCCAAGGCGCACAAGGGCTGATCGGGTCCAAGCGAAAGGGCGGCACCCCCGCGGGGTGCCGCCCTTCGTCGTGCTCAGGTGCTCCAGGTCAGAACGAGGCCTCGTCCACGTCCATCAGGGCGTTGTCGGTGGCCTCGGCGATCTTGCGGCGGGCGGTCAGCTCCGGCAGCACGGACTTGGCGAAGAACGACGCCACCGCGACCTTGCCCTCGTAGAACGCCTTGTCCTTGGCCGAGACCTGGCCGTCCAGCTTGCCCAGCGCCACGTCGGCCTGGCGCAGCAGCAGCCAGCCCACCAGCACGTCGCCCGCCGTCATCAGGAGGCGGACGGTGTTCTGGCCGACCTTGTACAGGTTGCGGACGTCCTCCTGCGAGCTGGTCAGGAAGCCGATCATGGCGCCGAGCATGCCCTGGAGGTCTTCCAGCGCGCGCTTGAGCAGCGCCCGCTCCTCCTTCAGCCTGCCGTTGCCGCCCTCGTTGTCCAGGAACTGCTGGATCTCGCCGTTGAGGAAGCCCAGCGCCTGGCCCTTGTCCCGGATGATCTTGCGGAAGAAGAAGTCCAGCGACTGGATCGCCGTGGTGCCCTCGTACAGCGAGTCGATCTTGGAGTCCCGGATGTACTGCTCGATCGGGTACTCCTGCAGGAAGCCGGAACCGCCCAGGACCTGCAACGACTGCGCAAGCTGCTCGTAGGCCCGCTCCGAGCCGACGCCCTTGACGATCGGCAGCAGCAGGTCGTTGACCTTCTCCGCCAGCTCCTTGTCCGGGCCGCCCAAGGCGATCTTGTCCTGCTGCGTCGCGGTGTACAGGTAGACCGCGCGCAGGCCCTCGGCGTACGCCTTCTGCAGCATCAGCAGGCGGCGCACGTCCGGGTGGTTGGTGATGGTGACGCGCGGCGCGGTCTTGTCCGTCATCCGGGTCAGGTCGGCGCTCTGCACCCGCTCCTTGGCGTAGGACAGGGCGTTGAGGTAGCCGGTCGACAGGGTGCCGATGGCCTTCGTGCCGACCATCATCCGGGCGTACTCGATGACCTGGAACATCTGCGCGATGCCGTCGTGCACCTCGCCGAGCAGCCAGCCCTTGGCCGGGACGCCGTGCTGGCCGAACGTCAGCTCGCACGTGGTCGAGACCTTGAGGCCCATCTTGTGCTCGACGTTGGTGACGAAGGCGCCGTTGCGCTCGCCGGTCGACTCACCGGTCTCCGGGTCGAAGTGCCACTTGGGCACGAGGAACAGCGACAGGCCCTTGGTGCCCGGCTTCGGCTCGATGCCGGGGCCCTCGGGACGGGCCAGCACCAGGTGCATGATGTTCTCGGTCATGTCCTGGTCACCCGAAGTGATGAACCGCTTCACGCCGTCGACGTGCCAGGTGCCGTCGTCCTGGAGGGTGGCCTTGGTGCGACCGGCGCCCACGTCGGAGCCCGCGTCCGGCTCGGTCAGCACCATGGTGGCGCCCCAGCCGCGCTCGATCATGATCTCGGCCCAGCGCTTCTGCTGCTCGGTGCCGTTGCGGTAGACGACCGAGGCGAAGTTCGGGCCCGCCAGGTACATGTAGATCGCCGGGTTCGCGCCGAGGATCAGCTCGGAGGCCGCCCACTGGACCGACGGCGGGATGCCGAAGCCGCCCAGCTCGTTCGGCAGCGACAGCCGGTACCACTCGCCGTCCCAGATGGCCTGGTAGGACTTCTTGAACGACTCGGGCAGCGTGGCCGAGTGGGTCTTCGGGTCGAAGACCGGCGGGTTGCGGTCGGCGTCGGCGAAGGACTCCGCCAGCGGCCCGACCGCCAGGTTGTTGAGCTCGGCAAGCACGCCGCGCGCGGTGTCCTCGTCGGACTGCTCGAACGGCCCCGTGCCGAGGTGGTCCTGCACGTTGAAGACCTCGAACAGGTTGAACTCGAGGTCCCGGACGTTGCTCTTGTAGTGACCCATCTCGTCGCTCACTCCATGCTGGTCGGGGCGGTCCCCTACTGACCGGTAACAACAGGGTATTACCTGTCAGTAACCCCGGCAAGGCCGACGGTCGGGTTGTGGCGAACCAGACGTCGCTGAGCTGCGGTTTCCGGGCCGGTGATCGACTACTTCCTTCGGTACCGCCGAGACCCGGAAACGCCGCCGCGGCCGACCGGCGGCATCAGACCAGTCGGACCGCGCCGCCGGACAGCAGCCCCGCCTGGTAGGCGAGGGACACCGCGTGCGTCCGGTCGCGGGCGCGGAGCTTGCGCAGGATGTTCTTCACGTGCGTGCGCACGGTCTCCACCGAGACGTAGAGCTCGTTGGCCACCGCCTGGTTCTCCATGCCGTCCGCGATGAGCTGGAGCACCTCGTACTCCCGGCGCGACAGCGAACGGCGCGTGCCCGCCTCGGAGGTCGGGGTGAAACCGGCGGCCAGGGGCGCGAGCGTCGGGTCCAGGTACGTCCGGTCGGCGTGCGCGCGGGCGATGGCTTGCAGCACGTCGCCGATCCCACCCTCCCGCGGCACCATCCCGCGCACGCCCGCGGCCAGCGCCGAGCGCACGAACTTCGCCGTCCGGTGCGGCTCGCGCACCAGCGACACCACGACCAGCGACGCGTCGTTCCCGGTCAGGAGCGTGGCGAGGTGGCCCTGCGGGTCGAGGACAGAGTCCACCAGCAGCACGTCGGGCCGCAGCCGCTCGTGCAGCCGGACGGCCGTGTGCAGGTGCCCGGTGGAGCCCAGCCAGTGCATGGCGGGCGTGCGCCGGACCACGGCGGCGAGGCCTTCGCGGAACAGGGGCACGGGGTCCACGAGCGCGACCCCCGGCCCCGGAGCTCGGGCGGGGCCGCGCCGATCCCCGTCTGGCATGAGCGGGCGCGGGTTGACACCGGTTCGCATACGAGTGCGACCACGTCCGCGACCAGCCATGACGCGGGTTTTCCGGATTACTTTCCGTACCGGTGCGGTCATGTATATGAACAAGAGTCACGAATGTGACTCAATGATCGGGTGCGGCCTTCCGCGTGGCGCAACGGGCTCGTAAGACGTACGTCACACACCCATGTGGGACGCCGCGCCTCGCCGCCGCCTCGACGCGCTGCCACCCGTGGGCCGAACACTCGTGGAGGCCTCATGGAAACCCTCGACTGGGTCGTCGTCGGCGGGTACTTCTTCGTGATGGTGGCGATCGGCTACTGGTCACGCGGGCGCATCAAGAACATCGCCGACTTCTTCACCGCGGGCGGCAAGATGCCCTGGTGGCTGTCCGGCATCTCGCACCACATGTCCGGTTACAGCGCCGTCATGTTCGTGGCCTTCGCCGCCGAGGCCTACCGCCTCGGGCTGACCGTCTACATCTGGTGGGCGCTGACGATCGGTGTCGGTGTCGGCATCGGCGCGTTCCTGTGGGCGGGCACGTGGAACCGGCTGCGGTCCAAGCACGGCGTCAAGTCGCCGCTGGAGTACCTGGCCCGGCGCTACAACGTCCCGACCCAGCAGATCATGGCGTGGGCGGGCGCGGCGCTGAAGGTCGTGGACATCGCGGCCAAGTGGGTCGCGGTCGCGGTGCTGCTCCAGGGCTTCGCGGGCGTGCCGGTGTGGCTGGGCATCACGCTGGTCGGCGTCGTCACCATGGTCTACTCGGTGATGGGCGGCCTGTGGGCGGACGCGTTGACCGACTTCGGCCAGTTCATCATCCAGGGCCTGGCGGGCATCGCGATGTTCGTCGCGGTCGCCGCGCACTTCGGCGGCCTCGACTTCATGTGGACCATCTGGGACGACCTGCCCGAGTCGCACTCCGACCCGCTGTCCGGCCAGTACACGCTGATCTTCTTCATGGCGCTGTTCCTGATCAAGACGCTCGAGTACAACGGCGGCATGTGGAACCTGGCGCAGCGCTACATGGCCGCGCCGTCCGGCGCCGCGGCCAAGCGGTCCGCGCTGCTGTCCAGCGTGCTGTGGCTGGTGTGGCCGCTGATCCTGTTCTTCCCGATGTGGGCCGCGCCGCTGATCGTGCCGGGCATGGAGGGCAACGCCGAGCAGGCCTACGTCGAGATGGGCAAGCAGATGCTGCCCGCGGGCATGATCGGCCTGGTGCTGGCGGGCTTCTTCTCGCACACCATGGCGATGGTGTCGTCGGACGCCAACGTGATCTCCGCGGTCATCACCCGGGACATGCTGCCCAAGCTGTGGAAGGGCGTGACGCGGCTCAGCGACGCCGCCCAGCTCCAGATGGCGCGGATCACCACGTTCGCGTTCATCGGGCTGAGCATGACCATCGCGCTGACCGCGGACACCAAGGGATTCGTGCTCAAGGTCGTGATCGCCCTGGTGGCGGCGACGATGGGCCCGATCGCGATCCCGCTGATGCTCGGCATGCTGCCGTGGTTCAGGAAGGTCGGCCCGACCGCCGCGACGACCTCGGTGATCGGCGGGCTGGGCGTGTGGGCCGTGCTGTACGTGATGCAGCAGGCCAAGGTCGAGTTCGTCACCCAGGCGGTGATCGTGTCCTGGCCGCTGCTGGTGTCGCTGGTGCTGTACCTGGTGATCGGCCTGCTCATCAAGCCGGAACCCTCGGCGGAGCGGTCGGCGCTGGTCGACTCGCTGCGGTCCGACGCCGACGAGAAGGTGTCGACGCGCGCCTGACGGGTCACCTCCGCGGTGGGGGGGGGGGGGGGGGGGCCCCCCCCGGGGGGGGGGGGGGGGGGGGGGGGTGGGGGGGGGGGTTGGGGGGGGTGGTGGTGGGGGGGGTGAGGGAGGTATATTGGCGGGGGGGGGGGAT
>JBFBCZ010000001.1:0-542110 GCA_040689555.1 Actinosynnema sp. NPDC051121 | reverse complement strand
TCCACCACGGACGGCGGCCTGGTCGTGCAGTGGGACGACAACGGCACCACCGACCACCTCTGGACCGCCGTGCCCGACCCCGACGGCTACTTCCGGCTCCGCAACAGCAACAGCAGCAAGGTCCTCGGCGTCGAAGGGGCGGCAACCGGCAACGGCGCCCGCGTCGTGCAGTGGTCGGACAACGGCACCGCCGACCACAAGTGGCGGCTGCGCTACGGCTCGAACGGCTACTTCCGCATCCAGTCCGCCAACGGCGGCCGGGTCCTCGGTGTCACCGGCGCCTCCACCTCACGTGGCGCGCAAGTGGTCATCTGGGACGACAACGGCACCAACGACCACCTCTGGCGCTTCGTCTGATCCCACGGCAACACCGAGGGCAGACAGCACGCCCCGGGTTCTTCCTCGGCCGGCGGCGACGTTCATCGCCGCCGGCCTCACGGCCATGTCGATCAACGCGGTGGTCGGCAGGTGACGGCGCGGGGTCGGCGGCGGTTCGACGCTGTCACGTCGCACGAAGCCGATCCCCGTTTGGTCCGTCGTGCAGGGCACGTGCTTCGTCGATGTGCCCCAACGCCTCGAGGCGCCCGCAGAAATCCTGCAAGGCTTCGGTGCACTGGGCCGATTGCAGTGCTCGGACCACCTCCGCGGCTTGCGTCGCAGTGTCACAGCTCCGGGTGACGTCGCCCAGTCGCAACTGCGTCGAGGCCAGGAGCAGCAGGCGCAGCGCACGGCGGCGTGCGCGATCGGGGGAACAACCCTGGAGGGCTTCCAACGCCCACCGCGCGGCAGCCCCCGGTTGGTCGAGGTCGTGGAGGCAACGGGCCCGTTCCTCCGCCAGGTACGACCGGTCGACGTGCGCGCCCCACTCCGGTTTCGCGTCGGAACCGGCCTGTTCGAGCGCCTCGACCGCTCTTCCGATGGCCTTGTCGCAGGCCGTCGCGTCGCCCAGCAGCGCGTGGCCGCGGGCTTGGGCCGCGTGGCAGACGGCTTCCGCGATCGGGGCGCCCTGCCCCCTGACCCCCTCCTGGGCGACGCGGGCGAGTTGAACGGCTTCACGCGGGCTTCCCAGCACGAGCGCCACGCGGCTCATGCCGGACGCCCGCACGTACGCGCCGATCCCCGGGTCGTCCGTCGCCGCGCGGGACAGGCGCAGTGCCTGGATGTAGTAGCGCTGGGCGAGACCGGTCTGCCCCGTGTCCACCGCCATGTACCCGGCGAGTTCGGTGAGCCGCGTCGCGGTGGCCAGCAGCTGCCGCCCGATGACGTCGTCGCGCGAGCCCGTGAGGAGACCGGCGATGATGCTGTCGAGGTAGTGCACCACGCCGGGACGGTTGCCGCCGCTGCCGAAGCGGTGGTCGAGGTCGGCGAACGCCGCCGCCGTCGCCCGCGCCGCCGCGACGTCGGCCGGGCCGACGGGCACCGGGCCGGGCAGGACGACCCGCGGATCCGGCTCGGTGATCAACCAGTCACGACTGGGCCCCACGAGCACGGAGGTCGGCAGCTCCTCCCCCGCCGACACCTCGGTGTGGTTCGCGTCCGCACGCCAGAGGGCACGCGCCTCCCGGAGTGCGCCCTCCAGCGACGGCTCGTACCGCAGGCCCACGGTGGAGGCGATACCGGGTTCCGATGCCATGCCGATCTCGTCGACCGTCACCATGCGCCCCAGCTTGCGTCCCAGCGCCTGGGCGATGACCGCAGGCGCGCGGCCGCGCGGCTGCTGCCCCCGTAACCACCGCGTCACCGACGTCTTGTCATAGCGCAGGTCCAGCCCTTGCTCCGCACCGCACACGTTGACCCGCCGGGCCAGCCCGGCGTTGGAGCACCCCGCTTCGTCCATCACGCCCCGCAGCCGTTCGTTCCCCTCTCGGCCGGCAGGCCGTCGCACGCCCATGTCGTGACATCTCCTTCGTGTCCGCAGCAGAAAACTTGGCACTGATCGCCGCCGGATCCGACTTGTCCGAGCGTCCCGCTCCCGCGCCGGAGTTCGGCAATCACGAGGGCGACGGGAAATGAATGTCACGAATATTCCGTAGTGGATCGTCGACGAAACGACCCATTGCACGCGACTTCGGCGAACACCTTTCGTCGTTCCGCACGCCGCTCCAAGATCGGCTGCGATGCCAATGGCGCGGTTCGCGGGCGACGGGGTCGGCGGCGGTCCGTCGCACCGCAGGTCAGAGACTCCGCACGCGGCCGGGGCGTCGGCCTGCCCCGGAATCGCTTGCACGACGCACGCTTTTCCAACCAAGGATGTGATCGTGCCCTACGACTCTTTCGGATACCACTCTCCCCTCTCTCCTCAACCGGCCCGCGCCCGGCGGAGGCGCACCCACTCGACCGTCATGTTAAGTGCCTGGAAGCGGTGGTCGGATATCAGCCGATGGAGTGAAAGGCTGCAATCGCACGGCAGTTCGGTCACGACACGCCGTGCACCGCTTGCGCGCCGTCACCGCCGTGGTCGAACGCCACTCCGTCGACCACGTGTGACCTGATCACCGGGTGGGGGTGAAGTCGGCGATGATCCCGTCGAGGCACCGCTCGACTACCGCCGCGATGGTCAGTGCCGGGTTGACGGCGGCCGTGGAGCCGGGCATGAGGGCACCGTCCAGGCAGTAGAGGCCGCTGTAGCCGCGCAGCCTGCCGTAGGCGTCGGTGCTCCTGCCCAGTGCGACGCCGCCGACGGGGTGCGCGACGATGGGGTGGGTCGGCCGGCCGGGTGTCACCGGGCGTCCTCCGGGCACGTACCGCGCGACGTGGCGAACGAGCTCGTCCACGGCGTGCCGAGCGGTTGTGTCGTACTCGGGTTTCCAGTTCAGCCTGGTGTTGCCGTCTGCCGTCATCGTCCACTGTCCGAAGTGGTCGGACATGCCCATTCCGAGACAGGTCAGCAGCCCGGTGCCCACGGGGAAGGGCATGGGCGAGTGCATCACGCAGGCCGTGCCGTCGGAGTTGCGCACGAGAACAGCCGGTGGCCCGCCCTGTGGCGCGCCGATCGGTACCAGGGATGTCCTGATCACGGCCAGGTGATCACCGTTGGAGCCCCAGCCCTTCCCGATGGACTGGTGCAGCTGTGGCAGGGCGCCGGTCTCGCGTGCGGTGAGCAGGATCCGCGGTGTGTTGACCCCGGCCGCGAGGATCAGCCGGTCGCAGACGAACACCAGGCGCTCGACGGCCGTTCCGCTCTCGTCCAGGCGTTCGGCGGCCACGCGGTAGAGGCTTCGGTGATCCTGGGACACGTGGGTCACCCGGTGCAGCGCCCGCACCGTGGTCTTGCCGGTTGCCTCGGCCCTTGCCAGGTAGGTGCGGTCCACGCTCATCTTCGCGCCGCTGTTGCAGCCGGTGAAGTGGAACTGGCCGATCACCGCCGAGGCCGTGCGGGTGCCGTCGAGCTCGGCTCGGACGGTGTCGAAGTCGTAGTTGCCCGTGATGGGCTCGGCCGAAAGCCCGGACCGCTCCGCCGCGAGGCTCCACAGGCGGTTCGAGCGATAGGGCCCGCGGGTGAGCAGGTCGTCGGGGAACGGGGCGGTTACCAGGCGCTCGCGTGCTCGTGGGTAGTGGACGCGGTCGAGCTCGTCGTAGTCCAGTTCGGCGGGGAACAACCGCCGGAAGGGGCCGGGGCGAGGCTGGGCGAGCACACCTCCGTAGACCAGCGTTCCGCCGCCGACCCCCGCCCCGCTGAGGATCACGACGCCGTCCTGGACGTTCACCTCCAGCAGTCCGGTCGAGCGCGGCAGCCCCGCCGAGAGCGCGCGGCGGAGCAGGGACGGCAGAAGCCCGCCTGCCGGTGGCAACGGGGTGGAATCGTCGTCGCGCCACACCAGACGGCGGTCCGGGGAGGGGAACGCGGGGAAGGTGTCGCCGGCAGGTGTGACGGGCCAGCGCCTGCCCCGCTCGAGGACCACGTTCTCCACCCCGGCCTCGGCGAGGCGGAAAGCAGCGATGCTCCCGCCCACGCCGGATCCGATGATCACGACCCCGTGCCGCTCCTCGCGTCCGGACCGGGCCTGCGCGCCGCGCGCCCGCGTTCCGTCCGGCGTGTCGTCGTTCACGGGTGCCCTCCCCCGCCGGTGTCCACGCCCCGGGTCCGCGACGTGAGTTCCAGGTCGTCGCGGACGAAGGGCCCCAGTGCGTCCATGAACTCCTCGTGGCTGTCCAGGTAGGACACGTGCCCGGCACCCACCAGCACCGTGAAGCGGCCGTCCGGGAGTCGGCGTGCCGCTGCCCAGCCCTGCCACAGGGGTAGGAGCTGGTCGAAGCCGCCCCAGACCACCAGGGTCGGCACGTCGATCTCGTGCAGGCGGTCGACCACGGTGGTGCTCTCACGCTGCCCGGTGACGCCGCCGCACTCCCGGAACACCTTGAGCACGGTCCGCAGGGCCTCTCGCGACCGGGCCATCCGCAACTGGGCCGCCCACGTCCTCGCGGGGATGCGCCAGGGCTGGTGCAGCAGCAGGTTGCTCGAGAGGGTCAACGCCGCGCCGCCGCCGGGGAGGGAGGCCAAGGCCGACACCAGGTCGGCCGCGCGCTCGGGCAGCAGAGCCAGCGCGATGGCCACCGGGTGGACCGCCCGACCGAGGCCGGACGCGTCGACCAGCGCCAGCCTGCCGACCACCTGCGGGTTCTGCAGGGCCAGTTCGGCTGCCACCAGGCCGCCGAAGGAGTGGCCCACCGCGATCACGGAATCCACTCCCAGGACGTCCAGGAAGTCCGCGACGAACGAGGCCGTCGCAGCGGGGCGCACGTCCGGCCACGGGCTGGTGCCGCTCAGACCGGGCAACGACAACGCGATGACCCGGTGCGTCAGGGCGAGCTCGTCCATCACCGGGAACCAGTCCTGGGGGTCGGACGCGACACCGGGCACGAGCAGGACCACCGGGCCTTCACCGGTCTCGTAGAAGAGGGTGGACAGACCTCTCACCAGGACACGCCGCTTGGTCGGCTTCCGGTCGTTCACGCGAGTCCTCCTTCGAGTCGGTCGAAGACCAGGTCGTCGGTCACCGAATCCCGCCCGGCGAGCCACATCCCGAGGGCTTCCCTGGTGCCGCGGACCTCCCGCGCGCACGGTGAACGCACCCCGATCTCGGGATAGCCGTCCGTGGGCACCACCCGGTACCGCAGGACCCTCAGGTTCGTCCACAGGCTCAGCAACGCTCCGTCCCAGAGGATGAAGGTGCCCACGGAGGCCGGCAGGTCCCTGCGCAACCCCTGTCCCCGCACGATGTCCTGGTGGTGGATCGCGAGATCCCCGAGGGTGACCGCGGCACCGATCCGGCTGGTGAGGGACGGCTGATCCGCCCACACCCGGGCGCGCTCCATCAATCGGCTCCGCGGCAGCCGGCGGGCCCGCTCCACCTGTCTCCGGTTGGCGACGTGGACGAACGGGCCGTACGGGAGGTAGGAGGTCGCGAAGCCGTCCACAGCGAGGAGGTGGCCGAGGACGTCCCGGGGAGACCACTCGGCGCACAGCGTGCGACCGGATTCGAACGCGTCGTCGGGCAGCTGGTCCAGGGTGGCGGTCAGCCGACGCCTCTCCGCGCGCAGTTCCTGTTCCAGGGGCAGCCTCATCGCTCAAGCCTCCTGTCGGTCGTCGGGCGGGTCAGCCGGTGATCAGTTCGCGCAGGCTCTGTTCCAGGCAGTGGTGGAAGAGGCCGGTGTCCGTGACGGCGGCGGGGTCGAGGTTGGTCCCGATCGCGCACGTCCCGTCGTGCGAGACCATCGTCACGTTGGCCGCGGCGCCACCTCGGGGAGCCCAGGTCACCGCGTCCACCACGTGGGCGCCCGCGGCGAAGGTGGCGCCGGAGAACCCGGGAACGCTGGTGACCACGACGTCGACCGCGCGGCGCAGCACCGGCGGGACGAGCAGCCGGTGGACCAGGCCCGGGACCCAGGACCCGAGGTCGGCCAGGGTGGTGAACACGTCCCGGACGAGGGCGTCGCGGGCCTCGGTGATCGCGGAGTGCACGGCTGTCATGCGCGCCGGAGCCGGTAGGTCGCCGATCGGCCCCGCGATGCGCACCGACGCGACGATGTTGCCCGCGCCGGTCTCGAAGGGCTTGCGGAGGCTCACCGGAACCAGCGTCGGCACGCTCCGGTGGCTCACCCCGTGGTAGGCGTGGTAGCGGTGGAACGCACCCAGTACCGCCGAGATGTAGGCGGACGTCACCGACACACCGGCGGCTCTGCCGGCGACTTTGAGATCCGTCAGGGGAACGGTGAGCATGCCGCAGCGGATCGCGGAGCTGCGCTCGCGCAGGAGGGGTGACGGTGTGACGGGCCGGAGCAGTTGCGCAGCGGCCCGGCCGGCGAGGCGGACCCGGTCCCCGGTGGCACGTGGTGTCGTCAGCCACCGCGCGGTGTCCCGCAGGAGCGTTCTCGTCCCCTCGGTGAGGCCGTGGGCCGCCGAGGACAACGGTGGACGCGCCCTCGGTGCCGTTCGCCGGACGGTGTGCTCGTCGTGGGGGCGCGACCGGCTGGGCAGGCCTGTCGTCGCGGCGTCGGGGAGCAGTCTGCTCATGACCGACACGATGGTGACCGCATCACCGATGCTGTGGTGCCACTTGAGGAGGATCGCGGCCCGGTCCTGCTCGCAGCCCTCGACGAGGGTGGCCTCCCACGGCGGGTGCAGGGGATCGAAGTCCGCGCTGGTGCGCCACTCGACCAGTTCCAGGAGGTCGCGCGGGCCGGCGGGGTCCGGGAGCCGCATCCGGTGGACGTGCCGGGTCACGCGGAAGCACGGGTCGGGTGTCCACGCCGGGGTTCCGGCCCGCAACGGCGTGTCGGTCACCCGGTGGGTGAGCCGGGGAAGGCTCCTGACGATCCACCGGCAGCCGTCGAGGAACGTGGTCCAGTCCGGCGTCCGGTCGAGGTACCAGAGCCAGGTGACGTGCGGGCGGGTCGAGGGGTTGGCCCCCAGCCGCCAGAAGAGCGTGTCCGTGCCGTTCATCGGGCCGGGCGAGGACCACCCGGCGATCGTCCGGGTCGCGTGCATGCTCGCTCCTCCGGGCGCGGTGCCGGGTGTGCCGTGCTCCTGGGACAGGCGTGTCATGACAGGCCCACCAGTTCTTCGGACCTCTCCCACACGGCCTGTTGCAGGCCGGTCCGGAACCGGTGCGGGCCGGGTGGGAGGAGGACGGCTCCGGGGATCGTGGAGTGGAAGCCGCCGTTGCGGTCGGCGAATCGCGGGTCACCGGCGAGCCGCAGGGCGTGCTCGGCGCCTTGACGAGCGCTTCGCACGAACGGGGTCCGTTCCGCCAGGGAGAACAGGCGCGCGCCCAGCGGTATGTTCCGGATGAGCCCCGTGAACACCAGGCCGGGGCAGAACGCGCCGGCGGAGATGCCGCGTGAAGGCCACCGGCGCGCGATCTCCTGGGTGACGAGCACGTTGAGCAGCTTCGAGCGGGCGTAGACGGCCAAGGAGCCGATCGGACCGTACGAGCCCGGTTCGGCGAACGTCCGGGGATCGATGCGCAGCACGCTCCGGTGCGACTCGGAGGCCACCATCACCACGCGTGACGGTGCTGCCCGCTCCAGCAGGTCGGCGAGGAGGTTGGTGAGCAGGAAGGGCCCCAGGTGGTTGGTGGCGATCATCCTGTCGAACCCTTCGGCACTGATCTCGGGTCGCAGGTCGTGCGTGCCGGCGTTGTTGATCAGGAGGTCGAGTCGCGGCAGGTGGCGATGCGCCTCGTCGGCCACCCTGCGCACGTCCCGCAGGGCCGAGAGGTCCGCCACGAGCATCCGCACGGCAGCGGACGGGTTCTCCCGACGCAGCTCGGCCAGCGTGGCCTCGCCCCGTTCGCCGTCGCGGCAGATGAAGAGCAGCCGTCCGCCCGCCGCGACGAGTCCCCGGGCGATCTCCTTGCCGATGCCCGAGGTCGCGCCGGTGACGACGCAGTACGCACCCTCCGTCATGTCGCCATCTCCACCAGTTCGACACCGGACAGCTCCAGCAGGAGCCGGCCGGTGGGCGTGACGGCTCGGTGGACGCCGTCCGGCCCCACCGACACCACGAGCCCGTGTCCGTGGCGGAGCAGCAGCTCGTGGTCGTTCGCGCCATGGGTGTGCAGGTGGACGCGCGATACCGAGCGGGGCACGAACAGGGGGTGTTCGCGTTCGCCGGCGGGACGCAGGGCGGACGTCCTCAGCGCGGCGCACATCAGCAGTGCCGGTGTCACCATCGTCCGCAAGCCGGGGTAGCCCGCCAAGTCGGGTGTCCAACTGCCTCGCGCGAACGAGCCGTCGACGGAGCACTGCGAGAGGTTGCGGAACGGGCCGCGCAACGAGACCGGGCCCGCTGCGACGGCGTACGGGTCCGAGGCGGGTTGGGCGGACGTGGAGGCCGGCGGGTTCCACGGGGGCGCGTCCGGCACGGGATCCGAGGACAACAACACCTCGGTCTCGAAGTGGCGGAGTCCTCCCGGTCGCATCCGGCCGTCCGGCCCGAGGGTGTCGGAGTGGATGCTCACCGCCACGGCCACCACGGCCGCCCCGGCCTCGTCGCCGGAACGCTGCCGCACCAACCGCGCCCTGATGCGCAACGGCGCGGGCTTGCTCCGGCTGAACGGGCGGATGAAGGTGTCGAACCGGGCGTCCCGGAACCCGGTGGTGAACGTGCCCGGGACCAACGCTTCCGCGGCCTGCGCGGCGATGTCCAGGATGAACGTCGCGGGCACCGTCGGTTTGCCGCTGACCAGGTGGTCGTGGAGGTGGGGTTCTCCGTCCGGGGTCATCAGGTGGGTCCACTCGCCGCCGGGGCCCGGGTCGCGTGGTGACGACCGCCAGGACGGCCACAGGCGGCTCGCGGGGCGGGTGGGCGGCTCGTCGTGCACCAGGCCGGGAAAGTGCCGTCGCAGTCGGTCCCGTTCCGTGCTCCCCAGGTAGACCGACGTGCCTCCCGCTCGTGCCGCCACTGCGAGCTCGCCGAGGAACTGCGCCGTGCCCTCGGCCGTCGATATGGGGGTGAACTGCGCTTGACGTGAGACGTGTTCCTGGAACAGGGCGTCGGATCCCATGCCCGTCTGGCGCCACATGGTGAAGCCGACGGTGATCTCGTCGCGGCCCGCGGCCGTCTCCGCGGTGGCATCCAGGTAGGCGTTGCTCGAGGCGTAGTCGGTGTCGCCCGGCGCGCCCGCGGATCCCGAGTACGAGCCGATGTTGCACCACAGGGAGGGTTGCCCCGGGCCCAGCGCCGACCTGAGGTGGAGGTGGCCGAGCACTTTGGTGTCCCGCACCGCGCGGAACGCCTCGAGCCGCTTCTTCTCCAGCAGGGTCGAGGCCACCTGGCCCGCGGCGTGGACGACGAAGTCGACCCGCCCTTCGACGCCCAGCACCTGTCCGACCGCCTTTCGGACCGCCTCCTCGTCCCGCACGTCGCAGGCGAGGTAGTGCACCCGCTGCTCACCGAACCGGGCCCTGAGCGCCTTCAGGGTGAGGTGCAGTCGGTGTTGCTTCAGCAGGGAGTCCGCACGGGCGATCACCGACCTCGGGGTCAGCTCGGGCCGGCTTTCGCGCAGGCGGCGGATGAGGTCGGCGCGGGTGGCGGCGAGCCGCTCGTCCCCGATGCCCTCCGGTTCCGGGGGCGATAGCTCTTCGGTGCGGCCCAGCAACCACAGGGTCGGTCGAGCGTGTGGTGCCAGGGCGTCGAGCAGCGTTCGGACGATGTCGCCCGCCCCGCCGGTGATCAGGCCGACGGATCCGTCGGTCAGCGGCGGGCCCGGCGGTGGGTCGCTCGTCATGAGGGGTACCGGGTGCAGTGCCTCGGTCCAACGCCTTCCCTGGAGGTAGGAGACGGCGGGAGGCGGGAGCGGACGTCCGGTGCGCTCCCGCGCCGCACGGGTGAGCAGTTCCGGTGTCAGGGGTTCGTCCGTGGTGAGCGTGAAGGCGACCGCGTCCGGGCGTTCCCAGCGCAGGCTCTTGACGAACCCGTCGAACAGCGAGGCAGTCGGGTGCGCCGCCCGGTCGCCCGGCGCCCCGCCCAGCAGGACCGCCAGCGAGCTCTCCGGCTGCCAACGCGACCAGAGGCGCTGGGTGACGAGGAAGACCGCGTCGTGCAGGGCGAGGGCGCGCGGCACGGACAGGGCCGTCAGGTCGCCCAGCACGGTCAGGTGGGGCGCCGCCGAGTCGACCGCGCTGAGCATCCTGTCCATCGCGGCCGGGGACGGGGGCCTGCCGCTGTCGCCCGGCAGGTCCAGGACGAGCGAGTCGCTGTCGTGGAGGTCGTCGTGGACCGCGGCACCGATCTCCGGCGAGGCCAGGAGGACGACGCCTCGGCGGGGCAGCGACGGGGACAGCGGGTCGCCTGCCTCACCGTGGCAGGCCTTGGCGATGAGCTGCTTGCGGTAGCGGCGGGTCAAGCGTTCGACTCCTTCGTCCTCGCGTCCGGGACGCACCTCGTCGGCCGGCTCGGCCAGCAGGGCCGTGTCCTGGTGTCGAGCGCCCAACCGCACCGGCAGGGTTCCGCGCTCCACAGCGCGCAGCAGGGCCAGGGCGTGGTCGGCCGCCAGGTAACCGCGGTCCTCCGCCGGGGATGGCGGCTCCTGTGGTGCGGCGCCGAAGGACAACCGGGCGAGGACCGGCAGTCCACGCTCTCCGGCGGTGCGGCTCGTCGTCACGGCCAGCAGGAACGCACCCTCGCCCGAGGGCGCCGGCCCGAGCCCCGACAGGACGGCGTTCTCGGTGCTCCCGTTGCCGTTGACCGCGACGACCAGCGCCAGGTCCAGTTCACCGGTTCGGAGGTAGCGGTGGGCCACCCGCAGGGCCGCTAGCGTGCTGTCCCTGCCGGCGTCGATCGCCAGGCACGGACCGTGCAGGTCGTAGCGGGCCGCGATGCGGGACGCGATGACGTTGGGCAGCACACCTGCCTGCGAGTCCTCGGTCGTCGCCGGGAACCGCTGACGGGTCCTCTCCAGGTTCCGCGCCACGTCGGCGAAGGCCGGGTCGGCGCTGTGCTGGTCGAGCAGCCAGGTCGCGTCGCGGGCGTAGCACCGCACCGCCGTTCCCACCAGGCCGCGTGGCATCCCCGTGTGCGCGGCGATCACTCCCGTCGTCTCCCGGACGTCCGCCCACAGTTCCCCGTGCTCCGCGGCGAAGCGCGCCGCGACCTGGAGCGCCATCAAGTGACAGGGGTCGACGACCGGTACGGTGCGCCCCGACATGCGGATGTCGGCAGGCAGCGGCGCCGGATAGGGCCGCGGGAAGCAGGCCTCCGGCGCAGCCGCCGCGCCGCGCAACCAGTCGCGGACCGAGGTGGTGGACGGTTCGCCGGGCAGGTGAGCCGACCAGGCGACCAGCACCAGCCGCGCGGAGCCTGGGCGGCCCGGCGGACTGGAGCGCAACCCCCGGCTGTCGGGTCGATCGGCCACCACCAGGTGCGCGTTGGTCCCGCCGAAGCCGAAGGCCGACACGCCGACGGTGCGGCGCCCGTCCCGCCTGGGCGGGAAGCGCACGGCTTCGCGCGGGACCCGGACCTGCGCGCCACTCGTCCCGTCCGCCGCCTCCGCCGCTCCCGGCTGCGCGGGGATCCAGCCGTTGCGCAGACCCAGCAGCGCGTGCATCAGGGAGAGGACGCCGGCGGTCCACCCCGTGTGGCCGAACACCGGTTTGTTGCTGCTGCACCAGTGACCGGAGTCGGATCCGAGCGCCCGGAGAACCTGCGACTCGACGCCGTCGCCCGCCGGCGTGCCGGTTCCGTGCGCGACGACCCAGTCGACCTGTTCCGCGCTCACGCCGCTGACCGCACGGGCCCGCTGCACGGCGCGTCGTTGACCGGCGGGGTTGGGAGCCGAGATGGACTTGCCGCGGCCGTCCGCGGCGCCGCCGAAACCGAGGAGGACGCCGAGGACCGCGTCGCCGTCCTCGCGCGCCCTGCGCAGCGTCTTCAACGCCACGAGCCCGGCGCCGTCGCTGAACAGCGTTCCATCCGAGGCTCCCGTGAAAGCCCGGACCCGACCGCGCGGGGAAAGCCCGCTCAGCTTGGCGAACATCACCGCCATGGTCGGGTCCACCACGTTGACGCCACCGCAGTAGGCGATCTCGCACTCCCCCGCGAGAACGGCCTTGCTGCCCAGGTCGACGGCGTAGAGCGAGGACGCGCACGCGGTGTCGACCACGAGGGCCTCGGCCACCCGCTCCGCGAGTCCCGCGAAGGCGCCGCGCACCACGGCGTCGGGACCGGCGGCCCGGTCGAGGGGCACGGCGTGCCGGTAGTGCTCGAGCAAGGCCGCTCGGACCCTCCCGGCCTGCTCGTCACCCGGCGCCAATCGGGCGACGAGGTCCACCAGCACCGACTCGACGAGGCTCTGGCTGCCTCCGGGCCACGCGCCGACGTAGGCTCCGCAACGGTAACCCGGTTCGATCCGGACACCGGACCGCGCCTGGAGAACCGCGTGCCGCAGCCAACGGGCTGCCTGATCGCGGCCGGGGCCGGTGTCCTTCTCCTCCTCCAGCAGAGCGGGGTGGGGCCGGAAGTCGTGCAGGTAGCCGGCGCGGCGCGCGTAGGTCCGGTCCGGCTCCTGGCGGTCCTCGGACCAGAACCGGCCCAGGTCGAAGCGATCGTCCGGTTCGCTGAAGACGTCGTGCCTGCCGTTGACCGTCCGCCACAGCTCACCCGGGCTGCAGGCGCCGGGCACCGCGACGCCCATGCCCACCACGGCGACCAGGTCGTCAGCCTGACTCGGCACGGTCATCGGCGCTGCTCCTCCACCAACTCGGCGATCTTCTCCAGCGTGGTCGCGCGGACCCTCCGCTCGGCCGGCGGTTCGGCCAGTCCGTACTGCTCGCGCACCCGCTGGAACAGCGCGAGTTGTTTGGCGGAGTCGACGCCCAGATCGGCTTCGAAGTCGATGTCCGTGGACAGCATCTCCACGGGGAAGCCCAGGTCCTCCGCGTACATGGCGGCCAGCTCGGCGAGCACGTCGGCGCGGGTCGGCCGCGGGTCCGGTTCGGAGTGGGCCGCTGCCCGCGGTGATCCTTGTGCCTCTCGTGCGACGGCCTCGGCCGGGGCGGGCCGGGCGGGGAGCGGGCTCCAGCTCACCGGCAACCGCGCGTCCGCGAGGGCGGCGGTGATGCTCTCCACGTCACCACGGCTGGGCAGCAGTGGGAGCGCACGTGCGGAGGTGGGCAGCGAAGACCTGACGATGCCGGTGAGGGCTTGGCGCGCACCGGCCTCGACGAAGGTCGTGATGCCCGAGCGGAACAAGGAGAGCAATGCCTCGTAGAAGCGCACCGGTGCCACCATGTTCCGGGTGATCACCTCCCGGACGTCCGCGGTGGTTCGGACGTGCCTGCCCAGGACCGGGGAGAACACCGGCACCCGCGGCTCGGCCGGCCGCACGTCTGCCGTGCGGTCGCGGAAGATGTCCGCGGCGAGGTGCAACACGGGGTTGTGGAAGGCGTACTTGGCGCGCAGCCGGGTGGCGCGAAAGCCCAGGCCGGTCGCCACCCTCTCCGCGGCCGACAGGGATTCCACCGGGCCGGAAACGACGGTCTGTCCCGGCCCGTTGTCGATGGCGAGGCGGAGTCCGGGGTCGTCGAGCAGGCCCACGAGGTGCTCGGCGCGCCACGCGGGCACGTCCAGTGCGAGGAGCCCGCCCTCGGCCGGTTCGGCCCGGCGAAAGGCTTCCGTCCTGGTGCACGCCATGCGGGCGACCTCGGCGACCGGGACCGCTCCGGCGGCCGACAGCGCGGCGAACTCGCCGAAGCTGTGGCCGACCAGGACGTCGGCCCGCAGTCCGAGCCCGGACAGCACCTCGAACCCGGCCGCGTTGGTGGCGTAGATCGCGAGGTCCAGTTGGTCGCTGTTGTCGGCGAGCAGCTCGTCCAACCCGGCCGCGTCCCGTTCCAGGACCAACGGCGTCACGGGCTCGAAGCCGTGCTCGGCGGCCACCGCGTCGATCGTCTCGAGTACCTCGACCGCCCCGGGGAAGTGCCGTGCCCGATCAGCGAGCACCCCGGGCAGGTAGGCGCCCTGACCGGGGAACAGCACCGCCAGACGTGAAGTCATGAACTCACCTTGTTCTCGAGGGCAGAGGATCCGGACTACTGCTCTTCGCGTCGGAGGAGCCCCTGGTCGGCGTAGAAGGCCTTGGCGACGGCAAGGGCGTTCAGCGCTCTGGGGAATCCGGCGTACGCGCTGGTGTGGGCGAACACCGCGACGACGGAGGCAGGAGCGATGCCGATCCGGTGCGCGATCGCCAGGTGGAGCTTCAGCTCCTCCTCGGTGTCGCCCAGGACGGCGAGGGCCGTCAGGGTCACCAGCTCCCGTTCGCGGTGGTCCAGCCCGGGCTCGTGGTGCAGCGTCCCGAAGACCGTCTCGACGATCAGGCGCGCGGTGCTCTCGCTGATCGGTTCCACGTCGTCGAGGAACCGCCGCACGGCCTCGTGACCAGCCAGCTCGTTCGCCGTCTCCAGGCCGCGCTCGTACCTTCCGCCTCGGCGCCGGCGGGCTTCGGGTGGTTCTTCTGCTGCCATCACCAGTCGCACCTTCCGGAGGATCACGGTGCTACGAGGAACAGTGCCTTCGAAAAGGCGTGGAGCGGCTTCGCCCACTCAGGGTGACGCCGTGCATCACGCTGGTGTGCGCTATGCGTCCCGATGCGGGGAGCATCCGACGGAATGTCGCACCACAACCCGCCGGGCGGGCGTGAGGAAAACCGCATTCCCGCTGTCGGGGTTCTGGCGCGACCCTGATCATGCCGACCTCCCGGACCTGCGATCGGAAAACACGACCAACCGACTGTCCGTCCGGGGCAGGGCATTTGTCCAGGGAGCGTCCGGGGCATCGGGGGCACGCTGCGGGCGCGGGCGCGAAGCACTTGCCCCGGCGCACTCCTCGTTCGCGGTGCAGCCGTGTGATACGACCCCGGCACCGACGTCAAAACGTCCCGAGGTGCCACCGCCGTCAACCCGTCGACGGCGGTGGGCACCTCGGGACGCACCGGATCAGTTCTGGATCAGGTGAGAGGTGGAGCTCTCGGCGTGGACTACAGGAAGCGGTAGGACTTGAACAAGAACGTGATCGAACTGCCCGGTGGCACCGGGTTGGCGAGCACCGCGCAGCTGGTGTCCGTGTAGAGGGTCACCGTGGTGTCGGTGGCATTGTACACGCTGGTGCCCACTGTGGACACGAGGTGGCAGTCGCCGATCTCGGGATCGTGGACCTCCTGACTGCCTCCCACGAGGTCCACGTAGTAGAAGGTGCCGTGCGCCCTGCTGTCCTCGGCGACAGCCGGTGTCGTGGTGATCGAGACGGTGGTCAGGACGAGACCGAGGGCTGCCACCGCTCGTAGTGAGCTTCGCATGCCAGTTGCCTTTCAGCCGTGGTGCACAGCACCTTCCCCTTCACCCGCAATCACCACAAGTGGTTGACACGATTTGGTCGAACCGTGACAAGGGCAGTGATCTACCGCGTCCGATGACCCGCTTGGCGTCCACCACTCGTTGAGAGCAAGGTGACCGCACTTGTCGTGAGCACGCCGCGGACGAGGACGACCACGAGTGCCCCACCGGGAATAAAGGGGAATAAATGTGCGGCACACGGGTGACGCAACGGACCTGAACTTGCGGCGTCGGGAAACGAGGCAGACGATCGGGCGTGAAACACGAAGTAGTTCCGCGGGGGCACTGGGGAGCGCGATGAGCAGCAATTCCGACCGCACCGCGGAAATGATCTCCTGGGTCGACCGCGACATGCCGGTGATGCGGGTGCTCCGCGAGCGCTTCGGCGCGACGAGACCGCTCGCGGGGGCGCCGCCTGTCGGCCAACGTGCACCTGCTGGCCTCGACCGTCCCGCTGTTGCCGGCGCTGCGCGACGCCGGCGCGGACCTGGTGGTGTGCGGGTCGAACCCCATGTCGACCGACTCCGGTGTCGCGCGGTGGCTCGACGACCACGGGATGACCGTGTTCGCTCCCGGCGTGAACGACCTCGACGACGACCACGCGCGGCTGCCGGCCGCGCTGGACCACCACCCGCAAGTCGTCTTGGACGAGGCGGACGGTCTGCTGGGCCTCCTGCACGCCGAGCGCGAAGAACTGGTGCCGACCATCCTCGGCGCGTCGGTGCACACCCTCACCGGCGTTCGGCGCCTGCACCGCTTCGCGGAGCAGGGGCACCTGCGCTTCCCGGTGATCGGGATCGACGGCAGTCCGATCAAGCAGCTCTTCGACAACGAGAGGGGCACCGCGCAGAGCACGCTCGACGCGATCAGCCGACTGGTCAACCCGCTCTACTGCGGATCGCGCGTCGTGGTGGCCGGTTTCGGCGCGTGCGGCCGAGGGATAGCGAAGGCGTTGGCCCACCGTGGAGCCGACGTCATCGTCACCGAGGTCGACCCGGTGCGTGCGCTGTGGGCGGTGACGTCCGGCTTCCGGGTCATGCCCGCGGCCGAGGCCGCCGCCGTGGGCGAGCTGTTCATCACCGCGACCGGGAACATCAACGTCTTCACCGGGTCGCACTTCGCCCGGATGAAGGACGGCGCGACCCTCGTCAACGCCGGGCACGGGAATGTCGAGATCGACGTCGCGACCCTGGCCGACACCGCGTCCGGTGCCCGCACCGTCCTGCCGTTCGTGACCGAGTACCGCGATGGCAGCGGACACCGCAGATTCCTGCTGGCGGAGGGGTACCCGGTCGACACCGCCGCCTCGCCCGGCCCCCACGGGACTCATGGACATCAGCGTCGCCGCACAGGTCCTGGGAATCGAGTACCTCGTGGAGAACGCCTCGCGCCTGTCCGCGACGGTCCACTCGCTGCCCGAGGAGGTGCAGCGGCGCATCGCCGGCGCCAAGCTGGCGGCGCTGGAGGTGTCCATCGACCGGCAGGACCCCGAGCAACGGCAGTACGACGAGCAACTCGGCTTCGCTCCGCGTTGAGCCCCGGAGAGCGACCGTGCTGCACCTGATGCCGTACCGGTCCTGGCTCGCCTCCGGGACCGTCGACCACCCCGACGAACGCTCCCGCCGGCACGCCGTGCGGCCGGACGAGCCGTGGTTGTGGCAGGGCGGTGCGCCTCTGGGCATGCTGCTCGGCGGACGCGCGGAGGAACGCGCCGACCCCTCGGAACACGTGCTCGGCGGCGAGTTCGCCCGTGGGCAGCGGCCCTGCCGGCTGGTTCCGGGAGGCACCTGGCAGGCCGCCGAACCGGCCGCGCCCGCGGACGTGCTGATCACCTGTGTGGTGTCGCCCGGCTGGGATCCGCAGGACTACCGCATCCTCGAAGCGGACTGCGAACCGTCGTGAACGAGTCGGTCCACGAGGTCCGGTCGCGCGGCGGCGTTCCCGGCAAGGACGCGGGTCGCACCGACCACGACGCCGGGCAAGCGGCCGGGAGGACGGGGAGGCGCCTGGCCTAAGCTGGGTGACCGATCAGCTCCGTCCGGTTCCGGACGGGATCTCGGGAAGTGGGGCCGCGTGGGAGCGGAGCAGGTGGACGACGGTCTGTCCGTCGAGCAGGTCGAGCGCGACAGTTGGGGACCCCCGCCGCACGACGCGACGAGGCTCGTCGCGACCGTCCACGAGCTGCGGCGCAAGCCGTTGCGCGCGTTGACCCCGGAGGACCTCCGGCTGCTGGTGGGTCAGCAGGTGGGCCTGTCGTTGCTGGTGCCGCGCGCGTTGGCCCTGCTGGAGCGCGACCCGTTGACCGAGGGCGACCTCTACCCCGGTGACCTGCTGGCGTCCGTCGTCAGGGTGCCCGCGCCGTACTGGCGGGCGCACCCCGAGCACCTGAGGCGCCTCGAACGGGTGCTGGACGCCGTCGACGCGCGCGGTGCGGGCTTGACTGCGGACATCGACGGCTTCCGCGCCCGCCTGCGCGACGGCTGAGGCTGCCGCAGTCCGCCGGCGGTTCGGCTGTTTCTCGGGAGAAATGCCCGACTTTCGAGCCGGCACCTCTCGGCGGCCGGTGACGCGGATCGTGGACCATCGCACCACGGCCGGAAACGCCGACGCCCCCGCGCTGTTGCGATCGGTCGATCCGTGCTGCCGACGCTGTCGGAGGACCAGGAAACCTTGGTTGCCCGGCCCGGCGGCGGGGAGATGATCTACCCAGGAGGGCGGTGGCGTGATGGTGGACGCGGCAGGTCGGCGGTGGTTGGCGGGGATCACCGCGGTGGCCGTGTTCGCGTGGACCATGACCGTGTCGTGGCCGGCCGGGAGCTCGTCGTGGTGGCAGGAGTTCCCGCCCCGGGTGGTCGGCCTCGTGGTGGTCGTCGCCGGGCTCATCGTCTGGGTCCGGCTGCCGTCTCCCCGGCTCGGCGCGCTCGTGATCCTCGGCGCCGTCGTCTACTACCTGCAATACCTGCGTTCCGCCGACGGCGTGGTGTTCGCCATCGGGTTCTGCCTCGCCTACGCGTGGATGGGCGTCGCCGCCCACGTCCTGATGGCGTGGCCGACCGGGCGGCTCACCGACCGGGTGAGCCGGGTCTACGTCGTGGCCTCGTACGTCATCTCGATCGGCACCCAGGTCGCGCGCTACTTCGTCGACCGCCCGACGCCACCGTGGGGCATCGGCATCCCCAAGCCGGTCACGTTCTGGGGCACGTTCGGCAGCACCCTCGGCGCCGTGATGGGGGTCGGCGCGATCGGTGTCGTGCTGTGGCGGTGGTCCCGCACCGCGAAGGTGCGCCGCCGCCCGGCCGGACCGGTGTGGATCGGCATCCTGGCCGCGGGCACGTTCAAGATCGCCGAGGCGGTCGCCACCGTGCTGCCGACGCCGTTCGTGGTCAAGACGACGCTGGCCTGGCTGTTCACCATCGCGGTGATCCTCATGGTGCCGCTGCTGTACCTGGTGCGGTGGGTGCTGCGGAAACTGGCGCCGGAGGTGCTGGTCAACCTGCTGGTGGACATCAAGCGCGACTACACCGCCTTCGCCGACCCGGCGACCTTGCAGCACGCGCTGAGCAAGGGGCTGGCGGACCCGACGCTGACCATCAAGTACACCCTCGACAACGGCGAGCTGGTGGACATCCACGGCCTGCCGGTCTCGACGGGGGACGGCGCGACCACCGAGGTGCGCAGGCAGGACCGGTTGATCGCGGTGGTCGAGCACGACCCGGCGCTCGACGCGCACCCGAAGGTGATGGACGCGGCCGTGGCGGCGGTCGGGTTGGCCATCGACAACGCGCGCCTCTACGCGACCCTGCAAGCCCAGTTGGAACAGCTGCGCGCGTCCCGCCGCCAACTGGCCCGGACCGCGGCCGACGAGCGGCAGCGGATCCAGCGCGACCTGCACGACGAGACCCAGGCCCGGTTCTTCCGGATCCTGATGCTGCTCGACGCCGCCGAGCACGAGCGCCCCAGCGCCACCGTCCGCCAGGCGCACACCGAGCTGACCGAGGCGATCCGGGTGATGCGCCGGCTGACCCAGGGCATCTACCCGACGGTCCTGCGCGACCACGGCCTCACCGCCGCCGTGGAGAACCTGGCCGACCGGGCCGCGCTGCCGGTCGCGTTCGCCGTGTCCGCGCACCGCTGGCCCGCCGACGTGGAGATCACGGCGTACTTCCTGATCAGCGAGGCCCTGGCCAACGTCTACAAGCACGCGCGGGCCACCGAAGCAGGTGTCCGGGTCGGAGCCGGACCCGGACACCTGGGCATCGAGATCACCGACAACGGCCGAGGTGGCGCCCACGGGCTCAAGGGGCTGCGGGCGCGCGCCGAGGCGGTCAACGGACGGCTCACGTTCGTGAGCGAACCAGGCCAGGGCACCACCGTGCGGGCCGTGATCCCGGGAGAACCGCTGTGCGAGTCGTGATCGTGGAGAACGAGGGCCTGCTGCTCGACCTGCTCACCGACGCCCTGCGCGCGCGGGGCGTCGACGTGGTCGGCCGCGCCAGGACGCGCGGGGAAGCGCTGCCGATGATCGACGAGACCGCGCCGGACCTGGCGTTGCTGGACATCCGGCTGGTCGACGAGGCGGACACCGACGGGCTGGCCGTCGCCGAGGAGGTCCGAGCCCGGTACCCGGACGTCGCCCTGCTGATGCTGTCGGACTACACCGAGGCCGCGTTCGCCGAACGGCTGCTGAGCATGCAGGAGGTGCCGCAAGCCATCGGCTACCTGGGCAAGGAGCGGTTGGGGAACCTGGACGCCCTGGTCGACGCGTTCACCAGGGTCGTCCGCGGCGAGGTCGTGATCGACGCGTACATCATCGGCAAGCTGATGGCCCGCCGCCGCGTCGCCGACCCGCTGGAACGGCTGACCCCGCACGAGCGCCGCGTCCTCGCGCTGATGGCCGAGGGCCGGTCCAACCGCGGCATCGCGCACGAGACCAACACCAAGATCTCGACCGTGGAGGGGCAGGTGCACAGCATCACGGACAAGCTCGGCCTGCCGGAGACCCGCGGCTCGCTCTACAACCGCCGGGTGCTGGCCACGCTGATGTTCCTGCGGAGCACCGGGTCGACGGGGAACCCGCCGCTCTGACCGACCGCCGGACCGCGGCAACCAAGGTTTCCCGCCCCGCCCTTGCCGGGTTCTCCCGTCGCGGGAGCGCAGGTCACCCGGATGATCCACGCACCGCGCGGCGCGACGATCGTCCCGGCACATCGCCGAACGAAGGGAAACCCGACATGTCAGTCATCAAACGCCGTGCCGCAATGGCCGTCCTCGCCGTCTGCGCGGCCCTGGTCATGGGCGCGGTGCCCGCCGAAGCCGCTCCGGTGAACCCGTTCAGCCACTGCGCGTGGGACGCGCAGGGGCAGCGCGGGTACGAACCCCAGTACACGGCTCCGACGTGGCAGGCGAGAGGCAACTACGTCGACACCTGGCCGGCCGTCTACGGGATCGAGCACGACGACGCGTTCCGGCTGGGCGCGTACGGGACCACCCGGGTCGACTACTGGGGCGCGAACAAGGACACCGCGGGCGACCCGGTCCTCGCGCCGGCCGGGTGGCCGCTGCCGGGCGAGCGGCAGTACGTGCTGATGGGCCGGGTCACCACGGGCCGCGTCTGGCTGGCCAACCGGAGCCGGTGGTACGGCGCCAACCAGTGGTTCCCGGTCGGCGCGGACAGCGGCTGCCTGACCTACGACTCGCTGGGCCAGCCGTCACCGCAACTGCAGTTCGGGATCAACGACACCAACATCGGTGACAACGCCGGTGGACCGTGGGTCACCGTCCGGCAGTGGTGGGGCTGGTACTGACGCGGGCGCACCGACTGCGCGGCCTCGCGCAGTCGGTGACGGGATCCGCCGCTACCGCGTGCCTGCGCAGCGGCGGGTCCCGTCCCCGGGACCCGCGGAGACGCCGAGGATCTGGGCGTTGCTGGTCAGCGGACTCTCCACCGGGGAGACCCCGGTCGACGGGTGGTCCGTCAGCGGTTGAGGGTTCGCTCCTGCACCGGGGTGAGGGGCACCGGCGCCGGTCGTTCCACCGTGGTCGTCAGCTCGATCCGACGTCCCTCGTCCGCGGCCCGCAGCACGGCGGTCATCGTTTCCAGCACGTGGAGCGCGAGTTCGCCGCCGGCGCGCGGTGGCCGGTGACCGTCGGCGGCGATGAGGTCGAGGAGGCCGACGCCCCGACCGGCTCCCTCGTAGCCCGCGCTCGGCGGGAGGGTCTGCCACCCCGCGCCGTCGAGCGGGAAGAGGCGGGTCTCGCCGTCGAAGTGGTTCGGGTCGGGCACCGCGAGGGTCCCGGTCTCGCCGTGCACCTCGATCGGCGCGGCCGTGGTGGTCACGCCGTCGAAGCTGGTCGTGATGGTGGAGAGCGCGCCGTTGACGTGTTCGAGCACGCCGGAGACGTGGCTGTGGACCTCGACCGGGACCCGCTGGCCCGCCCGCGGTCCGGAGCGGATGACGCGCTCGCTGCGCAGCCGGCCTGCCGCGCCGATGACCGCGCGCACCGGGCCGAGCAGGTGCACCAGCGCGGTGATGTAGTACGGCCCCATGTCCAGCAGCGGACCGCCGCCCGCGGTGTAGTAGAAGTCGGGGTTGGGGTGCCAGCGCTCGTGGCCCGGCGTGACCATCACGGCCGACGCGGACAGCGGGCGTCCGATGAGCCCGCCGTCGATCGCGGCGCGGGCGGTCTGCGTGCCCGTGCCCAGCACGGTGTCCGGTGCGCAACCGACTTGGACGCCGGCCGCGACGGCCCGGTCGACGACCTCCCGCCCGTCCGGGAACGTGACGGCGAGCGGCTTCTCGACGTAGGTGTTCTTGCCGGCGTCGATCGCACGGAGCGCGAGCGACGCGTGGGCGGCCGGGGTGGTGAGGTTGAGGACGGTGTCCACGTCCGCCGAGCGGAGCAGGTCCTCGACGCTCATCGCCGCGGCGTCGGGGAGGTCGGCGGCGACCGCGGCGGACCTGGTGGCGTCGAGGTCGGCGACCGCGGTGACGCGCACCGCGGGATGGTCGCCGAGCGTGTCCAGGTACGCGCGGGAGATGACCCCGAGGCCTACGATGCCGACGCGGTGCGGGTCGCCCACAGCATTCCCCTCTCGATGACGGTGCGGACGGCGGGGTGCTCCAGCACGTCCAGGCTGTGCCCCGGGGTCGTCACCACGATCCGGCCCTCACCCCAGTGCCGGGTCCAGATCGCCGGGCTGGTGATCGGCCGGTGCCACGGGTGCCACGGTCGGGTCGGGTGGGTCGTCGTGGCCAGCACGTCGATCAGGTCGTCGTGCAGGACCCAGTACTGCTCGGTGACCAGCTCGAAGTCCTCGATGCCCGCGGTGACCGGGTGCTCGCGGCCGAGCGCGGTCAGGTTCACGGTGTGCGGCAGGTAGTTGTCCTCCTGCGCTCCTCGGCGTTCGCACGGCTCCTTGCCCGGGTGCGTCGCGAACTGCCCGCCCACCAGGTGCAGGTAGTCCGTCGACGCGCGGAACGAGTCCGCGATGCCGCCGTGCCAGCCGGTGAGGCCGGTACCCGCCTCGACCGCCGCGCGCAGGCCCGCCACCTGGTCGGAGGTGATCTCCGACATCGTCACGCACTGCACGACCAGGTCGGTGCCCGCCATCTCGTCGGCGTCGGCGTACACCTCGGTCGTGTCCTCGATCCGGACGGCGTAGCCCTCGCCCTCCAGGAACGGGATGAACAACTCGGTGGCCTCGACCGGCCGGTGACCTTCCCACCCGCCGCGTACCACCAGTGCCTTCGGCTGCGTCACGCCCACCCTCCGGGAGCTGCTCGTCGATGCCCCGACGTCGGCGGCGGCGCGACCTCGATCCTATCCGAGCGGCGGCCCCGTCAAGGCCCCACCGGTGACACGGACTTGATCCGGGCCACCCTGAACTGCCGGTCCGCCTCCCGCAGGTGGCACCACGCCACCAGGAACGGCCCGTCCCACCCGGTCGGCGTGATGGTGCGCCGCGTGGACTCGCCCTTGCCGTCGACGTAGTCGATGCGCACGTCCGACTACCCGTCGATGGCCGCCGCCAGCAGCGCCACGGCCTCCTTCGGCAACCGCTTGTTCAGGCTCCGCACGATCCCCGCCGTGGACGGCTCGCCGGGTTCCAGGTCGGAGAGGTCCACCGGCACCGGCACCACCTCGTCCGCCGGGGCAGCCGCTCGCGCCTCGCGCCGCCGGACCACGACACCGCCCGACGACGGGTCCTCGACCACCGCGAACCCCTCCGCCCGCAGCCGCGCGGCCAACTCCGGAGCCGCCATCGCGCTCCCCGCCACGGTGGGCGCCAACCCGACCACACCCGGCAACCGCACCACCTCCGCGATGACGTCCGCCTCGGCCACCACGCAGCAGGCGACCTCCCGCACCCGCACCTGTCCCCGCCCGCGCTCCCCCAACAGCGCCCGCAACGCCCACGGCACGTTCTGTCCCGTCAGCTCGTCCAACGCGGCCAGCAAGGACTCCCCGTTCCACCCGTCGGCGAACGCCGACCGCACGCTGGCCGGGGTGAACCGCCACACCCGCGCGCCGTCCACCACCCGGCTCTCCGCCGAAGCCTCCAGCACCCGCGCGGCCCGCACCGTCAACTGCCCGAACACCACGGCCGTCAGGTCGTCCAGCACCTCGACCTCGCACGGCATCGGCAGCACCACCCCGGTCACCGAAGCGGCCAGCGCCTCCACGTCGTCGGCCGACAACAACGCCTGACCGCACGCGTTCAGCGCATCCCCCGTCACCACCCCCACCAGCTCCGCCTCGCGCACGACCTCACCGACGTACCGGTGCACCGCCGGGCAGAACCAGTGGGCGGCGGCGGCGATCCCCGTGACCGACAGACCACCCCGCGCCGCCCGCACACCGCCCACCGGGCCGCCCTGGCGTGCGACGACTCCACCTTCGGCGCGCCCGGCTCGCGTCGGGCGATCGGGGAGTGGGACAACCGGAACCAGGCCAGCACCAAGTCCGCCCACTGCCGGGCCGAGGGCGCCTCCCGCCACGACTCGTAGCGCGCGTTCACTGAAAGAGCCGTCCCGACCTGCACCAGCAACCCGGTCGCGAACAGCAGGTCCAGCACCAGCACCAGGTGGTCGTCGTCCAGTCCCAGCACGGCACCGAGCCGCTTCCGCTCCTTGCTGCCCACCCCACCGTTCCGCAAGCCCGTGATCGGCCTGCCCGTGTCGAGCAACGCGTACGCCGAACGCAGCAGGTGCTGCACCGAAGACCGCACCTCGCCGTCCGAACCGCCGCGACCGCGCTCGACCGCAGGTGGCCCGGTCACCTCCGACGGGCCCTTGTCCCGCGCCCACCGCTCGACGACCGGCGGCGCCAGGCGCACCACCTCCCCGTCCGGCCAGGCCACCCCGACCCGCCGCAGCTCGCGCAACGCCGACCGGACGGCCTCCCGATCTCCTCCGGTCGACTCCGCCACCGAGTCGACGGTGGCCCCGGGCCCCAACCTGGCCGCCGCCCTGCCCACCGCGACCGCGTCCCGACTCACCAGCCGTGCCGCGGCCACCGCTTCACGACCGCACAACCGCCGCGCGAGCGCCTCGAAACCCTCCGCCGGCGACGACGCCTCCGGCCGGACCCGCCGGACCTCGGCCAACTCCGACGGGTCCATCCGACGGAGGTACTCCGCTAAAGAACCGGTTTCCACATCGGGAATTCTGCCCGTGACGGGGGTGCTAGGCGAGGCTCCACTTCTGATTGGCGGCGCCGGTGCAGGCCCAGAGCTGGACCTTGGTGCCGTTGGCGGTGCCCGCGCTCGACACTTCCAGGCACAGTCCCGATTGGACGCTGGTGATGGTGCCGTCGGCGTTGAACCGCCACTGCTGGTTGGTCTGGTTGTTGCAGTTCCAGATCACCACCGGGGTACCGTTGGCCGTGCCCTGGCCGGAGGCGTCGGCGCAGCGCAGGTTGCCGCCGCTGTAGACGGTCAGCGCTCCCCCGCCGGTCCGGCTCCAGGTCTGGTTCGCCCCGCCGTTGCAGTCCCAGATCTGCAGTTGGGTGCCGGGCGTCGTGGTCGAGCCGTTGACGTCGAGGCACTTGCCGGCACCGACTGCGCGCACGGCACCGGTGGGTGCGGCGGGGCCGGGGGCGTACGCGGCGGCGGTGATGTTGGCCTGCACCGCCTCCTCGGTGGCGTTGGACGGGTAGCCTGAGGTCAGGACACCCTCGTAGAAGGTGCCCGCGCCGGAGACGCTGTTGTCGCCGCCGATGCCGAGCAGGATCGCGCCTTCCTTCTGCATCGGGTGGTAGCCGTTGGGGCGCGGCCCGTCGAACACGGTCGACAAGCCGCCGGACTGGGCGTTGCCGCTGCGGATGGCCCAGTGGTTCGGCTCACCCTTCACGATCGCCGTGACGAACCGGTGGGTGATGGTGGGATTGCGGTTGTAGCCCGCGTTCACGCCGGAGAACAGACCCCACTCCAGGTCGGCCATCACCCACGGGCCCGGGCCGTCGCCGTAGCCCCACTGGCGGTCGGCTCCGAAGTAGACGGTCTCCATGATGCCCTGCCGGTCGGCCTGGCCGTCCGTCTGCGCGTTGCCGTAGTCGAAGCAGCACCAGTTGTTGTAGTGCGCGCCATCGACGACGGCGTAGATGCCCTCCGGCTGGTCGCCGGTCGCGATGCCGTTGGTCCTGTTGTTGCGGTAACCGGTGCCGGGCGAGATGTACACGCCGTAGGCCTTCCGGCCGCTGACGGTGACCGGGGCCGCCGTCGCGTTGGCCAGGTTGTCCCAGCCGCCGGGGGCGGGGCCGGGCCAGTAGCCGGGAGGAGCCTGGGTGAGGTGGTTGCCCCGACCGGACTGGTCGTAGAGGACGGTGATGAGGCACGTCGTGCCGGTGCAGAACGAGTCCTGCGTGGCCGAGTTGGCGACCCCGCCCGCGCTCAGCACGCCGACGTCGCGCGTGGTGTTGTCCGACGAACGCCGCACCTGGTACAGCGGACCCTCGTACGCGCCGTACAACGCGCGCGTCGTGCTGTGCGCCGCCACGCAGGGCGTACCACCGGCCGCGTAGATGTCGCACGGCCCCTGGGTCGCCCCTTGCGCCGGGCCTGCCAACGGCACCGCGGCGAGCGCGCTCCCCGCCATGAGCGCCACGGCCAACCGGATGATGCGTCGAGCTTTCACGACAACTCCTTCGGTGATCACGGCCAAGCGAGGGCAGCGGCGCGTCGCGAGCGGGAAATCGGGGCCAGGAGCACGCTCACAAGATGTACCAACTCGCGCCGCGGTCGGATTGATCCGGTCGGGGCAACCTGGACGTCCAGCGCGGAAACCGCAGGCCGCGCGCGGAAGATGGCGTGAACACGCCTCTTTCCTTGACGTCGCGCGAGCCGGAACGCTGTCATGGATCAGCCGGCAGGAGCCGTGCCCTTCTCCCCCGTCCACGAAAGGGCCCGCGCCATGCGACGACACCTTCGGCAGACGCGCCGTGAACGCTTCACGCCGGTGCTCGCCGCAGCGGCGGCGCTGCTCACCGCGGTCGTGGGAACGCACCCGGCCGCGGCGGCGGACCCACGACCGGCACAGCCCGTTCCCACCGCTTCGACGTCACAGCTCGACGGCGTCACCGCGGGCGACGCCGCGATCGGGTCGGTCGACCTGGCCGGGACGTGGAGCTTCACCCCGGCGGGCCGGGCCACGACGTCGATCACCGTGCCCGGTGGCGGCTGGTACAAGCAGGGTTTCACCGACGTGAACGAGGCGGTGTACTCGCGCAGCGTGACGGTGCCGGACTCGGGTCAGCCGCAGTCGGCGTGGATCGAGTTCGGCGCGGTCAACCACCAGGCGACGCTGTCCGTGGACGGGCAGGTCGTCGCCACCCGGACCACGGCATTCACCCCGTCGAAGTTCGACATCACCGCGTACGCCGCACCCGGCACCACGCACACGATCAGCGTGGCGGTGAAGGGCCGCGGTGCGTTGCGGAACAGCGCGGGCAAGTACCTGGTCCCGGTGGCGGCCGACTGGTCGGAGTCCGTGCCGCAGGGCATCTTCCGCTCGGCGTTCCTGCGGACCTACCCGGCGGTGCACGTCAGCGACACGTTCATCCGCACGTCGGTGGCCGGCCAGTCCCTCACCTACGACGTGTCGGTGACGAACACCTCCTCCAGCGCCCGCTCGGTGACCCTCACCGCGGCGCTCGCCTCGGACGGCGGCGGCTCGTTCACCTACCCGACCCTGCCCAGCCGCACGGTCAGCGTGCCCGCCCGCTCGACGGCCAAGGTGACCGTCGGCCCGATCGCGTGGAACCTCGGCACGACCTCGTACTGGTGGCCGAACGTGCCCTACCGCCAGGGGTACCGGGCGCAGCTGCACCGGCTGTCGGTGCACGCGGCCACCGACGACGGGCGCACCAGCGACGCCGCGTACCGGTTCGGGTTCCGCGAGAGCACGCAGAACGGCGAGTACTTCGAGCTCAACGGAGTGCGCCTGAACTACCGCGGCGACAACCTCCAGGGCGCCGACTACGACCGGATCGACAACGGCGGCAAGGGCGACGCCTACGACACGCTGCCGGGATTCCTCCCGCCGTCGTCGGGCAACCCCGGCTGGCCCCAGGCGGTCGACAACTACCAGCGGCTGAACTTCAACGTCGTGCGGGTCCACCAGGAACCGGCCAGCCCCTACATGCTGGACGTGGCCGACGAGATGGGCCTGATGATCATCGACGAGAGCGGAGTCCGCGGCGGCGCGGAGGACTTCGTCGGCGGCCACGACAACATGGTGGACCACGTCCGGGCGTTGACGCTGCGGGACCGCAACCACCCCGCGGTCGTCCGCTGGAGCCAGGCCAACGAACCGAGCTTCGGCAACGACTCCGAGCAGTTCGAGCAGGACCTCTACGCGGCGGTGAACGGCGCTGACGGCACCCGCCCGATCAGCGTGGACGCCGCGCCCGGCGCCGATTCGCCCACCCGGTACCCGAACATGAACCACCCCAACTTCGCCGTCTTCGCGCACTACCTCGACGGGACCGGCCAGTACGGCGAGCGGGTGCAGACCGTGACCGGCAGGCCCGACGGCGAGGGCGAGTACATCTGGCCCAAGTGCAACACCAAGCAGGGCTTCGAGTGGTTCGCCACGGCGACGGCCGCCAAGCGCGGCAAGGGCGCCAACGACCTGCGGCCCTACACGCTGCTGTCCGCCTGGGCGGGCGTCATCCCGGGAGTGCGGTCCACGGACTTCACACCCGAGGAGGGCGGCCACCCGCTCTACGGCGCGGACAACCTGGCCGACCCGTGGGGCAACCCGCAGTTCCAACGGGTCCGAGCCGCGTTCAACCCGGTCGCCGCGATCGACCTGCCCTACTGGTCGGCCTCCGGCGCTTCGGACGCCAACGGCACCTTCCCCCTGCCCCAGGCCGTGCCCGCCCACCCCGCCAACACCACGGTCAACCGGACCGTCACCGTGTTCAACGACGACCTCACCGGTACCGCCGTGGACTTCGCCTGGAGCGCCCGGCTCGACAGCCCCACCGGCGCGGTGATCGCGTCCGGCGGCACCACCCTCACGATCCCGCTGGGTTCGCGGGTGGCCCAACCCGTGTCCTTCACCACCCCCGCCTCCGGCTCGCGGGTGTACCTCGTCCTGTCGACCGGCAAGGCCGGCACGACGACGTTCAGCGACGCGGTCGAGTACTTCACCCTGGGCGGCGGGAGCACCGGCCCCGCGCCGGGCACCTACCGCATCGTCAACCGCAACAGCGGCAAGCCGCTCGCCATCGCCGGCAACTCCACGGCCGACGGCGCCAAGGCCGTCCAGCAGACCGGGAACGCGACCTGGAGCCTCGCCACCGCCCAGGGCGGCGCCTACACCCTGCGCTACACCCCGAGCGGCAAGATGCTCGACGTCAACGGCTCCTCCACGACCGCGGGCCTGCAGCTGCAACAGTGGTCCGCCAACGGGGGCACCAACCAGCAGTGGTACCTGCGTCCCACCGGTGACGGCTACTACTCCGTCGTCAGCGTCGCCAGCGGCTTGGCCGCCGACGTGTACGGCCTGTCGACCAGCGACGGCGCGCAAGTCGTCCAGTGGTCGCCCAACAACGGGGCCAACCAGCAGTGGCAACTGACGCCGGCGTGAGCGGACCCGCACTGCGCACGGGACCGCTGTCGGGGTTCGCGGGGTGAACGACCGTCACAGCGCCGCGTCCCTGTGCGTCATGCCCACCACCGACATTCCCGTGCCCCGGCGTGATCTCAGGGCACCGTCGGTAGCGGGCGGCGACCAGCCGGGTGACGGCGGTGCACAGGACAGTCCACAGTGGATACCACAGGGTGAGTTCCGGATCGACCGGAAACGCGCGTGGCTGAGCCGAACGGTCGAAAGAGAACCGTCCCGGGTGACGTTGTCCGACGTGCGCCGCACTCGCCGCTAGGCTGGGATCCGCGATTCCACCCGAGCCGGCACCCCGATCCGGAAGCAGTCGTCAATGGTGAGTTCGAGCGCGTTCCGCTCCCGTTCCCGCGGCCTTGCCGGTGTCGCTGCGCTGCTGCTCACGGCGGTCGCACCGGCCGGTGCCGCGCGGGCCGACACCGCGCCCGCCGCGGGCGTCGTCGTGTGCACGACGACCTCGACGTGGACCTACTCGCCGGGTGTCGTGCTGGTGCCGAGGCCGGTCAGCACGCACGTCCACGACGAGTACACCTCGTGCGCGTCACCGACCGGCGTCACCGGGGGTTCGAGCAGCTTCACCGTCGAGCGTGACGCGGGCTGCCTCGAACCGGTCGCCGCCGTCGCCGAGACCAGGGTGATCGCCTGGGACAACGGCCGGACCAGCACGTTCAGCTACACCGTCACGGTCAGCTCAGCCCCGGGGTTCGACCTGGTCACCAAGACCGGGACCATCACCGAGGGCGAGTTCGCGGGCCACGTCGCCCAGGCGACCCAGGCCGCGCCGACCCTGGACCTCCTGCAGTGCCTCGGGCAGGGCGTCCAGCGGCAGACCGCGCTGGGCACCTTCGTGATCGTGTGACCCCGCCGCCCGCCGCCGGGGTCGTGGAGATCGCCGGTGTCGGAGCCGAGGCGGCGTCCCTGCTCCGCGACCTGGCCCCCGAGCTGTGGTGGCACGACCGCTCCCCGTTCCTGAGCGCCTCCGCCCGTCCCGCAATGCCGTGGCTGCGCTACGAGCACCGCGACCACCGCGCGGAAGCCGCCGACCGATCACCCGCGCCACCGGTCGTGGCACGCCCGGTTCCGGCCGGACGCGTCGGGATGACCTTCGCTCCCGAGGACGGCACGGGCGCGCGTTCCTGGGCGGCGGCGCGCGGTCTGCGGCTGCTCGCGCCGGCGCAGGCCGCGGTGGCGGTCGCCGCCGACAAGATCGACTCGTTGGGGTTGTTCGAGCGCGCGGGCGTGGCGGTGCCGGAGTCCACGGTGGTCCGGGCCGATCCCGCCGACGCCGAGTCCTGCTGGGCGGCGGGTGGTGGCCGTCCGGTCGTGGTGCAGCGCCGCGTCAACAACCTCACCGGCAAGGGCACCCGGCTGGTGACCAGCGCGGCGGAGCTGCGGGCGGTGCTGGGCGACTGGCGGGGCGAGCGGCTGCGGGTGTCCGCGTTCGTGCCGGGGATTCCGCTGACCGTCAGCGGGTGCGTCACGGGTGACGCGAGCGTGGCGTCCGCGGTCTCCCACCAGTTGGTCGGCCTGCCCGAGCTCACCCCGTTCTGGGGCGCGCACTGCGGCAACCAACTGGTGGCCGACGACGAGCTGCCGGCGGGTGTCGGCGCGCGGTGCCGGCAGGTGTGCGACCGGGTCGGCGACCAGCTTCGCGAGCTGGGCTTCCGCGGCGCGTTCGGCCTCGACCTCGTCGCGGCCCCCGACGGCGCGGTCTTCGCCATCGAGATCAACCCCCGGTTCCAGACCGTGGTGTCGCTCGTGCACGCGCAGGAGATCGCCGCGGGACTGCTGCCGATGCTCGGCGTCCACGCCCTGGCGTCCCTGCTCCCGTCCGTGCCGGTGCGGCGGGTCCGCGCCGCGTGCCTGGCGCTGAGCCAGCTCGTGGTGCCCGCCACCCGTCACGGCGTGCTCGACGCGATCCCGGAATCCGGGTGCTACCGGCTCGACGCGGGCGCGCTGCGGCAGGCGGCACCCGGCCGGCTCACCGACCTGCGTCCCGGTGAGGCGCTGCTGTGGCGACACGCCCTGCCCGGCGACCGGGTGCGCCCCGGCGAGGAACTCGTGCTCGTCCAGTTGCCGCACCGCGCGGCCCCGGTCGGCGACCGGCCCGCGCTCGACCCCGCCGCCCGCGCCTGGATCGACGCGATCCGCCGCGCCACCACCGTCACGGAGGGACCACCGCGGTGACCACCCCTGCCCCGCACGAGCTCCGGCTGACCGTCGAGCAGATGCGCGCCCTCGGCCACCAGGTGGTCGACCTGGTGGTGGACCACCTGAGCGGGCAGCGGGACCGGCCCGTGCACCGGCGGGTGGGAGCCGGGGAGGTCGACCACATCCTGACCGAGCCCGTCCCGGAGGACCCGGCGGACCCCGGCGGGCTGATCGACTTCCTCGCCACCGAGGTGCTGCCCCGGTCGCTGCGGCTGGGCCATCCCGGCTGCTTCGCGTTCATCCCCAGCGCCAACAACTTCCTCGGCGTCCTGGGCGACCTCATCGCCTCCGGGTTCAACGTCTCCCCCGGCGCGTGGTTCGTCGGCGCCGGACCGGCGGCCGTCGAGCAGGTCACCGCGCGCTGGCTCGCGGAGCTGCTCGGGATGCCGGCGGGCAGCGGCGGCGTATTCACCCCTGGCGGGACCATGGCGAACCTGACGGCCATCGCCGCGGCCAGGCACGAGCGGCTCGGTGACGACGCCGCCGAGGCCGTCCTCTACTGCTCCGACCAGACCCACCCGGCCGTGCTCCGCGCCTGCCACGTGCTCGGTCTCGGCGACTCGCTGCGGCTGCTGCCCAGCGCCGGCCACCGCCTCGACCCCGACCGGGTGCGGCGGGAGGTCGAAACCGACCGGCGGGCCGGTCGCAGGCCGTTCCTCGTGCTGGCCAACGCGGGAACCACCGGCACCGGCAGCGTGGACCCCCTGCCCGAACTGGCCCGCCTGTGCCGCGAACTCGGCCTCTGGCTGCACGTCGACGGTGCGCACGGCGCAGCCGCCGCGCTGACGGCGAGGGGGCGTGCCGCGCTGGCCGGGCTGGCCGAGGCCGACTCGGTCGTGGTCGACCCGCACAAGTGGCTGTTCCAGCCCTACGAGATCGGCTGCCTGCTCGTGCGCGACCCGGCGACGCTGCACAGGGCATTCGCGCTGGACCGGTTCCGCGCCCGGGCCGGGTACCTCGACCTCACCCGCTCGTCCTCCGACCAGGCCGACCTGTCCGACCACGGCGTGCAGTTCACGACCGCCGCCCGAGCCCTCAAGCTGTGGTTGTCGTTCAAGGGTTTCGGCGTCACCGCCTTCCGCGCCGCCATCGACCACGGGCTCGACCTGGCCGACCACGCCGCCGACCTCGTCGGGCGCAACGACGAGCTGGAACTGCTCACCGGACCGAGCCTGGGCATCCTCTGCTTCAGGTACCGGCCGCCGTCGGCTCGCGCCGGCGAGGACCTCGACGCGGTGCAGCACCGCATCGCCGAGACCGTCAACCGCGGCGGCCGGTTCATGATCGCCACGACGCTCGTGGACGGCCACCGCGCACTGCGGCTGTGCACCACCAACCCCCGCACCACCCCCAACGAGGTCGGCAGGATCGTCATCGACGTCGTGGACGCGGGACGGGCGGCGGGCTAAGCGCGGTCGGGCAGGTCGTTCAGGAGCGCCTGGACCTCGCCGACCTCGCGCGCTCGGAGACGGCTCAACACCGCCAGTGCGCGTTGGAGGCAGAATCGAGCCGCCGCCACGTCACCGGTCACGAGGTGAGCGCGGCCGAGCAGGTGCAGCGCTTGGCCGTACTCGTGGTCCTCGCCGCTCTCCTCGAACACCGCCACGGCTTGGAACAGCACCTGGATCGCGGCGTCGGCCTCGCCGTCGGCCAGGTGGGTCGAGCCCGTGCTCGCCTGCACGATCGCTTCGCGGATCGGGTCGTTCAGCTCCCTGGCCAGGTGCAGCGCCGCCGAGTGGGCGGCGAAGGCGGTGGCGTAGTCGCCCCTCGCGCGGTGGGTGCAGGCCAGGTCGTCCATGACGTCGACCTGGAAGTGCTGGTCACCGCTCTCACGAGCGATGGACAGCGCCCGCTCGGCGTACTCGACGGCCGAGTCGGTACGGCCGAGGTCGCGGTGCACCGCGGCGAGGTTGGCCAGGGCGTACCCCTCCACGCGCGGGTCGAGCTCGCGGCCGCGGACCAGCGCCTCCTCGTAGAACCTCGCCGCCTCGGTCAGGTTGCCCGCGTTGTGCAGCGCCACGCCGAGGTTGATCAGCGAGGGCAGTTCGCTCGTGTGATCGCCCGCCGCGCGGGCGAGTGAGATCGCCTCGGAGTAGAGCTCCACGCCGTTCTGCAGGTCGTAGCACGTGACCGACCGCGCGATGCACTGCACGACGAACGCCTGCTTGGCGAGCTCGCCCTTCCGCCGGGTGATCTCACGCGCCAGGTGGAGGTTCTCCTCCCACTTCTCGCTCACGCCCCACTCGTTGAACCCCGATTGCAGCGCTTGCACGAACAGGACGCCCAGGTCGTCCAGAGCCGGGTCGGACAACGCCTGGCGCATCAAGGACATCAGGTTCGCGCGCTCGGCCTCCAGCCAGGCCATCGCGTGGTGCCGCGAGGTGAGGGGCATTCCCGGTTCGTCGCCGGTGTCGCTCGGCCAGAACTCGATCAGCGGCTTGACCAGCGCGGACGCCCGGCGCGCGGACACCAGGTACCAGCGCAGCACGCGGTCCAGCGCCTGCGACCGGAAGGCCGCCGGTTCGGCGGCGGCGAGCTCGGCCGCGTACGCGTGGACCAGGTCGTGCATCGAGTGCCGATCGTGGGCCCCTTGGCGGACCAGGTGGACCTGCGCCAGGCCGGCCAGCGCCGCGGCGGCATCGGCCTCGGCCACGTCGAGCAGGCGTGCGGCGACCGGCACCGACACATCCGGTCCCTCCAGCAGCCCGAGCGCGCGGAACAGCGTCGACGCGTGGTCGTCCAGCAGGTCGACGCTCAGTGCGAAGGTCGCGGCGACCGAGAGGTCGTCGAGCTCGAACGAGCCCAGCCCGTTCTCGCCGGTCGACCAGCTCTTGCGCACCTTGGCCCGGGCGCCTGTCACCCGCAGCGCCAGAGGCAGCCCACCGCACCGCCGGGCGTGCGCGCGGGTCTCGGGGGTGGCGGCCAGGTCGGCGACCCGGCTCAACAGCGCCACCGACTCCGCCTCCGGCAGCGGGTCGAGCCCGCACCCGTGCACGCCGGGCAGCACAGCCATGTTGTGCCTGCTGGTGACGAGGACCGCGCTGCCCGCCGAGCCGGGCAGCAGCGGCCGCACGTGCGCCGGGTCCCGTGCGTCGTCCAGCACCACCAGCACCTTGCGGTCGGCGAGCACGCTGCGGAACATCGCCGCACGCTCCCGTTCGGTGTTCGGCAACGACGACTCCGGCATGCCGAGCGCGCGGAGCATCTCGGCCAGCGCCTCACCCGCGGGTACCGCGTCCCGGCCGGCGCCCCGCAGGTCGAGGTGGAGCTGACCGTCCGGGAACAGGTGCCGCACCCGGTGGCCGACGTGCACGGCGAGCGCGGTCTTGCCCATGCCGCCCGCACCGGTGATCGCGCACACCACCGTGGCGGCACGCGGCTGGGACAGGATCCCGGCCAACCGCGCGGTCTCGGCCCGGCGGCCGGTGAAGTCGGCGGTGTCCGGTGGGAGCTGAGCGGGAACGACCGCGGCAGGCGCGTCCGGCGCGGCGGGCAGCTGCCGACGGAGCACGCGGTGCCGAGCGGCCAGCAGCACGTGGTCCGGCGCCACTCCCAGTTCCTCGCCCAGCGCGCGCCGTGCGGTCTCGAACACCTTCAGCGCCGCGGCGGTCTGCCCGTTCGCCGCCAGCGTGAGCATCAGCCGTGCCTGCACGCCGCTGTGCAGCGGTTCCGCCTCCGCCGCGACGCGCAAGCGCGGTAAGACGACGTCGGGCCTGCCGAGGTCCAACCCGGCGTCGGCCAGGGCGAGGACCGCCGCGACCCGCTCCGACCGGATCCCGGCGATCTCGGGCAGTGACTGGAGGCTTTCGAGCTCGGCCAGCGGCTCACCCCGGAACAGCCCCAACGCCCGCTCCAGGAGTTCCAGCTCCGCCTCCCGGCCACCGGCACCGGCGGCCTGCCGCACCAGCGCGCGGAACTCCAGCAGGTCGTGCTCCTCGTCGTCCGAGACGGCCAGCCGGTACCGCTTGCCCTCGGACACCAGCAGCTCACGCCGCCGAGCGGGCCGTCCCACGCGCAGCACGCGCCGCAACTGGCTCACGTAGGTCTGGAGCAGGCCCACCGATGCCTCGGACGAGGACCCGCCCCACACCGCGTCGAGGATCGCGTCGCGGTGGACCGGGGTGCCGGGGGACAGCGCGAGCACCGCCAGCACCTCGCGCTGCTTCGGCGGCCCCAGGTCCACCGGTCTGGACCGCACCGACACCTCCAGCGGTCCGAGCACGCGCAACCGGAGGGGGCTGGAGGCGTGCGGGACGAGGTCCTCGGCGGACAGCCCCAACGCCGCGCCGAGGCGGCGGATCGCGGCCGGACGTGGCGACCTCGTGCGCCCCTGCTCGACGTCCCGCACCGCGCCCACGCTCAGGCCGGCCCGGTCGGCCAGCTCCTGCTGCGTCATCACCAGGGCCCGCCTGCGTGCCGCGACGATCTTGCCCAGCCCTTCGACGTCCATCCGGCGGCTCCTCCGCTGTCCCGTAGCGAACCCGCAGTCTGCCTGCCGCGGCCCGTCGGAGTGGATCTACCAGGGCTGTCGTGCCGCGGTTCCGCCGGACCGGGCTTGATCGACCCGAAGTCACGCACCCGCACCATTGGGAAGGGCAACAGTAGGAGGGCCGGGGGGACCATGAAATACCGCATTCTGGGGACGTTGGAGGTGCGCCGCGACGGGGTGGGGCTGCACCTGGGCGGATCCCGTCGACGAGCGCTGCTCGCCGCGCTGCTGGTCAAGTCCGGCCGGGTGGCGACGACCGACTACCTCGCGAGGGCCGTGTGGGAGCAACCGCCCAGGTCGATGCACGCGAACCTGCGCACCCACCTGGCGGCGCTGAGGCGTGTCCTCGCAGGGCCGGGTGACGACCACGGCATCGTGAGCCACCCGGACGGCTACCAGCTCCTCGTGAGCGCGGACCAGTTCGACCTCGCGGTGTTCGAGGCGCTGCGGGAACGCGGGCGGCGTGCCGAGCAGCAGGGGTTCCTCGACCTCGCCGCACGGCAGTACGCGAGCGCGCTGGCGCTGTGGCGCGGTGACGTGCTCGACGGGGTGCGAGGTGGCGGGCCGGCGCTGCTCGGCGAGGCGGCGGCGGTCGAGGAGCGACGACTCGCCACGGTCGAGCGCTGGGTGGAGGTCAGGCTGGCGCAGGGCGCTTGCGCCGACGCGGTGGAGGAGCTGTACCGGCTGGTGGCCGCGTACCCGCTGCGCGAGGTGTTCTGGGGCCAGTTGATGCGCGGTCTGCACGCGGCGGGCAGACGGGCCGAGGCGCTCGGCGCGTACCAGCGGGCTCGTGCGCACTGCGTCGAGGAGCTCGGCGTCGAACCGGGGCAGGCACTGCGCGGGCTGCACGGTCGGATCCTCGACGGCGTCGCGTGTGCGGAGCCTGTGCGCGTCGGGTGCGGTGCGCCGACAGGCTGGTGACCGGAACGACCACCGAGGGAACCACAGGGAGGCACCGAGTGAGGACGATGATGGCACGGGTGTTGGCGACGCTGTTCGCCCTGATGTCGTTGGGGGCGTTGGCGCTGCCCGCCCAAGCCGAGGAGAACGCGCGGAGCGGCAACCAGCTCACCGCGCAGGACGTCACCGCGCAGGACGTCCTCTACCGCTTCCAGAACCTGAAGACCGGTCAGTTCCTCGACGACAGCTGGGAGTACGGGTTACGCGCGTTGCCCGACTACAACAACAACCACCAGCTGTGGATCGTGCACTGGTGGGCCGACGACACCTACGAGCTGAAGAACGTCGTGACCGGGCGGTGCATCGACGACAGCTTCGAGTACGGGCTGCGGACGGTGCAGTGCTACGCCAACAACTACCAGAGCTGGTACCTGATCCCCTGGATTGACGGCAGTATCACGTGGCAGAACCAGAAGACCAAACGTGCGATCGACCACAGCTGGGAGTACGGGTTGCGGGCCTACACCCTCAACTACGGCGAATACCAGCGCTGGTAGACCCTTCCACCGGGGCCGGTGCGCGGCGACCGGCCCCGGTCCGTCTACTGTGGACTCGCTCGGGTGCGTGGCAGCACCGCGACGGCCGGCGCCGACGTCGCGCGGAACGTTTGGTCGCCCCGGAGATCAACTCCGTCATGCGGGATCCCGACTGACGGCCGCCGCAACCGGCGTCGGCAACTTCGGGCCGGAGAGGCGCTCTGTCACTGAGGACCCGCGGGCCCACCGCGGCGGCACGGGGAGGCGGACCCCGCCGGCCGCGGTGACCGCCAGCGCTCCCAGCAGGGCCAGCGCGGCGGCGGGAGCCAGCACCGCCCACGGGGCGCGCTCGGCGTAGGGCTGGTTCTCCGCGAGCAGCAGACCCCATTCCGGTGACGGCGGTTGGGCGCCGAGACCGAGGAAGCCCAGGGCCGCCAGGGCGAGCGCGATGCCGGGGACGCGGAGCAGGGCATGGCGGGTGACCGGCGGGAGCACCGCGGGCAGCAGGTGCCTGCGGAGCAGGTACCCGGGCCCGGCTCCCAGGGCGAGGGTCGCCGCCACGTGGGTGGAGGCGCGTTCCTGCCGCAGCAGCGTGGAGGCGTGGGTGGCCAGCGGGGACCAGGCGACGACGGCCACGGCGAGCGCGGGCGTGTGCGGACCGCTGCCGGTGACGCCTGCGACGAGGAGGCCGGCCGGCACGGGCGGTACGGCGTTGACGGCGTCGACGAGCGGGCCGGACAGCCGCGGCAGCAGGCCGAGCAGCACCCCCGTGACCAGCGCGACGGCACCGATCGCGAGTGCGGCGGACAGCGTGGCGAACGCCCCGTGCGCGAGGCGGGCCAGCAGGTCGCGGCCCAGCGCGTCGGTGCCGAACGGGTGCGCCCACGACGGTGCTCGCAGGCGCGCGGCGGTGTCCACGGCCAGCGGATCGCGCGGCACGCCCAGCGCGATGGCGCCGAGCAGCACGGCGCCGTACACCAAGGGCAGCGTTCGGGGCGCGGGTGCGGCCGGCCGGTGCAGGGACCGCAGCGCGCCGTCCCGCAGCGCCGGGCCCAGGAGCAGCGGGGCGGCGAGCCGGGCCAGTGCCCCGACGGCGGTCGCGAGCAGGATCAACGCGAGGCTGCCGGCTTGCAGCACGGGGAGGTCCTGGGCGAGGGCGGCCCGCAGGATCAGCCTGCCGATCCCCGGGATGTCGAAGACCTGCTCGACCGCGACGGAGCCGCCGGTCAGGCCGACGACGAACAGCCCGAGGTTCGGCAGCATCCCCGGCAGGCAGCGCCGCACGGCCTGGCGGGCGAGGCTCCGTCGCGGGATGCCGCGCCCGGCCGCGGCCGACACCCACGGCTCGGTGAACGCGGCCGGCAGCAGGTCGTCCAGCATCCGCCCGAGGACCGCGCCGGTGGGCACGCCGAGCGCGAGCGCCGGCAGCACCACCCACCGCGGCCCGTACCAGCCGAGCGCGGGCAGCCACCCGAGCTGGACGCCGATCACGGTGGCCGACACCGAGGCCGTCAGGAACTCCGGCAGCGCCGCCAGGACCGCCGCGCCACTGCCGCCCGCCGGCCGCCCGGCGAGCCGGTGCCGCGATCCACGCCACAGCGAACGCGCGCACACCGCAGCCGCCGTGAGCACGGCGACGGCGAGCGCCGCGGTCATCAGGGTCAGCGAGACGCCGAGAGCTCGCGCGACCGAGGGCACGACCTCGGCACCGGAAGTCCACGACCGGCCCGCGTCACCGCGCACCAGCCCGCCGAGCCACTGCCCGAGCAACCGCAGCGGCCCGGCGTCGAGCCCGAGTTCGTCCCGCACCGCCGCCAACGCCTCCGGCGTCGGGTCGCGTTCCGCCGATCTCGCCTTGAGCACGGTCAGCGCCGGATCGGTGCGGGAGAGCCACGGCAGCAGCCCGATCCCGCACACCACGGCGACCGCGAGCGCGGCCCGCCACAGCAGGACCGGAACACCGCGCCACACCGCGCCGACCGCCGTCCCACCCTTGCCACCGGTGCCCGATACAGGCGCGCGACTGGTCATGGACCCCGTCCGCCGCTTCAGCGCCGGGTCCCGACCCCGACGAGCGCGCGCTCGTACGGGTCGAGGAGCGCTCCCCGCACCGAGGCGCCGACGCCGATGACCGCCTTCTGGTGTACCAGCGGGACCACCGCGTCGGTGCCGAGGATCGCCGCTTCCGCCGCCATCGCCGCGTCCTGCCGCTCGCCGGGGTCGATGACGGCCGCCGCCCGGGCGACGGCCTCGTCCACCGCCCTGTCGCACAGCAGGGCCGGGTTGTAGCCGCCGGCGCAGGTGAAGTCACCGGTGAGGACGGAGACCGGGTCGCCGGTGTCGAGCAGCATGTTCCTGGCGCCGACGAACGCGTCGAACTTCCCCGCCAGCGCGTCGGTGAGCAGCCGGGACGACTCCCGCACCTCCAGCGTCACCGTGAACCCGGCCCGTTGCAGCTGCTGCTGCAACACCTGGGCCACCTCCGGCAGCTCGGGCCGGTTGTCGTAGGTGGCGAGCGTGACGGCGACCCCGGCGACCGGCGCCGGCCGTGCGCGCCCGGAAGGCTCGACCCGCTTGCCCTCTGCCCAGGTCAGCGCGGGCCCGAACAGACCCCGGGCGGGATCGGCGTACCCCTCGAACACGTCCTCGGCCAGCACCGAGGTGTCGACCGCCGCCCGGGCGGCGGCACGCACCGCCGGGTCGGCGAAGGGACCGGACCTGGTGTTGAGGAACAGGCCCGTGGTGCGGGCGGTGGCCGTCTCCCGCGCGGTGTCGGGGTCCAGGGAGGCGATCTGCGACACGGGGACGGCCTCGGCGATGTCCACCTCACCACTGCGCAGGGCGTTCGCGCGGGCGGCGCCGTCCGCGACGAACTTCGCGTCGACGCCGGAGGCCTGCCCACGCCCGCCCCAGTAGTCGTCGAAGCGCTCCGCGGTGGCCTCGGTGACACCGCCGGTCCTCACGAGCCGGAACGGGCCGGTGGCCGTGCCGACCGGGTCCACCGCGCCGCTCTCCTCGTACGCCTTGGCCGAGAACACCGCCAGGCTCGGGTTCGACAGCCGCTGCGGCAGCACCGGGTCGGGTGCGGCGGTGGTGATCCGCACCTGCCGGTCGCCCGCGGCCTCCGCGGTCAGGCCGAGCCCGGCGGCCGCGGCGGGCGCCGGCTCGGCCTGCGCGGCGTGACCGAGCGCGGAGGCCACCGCGACGGCCGTGACGTCACCGCCGTCGTGGAACCTCGCTTCCCGCAGGGTGAACAGCCAACTGCGACCGTCCCCCTCGCTGCTCCAGGAGCGGGCGAGCGCGGGCGCGGCGGCGCCGTTCTCGTCCAGCCTCGTCAGGCCCTCCGCGACGCCCAGGCGGGACAGGATGAACGCGTCCTGCCCGTAGGGCGAGTAGTTCTGCGTCGGGGGGAAGGCGAGGGCGACGCGGAGCCGACCACCGTCTCCCGAGCCGGACGAGCCCGACGCCGACGAACCGCCACCGGGTGCGAAGCAGCCGGAGACGAGCAGGCCTGCCAGCAGGCCGACGGCCGGCCGGAGGCGACGGTGGAAGCGCACGGTCCTGGTTCTCCTCGGGCTCATGAGCGAGGAGTATAGAATGACATTCATTTCCATTAAGGCGGGGGTTCCGAGGTGGACCACCCCGTCGGGCACCTCGCGCCGCTCGTCGCACACCACGAGTCCAACGCCCTGGTGGCGACCGCCGTCCCGCCCTGCCGGTCGTCAGGGGTTGATGGCGAGGAACAGGAACGCGGCCAGCAGCACCAGGTGCACGCCGCCTTGCAGCCGGGTGGCCCGCCCCGGCACGACGGTCAGCACGCTCACCACGACGGTGAGCACCAGCAGCACCGTCTGCGTCGCACCCAGGCCGAGCACCAGCGGACCGTCCAGCCAGACGGTGGCGAGCGCGATCGTGGGGATGGTGAGGCCGATGCTCGCCATCGCGGAGCCGTAGCCGAGGTTGAGGCTGGTCTGGACGCGTTCGCGCAGCGCGGCCCGCGCGGCGGCGATGGTCTCCGGCAGCAGCACCAGCAGCGCGATCACGACGCCGACGAACGACGGCGGGAACCCGGCGGCCCGCACGCCCGCCTCGATCGCCGGTGACTCGACCTTCGCGAGACCCACCACGGCCACCAGTGCGACGAGGAGCAGCGCGAGGCTCACCAGCGTCGCGCGACCGCTCGGCACCGGGGCGTGCTCCTCGGACTCGACCACGCCGTCATCGGTGACCGGGAGGAAGAAGGCGCGGTGCCGGACGGTCTGGGTGAACACGAAGACCGCGTACAGGGCGAGCGACGCGAGCGCGGCGAACGCGAGTTGCGCGGACGAGAACTCCGGCCCCGGCTGGCTCGTGGTGAACGTCGGCAGCACGAGGCTCAGCGTCGCGAGCGTGGCCACGGTGGCGAGCGCGGCGCCACTGCCCTCGGGGTTGAACAGGGTGACGCCGTAGCGCAGGGCACCGAGCAGCAACGAGATGCCCACGATGCCGTTGGTCGTGATCATGACCGCCGCGAACACGGTGTCGCGGGCCAGCGACGCCGCCTCGGGTCCACCGGACGCCATCAGCGTGACGATGAGCGCCACCTCGATCACGGTCACCGCGACCGCGAGCACCAGCGAGCCGAACGGCTCCCCCACGCGCAACGCCACGACCTCCGCGTGGTGCACCGCCGCGAGCACCGTGGCGGCGAGGACGACGGCCACGATCGCGACCAGGAGTCCGCCGGGGTCGCGTCCCCACGTCACGGCGAGCACCACGACGCCGAGCAACGGCGCGACGGTCGTCCAGGACAGCAGCGGCGAGCGAGTGGTGGCCACCATGATCCTCACCTTCGCACATCGCGCGCGACGTCGCCCATCATCAGGTTCACCACCGGCAATGCCCGTGATATCCGGACGTGGAGCACCGGCCGGGCGGAAGGCGGAATACGAAATTCTTACAGGTGGGAGGTCCACCGCCCCCTGTCACGACCTTGCTGACGACAACGCGTGATGTTAGCGTTCACACCCCTCCCCTGATCAGCGCTGTGCCCTACCGGGTCGCACCCGGCCGGCAGCCTTCCACCCCCGACTCCGAAGCAGCGGCACAACACCGGTATGAAGCGAAAAACGATCCTTGCCCTCGTCGGAACCGTTCTCGCCGTCTCGGGCGTCGGGACGGTCGTCGTCATTTCGGGCGGAAGCACTCCCGAGCCGCCCGGCGTCAGTGCCGCCGACGACCGCGCGACCCCCGGCAGCGATGCCGCCGCCCCGGGCACACCGACCACGACGATCACGTCGTCGCAGGTCTCCACCACGCCGACCACTCCGAGTGCCGGGCAGGGGTCCGCCCGGGACGCGGGTCTGCCGTACTCGGAGGGGACGCTGCCCGAGGACCCGACCGCCGACCCGGGACCGGATCCGGTGTTCGCCGACGACCCGGACCTGCGCCGCGACGACGGCTACAGCCGTCGGACCAGCAAACCCGGCGACCACCGACTGGCCGACGGGACCCTCGCGCTCCAGTACGACGTCACCACCAACGCCCTCAAGGCCCGCCTGGCCGAACGCAAGCCGGAACTCGCCAAGGCGACCGGGATCGCACTGTACCTCACCGGCGGCACGGCGCTCTCCGACGGCGACCTGGCCGCCGTGCAGGGCGTGCACCGCGACCTCGACCTGCGCAACCTCACCCGGCTCTACGTCTACAACCTGCGCACCATCCAGGGTGGACGGGAGTGCACGCCCACGTCCGGGCTGCCGTGCGCGGGGCAGCAGGCCCGGGGCGGAAGATCCCCCTACCTGTGGCACAACGGCTGGTGGGACACCTGGGTCGAGCAGCTCGTCCTCGACGACCTGGACGCGGTGCCCGACGGCGCGTTCAGCAACCACGACCTCAGCGAAGTGAGCCTGCGCGGCGCCCGGTCGATCGGCGTCATGGCCTTCGGCCACGCCCCTCACGCCAAGCTCAGCGTCCTGTACCTGCCCAGCGTCGAGACCGTCGCCCACGACGCCTTCCGGCGCAACCAGTACCTGCTCAAGGTCAACTTGCCGAACGCGACCGAAGTCGACGACTTCGCGTTCGACGACGCCTCCCGCCTCCAGTACTTCACCGCGCCCCGGCTGCTGCGGCTCGGGCGCAACGCGCTGAACGACAGCCACGAGCTGGTGTCGGTCAACCTGCCCAGGCTGGAGTACCTGGGCATCAACTGCTTCGACCTGAACCACAGGCTCGTCGGGCTGCGCCTGCCCGCCCTCACCGAGATGGACAAGAACGCGGTCACCCACTTCGCGAACCTGCGGTGGGTCCACGCCCCTCGCCTGACCAAGGTCTGGCACAACGCCATCGCCGACAACGCGAAGCTGACCACGGTGGTGGTACCGGGCGTCACCTCGCTCGGACCGGGCGCGATCCGGGACAACCCGGCGTTGACCGCGGTCCACCTGGGCCCGACACCGCCGAAACAGGACGTCGACGTCTTCGCCGGGAGCCCGATGGCGACGCTCTACCACGCCGGTGACGCCGCGGCGTGGGCGACGTTCAAGCCGTCCGGCAACCCCGGGCTCGCGGTCCGCCCCGGTCCCTGATCCCGCGGCGTGGTCCAGCGCCGGCACGGCCGCTCGGGCACTGACCGGGTGCTGTTAGCGATAACTGGAAGCGACCAGGGTGTTGACATGTGCAGACCGCACAACCGACACTCCGCGCGTTAACGCTAACATCACCCGCAACGTAGCGAGGACCGCATGCTGCGCTTGGCCCGTGAGAGACGGACGTTCCGACGACTGGCCGCAGGCGTGGCCGTCACGCTGTGTTGGGGCATAGCCGCCATACCGCAGGCCGCCGCGGCGGCGGAGGACGTCACGGACGGCCTCGTGCTGCGCTACGACCTGGCCCAGACCTCGGGTTCGACCGTGGTCGACAGCTCCGGCAACGGCCGCGACGGCGCGCTGGCCGGCGGCACGTGGTCCGGCCCCGGCGGGCTGGCGCTCGACGGCGTGGACGACCACGTCAAGATCCCGGACAACATCACCGCCGGGCTGTCGGCCATCACCGTCTCGGTGGACGTGCTGGTCGACCCGGCGCAGGCCGCGCCGTACTTCATCTGGGGCCTGGGCAACCCGGCCACGTCCTCCTCCGGCAACGGGTACCTGTTCACCAGCGGCGACGACTTCCGGGCCGCCGCGTCGAAGACCAACTGGTCCGGCGAGCAGGTGACCGCGCGGTCGACCGGCGGGAGGCTCGAACGGGGCGTCTGGAAGTCGGTCACCTACACCCAGACCGGCACCACCGGCACCCTCTACGAGGACGGCGTCGCCGTCGGGCGCAACACCTCCGTGACCGTCCAGCCCGGACAGATCGGCACCGGCACGACGACCCGCAACGTGCTCGGCGAGTCGAACTACGCCGCCGACAACACCCTGCGCGGCAAGGTCAAGAACTTCCGGATCTACAACCGGGCGCTGGACGACGCCGAGGTCGCCACGATCGCGCTGAGCGACACCGAGCGGTTGCAGGGCGACTTCACCGGCCTCGCGCTCGGCGGCCTGTCCGCCGTCACCGCCGACCTGGCGCTGCCCGCCAAGGGCGCCTACGGCTCGACGATCACCTGGGCGTCCGACAACCCCGCCGTGATCACGTCGGGCGGCAAGGTCACGCGACCCGCGGCGGACGCGGGCCCGGCGCAGGTCACCCTCACCGCGACGCTGACCCGCGGCGGCTCGACCGCGCAGCGGTCCTTCCAGGCCACCGTGCTCCCCCTGCCCGGCGACCGGTCCAGGGCCGAGGAGGCCGCCGCCGCGCTCGCCGTGGTGCACGCCGACGACGTGCGCGGGCACCTCACCCTGCCGGCCACGGGCCTGAACGGCGCGACCGTGTCGTGGTCGTCGTCGGCTCCCGCCGTGGTCACGGCGGACGGGGTCGTGACGCGGCCCGCCAACGGCGCGGGTGACGCGGCGGTCCGCCTCACCGCGGCCGTCACCGTCGGCACCGCGACGACCACGCGGACGTTCGACCTGACCGTGCGCCAACTGCCCAAGGCCGAGCCCTACGCGGGCTACGCGTTCGCGTACTTCACCGGCAACTCCATCAGCGGCGAGAACATCCACTTCGCCGCCAGCCACGGCAACAACGCCCTTCAGTGGGACGAGCTCAACAACGGCGCCCCGGTGCTGACCTCCACGAAGGGCACGCAGGGCCTGCGGGACCCGTTCCTGATCCGCTCGCCGGAGGGCGACCGGTTCTTCCTCATCGCCACCGACCTGTCCATCGGCCGTGACGGGAACTGGGACCGGGCGCAGCGCCAGGGCAGCCTCTACCTGGAGGTGTGGGAATCCACGGACCTGGTGAACTGGTCCGAGCAGCGCCACGTGAAGATCTCGCCGCCCACGGCGGGCAACACCTGGGCGCCCGAGGCGTACTGGGACGACACCATCAAGCAGTACGTGGTGTTCTGGGCGTCCAAGCTCTACGCGGAGGACGACCCGCAGCACACCGGCAACACCTACAACCGGATGCTCTACGCCACCACGCGCGACTTCACCACGTTCAGCGAGCCGAAGATCTGGCAGGACCGCGGGTCCTCGCGCATCGACTCCACCGTCATCAAGGAGAACGGGGTCTACTACCGGTTCACCAAGGACGAGGGCGCGGGCGGCACCGGCTGCTCGGACATCATCCAGGAGAACGCGACCTCGCTGACCGCGGTCGACCTGCCCGGCGCGCCGGCGTGGGCGTTCCAGAAGGGCTGCATCGGCCGGGACGCGGGCACGTCCGCGGTCGAGGGCCCGACGGTGTTCAAGGCCAACCCGGGCGACAAGTCCGGCTACCCGTACTACCTGTTCGTGGACGAGTACGGCGGCCGCGGCTACATCCCGCTCGGCACGACGAGCCTCGAAGCGCCGCAGTGGCGCGTCCCGGCCGCGTTCGACCTGCCCGCCAGCCCTCGGCACGGCACCGTCGTGCCGGTCACCGCGACCGAGCACACCGCGATGCTGAAGGCCCTGGGAGGCCCGGTCCCGCCGGAGCCGGTCAAGCGCGACGCCAACGGCCTGGTCGCCCACTACGACCTCGACCAGACCGGCGGCACGCAGGCGACCGACACCTCCGGCAACGGCTACCACGGCACCCTGTCCGGGGACGCCACCTGGGCGGACGGCGCGTTGCGGCTGGGCGGCGCGAACGGCCACGTGAAGCTGCCCGACAACATCATGGCCGGGCTGGACGAGATCACCGTCTCGCTGGACGTGAACATCGACCCCGGCCAGGCCACGCCCTACTTCATCTGGGGCCTGGGCAACACCACGAACAACGCGGGCGACGGCTACCTCTTCACCACCGGCGACGGCTACCGGTCCTCCATCTCGTTGGGCAACTGGACCGGTGAGCAGACCGTCAGCTCAGGGGCGGCCGTGCCGCGCGGCGGCTGGCGGAACCTGACCTACACCCTGGACAAGTCCGACACCGCCAAGGTCTACCTCGACGGCGTGCTCGTCGGCACCAAGACCGGGGTGTCGGTCGACCCGGGCGCCATCGGCGGCGGCCGGACCGCGGCCAACTACATCGGCCGGTCGCTGTACTCCGCCGACAAGTACCTCAAGGGCCAGGTGCGCGATTTCTCCCTGTACGCCAGGGCGTTGTCGGCCGAGGACGTGGCGCGGCTCGGCGGCAACACCACCGGGATCGTCGGAGCTCGGCTGGACAGCCTGAAGGTCGACCCGCGGATCGACTCCGCCGCGGGCTCCGTGGTGCTGCCGGTCCGCCCCGGCACCGACCTGAAGGCGCTCGCGCCCCAGTTCGTCGTGGCGTCCGGGTCCGCGGTCACCCCGACCGGCCCGCAGGACTACTCCAAGCCGGTCACGGTGACGGTCACGGCGCAGGACGGCGCGTCCCGGCAGTGGACCGTGCGTGCGGTGGAGATGCGCTCCCCCGTGCTGCCCGGCTTCAACGCCGACCCGAACATCGTGCGGTTCGGCGACACGTACTACATCTACGCCACCACCGACGGCTTCCCCGGTTGGAGCAGCTCGTCGTTCAAGGCGTGGTCGTCGAAGAACCTGGTCGACTGGACCGAGCACGGCACGATCCTCGACCTCGGACCGGACGTGTCCTGGGCCGATTCCCGGGCGTGGGCACCGACCGCGATCGAGAAGGGCGGCAAGTACTACTTCTACTTCTCCGCCGACCAGAACATCGGCGTCGCGGTGGCCGACTCGCCGCTCGGGCCGTTCACCGAGCCGCTGGGCAGGCCTCTCGTGAGCAAGGCCGACTACGGCAACGCCCAGCAGATCGACCCGGCCGTGTTCACCGACGACGACGGGCGCAGCTACCTGTTGTGGGGCAACGGAACCCCGCACATCGCCCAGCTGAACGCGGACATGGTGTCGCTGGACAAGAGCACCGAGAAGACCTTCGGCGGGCTGACCGGTTTCCGCGAGGGCCTGTACCTGAACAAGCGGGCCGGGGTCTACTACCTGTCGTGGTCCATCGACGACACCCGCAGTGAGGACTACCGGGTCGGCTACGCCACCGGCCCGAGCCCGACCGGCCCGTGGACCTCGCGCGGCGAGATCCTCACCAAGGACACGCGCAACGGCATCCTCGGCACCGGCCACCACTCGATCGTCCAGGTGCCCGGCACCGACGACTGGTACATCGCCTACCACCGGTTCGCCATCCCGGGCGGCGACGGCACGCACCGCGAGACCACCATCGACCGGCTGCACTTCGAGGCCGACGGCTCGATCCGCAAGGTCGTGCCGACGCTGGAGAGCATCGAGCCGCTGGCCTACACCGGCGGCCCGATCACCGCGGCGGTGAGCCTCGGCACCGTCACGCTGACCGGCGGCCAGGGCGTGGCGGCCATCGAGCACCGGGTCGACGGCGGGCCGTGGACCACCTACCAGGGTCCGATCACGGTCGGCAAGGGCAGTCACACGGTCGAGTACCGCGCCCAGAGCGTCAACCTCATCTGGAGCCAGGTGTGGGCGCTGTCGGTGCGGCCGCTGACGTACGCGCAGGCCACGGCGGAGATCGCGGAGTTCCAGAAGGCGGGCCGGATCACGCCGGTCCTGGCCCTGCTGGCCCAGCTCCACCTGACGCTGGCCGAGACGGCGCAAGCGGCGGGCCTGCCCCAGGTCGCCGGTCCCGCCCTGGACAGCCTCGGCCGCCTGGCGACCCACGTGCGCGACGAGGAGGTCCGAGCCCGGGTGCGGACCATCGCGGCGGAGCTGAAGTACCAGCTCTGAGCTACCGATGACGGGACCGGCCCACCACGACCAGTGGTGGGCCGGTCCCGTTCTCATGTGCCCGGTTCTCCGCGGCGGACGGCGCTCGTCACGGCCGGGTCGCCGCGCTCAGCCCCGGTCCGCGCGACCGGCGTTCCCGGCGATCGCGTCGATGATCGTCGGCCATGCGCCCGGTGGGAGGTCGTGCCCCATGCCGGGGATGAGCAGGAGCTGTGCGCCGTTGATCGCGGCGGCGGTCGCCTCGCCGCCGGAGTGGTGGCACATGCGGTCCGCGGTGCCGTGGATGACGACCGTCGGTGCCGTGATCAGGGCGAGCCGGTCGGTTCGATCGCCCGCCGCCCGCACGGCCCGGTACTGCCGTCGTCGCCCTTCCCGGTGGTGGGGGTCGCGGTGGAACGAGAGCGCGGTCGCCCGCCTGATCTCCTCGACGTCCTGCTCGAAGCCCGGTGAGCCGACGGTGTCGAACAGCCGCACGCGCCGTTCGACGGCCTGCTGCTCGGTGCGGGCGGCACGGGAGAACAGGTGGCGGATCAGCCTCGGGGAGGTGCGACCCCGGCCGCGGCGGCCGGTGGTGGACATCAGCGACGCCAGGCTCAGGACCCGTGACGGGTGGCGCGCGGCCATGACCTGGGCGATCATCCCGCCCATCGACGCGCCGACCACGTGGGCGCGGTCGGCGCCGAGCACGTCGAGGAGTCCGACGGCGTCGGCGGCCATGTCGTCCAGCGCGTAGTCGGCTCCCGGCAGGTGCGTCGAGCGGCCGGCGTCGCGGTTGTCGAACCGGACCACGTGGAAGCCGCGCCCGGCGAGCTGCCGGCAGAACGCGTCGGGCCAGTGCACGAGTTGGAAGCCCAGGCCCATGATCAGCAGCAGCACGGGCCGTCGGGCGTCGCCGAAGGTCTCGTAGCAGAGCTCGATGCCGTTGGCCCGGACGATCCGCTCCGCGGCGCTCGTCGTGCGGTCGCGCATGGTCCCGCCGTTCAGGATGGGGTGTCGCGTTCGCACCACCGTCGGCGAACCTGCCACAGGTTATGCGGCCGACCTCCGCCCGACCACCGGGTTTCGCCCACCCGGTTCCCCGGCGATGCCGCCGGGGAACCGGGCGAGAGGTGGGTCTCAGGCGATCAGCGCTGGAGCGTCAGCACGCCCGGCCGCCAGGGCAGGGAGTTGTACGGGACGCCGCCGGAGCCGAGGGGAAGTCCCTGGTAGAGCAGTTGCAGGTTGCACGGGTCGACGGTCTTGGTCTGGTCGGGGTTGGTGCGGACCAGGTCGCCGTGGCTGATGTCGTTGGTCCAGGTCGCGCCGCTGTTGGCCTTGCCCGCGAACGGGTTGCTCTCAGTGGCGGCCTGCGGCGTCCAGGAACCGCTGAGGCTGCTGGAGGTGAACGAGCGGAAGTAGCGGCCGTTCGCGCCCATGGCCTCGACGATCATGAGGTACTGGTTCTGGTCCTTGACCTTGTAGACCTCGACCGCCTCGAACAGCTTCTCCCTCGTGTCGGTCATGATGGTCGTGTACGAGGTGCCGAAGCTGCCGGGGAAGTTCCCGATCGGCATGCTGGCGCGGTAGATGTTGCCGTTGTCGCCGGCGAAGAACAGGTACATGTTCGTGCCGTCGCCGATCAGCGTCTGGTCGAGGGCTCCGCCGCCGGGGATGTTCCCGGAGAAGAGCTCCTGCGGCGCGGACCAGCCGTTGGCGTTGGTGGGGTCGCTGGAGGTGCGGTAGCTGAACGTGGTCGGACCCCACTGGTAGGCGAGCACCCAGATGTTCTTCGGCGCGAAGTACAACAACGTCGGCGCGACCGTGCCGATGTTCATCGTGTTCTGCGGCGCAGAGGCCATGTCCGACCAGTTGGTGAACGTACCGAAGTTCATCGAGCCGTAGTGCTGTCCCGACGAGTCGACCGTCGACCCGTAGACCAGGTGCTTGCCGTTGTGGACGACGTTGGTGAAGTCCTTGAGCGAGACCCAGCCGGACTTCGGGTTCGCCAGCGCGCCGGTCGACGACCAGCGGTAGCTCGACGGGAGCGAACACGTCCCCGGTGTGGAGCCGCCCACGCGGACGAGCTGCCACTGCTGGTTGGACCCGTTCCAGTCGCCGTACTGCACGACCGCCGCCCCGTCCGCGGTCGACTGGCCGGTCACCTCCACGGCCTTGCCGCTGTTGCGGTTGAGCAACCTGACGTAGCCGCCGTCGGAGTCCGCGAGCCGGAACTGCTGGTTGGTGCCGTTGAGGTCCGTCCACTGCTGGACCTTCGCGCCGTCCGCGGTCGACCAGTTGTCCACGTCGAGGACCTTGCCGGAGTTCTTCGACTTCAACCGGTAGTAACCGCCACCGGAATCCACGAACTGCCACTGCTGGTTGGCCCCGTCGTGCCGGGACCACTGGGTGACGGCCGCCCCGTCGGCGGTGGAAGCGCTCGCGACGTCCATCGCCTTGCCGCTGTTGCGGTTGACCAGCACGTACCACGCGTTCGTGTCCACGGTCGCCGCCGACGCCGCACCGGTGTCGAGCGCGACCGCCGCGGCAGCCGCGAGGACGGTGGCGAGCACGGTGCTCAGCGCGGACGCCCAACGGCTGCGCCGCAAGCCCGCCGCCCGGTGACGCGCCACCCGGCGCGGCCCGCCCGGCGGGACTTGGCCCATCGAATCCACGGTGATCCTCCTTCAGGTACGACTGCGCCGCTGCTGCAATTGGTCGACTAAAGGTTTAGCTGCGATGACATCGATGTTAGCGCTAACAATCGTCTCGGCAGAACACGCTCGCACGAACAGGACATCGCAGGGAACAGGGAGAACAGCGCCGCTTCCCGAGATTGCCAGACTCTTTCCGAACCTTCAAGGGGGCAACCGGATCTCCATGCGGAAACCACCTGCGACGTTGTCGAATGGCATTCGACCAGAAAACGATTCCTATTCGAGGGCGACGACGCAGGCGCCCCGCCCTCCGCCGACATCCCGCCACGAACCAGGTGCGGCATGATCTCGGCCCATGACAGCTGCACGGCTGCTGGCGCGCCGCACCGAACGGTGGTTCGTCCGGCAGGGCACCCCGACGATGATCGAGGGCTACGGCCCCTTCACGCACGTGCTGCCGCGGATGCTGCCCGCGCTCGCGACCATCGCGATCGCGAGCCTCGTCTGGCTCGTGCCGCTGGGGGCGGCCGGGTACGGGCGGTGGGTGCTGCTGGCGTTGATCCTCGCCAGCGCGCTCACGGCCTGGATCGTGCTGTCGTTGTTCGTGCGGCGGCTGCCGCGGTTCACGCGCCAGGGCACGATCGCGCTCCTCGTCGGGTACGCGGCGGTGCCCGTGATCGTGCCGATCCTGCAGGACACCATCGACGACACGCCGCACAGCGATCCCGTGCAGCTGGTCGTGTTCTTCGCGGCAACCTTCGTCGCCACCTGGCTCGCGATCACCTACGGGTTGGCGGCGCTGCTCAAGGGCGCGATCCGGCACACGGTGCACGACCTGCGCAACAGCGTGCACCTGCTCGGGCGGGCGTTGCCGCCGTTGTTGTTCGTGACGCTGTTCCTGTTCTTCACCGGCGAGCTGTGGCAGGCCATGAACCAGCTGCCGTGGCAACGGGTGAGCCTGGTCGTGGCGTTGTTCGTGGCGATCACCGTCCTCGCGGCGGCGGCACGGCTCAAGGACGAGATCGGCCGGGTGGAGCAGGACCTGCGCCCGGAGGTGCTCGCGCAGGCCTGCCGGGGCACGCCGCTGGGCGACGAGGAGTTCGACGAGCCGCTGCGTCCGCGCAAGCTGGGCAGGCGGCAGTCGCGGAACCTGCTGGTGATGCTCGCGATCCGCCAGCTCGTGCAGGCGGCGGTGGTGGGGCTCGCGCTGTTCGCGTTCTTCGTGCTGCTCGGGTTGATCATGGTCACGCCCGCGGTCGCGGAGCAGTGGATCGGCGCGCCGCCGGAGCCGGCGAAGTGGGTTCCCGGCGTGCCGGCGGCGATGCTGCGCAACGCCACGCTGTTCGCGGCGTTCGGCAGCATGTACTTCGCGGTGGTGTCGATGAGCGACGCCGAGCAGCGCAGGCAGTTCTTCGCACCGGTGATCGAGCAGATCGAGCGGACGCTGGCGGTGCGCGCGGTCTACCTGGCGGTCCTCGAACGCTCCTAGGCGTTGCGGCGCGAACGTCCGGCGGCGGGCCCGGTCCCGGCGCGCGGCTGACACCGTGGCCTGCGTGCCGGCGAACCCGTGGCTCGCGATCTCCCTGCCACCGGCGCCCGCCCTCCGCGGGATGCCACACGTTCAGGTGCCTACCTGGGCGTAGCCGATCGAACGGCGACCGCAGGGGTACTACGCGTCGCGAACGCAACCACCGTCCCGAAGGGCAAACCATGTCAGACAGGACAGTGGGCGAACACGACACCGACATCGCGCGCCCGAGGACCTCCAGCGACCGACCCGCCGGGTGGTCCGGCGGCCAAGGGCAGCCTCACGCCAAGGTCGCCACGTACTGGTGGGGGTACGAGATCCAGCTCAACCGCTACGCCGTCCGGCACTTCGACGAGGGCTTGAGCCTGGTGCACGACGCCGTCGCTCCGGTCCCGCCGCTGGATCGGCTCCTGACGGCGCAGATCCTCGCCTCGTACCAGGATGCGATCAGGAAGGTCAGCCGCGACGGGCAGACCGGCTGCAAGTTGTCCGCGCCGTGGGTGGTCCCGAGAACGCTGACCCCGAGCTACTGGGACGACGGAGAAGGTGCGACGCAACCGCCTCCCCCGTCCGAGTCCACCTTGAACTGGGCGATCTACGACGTGGCGGAGAAGCAGTGGGCGACGCGTCATGAGCTGCTCGAGCACGAGAGCGCCGGACGGCCGTCGCTCGCCGTGGTCAGCAGGGGCGGCGACGACACGGTGTTCTGCGTCCACCGCGGCGGCGAGGGCGGCGAGCAGCTCCGTCACGCCGCGCTCGACGCGAGGAGCGGCCGGTGGTGGGGTGACACCGCACCGGGCCCCACGCGGTGCGGCACGGACCCCGCCGCGACGACGTTGACCGAGCGGATGCACGTGCTGTGCGTGTACCGCTCGGCCGTCGACGGGAACGCCTTGCGCTACTCGGTGATCAGCGGCCAGGAGTGGAACCCGGTCGACCGGTCGATCGACGGGGAGCCGCGCAGCCGGGTCGCGCCCGCGCTCACGAGGCGGTGCCTGGTGTTCAGCCACAGCGAGGAAGGCGGACAGCTGTACTACCAGCAGTTCGAGAACTCCGACGACGGGATCGACTACGACCGGATCAGGTGGGACAGCGCTCGGCGGATCCTCGACGTCCGGTCCGAGTTCACCCCGGCTGTCGCGTGGCTGGGCGACTACCTGGTCGTGGTCTACCGGGACGACGAGGGACACCTGTGCTCGGCGGTGGGCGACCTCGACGGATCGGGGCCCTTCTACGACGTCCGCTGGAAGGACCGGCAACGACTGCTCAGCCGAGCCGGCGAGGCGGGTGCGTCGTTGCTGGAGCACGAGGGGACCCTGTACTGCCTCTTCCCCAGCCCCGACGGGGGTCGGCTCTGCCTCCAACGGGGCACCATGGAGCCGGGCGACCTCGGCCACGTCCGCTGGCTCCACGAAGCGGAGCAACTGCCCGAGGAACACCGGAGCCCCACCGGGGCGTCGCTGTGCTACGTCCGCGATCCCAACGCCGGCGTGCAATCCGACCACCTGCTGTGCATGTACAAGAGCAGCTGAGCGGAACGGCGCCGACCACTGCTTTCGCCCCCGAAGTCGGGCGCTCTGGCCGGACCAGAGCGCCCGGGCGACTTCTCGGAGTCAGCGGGTGGCGAGGAGTTGCAGGGTGTCGATCACGCGGTTCGAGAAGCCCCACTCGTTGTCGTACCAGGCGACCACCTTGATGTGGCGGCCGTCGACGCGGGTGAGGGCCGAGTCGAAGATCGACGACGCGGGGTTGCCCGTGATGTCGGACGACACCAGCGGGTCCTCCGAGTACTCGAGAATGCCGGCGAGCGGCCCTTCCGCCGCGGCGCGGTACGCCGCCAGCACGTCCTCGCGCGTCACGTCCCGGGCGACGGTCGTGTTCAGCTCCACGATCGAGCCCACCGGCACCGGCACGCGGATCGAGTCGCCCGACAGCCTGCCCTCCAGAGCGGGCAGCACCAGGCCGATCGCCTTCGCGGCACCGGTCGTGGTCGGCACGATGTTGACGGCGGCGGCGCGGGCGCGACGGGCGTCGCGGTGCGGACCGTCCTGGAGGTTCTGCTCCTGCGTGTAGGCGTGCACGGTCGTCATGAACCCGTGTTCGATGCCCGCGAGGTCGTCGAGGACCGCGGCCAGCGGCGCGAGCGCGTTGGTGGTGCAGGAGGCGTTCGACACGATCGTGTGCGCGTCCGGGTCGTAGGCGTCGGTGTTGACCCCGAACGCGAGCGTGACGTCGGCGCCGTCCGACGGCGCGCTGACGAGCACCTTCTTCGCGCCCGCGTCGAGGTGCGCCCGGGCGGCCCCGGCCGAGGTGAAGCGGCCGGTGGCCTCCAGGACGATGTCGACGCCGAGGTCGGCCCACGGCAGCCGCGCCGGTTCGCGCTCGGCCAGGACCTCGATCCGGCGGCCGTCGACGACGAGGGCGTTCCCGTCGACGGTCACCGGACGCCCGAGCCGGCCGGACGTGCTGTCGAACGCGAGCAGCCGGGCGAGAGCGGCGGGCTCCGTCAGGTCGTTGACGGCGACGACCTCGAGGGCGCTGTCGCGCTCCAGCAGTGCGCGCAGCACGTTGCGCCCGATGCGGCCGAATCCGTTGATGGCGATGCGAGTCATGAGTGTTGTCCCTTTCTCCCTTCCACTCCAGGCTCGCTCGCGACGGGCGGCGCGGACAGTGGCGTGATCGCCACAGTTCACAAGGATCCGGCCAGGGTCATTCGCCCCGGGTGAAGGTGCGCCGGTACTCGCTCGGCGTGGTGCCGAGGATGCGCTGGAAGTGCAGGCGCAGGTTCGCGCCGGTGCCGAGCCCGACGTCGGCGGCGATCTGCTCGACGCCGCGCTGCGAGCGTTCGAGCAGTTCGCGGGCCAGGTCGACGCGGGCGCGCATCACCCACTGCATCGGCGTGTACCCGGTCTCCTCCACGAAACGCCGGGAGAACGTGCGCGGCGAGACGCCGGCCTGCCGCGCCAGGACGTCGAGGGTGAGCGGCTCGGTGAGCCGGTGCAGCGCCCACTCGCGGGTGGCGGCGAACCGCTCGCCGAGCGGCTCGGGAACGCTGCGCGGCACGTACTGGGCCTGGCCGCCGCTGCGGTAGGGGGCCGCGACCAGCCGTCGGGCCGCGTGGTTGGACGCGGCCACGCCGAGGTCGCCGCGCAGGATGTGCAGGCACAGGTCGATGCCGGAGGCGGCGCCGGCCGAGGTGAGCACGCGGCCCTCGTCGACGAACAGCACGTTCTCGTCCACCTTGACGAGCGGGTGCCTGGCCATGAGCGCCCGCGTGTAGTGCCAGTGCGTGGTGGCGCGCCTGCCGTCGAGCAGGCCCGTGGCGGCGAGCGCGAAGGCGCCCGTCGAGATGGCCGCGAGCCGCGCGCCCCGGTCGTGGGCGGTGACCAGCGCCCGGACGACGGCCTGCGGCGGGTCGTCGCGGTCCGGGAACCGGTAGCCGGGGACGAAGACGACGTCGGCCCACTCGAGCGCCTCCAGGCCGTGGGCGACGTGGTACGCGAGGCCGTCGCCGCCGGTGACGAGACCCGGCGCCGCCCCGCACACCCGCACCTCGTACGGCATGCTCGCGCGGGTCGTGAAGACCTGCGCGGGAATCCCGACGTCGAGCGGTTTCGCACCTTCGAGCACGAGGACGGCGACGCGTCGCAGACGGGGTGCGGGCACGGGAAGAGGTTACGTGGGGCGACATGCCGCTGAACCGGCACGCGCGACCGCCTCGTGCACGGACAAGCAGCAGAGTGTCCACCGAGCCCGTGGTGCCGGCGGCGGACACGGCGTTGCCGTCGCGGTCGCGGCCGACCCGGCAACCGAGTGGCGCCACCGGCCGGTCAGCCGGACTGCCGCGCCCGGTACTGGTCGTGCCAGCGCTGCCAGTCCCCCATCGGCAGGTCGACCAGGTCGGTCGGCTCGCCGGCGAGCGAGGCGTCCAGGAAGTTCAGGTGCAGGTGCCAGCCGGCCAGCGCCAGCGGCACGCCGTCGGTGGGGAAGTCGACCGTGCTGCTGAACTTCAGCACGGTGACGCCTTCGCGCTCGGACAGCTCGAAGCGCAGCAGGCCGTGCACGTCGGTGTCGAACTCCAGCACCGACGGCGGCTCCAGCCGGGTGATCTTGCCGTGCAGGACGAGCCGGTTGCCGTCCTCGTCCTCGTTGAGCCAGCGCAGGACGAGCCGCCCGCCCTCCACCAGCTCCAACTCCTCGGCGACTCCCCACCAGGCGAGCAGCCCCTCGGGGGTGGTCAACGCGGTCCACACCCGGTCGACCGGGTGGTTCAACCGGCGTTCGAACCTCAGCACGCGCTTGCCGTCGTCCAGGGTGTCGACCACCCCGTCGGCGTCGGCGGGACGCGATCGCGGAAGGGACATGGGCGCTACTCCTCCAAGCTCTCGTCGAGGTGCCGTTCGAGCGCGTCGAGCCGGCCCGACCACAGCGCCCGGTAGGGGCGCAGCCACTCGTCGACCTCCAGCAACGGCTCGTGGCACAGCTCGTACCAGCGGCGCTGCGCGTCGCGGCGCACCCGGACCAGACCGGCCTCGCGCAACACGCGCAGGTGCTTCGAGGTGCCCGGCTGGGTCAGGCCCAGCCGCACGGCCAGCTCGCCGACCATCCAGGGGCGTTCCCTGAGCAGGTCGAGGATGCGACGCCTGGTCGGCTCCGCGAGCACCTCGAACGTCGTCGGCACCACCCTAATATAACCGACCAGGTATGTACCTGCCAAGGAATACACAGGGGGTCGAGGCGGGCGAGCACCGCGCCACTCGGGCCGGCCACCGCGCCCCGCAAGGCCCGGACGTCGTTCCCACCTCACTGCGACTAAATGGTCCATACATATCGACCGCGCTTTGCGGAACACTGTCCGTGGGCGAGTGAATACGGAGAGGACGCACACTTTGCGCAAAATCTGGAACCCGTTCCGCGTCACCGCCTTGTCCCTCACCTCGGCCCTGGTGGCCGCGGGGGCGCTCACGGGGGCAGCGGCACCGGCGTCGGCGCAGACGACCGCGGTGCGGATGGACTACACCTGCACGACCTCCCTCGGACCGACCGTCGCGATGACCGTGTGGGTCGTCGGCGGCCTGCCCGACGAAGGCGGGGGCCCGAACACCATCGGCAGCCACGACTACGCCTTCATCGACGTGGACCTCGACATGCGCGAGCTGCGCCCGGTCCTGACGTTGGCCGGCGGGGTGCGCCTGGACACCGACAGCACCGCGAAGCTCGACGCGCACATCACCGGCCCGGACGGGACGCGGACCGCCCAGGCCGCGTTCACCATCGCACCCACGTGGCTGACGACCACCCAGGGGACCGCGGTGCGGGCCGCGGGCTCGTTCCCGGCGCAGCAGCTGAACGTCCCCGGCTACTACGACCTGCACGTGGACGGCCTGAAGCTGGCACTGCGCCCCGAGCGCGCCGACGGCACGCCCCTCGGCACGGTCACCGCGTCCTGCTCGCACGACCCGGCGCAGAACGACCTGCTGGGCACCGTGTGGTCGCAGGCCGCCATCTTCGAGCGGCCGCCGCGCCCGGGCGGGCTGCGGGTGGTCTCGACGACCCCGACGTCCGTGACGCTGGCCTGGGAAGCCTCTCCCTGGTGGAACCCCACCCGGGGCTACGAGGTGTACCTGGACGGCGGGAACACCGGCCTGGTCGCCGAGAAGCAGGTCACGCTGACCGGGCTGACCCCCGACCGGCAGCACCGGGCGAAGGTCGTCACCGTGGACGTGCAGGGCATCCGGTCGACCATGAGCCCAGGCCTGATCTTCACCATCCCGCCGGCCTGACCCGTCGACCACCGGGGTCCGCCGCGCCGCGGACCCCGGTGCCCCGGCTCGACCGGCTCGACCGGCTCGACCACGACGGCCTGCCCCTGGCGCCGACGAGCCGCGCCGACGCGCATCCGGCGTTCGCGGTTCGCAACAATCGTGATGGCGCCTTCGAAGCTCCCGCGATGTGGACATCTCCCCGGGATTACGGCCGGGCGCCGACCGGCGGCGAATTCGACCGCCCGGAATCCGCGATACCCGTGCCGACCGGCCGGTAACTTCGTACGTCCGCCGCGACGCGATGTGACTTGGATGTTAAAGATAGGTGTGAACGTGTCGGACGACCGCCGCCAGGCGCGGTGCACCCAGGGCGCACGTGCACCCATCGCCCCAGGTGGACCGAGGCGGCTAGACCACTGCACAGCCGCAAGCAGCAGCGCGGCGGTAAACACGACGTTACGTCACGCTCACCACCCGGGACGCGATAGAGTGCGAATTCCGGTCCTTTCTTGTAGGCGCCCCGCCATCCCCCTAGTGTGACCCAGCAGGGTCATTGACGATGGCTGCCGATTTAGCGATTCACTATTTCTTCGGAGTTGATCGCCGTGTCGAATTCATCCGCCGGTAGCGTTCGTCCGGACGGTGCGAAGCCCGATTCCGAGCTCGGCGACTCACTGCTGCGCCTGGCCAGGCACTTCCAACGGGGCGAGGCCTCCGCGGACGGGCGCACGTTGCACCAGATCGGCGGACGCGGCGCCGACGTGTTCTACCGGGACCGGTGGGCCTACGACAAGGTGGTGCGGTCGACTCACGGGGTGAACTGCACGGGCTCCTGCTCGTGGAAGGTCTACGTCAAGGACGGCGTGATCACCTGGGAGTCCCAGCAGACCGACTACCCGTCGATCGGGCCGGACAAGCCGGAGTACGAGCCGCGCGGCTGCCCGCGCGGCGCGTCCTTCTCCTGGTACACCTACTCCCCCGCCAGGGTGCGCTACCCGTACGTGCGCGGCGTGCTGCTGGAGTACTACCGCGAGGCCAAGGAACGGCTGAAGGACCCGGTGCTCGCCTGGGCCGACGTCGTCGAGGACCCGGAGAAGTCCCGCCGGTACAAGGCCGCCCGCGGCATGGGCGGCTTCGTGCGCGCCGAGTGGTGGGAGGCCGCCGAGATGGTCGCCGCCGCGCACGTGCACACCATCAAGCGCTACGGCCCGGACCGCGTCGCCGGCTTCTCGCCGATCCCGGCGATGTCCATGGTCAGCCACGCCGCAGGCGCCCGGTTCGTCTCGCTGGTCGGCGGCTCGATGCTGAGCTTCTACGACTGGTACGCCGACCTCCCGGTGGCCAGCCCGCAGGTGTTCGGCGACCAGACCGACGTGCCCGAGTCCGCGGACTGGTTCGACGCCGGCTACCTGATCATGTGGGGCTCGAACGTCCCGGTCACCCGCACCCCCGACGCGCACTACATGACCGAGGCCCGCTACCGGGGCCAGAAGGTCGTGGTGGTGTCCCCCGACTACGCCGACAACACCAAGTTCGCCGACGAGTGGCTGCCCGCCCGTCCGGGCACCGACGCCGCGCTCGCCATGGCGATGGGGCACGTGATCCTGCGGGAGTTCTTCGTCGAGAAGACGACCCCGTACTTCACCGACTACGTCAAGCGCTACACCGACCTGCCGTTCCTGGTCACCCTGACCGAGACCGACGACGGGTTCGTGCCCGGGAAGTTCCTCACCGCCGCCGACCTCGGTGACACCGGCGAGGGCGCGGAGTCCAAGACCGTCCTCCTCGACGCCGCCGGCAACCCGGTGGTCCCGCCCGGGTCGCTCGGGCACCGGTTCACCGATTCCGGGCAGGGCAAGTGGAACCTCGACCTCGGCGACGTCGACCCGCTGCTGTCGGCGCGCGGCGGCGACCCGGTCACCGTGGCGCTGCCGCGGTTCGACACCGGCGAGCCGGGCGTGCTGCACCGGGGCGTGCCGACGCGGATCGTCGCGGGCCGGCGGGTGACCACGGTGTTCGACCTGCTGCTCGCCCAGTACGGCGTGCGCCGCGACGACCTGCCCGGCGAGTGGCCCAGCGGCTACGACGACGCCACCCAGCCCTACACCCCCGCTTGGCAGGAGGGGATCACCGGCGTGCCCGCCGCCGCGGCGGAGCGGATCGGCCGGGAGTTCGCCGACAACGCCGAGCGCTCGAAGGGCCGGTCCATGATCCTCATGGGCGCGGGCACCAACCACTGGTTCCACTCCGACCAGATCTACCGCTCGTTCCTGGCGCTGACCATGCTCACCGGCTGCCAGGGCGTCAACGGCGGCGGCTGGGCGCACTACGTCGGCCAGGAGAAGTGCCGCCCGATCACCGGGTGGTCCACGCTGGCGTTCGGGCTGGACTGGCAGCGCCCGCCCCGCCAGATGCAGGGCACGATCTTCTGGTACCTGGCCACCGACCAGTGGCGCTACGACCCGTTCACCTCGGACGTGATGTCCTCACCGCTGGGCACCGGTCGCTTCGCCGGTCGCACCGCGGCCGACAACATCGCGCTCGCGTCCCGGCTGGGGTGGATGCCGAGCTACCCGACGTTCAACCGCAACCCGCTCGACCTGGCCGACGAGGCGGAGCGACTGGGCAAGCCGGCCGCGGACCACGTCGTGGACGGGCTCAAGTCCGGGCACCTGCGGTTCGCCTGCGAGGACCCGGACGCACCGGAGAACTTCCCGCGCGTGCTCACCGTGTGGCGGGCGAACCTGCTCGGCTCGTCGGCCAAGGGCAACGAGTACTTCCTCAAGCACCTGCTCGGGACCGACACCAACCTGCGCGCCCGCGACGCCGACGGGGTGCGTCCGCAGGAGGTGACCTGGCGCGACGAGGCGCCGGTCGGCAAGCTGGACCTGCTGCTGTCGCTGGACTTCCGGATGACGTCGACCACGCTGTTCTCCGACGTCGTGCTGCCCGCGGCGACCTGGTACGAGAAGCACGACCTGTCCTCCACCGACATGCACCCCTACGTGCACGCCTTCTCGCCCGCGATCTCGCCGCCGTGGGAGACCAAGACGGACTTCGAGGCGTTCCACCGCATCGCCCGCGGGTTCTCGTGGCTGGCCGAGAAGCACCTGGGCAAGCGCAAGGACATCGTGGCCGTCGCGCTCACCCACGACACCGCCGACGCGACCGCGCAGCCGGGCGGGCGGGTGCTGGACTGGAAGACCGGCGAGTGCGAACCGATCCCCGGCAAGACCATGCCGCGGCTCGTCGTCGTGGAGCGCGACTACCCGGCGATCGCCGAGAAGATGGCCGCCCTCGGACCGCTGGTGGAACAGGTCGGGCTGACCACCAAGGGCGTCACCGTCCACCCGGACGAGGAGGTGGAGTACCTCAAGGGCGCCAACGGCACGGTCACGTCCGGTGTCGCGGCCGGCAGGCCGTCGCTGGCCAAGGACACCCACGCCGCGGAGGCGATCCTGGCGCTGTCCGGCACCACCAACGGCCGCCTGGCCACGGAGGGGTTCCGCGCCCTGGAGCGCCGGACCGGCACCGAGCTCGCCGACCTGGCCGCGGAGAGCGAGGGCAAGCGGATCACCTTCCCCGACACCCAGGCGCGCCCGGTGCCGGTGATCACCTCGCCGGAGTGGTCGGGCAGCGAGACCGGCGGCAGGCGGTACTCCCCGTTCACGATCAACACCGAGCGGCTCAAGCCCTGGCACACGCTCACCGGGCGCCAGCACTTCTTCCTCGACCACGACTGGATGTTCGAGCTGGGCGAGCAACTGCCGGTCTTCCGGCCACCGCTGGACATGACCGCGCTGTTCAACGAGCCGGGCGTCGGTGCGCAGGACGGCGGCGGCGTGACCGTGCGGTACCTGACCCCGCACTCGAAGTGGTCGATCCACTCGGCCTACCAGGACAACCTGCACATGCTCACCCTGTCGCGGGGCGGTCAGGCGATCTGGATGTCCGACCGGGACGCCGAGAAGATCGGCGTGAAGGACAACGACTGGATCGAGGCGGTCAACCGGAACGGGATCGTGGTGGCCCGCGCGATCGTGTCCCACCGGATGCCCGAGGGCACGGTGTTCATGTACCACGCGCAGGACAAGGCCGTCGGCGTGCCGCGGACCGAGGAGACCGGCAAGCGCGGCGGCATCCACAACGCGCTGACCCGGCTGATGATCAAACCGTCGCACCTCGTCGGCGGCTACGCACAGCAGTCCTTCGCGCTCAACTACCACGGTCCCACGGGCAACCAGCGGGACGAGGTCACGACCATTCGCCGCCGCAGCCAGGAGGTGCAGTACTGATGCGCGTGATGGCACAGCTAGCCATGGTGATGAACCTGGACAAGTGCATCGGCTGCCACACGTGCAGCGTCACCTGCAAGCAGGCGTGGACCAACCGCGGCGGCGTGGAGTACGCGTGGTTCAACAACGTCGAGACCCGGCCCGGGCAGGGCTACCCGCGCCAGTACCAGGACCAGGAGAAGTGGAAGGGCGGCTGGGAGCTCACCAAGCGCGGCAAGCTGACCCTGCGCACCGGCTCGCGGCTGCGGCGACTGCTGAACATCTTCGCCAACCCGGACCTGCCCACGGTGGCGGACTACTACGAGCCGTGGACCTACGACTACCAGAACCTGCTGTCCGCCCCGCCTTCGGACACCACCCCCACGGCCAAGCCGAAGTCGTCCATCACCGGCGAGGACACGAAGGTGACCTGGGGCGCCAACTGGGACGACGACCTGGGCGGCGGGCCGGAGCAGATCGGCAAGGACCCGGTGCTGGGCAAGCTCTCCGAGCAGGTCAAGCTCGAGTTCGAGCAGACGTTCATGTTCTACCTGCCCCGGATCTGCGAGCACTGCCTCAACCCGTCCTGCGCGGCGTCGTGCCCGTCCGGCGCGATCTACAAGCGGGCCGAGGACGGCATCGTGCTGGTGGACCAGGACAAGTGCCGCGGCTGGCGGCAGTGCGTCACGGGCTGCCCGTACAAGAAGATCTACTTCAACCACAAGACGGGCAAGGCGGAGAAGTGCACGTTCTGCTACCCGCGGGTCGAGGTGGGCATCCCGACGGTGTGCTCGGAGACCTGCGTCGGCCGGCTGCGCTACATCGGCGTGCTGCTCTACGACGCGGACAAGGTCGGCGAGGCCGCGTCGGTCCGTGACGACAAGGACCTCTACCCCGCGCAGCTCGGCGTCTTCCTCAACCCGCACGACCCGCGCGTGGTCGCCGAGGCCGAGCGGGCGGGCATCTCGACCGAGTGGATCGAGGCCGCGCAGAACTCGCCGGTGTACCGGCTCATCGTCGACTACCAGCTCGCGCTGCCGCTGCACCCGGAGTACCGCACCATGCCCATGGTCTGGTACGTGCCGCCGCTGTCCCCGGTGGTGGACGTGCTGAGCCAGACCGGCCACGACGGCGAGGCGGCGGGCAACCTGTTCGGCGCCATCGACGCGTTGCGCATCCCGGTGGAGTACCTGGCCGAGCTGTTCACCGCCGGTGACGTGGGACCGGTCCGGGCCTCGTTGCAGCGGCTCGCGGCGATGCGCGCCCACATGCGCAAGGTCAACCTCGGCGAGGAACCGGACGACTCGATCGCCGCGTCGGTGCGGCTGGCGCCCGGCGAGATCGAGTCGATGTACCGGCTGCTCGCCATCGCCAAGTACGAGGACCGCTACGTGATCCCCTCGGGCGCGGGGTCCGACGCGCACCGGCTGGAGGCCCTGACCACCGGGTGCAGCCTGGACGGTGACGGCGGTCCCGGCATGACCGCGTTCGACGTGATGGCGGACAAGTTCAAGCTGACCGACACCAACGGCGCGGCTCCGACCGACAAGTCCCAGCGCATCAACCTGCTCGACTGGGACGGGGTCAGCACCGCCGGCCTGTTCCCGGGCTCCGGCAACGGCTCGAAGGGCAACGGTTCTGCGGGCAACGGCGTTGCGGGCAACGGCTCCACCAGGGCGGGCGACCGCGCCGCGCACGGACCCGAGGTCGTCGGATGAGCGTGCTGCGCAAGCGGGAGAAGAAGGTCGCGGAAGCACCCGAGCGCGACAGCCGGCTGGTGTGGCGGATCGCCGCGCTCCTGATCGACTACCCCGGTGAGGAGCTGGTGCGCGTCCTGCCCGATCTCCGAGCGGCGGCCGTGTCGCTCCCGGCGCCCGCCGGGCCCGCGCTCGTGTCGTTCATCGACCACGCGCGGTCCTCGGCGGGGAGCGCGCTGGCGCAGCACTACGTCGAGAACTTCGACCTGCGCAAGCGCAACTGCCTGCACCTGTCGTACTACGCCTACGGCGACACCCGCAAGCGCGGCATGGCGCTGCTGCGGTTCAAGCACGCCTACCGCGCGGCCGGGGTCGAACTCGGCGAGCACGAACTGCCCGACCACCTCGCGGTCGTGCTCGAGTTCGCCGCGACCGCCGACCCCGCCGCCGGGCGGAGGCTGCTGGTGGAGCACCGCCCGGTGCTGGAGATGATCCGGCTGTCGCTCGCCGACGGCGGGTCGCCGTACCTGGCCGTGCTGGACGCGGTGTGCGCCACCCTCCCGGAGATCAGCGCCGCGGACCTCCGCAAGATCGCGACGCTGGCCGCGGAGGGGCCGCCCGAGGAAGACGTGGGGCTGGAGCCGTTCGCGATGGACCCCGCCCTGCACGCCGAGTCGAGAGGACGACGATGAGCACGTTGCTGTGGCTGGCCCTGCCGTACATCGCGCTGACCTCGTTCCTGGTCGGGCACGTCTGGCGCTACCGGCACGACCAGTTCGGCTGGACGACGCGGTCCTCGCAGGTGCACGAGAGCAGGCTGCTGCGCCTGGGCAGCCCGCTGTTCCACTTCGGGCTGCTCGCCGTGATCGGCGGCCACGTGCTCGGCCTGCTGATCCCCAAGAGCTGGACCGAGTTCTTCGGGATCACCGAGGGCATGTACCACCTCGTCTCGGTGACCGCCGGGACGCTGGCGGGCGTGGCCACGGTGGCGGGCGTGGCGATCCTGCTGTACCGCCGGTTCACGGTGTCCGCGGTGCGCAAGGCCACCACCCGGGGCGACCGGGTCATGTACGCGCTCCTCGCGGCGGCGATCGTCACCGGGATGGTCAACACCGTCGGGGAGAACCTGATCGGCGGCGGCTACGACTACCGGTCATCGGTGTCGGTGTGGTTCCGAGGACTCTTCACGTTCTCCGCGCGACCGGAGCTGATGGAGGGCACGCCGCTCAGCTTCCAGGTGCACAACGTGATCGTGCTCGTGCTGCTGGGCATCTGGCCGTACACCCGCCTGGTGCACGTGTTCAGCGCACCGGTCGGCTACCTCGTGCGGCCGTACGTGGTGTACCGCAGCCGTGACCCACAACGCCCCGACGCCAACCGCTACGCCCGCGCGTGGGGTGACCAGCACGATTAGGAGCCGCCGGCCCCGCCTGCCACGAGGCGGGTGGGGCCGGCCGACGGCGGCACGGCCCTCCCGACGGTGCCGTGCCGCGAGGCGTCACCTCACCGGCTCGCGTCGGACCACGAGGAGTTCGTCGCGGTGAGGTTCGCCCGCACCTGCTCGGCCTCCGGGTGGTGCAGGTCCTCGAACATCCCCAACGCCTGCCGCCACAGCGCGCGGGCCGTTGCCGGGTCTCCCGCGGCGTGGTGCGCGTCGCCCAGCCGTGCCAGCGTGCCGGCCTCGTAGAACTTGTCGCGCAGGTCCCGGTACAGGCCGATGGCCTTGCCGTAGCAGTCGATCGCCTCGCCGTGCCGGCCCAGGTGGTGGTGGGCGAACGCGAGGCTGTCCCAGGTGTGGGCGGCGCCGCGTCGGTCACCCAGATCGAGGTAGATGTCCAGCGCCCGGCCGCAGTGGTCCAGGGCCTGCTCGTGGCGGCCGCTCTTCGCGGACAGCCACCCGACCATGTTGAGCGACCGCGCGACACCCGCCGGGTGGTCGTGGTCGCGGAAGACCTCCAGCGCCTGCTCGGCTTGGCGCAGGGCCTCGGGCACGCGGTCCTGGTGTTCCAGGGTCCACGCGACCGCGTACCGCACCCGGGCCTGCTGCACCGGGTCGCCGAGCTGTTCGTACACGCCCAACGCACGGCGCAGGTGCGAGTGCGCGTCGTCGTAGCGTGCCAGCAGCGCGCACGCCCAGCCGCGCGCGTGGTGCACGCGCCCCTGGCCGTCCCGGTCACCCGCGTCCGACGCGGCGAGCAGCGCCGTGCGCCCGGCCTCCTCCCACTCCTGCCAGCGGCCGCGGCGCTCGAAGCACGTCCAGAGCAGGTGGTACAGCTGCCAGGCGTGGTGCTCGAACCCCGTCTCGGCCGCCCGGTCGATGACGGCGAGCAGCACCGGGTGCTCGGTCTCGTACCACGCCCAGGCGGCGTCCTGGTCGACGGGCCGCTCCGGCCGCACCGCCGGATCGGGCTCGACCAGCGCGACCGGCTCGTGCCCGGACGCGAGCACGCGGTCCACGCGGTCGGCGGTGTGCACGTAGTGGTCGAACAGCCGGCGCACCGCCCGCCGGCGCCGGTCCCCGGCCAGCTCCCCGGCCCGGTCCGCCGCGTACGCCCGCAGCAGGTCGTGGAAGGTGAACCGGCCGGGTACGTGCTCGTCGAGCAGGTTCGCCCTGGTCAGCTCCACCAGCAGCGCGGACGCGCGCTCGCGCGGCACCCCGGCCAGGTCGGCGACGGCGGGCACACCGATGTCCACCCCCGGATGCAGCCCCAGCAGCACGAACAAGCCGGCCGCCTGCTCTCCGACCTGCCGGTGGGACCACGAGAACACGGCCCGCACGTTGGTGCTCGGGTCGCCCGCGTCGAGGGCGTCGAGCCGCCTGCGCTCGTCGCGCAACTCCTCGACCAGGACCCGCAACGGGAACGCCGGACGTGCCGTGGCGCGTGCCGCGACGATCGCCAACGCCAGCGGCAGCCGGGCGCAGTAGCCGATGAGGTCCCGCACCGCGTCCGGTTCCGCGTCGAGGCGGTCACGGCCGAGGTGGCTCGCGAACAGCGTCTCCGCCTCACCGCGGTCGAGCACGTCCAGGGTGAGCGGACGGGCGCCGTGCCGGGTGGTCAGACCGACGAGACCGTTGCGGCTGGTGATCACGGTGAAGCTGCCGCGGCCACCCGGCAGCAGGGGCAGCACCTGCTCGACGTCGTGCGCGTTGTCCAGCAGCACCAGCACCTCCCGGTCGGCGACCAGGCCGCGGTACAGCGCGGACCTGCCCTCGGTCGTGGCCGGCACCCGGTCCGGTGACACTCCGAGCGCGTCGAGGAACCCCGCCAGCGCCTCGCCGGGGTCCACCGGCAGGCCAGTCGGGTCGAAGCCGCGCAGGTTGACGTACAGCTGGCCGCCGGGGAACCGGTCGGCGACCCGCCGCGCCCAGTGCACTGCGAGCGAAGTCTTGCCGATGCCGGCGGTGCCGCTGATCACGGCGATCACCGCGGTCGGGCCCGATCCGTCCCGGCCGGCGTCGAGCAGGCCGGTCAGCCGGTCCAGCTCCGCCGTGCGGCCCACGAAGTGCGGGGTGTGGGCGGGCAGTTGGCGCGGCACCGGGTGACCCGCGTCCTCCACGACCGGCGCCGTCGTCGGCAGGTCCAGCGCCGGGTCGCCCGCCAGCACGGCCTGCTCCAGCCGGCGCAGTCCCGGCCCCGGCTCCAGGCCCAGTTCCTCGGCCAGCAGCCGGCGGCCGTCCCGGCCCACCGCCAGCGCCTCACCCTGCCTGCCGGCCCGGTACAGGGCCAGGACGAGGTGCTCGCGCAGCCGCTCCCGCAACGGGTTGCGCGCGACCAGCGCGGTGAGCTCGGCGATCAGGTCGTGGTGGCGGCCGAGTGCCAGATCGGCCCCGATCCGCGCGTCCAGCACCGCCTGCCGCCGCTCCTCCAGCCGTGCGGCCTCCTCGCGCACGACACCCACGTCCACGTCCTCGAACGGCGTCCCCCGCCACAGGTCGAGCGCCTCCCGCCAGAGCCTGGCCGCGGATTCGGCGTCGCCGGCGGAGAACGCGGCGCGACCGCGGGCGGCCACGGCCTCGAACCTGGCGGCGTCGAGCTCCCGCGGGTGGACGACCAGGGCGTAACCCGCCGCCCGGTGCACGATCCGCCCGGCGTCACCCAGCGCACGGCGCAACTGGTGGACGTACCCGCGCAGGTTCTCCGTCGCCGTCCTGGGTGGTCGGCCGTCCCAGAGCGCGTCCACCAACCGGTCCGCCGACACCGGCGACCCCGCGGCGCACAGCAGCACCGACAGCAGCGCCACCTGCTTCCCGGGGCGCAGCGGGAGGGGCAGGCCGCGGTCCACGACCTCCACCGGCCCCAGGACGTTGAACTCCACCGCCACCCCCGGAGCTCACGGTAGTGGAACGACCAGCCGTTATACGTCGCCTATACGGGCGTTCCACGTTCGGACAACGGGGTTCCGCGAGGCTCTGCCCAGCGGCCGGATCGCCGACCGCGAAGGGGAGATCGCCGGATCGCGGTGATCGGGAACACCAGGGGAGACCACCTTGAACACGCACCACAGACGCCTGGCTCTGGCCGGCGCGATCGCGTTGAGCGGCCTCACGCTCGGCGCCCTGCCCGCGACCGCGGACGTCACCGCGCAGACGTGCGAGTTCCCGCGCGTCATCAGCATCGGGAACGCCCGTGCCTACGAGGGGACCGGCGCGGGCACCACCACTCTCGCCTTCACCGTGGACGGCAACGGCGGCTGCTACACCGCCGCCTCGGTCCACTACGACATCGCCGCCGGCACGGCGGGCGACACGGACCTCACCGCGGGCTCCGGCACCGTGTCCTGGGCCTCCGACGACACCGGCCTGAAGACGATCTCCGTCCCGGTCACCCGCGACGCGCTGGACGAGGCGAACGAGACGTTCTCGGTCATCCTGTCGCCGGTCAGCGGGTGGACCGACCTGGCCGACAACACCGGAACCGGCACGATCCTGGACGACGACGGCACGCCGACGTGGAACGTCGACGACGCCGCCTGCTCCGAGGGCAACAGCGGCACCCACTCGTGCGCCTTCACCATCTCGCTGTCCACGCCCAAGCAGAGCGGCTCGCTGCCGACGGTGCTGGTCAGCGCGTCGAACGGCACGGCGGGCTCGGCGGACTACACCGCGTTCTCCAACCAGCTCGTCGCGCTGCCGTTGGGGCAGTCCGCGATCACGCAGAACGTGACGATCAAGGGCGACACGGTCTGCGAGGGGGACGAGACGGTGAAGCTGACGCTCTCCAGCCCGTCCGCGGGCACGGCGTTGGCCGACTCGCAGGCGATCGTCACGATCCAGAACGACGACATCTTCTGCTCCTGAACCACCTCCTACCTGGGCCCCGTGCAGGCGCACGGGGCCCAGGCCCGTTCGGGCGACCGCCGGTCGGCCGCCACCAGGAGCGACGGCAGGGCTGACCGGCATCACTGGTTCAGGTGACGTGTGGGTTGCTCCCCCGTCTGTGCGGTATGTCGTTGAGCGATGACGGTGTGCCGTGGCGGGTCCGTCGCGGCACGCGGGCTGTCCCGGTGCGCCGAGGGAGGTGGAGGGTGCCGGGTGAGGTGGAAGCCGCGGACGCCGTCCACCGGGCGGCCGGTCTGGCGGAACAGGGCGATCGCGCCGGTGCCCGCGCGCTGCTGGGTGAGGCGCTGGCCGCCGATCCGGACTGCGAACCCGCGTGGCGGTGGCTGGCCGCGGTGGTCGACGACGACGCCGAGCGCCGGTTCTGCTGGCAGAAGGCGCACGGGATCAAGCCGAGCGCCGACACCCGGCGTGCGTTGCGCGGTGTGCGGGGTGTGCAGGCCAAGGCTCCCGCCGAGGTGCGGTGGGCGGCCGAGCCACCGCTGCCGCCCGTCCCGCCGCTCCCTCACGAGGGGCGGCGTCGACGATGGCGTTGGGTTGCGGTGGCGGCGGCGGTCGTCGTCCTCGGTGCGGCGGTCGTGTGGCTCGTCGATCGTGCCCGCGAGCCCGATCCGGTGCACGTGGCGCTCGTCGCCGGGCTCACCGGTGGCGAGGCGGGTTCGGAGCAGGGCGTGCTCGACGCGGCGCGGATGGCGTTGGACGAGGCGAACCGGGCCGGTGGCGTGGACGGGCGACCGGTGGAACTGCTGGTGCACGACGACCACAACGACCCCGCGCAGGCGCGGCAGCGCGCCGAGGAGGTCGTGCGCGACGGGCGGGCGTTGGCCGTCGTCGGGCACACCTCCAGCGACACCTCGCTGGCCGCCGCGCCCGTGTACGCCGACGCGGGGTTGGCGGCGGTCACCCCGAGCGCGACGTCGGACCAGGTCACCGATGGGCACCCGTGGTACTTCCGCACGGTGTTCGGGAACCGGGTGCAGAGCGGGTTCGCCGCCGTGTACCTCGGCGAGGTGCTGGGCGCCCGCCGTGCCTCGGTCATCAGCGAGGACAGCGAGTACGGGCGCGGCATCAGGGACGGGTTCACCGCCGCGTTCGGCACGCGCGGGACCGTCGTGCGCGAGGTGACCGTCGACTTCGGCGGTGACCACGCCGACGCCGCGGTGACCGACGCCGTGGCGGCCCTGCGCGCCGAGCCCGATCCCGGGCCGGTCGTGCTGGCGCTGCGGGCCGACCACGGGGCGCGGGTGGTCACGGCGCTGCGCGACGCGGGGATCACCGCACCGCTGCTGGGCGCGGACGCCATGGCCGACGACGACTTCCACGACGCCGTCACCGCCGACGGCCGGTCCCCTGGCGAGCTGCTGGCCATCGCGCCGATGGCGAGCGACGCGTTGACCGGCCCGGCCCTGCAGTGGGCGACGGCGTTCCGCTCGGCCCACGGCTACCGGCCGACCTGGGAGGCCGCCACCACCTACGAGAGCGTGACGGCCGTGGTGAAGGCCCTGCGCGACGCGGACCTGCGCCTCACCGACGACAGCCGGGCGGAGGACCGCCGCCGGGTGCGGGACGCGCTGGCCGCCATGGACGACCAAGAGCACGCCGCCCCCGGGCTGCTCGGGCCGGTCAGGTTCGACGCGGAGGGCTCCGCCGAGCGGGAGATCTCCGTGGTCCGCAGCGACGGCTCGCGGTTCGTCTCCGCGCCCGTGCAGCTCGTGCCCGCCACCTCGGCCACCTCCGCCGCCACCGGCGCGGCGACCCTGGCCGGGCAGGAGCTGACCGTGCGCCGGATCGTGACCGCCGGTGTCAATGTCAACGAGATCAGCGACCTGGACACCCGCGACGGCACGTTCTTCGCCGACTTCTTCCTGTGGTTGCGCTACGCCGGCGACGACACGGCCACCGACGTCACCTTCGCCAACGCCGTCGACCCCGGCCTGGCGCTCGGCACGCCGGTGCGCACCTCCACCGCTGGCGGGCAGACCTACAAGCTGTACCGGGTCGCCGACGAGTTCAAGGCCGACTTCGACTTCCGCCGCTTCCCGTTCGACCGGCAGACCGTGGCGCTGTCCCTGCAGAACCGGGCGTTGCCGGAGACCCGACTGGTCTACGTCACCGACCCGGCGGTCATGGCCCAACCGCAGGAGGAACGCCTGCGCGGCGGCACGAACGCGACCGCGACCATCGACCACGTCCCGAACTGGACCGCCGACCGGGTCGAGTTCTACCGCGAGACCGTCGGCAGCACGGCGGAACTCGGCGACCCGGCCCTCACCTCGCCCACCGGGACGTTCTACAGCCAGTACGTCACCGAGATCCGCGTCCACCGCGACCTCGGCGGCTTCCTGCTCAAGAACCTGCTGCCGCTGGCCCTGCTGGTCGCGCTGACCTACCTGTCGCTGTACTTCCCCACCGGCGCGGCCGCCGGGTACAGCATCGGCATCACCGCCATCCTGACCAGTGCCGTGCTGCTCGCCGCGGTGACCTCACCGCTGCCCGAGGTCAGCTACACCGTGGCCATCGAGTGGGCGTACTACGCGTTCATCCTGCTGGCCACCGGCTGTCTGCTGACCAACCTGCTGCGCCAGCAACTGGCCGGCGCGGGTCGCGGCGACGTCGGCGACCGCGTCGTGCTCGGGGCCCGGGTCGTCTACCCGGCGGCCGTCGTCGCGATCGTGCTCGCCTACGTCCTGCACTTCGGGTGAGCGGTCGGCCGGGGACGCGCCCGCGCCGACTGCGGGCCGTGAGCGGGATTCCCTCGTCCTCCCACCGGCTTCACCCCCGCGTGCACACCGGTCCACCGTTGGATGGGACCCATGACCGTGCGCAGGATCGACAGGCATGACGTGCGCTACCCCGACCTCGTCCAGGGCAACAACCTGCGGTGGGTCGGCAGCCCGGACGAGGTGTACCTGCCCCGTGACACCGCCGAGGTCGCCGCGTGCGTGCGCAGGCTGACCGGCGAGGAGCGGCGGTTCACCGTGCGCAGCGGCGGGCACTGCTACGAGGACCACGTCTTCAACAGCTCGGTCCGGGCGGTGGTCGACCTGGGGCTGTTGCGCGACGTGCGGCACGACCGCGCGACCGGCTGCGTCGCCGTCGGCGCCGGCCAGAGCCTGTGGGAGGTCTACCTCAAGCTGCACCGCCGCTGGGGCACCACCATCCCGGGCGGCTCGTGCGCCACGGTCGGGGCGGGCGGGCACATCGTCGGCGGCGGATACGGCCTGCTGTCGCGCCGCAACGGGCTCACCGTGGACCACCTGCACGGCGTCGAGGTCGTCACCGCCGACGGCGAGGTCCGCCTGGTCACCCGCGACAGCACCGGCGCCGACGCCGACCTGTGGTGGGCGCACACCGGCGGCGGGGGCGGGAACTTCGGCGTCGTCACCCGCTACCTGCTGCGCAGCCCCGACACCGACGACGGCACGTCCGCGCGCGACCTGCTGCCCCGAGCGCCGCGGCAGGTGCTGCTGCACGACATCACCATCCCGTGGGACCAGGTCGGCGAGGGCGAGCTCACCGCGATGCTGCGCCGCTTCAGCGACTGGTGCGCCCACCGCAGCGCCCCCGACGCCGACGCGGACAACCGGCTGTTCGCCCTGTTCCGCGTCTTCCCCCGGCTCACCTCGACCGAGCGCGCGATCAACCTCACCACCCAGGTCGCCATCGACGACGACACCCCCGAGGACCTGCGCCGGGCCCGCACCACGCTCAAGGACTTCCTCGGCGCGGTGCTGACCGTCTCCTCCGCCGCCACCCTCCCGCGCACCCTCGACGCCTGGCCCGCACGCCCGTGGCTCAACGCCACCCACGAACTCGGCCAGGGCACCTGGAACCGGCGCGCCGACTACAAGTCCGCCTACCACCGCCGCCTCACCGACCACCAGCTCCGCACGATGGCCGCCCGCTTCGCCGCCGCCGGGCGCGGCGCGGAAGGCGCACGCGTGTCCCTGGACACCTACGGAGGCCGCGTCAACGCCGTCGCCAAGGACGCCACCGCCACCCCGCACCGCGACTCGACCATCAAGCTCCAGTACATGACCTTCTGGACCGACCCCGCCCAGGACGACGACCACGTCCAGTGGCTGCGCGACACCTACACCCACGTCTACGCCGAGACCGGGGGCGTCCCCGCCGCCGCCAACGACGACCCCGACGGCACCGCCACCGACGGCTGCTTCGTCAACTACCTCGACGCCGACCTGCCCCGGCACCCCACGACCGAGCGCGCGAGCTGGTGGCAGCTCTACTACGGCGACCACAACTTCACCCGACTGGTGAAGGCCAAACGCGCCGTCGACCCCGACAACGTCTTCCACCACGCCCAGTCCATCCCGCTCACCACGCCCGACACCACGGGGCGTGCCCCGGCTCGGTGAGCGCGCGCCGCCCGCATCCGTTCAAGACAGGTGTGGTCCACCTCTACGATGGGCGGGTGGAGATCGACACCTGGTGGGGCGTGGTCGAACGAGCCCGTAGCGCGGTGGGCGACCGCGCGGGAGACCGCAACCACGCGGACGATCCGCTGCCCGGCGCGCTGACCGACGAGCTCGCGAAGCTCGGCCCCGACGACATCGTCGACTGGGAGATCACCTTCGTCCAGGTCACGGACTCGGCGTACCGCCACCCGTTGTGGCACGCGGCGTACCTGATCGAGGGCGGCTGTGGTGACGACGGGTTCATGGACTTCCGCGACGGGCTCATCCTCCAGGGCCGGGACGTGTTCACCCGCGCGGTCGGCGACCCGGACACGCTCGCCGACGTGCCCGTGGTCCGCGCGATGGCGGACGAGGAAGGCCGCGGCTGGCTGGGCTACCAGGCGATCGGCGCGTGCGTCGAGGAGGCCTACCGACGCGTGCGCGGGGAGACGGACTCGTTCCACGAGGCGGTCGGCAGGGCGCTCGCCACCGTGCCGCGCCCGGACGAGCCGGCGGGGCCGGCCTGGCACTGGTCCGACGACGACGCGTTCCGCGAGCACCTGCCCCGGCTGTCCGCGATGTTCCTGTCCTGAACCTCAGCGGTGCGAGGGCGCGGGGTCGACGGCGTCGCGGGACAGCAGGGTGAAGCGGGTCGCGCCGAGGGTGACGTCGATCGGGCGGTCCAGCTCCAGTGCGAGCGGGTCGCCGGTGATCCGGTAGGTCGGTGACGAGGTCAGGTCCAGCGGCTCCCGGTCCTCCACCTCGTGCCGCGTCTCACCGCCGACCGTCGACCACGTGCCGGACAGCAGCGCCACCAGCCTCACCTCCAGGACCCCGGGCGCGGTCTCCCGCCACCGGAAGCGCTCGACGGTGAACTCCGCGCTCCAACTGCACCAGTACGTCCAGCCCGTGCCGTCGGCGCGGAACACGAGCTCGGAGAACTCCGGGTCGTGCGGGTACAGGTCGCGGTCCGACCAGTGGCCCACCAGGTTCGCGTCCGGCACGGGGTGATTGTGCCGGCACCGCCCCGTGGTGGAATTGCCCCGTGGACGTCTCACCGCGGGGTGGTCCCACGCCGGAAGAGGTCGCGCGGCGGGTCGGGCGCGGTAGTTCGTTGACGCTTCCGCTCGACGGGGACTCGGACATGGCCGGCGCCTCGGAGGCCGCACGGGAGCTGCAGGCGTCGCTGCCCGAAGACCTGTTGGTCTTCGCCTCTCCGGGAACCGTGTCCGACGGGCCGGTGCTCGTGGTGCTGCGGCTGATCACCGCGAAGGAGGCGGCGGAGCTCCGGCCGGCGCTGGACGTGGTGGTCGCGGATTTCCGGCGGCGGGCCGGAACGCTCGTCGCGAGCTTGCGCACCGACGTCCTCCCCGCCTACGACAGCGGCGTCGAGTACCCCGACGAGGTCGAGGTCGGCGGGGTGGAGTGGATGATCGAGGTGCACGGCGACCACTGCCGGTTCAAGCACCCGGTGAGCGGTGAGGTCGTGGAGGCGGACATCCACGACCCGAACGCGATCGACCCGTACTTCCTGCTGCTGTTCGCCCGGACGTCCGGTCGCCACGACGCCGTCCTCGCCGCGTGCGTGAATGGCTTCCACGACATGCGCCGCATGCTCGACCTGGCAGGACTCGGTCACGGGCACTAGATCGGGTCCGCCGCGGTGTGTCGTATGGCGTCGGCGGGGCAGGTCCTTGATTCCGCTCTGGAGCGATCACGGGTGTCGTGGCTTCGTCCGGGCGAGATGTGTCACTCACAAGTGCCCTCGTCGAGGGTGTTCCGTCCGGATCCGCCCGAAATGGGAATTCCTCCGGAGCCGGGCTCATCGTGGGCGCGGCCTGATCACGAGGAGAACGACCATGGCCAAGATCCGGAAGGTCCTCGGGCACGTCGTGCGGCGGATGCAGGGCAACCACGCTCCGGGCGCGTATCCCCTGTACTGGCACGACTGACGGGCCCGGACCACACGGCCGGGTGGGTCTGTCCCGCGACGGACCCACCCGGTCCCCACGAAGGCGAGGAGACCACGGTGCAGCGACCACCCGGGCCGCAGGGCGGGTTCGCCGTCGGTAACGGCCTGACCTACGACGCCGACAGGCTGGGTTTCCTGGCCACCGCGTGCCGCGAGTTCGGCGACCTGTGGGCCTACGACCGCACGGTGTACGTGGCGGCCGGCGCGGAGCTGTCCCGCGCCGTGCTCAACCGCACGACCTACGAGTTCGGGGTGCCGCCGGGTTTCTTCCCCCCACCGCGACGGCCGCGCCACGCTCCCCCGCCGGACGTGGAGCGGGTCTGGGTCCACGCCGCCCGGATGCGCGGGCTGCGCCCGGCCGAGGTCCGCCGTCGGTTGGCGCCGCTGGCCGAGGAGTCCGCCGCGCTGGCCGAGAGCTGGCCGAGCGGGGGTTCGGTGGAGGTCCTGCCGCGGGTGCGGGAGGCGTTGTCACGGATCGGCGCGCGATTCCTGTTCGGCGTGGACGCCGAGGAGTTGGTGCACGGGGAGCGGGAGCTGTTCCGGCTGCGGGAAACGTTCAACACGCAGCTCGTGCGCCTGCCGCACTGGGTGCCCGCGCCCACGACGCTGCGCATCCGCCGGCAGCAGGCCGTGCTCGGCCGCCGGGTGAGGGCCGTGCTGCGCCGTCGCCGTGCCGACGGGGCGGACGAACCGGACGTGCTCGGGGCGATGATGCGGCCGTCCTCGCAGTACGGGCTGCTGGCCGACGACACGGTGGTCGGCGCGCTGGTGGGGCTCATGATCGCCGGGCACGAGGTGCCGACCCGCGCCCTGGGGTGGATCCTGTTCACCCTGGCCGGGCACCCCGGCGCGCAGGAGCGCATCGCGGCCGAGGCGGCCTGCCTCCCGGACGACCCCGGCGAGACCGCCGTGGCGCACCTGGACGCGCTGGAGTTCACCACCGCGTTCGTCCGGGAGGTGCTGCGGGTGCACCCGCCGACGTGGCTGCTGGCCCGGACCGTCGTCCAGGGCACCGAGCTCGGCGGCTACCCGCTGTGCCCGGGCATGCGGGTCATGGTCTCGCCGTACCTGCTGCACCACGACGGCCGCTACCACCCCGAGCCCGACCGGTTCGACCCCGGCCGCTGGCTGCCCGGCACCACCACCGTCGACACCGCCCGCCGCGACCACGGCTACCTCCCGTTCGGCACCGGGCCCCGGGCCTGCGACGGCGCCGCGCTCGCGCTGACCGAACTCGTCCTGGTCACCGCCCACCTGATGCGACGCCACCACCTGACCGTGCCGTCCCCGACGCCGTACCGGCTGGACACCAACGGCGGCCTCACCCCGGTCGGGCTGACCCTCACCACGGAGCCACGCCGATGACCGACACCACCCCGACCATCACCACCCACGACCCGGAGGGCGCGCACGCACTGCGGGAGCCCCTGCTCGCCGTCTACACCGCGGGCTACGCCCCGCACCCGGCCAACCCGATGCGCACCGCCGAACGCCACTGGAGCCGCGTGGCGGAGTACACGACCCGTCCCGGCTTCCGCCTGGCCACCGTCCACCTCGCGGACGAACTGGTCGGCTACACGTACGGACACACGCTGCCCCGAGGAACCCGATGGTGGGACGGGTTGCTCACCCCACCGGACGACCCCGACCTCCTCGTCGAGGACGGACGGCGAACCTTCGCCTGGCTCGACCTGGCGGTGCTGCCCCGCTGCCAGGGCCGCGGCTACGCCCACCTGCTGCGCGACGCACTGCTCACCGACCGGCCGGAGTCGCGTGCCGCGCTGGTGGTCGAATCGGGCAACGTCAAGCTCCACGCCATGTACCGGGCCTGGGGCTGGATTCCGGTCGGCGACCTCCGCCCCGCCCCCGACTCGCCCACCTACCACGCGATGCTGCACGACCTACCGCTCCGGCAGGTCGTCGGCGACGGGAACCGCCGCGCAACTCGTTCGCGTGACGCGTCGGCACGCTTCCGGTCGGGGTCGGCCTCGGACGTCACCCATCCCGCAGTCGTCGCCCCAGTCGATGATCTTGTCCCGATGCACGGCGGAACGGCACCGGCGTCGAGTCGGTGAGCTGTCGGTGAGCCGTCGGTGAGCAACGATGCCGCGTTGCCCGGCCGGGGACCGGTCCCGGAGCGATCCGGTAGAACGACGTCATGCGAATTCCCGCTGCCACGGTCGCGCTGTGCCTGCTCGCGGGGTGCTCGGCCGCGGAGCCCGCGACGCCGGAGAACACCGCGACCACGCAGTCCGGCCCGACGACGACGTCATCGGCTGCGCTGGCGGCTTTCTGCCAGGACCTCGACGTGCTCGACGTCGCGCTGGTGTCGTTCAGCGCGGACATGGGCAGGCCGATCGTGCGCGGGGGCGGGCTCGCCGACGTGTCGGAGGCGAAGAGGTTGGCGGGCATCGTCGTCGAGAACGGCAGGGTCCTGCTGTCGCAGGCGCCTGCGGACCTCGAGGACGAGCTCTCCACCGTGATCGCGGCGACCGAAGAGGCCGTCGGGCACCTCGGCACCCCCGACACCGCCGCGCTCCTCGCCGCCTCGGAGGTGATGTACCGCGACCAGGTGACCACGGCTCGCGACACCATCAGCGGCTACCCGCCCTGCGGCTGACAGCGGGTCGGGCACGTCCCGCTTCGAAGGGACGGTCAACCGGACGTGTTGGCGCAACGGAGCACGCGCGGGTGCAGCAGGGCGGCGGGTTCGGGCAGCTCCTCCGACGTGCGCACGAAGAAGTGGTGTGACTCGCCGGCGGTCAGCGAGACCAGCATGTCGTCCACGACCGCGTCGGCGGCCACCTTGTCGGCCAGGAGGCCGAGGTCCCGGACGTACGAGGTCGCCCGGACGTCGACGCGGTACCCACCAGCCACGGGGGTGACGTCGGCGGTGAACGGTTCCGGGTGGTAGCGGAGGTCGAGGTCTTCGCGGAACAGGTGGTGGGTGCGGACGTCGTCGGCGGCGGCGACCAGCACCTCGCTTCCCGGGTCGGCGGGTTCGAGGAGGTGATCGGCCAGGTCCAGGAGCGCGGTGGATCGGGGCGGCACGTCGAGCCCCAGTTCGGCGGCGGCCAGCACCTCGCCGGTGAAGTCCTGCCGGGTCACGCGCACCGCACCCGTCCAGGGTTCGTCGTGGTCGTTGACCGCGACCAGGGTGGGTCGTCCGGCGCGGGGCTGGACGGTCAGCAGCCGCGGCGCGAACGCGTGCTTGAGGGCGTAGTAGAGGGGCTTGGGGCGTTCGTCGCCGTCCACGGCGGCCCACGAGGTGACCGGCCAGCAGTCGTTGAGCTGCCAGACCAGGGCTCCCGCCGTGCGCGGCCACCAGGAGCGGTAGTGCTCGACGCCGAACGCCACCGCGCGGGCCTGGTTGAGCTGGGTCGTCCAGTGCCACTGCTCGAAGTCGGCCGGGGCGGGCAGGTGGGGTGCGAAGCCGCGGTCGAGGTTGACGTTGCCGTTGACGGCCTTCTGGTGCAGCAGGAACGCGGGCGAGGTGGGCGTCATCGGCTCGTCGTGGATCCACCGGGTGAGCGTGGTCCAGGTGGGTGGCCCCTGGAAGCCGAACTCGGCGCAGAACCGCGGCAGGTGGTCGCGGTAGTGGGTGTAGTCCAGGAAGTTCCAGACGTCCCAGTCGTGCCGGGTGCCGTGGTGGGCGTCGTTGGGCGGCAGGTCGCCGGGGCTGAACGGGCTGCCGGGTGCGTACGGGCGGGTGGGGTCGAGTTCTTCGACGATCTTGGGCAGCAGGTCGTGGTAGTAGCCGCCGCCCCAGCTCCGTCCCTCCAGGCTCGCCTGCCACCCCTCCCAGTCCGTGTAGGCGGGGAGGTTCTCGTTGTTGCCGTTCCACAGCACGAGTGACGGGTGGGAGACCAGGCGGGTGACGTTCTCGCGGGCCTCGGCCTCGACCTCACCGCGCAGCGGCTCCTCCTCGGCGTAGAAGGCGCACGCGAAGGTGAAGTCCTGCCACACCATCACGCCGCGTTCGTCGCAGGCGTCGTAGAAGTCGTCGGTCTCGTAGATGCCGCCGCCCCAGACCCGCAGCATGTTCATGTTCGCCTCGACGGCCTGGTCGATCCGGCGGGCGAGCCGATCGCGGGTGACCCGGGTGAGCAGGTGGTCGTCCGGGATCCAGTTGGCGCCCTTGGCGAAGACGCGCTCGCCGTTGACGACGAAGACGAACGGGGTGCCGTGCTCGTCCGGTTCGGTGTCCACGGTGACGGTGCGGAACCCGATCCGGCGCTCGACGCCGTCCACCTGCCGGCCCTCGGCCAGCAGTGCGACGGTCAGGTCGTAGAGCGGGTGGTCGCCGTAGCCCACCGGCCACCACAACCGGGCGTCCGGCACCAGCACGGTGAGGTGCGCGGCGTCACCGGTGACCGCCGCGGCTTCCGCGCGGTCGCCGACCGTGACCAGCACGGTGTAGTCGCGATCCGCGGCGCGGTCCAGTTCCAGGTGCACGTCGACGCGGCCGGTGCCGTCGGCGTCGACGGTGACGAGCGGGTGCACCTGCGCGAGGCGGGCGGTGTCCCAGCGTTCCAGCCGCACCGGTTTCCACAGGCCGGCGGTCTGGAGGTCCGGTCCCCAGTCCCAGCCGAAGGAGCAGGCCATCTTGCGGATCGCGTTGTACGGGTGCGGGTACGCCCGCCTGCGCTCGCCGAGTTCGGCCTCCGCCCGCTCGGCGTGGGTGAGCGCGGACCGCAGCGTCACGGTCAGGTCGTTGTCGCCGTCGCGCAGCGATCCCCCGACGTCGAAGCGGTGGCCGCGGTGCATGTTGGCGGTGTGGCCGAGCACGACGCCGTTCAGCTCGACGGTGGCGACGGTGTCGATCCCGTCGAAGACGAGGTCCACCCGTTCACCGGCCTCCGGCGCCGCCGCCCGGAACGTGGTCGAGTACTGCCAGTCGACGCGGTGCATCCAGGTCAGCGCCGCCTCGTTGCGGTCCAGGTACGGGTCGGGGATGAGCTCCGCGGCCATCAGGTCGAGGTGGGTGCTGCCGGGGACCCGCGCGGGCACGTCCAGGTCGGCGAGGTCGGGCGGCACCGGGCCACCCACGGCGCGCAGACGCCAGCCGTCGTGCAGGTACGAGCGCGTCATGGCGGGCCTCTTCCTCGTTGGTCGACGCCGGATCGGAGATCGGGACGATCCTTACTCAGCTTTTCTAAGTAAGTCAACGCCGCAGGTCGGCCGGCCGCACCACGGGCGTGCCGTCGCGTTCCGTTCCGTGAGCCCCAGCTATTGACGGCTTACTTAGGCAACTTAATAATGACGGACGCGAGCGGGGTGGTCGTGACGAACCCCGCGGGTCGCACGTCAAGGAGGACGTCGTGATGGTGTCGAGAAGGTCCAGCGCGGGTGTGCGCGCCGCAACCGTCCTGGTCGCCGCGGCGATCGCGGCCGCGGGGTGCGGACCGTCGGGCACGTCGGCCGGGGCCGAGAGCGCCACCCTGGTGACGTACAGCGGCCAGTCCGGGGACTACCAGATCAACTTCAACCCGTTCGCGCCGACCAGCATCGGCGGCGGCGGGACGATCTTCCAGCCCCTGTTCTTCTACAACCTCCTCCGCGACGGCGACCCGACGCCGAGGCTGGGCACCGAGTTCGGCTGGAACGCGGACGGCACCCAGTTGTCCGTCACCCTCCGGGACGGCGTGACCTGGTCCGACGGCGAGAAGTTCACCGCCGCGGACGTCGTGTTCACCCTCGACATGATCAGCAAGAACAAGGGCATGAACAACACCGGCTACGCCGGGCGGGCCGAGGCGGTCGACGACACGCACCTGGTCATCAGGTTCGACAAGCCGTCGTTCCTGGACGGACCGTCGGTCCTCGGCAAGACCTACATCGTCCCGGAGCACAAGTGGAAGGACATCGCCGACCCGGCGGTCGCCGTGGTGAAGGACCCGGTCGGCACCGGCCCGTACCTGCTGGACGAGTTCAAGCCGCAGGCGTTCACCCTCAAGGCCAACCCGACCTACTGGGGCGGTGAGCCCGCCGTCAAGAAGGTCCGCTCCCTCTCGCTGTCCGGCAACCAGGCTGGCATCGCCGCGCTCAAGGCCGGCCAGATCGACTGGCAGACCGGGCCCGTGCCGGAGATCGGCGACATCGCGAAGACCTACCCCGGCTACCAGGCCACCATCACCCACTCGAACCAGATCGCGCTGGTCACGTGCAGCAGCGCCGCCCTGGGCTGCCAGGGCCCGCAGACCGATCCGGCCGTGCGCCAGGCGATCTACCACGCCATCGACCGCACCCAGACCAACACGCTGGCGTTCGAGAACACCGGCAGCGACATCTCGCCGAGCTTCCTGCTGCCGAGCCGGGACGGCGACCTCATCTCCGGCGAGCTCCGGAACCGGACCGCCCCGATGCGGCCGGACCTGGACACCGCCCGGCAGATCATGGAGGGCGCGGGCTACGCCAAGGGACCCGACGGCATCTACGCCAAGGACGGCGTGCCGGTGTCGCTGACGCTGAGCGTCGTCGCCGGCTGGACCGACTACATCACCGCGGTGGACACGATCGGCCAGCAGCTGCAGCAGGCCGGGATCAAGCTCACCCCGCAGCAGGTGTCCTGGAACGAGTTCGTCGACTCCAAGGACCGCGGCGCGTTCCAGCTGATCATCGACTCGCTCTACCAGGGCCCGGCGCCGGACCCGTACTACCTCTACAACTACTTCTTCAGTACCGCCCAGACCGCCGCGGTCGGCGCCAAGCCCGGCCCGAACGTCAGCCGGTTCTCCGACCCGCAGGTCGACCGGGCCCTCGACGCGCTCAAGCTCATCAACCCCGCCGACACCGCCGCGCGGCAACCCCACCTGGACGCGATCCAGACCCGCGTCGAGCAGGCGATGCCGTACATCCCGGTGCTGACCCAGGGCACGATCAGCGTCTACCACGACGCCAAGTTCACCGGCTGGCCGAAGGACGGCGACCTGTACGCCTCCCCCGCGGTCTGGGCGCACCCCGACGGCGCGGAGGTCCTCATGCGCCTTCGGCCCGCGGGGAAGTGAGCCCGGGCCATGCCGCACCACCCGCTCATCCCGGCTTCCCGCCCCGGCACCGACCGGTCCGCGGTGGCAGCGGACCCGTCATTACCCGTGCCGCGGTCAGGGCGCCCCGACCGCACCGGCGGCCACCGGCCGCGCCTCGCCCTCGGTGCGACCGCGGCCGAGCGTCAACTCGCTCTGCAGCACCAGGACCGCCCCACCGATCGCCGCCGCGTCCGACCCGTTCACCGAGGGCACCACGCGCACCGAGTGCACCCGCCGCGCGAACAACCGGCGGTCCAGCTCCTCCTGGATCACCGCCTGGTAGATCGAGCCCGCCACGGCGAAGCTCGGCCCGGCCAGGACGACCGAGTCCAGGTCGAACAGGACCGCCACGGTGACCGCGGCATGACCGAGGTAGCGCGCCGACTTCTCGACGAGCTCACGGGCCTCGGGGTCGCCGGCGTTCGCAGCCGCCGCGATCCGCGCGAACTCGGTGAGGAAGTCCTCGGCGGCCGGGTCGAGCGCCAGCCGTCGGGCGAGCCCGGGGATCGCCAGCGCCTGCCGGACCAGGGCCGAGGGCCCGGCGTAGTTCTCCAGGCACCCGACGTTGCCGCACGGGCACTCGTCGCCGTGGACGTCGATCGAGACGTGGCCGATCTCCGCGGTGTTCGACGTGCTGCCCCGGTACACCTCACCGGCGACCACCACCCCGCCACCGATCCCGGTGGCCATGTAGATGCAGCCGTAGGTGCTGCCCGGGTCCACCGCGCCCAGCCAGTACTCGCCGATGGCGGCCGCCGCCGCGTCGTTGTCGAGCAGCACGGGCAGGCCGAGGCACTCCGCGAGACGACCCGCGACGGGGTAGTCGCACCACTCCTCGGTCGGCTGCGGCGTCAGCAGCACACCGGCGCGGCGGTCCTGCGGGCCGTAGCTGACCAACCCGACCCCGAGCACCTTCTCGCGGTCGACGCCCGCGGTCGTCAGCAGGGCGTCCACTTGCGACGCCACCAGCGGCAACGCCCGCTCCGGCGGCATCGACGCCACGCCGTGGAAGGAGGTCCGCGCCACGGGGCGCCCGGCCAGGTCCACGACCACGATGACGCAGGCGTTGCGCTCGAGCTGGACACCCACGCTGTAGCGGGCGGGCGGGTTGAGCTGGACCAGGGTGCGCGGCTTGCCGCCCGTCGGCGCACCACGACCGGTCTCCACGACCAAGCCGTCGCCCAGGAGCTCGCGCACCACCTCGGAGATGGTCGCGCCGGTCAGGCCGGTCGCCGTCGCGAGCTCCACCCGGCTGATCGTGCGCGCCGCCCTGATCACGTCCAGGACCAGGCCGCGCGTCTTCGACCGGCTCGCCCAGACCGGACTTCTCGCCAAGGTCCCCTCCTTCGCCGCACCCTTTCGCCAGGTTACTTCACTTAGTCCTCACCTGGCCCGCCGGGTCGACTGCCTTTCCACCCTTCAGACGTCACCCATCAGCACATTCGCTTTCACAGAGAAGCTAATGAAGCCCAGGGTGCAGTCATTTCGTCGATCTTCACTAGTACGAGGAGTTCAGGTGAGACATCGTCAGGCACTACTCGCAGTCGGCGCTGCCGGCGCACTGGCCGTGGCCGGTATGACCACGGCGGCACTGCCCGCGTCCGCGGCCGCCGGCTGTTCCGTCAGCTACACGGTGCAGAGCCAGTGGCCGGGCGGCTTCACCGCCAACGTCGCGATCACCAACCTCGGCAACGCGTTGTCGGGCTGGACGCTGACGTTCGACTTCCCCAAGACCGGCCAGAAGGTCACGCAGGGCTGGAGCGCCACCTGGACCCAGTCCGGCACGCGGGTGTCCGCGGCCAGCCTGGGCTGGAACGGGTCGCTCAGCACCGGCGCGTCCACCTCGATCGGGTTCGGCGGCTCGTGGAGCGATGCCAACCCGGTGCCGAGCTCGTTCGCGCTGAACGGCACCACGTGCACCGGGTCGGTGACCACGACCACCACCACTACGACCACGACAACTACTACGACGACGACCACGCCGCCGGGCGACAAGGCGGCGCCGAAGCTGCGCGTCTCCGGCAACACGCTGGTCACGGCGGAGGGCAAGCCCTACCGGCTGCTGGGGGTGGACCGCTCCAGTGGCGAGTTCGCCTGCGTGCAGGGCAAGGGCATGTGGGACAGCGGTCCGGTGGACCAGGCGTCGGTGGACGCGATGAAGACCTGGAACGTCCACGCGGTGCGGGTCCCGTTGAACGAGGAGTGCTGGCTGGGCGTCTACGGCACGCCCGGTGGCGCCACCTACCAGCAGGCCGTCAAGGACTACGTGGACCTGCTGGTGAAGAACGGCATCAACGTGATCCTGGACCTGCACTGGACCTGGGGCGCTTACACGAACAGCCCTGACTGGCACTGCAAGGACGAGCACGCGGTCTGCCAGAAGCCGATGACCGACGCGAAGTACTCCCCGCAGTTCTGGACCGGTGTGGCCACCGCGTTCAAGGGCAACGACGCGGTCGTGTTCGACCTGTTCAACGAGCCGTACCCGGAGATGGCCGCGGACTGGGACAAGACCCTGGGCTGGCAGTGCTGGCGCGACGGCGGCACCTGCACGGGCATCCCCTACGAGGTCGCCGGCATGCAGGACCTGGTCGACGCGGTGCGGGCCACCGGCGCGACCAACGTGCTGATGCTGGGCGGCCTCGAGTGGGCCAACGACCTGCGCGAGTGGGTCAAGTACAAGCCGACCGACCCGCTGAACAACATCGCCGTCTCCTGGCACGCCTACAGCAACAACGCCTGCGCGAGCGAAACCTGCTGGGACACCCAGGTCGCCCCGATCGCCCAGCAGTTCCCGATCGTGCTCGGCGAGTTCGGCCAGGACAACTGCGGCTTCGACTACATGCAGCGGCTGGCGGACTGGGCCGACGCCCACCACATCGGCTACCTCCCGTGGACCTGGAACCCGTGGGGTTGCAGCACGGGCGCCGTGCTCATCAAGGACTGGAACGGCACGCCCGAGCCGGGCGTGGGCGAAGGTTACAAGGCCCACCTGCTCAAGCAGGACCCCTACAAGACCAGCTGAACCCGTACGGATCCACCCGCACGTCGAGCCGCCCCGGCCGGTCCGAACACGACCCGACCGGGGCGGCTCGGCGGGCAGGCCCCTCCACCGGGGATGATCGACCGAAGGTCTCCCGTCGCGATCACGAAACAGGTGCACCCCGTGCAAGATTCCTCTCCGGACCACGGCACCGGCGCTTCCGGAGCCCTTCCCCGTCCCGACCACGCCGCCGTCCGCGAGGAAGACCTCGACCGAGGGCCGGTCGGTCGTGGCCGGAGGACGGGCGGCCTGTTCTTCGGAGGGGACTACAACGCCGACCAGTGGCCCGAGGAGACCTGGGCGGAGGACTTCGCGCTGATGCGCACCGCGTCGGTCAACCTCGTGACCGTCGGCGTGTTCTCCTGGTCCCGGTTGCAGCCCTCACCCGACCGGTTCGAGTTCGACTGGCTCGACCGCGTCCTCGACGGCCTGCACGCCGCCGGCGTGGGCGTGTGCCTGGCGACGCCCACCGCGTCGCCGCCGCCCTGGTTCACCCGGCTGCACCCGGACGCCCTCCCCGTCACCCGGCAGGGGGTGCGCCTGACCCACGGCTCGCGCGACACGTACTGCGTCAACGCCCCGGCGTACCAGGAGGCGAGCGTGCGGGTCGCCACCGAGCTGGCCGACCGCTACCGCGACCACCCCGCGGTGCGCTTGTGGCACGTCCACAACGAGTACGGCACGTGGTGCTTCTGCGAGCACTGCGAGCGCTCGTTCCAGGAGTGGCTGCGCGGGCGGCACGGCACCCTCGACGCCCTCAACGACGCGTGGAGCACGGCCTTCTGGTCCCAGGGCTACGGCCGGTGGGACGAGGTCCTGCCGCCGCGCGCCACCCAGTACCTGCCCAACCCCGCGCACGAACTCGACTACCGGCGCTTCCTGTCCGACTCGATGGTCCGCCACTACCGCCGGCAGAAGGCCGTCCTCGCGGGCCGGGCGCCGGTCACCACGAACTTCGTCCTCGGTGGCTGGGTGCCCGTCGACCACGCCGCCTTCGCCCGCGAGGTCGACCTCGTCGCCATCGACCACTACCCGTCGACGGTGGCCGAAGCGCCTGCCGAGCGCGCTTTCGCCGCCGACCGGGCGCGTGGCTGGGCTCGTGCCGCCGGCCATCCCGACGGCCGCTGGCTGCTCATGGAGCACGCACCGGGCGCGATCCACGCCGACGGGGTCGTGCAGTCGCTGCCCGAAGGCTCGATCACCGAGGCCGCCGAGTCCTACCTGGCTCGCGGTTCCGTCGGCGTCATGTACTTCCAGTGGCGGGCCTCCCGCGGCGGCGCCGAGCAGTGGCACCCGGCGATGATCCCGCACGAGGGCTCGGACGGGCCGGTCTTCGAGGAGGTGACCAGGCTCGGCGCGGCGCTGGCCGGGCGTGCGCCCGAGGTCGTCGACGCCGACGTCGCGCTCGTCTACGACGAGCAGGCGATGTGGGCCTGGCAGGGTGAGCACCTGCCGACCCGGCACGTGGACTACGAACGCCTGTGCGTGCGCTGGCACGCCGCTCTCACCGAGGCGCACGGGAGCGTCGACGTGATCCCGCCCGGCGCGGACCTCGACCGCTACCGCCTGGTCGTGGCGCCCGCCCTCTACCTGATGTCCGCCGCCACGCACGACTGGCTGCGCTCCTTCTCCGGCGACCTCGTCCTGACCGCCGCGGGAGGGACGGTCGACGAGCACTCGCGCGTGACGCCCGCGTCGTTGGAGGACCTCATCGGGGCGCGCGTCACCGCACGGCGCTGGCTGCCGCCGACCGAGTCCGTCCGGCTCGAGGACGGCCGGACCGCGGGGCTGTGCGTCGAGGACCTCCGGCCGACCACCGCCGAGGTGCTGCTCACCACGGCGACCGGCGCACCGGCGGTGATCAGGAACGACCGGGTGACCTACATCGCGGCGCTCGACCTCGTGGAGCAGGTGGGGTGACGCCCGCGGTGGCGGCGCGGTGAGCTCCGATCGCGCTGCTACTGTTCACGGTCGGGCGGCATCGGGGAGGCGTCAGCGTGCCGTTCACGTTCGCCCACCCGGCAGCCGTGCTCCCGCTGCGGCGGTTCCTGTGGTTCCCCGGGCTGGTGGCGGGGTCGGTGGTGCCGGACGTCGCCTACTACCTGCCCGTGCCCGGCGGTGCGGACGCCACCCACTCGGTCGTCGGCGTCGTCGGTGTCGATCTCGTGCTCGGCGTCGTGCTGCTGCTCGTGGGGCGCGCGGTCGTGGCGCCGCTGCTGGCGCTGTCCTCGCACGGGTGGCGCGCCCGTGTCCCGCCGTCGCGCCTCGTCGCCCGGTTCACCACGTGGCGTGCGCGCGTCGTGGCACTCGTCTCGTTGGCCGTCGGCGCGGCGACCCACCTCGCCTGGGACAGCGTGACCCACACCGACGGCGTCGCGGTGCGGCAGTGGCCGGTGCTGCGCCTGTCCGTCGTGGGCCCGCACCGGCTGTACAACGTGATCGGCTACGCGTCCTCGCTCGGAGGTCTGCTGCTCCTCGGCGCGTTCGTCCTGCGTTGGTACCGCCGTGCCCCGCGCGTCCACGGAGAGCACTGGCCGACGCTGCCGCCCGGAACCCGGCCGTGGGTCCTGGGTGGGATCGCGGTCGCGGTGGTCGCCGGTGCGGCTGTCGCGCTCGCCGACCCGGTGAGCCGGGTCAGCGCCTACGACTGGGTGCGCCAGGCGCTGGTGGGCGGCGTCCGGGGTGCCGGACTGGCGTTCGCGGTGTACGTGCTCGGCCGGCACCTCACCCACCGACTCGGTGCGCGGAGTCGGCGCGGCTGAAGCCGCCGGGTGCCGTCCGCACCGGCCCGGCCCGGTGACCGATTGCCGCCGGCGACCGTCCGGGATGGACGCCCACACTGGATCCGTGAACGCGGAAACCCCTGTGCACCAGCCCATCGAACCGGGCATCCTGTACTTCGGCACGCCGGTCGTGCTGATCTCCAGCGAGAACGAGGACGGCACGACCAACCTGGCGCCGATCTCCTCGGCCTTCTGGCTCGGGTGGCGTGCGGTGCTCGGCGTCGGCACGAAGTCGCAGACCGCCCGCAACCTCCTGCGCACCGGCGAGGCCGTGCTCAACCTGCCGTCGGACGACCTGGCCGCGGCCGTGGACCGGCTGGCGCTGACCACCGGCGCCGACCCGGTGCCGGCGAGCAAGGCCCGGCGCGGGTACTCCCACGTCGCGGACAAGTTCGGCCGCGCCGGCCTGACCGCGGTCGGGTCGGACACGGTGACGCCGCCGCGGGTGGCCGAGTGCCCGGTGGCCATGGAGGTCGTGGTCGAGGCGGTGCACCCCGTCGCGGAGGCCGACGAGGGGTTGCGCGGCGGGATCGCCGCGTTCGAGGTCCGGGTGCAGCGGGTGTTCGTGCACGAGGACATCCGTCTGGCCGGCACGGAGGACCACATCGACCCGGACGCCTGGCGTCCGCTGATCATGAGCTTCCAGCAGTTCTACGGCCTGGGCCCCGGCTGCGCCCCTCGACGCTGGCGACCATCCCGGAACGCCTCTACCGCAGCCCGGACATCGACCGGGCCCGGGCCGTCCCGACGAGGGGGTGACGGCTCACGAGCGGGCCAGGGCGTCCGCGAGCCTGCAACGACGGCCCGGCATCGCCCTCCAGACCGGGCCGCTCGGCGCGGAAGTTCTCCCAGTCGACGTCGCCCACCTCAACCGGTCGACCGCGTCCGCCTCGCCTGCGCGGAGGCGCACCTTCACGTGGTGCTCGAAGTACAGCTCGTCGGAGGCGTCCAGGTCGGACGCGGGCACGCCCTCGTTCCCCGGCGCGGCCTCGACCTTGACCCGGAGCACCCCGCAGCCCCGCCGCCGCCAGGTCGGCCCGCCGGCCGTCGGCGAGGCGGTGCATGTCCTCCAGCGTGCCGCTGCCCCGAACCGTCAGCATCGGCTGGGACGGCGTGTCGCCGCGGTCGAGCGCGATGTGGGTGAACTTCGCGGTCAGCCGGGCGGCCGGCGACTCCGCCACCGCCGATCGTTAGCATGCGAGCCGTGCGCGCCGTATTCCCGGGCTCCTTCGACCCGGCCACGCAGGGACACCTCGACGTGGCGCGACGGGCCGCGGGCATGTTCGACGAGGTCGTCATGTGCGTGCTGACCAACCCGGCGAAGACCGGCCGGCTCCCCCTCGCCGAACGACTGGCCCTGCTGACCGACCTGACCGGCGACCTCGCCAACGTCACGGTCGACTCCAGTCCCGGTCGGCTGCTGGTCGACTACTGCCTCGGGGCGGGTATCGGCGTGATCGTGCGGGGCGTGCGCACCCCGGCCGACCTGGAGGGCGAGTTGCCGATGGCGCACATGAACCGCCACCTCAGCGGCATCGAAACGCTCTTCGTCCCGACCAGCCCCGCGAAGGCGCACATCTCCTCGACCCTCGTCGCGGCGACGGCCCGGCGGTAGCGGCAGATCGACCCCGGGTGGTCAGGCCAGGACGAAGTAGCGCAGCCACAGGTAGGGCGCGGCCAGCAGGGTCGACAGACCGGCGACCACGATGCCGTAGCGGGTGAACTGCCAGAAGCTGATCGGGGTGCCGTTGCGGGCGGCCAGGCCGAGGACGACGACGTTCGCGCTGGCTCCCACGGCGGTGGCGTTGCCGCCCAGGTCCGCGCCCAGCGCCAGCGACCACCACAGCGCCTCGGCCTGCGGCGTCCCGCCCTGCGCGGCGACCAGATCTCCCACGATCGGGGACATCGTGGCCACGTAGGGGATGTTGTCCACGATCGCCGACAACACCGCCGACACGCCCAGCAGGGCCATCACCGCGACCAGCGGCTGACCTCCGACGGCGTCCGCGAGCGCCCGGGACACCTGTGCGATGACGCCGGTCTCGACCAGCGCGCCGACCATCACGAACAGGCCCATGAAGAAGACCAGGGTCTCCCACTCCACGTCGGCGATGGCCTCCTCGGTGGTCACCTTGGAGATCAGCACGAGCAGACCCGCGCCCAGCAGCGCGACCACCGAGGGTTCCACGTGCAGGACGCTGTGCAGGGTGAACGCCACCAGCACGAGCACCAGCACCACCAGGCTCTGCACCAGCAGGGTCCGGTTCTTGATGGCGTCGCGCTCGGACAGGGCCATCACCTCGGCGACGCGCTTCTCGTCGTAGCGGAAGGCGTCGCGGAACAGCCACCGGCACACCACCACGAACACCACCGTCAGCACCACGATGAACGGCGCGAGGTGGCCGAGGAAGTCGTTGAACGAGAGGCCGGAGCGACTGGCGATGATGATGTTGGGCGGGTCGCCGATCAGCGTGGCCGTGCCGCCGATGTTGGACGCCATCACCTCCGCGATCAGGAACGGGATCGGGTTCAGCCCCAGCCGGTCGCACACCAGGAAGGTCACCGGCGCGATCAGCAGCACCGTGGTCACGTTGTCCAACGCCGACGACGCCACCGCCGTGATCACCACCAGCATCACCAGCATGGCGTAGGGCTTGCCCCTGGCGCGCTTGGCCGCCGCGATGGCGAGGTACTCGAACAGCCCGGTCTGCTTGATCACCCCGACGATGACCATCATGCCGAGCAGCAGGAACACCACGTTCCAGTCGATGCCCGCCTCCACCGAGTGGAACGCCGTCTCGCCGTCGGTCAGGCCCAGGGCGAGCATCAACGCCGCGCCACCCAGTGCGGCGGCGACCCGGTGCACGCGCTCGGTCGCGATGAGGACGTAGGCGCCCACGAACACCACGACGGACAGGACCTGGGTGAAGCTCATGCGGGCGGCTCCGGGGTGTCCAGGATGACGGCGAGCAGGTGGGACGCGGTGACCACGCCGTGCAGGGTGCCGTCGATCATGACCACGACCAGCGGGGTGTGCAGGCGGGCCATGGTGGCCGCGATCTCCAGCACCGTCGCGTTGCCCGACACCATCGGCAGCTCGTGGCGCTTCTCCTTGGGCGGCAGGACCTCCTTGACGGTGCGCCGTGCCAGGTTCCGCACGCACACGTCCGCGCCACCGCGTTCGTCGTAGACGCGGGCCAGCGACGGGTCGTCCTGCACGTACCCGGGCACGCTGAACCGCAGCACCTGCGACCCCGGCAGCACTGTCACCGGCTTGCCCTCGTCGTCCACCACGACCACCGCCGGCCGGTGCTGGTCGGCGATCAAACGGGCCGCGCTCAACGCGGGGTCGGTCAGGCGGACCAGCGGGTAGTCCTCGGCGAGGTCACGGGCGCGCATAGCCGCCACCTCCGACCGGGATGGGCGCGACAGGCGTAACGTGTATCGCCGACGTGGGCGGTTCCGGGACGGAATCGCACGAGCGGGAGTGGGTAGGCATGTCGGGTCTCGCCATCACTTTCCTGTTGATCGGGGCGTTCCTGCTCGTGGCGCTGGTGTTGCGCTTCACCGAACGGCATTGACGCCGGCCCTGGAGATCACGCTCTGCGTAACCCGCGCTGCGCGGTGAGGGGCACGATCGCGTGCCGGGGGTGTGTCGTGCGGCTCGTGCGTCCATCAGCGGCTCCGGTGGGCAGGCGGAATTGCTCGCCGACCAGGCTTCCCGGCACACCAGTGGGTCAGCCTAGCGGTGATCCGCCCGAGGGACAGGTCGACCACCGCTCCGGATGAGCGGCGCGGCGCCCCGCCGGGCGGTCGCCGATCTCGTCTACGCGCGGGAATCGGCATGAGCGGCTTCGCCGGGCAGCCTGGGCGTGCACGACCAGGCGATCACGGCAGGGCGCGAACCGCGCGGTCCGGTTATGCGGTCGTGCCGGTTTGTGCGGTCGTGCCGGTCGCGGTCGGGGCGTGGCGGCCGTGCGGGTGGCGTCGCGGCGCTGGACCACCGCGGCCCCACCGGAAGTAGGCCAGCGGACCGACGAAGTTCACCGCGATCGCCACGGCCCACCAGCGCTTGCGGCCGTTGACGGCATCGGTGGGCCGACGGGCGAGGTCCGCCCACGCCGCCGCGGCGAGCACGACCTCCACCGCGCTCGACACCAGGATCGCGAGCCGCTGGGCGGAGGACAGCTCCCGCCAGGCCCTGTGCCTCTTCATATCGGCCGGCTCCCTCCGGTCGCGCGGACGTCCACAGGGTCATTGTGCTCCGGTCGACCGCCCCCGGGCCTGCCGCAACAAGGCATTTCGACCGCGTCGCGGACGCCGGCGGCGTGAGCTACTGAGAGTGAGGAGAGGAGTGGCCATGCACTGGTACAACGGCTACGGCTACGGCGGCGTGATGATGATTTTGATCGGGCTGCTGCTGCTCGGTGGCGCGGTCGCCATCACCGTTCTGGCGACGCGCCGCGCGCCGGACGACTCGGCTTCCGCCCAGCGCATCCTGGAGGCGAGGTTGGCCAGGGGCGAGATCGACGCCGAGGAGTTCCGACGGCTGCGCGACCTCCTGCGGACCCCCTGAGCGAAGGATGACGTCGGCGCGGCCGGCCCGCGGTGGTGGGCATACCCGCGGCACTGGGCCGGCGCGTTCATCGCGCTGCTGGAACGCGCGGTCCCGCGCTCGGTCGGCAGCGCGGTCGGGTGAGCCGCACGTCGTGGCCGAGACCGCCGCGCCGATGTCGGTCCGTGACGACCGGGAGCCGCGTCTGCCGGACGTCCCCGTCGATCAGGGACCTTCGCCCGCGTCGCCCGGCCACCGCCGGCGCGAAGCTCATGCCGACGACGAGAACACGAGGAGAAGCCATGACAGCGTTCAGCCACTCCGGCGCCACGACAGCGGCCACGACCCGTGCGACCACCGCGACGGCGGCACGGGCCGAGGCCGGTGCCACCGCGCTCGCGGTCCTGCGGATCACGACCGGGTTCGTGTTCCTCTGGGCGTTCCTCGACATGACCTTCGGGCTCGGCTACGCCACCAAGGACGCGGGCGCGTGGATCAACGGCGCGTCGCCCACCAAGGGCTTCCTCGGCCACGTCGCGGTCGGCCCGTTCGAATCGACCTTCCACGCCATGGCCGGCGCCTGGTGGGCCGACTGGCTGTTCATGCTCGGCCTGGCCGGCATCGGTCTCGCCGTCGTCGCCGGCGTCGGCCTGCGCCTGGCCGCCGCCGCCGGAACCCTCATGATGCTGCTCATGTGGGCCGCCGAGTGGCCACTCGCCCAGTTCACCTCGACCGGCGAGCCCAGCACGTCGACCAACCCGATCATCGACTACCACATCGTCTACGCCATCGCGCTGATCGCCGTCGCCGTCGCCGGTGCGGGCGCCACCCGGGGCCTCAGCCGCCGGTGGGCCACCCTGCCGATCGTCCGCGACCACGCCTGGTTGCGGTGACGGATGTGACGGGGCGGGCGGACCCCGAGGTCCGCCCGCCGACGGCGGCTCGCTCCCCCGTCCGGACGGAGCGGGCCCACCTCCCGGGCGACCGTCCGAACAGGAACCGCGGCCACGCTCCGGGCGTCACGACCGCGCCGTTGGTCCCCGTTCGGCGGTTGCCTTCGGCCCTGCCGCGCACCGGCGGCGGCGAGCAGGCTCGACCCCGGAGGTACCACCCATGACGAGCACCATTCACACCGGTCCCATCACGGTCGACGACATCGCCCACCTGCCCGAGCCCGCGCAGCGCTACCTGAGGTTCACCAGGGTGCCGGGACGTCCCGCCGACGTGTCGTTCCACGCCACCGCGCACGGCTTCTTCCGGCTGCGTCCCGACCGGAACTGGATCGCCTGCACGACCGAGCAGCGCAACGACGCCACCGACCTGACCCGCGACTTCCGGATGCGCCTCAAGCTCGCCCACCTCGTCCCGGTCCGGGCGGAGGACGTCTACCGGCAAGGGCACGGTCGGATGCACGCCACCGCCCTGGGCCTGCTGCCGGTCGCCGACGGCGAGGGCCGGGAGTTCGACCTCGGCGAGCTGGTCACGTTCCTCGACGACGCGGTCCTGCTGGCGCCGTCGATGCTGCTGCGCCTGCCCGTCGAGTGGACCGCGATCGACGAGCACACCTTCGGCCTCGCGCTGACCGACCACGACAACACGGTCACCGCGCGGGTCACCGTGGACGACCGCGGCGCACCGCGCGACTTCACCACCGAGGACCGCTGGGCGGACCTGCCGGAGGGCCTTGTCCGGACCCGCTGGTCCACACCGGTCGACGGCTGGTGCCTGGTCGCGGGCCGCATCCGCCCCCGTCGCGGCACGGCGGTCTGGCACCTGCCCGAAGGGCCGTTCGCCTACGCCCAGTTCGACTACACGGGCGCGGACATCACCTACGACACCGTGCCGGAATGACGTCACGCCCGGTCGAGGCGTCGGGAACGTGGCCGGTGCCGTGGACCGGAGTCACCCCGCCCGGACCGACGGGCGGGGTGTCCCCGGTGTCGCCGTCCGTCAGCCGATCCGGCCGTCGAGCATCCCAGGTCCGAAGACCTCGTAGCGGATGCGGTCGGCAGGCAGACCCCGGCGCATCAGCCCCGCGCGGACGTCGCGCATGAACGGAACCGGGCCGCACAGGTAGGCCGTCATGTCACCGGTCAGCGGGACGGTGTCGACGTCGACCAGGCCCGTGCGCCCGTCCGCGCCGGTCTCGTACCAGGTCAGCAGGTCGACGTCGGCCAGGCCGTTCGCGATCCGGCGCATCTCGGCCCGCAGCGCATGGCGGTCGACGTGCCGGTCGGCGTGCACGACTGGGGATCGCGGTGCGGAGCCGTCGCCCGCGGTGATCGCGCGGACCGCCCGCCGGCGGTGCTCGGTTCGGGCGCGCTTCACGATCCGACAGCGTGCGAGGGCTACCCGCTCGATCGTCGGTGCGCGACGTCAGGCCGAGGCTGCCTCGGACGAGGCTCTCGCGGCCAGGGCCACCTCGGCGGCCTCGGACGCGGTGGGGAGCACGTCCAGCAGGTCCAGGACGCCGGTCTCGGCCAGGGGTGCCAGCACGGCGCGCTGGTCGGTGGCCACGGCGAAACCGGCGGCACACCGTTGCGCGCGGTGGCGTGCTTCGATCAGCAGGGACAGGCCGATCGACCCGAAGACCACCACACCGTTCAGGTCGAGCACCAGCGCCTCCGGTCGGCCGTCGAGGGCGTCGACCACCCACGACCGCAGTTCGTCGCAGGTGTCCATGTCGATCTCGCCGTGCACGGCGACGACCGCCACGCGGTCGTGCCAGGTCGTCTCCACCCTGATCGGCGCGCCCACGTCCGTCCGACCGTCCATCACACCGCGCCTCCCGCCGGGACCCGGCGATCCCGCACCGGGCAGCGTAACTTCGTGACCGGCCACGACGGTGTGCGGTGGGCCACCATTGCCCGGTTGGCCCAGTGCGCTGCGACATCCGCGGGCCGAAGGACCGAGGCCGTCCCACGATCGGGTGACGCCGGCTCGGGTGCCGCTCGCGCAGGGTGTCCAGCCCAACGGTGGCCGTCCACGGCCGGACCGGTGGCGCCTGTCCGTCCCGAGGACGAGCCGACGCCCGCATTCGAGGCCTTCCCGCGCGGTGATGACCCGGACCTCGGTGCCGGAGCCCGCGGAGCCGATCCGGGTGGCCGTGGCGGCGCACGACCTCCAGCAGCCGATCGGGTTCCACACCCGAGGTGATCACTACCAACGCCTTCACCCCGCGGCGACCGCAGTCCTCGGCGGCCTGGGCGACCGCCTCGGCGGGCACGCACACCACCGCCAGGTCGGGCGCCTCCGGCAGGTCGGTGACGCTCGGGTGGCACCTCACGCCCAGCACCTCGTGCGCGTGGGGGTTCACCGCGTGCAGCGCACCGGTGTAGCCGCCGTCGATCAGGTTGGCGAGCACCGCGTTGCCCACCGAGGAACGCTTCCGGCTCGCGCCGACCACGACGACCGAGGCGGGTCGCAGCACCGCACGCAGGCTGGCCACGTCGGCCGCCCGCTCGCGGTCGGCGACGGCCTCCAGGTAGTGCGGCGGAGGTCCACACCAGACCCAGGTCCGCGAAGACGCGCAACATCTTGGAGTTCACGGTGAGCACGTCGGCGCGGAACCGCCGCACGCCCCGTCGCCTGGCCGACGAGACCAAGTGCTCCAGCAGGAGCGTGCCGACGCCGTGGGACTGCCGGTCGTGCGCGACCACGAGCGCCACCTCGGCGGTGTCGTCGTCGAGCAGGACGCAGCTCGCGGCACCGATCAGCACGTCGGAGGCGAACGCGCCGATCACGACGTGCGGCGGCTCGCCGGGTGAGGTCAGCCGGGTGACGAACTCGTCCAGGTGCCGAGGGGCGGCGCTGAAGAACCGCAGGTAGCGGTCGTCCACGGGCAGGTCGCGGTACAACGCGAGCAGGGCGTCCGCGTCGGCCGGTCCCAGTTCGCGCAGCGCCACCACGGACCCGTCGGCCAACAACGCCCGGTCGACGCTCAGGGAGGCGGTCACAGCAGCGGTCCCGGGGTGATGACGGGCTTCGGCTCGACGTGCTGCGGCTCGCGCACGACGACCACGGGGCACGTCGCGTGGTGCACGCAGTGGGAGCTGACCGAGCCCAGCAGGGCCTGGCGGACCGGTCCCGCTCCCCTGCTGCCGACCACCAGCAGCGCCGCGCGCCCGGACGCCTCGACCAGCACGTCGCGGGCATCGCCCTCGGCGAGCACCGCCCGGACGTCCCCACCGGCCTCGGCCACCACGTCGTCCAGCACGCGCCGGTGCTCCTCGCGCAGCCTGTCGCGGTCCATCCCGGCGGCGATCGTGGCCGAGATCGGTCCGATCACCACGGCGTAGTCCACGTGCCAGGCCAGCACCGCCTCCACCGCGCAGCCGCGCAGCTTCGCCTCCTCGACCGCCCACCGCAACGCGGTCCGGCTGGCCGGCGATCCGTCCACGCCCACCACGATCGTCTCGTCCATGACCCCTCCTCGGGTGCTCGCCTCCCAGCCTTCCGGCGCGGGAACGCCGAGGTCAGTGGCGGCGGTCCCCTCGGCGTCGGGACCTTCGACCCTGAGGGGCCCGACCCACGTCACGGACGCGTTCAGGCACGACGGAACGGGGGACCGGCCTGGTGACCGGTCCCCCGTTGCGCCGAACCGCGCGGCTCACCGCTCCGCGGTGGTCGGTCGGACGACGGCGAGCGGGCAGGGGGCGTGGTAGACCAGCGCCTGGCTGGTGGAACCGAGCAGCATGCCGGAGAAGCCACCCATGCCGTGGCTGCCGACGACCAGCAGCCGCGCGTCCTCCGCCGCGTCGAGCAACGCCCGGACCGGGCGGTCGTGGACCACGACGCGGTCGACGCGCACGTCCGGGAACTTCTCCTGCCAACCGGCGAGGCGCTCGGCCAGCAGGCGCAGCTGCTCCTGCTCGACCTGAGACCAGTCGACGGTCAAGCGGGACTGGTGGGCGCTGTCGACCAGGAAGTCGGTCCAGGCGATGAGGGCGGTGAGCGGGGCGCCGAGCAGGGACGCCTCGGCGAACGCGAAGGCGATCGCCTCCTCGCTCGTGGGCGAGCCGTCCACACCCACCACGACGGGACCGTCCCGGTGGAGCTGGTCGCGGACGACGACCACGGGGCTCTTGCCGTGCGCGGTGAGCGCGACGGCGACGGAACCGACCAGCAGGCCGGAGAAGCCGCCCAGCCCCCGTGAGCCGAGCACGACCAGCCGTGCCCCGTCCGAGGCGGCGATCAGGGCGGCGGCGGGCCGGTCGATCACGACGGACGTCTCGACCTCGACCCCGGGGGCCGTCGCGCGGGCGGCGGCAGCGGCCTCCGCGACCCACTGCCGCCCCTGCCGCTCGAACGCGTCCCGCACGTCGTGGCCGGTCAGCACGATCTCCGGGTAACCGCGGTCGGGCAGCAGGTAGGCGTGCACGAGCTTGAGCGGCACGCGGTGCCGTGCGGCTTCCCCGGCCGCCCACTCCACGGCCGCCGACGCCGACGCCGAACCGTCCACACCGACCACGATCGGGGCAGTCATCACAGGTTCCTCTCCGAATCCGATGGCGGGACCGCGAGCGGACCCCGTGTTCCCGGTTCCGACGCTAGGCAGCCGACGAGCCGCGGGCAGCGGTCCTAGGTCCTCACCGGCCAGGGACCTAAGGTCGCCTCGGGGCACCACCCACGACCCTGTGCCGTCGACTCCGCGCGGACCACAGTGGACCCATGACCGACCGGATTCCCGCGCCCGTCGTCGTGACGGGCGACCACTCCCCCTGGGGCGACGCCGCCCTGCGGTGGGCGACCGAGTACGCCGCCGCGACCGCTGCGCCGCTGGAGGTGCGCCCGCCCGCCGCGGACCCCGTCCACGACCTGATGTCGGCGGGGTGCCACGCAGGTCTGCTCGTGATCGGCTACCGCGGCGCGAACGGCACCGCGTTCGGCCTGGGCAGGCTGGTGCTGCCGCTGGTCGAGCACGCCGCGTGCGACGTCGTGGTGGTCCGCGGCACCGCCGAGGCCCTGGGCCGAGCCCACCGCCGGGTCACCGTGCTGCTGTCCGGTGACGCGTCCGACGACCTGGCCCTGGCCCGCGCCGTTGCCTACGCGGAACAGCGGCACGTGGCGCTGCGCGTCCTGCACGCCACACCGCCGCTGCCGGTGCGGACCGACGACCCGGTGTGGCCCGTCACCCACGCCGACGACGTGCTGCGCGGCGCCCACCACACCTCGGTGGTGGCCAGGATGCACCCGCACGAGGCGATCACCCGGTACGCCGACACCGACCTGCTCGTCCTCGCCGGGACGGGTCCGGTCACCCGCGCGGCGCTCCACCACGCGCCGTGCCCCGTTCTCGTGGCGCACCGCCACCCGGTCGACGTCGTACCGCCACGTTCCGCCACGCACGATCGAGCGGCCTACGCCGTGCGCTGACACGATGGGAGGACCTTGAGCGCGTGGCGGGAGGGTCTTTGGACCCTGTGTCGGACGACTCCCGTCGGCAAGGGTCTGACCAGGCGGACGACGGAGGGGTGCAGCGGTGGCTCGGGTGTTTCTGGTGGACGACCACGAGGTGGTCCGCGTCGGCGTGCGGGAACTGCTGAACAGCGCCGACGACCTGGAGGTGGTGGGCGAGGCCGGTTCGGTGACCGAGGCGCTGGCCAGGGTGCCCGACAGCGGCGCGGACGTCGCGGTGCTGGACGTGCGGCTGCCCGACGGCAACGGCATCGAGCTGTGCCGCGAGCTGCGCTCCCGGATGCCCGAGCTCAAGTGCCTGATGCTGACCTCGTTCACCGACGACGAAGCCCTGTTCGACGCCATCATGGCCGGCGCGTCCGGGTTCGTCCTCAAGCGCATCCTCGGCACCGACCTGCAGACCGCGGTCCGCACCGTCGCCGCCGGCGAATCCCTGCTCGACGCCCGCTCCACCGCCGCACTGCTGGCCCGCATCCGCCGCGAACGCGAGCAGGGCGACCCCGTGCGGATGCTCACCGACCAGGAACGCGCCGTGCTCGACCACATCGGCGAGGGCCTGACCAACCGGCAGATCGCCGAGAAGATGTTCCTGGCCGAGAAGACCGTCAAGAACTACGTCTCGCACCTGCTGGCCAAGCTCGGCCTCGAACGCCGCACCCAGGCCGCCGTCCTCGCCACCCGGTTGCGCAAGCCCGCACCGTCCGACGAGGAGTGACTACAGCGGGACCTGCCAGGTCAGCCTGGTGCCGCCGCCGGGCTCACCGGTCACCGAGCACGTGCCGCCCAACCCGGCGGCCCGCTGTTCGAGGTTGCGCAGGCCGCTGCGGGCGACCTTCGGCGGCAGGCCGACGCCGTCGTCCACGACCGCGATGGTCAGCTCGGCGCCCGCCTCCACGGTCACGACCAGCTCCTTCGCCCGGGCGTGCCGGACGACGTTGGTCACCGCCTCGCGGACCACGGCCTCGGCGTGCTCGCCGACGTCGTCGGGCACCGAGTTGTCCACCGTCCCGGTCATCCGCACGGTCGGCGTGACGGCGGCGTCCTCGGTGAGCTCCGAGACCAGGTCCAGCAGGCGCCGCCGCAGCCCCGGCAGGTCGTCGCCCGCCTGGAGGTCGAAGATCGACGTGCGGATCTCCAGCACGGTCTCGTCCAACTGGTGTACCGCCTTGCGCACCCGTTCCCGCACCTGCGGCTCCCGGATCGCGCCCAACGCACCCTGCAGGCTCAACCCCGTGGCGAACAACCGCTGGATCACGTGGTCGTGCAGGTCACGCGCGATCCGGTCGCGGTCCTCCAGCACGTCCACCAACCGCCGCGCACGCTGGTTCTCGGCGAACTCCAACGCCACCGCCGCCTGATCCGCGAACGACGCCAGCAACGGCACCTGCTCCGCCCCGAACCGCGCACCGCCCTTCTCCCGCGCCACCAGCAGCACGCCCGTCACGCTCGCACCGGCCCGCAACGGCACCGCGACACCCGGGCCCGCGTCGACGGACGCGTCACCGAGCCGCCCTCCCAGGTCTTCGACCAGCATCGGCGTGGCCGAGGCGAGCACCTCCCCCACCACCGTCCCGGTGCCGGCCAGCACACCGCCCACCAGGCCCTCGACCCGCTCGCCGGCGCCGGCGGCCAGGCGCAACCGCCCGTCCACGCCGTCGGCCAGGACGATCAGCGACAGCGACGCCGCCGAGAGCTCCCGGGTCCGCTGCGCGACCAGCCGCAGCGCGTCGTCGGCCAGGGCACCGCCCAGCAGCTCGGTGTTGATCTCCGCGGTGGCCTCCAGCCACCGCTCGCGCATCCGCGACCGCTCGAACAGCCGCGCGTTCTCCACCGCCACGCCCGCGGCGGCGGCCAACGCGGTCAGCACGACCTCGTCGTCCACGGTGAAGTCGGTGCCGTCGGTCTTCTCGGTCATGTAGAGGTTGCCGAACACCTCGTCCCGCACCCGCACCGGAACGCCCAGGAAGCCGTGCATCGGGGGGTGGTTCGGCGGGAAGCCCACCGACGCCGGGTGCTCGGCCAGGTCGTGCAGCCGGATCGCCCGCGGATCCTTGATCAGCAGCCCCAGCAGACCCTTGCCCTGGGGCAGGTGGCCCATGTGCGACCGGGTCTCGGGGTCGATGCCCACGTAGACGAACTCCGACAGGTTCTCCTGCGCGCCCAGCACGCCCAACGCGCCGTACCGCGCACCGACCAGCTCCACCGCCGCCTGCACGATCCGCTGCAACGTCGAGTCCAGCTCCAGCCCCGCGCCGACCGCGAGCACCGCGTCGAGCAGGCCCTGCATCTTGTCCCGGGTCGACGCGATCTCGGTCAGCCGCTCCCGCACCTCGTCCAGCAGCTCGTCCAGCCGCAGCCCGCCCAGCAGGCGGTGCGGCGTTCCGTCCTCAGCGGATTCGACCACAGGGTCAGCCTCCCATCGCCGCCGGGCACGGCCAAGTCCGCCCGGCCCTGATCGGACGGGACCTTCGACCGTGTGCTCCGGCTCGCCGGCGTCGCACAGTGGAGGTGTTGGTCCGATCGGCGAGGTGGGCGGGGACGAGATGGCAGACGTGACCGAGGTGCTGGGGCTGGCGGTGGACGAGGTGACCGACGTGCTCACCGCTGCGGCGCTCGCCCCATCCGTGCACAACACCCAACCGTGGCGGTTCCGGCTGACGAGGGACCGGATCGAGCTGCACCCCGACCCGACGCGCAGGCTGCCGGCCACCGACCCGGAGGACCGGGAGCTGCGGCTCTCGTGCGGCGCGGCGCTGTTCAACCTCCGCCTCGCCCTGCGCGACCACGGCATCCGGCCCCTGGTGACCCTGATGCCCGGCGCCGACGCTCCCGGAGCGCTGGCCACCGTCCGCCGGGGCGGCCACCGCGACCTCGACCCGGAGACCCGGCAGCTGATCAAGGCGATCCCGGTCCGGCGGTCCAACCGCAAGCCGTTCCGCGACGTGCCGGTGCCCGTCGAGCACCGGCACGCGCTGGTGCGGGCCGCCGAGCGCGAGCGGTCGTGGCTGCACGTCGTGACGGACCACGGCGAGCGCGGCCGGTTGCAGCGACTCGTGGCCAAGGCCCAGCGGATCCACGCCGACGCGCCGGACGTGCGGGCGGAGCTGACCGAGTGGACCGGGCCGCGAGCCGGGGACGGCATCCCGCCCGGGTCCGGCGGCGTGCGGCCCGCGCCCCAGGACGAGTGGGCCATGCGCGACTTCCAGGCAGCCGAACGCCCGCCGGGCAAGGACTACGAGTCCGACCCGCTGGTCGTCGTGCTGTGCTCGTTCTACAACGGGCCCCTCGCCGAGCTCCAGGCCGGACAGGCCCTGCAACGCGTCCTGCTCACCGCCACCACCCTCGGCCTGTCCGCCTCCTTCATGTCCCAGGCGATCGAAGTGCGCCCCGTCCGCGACGAGCTCCGCCGCGCCCTCGGCGGAACCCTCGAACCGCAGACCGTCCTGCGCATCGGCTTCGGCTCACCCGTCCCCGCGAGCCCGCGCCGCACCGTTCGGGAGCTCCTCCTCGAACCGGTCGAGGTGGCCTGACCGGGTAGCGACCCGGGGCGTTCTCCGAACCGCTTGACCGGGCCACCCCCTTGCACGATAGATACCCGGTATGCATACTTGGTAGCCATGTCCGTCAAACACAGCCTGCTGGCGTTCCTGGAGCGCGGCCCGATGCACGGCTACCAGCTGCGTGCCGCCTTCGAACAGGCGGTGGGCGACACCTGGCCGCTCAACATCGGGCAGGTCTACACGACCCTGTCGCGGCTGGAGCGGGACGATCTCGTGCGGGCGCTGCCCGACAACGACGCCGGTCAGCGGCCCTACGAGATCACCGACGCGGGGCGGGCGGAGCTCGCGAAGTGGTTCGCCACCCCGGTCGGCCGCAACGACCGCCCGCGCGACGAGTTGGCCGTCAAGCTCTCGCTCGCGCTGACGACACCCGGCGTGGACGTGCGGGCCGTCGTGCAGACGCAGCGCGGCGCGACGATGCGGGCACTGCAGGAGTACACGAGGTTGAAGAGGGGCGGCACCGCGCCCGGCGACCTCGCGTGGCTGCTCGTCCTGGACGCGATGATCTTCCAGGCGGAGGCCGAGGTGCGGTGGCTCGACCACTGCGAGGCGAGCCTGGCCCGGTACGCCGCGGCCGCGCCGCTGCCCGCCGCCGAGTCCCACCGGGAGGTGACGACGTGACGATCCTGGAACTGCGCGACGTGCACCGCGTCCACGGCGTCGGCGAGTCGGCCGTGCGCGCCCTGCGTGGCGTGACGCTGACCGTGGGCATGGGCGAGCTGGTGGCTGTGATGGGGCCCTCGGGCTCGGGCAAGTCGACCCTGCTGGGCCTGGCGGGCGGGTTGGACCGCCCGGACAGCGGCGAGGTGGCGGTGGAGGGCACGGTGCTGGGCAAGTGCGGCAGGCGGGCCCTGGCCGCGCTGCGCCGGCGCCACATCGGCTACGTCTTCCAGGACCTCAACCTCCTGGCCTCCCTCACCGCCGCGGAGAACGTCGCGCTGCCGCTGGAGCTCGACGGCGTCGGCGTGCGCGAAGCGCGGCGGCTCGCCCTGGCCGCACTGTCCGAAGTGGAGCTGGACGGGTACGCCGAGCGCTTCCCCGACGAGATGTCCGGTGGCCAGCGGCAGCGGGTCGCGATCGCCCGCGCCCTGATCGGCAGCCGTCGCCTCCTGCTCGCCGACGAGCCGACCGGCGCGCTGGACTCGCTGGCCGGGGAGGCCGTGCTCCGCGTGCTGCGCTCCGCCGTGGACCGCGGCGCGGCAGCGGTCCTCGTCACCCACGACGCGCGTCACGCCGCGTGGGCGGACCGGGTCGTCTTCCTGCGCGACGGCGTCATCGTGGACACCTCCGGGCCGCTCGGCTCGCCCGACGTGCTGCTGACCGGTGCGCCGTGACCGGCTGGCGCGCGGCGCTGCGCATCGCGCGACGTGAGGCCCGCCGGGCCAAGGGCCGGTCCGGCCTGGTCGTGGCGATGATCGCGCTCCCGGTGGCCGCCCTGTCGTTCGGCGCGGTGTACTTCGCCACCTTCACGCTCCTGCCCGACGAGCGGGCCGAGCGGGAGATGGGCACGGCGCAGGCGCTGATCCGCTGGACGTTCGACGGTCCCGTGCGCCAGGAACCCGAATACCTGGCCGCCGTCGCGGAAGACGGCACGTCACCGCGAGTCGGGCAGCCCACCGCGGAGCAGTTGCTCGGGTTGCTGCCACCCGGCACGCGGCTCGTCCCGGACCAGGGCGCCGACCTGACCGTGCGCACCACCGCCGGGCTCGGGTCGATGGACGCGCGGCTGCTCGACTACGCCGATCCGCTGGCCGGCGGGATCCTGCGGCAGGTCTCCGGCCGGGCGCCGTCCTCCGACGACGAGGTCGCGCTCACCGCTCGGGCGAGCGGCCGGATCGGTGCCGGCATCGGCGACCAGGTGCGCTCGGGCGACGACCGGGGCACGTTCCGCGTCGTCGGCATCGTCGAGGACCCGACCCGGCTGGACGCCGAGACGATCGTCCTGCGGCCCGGAGCCGCGGTGCCGCCGGAGAACCGGCGGGCGCCCACGTGGCTCGCCGCCACGCCGGGCCCGCTGACCTGGGCCGAGGTGAAGGACCTGAACCGGCGTGGCGCGGTCGCGCTGTCGCGGCACGTGCTCGCCCACCCGCCCGGCGCCGACGAGCGGTATCCCTCCGACCCGAACGGCGCGAAGGGCTCGCCAGCGGGCGCCTACGCGCTCGTGATCGGGCTGGCGGTGGTGGAGGTCGTGCTCCTGGCCGGTCCCGCCTTCGCGGTGGGCGTGCGCCGCCGGCAACGGGACCTCGCGCTGGTCTCCGCGGCCGGTGGGACTCCGGCGCACGTGCGCCGGATCGTGCTCGCCGACGGGGTCGTGCTCGGCGCGGTCGCGGCGGCGGCGGGCGTGGTGCTGGGTGTCGTGGCCGCAGCGGTCGCGCGACCGCTGCTGGAGGTCTACGGCAACAGCCGGTCGGGGGCGTTCCGGGTCTTCGCGCCCGCGTTGCTCGCCACCGCCTGCCTGGCGGTCGTGACCGGTGTGCTCGCCGCGCTCGTGCCCGCGTGGATCTCGTCGCGGCAGGACGTGGTGGTCGCGCTCGGCGGCCGGCGCGGGATCACCCGGTCGAGCCCGCGGTGGCTGCTGCTCGGCGTCGCGCTCGTCGTGATCGGGGCCGTGGTCGCGTCGGTCGGCGCTTGGCGGGTCGACTTCACGACCATCATCGGCGGGGTGGTGGTCGGCGTCCTGGGGCTGGTCCTGTGCACGCCCGCCGTGGTGGGCCTGGTCGCCCGGCTCGGGCCGGTGCTCCCGCTCCCCCTGCGGATCGCGTTGCGCGACACCTCCCGCAACCGGACGGCCGCCGCGCCCGCCATCTCAGCCGTCATGGCCGTCGTGCTGGTCTGCCTCGCGATCGGCGTGGTGCTCGACTCCAGCACCGGCCACGACCGAGACAGCGTCGCGGGCAGGCCGGGTGACGTGACCGTGCACCGGGCGGCGGGTGGCGAACGGCCGGCGTTGTCGGACGGAGCGCTGACGACCCTGCGCGGCCTGGCGCCGATCGAGCAGGTGCACCGGATCGGCCTGGCCTCCTGCGCCGAAGGGCCGTGCCCGCTGCGCCTGCGGATGCCGGCCGACCGGGACTGCCCGTACTCGCGGCACGTGCTCGGGCGCGAGCCGGACCCGGACGAGCAGCGGGCGGCCCGCCGTGACGCGCGCTGCGAGGGCGTCGGCACGAACCGCCGCTACTTCGGGAGGTACGACTACGACTCCGCCCCGCCGCTCGTGGTCGACCCCGCCGCGGCGCCCGCCCTGCTGACGCGGGACGCCGACCTGGCCGCCGCCTCGCTGCGTGACGGCGCGGTCGTGGTGGACGACTCCCGCTACCTGGACCACAGCGGTCGCGTGACGCTGACCGCTCCGGGTGCCGGAGGCGGGCCTGAACGCGTGGTGACCGCACGTGCGGTGGCCCTGCCGCAGCGCGCCAAGGCACCGGTCGCGCTGATGACCGAGCAGACCGCGCGGTCACTCGGCCTGGGCTCCACGCCGTTGACCACCCTGGCGACGACCAGCCGCCCGCCCACGGTGGAGGAGCGCGACCACATGCAGGCCGCGCTGGGCGCGGAGTTCGTCGTGCACGTGGAGATCGGCGGCGCACCGGACGGCCGGCCGCTCACGGTGCTGGCCCTGGTGGCCGCCATGGTCACGATCGGCGCGTCGGCGCTCGCCACCGGGCTGACGGCCGCCGACAGCCGGGCGGACCTGGCCACGCTGGCCGCCGTCGGCGCGTCACCCCGGCTGCGGCGGATGCTCTCGTTGAGCCAGTCCGGTGTCATCGCCGGGCTGGGTTCGCTCCTCGGCGCCGCCGCCGGCGTGGGCACCGCCGTGGCCGTGCTGACCGCCCTCAACCAGCGCTACGCCGACCAGTGGCCCGCACCGGTCCCCTTCCCGGTCACGGTCCCGTGGGTCGAGGTCGGTGTCGCGGTGGTCGTCGTGCCGCTGGTCGCGATGGCGGGCGCGGGCCTGCTGACCCGATCCCGCCTGCCGATCGAACGACCGCTGTAGTGGCCGGTCAGCCGATCGACTCGGCCAGCGCGACGAGGATGCCCGCCGGGCCGCGCAGGTAGCAGAGCCGGTAGCTGTTCTCGTACTGCACCAGCTCGCCGAGGAGTTCGGCCCCGTGCGGCCGCAAGCGATCGACGATGTCGTCCATGCCCTCGACGGCGAACATGATGCGGTGTGCGCCCACCGTGTTCGCCGGGGCGTGCGGGTCGCCGTCCCGGCTCGGCGGCGTGTGGTACCTGGTCAGCTCGAGCCGCCCGTGGCCGTCCGGGGTGCGCATCATCGCGATGTCCGACCGGACTCCCTCGAGCCCCATGAGCCGATCCACCACGCTGCCCTCGACGGTCGCCTCGCCTTCCAGCTCCAGACCGAGCTCGGCGAAGAACGCCTTCGCGGCGTCGAGGTCGTCGACGACGATGCTGATGTTGTCCAACCGCCGGATCGCCCCGCGCCCGGGGTCTGGCTGGTCGGTGTCGTTCATGGTGATCTCCATTCGGCGGTGGGCAGGGTGGTCCCGAGGTCGAGCGGTTCGGCCCAGGCCGGCCTCACCACGATCCGGACCGTCCCTTCGCAGAGCGACTTCACGCCCTCGGTCCGCTCGGCCGTCATGAGCGGTCCAGCACCTCGCCGGCGGCGTGCTGGTCCGTGGCCCGAGCCCCTCGGTCGTGGCAACGGCGGGCGATGTCGGTGCCGCAGACGTGCAGGCTAACGCGATGGCGTGAGCACGATCCTGCCGAACACCTCACCCGCATCCATCTTCCGGTGGGCCAGCCCGGCTTGCTCCAACGGCAGCACCTCGTGCACCACGGCCTCCAACTCCCCGCGGCTCGCGGCGGCGAGCAGTTCGGCGGTCACGGCGCGCCGTTCGGGTGCGGGCACGGTGTTGGCGCTGAAGGTGGCGAACGACATCGACTTCTGGAACGCCGCGAACATCTCCCTGCCGAAGTCCGCAGGCGGGTCGCCCGCCACCGCGCCGACGGCCACCAGGCGACCGTTCCGGTTGAGCTTGGCGAAGAACGACGGCAGGTCCGCGCCGGCGATGATGTCGATGACGACGTCGTACGTGGTGGCGGCGTCGCCTTCGCCGGCGCGGTTCAGCACGTGGGTCGCGCCGAGCGCACGCAGGCGATCACCACGTTCGGGCGACGAGGTCGTGACCGCCACCGCATCGGCGCCACCACGGGCCGCGAGCTGGACCGCCATGGTGCCGATGCCGCCGGCCGCGCCGCGCACCAACACCGACTCGCCGGGGACGAAGTGGGCGTGGCGAAGGCCGAAGTGGGCCACCGCTCCCGAGCGTCACCGCGTCAACGGCCGACAGGGTCCCGGGAAGGGGGACGAGCGTCGCGGCCGGTGCGATCGCCTGCTCGGCGTAGCCGCCGCCCACACCGGTGAACGCCCACACGCGCCGACCGACCCACGACCGGTCGACGCCCTCGCCGACCGCGGCCACGGTGCCCGCGACCTCACCGCCGAGGACGTGACCTTCCGCGTAACCGTGGCCGCCGGTTGCCCCGCTTCGGATCATGGCTGCCGAGGTCGACCGACGCGGCGGACGTTAACGGACGCTCCCGTCCGCTTGGCTAGAGTGAGAGCGGTGACCGACCGTTTGCCTCGCACGTTGCGTTCCGACGCCCGGGACAACCGCGAACGCCTCCTGGACGCGGCCCGCGCGGTGTTCGCCACCGAAGGCCTGAACGTGCCGATGCGTGAGGTCGCCCGACGCGCCGGGGTCGGCCCCGCCACCCTCTACCGCCGGTTCCCGACCAAGGAAGTCCTGGTCACCGAGGCGTTCACCGATCAGCTGCGCGCGTGCCAGGCCATCGTGGACGAAGGACTCGCCGACCCGGACCCGTGGCACGGCTTCTGCCTCGTGATCGAGCGGATCTGCGAGTTGCACGCCCGGGACCGCGGCTTCACCGCCGCGTTCATGTCGACCTTCCCGCACGCGGTGGACTTCGCCGCGATCCGCGCGTACTCGCTGAACGCGGTCACCGAACTGGCCACCCGCGCCAAGGACACGGGCCACCTGCGCCCGGACTTCGTCCTGGACGACCTGATCCTCGTGCTCATGGCCAACAGCGGCATCCACGCCACCTCACCGGCCGCCAGGGTCGCGGCCTCCCGCCGCTTCGCCGCACTGGCCATCCGGGCATTCCAAACCTCACCGACGACCTCACCACTGCCACCAGCTCCACGACTGACGCCCACACCACCCCGACGCGACCCGAAGGCGTGACCGGAGTTCGAACAGGCGCGCCCTCCCCTGACCGAGAGCGAGATCCACATGGAGCGACGGCACGAGCACTTCGCCATCGTCACGAGAACCCACGCTGCCCTGGAGCACCCGGCGTCGTTCTGCCGACGTCCGGTCGACGGGAGCGGGACGGATGCGTGAGGAGGACGGACACGAGTACTCCTACCTCGCGTGGGTGGACTGGGGAGCCACGGCGGACGACCCCACCGGGTTGCTCCGCACCCGGGTGGTCCCCAGCGGCGTCGAGAGGGAGCAGCGCTACCTTCCGGGCACCGGCTGGCAGACGAGCTACGTCCTGGAGGACTGGCACCGCGGGCGCCACGACGGCAGGTTCGACCGGATCGACAAGGCCACCGCCGAGCGGATCATCGAGCGCTGGGAACAACGTCGTGTCGAGTAGTGCCCTGGGATCGCGTTCGGCCCTGCGACAGCCGGCGGTGAGAGCCGCGGCGGCACTCGAACCCGCCTGACACCGTGGTGGAACGACCGCCGGCGGACGGCGACCGTCCAGCGCCCGTGCACGCCGGTCCCGGACGGACTCACGGGGTGCTCGGTTTCCGCCACGAGCGGATGTGTCGGAACTCGCGGACGCGGCCGTGGGCGACCGTACAATCCGGACGGTGATCTGGACGGGTGAGTGGGGGACGCGGTGAGCGGCATCAGGGTTTTGGTGGCGGGGGCGAGCATCGCGGGGCCGGCGCTGGCCCATTGGTTGCGGCGGCGGGGAGCCGAGGTGACCGTGGTGGAGCGGGCTCCGGGGTTGCGTCCCGGCGGTCAGGCGGTGGACGCGCGCGGGGTGGCCAAGGAGGTCATCCGGCGGATGGGGCTGGACGCGGCGGTGCGCGCGGCCTGCACCGACACCGTCGGCGCGCACACCGTGGACGTCGACGGGAACGTGGTGGAGACCTACCGCGCCGACGACGACGGCGGCGACGGGTACATCGCGGAAATCGAGATCCTGCGCGGAGACCTGTCCCGGGTGCTCTACGACGACACCCGCGACGGTGTCGAGTACGTCTTCGGCGACCGGATCGCCGAGCTCACCCAGGACGCGGACGGGGTCGACGTGACGTTCGCGAGCGGCGGGCGGCGGCGCTTCGACCTGGTGGTCGGGGCGGACGGGCTGCACTCGGCGTTGCGCGCCATGGTCTTCGGACCGCGCGAGAGGTTCATCCGCCACCTCGGGCTCGTGCTGGCCTTCTACACCGTGCCCAACGAGTTCGGGGTGGACGGCTGGATGATCGACTACCAGGACCAGGCGTCCGGGCGCTCCGCCGGCCTCCGGCCGCTCAAGGACGCCACCCGGGCGATGGCGATGTTCTCCTTCCCCGCAGCGGACTTCGACGTCGACCACCGCGACGTCGAGGCGCAGAAGCGCCTGCTGCGCGAGCAGGTGGCCGGGCTGGGCTGGCTCGCGCCGCGCATCCTCGCCCACGTCGACGACAGCCCGGACTTCTACCTCGACCAGGTCGCCCAGGTCGTGATGGACCGCTGGTCGGACGGACGGGTGGGGCTGATCGGCGACGCGGCCTTCAGCTCGTCGCCGATGTCCGGCGGGGGCACCGGGCTGGCCCTGGTCGGCGCCTACCTGCTGGCCGGGGAGTTGGCCGCCGCCGGGTGGGATCCCGAAGCCGGGTTCGCGGGCTACGAGGCTCGGATGCGCTCGTTCGTCGAGGCCAACCAGGAAATCGGCCGGCTGCACGTGGACAGCCGCGCCGCCTCCGGACCGGACGCCGAACCCGGCCCGGAACCCGACATGGAGGCGTTCACCGCGCTGATCGAGCGCGCGATCAACGGTGTCGCACTGCCCGACTACGACGGGGTGCCGGACTCCGGGCCCACAGCGGCACCGATCAGCTCGCCGGCCAAGGCGTAGCACCCCGAGCCACGCCCACCCAGGCGGAACGTCACCTTCCCGCCTGCGCTGAAGCACCCGACCGGGCCGGACACCTCAGCGGCCCGGTCGGGCGGCGAGGCCGTCCAGGACGATGCCGAGGTGCCGTTCGAACCGCTGGTCGCCGTCGTCGTGCAGGTGCGCGGCTTGCTTGACCAGTGACGCGCCCTCCCCCAGCCAGGCCTCGCGCAGGGCGACCGAGTGCCGCGTCGGATCGGTCTCGGCGGCTTGGCGTCGTTCCTGTTCTTCGATGACGAAGCCGACGACGAACGCGGTGACCAGGTCGACGGCGTCGTCGGCGTCGGCGGGTGTCCAGCCGGAGTCGGCCCAGCGCTCGAACCACGGCTCCTTCATGCGGACCACGTCGGGGTCGGTGAGCCGCGTGCCGCTGAACGTGCGGGCCCCGTCACGGTGGAGCAGGTACTCCGAGCGCAGGACGCGAGCGTAGGCGGCGAGGTCGTCGCGCCAGCCGGCACCGGGCGGGTGCGCCGCGAGGGCGCCGGTGACCCGCCGCATGACCTCGGTCGCCATCTCGTCCAGCAGCTCCTGCTTGTTGCGCACGTGCCAGTACAGGGCGGGCGCGCGAACGTCGAGCCGGGTGGCGAGGGCGCGCACGGTGAGGCCGTCGATGCCCTTGTCGTCCAGGAGCTCCAACGCCGCCGTCACGATCCGCTCCCGGGTGATGCCCTTCGTCACGGTTGACACCTTAACGGTGTTCAGGCACGCTGGCCACAGCACTGAACTTAGTTAAGGAGCTACCTGATGCGCGCTGCGATCATCACCGCCCCCGATGCCTCACCCGTCTGCGGCGACCTCCCCGAGCCGACCGTCCCGCCCGGTCACGAGCCGCTGCACCTGGTCGGAGCCGGCCTGCACAACGTCGTGCGCGGGATGGCCTCCGGGCGGCACTACCACGGCCGGATGACCTACCCGCTGGTGCCGGGGATCGACGCGGTCGCCCGCACCGGTGACGGGCGCCTGGTCTACACCGGTTACGTGCGGCCACCGTTCGGGACGATGGCCGAGCGACTGCCGGCCGCGTTCCAGGCGGAGGTGCCGGCGGGTGCCGATCCGCTCGCGATCGCGGCGGGCATGAACCCCGGCCTGTCGGGCTGGATGGTCCTCACCTCGCGACGCGAGGAAGTCGGAGCGCTGGGCACCGTGCTGGTGCTGGGCGCGACCGGGATGTCGGGCAGCCTGGCCGTGCAGGGTGCGCTGGCCCTCGGGGCGGAACGGGTCGTCGCCGCCGGGCGTGATCCTGAGGCGCTGGAACGACTGCGCGGCCTGGGAGCGACGACCGTGTCGCTGGTCCAGGACGGGCCCGACGCCCTGGAGAAGGCCTTGGCCGGTGCGGTTGCCGAAGCGTCGCCCGGTCTGGTGCTGGACTACCTGTGGGGGCCGGTCGCCGAGGCCGCTTTCGCCGCGCTGGGGCGGGCCGAGGACACCGGGGCGGACACGGCCTACGTGCAGATCGGCTCACTCGCGGGCACGGAGGCGTCGCTGCCCGCGGACTTGCTGCGCAGTCGGCGGATCCGGTTCAGCGGGAGCGGAGCCGGATCGGTGTCCATCGAGGCCATGCTCGCCAAGGCACCCGAGGTCATGGCCCGGTTCGCCGACGGCTCCCTGCACGTGCCCTACACCGCGTACCCGCTGAGCCGGGTCGGTGAGGCGTGGGCGCACACCGGGCGCAGCCGGGCCGTCGTCGTGCCGGACTGAGCCGGACCGAGCCGCGGGTACGACGGCGGAGGCCGGATCCGCCACGAGGCGACCGGATCCGACGCGGGCCTGGTGCCGACCCGGCTGATCGTCCGCCGCAGCACCGCGCAGCCCCGCCACGCGCGGTGACGACCGTCCTGCCCTGAGCCGGGCCGCCAGTCGGCCCTTCCAGTGCCGCTCCGGCGGGGGGCTGCGTACGGTTGTCGACGCCGCGTCCACCTGCCGGCAACCGCAGCGGACTCCCCGGAGGCAGCTCATGGTCGACACGCCCGTCACAGCCGAGGTCGGACCTGTCGCGGGCGCGCCGCAGACCTCCGTCCTCGTGGTGGACGACGGCACCGCGATCGCCTACCACCGCTGGGAACCGGACGCCGGCGTGGAGCCGGACCCCGTGCCGGTGGTGCTGCAACACGGTTTCTCCGCCAACACCTCGGTCGGCTGGGCCGTCCACGGCACGGTGGCCGCGCTCACCGCGGCCGGGCGTCGGGTCGTGGGGGTCGACGCGCGCGGGCACGGGATGTCGGGGAAGTCGCCGGACCCCGCGCGGTACGGCGAGCCGCGGATGGCTCGTGACCTGCGGGCGGTGGTCGCCGCACTCGGTGTTGCGGCGGTGGACGTGGTCGGCTACTCGATGGGTGCCGTGATCGCGCTGCTCACGGCGGCCGAGGAGCCCGCGGTGCGCAGATTGGTCGTCAGCGGGGTCGGCGCGGGGGTGGTCGAGGTCGGCGGTGTCGACACCCGCGTGCTGCCCAACGACGTCCTGGCCGCGTGCCTGGCCGACCCCACCGGTCCCCTGCCGCCCGAGGTCGCCGGGATGGTCGCGTTCGCCGAGTCGGTGGGAGCCGACCTCCCGTCGCTGGCCGCCCAGGCCCGCGCCGCGCACCAGGGCGGCGTCGACCTCACGTCCATCACCGCTCCCACGCTGGTCATCGCGGGCGACGACGACCCGCTCGCCCAACGGCCGCACGTCCTCGCCGAGGCCATCGCCGACGCCCGGCTGCGCGTGGTGGCCGGTGACCACGGCACCGCGGTCGGCACCGCCGACTTCCGGGCGGCCGTGGTCGACTTCCTGTGCGGCTGAGGGTCCGGTCGAGCCCGGCGACCTCAGACAGAACCACGGTGTTAGCGCTAACGAACACAGGGTAACCGTCCGGTAACTCTTGTCCACGGCAAACGGCTCGCGCTACGGTGCGACTGGGAACGCTCCCAGTCGTGCTGGCCCGGCGACCACCACGCGCCCTGCTCGCAAGGAGGCGAGGCATGGACCACATGCGCGAAAGACACACAGGTCGTTCTCGTTCCGCCTGAGGCCCGATCCGACAATTCCCGGGCACGATTCGGAACGCTTCCGCTCAGCCCCTTCGGTGCACGTCGACCGCCATCGACGCGGCATTGCGCCGCCTCACTTTGTTAGCGATAACAAGGCGATTGTCCCTGCATTCCGTCGGAGGAAAAACAATGCGAGACCCCCTCGCCACCAGGAAGAACGCCGTCCCCCGCTCGCGACTCCCCGCGGTGTGGGTGGTGGCGCTGGCGGTCCTCGGCGTCCTTCTCCCGCTACCCGTCGCCTCGGCCGCCACCGTGGACACCGGCGCCTCGTACGTGCTGGTCAACCGCAACAGCGGCAAGGCGCTGGACGTGTACGGGCGCAGCACCGCGGAAGGCGCCCGGATCTCCCAGTACACCCGCAACGACGGCGCGTGGCAGCAGTGGCAGTTCATCGACTCCGGCGGTGGTTACTACCGGATCAGGTCCAGGCACAGCAACCGGGTGCTGAGCTTCCCGTCCACCGCCGACGGCGCCGGCCTGGTGCAGACGACCGACGCCGACCTCGCCGGTCAGCAGTTCCGGTTGGCCGATTCGACCGGCGGGTACGTGCGCCTGCTCAACCGGGCCAGTGGCAAGGCCGTGGACGTGCTGAACTCCTCCACCGCCGACGGGGCGCGCGTCGTCCAGTTGCCCGACACGGACGGCGCCAACCAGCAGTGGCAGTTGGTCCGGCTCGGCACCGACACCACGCCGCCGACCGCGCCCGCGAACCCCCGCACCTCGAACCTGACGTGCACCGGGGTGACGTTCTCGTGGTCGGCGTCCACCGACGACGTCGCGGTGGCGTTCTACGACGTCTACCACGACGGGCAGCTCATGACCTCCGTGCCGGGCACGGCGCTGTCGGCGAACCTGACCGTCACGCCGGGCGCCACCTGGGGCCTCTACGTCAACGCGCGTGACGCCGCGGGCAACGTCTCCCAGGCCAGCTCCACGGTGACGATCACCGTCCCGCAGTGCCAGGCCGACACCACACCGCCCAGCACGCCCACCGGCGTGACGGCGACCGCCTCGGGCACCTCGGTCACGGTCCGCTGGTCGCCCGCCACCGACAACGTCGGCGTCACCGGCTACGAGGTCCTGCGCGACGGCGTCCAGGTCGGCTCGACCAGCGGCGCCACCACGACGTCGTTCACCGACAGCGGCCTGACCGCGAACACCCGCTACGAGTACCGGGTGCGGGCGCGCGACGCGCAGGCCAACCGGTCGACCCCGAGCGCGGCGGTCGCCGTGACCACGGGCGGCTCCTGCGCCACGGCGCTGTGCTCGGTCACCAGGGTCACCACCGAGACCGACCTGCCCTGGGGGCTGACCACCCTGCCCGACGGACAGGTCCTCTTCGGCCGCCGGGACACCTTCGAGCTGGTCCGCCTCGACCCCGCCACCGGTGCGAAGACCGTCGTCGGCAGCGTGCCGAACGCGGCCGGGACCGACGGCGAGGGCGGGGTCCTGGGCATCGCCCTCGCCTCCGACTTCACCACCGACCCGTGGGTGTACGTGATGCACACCAGCGCGACCGACAACCGGGTGGTGCGCATCCGCTACACCGACGGCGCGCTCACGGGCACCCCGCAGGTGCTGCTGACCGGCATCCCGCGCAACAAGTACCACAACGGCGGCCGGCTGCGCTTCGGTCCCGACGGCAAGCTCTACATCGCCACCGGTGACGGGCAGAACGGCGAGTGGGCCCAGGACCGCGCCAACCTCGCCGGCAAGGTGCTGCGCATCAACCGCGACGGCAGCGTCCCGTCGGACAACCCCTTCGGCACGCCGGTGTGGAGCTACGGCCACCGCAACCCGCAGGGCCTGGCCTTCGACTCCCAGGGCCGGTTGTGGGAGCAGGAGTTCGGCAACTCCGTGATGGACGAGACGAACCTGATCGTGCGCGGCGGCAACTACGGCTGGCCCCGCTGCGAGGGCACGACCGGAAGCTGCGACGAGTCCGGCTTCATCGCGCCCAAGCGCACCTACCCCGTCGCCGAGGGCTCGTGCAGCGGCATCGCCGTGGTCCGCGACGCCCTCTACATCGCCTGCCTGCGCGGTGCGCGGCTGTACCGGGCGGAGATCTCCGGCGAGAGCCTGACCAACGTCCAGCAGTACCTCACCGGCACCTACGGGCGGCTGCGCACCGTCGAGCCCTCCGCCGACGGCAACCTGTGGCTGACCACCAGCACCCGCGGTGACAAGGACAGCATCCCCAACAACAGCAACGAAAGCATCCTCAAGGTCGAGCTCGGACGATGACCCGGCCGCGGGGTGGCGCGACCACGCCACCCCGCCGCTTTCCCGATCACGAAAGGGAGTCTCCATGACTCACCGCACGACACCGCGTCACCGTCGCACGTGGACGCTCACGGCGGTGGCGGTCGCCATCGCGGGCGCCGTGGCACCCGCGGCGCCCGGCGCGTTCGCCGCCGCGGCAATGGCCTCGCCGTGCACCCCGGGCGCGACCTACGGACCGCCGTTGCCCGCCCAGGCGGTGACGTCCCAGCTCATCCGGGGCGGGTTCAACTTCCTCGAAGGCCCCACGTGGGACCAGCGCACGGGCACCCTGTTCCTGTCGAACATGCAGAACGCCACCGGCCCGCAGGGCGTGCAGCCGTCCTCGGTGCTGCGGTTCACGCCGCCTGCCACGTTCGAGACGTTCATCGCCAACTCCGGCAGCAACGGCCTCGCGATCACGCCCGACGGCACGCGGCTGCTCGCCGCCACCCACGACAACCGCACCGTCTCCTCGTTCAGCCTGGCCGACCGCAGCCGCACCACCGTCGCGGCCAACTACCAAGGTCGGGCGTTCAACTCACCCAACGACCTGACCATCGGCCAGGACGGCACCACCTACTTCACCGACCCGAACTTCCAGCGCGGCAACCGCGCCGACGAGCAGGGCGGCCGGACGAGCGTCTTCCGCGTCCGCAACGGCGTGGTCAGCCTCGTCGACGACACGCTGTCGCAGCCCAACGGCGTCGTCCTGTCGCCCGACGGCAAGACGCTCTACGTGGGCGGCAGCAACTCGATCGTGAAGTACGCCGTGGCCGCCGACGGCTCCACCAGCGGCCGCACGACGTTCGCGAGCATCCGGACGCCCGACGGCGCGACCATCGACTGCGCGGGCAACCTGTACTGGGCGTCCTACGACGAGGGCCTCGTGCGCGTCTTCTCCCCGTCCGGGACCCTGCTGGGCACCATCTCCGCGGGGCGCAACATCACCAACGCGGCGTTCGGCGGTCCGGACGGCCGGACGCTGTACCTCACCTCCGGGACCTACGGCTCGTTCGGCCTCTACCAGGTGCGCCTCAACGTGCCGGGGAACCCGTACTGACACCTGGTCGACCAACGCCATCGCCCCTGCGCGCCGTGACGGCGCGCAGGGGCGATGGCTCGTGATTCGGGCACCTCGCTCGGGTCAGGGAGTGGTGCAGACGGCGGTCGGGACGGGGTTGCTGCCGGTCGACGAGCCGAGGAAGCCGAACGTGGTGGTGCCGCCGGCGGCGACGTTGCCGTTGTAGCTCGCGTTGCGCACGGAGACGTTCTGGCCGCTGGTGGTGAGAGTGCCGTTCCAGACGTTGGTCACGGTCTGCCCGGAGGCGAGGGTCCACTTCACCGTCCACCCGGAGAGGGCGGTCGAGGAGTTGTTGCGGACGGTGACCTCGCCCTGGTAGCCGCCGTTCCACTGGCCGGTCACCCGGTAGGTCGCGGTGCAGCCGGTGCCGTTGTTGCCGGTCGTGGTCGTGGTCGTCGTTGTCGTCGTGGTGGTGGTCGTGGTGCCGCCGAGGGCTTCGTAGACGGCCCAGTACGAGGGCTTCTTGGTGAAGTTCTCGTCGTAGATCAGGGCCGCGCCCTCACCCGGGAACACCGAGGGGATCCACGAGTAGCCGTCGGAGAAGTCCCACACCGTGATGCCGACGCACCGGGTCACGGCGAGGCAGGCGTTGGTGACGGTGCGGTAGTCGGCGGCCTGCTGGGCGTCCTTGGTCGCGTCACGCGGCGTGCGCATCCGGATGTCCAGCTCGGTGATGGCGACGTCCACGCCCAGGTCGGCGAAGCGCTGGATGTTCTGCTGGAGGGTGCCGGGGACCTGGCCGAGGATGAGGTGGGCCTGGAGGCCGACGCCGTCGATGGGGATGCCCTGCTGCTTGAACGACTTCACCATGTTGTACACGGCGTCGCTCTTCGCGCCGACGCCCTCGATGTTGTAGTCGTTGTAGTAGAGCTTGGCGTTCGGGTCGGCGGCGCGGGCGGCCTTGAACGCCTCGGCGATGTAGCCGTCGCCGAGCTTCTGCTGGAACACCGACTGGCGGCGGGTGCCGTCCTCCTCGAACGCCTCGTTGACCACGTCCCAGTGGATGACCTTGCCCTTGTAGTGGCCTGCCACGTTGGTGATGTGGTTGCGCATGACGCCGAGCAGCTCACCGGCGGGCACGTCGTTGACCCAGCCGGCGAGCTGGTTGTGCCACACGAGGGTGTGGCCGCGCACGAGCTGGTTGTGCGCCTGGGCGAAGGCGACGATCTGGTCGGCCTGGGTGTAGTCGAACTGGCCGCGGCTCGGCTCGATGTACTGCCACTTCTGGGTGTTGCCGACGGTGATCTGGCCGAACTCGCTGCCCAGCACGGCGGTGTAGGGGCCGTTGTTCAACGTCGGGTTGTCCGTCGCCGAGCCGAAGTAGCGGCCCTTGGCGGCGGCCAGCTGCCCGAGCGTCGGCGCGGCCTCGGCGGAGGACGGTGCGGCGACCGCCATACCGACGGCGAGCGTGCCCGCGAGGGCGGCGGCCGTCGCGGCGAGGACTCGTCGAGGGCGTCCTGTTGGTGCTGACATGTGTTCGTCTCCTGACATCGGTGTCGGGGTCCGGGTGCGATCGGAGGGAGGCGTGATGCCGATCAGGTCCGGCGTGGACCGGGTGGCCCGGATCAGGCCGGTGGGGCGGTCACCGGCCGGTAGCCGAACCAGTCGAACCAGGCGGTGTCTCCAGGGAGGACGGGAAGCCGGGCGTGGGCGGACCGGTCCGCTGGTGGCACGGGGCGGGAGGCCGGTGGACCACCCGCTCCGAGAAAGTTTCGGCGGAATCCCCGATCATTAACGCGCCAGACAGTAAAGCCGTCTCGCGTCCACCGTCAAGGCACCCCGCAGCCTCGCCGAAACGTTCTGCCGCCAGGTCGCGGTACTAGACTCCCGCGCCATGACCTCCACGAGTCACCCGCCGACCGACGCCGGGCGCGGAGGCGCCACCATCGCCCGCATCGCCGAGCTGGCCGGGGTGTCCACCGCCACGGTGTCCAAGGTCGTCAACGGGCGCGCGGAGGTCGCCCCGGACACCCGTGCCCTGGTCGAGGCGGTCATCCGCGAGCACGGCTACCGCAGGCAGAAGAAGGCCAACCGCGCGACCCTGGTGGAGCTGGTGCTCCACGAGCTCGAAGGCGCCTACGCCATGGAGATCATCAAAGGCGTGGAGCGCGTCGCCGGTGAGCACGAACTCGCCCTCGTGCTCACCGAACTGCACGGCCGCCACACCCCCGGACGCACCTGGATCGAGGGCGTGCTGGCCCGCAAACCCGCCGGCGTCATCACCGTCTTCTCCGCCCCCACCCCCGCCCAGCAGGAGCAACTGGCCAGCCGCGGCATCCCGTTCGTGCTGGTCGACCCCACCAGCGACCCCGGCCACGAGTTCCCCTCGGTGGGCACGAGCAACTGGAGCGGCGGCCTGTCCGCCACCCGCCACCTGCTCGACCTCGGCCACCGCCGCGTCGCCGCCATCACCGGTCCCGCCCACGCCCTGTCCAGCCGCGCCCGCCTCGACGGCTACCGCGCCGCGCTCGACGCCGCCGGGATCCCGGCCGACCCCACCCTCGTGCGCGTCGGCGACTTCAACGTCATCGACGGCCTCACCCACGGCCGCGACCTGCTGCGACTCGACCACCCGCCCACCGCGGTCTTCGCCTTCAACGACGCCCAAGCCCTCGGCGTCTACCAGGCCGCCCACGAAGCCGGCGTGCGCATCCCCCACGACCTGAGCGTCGTCGGCTTCGACGACCTGCCGCCCGCCCAGTGGGCCATTCCCGCGCTCACCACCGTGCACCAGCCGCTCAGCGACATGGCCGCCGCCGCCACCGACATGATCGTCACGCTCGCCCAGGGCGACCCCCTGCCCCAGCACCGCCTCATGCTCACCACCGAGCTCAACGTCCGCGCGAGCACGGCCCCACCCCGACCGTGAAGCTTGAGCGATTCGGCCGCCGCAACGTACGGCCCTCAGACCGGAACTGATCGGCCACCCGGCCGCTGCGGGTAGTGGGCAGGCTAGTTTGCACCGGTGAGTCTCCTCGACGACGTGGCCGAACGCGACGGCTGGCGCTGCTGGGTGTGCGACGAACCGGTCGACCCCGACATGTCCGTGAACGACCCGCGAGGGCCCAGCGTCGACAGCCGGACCGCGGACCGCAAGGCCAAGGTCGCCGAACGGCTCGCGCACCGCGGGTGCAACACCCGCAAGGGCGCGGTGAAGGTGGTCGTCGCCTGGCCGGACCGCCTGCACGTCGTCGAACCCGCGCCGCTCATCACCGTGGCCGGCAGGCTGGAGCGCAAGGGAGGCCGCGAGATGGTGGCCCGCTGCCCGACCGAGAAGGACGCCCGGGAGGCAGCGGACTGGCTGGTGGACCGGTTCTCCCGACTGGTGCCGGGGCTGCCGGTGACCGCCGAGGTCGAACGGGGCGGCGGCCAGTTCCTCGTCATCCTGGCCACCGGCCGCCGCTGACCGACACCCCGGCCCAGGGACTGTGACCGCCGTCACATTCTCGGGTTGTCCCCTCGCGGAGTGGCTGTTCGTCCTGGTGACGAATCGTCGTCATCGAGGAGGTCCGGACATGGGCAAGGTCATCGTCATCCAGTTCGTCACCCTGGACGGGGTCGCCGAGGACCCGGACGGGTCGGGTGGCACGCCACGGGGCGGGTGGGCGTTCCGCCGCGGCCCGGAGGCGGTGGCGGGTGACAAGTTCAAGCTGGGCGGGGTGCTGGACACCGGGGTCATGCTGCTGGGCAGGGTCACGTGGCAGCTGTTCTCCGGGATCTGGCCGTCCCGCGACGACGAGTTCTCCCGGAAGATGAACGCCATCCCGAAGCTCGTCGCCTCGCGCTCGTTGGAGCACGTCGACGAGTGGGCCAACTCGACCCTGCTCAAGGGTGACATCGCCGCGGAGGTCTCGGCACTGCGGCAGGCGCACGACGTCGTAGTCGCGGGCAGCGGCGCCGTCGCGGCCGAGCTCAGGGCGGCCGACCTGGTCGACCAGTACCGGCTGCTGGTCTTCCCGGTGGTGCTCGGCGAGGGACGGCGGCTGTTCGACGGCGTGGACGGGCCCGCCGACCTGGAGCTGGTGTCCGCCGAGAGCGAGGGCCACGCCGTCCGCCTCGTCTACGACCGCGAACCGGCGCGGTGAAGCGGCTATGGTCGTGCCTGCCGTGCGGAAGGGGTGCCGATGAGGTACGCGTTGCTCATCAACGAGCGGCCCGGGGCGTACGTGGGCCTCAGCGCCGACGAGCGTGCCGCCATCACCGCGGAGTACATCGCCCTGCGCCACGACGAGCGCGTGTTCGCGGGCCGGCGGCTGGAACCGGCCGACACCGCCACCACGGTCCGCGCCGCGGGCGGTGAGCTGCTGTTGACCGACGGGCCGTTCGCGGACACCAAGGAGATCTTCGGCGGGTTCTACCTGGTCGAAGCCGACAACCTGGACGTGGCCGTGGAGCTGGCGGCCCGCATCCCGGCGGTCCGCATGGGCGGCTCGGTCGAGATCCGGCCGCTGGCGGAGTACTAGACCGTGCTCGACCAGGTCTTCCGCGACGAGTGGCCACGTGTGCTGGCCTCCCTGACGGGCTTCCTCGGCGACATCGACCTCGCCGAGGAAGCCGCGCAGGAGGCCTTCGCGGTCGCCGCGGAGCGCTGGGGCCGCGACGGGCCGCCGGCCAGCCCGAGGGCCTGGCTCGTGGTGACGGGGCGCAACCGGGCGATCGACCGCCTCCGCCGCGACCGCGTCCTCGCGGAGAAGACGCGGCTGCTGGACCAGGGGCGTTCCGCCGAGGTCACGGCCGACGAGACGTCCATCCCGGACGAGCGGCTCGAACTGGTCTTCCTGTGCTGCCACCCGGCACTGGCGCCGGAGGCCCAGGTGGCGCTGACCCTGCGCAGCCTGGGCGGACTGTCGACCTCGGAGATCGCCAGGGCGTTCCTGGTGTCCGACGAGACCATGAAGCGCCGGCTCTCCCGTGCCCGCAACAAGATCCGGGCGGCCGCGATCCCGTTCGCGGTGCCGCGCGCCGACCTGCTGCCCGCGCGGCTGAGCGCCGTCCTGTCCGTGCTCTACCTCATCTTCAACCAGGGCTACGGCGACGGCCGGCCGGACCTCGCCGCCGAGGCGATCCGACTGGGCCGCCTGCTGACCGATCTGCTGCCCGACCAGCCGGAGGTGCCGGCCCTGCTGGCGCTGATGCTGCTGCACGACTCGCGCCGCGCGAGCCGCACCCGCGACGGCGAGCTCGTCCCGCTGCCCGAACAGGACCGGCGCGCGTGGGACACCGCCCAGATCGGGCAGGGGCGCGCCCTGCTCGACCGCGCGACGGCACTCGGCGCCCGCGGTCCGTACGCGGTGCAGGCGGCGATCGCCGCGCTGCAGACCGAACCCGAGATCGACTGGCCTGCCGTCGCCGCCCTCTACGGCAGGTTGCGCGACCTGGTCGGATCCCCGGTCGTCGAGCTCAACCGCGCCGTCGCGATCGCCGAGACCGACGGACCGGCCGCGGCACTGGCCACAGTGGACGCGCTCGACCTCGACCACTACCGCTACTTCCACTCCACCAGGGCCGAGCTCCTCCGACGCCTCGGCGACGTGGCAGCCGCCCGAGCGGCCTACCGCAAGGCGCTCGACCTCGCCACCACGGACCCCGAGCGGCGCTTCCTCCGACGCCGCCTCACCGAGCTCTGACCCACCTCCGGCCGACCACGCCCCCGCCGGGTCAGGTGTCCGCTTGGATGCGTCGGGCGGTGGCCGGGTCGAGCGGGTAGGGGCGTTCGGGTGGCAGCAGCCGTTGCGCCTTGGCGTTCTGACCGGCCCTGACCAGTGCGGCGATCTTGTGCACGGTCGGGGTGAGGTCGGTCAGGCCGGTGACCCACTCCTCGGCGTAGGTGCGGATCAGCGCGCGGCCGATGCCGACTTGGATGCTGTACTGGTTGAGCGCCGCGCCGCGCAACGACCGCTCCGGGTCCCACTGCACGTGGACGTCGGCGTGGTCGAACGCCGTGCTCCACGCCGCGGCGCTGCCGTGGACGGACGGTTCGGGCGAGGTCAGCACGGCCCGCGACAGCGCCTCCTCCCACCCGGCACGGGTGACGCGCACCGCGAGGACGCGTTCCTGGCCGGGCTTGCGGGCCCAGTTGCTGCGGTGCATCAACCACGGCAACGACGGCTTGATCCACGTCATGCGGGTGAACGAGAACGGTGCCGTGAAACGGCCGGCGGCCAGCGCCGCGTCCGCGATCGCGGGCGGGTACGCCTGGTAGACCACGATGGTGTCGCGGTCGAAGTCGGCGCGGATCCGGCGCAGCGACGCCATGGGCACCATCCCGTCCGGCGTGATCAGGTCGCCGGCACCCTGCCACAGGACGGTGTCCGCGCACGAGCCGATTTCGACCGGTCGCCTGCGGCGACGAGCGCACGGGGGTCAGATCACCCGTTCGTTCCCGCCGTCGACCGGCACCTGCGCGCCCGTGGTGCAGGCGAACGTGTCCGAGCACAGCTCCGCGACGAGCCTGCCGACCGCCGCGCTGGTCACCTCCGCCCCGAGCAGGTTGCGCCGCTTGTACCCCTCCACGCTCAGCCCGTAGTGCGCGGCGCGCTGGGCCAGCACCTCGGGCGTCCACAGGCCGGTGTCGAAGACCGCGTCCGGGTGGACCGCGTTGACCCTGATGCCGTCGGCCGCCCACTCCAGTGCGGCGACCCTGGCCAGTTGCGTGACGGCCGCCTTCGAGGCCGAGTACGCCGCCGCGCCCGGTCCTGGGGCGGCCACGTTCTTGGACGCCACGACCACCACCCGACCGCCGCGCGGCGCCAGCTTCAGCAACGGGTGCGCCTTGGCGAAGAGGTCCGCGATCGCATCGGCGTTGACCGACATCGCGCGCCGCCACGAGACCGGGTCCAGCTCGGCGATCGGGGTGTTGGCCGGGAACACGCCCGCGGACGCGACCAGCACGTCCACCCCGCCGAACCGCCGCACGCCCCGGTCGATCGCGTCCTCGACGGCGGCCGGGTCGGTGACGTCGCACCGGAGGCCGAGGTAGTCCGCGCGGCTCTCGGTGGGCGTGAGGTCGAGGCCGACCACGCTCGCGCCCCTGGCCCGCAGCGCGTCGGCGCACGCCTTGCCGATGCCGGACGCCGCGCCGGTGACCAGCGCGACCTCGCCGGTGAACTCCGCAGGCGCGCCGGCGAGCCGGAGCTTGGCCTGCTCCAGCTCCCAGTACTCCATGGCGAACAGGTCGGCCGGCGGCAACGCGCGGTACCCGCCCAGCTCCTCCGCCCGCTCGATCACGGCGATCGTGTGGGCGTAGATGTCGTGGGCGATGTCGGCGTCCTTGGCCCGCCTGCCGACCGAGAGCATGCCCAGCGCGGGATCGAGCACGACGCGCGGCGCGGGGTCGAGCATGGTCAGCCCGGGCGTCGCGTGCTCCTCGAAGTAGCGGCGGTAGTCGTCCGCGTAGCCCTCGACGTCCTCGCCGACCAGCGGCACGCGCTTGGTGCGGATCACGTGGTCGGGTGTCGCCGGTCCGCGCGTGGCGACGTCGGCGAGGTCGGGCCGGGCGACGAAGGCCATCGTGGCGGGGTCGGCGTGCCTGCTCACGATCATCGGCGCGCCGGCGGCGTCGGAGATCCGCCTGCGCAGTTCGGCGAGCCGGCGGCGGTCCACGGGCGGGGCGGGCGGCGACGTGCGCGCGGGCCGGTGCCGGGACAGGTACTCCTCCGCGTCGCTGACGAGCTCGACGTGCCGGTCGTACGCCTGCCTGGTGTCCTCGCCGAACGTGAACAGCCCGTGGTTCATCAGCACCACGCCGATGGTTCGCGCGCCGACGTGCCGGGGGAACAGCTCCGCGCACGTGCGGGCCAGCGCGAACCCGGGCATCACGTACGGGACCACCACGACGCGGTCGCCGAAGACCTCTTCCACCAGGGGCGTGCTCAGGTTGGTCAACGTGATCACGGCGTCGGCGTGGCTGTGCAGCACGGCGGCGTGCGGCAGCACCGCGTGCAGCAGCGTCTCCACGCTCGGGTCAGGCGCGCTCGCGTCCAGCAGCGCGCACCGCAGCTCGTTCATCATCGCGGAGTCCGGCAGGCTCGGCACGGTCAGCAGCTCGCGCAGCCGGTCCAGCCGCAGCGGCGCGAACCCGGCCCGCTCGATGTCCGCCAGGTCCCAGCCGCTCCCCTTGACGTGCAGCACGTCCACCGGGCGGCCGGTGATGTCCACTCCGGTCGTCTTGACCGACGTGTTGCCGCCGCCGTGCAGCACCAGGTCCGGTTCGCGGCCGAGCAGCCGCGAGCCGTACACGCACGCGTCCAGCTCGTCGGTGTGCGTCTCAGCCCAGCGGTTGTCCACGGATGATCCGTTCGTCGGTGACGATGGCCGTGACGAGGTCGGCCGGGGTGACGTCGAAGGCGAAGTTCAGCGCGGCGGTCGCGCGGTCGCCGACGACCTCCGCCGGGTCGCGCACCTCGATCTCCACCCGCGCGCCGTCGGGGGTGGCCAGGTCGATCGTGGACTCGGGCGCCGCGACGACGAACGGGATGCCCGCCCGTGCCGCGGCCAGCGCCAGCGGGTAGGTGCCGATCTTGTTGACCACGTCGCCGTTGGCGGCGATCCGGTCCGCGCCGACCACGACCGCGTCGGCCATCCCCCTGGCGATCACCGTCGGTCCGGCCGAGTCGACCACGACGGTGTGCTCGACACCCATTTGGGCGAGTTCCCACGCGGTCAGGCGGGTGCCCTGGAGCAGCGGGCGCGTCTCGTCGACGTAGACGTGGCCCAGCTCGCCCAGCTCCTGCAACGCGCGGACCACGCCCAGGGCGGTGCCCCACTCGACGCAGGCCAACGCACCCGCGTTGCAGTGCGTCTGCACGTTGACCGGCCCGCCGAGCCGCTCGACCAGCCACCGCGCGCCCCGCAGCCCGAGCGCGCGGTTGCGCCGGACATCCTCTTCGAGGACGTGGACGGCCTCGGCCACCACCGCGTCGAGGCCTTCGTCCAGCCGGGCCAGCACCCGGTCCACGCCCCAGGCGAGGTTCACCGCGGTAGGCCGGGCGGCACGCACCCGGGCGGCCTGCGCGCGGACGTCACCGCCCGCGGTCGCGGCCAGCGCCACCCCGAGGGCGCCCGCCACGCCCAGCGCGGGCGCGCCCCGGATGGCCAACCTCTTGATGGCATCCACCAACTGGTCGACGGTGTCGATCCGCAGGGTGGTCACGACCTCCGGCAGCAGGGTCTGCTCGATCGCGATGATCCGGCCGTCCACCCAGTCGATCGTCCGCATTGCTGAAGTCTCCCGGTTCGGCTGGGGACGGAGAAGGATCACCACTCCAACGGCACAGCGGCGGTGCGCGCACGTCACACGACCGCGACGATGGTGCCGACGCCCAGCAGGCACAGCGCGGCGGAGCTCAGGCCCGCCATGGTGCGCGACACCTTCGGCCGGCGCAGCCACAGCACCGCCTTGGCCGCCCCGACCGCCAGCGCCGTGAGCCAGCCGAACGCCACCACCGCGTCCACCAGGCCGAGCAGCATGACCGTGCCGGCGTTGATGGCGTCGGCGGGCAGGAACTGCGGCACCACCGCCAGGAAGAACAAGCCCACCTTCGGGTTGAGCAGGCAGGAGAGCACCCCCGACCGGAACGACGGCCCCCACCGCGACGGCACCGGGCCCTCGCCGCCGGTGTCGACCACCTGGTCGCGCTGGAGGAAGCCCACCACGCCCAGGTACAGCAGGTACAGGCCACCGACGACCTTCACGACGAGGAACGCGGTGGGCGAGGAGTTCAGCAGGTCGGCCAGCCCCAGCGCCACGGCCGCCGCCCAGAACAGCGAGCCGAGGGCGGACCCCGCGGACGCGAGCACGCCGAAACGGGCGCCGCCCAGGCCGTAGCGCAGCACCAGGAAGGTGTCCGGTCCGGGTGCGATGGCCAGCAGCAGGCACAGGCCCGCGAACCCGAGCAGCGCTCCGGCGGTCATGCGCGCTCACCCACCGATCGTCACGCCCAGGCCCTTGCCGTGCTCCCGCACCTCGGCGCGGGCCGCCGCGAGGTCGTCGAGGGTCAGGCCGGGCATCACCGACTCGACGTAGTCGGCCATCGCCGACTCGCGGTCGATCAGGTCGGTGTCGCGCCACCGCCGCGCCAGCTCCTCGTGCCGGTCCCGGTCGGGCAGGGTGAGGCCGAGTTCCTGGGCCCGCGCCAGCGCCATGGCCGGGTCGAGCAGCATCTTGAAGTCGAGCGAACCGGGTTCCGGGGACAGCACCTCGACGTCAAGCGACGCGATGCTACCCACGCCGGAGCCCAGCATCGCCTTCATGGAGTCCACGTTCTCCCGCAGCAGCCGCCGGTCCATGCCGAGGTGGCCGATGACGAAGCCGACCTTGAGCAGCAGGCCCGCGTTCTCGGCCGACTTCAGCGCGCGCACGTTGTGGTCGAACATCTTCTCCGCGCCGAACGGCGAGTTGGCCTCGCGGATCGACACGAGCGGCTTCTTCATGGCGTGCAACGAGATCGGCGTGCCCGCGTCGAGCCCCACCATGAGCTGGCGGACGCCGAGCGCCCGCAGCATCGTCGCGTGCCGCTCGTCGGACAGCCCGTCGGCGCGCGCGTAACCGACCATCACCGGCCGGTCGTCCTCGGGCAGCGCGCTCCACCAGTCCGGCGGCGTGCTCACCATCTCGCGCAACAGCTTGCCGAACGTGAGCGGCAGCTCGTCGGCGGTCAGGTAGAGGTAGTCGAAGCCCTCGTCGTGGGCGGCGCGGACGACCTCCCAGGCCGCCTCCGCGTCCGGCACCGAGTTCCGCCACAGGCCGCCGAACTGGATCGAGCAGAACGAGCAGGCGTCGTTGCGGGCGAACTTGATGCACCCGCGCCCGATCTCCACCGGCATCCCGGCGTGCACGTGCCGCCCGGTGAGCTTGTGGAACGTGGGCGCGACGCGCTTGTCGAAGTTCTCGCGGTACAGCGGGGCGTGGTCGAAGCCGCGGTTGATCAGGGAGTAGTCGAGCGCGGTGTGGATCGGCTCGGGGCGCTGCGCCTCGCTGTGCAGCTCCCCGTCGCGGTAGGCGAGCAGACCGGCGTAGGACCCGGATGCCGGATCACGACCCTCGGCCAGCGCCGCGACGAACGCGACGAAGCTGCCGACCACCTCGTTGCCGACGAACGCGTAGTCGATCAGCCCGTGCCGGCCGGACATGCACTCCCGGGGCAGTGCGGTGATGTGGTCGTTGCCGAAGATCGTGACGATGCGGTCGTTGATCCGCTTCGCCGCGCGGCACAGGTGCAGGCCGGCTTCGTAGGTGGCGGTGAGCGCGCTGACGCACAGGGCCAGGATGTCGCCCGCGTTGTCCTCGACGTAGGCGAGCACCTCCGACCAGGGCACCACGGTGCCGTCGAGGTAGACGGGTTCCACGCCGGGCACCGACCGCAGGGCCGAGGCGAGGGTGAGCACGCCCAGGTTCGGGAAGTCCGACCAGTCGGTGTGTTCCTCGGGCTTCGTCACGGTGCACGAGGCGCCGTCGATGACGGTGTTGGAATTCGGCGGGCTGACCACGAGAACCTTCACTTGCGCACGACCTTCCACCGCCCCGTGGCAGCGGTTCGGCGCGCGCGGACGAGGGCAGCACAGAAATACGGTGGGGAGACGAGCCCGAAACGGGTGCCTCATTCACCTCGACGAGTGGACCACCACCGGATCACGAATGATCGGGATCACCGGGATGCGCCCACGCGGCCACCGTCCGGTAATGATTCGGCAAAGTTCCGCGTGTCGTGGAATGCGTGCGCGCGCCGGCGATTCGGCGCACGGCAAACGCGCTCATGATCAGTCGCATCGGCGCGACTCCCCCTTGGCATCGGGTTCGCAACCCCCGCGAACACCTCTCCCGAGAATGTCCACCGGACTCCGACGCGTCAAGGGATCGGCACCGTCCCTCTCACCATCCAGCACCGGTTCACCCGGTCGTCGTAGCGCCTCGCCGGGTCGGCGGACGGGCGCCGTTCACACCTCGCCGCGCGCCGGGTAGTCGTGCTCGTTGACCCAGCGCAGCGTGTCCACGACCTCGTCCAAGTGCGGCCGCAGGAACGGGAAGCTCGTCTGCACCACCGCGTACAGCGTGCCGTCCGGGCGGACCACGAACAGGCCCGGCTCGCTGAACTCGTTGGGCTGGCCTTCCTTGATGGCCTTGGAGATGTACAGGCCCCACTCGCGCATCGACTGCTTGCTCAGCCCGTACCCGACCGGCACCCGGCTCAGGTCCCACTCCTCCACGGCACGGCGGGCGCGGCCCTCGTCGTCGCCGCTGACGGCCACCACCGACGTCGCGCCCACTTCGGCGAACCCGTCCACCAGCGCGTCGAGCTCGGTGATGTGGGTCTTGCACAGCGGGCAGTGCACACCGCGGTAGAAGACGACCACGCTGAACCGCTCGGGCCGCTGCTCGGCGAGCACCCAGCGCCCGCCGCCGACGAGTGGCACGTCGAGCTCGGGCACGGGTTGGCGCGGCTTGGGCATCGTGGCTCCTGTGTCGCCGTGGAGCCGTCACGGCCCCGGAGTGGTGTGAATTTCCGACAATTAGATGGAGTTCACGGCAAATCGATCCGCGGCACGGACATCGCGGACTTCGGCAAGTGTAAGGACGGTGCGTCAACTGTCAAGAGCCTTGTGGTGTCGGCGACCTTTGGGTAAAACTGCGCTCCCGGCGGTACTTCGGGGTGCGAGCATTCGTCCACCCGGCCGCGGCCGGTGGCACCTACGGAGTACCGCAGTCATTCCTATTTCCACGGTAACGCGATCGGGAAGTTCGCGTCCTCGACCGGCACGGAGCAGAAATATGGCGGCTTGCTGACGATGTCGGACCACGGCCTTCGCGCCACCTCGCCCGGTGGCCTGTACGCGGACTTCCGGCGCGTCGCCCTCGGCACGCCGGACGCGCGCGCGGTGATCGACCACGACGGGCGGGCGTCGACCTACGGGGCGCTGCTGACCGCGGTCGACGCGGCGGCGGACCGGCTCGCGGCGCGGTTCGCGCACGGTGACGTCCTCGGCCTGGCCGCCGACGTCCCGTCCACGTTCGTCGCGCTGTACCTGGCCGCCGCGAAGCTCGACCTCGTGGTGGTGCTGCTGGACAGCCGCCTCCCCGAGGCGGAGGTGGAGCGCCACGCCGCCAAGTACGACCTCACCTGGCTGGCGGTGGACGACGCGGCGGAGGGGTTCGAGCTGTGCCCGGTCCCCGACGCCGACGCGCACCGCGAGCGGGCGTCGACGGGGTACGCGCCCGACGACTTCGTCGTGCACTGCACGTCCGGGTCGACCGGCGAGCCCAAGGGCATCGCGATGAGCCAGGCCGCCATCTCGGCGCGGGTCCGCCTGTGGGGTGGCGAGTTGGAGCTGACGCCGGCGGACGTGGTGCTGTGCGCGCTGCCGCTGTCGCACTGCCACGGCATCGACGTGCTCACGCTGCCGACGCTGCTCGCCGGCGGCACGGTCGCGTTCGCCCGGGCCGGGCGGCTCACCGGTCGCGGCCTGGCCCGCTCGATCGAGCGCCACGGCGTCACGGTGATGAGCGGGTTGCCGGTGATGTACCAGCTCCTCACCTCCGCTCACGGCGCTCCCGCGAGCGCGTTGCGCACGCTCCGGACGGCGATCTCGGGCAGCGCTCCCCTCCCGGTCAGCACGCAGGAGCGGTTCGCGGCGCGGTACGGCCTGCCGCTGCGACAGGTCTACGGCCTCTCCGAGATCGGCGTGATCTGCTACGACAAGGCCTGCGTCGGCGGCGGCTCCATCGGCACGCCCATCGCGGGCGTCGAGTGGAAGCTCGAACCGGTGCCGGGCAAGGAGGAGCTGCACGAGCTCCACGTGCGCGGCCCCGCGCTGGCGCGCGGCTACTACCGCGACCCCGCCGCCACCGCGCACATGTTCCAGGACGGCTGGCTGCGGACGCGCGACTTCGTGTCGGTCGCCCCGGACGGCTGGCACGTGCGCGGGCGCCAGTCGGAGTTCATCAACGTCGCGGGCAGCAAGGTCGGCCCGCTGGAGGTCGAGGCCGCGGTGCGCGAGTGCCCCGGCGTGCTGGAGGTGGCGGTGGTCGGCGTGCCCGACCCGGTCAGCACCGAGCGGGTCGCCGCGCTGCTCGTGGCCGACGCCGGCTTCTCGCTCGGTCCGGTGAAGCGGCGGCTCGCCGAGTCCCTGCTGCCGCACCAGTTGCCGCAGCGGTACGAGGTTGTGCCCGCGTTGCCCCGGACACCGCTGGGCAAGATCGACTACGCCGCGGTGAAGCGGCTGCTGACCGGGAACGAGGTGGCCGCACGATGACCGCGACGCACGACACCGGGTTCGACCCCCGGACCGGACTCGACGCCGTGGCCGACGGGCTGTCCGACCGGTTGGCCGCCAGGTCGACCGAGGAGCACGAGCAGGACGCCGGGCCCGTGTTCGCCGCGCTGAAGGACACCCGTGCGGCGGCGATGCTCGTACCGCGCCTGTGCGGCGGTGGCGGCGCGTCGGCGCAGGACGCGGTGCGGTTCCAGGTGGCGCTCGGCGCGGTGGCCCCGTCGGCCGCCCTGGCGACGACCATGCACCACTACAAGATCGCCGCGTTCGGCAACGTCGCCGTTTCCGGTGTCGACAGCGCCCGAGTGCTGCTGGACGACATCGCCCGGGACGCCAAGCTGGTCGCCTCCGGCGGCGCCGAGTCCACGCCCGGCCGCGACCTGAGGACCCTCGGCAGCTGGGCGGTCCGCGACGGCGGCGACTACCTCGTCACCGGGCTCAAGCGGCCGTGCAGCCTGTCGGCCGCGATGGACGTGATGTCGCTGATGGTGGAACTGCGCGCGCCCGACGGCACCCCCGAGGGTTACGGGCAGGCCTTCGTGCCGGCCGACTCCCCCGGGCTGGAGCGCGAGGAGTTCTGGCGCAGCCCGGTGTTCCGCGCCGCGCAGAGCCACGCCGTCCGCCTCACGGCCGTCCGCATCCCCCGCGCGAACGTCTTCCCGCTGGTCGGCGAGGTGGGCCTGCGGTTCGCCGCCGACTGCTACCTGTGGTTCCAACTGCTGATCAGCGCCTCCTACCTCGGCATCGCCGGCTGCCTGGAGGACGCGACGCCACCCGACCGGCGCGCCGCCTCCCGCTGGTGGCCGCGGGCGGCGGACGACCTGCACCGGTTGCGGACCGTCCTGCTCGACGCGGCACGCGCCGTCGACGAGGGCAGGCCGGTGCGCGACCAGCTCAACCTGGCCGTGCGGGCGCGCGACCGGGTCGAGGACGAGATCGCCGACATCGGCGGACGGCTGCTGCGCGCGGCGGGCGGCGGCTCGTTCGCCACCACCGGCCTGCGCACCGCGCTCGCCGGCGGGCTGAACGCCATCGCGTTCCACCCGCCGCAGCGCGGCGCCCGCGAGGGCGTCGGACTGGAACTGCTGGACCCGGACGTGAGGGACGCGGAGTAGACGTGTACACCAGAGAGCACTTCAGCCTCCCCTCGGTGGCCGCCATGGCCGAGTTCGTGCGGGAGCGGTCGTTCGGCGTCCTGGCGACGTGCCACGAGGGCGAGGTGTTCACCTCACCGCTGCCGCTGGACCTGCGCGGCACCGAGGAGACGGGCCTGTTCGTCGCCGGGCACGTCGCCAGGATCAACGACATGGCCGAGGTCTTCGCCGCCGGGCCGCCCGCCACGATCACCGTGCTCGGACCGGACACCTACGTGCCCGCCGAGTGGTTCGGGGTGCGCAGCCGCATCCCCACCTGGCTGTACACGTCGGTGGAGATCTCCGGCCGGCTGGAGCTCAGCGACCCGGCGCGCACGCGCGAGGACGTGGTCGTGCTGATCGACCGGCTCCAGCGGAGCACCGTCGAGGGCTCGACCTGGACCCTCGACGAGATCCCCTCGAACCTGTCGGACGGCTACCTCAAGAACATCGTCGGCTTCCGCCTGCTGGAACCGCGGTTCAAGTCGTGCTTCCGGCTCAACCAGCGCAAGGGCGAAACCGGGCACCTGGCCGCGGAACTCGCCGCCAGCGACGTCGCAGCCCGCCGCGAGCTCGCGCCCCTGGTCCTCGACCCGCCCACCCGCAGACCCGAGTAGGCGGCCGTGGACACGATGAGAGACGCCCTGACCGAGCTCCTGGAACCCGCCACGGCGGGCGGCGCGACGGCGGCGGTCCGGTGGCGTGGCGGCGTGCTGACCCGCGACGAGCTCGGCGCGGCGGTCGACGCGCTGGCCGGCCTGCTGGTGGAGCTGGGCGCGCCGCGCACCAACGTGCTGCTGTTCGGACCGCTGTGCCCGGCCTACGTGGTGGCGCTGCTGGCGGCGTTGCGGTGCGGAGCCGTCCCGGTTCCGGTCGACGCGGGGCTGGACGCCGGCCGGTACGCGTGGACCGAGGGCGTCGCACGGCCCTCCGTGGTCGTGACCAGCGACGTGTCCACCGTGGCGCAGTTCCGCGGTCGCACCGACGCGGGCGAGGTGCTGCTGGACGCGGCGACCGGTCGCGTCCTGCTGACCACGTCACCCGGCGCGCCCACCGCGTGGCGCTACCCCACGCCGGACGCGGGCTACCTCATCCCCACCTCGGGCTCGACGGGCGAGGCGAAGGCCGTGGTCGGCAGCCGGACCGGTCTGCACGCGTTCCTGTCGTGGTTCGTGGCCGAGTTCGGCCTGGACGCCGGCGACACCTGCGCCGCCGTCACCCGGGTGAACTTCGACCCGTCGTTGCGCGAACTGCTCGCCGTGCCAGCCGCGGGCGGGACGCTGAGCCTGCCCGACGTGGACGCCCAGCTCGACCCGCACGCGCTGGCGGAGCACTTCACGACGGGCACGCCGACCGTGGCCTTCCTGGTGCCGTCACTGGCACGACGGGTCGCGGACGCGCTGCACGCCCGGTCGGCGACGCTGCCACGCCTGCGGTTCGCCTTCTTCGCGGGCGAGGTCTTACCCGGCCGCCTGGTCGAGCAGTGGGCGCGGCTCGCGCCCGACGCGGAGTTCGTGAACCTGTACGGGATGACCGAGGGCACCCTCGCCCAGCTCGTCCGCCGCGGCGTGACCCCGGCGACCGGCGGCGCGGCGCGGGTCGTGCCGGTCGGACGGCCCCGGCCCGGCGTCGAGGTGACCGTCGACCGACCCGGACCGGACGGGCACGGCGAGGTGCTGATCACCTCCGCCGCACCGGCCCTGGGCACGCTCGGCGACGGCGACGGGCCGGCACCGGGCACGTTCCGGCTGGACCCGATGCCCTCTCCGCTGCGCACGGGTGACGCGGGACGCCTCACCGCCGACGGTGACCTGGTGGTCGTCGGACGGCTGGGCAACACGCTCAAGGTCGCCGGCAAGCGGGTGTCGTTCGACCGCCTGGTGTCGGCGGTGGAGGACCTGCAGGGCGTGGACCAGTGCGTGGTCGTGGACCGGCAGGGACCGCACGCCTTCGTCGCCGCCCCGGAGCCGGCACCGGACCGCGAGGCGTTGCGGGAGCTGGTGCTCGACGTCGCCAAGCGGCTGGAGCTGCCCCGACCGGTCGTGCACGTGCGCGCCGAGCTGCCGTTGCTGCGCAGCGGCAAGGTCGACCGGATCGCCCTGGCTTCGGCCGTCCCGGACCCGAAGGCCGCCGACGTCGCGCCTGCCGGGCGGGGTGTCGAAGGCGTCCTGCTCGACCTGCTCGGCCTCGACGCCCCGACGTCCTTCGTGGACGGAGGCCTGTCGTCGCTGGACATGATGGACTTCACCCTGGAGGTGAACCGGCGCTTCGGCGCGGGGTTGTCGGTGCGGGACTGCTTCGAGCACCGCGACGTGGTGTCCCTGGCGCGGGCGATCGAGCGGTCGGCGGGCCGGACCGAGCCCGCCGAGGAGGCCCGGGACGTCGACCCCGGGCCGGGTCCGCACCCGCTGTCGACCCGACAGCTCTCCTACCGGGCCATCACCATGGCCGGGGGGAACGCCAACTGGTGCAACATCTCGCGCGAGATCCCGGTCGACCCGGCGCTGTCCGCGGCCGACGTGAGCGCGGCGGTCGAGGAACTCGTCGCGCGGCACGACGTGCTGCGGCTCGCGCTGACCCCGGACTGGTCGGCGCAGGTCCACGTGGCGACCGCCGGCCGCGGGTTCCCGGTGACCGTGCGCGAGTCCTCCGACGACCACCGCGCCGCGGTGCAGCGGGCCCGCGTCGACGTCGTCGCTGAGCTGATCGACCCGACGCTGGCGCCGGCGATCCGGGTGGCGCTGGTCCGCGGCCGGGAGACCGGCTCGGTCATCCTGGTCGCCCACCACCTCTTCGTGGACGGGCTGAGCCTGGACCTGCTCGCGGCGGACTTCCGCGCCCTGCTGCGCGGCGACCGGCCGGCCGACGTGCCCCGCCGCAGCTTCCGGAGCTACTGCGAGGTGACCCGGCGCTCCCCGGAGCCACCGGCGGCCGATGTCGAGCATTGGACCGCGTTCCTCGCCGGCACGCGGCAGGTCGAGCTGCCGGAAGCCCCGGGGGACGACGCCCAGGACGGCGTGCTGGTGTCGCGGCCGTTCGGCGTCACGTGCTCCCGCGCCGCCCACCGGTTGGCCGAGGCCGTCGGGGTGTCGGTGTTCCCGGTCGTGCTGGCCGCGTTCGAACGGGCCGTGTCCGAGGAGTTCGGCCTCGGCCCGCTCTCCGTCGTGGTCCCGGTGCAGGTGCGCGAGGGCTTCCGGACCTCGACGGCGGGCATGTTCATGAGCCAGCTCGTGGTCCGCGGCACGGGCTCGACGTCGCTGTCCGACAGCACCCGGGAGTTCGCGCGCCAGGTCGAGGTCGGCACGGCCCACAGCGCGTGGGAGTTCGACCAGCGCGTCGAGGCGCTGGGCCTGGCGGGCGCCACCGGGTTCCCGCTGTCGACCGTGCTGTTCAACCAGCACCCCAAGCCGCGCGGGCTGCGGGTGCGCGACCTCGGCAGCTGGGCGCCGCGCGAGCTGGGCCGCGGGCTGCGCTACCAGTTGCAGGGCGAGTTGCAGGTGTCAGCGGGGGAAATGGCCCTGACCTACTACTACAGGCGTGGGATCGCCCCGGACGGGACAGGTGTGGTGGACCGCGTCCACGCCGGCGTCCTGGCGGCGATCTCCGCGGCGGGGGTGGCCGCACATGCGGAATGAGGTCGCGACGATCGGCGACGACGAGGCGCGCCTGCTCGTGCACCGCGCGGGTGGCACGCCGGTGTTCGCCTACAGCCGGGACGCGCTGCGCGCGGCCGTGGAGCGGGTGCGGGCCGCCTCGGTGCGGGACGCGCACATCTACTACTCGTTGAAGGCCAACCCGCACCCCGGCGTGGTCAACTTCCTGTCCACGCTGGTGGACGGGTTCGACGTGTGCTCGTTGCGGGAGCTGGAAACCGCGCTCGACACCGGCGCGCCACCGGAGTCGGTGCTGTTCACCGGACCGGCGAAGTCACGGCTGGAGGCGGCTGCCGGGCTCGCCGCCGGGGTCGCGATCACGGTCGAGTCGCCGTCCCAGGCCAGGCTCCTCGTCGACGTGGCGGGTGAGCTCGGCGTCGTGGGGCGGGCCGTGGTGCGGCTCAACACGCCCTATCCCCCGCGAGACGCCGGCGGCACGCCGTCGCCCAACCAGTTCGGGGTCTCCGCGGCGGACTACGACGAGGTCGCGGCCGTCCTGCGCGGGTCACCGGTGGAACTGGCCGGGTTGCAGGTGTTCTGGGGCTCGCAGTACTTCGACGCCGACGTGATCCTGGCGGCGCGCAAGGCGGCGCTGGAACGCGCCGCCGAACTCGCGGCCCAGCAGGGCGCCCCGTTCGGGTTCGTCTCGCTCGGGGGCGGCATCGCCATGCCGTGGCGCGACGGCGAACCGGACGTCGACTGGCGGGGGCTCGAAGCGGCCGGCCTGGTGCCGCTGGAGGACCGGCCGGCGGAGGTCGTGGCGTGCGAGTACGGCCGGTCCGTCGTCGGCCCGGCGGGCAGCCTGATCACCACCGTGCTGGACACCAAGACGATCGACGGCCGGCGGTACGTGCTGGTCGACGCGGGTCTGAACCACGTGATGATCGCCAGCCGGCTCGTGGCGGGTTCCGGCCGCGGCGAGCCCTCGGTGCGGGCGGTCGGCGGGGACGGCGAGGTCGGGCGCGCGCACGTGACCGGGCCGCTGTGCTCGCAGCTGGACGTGCTGGCCGAGGACGTGCCGCTGCCCGAGGTCGCGGTCGGCGACCTCCTGGTGTTCTCCGGTGTCGGCGCCTACGGGCCGTCGTTCAGCCCGACCGGGTTCCTGAGCCGCGAACCGGTCCGAGAGGTCGTGCACTGACGTGATCACGGGTGTCGAGGCGCTGAGCCCGATCCAGCGCGCCTACCTCGTCGGCGACCAGGACGGGCTGGAACTGCGCGGTCCGGCGCGCTACTACCTGGCGTGCGACCTGAGCCCGGACCACGTGCCGCACGTCGCGGCGCGGCTGGACCGGCTCGTGCGTGACAACGACGTCCTGCGGACCCGCGTGGGCGCGGACCTGGCGCTGACGACGCTGCCTCCCGAGGAGGCCGCGGTCGAGGTCGACTTCCGGCCTGTGGACGACCTCACGGCAGCCGACGACGAGGTGCGGCGGGAGCTGACCTCCGACGGTTTCCGCTTCGACGGGTGGCCCCAGCTCCGGGTCGTGGTCGTGCACACGTCGGGCCGGGCGAGCCTGCACCTGTGCTACGCGTTGTGGTTGATGGACGCCGCGTCGCTCGGCCGGTTCCTGGCCGGGCTGGTCTCGGACCGGGTGCCCCCGAGCACCGAGCCCGCGCCCGTCCGCCGCCGGTCGGCTCGCGACGAGCGGTTCTGGCGCGAACGCGCGGCCGACCTGCCGGGACCGGCGGAACTGCCGCTGCGGCCGACCTGGCGGCAGGCAGGCCCGGCCGTCGCGCACCGCGTGGTGACCGTGGACGCGACCGCCGCCGACCGCATCGCGAAGACCGCCCGCCACCACGGGCTGACGCCGCCGATGGTGTACCTCGCCGCCTACGGCGCCGTGCTCGGGCAACTCGGCGGTGGGGCGGCGCACACGGTGACGGTGCTGCACTCGCACCGCACGGGCCCTCTGGGCAACCACGGCAACACCATGCCGCTCGCCGTCCCGGCCACCGCCGGGGTGAGCTTCCTCGACGTCGCGCGGGCCGTCCAGAGCCGGTACCTGAGCCAGGCGATGCGCGCCTCGCTCAGCGGTGCCGAGATCGTGCGGCTGGGCGACCCCGACGGCGACCCGCGCCGCCTGCCTCACCCGTTCGCCTTCACGTCCCTGGAGGTCGACGGGCTTGGCGAGGCGGACCTGGGCCTGCGCCGCCGGTGGGACGAGGTGCAGCTCCGGGTGCCGCAGGTGCTGATCGACCACCAGGTGGTGATGGAGTCGGACGGTCGGGTCCGGTTGGGCTTCGACTGGCGTGCGGACGCGTTCGACCGGGGCTTCGTGGACGACTTCGTCGACCGCTGCGCGGACCTGGTGCGGTCCCTCGCCGAGACCACTTCACCGGACCACCCACTGCCCGCCCCGAACCACCCGAGCCACCCCGCTCCCCCGAACCACCCGGACGAGCGAACCCTGCAACCTGGGACAACCCCAACCGCATTTCTCACGTTAGCCGGTAAAAACGGCCCCGGCGGCGGCGAGGCATGGACCTGCGTCCCTCAGCAGACCCCCGCGCCCCGAGCGAGACGGTCCAGCGGGACGGCCCAGGACGGGAGGGCAGCGGACGAGCGGACACCCGGGACGACAGCGGACGGGCAGCGGGACGAGCGGCCGGACGAGCAGCGGAACGAGCCGCCGGCAGCCGCGACCACACGCGAGCCCCAGCCCGCGGGCGCGGCGCGGGCGCGCGAAGTCGCGCACCCCGAGGGGGCGGCACGGCTGGACGAGCCGGCCCGATCCGAGCAAGCGGTGCGATCGACCGCGATAGCGGGATCCGGGCCGGCGGATCGGTCGGCAGAGGTGACCGGCCCCGGCGGGTCGGTCGGTGATGCGTTGCACCAGCGGGTGTTGCGCGTCGCGGCCCGGTGTCCCGACGCGCCGGCCGTCCACGACGAGAGCGGCACCCTGAGCTACGCCGACTTGGTCGAGCAGGCCGGCGCGGTCGCTGACGCGTTGCTCGCCGCCGACGCGCGGCCCGGCGACCACGTGGCGGTCCACCTGCCGCGCGGACGTGGGCAGGTGGTCGCGATCCTGGGCGCGTTGCTGGCGGGCTGCGTCTACGTGCCGCTGGACCACGGCGTCCCGGCCGGGCGGCTCGACGGGATCGCCCGGCGCGCCCGGGTGCGGTTCGCCGTCACGGTGGAGGCGTCGGCGGCGGGTTGGGCCGGGCGGGGTGCGTGTCCGCTGCTCTTGCCGGTGTCGACCGCGAGCGGCCGTGCCAGGCCTGGGCCGTGGCCCACGGCGTACGTGATCTTCACGTCGGGGTCCACCGGTGAGCCCAAGGGTGTCGTCATCTCGCACGCGGCCGTGCTGAACACGATCGACGCGGTCAACGACCTGCTCGACCTGGGCCGCACCGACTGCGTGCTGTCGGTGTCCTCCATCGGCTTCGACCTGTCGGTGTACGACATCTTCGGTCCGCTCGTGCGCGGCGCGTCGGTGGTGATGTTGTCCGAGCGGACCGCGCGGGATCCGGCGGAGTGGGGTCGGTTGATCGACCGCCACCGGGTGACGGTCTGGAACTCGGCCCCCGCGCTGGCCTCGCTGCTGGCGGAAGAGGGGGCGGCCACGCCGTCGGTGCGGTCGTTCATGCTCAGCGGCGACTGGATCCCGCTGACCCTGCCGCCCGCGTTGGAGCGCCTGGCTCCCGGCGCGGAGGTCATCAGCCTGGGCGGCGCCACGGAGGGCGCGATCTGGTCGATCCACCACCGGATCACCGACGCCGACCGCACCGGCCGGTCGATCCCGTACGGCAGGCCGTTGCGCGGTCAGGACGTCCTCGTCCTCGACGCCGCACGGCGTGTGTGCCCGGACTGGCAGGTCGGCGACCTCTACATCGCGGGCGCCGGGGTGGCGGACGGCTACCTCAACGACCCGGACCGGACCGCCGCCGCGTTCTCCGACGATCCCGCGTTCGGCTGGGTCTACCGCACCGGCGACCGCGGCAGGCGGTTACCCGGTGGCGTGGTCGAGTTCCTGGGCCGCACCGACACGCAGGTCAAGCTCAACGGGCACCGGGTGGAGCTGGGCGAGGTCGAGCACCTGCTCGAGAGCCTGTCCCCCGTGCACGGTTGCGCGGCCTGCGTGCGCGGCGAGGGTCGGCGCAGGCGGATCGTCGCGTTCGTCAGCCTCGCGCCCGACGCGCCGACCACGTGGCGCGAGGACGCCTGCACCGCACTCCGTGACGCCCTGCCGCAGTACATGGTGCCGGACGCACTCGTCGAGCTGGACGCGATCCCGTTGACCGCCAACGGCAAGGTGGACCGCCGGAAGCTGGAGACCCTGCCGCTGGACGACGGCCCGGCAACCAGGCCGCAGCCGCGCGACCTCCTCGGGCACGAGGTCGCGGTCTGCTGGCAGGAGGTGCTGGGCGAACCGCCTGGCCCGGGCAGCTTCTTCGAGGCGGGCGGCGGGTCGTACGACGTGATCCGGCTGCTGTCGTCGCTGCGCGCGAGGTTCGGGTACGCCGTGTCGTTCGGCGACTTCATGGCCGATCCGACCGTCGCGGGACTCGCGTCGCGGTGCCGGCACGCGCGCCCCGCGGAGCAGTCGATCTGGACCTACCAGCCGCGGGCGGCGGCGGTGCCCCGCCTGCGACTGGTCCTCTTCCCGCCCGTGGGCGGCGGGGTGTCCTGCTACTCCGACCTGATCCGCCGCCTGCCGGTGGACGTCGAGGTGCACGTCGTCGGCTTCGACGGACCGCAACCCGACGCGGCGCTCACGGTGGCCGGCCTGGCGCGCCGCTGCCTGGAACGGCTGCCCGCCGAGGCCCGGTCCGGCGACGTCCCGCTCGTGCTGGGCGGGTGGTCGTTCGGCGGCGCGCTGGCGTTCGAGGCGGCACGCCTGTGCGGTGACGGCGTGGCGCGCGTGGTGGTGGTCGACACGCCGGTGTCGGCGGGCTCGCGCGGGATCGGCGAGCCGTCGCTCGACGGTTTCGCCGCGGACATCCGGGAGACCAACGGCGTGGTGGTCGACGCGGAGGAGCTGGCGGCGGACCCGGCGCTGGCGAACAGGTTCGAGGTGTACCGGCAGAACCTGGCGCTGCTGCGCGACTGGACCCCGGAAGCGACCCGGCCGCAGAGCCCGGAGCCGACCGTGACCGTGGTGGAGTGCCGCGCGGAACGGGACCCGGCCGAGCGTGACGCCGGGGCCTGGGGCCGGGTGGCGGAGGTGGAGGACGTGGTGGTGTTGGCGGGCGGGCACTTCGACGTGTTCGACGGCGACAACGCCCGCTCGGTGCTGGACGCGATCAGGGGTGTGGAGTGATGTCGGTCGACGTGCGGGACGCGATCGTGGCGGAACTCGGGGCGCGCGGGTTCGCCCTGTCCGCGGCGGAGCACGAGCTGGACCTGATCAGCGCCGGGGTGAACTCGGCGGCGCTGATCCAGGTGCTGTCCGCGCTCGAGGAGGTCTTCGACGTCGACCTCGACACCGAGCGGTTGTTCGAGGCGCGCGTGACCGTGACCCGCCTGGAGTCGGAGATCACGCGCGCCTTGGCGTCGTCGCCGTGAACCGGCCGTCGTCAGGTCGTGTAGTCGGCGTTGATCCGGACGTAGCCCTCGGTCAGGTCGCAGCCGTACACGGTGAACGCGCCGTCGGCGATGCCCAGGTCGATGTTGATGACGACCTCCTCGCCGCCGAGGTACTCGGCCGCCCGCTCCAGCAGGGCGTCGCCGGGCTCCTCGGGGTGCATGGGCAGGTCGTCGAACAGGATGCGGACGTTCTCGGGGACGATGTCGGTCTCGTCCTCGAGCTTGCCGATCGCCATCGCGATGCGGCCCCAGTTCGGGTCGCACCCGTGCACGGCGGTCTTGACCAGCGGGGAGTTGACCACGCTCTTGCCGACCAGCTTGGCCTGCGCGTCGTCGCGGGCGCCGGTGACGCGCACCTCGATCAGCTTGCTCGCGCCCTCGCCGTCCGAGGCGATGTCCCGGACCAGGTGCAAGGCGCACTCGTAGAGGGCCTGCTCGAACGCGGTCGGGTCGACGGGACCGGCCAGGCCGTTGGCGAAGATCGCCGCCGTGTCGCTGGTCGAGGTGTCCGTGTCGATGCTGAGCGCGTTGAACGTGCGGTCGACCACGCGGCGGAACGCGGCGTCCAGCTCGTCACCGGGCAGGTCGGCGTCGGTGAAGAAGAACGCCAGCATGGTGGCCATGTTGGGCTCGATCATGCCGACGCCCTTGGCGATGCCGACGAGCACGGCGTCGCCGACCCGGACGTGGTAGGACTTCGGGCGGGTGTCGGTGGTCATGATCGCCGAGGCGGCGCGTTCGTAGTCGGCCTCCGGGAACGGCCACGCCAGCGCGTCGAGGTTGGCCCGGATGCTCTCCATCGGGTAGGGGCGGCCGATCACGCCGGTCGAGGCGATGACGACCTCCTCCGGGGCGACGCCGGCGATCTCGGCGATGCGGCGGCGCACCTCGACGGCGTGCTCGACCCCCGCGCGCCCGGTGGCGACGTTGGCGTTGCGCGACAGCACGACCATGCCGCGGCACCGGCCGGTCGCCGCGGATTCGCGGCTCAGCACCACGCTGGGGCCGGAGAACCTCGACCTGGTGAACACCGCGGCCGACCGTGCCGGGACCTCCGAGACCACGGCGGCGAAGTCGTCCTCGACGTCCTTGAGCCCCATGTTCTTCGTGATCCCGCGAAAGCCGCGCGGCACCGCCGTCTCCGTCATCGACACCTCGGATCTCCTCGTGTGCGGCCACCCCTGACGATGGATGGACATACCCTACCTTGCATAGTCAACATGCCCTCTGGTGACACTGCACCGAGGCTGCGCGCAGCTTATTGCATAACTATCCATCCCAGGCGTGCCACTCGATCGGGTGAACCAGCCGCTCTCCCACGATCCGGGAGATTTCCGGCCGCGCATTGCCTCTGTGGCAGACACTGCGTCACGCTGGCGACCGCGCGCGTACGTCGGGGGACGTGTGGCGGGGCACTCGGGGGCATCAGCGCTTCGGCTTGCGCGACAAGGGGTTCACCGCGGATCGCGGTAGGTCCGCGCCCGCTTCCCGGTGCGCGCCAGGCCGGCCGACGCTCCCGGCCCGCGAGGACGACGACACGACGGTGCGCGGGTTCCCTCGTCGTGCGCCCTTTCCCTTTCCTGTGGAGGACAGTCGGCTATGACGAGTCTTGACACCTCGGCCAGAGAGACATTCGCCGTGCACACGCACGACGGCGTCGTGCGGATCGCGTTCGACGGCGCGCACCGGTCCAACGCCATGAGCAGCGCGCGGATGCGCGCCCTCACCGACATCCTGCGCGAGGTGGAGGCCGACGACGACGTGGCCGCCGTGGTCTTACACGGCGGCGAGGGCAACTCCTTCGCGGTCGGCGGTGACTTCCACGAGGTCAGCCACTTCTCCGGCGGCGACGAGGTCGACCACTGGATCGACAGCATCACCGACCTGTACGTCGCGAGCCTGGAGATCACCAAGCCGACGGTGGCCGCGGTCGAGGGCTACGCCATCGGCATCGGCCTCCAGCTCGCGCTGACGTGCGACTTCCGCATCGGGGCGGAGACGTCCGCGCTGCGGATGCCGGAGTTCCAGGTCGGCATCGCGTGCAACTTCGGCGCCTACATGCTGGAGCGCTCGGTCGGGCGGCACGTCATGCAGAACATGCTGCTGTCGTGCGAGGAGTGGCCCGCCGAGCGCGCGCTGCGCGACGGGCTGCTGCACCAGGTGGTGCCGGCGGCGGAGGTGTCGGCCACCGCGCTGGCGCGGGCCGCCGCGTTCGCCGGGTACAACCCGGTCGCCGTGCGCGGCACCAAACCGCAGATGAACCACGACTACGTGGCGGGGCTGCACGTGCTGCGGGAGAACGCGAAGAAGTCGCACCGCGCCGGGTTCGCCTCCGGTCGCCCGCAGGAGCGGATGCGCCGCATCGTGGGGCAGGCGTGAGGGGGTCGTGGGCGGTCGTCGCGGACCGGCGCGTCCCGGGGCTGGAGCGGTTCACCGACCCCGTCCGCGTCGGTGACCTGGTCGTCTACCACCGCGGCGGCGCGGACCTGCCGTCGACCGCGCCGTTCGAGATCGACGTGCGCACGCTGGCCGTCGCCGCACCGGCCGGCGACCTGCCCGCGGAACCCGAGCAGCGGACCGTGATCCGCGTCGCCGAGGACGCCGTGGTCGCGTCCACCTCGGTGTTCAACGAGGAGGCGGTCTACGCGGCGGAGGGCCCGGCGGGCGGGTTCGCCTACTTCACCGATCTGCTGCTAGCCGCGCTCGTGCTTCCCGCGCTCGGCCTGGAGGTCCGGGTGTCGACCGGGCCGGTGGGGGCCGACCCCGAGGCGACGCTGGTCCCGGGCGTGCGGCGGCTGCGCCACTCCACCCGCGAGCGCCGGGCGCGCGTCGACTCCGGCTGGCGCCGTGCCGCCGAGCAGTCGGACGACCTGCTGGAGCGGTTCCGCGAACCGCACCGCGACGACCCGTTGACGGCGGGCAAGGCGCAACTGTCCGAACTGGACGCGGTGATCGGCGCCATCGCCGCCGAACGGCCGGGCACGGGGTACGCGACGTTGCTGTCGGGTGGCATCGACTCGGGCACGGTCACGTACCTGGCCGCGGCACGGGGGCTCGACGTGCTGCCGTACAGCGTGGGCACGCCGTGGGGCGACGAGTTCGCCGACGCCCAGGAGCTGTGCGACGAGGCCGGCCTGGAGATGCGGCGGGTGCGGCTGGACGAGGACGCGATCGTGCGCGCCATCCCGGCCGCGGTGCGCTGGCTCGGCACGTCCACGGCGGAGGTCGTGGAGGTCGCGCTCACGGCCACGGCCGTCTACCAGGCGGGCGTGCTGGAGCCGGGACGCGTGCTGCTCACCGGCTACGGCAGCGACCTGATCAACGCGGGCCTGTTCACGCCCTTCGAGAGTCCTCAGGAGCTGATCGAGCAGGGGCTGGAGTCGATCCGGCGCACCCGCACCAGCGGTGAGCTGTCCAACCGGATGCCGCTGGCGCACGGCGTCGAGGCGTTCCACCCGTTCTGGACGCTGCCGGTGATGCGGGTCGCGCTGGAGACCGCGCCCGCGTGCAAGGTCCGCGACGGCCGGGAGAAGTTCCACCTGCGTTCGGCCATGGCCCAGCACGTCCCGGCGGGCATCGCGTGGCGGCGCAAGATCGCCGTGCACCACGGCGGCGGGCTCCAGAACGGCATCCGGCGACGGGTCGCGGCCGACCTGGGCGGGCACGATCCCGAGCGCGTCTACCGGGCGTGCTTCGCGGAGCTGCTCGCCCTGGCCGGGCGAGGGCGCCTGGACGACTGGGACGCACAAGAGGTCTACGCCGCCGCGGTCGCGGCATCCCGATGAGTGAGGAGAGTGTCGTGGTGGAAGGCAGCTTGACCGAATCCGGGCTCGGCGCGGTGCTGGCCGCGGGGGCCGACGAGCCGATCGAGGAGTTGGTGCCGCGGGTGCGGGAGGCGGCGCTGGAGCGCGGTGTCGCCCTGGTGCGGGGCCTCGACTTCGACGAGCCGTCGTTCCAGCACGTGGTCCGGCTGCTCGGCCAGACGGTCGACCACAAGTTCGGCGAGGGCCGGGCCGACCTGCTCAAGCTCAACGCCTCGCGGGACGAGGGCAAGGTCGTGACGGGCCGCGGTCCGCTGCCGCTGCACACCGACGGGTTGCTGGTCGGCGAGCAGGTCGACCTGATCGTGTTGTTCGCCAAGGACTTCTCCGACGAGCCGGGCTCGGGCGAGACCACGGTGTGCGACCAGTTGACGGCGTGGAGCGAGATGCCGGAGCACCTGGCGGAGCCGCTCGCCAACGGCACGCTGGAGTACCTGGTGGAGGAGCGCGGTTACTTCCCCCAGGTGCCGGCCGACTGGTACGGGATCGCCACCACCCGCGACTACGGTCGGGTCCGGTCGCTGAACCTGGCGCTGCGGTTCGCGCCGGACGTGCCGCGTGGCTGGCTGGTGCGGCTGGCGGGCGTGGACGAGGCCACCTCGGACAAGTTCTTCGAGGAGCTGTCGGACCACCTGCACTCCCCGCGCTACCTCTACCAGCACCGCTGGCAGCCGGGCGACCTGCTCGTGATCGACAACCAGCGCACCCTGCACGGGCGCACCGCCATCAGCTCCGACGGCGTCCGCCTGCTGTTCCGCGGCCAGGTGACCCTGCCGAACGCGGCCTGACCGCCTCCCGGTGCCCGTCACGACGTCGACGGGCTCCGGGAGGTCAGGATCGGGTGATCATCCTGGCGGCGAGGCGGAGGCCCTGCCGCACGTTGAGGTGCGGCAGGTAGGCGCGGCTGACGGCGTTCGCGATGCGCGGCAGCGCGGCGGAGTCGGGGTAGGCCATGAACATCGGCCGGTGGGTCGGCTGGAACTTCGCCTTGAACGCGAACAGCGAGCGGAAGCCGTACACCGGTTCCAGCACCTGCCCGGTGCGGTCGAGCACGCGTTGCAGCGCACGCGGGCGTTCGCCGCGGTCGAGCCGGGCCAGCGGTGCGCCGGACAGGCTCAGGAACCGCACCCCTTCCTCCTTCAGCTCCAAGGCCGCGGAGGCGATCAGGAACTCCATCGAGCCGCGGAAACCGTTGGCGCGGCGGCGCATGAAGTCGAGCGTGTACCCGACGACCTCGCCGTCGGCGTACACCGGCAGCCAGCTCGTGACGCCGTGCACGGTCCGGTCGGCGTCGACGGCGAGCAGGCAGCGCACGCCGTCGCCGGTGAGCTCCTCCAGACCGCCGAGGGTGAAGCCCATCTCGGGCAACCCCTTGTCCGCCACCCACTCGGCCGAGATCGAGCGGATCTGGTCGGTGATCGCGTACGGCGCGTCGGCGTAGGCGCACCACTCGGCGGTGATGCCTGCCTTGGCCGCCTTGTTCAACGCCGTCCGCACGTCCTGCCACTTCTTGCCGGTGAACTCCAGCGCGTCCAGCTCGATCACGGTGTCCTCGGCGACCTGCACCGCCGACCAGCCGAGGCCTTCCGCCAGGGCTCTGGTGTCGGCGTCGACGCTGTAGAGGCACGGCGTCCAGCCGTTCTCCTGGCAGAACTCGGCGAACCCGCGCACGGCGTCGACCCGCGCCGGCCCGATCGGGTCGCCGACGGTCAGCGCGATCGTCGCCACCACCCGGTACGCGATCGCGGTCTCCCCGTCCGGGGTGAACCAGTACTCGTTGCCGCGCCACGTCGTCATGTACGACAGCGACGAACCGCCGTACCGCCGCACCAGCTCGCCCGCGTGCGCCGCCGCCGCCGCGGACGACGACGGCCACGCGCGCCACGACGCCATCAGCAGGCCGGCCAGCACGATCAGCCAGAACACCACGCCGGTGTACTCGAACAGCAGCGTGGCGGCGAACCCGTCGGCCTTGAACTGCAACGGCACCAGCCCGAGCAGGTAGCCCGGCGGCAGGAAGCGCTTGGGCAGGTCGGCGAGCAGCTGCGCGAACCCCGGCTCCGGCGTGAACTGGTCGCGCACCAGGTACCCGCCGAAGACGTACAGCGCCGACAGCAACCCGACGCTGCCGAGCGTGAACCGCCAGAACTTCCGGATCGCGTGCCGGGGCAGCTTCACGGTGAAGCGCTTGCGCGTCACCAGCAGCACGATCGTGATGGCGAGCGGCCCGACGATGGGGACGCTGTAGGAGAACACGTTCTCCAGCACGCCGATGTCCCGGATCTGCACAGCGTCCGCGACGTACCAGCCGATGAACGCCGCGTGCCCCACGTTGCACACCATCGCCGACCACCACGCGAACCTCCGCCCGCGGCGCAGCCCTTCCGCCAGCACCAGCAGCAGCAACGCCGGCAGCAGCGACATCACCAGCGCCGGGAGGCGGCCGTACGACAGCTGGATCGCCATCGTCCGGCACAGCTCGACCGCGTCCGTGGCGCACACCGCGTCCACGTCCTCCTGCGCCGGCTGCACGACGGCCACCACGTCGGAGTACCACGACAGCGGGCCGTTCGGGAACGGCGACATCATCACCACCACCGGCCCGAGCGCCGACGCCGCCACCAGCAGGCCGACGAGGACCCTCGTCTCGGCCGACGTCCGGGGCTGGTGGTCCGCGTCGCCGCGCAGGAACAGCAGGCCGATCAGCAGTCCGACCACGCCGGCGGCCAGCCTCAGCAGGTCCTCCAGCCAGCCCGAGTACAGCGCGAGCACCAGCACCGACAGGCCCGTGATCAGCCGGACGCGACGCCGCCACAGCACCGGCATCCGGAACGTCAGCGCCAGCGCGAGCCCCACCCCGCCGAACGACGGCCCGGCCGCCACCGAGTCCACCAGCGAGTCCGGCCAGGACCAGCCCATGTCGCTGCCGAGCAGCACCACCCCCGAGCCCAGGAACACGCCGATCAGGTGGGAGGCGAGGAAGATGGCCGCGGTGCGCCAGGCGCCGAGTTCGCGCTCGGCCAGCGTGCCGAAGACGAGCAGCAGCGCGGTGGTGGCCACGTAGCCGGTCAGGTCCATGGCCCACAGCGCGGACGAGAACGCGGTCCACAGCGGCGTGTCGGTGCCGAAGCCGATGAGGGCGATCAGGTCCTCGTTCGGGTCGCCCAGCGCGCCGGTCAGCGCGCCGACGGTCCAGAAGACGACGAGCGCGACGCACGTCAGGGGCGCGGTCGCGAACAGCCGGCCGATCAGGCGGTTGACCCGGCGCACGACGCGTGCGCGCGTGGTCGGGCAGGCGGGCACGTCGGTCACCCGCTCAGGCCTGTCCGCGCGGCGAGCCACGGGAGGGAGTCGTACAGACCCGGTCGCCACACGGTCCAGTCGTGCCCTCCCGGCAGCTCCTTCCACACCACGTCCATGCCGGCGTTGCGGCAGGCCTCGAACACCTCGGCGTCCGCCTGGCGGTAGGTCGTGTCGCCGGCGCCCGCGACGATCGCCCCCGCGGTCCGCGGAAACCGTTCGCGGGCCAGGACGTCCAGCGGGTTGACGCGCGTGAACGCCGCCTCGTCGCCGTCGAACGCGGCCTTGACCGTCTCGGCGCGGGTGCCGAGCGAGGGTTCGCGCTGCCCGGAGAGGTCGATGAAGTTCCCGTACACGTCCGGCGCGCGCACGGCGAACTGGAGTGAGCACGTGCCGCCTTGGGACAGGCCCGCGATGGTCCAGGCCTCGCGGCGCTCGTCGGTCGTCAGCCGCCGCTTGACCCACGTGGGCACGTCACGGGTCAGGTAGGTCTCCGCCTGCCCCAGCTTCGAGTCCAGGCACAGCGGGTTCGCCGTCTCCGCGCCGAGCTGGTCGGCCACCACCACGATCGGCGCCAGCCCGTCGTGCGCCCGCGCGAACGCGTCCACGTTGTCCGCGAGCCGGCCCGCGTCGAACCAGTCACGCGGCGATCCCGGCTGCCCCGCGAGCAGCACCACGACCGGCAACCGCGGCCGGGGCGTCGCCGCGTACGCGGGCGGCAGGTAGATCCACGCCGGACGCGCCTCGAACCCGCCGGGGATCTTCGCCTCCGACACCGTGCCCCTGTCGGGCAGGTCGTCCGGCTTCCGCCACACGTCGGCGAGCTTGCCGCCCGCGGGCACCTCGACCACGCTCGACGCGGGCGGCGCGGCCTCGTCCAGGTCGACCCGGCTGTTCGAGAGCACCTCCAGCACCGCCCGTGACGTGGGGTAGAAGCCGAAGAACGCGTTCGCCGCCGTGACCGCGCTCGCCGTCACGACCAGCACCAGCACCACGCTCAGCACCCGCGCGTACCACCGCCCGGAACGCAGCCGCGCGACCGCCAGGCACGCCGCGACCAGCACCGCGCCCGCCCACACCGTCAGGATCGCAGGCAACGGCTCCGGCCACGGCTTCCACACGTGGTCGACCACGAACGTCAGCCCCACCACGAACACCGCGCACACCGTCACCACGACCGGGACGACCCGCGTCCACCACGTCCGATTCTTCCGAATTGTCAGAGAAATCAACGCGATGGTGCCCGCGGCGGCGGCGATGAGAGGGATCGGCCCGTTTATCAGGGACAGGTCCAGTGGGCTGAGCATGTGTTCCGTTCATCAGGAAATCTTCAGGTTGGTACCGGGATCGACGCCCTCCGTGGAGATTTACCCCCTGGCCGCGGGCCCGTCAACCGGACGTGGCGAGCGCGATGCCCTGTCACCTCGGCAGCGTGCGGCGGCGCGGAGGTTGTCCACCCGATTGGTTGAAGTCCACGTGACCAAGTCCTTACCCGGGCTTCACCCTCGTCCCACTTCTCCGACCGCGTTGACGGCGAACGCGCCGATAATGTCGCCGACGACGGGAACGCCGGCTATTCGGAAGAAAGCGGATATCGCTCCTCCGCGTTCGGCGCGCCCGTACCACCGGGCCATGACGATCCGGCCCGCGGCGGTTGTCGCGATCGTGGTGCTCCTCGTCGCGGGCTGCTCCGGCGGCGACGGTTCCGCCACCGGCCGGACGGCCGCCCCGACGACCACCTCGTCGACCCCGGTCACGACGACGGCCACCCCGACGACCGCGACCGGCACCGCGGACCAGCAGGTGTGCGCGGCCCTGCAGGCCATCGAGGCGCGCGGCTTCCGGTCGGACGCGCAGGAGCTGCTGCGGATCTCGGCCACCGGCGCGGAGGCGACGACCGACGAGATCGTCACCGACTCGGCCTTCCTGTCCGCCGCGGCGGTCGCGGGGGACATGCGGCGAGCGGGCGAAGTGGTGATGGGTCTGCTGGAGGTGTGCCGCGGGCACGGGTACATCCAGGCCGGACGACCGCTCGGCGGAGGGACGGCGCACCGGAATTGTCGGTGGCCGCTGATACGTTCCCCGCGGACCGGCTGGATCAGGACGAGGGGAACTCCAGTGGCAGAGGTGGCATTGCGACCGATCGAGGATTCCGACCTCGACGCGCTGTTCGACCAGATGCGCGACCCGGAGTCGGTCCTGATGGCCGCCTTCACCGCGAAGGACCCCGACGACCGCGAGGCGTTCGACGCCCACATGGCGAAGGTGAGAGCGTCGCCCGACACGACCCTGCGCGCGGTGACGAGTGATGGGCGGTTCGTCGGCAGCATCTCCAGCTTCGTGATGGAGGGCGACACCGAGATCACCTACTGGATCGACCGCTCGGTGTGGGGCCGAGGGGTCGCCAGTCGAGCCCTGGCCCTGTTCCTCGAGACGGTCGCGGTCCGGCCCCTGCACGCCCGCGCCGCCAGTGACAACTCCGGATCGCTCCGGGTCCTGCGCAAGGCGGGCTTCACGGTCATCGGCACCGAGACCTCCTACGCCCCGGCCCGCAACGCCGAGATCGAGGAGACCATCCTGCGCCTCGACTAGCGCCGCGTCGCCGGGTCGTCACAGTCCCGCCTCGCGCAGCGCCCGCACGAGTTCCTCCCGGTGCCCGTACGAGGCGGTGAAGTACGCCAGGCCCGGGGTGAAGTCCCGACCGATCCGCGAGTGCAGCCGCCGCAACGCCACCAGCAGCCGCGCGGCGAGCGGGTGGTTCGAGCGGTGGTCGATCGCGGTTCGCGCGCCGCGCGCCAGGAGCGGCACCTCGTCCGCCCCGCCGCGCCCGGCCAGCTCGTCCGCGAGGGCGACGACCACGTCGTCCGGCGCGGACTCCCAGCACCACGCGACCTCGTCCAACTGGAGGACGAGCCGGACCGCCTCGTCCCGGTCCCGCAGCCCCGTCACGTGCCCGAGGGCCCGCTGCTTCGCGTACTCGACGGCGTCGATCGGCGCGGCGGCGGCCAGCAGCGCCTCGTAGGCGTAGGGCCGGGGGAACCGCACGAAGTCGGCCAACCGCAGGCGCGCCGCCTCCTGGTGCCGTCCCACCGCCGAGTACAGCTCCGCGAGCACGACGTCGCCGCGCGCCGGTCGCGGGTCGTCGCCCTCCAGCAGGTCGATGGCTTCCGCGAACCGGCCCGCCGACCGCAGCACCTCGGCCATCGACACGTGCCGCATCGGGTCGCCCGCGTTCTCGGCGTGGAAGGCGACCAGTTCGTCGGTTCCCGGGTCCCGGCTGAGCGCGAACCGCTCGCGCAGCTCGCCGATCCACCACCGCCGTTCGGCCTGTGCGCGGGGCTCTTCCTCGTCGGCGTAGAGCACGGGCAGCGCCCGCTGCAACTCGGCCAGGCGCTCCCCGTAGGCGGCCTTCGCCGCGTCGTCCAGCCCGTCGTAGAACACGTCGACGTGCAGTGGTGTCTGGATGTCGCGCCTGCCGACCTCCAGCTCGGCGGTCCACCGGCCGAGCTCACGCGGATCGGCGGGTTCCTTCGCGCAGATCCAGGCCAGTCCCTCCACGATCCGCTTGCCGATGTCGAGCAGCCGGTAGTACGCCTCGTGCGTGTCGAAGTAGGCGGGTGTGTGCGCGACGTGCCACATCAACCGCTGGTACAGGGGCCGGATCAGGGCCGGGTGGCAGATGGCGGCGATCTCGAGGTCGTGGGCGAGGCTCGACGCGTCCCGCGCCCACGGCTCGTAGTTGGCGCTGCTCAGCTTCCGGTGCCGCGTGAAGGGCTCCAGCCGCGCCCTGAAGGCGTCGAGATCGGGGAGCGCCACGAAGTCCAGGCCGAACCAGGCCACGGCGACGCAGTGCTCGCAGAACCTCGGACGGTCACCGCAGCGGCCGCACTCCCCCACCAGCACGCCGTCCGCGCCGGTGAGCCGCACCTCGAACGGCACGCCGTCGCCGTCGAAGGTCGAGACGATCTCGCCCGCGGACACCGTGGTCGTTTCCAGCTCGACGGACTCGATCGCGCGCACGAGCACGTCCTCGCCGACCATCGCCACCAGGTCCGCCTCGGTGAACCACGCCCTCACGGCAACCTCCGCTACCACCCGCGCGGGCGGTCGTGTCGGAAAGTGGTCATTTCCGGCCGTGCTCGGCGTCGTAGAGGCGTCACAGCTCGGCGGCACGCGGCTCGTCGCAGGTGCGGCCGGGCAGCTCGGGATCGCACCGCAGCCGCAGCAGCCGTGACGTGATCGCCGCCGGGGTACGCCCGAGGCGAGCCGCGATCTCCTTGCGGCGGGTCTCGGCGGCCTCCCACGGATCGGCCGCCAACCACTCGTCACGCAGTGCCGCGTCCTGGTCGGGTGTCCAGGAGGCGTGCGAGTCCGCCGCGCCACCGGGTCGGGGCGGCACGCGGCGGGCGGTCTCGGCCGGGTCCGACGCGTCGGCCACCAGCGGCCAGGAGCGGGCCCGGCTCCGGATCTCCGCCGCGCGGGCGCCGAGCCGCTCGGCGCCGACGTGGTCGCCGCGGGCCGCCGAACCCGCGGCACGCCGCTCGAGCTTGTCGGCGTAAGCGAACTCGCTGTCGCGGTACCAGCGGGCCTGGTGGGTGTGCAGGACGTGCGGTGCGACCCGTCCCACCGCGTCGGGGTACACCCTGGCCAGCCGCCAGGCCAGCCGCGCCGCCGCGATCGCGTCACCCGAACTGGTGTGGGCGCCCTCCAGTCGCACCTGGTAGTGATCGCACGCCGCCGCCAGCGTGCGCTTGCCCTCCCTCCGGGGGTCGAGCTGCCGGTCGATGCACAGCGGGTCGATCACGGGACCGCTGAGCGGCAGGCGACGACCGCGGTGCCGCCGGAGCTCGGCGTCGAGCATCGTCAGGTCGAAGGCGGCGTTGAACGCGCACAACGGCGTGGTCGGCGTCCACACCTCGGCGAGCACGGCCGCCACCTCGTGGATCACCTCGGCCGCGGGACGGCCCTCCAGCCGGGCCACCTCGGTGGTGACGCCGTGGATGGCGGTGGCGTCGGCGGGGATCTCGACCCCGGGATCGGCCAACCAGGTGCGGGTGTCGACCCGGGGTCGCCCTCCGGCGCGGTCCGGCGTGATGGTCACGACGGCGGCGGTCACCACCTGGTCCTCGCGTGGGTCGACGTCCGTCGTCTCCAGGTCCAGCGCGACGATGGGTCCGTCGGCCCACGACGGTAAGGCCTCGATCATGCGCCCACCGTAGTGGCGGTCCGGCGACCCGGGAACACGCGGGACGCGCGACCCGGCCCGTCACGGCTACGGGAGGATCTCGACGTACCCGTCCGTTCCGTTCACCCGGATGCGCTGCCCGTCCCGGATCGAGAGAGTGGCGCGTTCGACGCCGACGACGGCGGGCAGGCCGTACTCGCGAGTGATCACCGCGCCGTGGGTCATCAGGCCCCCGACCTCGGTCACCAGGCCCGCGACCGCGACGAACAGGGGTGACCAGCTCGGGTCCGTGTGAGCCGTCACCAGGATGTCGCCGGGTTCCACCTCGGCCGTCGCGAGGTCCAGGATGACCCGGGCCCGCCCTTCGACGGTCCCGGCGGACACCGGCAGGCCGACCAGCGCGCCGGTCGGCAGGTCGTCGCGCCGGTACGACCCGGTGACGGCCTCGCCGTCCGAGGTGAGCACCCGCGGCGGCGTGAGCGCCTGGTACGACCTGAACGCGTCCTTGCGCCGCGTGATGAGCCCGTCGTCCACCCGGTTCGCGCGCACGACCTCCTGCAATTCCTCGAACCTCAGGAAGAAGACGTCCTCCGCCTCCCGCAGCACGCCGGCCCGCACCAGCCGCTCCGCCTCGCGCAGGATCGCCTGCTTGTACACGAAGTAGCGGCTGATCATGCCGTACTTCGGGTACTCGCGGTACCCGATGAACGTCCGCACGAGATCGATCTTCCGCTTGGTCTCCTCGGCCTTGCGGTCGCCGTCCGGCAGGGCCCGCAGGCGCTCCAGGAGTTCCTGCTCCTTCTGCCACGCCTCTTGGCGCCCTTGCTCGAAGCGCCGGGCGCCGGCGCCCGGCTCGAAGTTGGCGATGTTGGTGAGGAGCAGGGGCAGGAGCGTGGTGGGCCGTTCGCTCCACCGCGGCCTGGTGATGTCGATCTCGCCGACGCAGCGCATGCCGTACCTGTCGAGGTAGGCGGTGATGGCGTCGCGCGCTTCCGGTCCGCCGTCGAGTCCGGCCAGCCGGTCGAGGAAGTCGTCGTCGCGGGCGTCGCGCAGGAAGGCGACGACCTCCGGGTGCGGGCGGATCACGTCCGCGACGTCCAGGAGCGCCAGCCCCATCTCCGAGGTGACGTTGTGGGGGACGGACTGCGTGAGCGCGTCGGCCGCGTTCCGCTCGCCCAGCCACTCCAGCAGGTGCTCGTTGAGCCACCACGTCGTCTGCATCGCCGCCATGATCACCTGCAGGCTGCGCGGCTCGAACAGGACCCGCCTCAGCTCCTGGAAGTCGGCCAGGATGAAGTCGAGCAGGTCCGACCCGGACTTCGCGCGGATGTCGCGCCGCACCGCGGCGATGGACGCCTCGCCGCGCCCGATCAGCTCGGTGACGAGGTCCGGGTCGGGCTCGACCGTGACCGGCGCGGCGCCCGGGACCGGCGGGCCGGCCGCCTCGTCCGGGAGCGACGGGACGAAGCCGTCGCGTTCGAGGACGGTTTCCAGGGCGTCCTGGATCAGCGGATCGGACTTCCCCGCCATCTCCAGGAAGCCGGCGCGGGTGGTCGGCGCCGCCAACTGCCGGGTGACGTCGACGAACAGGCGCCCGCCGGCCTCGGCCATGGGTCGGGGCGTCGTCAGCTGCCACACCGAGAGCCCCAGGGGCTTCATGGCGTCGGTCATCATCTGCTGGTGACCGACGGAGATGTAGACGTGGTTGTCCTGGTCGTCGGTCTCGGGGACGGGGAACAGGGTGGTGATGGGCCGGCTCTGGACGATGTGGAAGCCGTCGTCGTCCAGGCACCACTCGATGTCCTGGGGACGGCCGAAGTGCGCCTCGATCCGCCGGCCGAGCCGCACCAGCCGCACGACCTGCTCGTCCGTCAGCACCGGCTGCTCGCGTCGCGCGGGCTCGATCGCCTGCTCCCGCGTGCCGCCGGTGGGCAGGGCCTCGACGGCCGACTCCTTGGTGGCGACCGCCTTGGCCACCACCCGGTCGTCCCGCACCTGGTAGCCGTCCGCGTTCACCAGGCCGGAGACCAGGGCCTCGCCGAGGCCGAAGGTCGCCTCCACCGAGGCGACCTTCCGGTTGGACGTGACCGGATCGGCCGTGAACAGGACGCCTGCCGCGTGCGGGAAGACCATCCGCTGCACGACCACGGCCATGTGGACCTTGCGGTGGTCGAAGCCGTTGCGCAGCCGGTAGGTCACGGCCCGCTCGGTGAACAGCGAGGCCCAGCACCGGCTGACGTGCCGGAGGACCGCCTCCGGCCCCACGACGTTGAGGTACGTGTCCTGCTGACCCGCGAACGAGGCGCCCGGCAGGTCCTCCGCCGTCGCGCTCGACCGGACGGCGCACGCGGCTCCCCCGCCGAGCCCGGCGAGCGCGCCGGTGACGGCCGCGGCCACGTCGTCCGGGATGACGACCGCTTCGACGACCTCCCGGACCTCCGCGCTGTGCGCGCGGATCGCGTCCCGGTCCTCCGGGTTCAGCAGCGACAGCCGCTCCAGCCGGTCGCCGATCGACGGCGCGTCCTGCACGATCCGCCGGAAGGCGTCCGTCGTCACGCAGAACCCGGCCGGCACCCGGATTCCCCCGATCCGCGACAGCTCACCCAGGTGCGCGCCCTTGCCACCGACCGCGGCGACCTGCGTCTGGTCGATCTCCTGGAAACCCAGCACGTAGCTGCCCATCCGTCCACTTCCCCCGTCCGCCCTGTCGGGCCTCTCGCGTTCGCACAGCCGGCCCCCGCGGGCCCGTTCACCGCTCGTGACAGCGCTCCGGTCGGCACCTCTTTCCGCAGGTCGTGGGTTCAAGCCGCAGATTCTGCGGCACGACCCGGGCCTTGCCGCAAGACCCCCTGTCTGCTATATGTTGAACATGGCAGGGAGTGGACGATCTCCGTGCCTTTTTTCGTGGGCGAACGCCATCATGGCCTCCGGCCGGACCACGCGCAGAACACCGCCGACACCGGCACCGCCGTGCGGCCGTGGCGTCGGTGCGGAGTGGACGCCGCGGCCCGCGTGACGGTCGGGCCAGGGCGGTGGTGAGGCGAAGCCGTTCGGCAGCCCGGCCGACGTGCGGCTCCTCGGCGAGCACCACGAAGATCCCGATGTCGCGCAGCTCCATCACCGGAGCATCACCGGCCGGTGCTCGACGGACCGGGCGGCCGACGCCGGCTGACGACTCCCGCTGAACGCGGCGTCGCCGACAACGCCGCGGCGCCGGCCGGCGTGCACGTTCCTGCAGGGACCTGTGCAGCCGCTCGCACTCCCGCGATCGGCCTCCCGGTCGGGATCCTCGGCGCATGGATCGTTCGACCGTGATCGACACCTGCACCACCATGGTCCGGCACGCCGACCACCGCGAGTGGGACGAGCTCGCGGGGGTCTTCGCCGACCGGGTGACCCTCGACTACACCAGCCTCGACGGCGGCGAGCCGGTCACCCTCGCGCCTGCCGCGATCATCGACGGCTGGCGGGCCGCGTTGGGCGCGTACGCGGCGACCCAGCACCTGCTCGGCAACCACCTGGTGACCATCGCCGGCGACACGGCGGTCTGCACCGCCGACGTCCAGGCCACCCACCGCAAGCACGACGGCACGCTGTGGACGCTGGGCGGCTCGTACCGCTTCGACCTCGTCCGCGAGCACGGGCGCCGGCTGATCAGCGGCATCGTGTTCACCGTCGCGTGGAGCGACGGTGAGCGATGAGGCGGTCGGTGGCCGTGGGCACGCAGCCGCCGTCTTGGTCACGGGAGGGGTCGTGACCATGACCGGCAGCGGGTTCCCGCGCGCGTTCACTCCCGAGGTCGTCGGCGGCACCGACGGCCCGATCCGCAAAGCAACCCTGGAGCACGCATGAACAAGATCACGTTCGACGCCGACGGCGTGGCGCTGACCGGCAACCTGTTCCTGCCCGACGGCGTCGAGCGGGCGCCCGGTGTGGTGGTCGCGGGCACGTGGACCAGCGTCAAGGAGCTGATGGCCGACCGCTACGCGCGGCGCCTGGCCGAGCGCGGATACGCGGCGCTGTCCTTCGACTTCACGGGTTTCGGCGAGTCCGCGGGCGAGCCCCGGGACGTGGAGGACCCGGAGCGCAAGGTCCGCGACGTCCACCACGCCGTGGGCTTCCTGGCCTCCCACCCGGCCGTCGACGGCGAGCGGCTGGGCGCGCTCGGGATCTGCGCCGCCGCGATGTACATGGCGGACAACACCGCCCGTGATCCCCGCGTGCGGTCCCTCGCGCTGGTCGCGCCGTGGCTGCACGACGCCGTGATCTGCGAGGCCGCCTACGGCGGCGCGGACGCGGTCGCCGAGAGGATCAAGCTCGGCCGGGAGGCCCGTTCCCGCTACGACGAAACCGGCGAGATCGACTACGTCCCCGTGGTCGGCGCCACCGATCCCCGCGCCGCCATGCCGTACGACATCGACTTCTACCTGAACCCGGCACGCGGCGGCATCCCCGCCTGGCCCAACCGGTTCGCCGTCATGGCGTGGCCGGACTGGCTCACCTACGACGCCATCTCCCTGGCGCCGCGGATCACCCCGCCCACGGTGCTCGTGCACAGCGAGGACGCCGCCATCCCCGACGGCGCCCGCCGCTTCCACGCCGGGTTGGCCGGGCCCAAGGACATCCTGTGGACCGAGGGCACCCAGTTCGACTTCTACGACCAGGAGCCACAGGTGACCGTCGCGGTGGACACCGTCGCCGCCCACTTCGGACGGACGCTGCGATGATCCTCGTCACCGGGGCCACCGGCAACGTCGGCCGCGAGGTCGTCCAGGCGCTGGCGGACGCCGGAGCGCCCGTGCGCGCGCTGGTGCGCCGAACCTCGGACCTGCCGGTGGCTCAGGCCGTCGGCGACCTCGACGACCCGGCCTCCCTGGACGCCGCGCTCGGCGGCGTGCGCGGTGTCTTCCTGCTCCCCGGTTACCGCGACATGCCCGGCCTGCTCGCCGGGTTCGCCGCGGCCGGGGTCGAGCGGGTGGTGCTGCTGTCCAGCCAGGCCGCCGTGGCCACCGACACCGCGAACGTCGTCTCGGCCTACATGATCGACTCCGAGACGGCGGTCCGCGAGTCCGGTGTGGACTGGACGATCCTGCGGCCGGCGGCCTTCATGTCCAACGCGCTGCGCTGGCTGCCCCAACTGCGGACCGGCGACGTGGTGAGCGACGCGTTCGGCGACGTGCCGATCGCGGTGGTGGACCCGGCCGACATCGCGGCCGTGGCGGCCGAGGCGCTGCTGGAACCCGTCACGAGGGCCGCGCCTACTCGCTCAGCGGACCGGAGGCGCTCCTGCCCGCCGAACGGGTGCGCATCCTCGGTCGCGCGCTGGGCCGTGACCTGCGCTTCCAGGCCCTGGACGACGACGAGGCCAGGGCTCGGATGGCCGCCACGACCCCGTCCGAGTACGTCGACGCGTTCTTCGGCTTCTACCGCGACCGCACCATCGACGAGACCACGGTTCACCCGACCGTGGCCCGGGTGACCGGCCGCCCGGCCCGCACCTTCGACCAGTGGGCCACCACCCACGCCGCGCGGTTCCACTGACGCGCGCCGCTCGGCAACGCACCTACCGGTGATCGGGCCGGCCTCCTGGAGCCAGGGGCCGGCCCGATCACGTCCTAGAGCCAGCCTCGGCGACGCGCGACCAGCGCCACCTGGAACCGCGTGCTCACACCGGCCTTGGCCATCAGGTCGGCGACGTGACCGCGGAACTTGCGCACCGAGACGTTGAGCGACCGCGCGGCGGCCTCGTCGGTGTTGTGGCTGGTCAGGGCGTTCAACACGCTCTGCTCGATCGGTGACAGCGGGCGGTCGTCCAGCTCACGCCCGCGCGACCACATGCCGTCGAACGCGTCGACCAGCAGCGCGACCACCCCGCGTTGGCGGATCTGCACCATGCCTCCCCCGTGGTGCGCGGGATCGGCTCGGACGAACGCGACCGCGCGGTTGACCAGGGTGACCTGCCTGACCGGTTCCGAGGTGACGCGGTGCAGGTCGCCCGCGGCGTGCCACTTGCGCGAGCGGAGGTCGCGGTCGGGGTCGTCCAGGGCCCGCGCCGGGACGAGGGTACGACTGCGCAGGCCGCGCGCCAGCAGTCCCGCGAACGGCGCCGCGGCGGAGCCGGCCTGGTGGTCGGGCACCCGTTCGCCCACCTGCGCCAGCTCGCCCGGCTCGTCGGTCAGCAGCGCGAGGACGCGTTGCGCGACGGCCGGGCCGTCCCGGACGTGCTCGACCACGTGCACGGTCCGGCCGCTGCGGTGCTCCTCGGTGAGCTCGGTGAGCACGTCCCAGGCGAGCGTGAGGCCGGTCAGCTGCCGTCGCGTCCGCTCCAACCGGTGCCTGACCAGCAGGTCGACCGCGATCGCCGGGGTGACCGGGGTGGACGTGTCGTCGATGAGGCCCATCGCGCGCAGGTCCGCGGCCACCGATCGCGCGTTCGGCATGAGCAGCTCGGCGCCTGCCGCGTCCACGTCGGACCCGAGGTTGCGCAGCAGGTGCCGGTACAGCCGTTCCTGGTCCTCGGTGAGCCCGAGGCTGAGCAGGCTCGTCACGATCCCGCCCCCGGTCGGTAGGTCAGCCGGCGGAGGACGGTTTCGGCGGGTCCGGGCCGGCCACGCCGCTCCGACGCGCCGGCGGCCAGGACCGAGGTGAGCCAGACCGCGATCGCGACCACGAGACCGGTCGCCGTGGGCAGCGCGGTGCGTTCGGCGAGCGCCAGGGTGAACGGCGCCAGGAGCAGCAGCCAGGCGAACGACTGGACCAGGTAGCCGGACAGGGATCGCCGCCCCAGCGCGGACAGGGCGGACACGACCGGGCCCGGCCGCGTCACCCGCAGCACGAGCAGGCCGAAGACGGCCGCGTAACCGGGACCGGCGAACATGCCGCTGCCGCCGTGCAGGAGCAATGCCAGCTGGGCGGTCGAGTCGTCGACGTGCAGCCACCCGGCGGCGATCAGCGCGGCGGGCAGGCCACCGGCGACGGCGATGCCGAGCCCGACCGCGGCGGTCCACCTGAGCACCGCCCGGTGGCGGGCCGGTTCCTCGAGCACGCGGCGGCGCGCGGCCCACATGCCCAGCCACGAGATGAGGATGAACGGCACGGCGGTCGCGGTGTGCACGGGCCACTCGCCGAGGCGGTCGACCAGCGACGCGAGGTAGGTCGGCGCGTCGAGGGAGTCGACGTGGCCGACCGGCAGCGGCGCGGACCCGTGCGCACCGCCGAGGACGCCGCCGACGACGATCACGGCCAGGACGAGGATCTCGACGGCGGCCAGCGCCCACACGACGAGCGCGATCCGGTGGAACCTGTCGCTCCGGCGCAGCAACAGCACCGTCATCGCGAGCCCGACGATCCCGTACGCGCCGAGGAAGTCGCCGTAGTAGAGCAGCGCGGCGTGGGCGAACCCGAAGACGACCAGCCACGCGTTGCGGCGCAGGAGCACCGAGCGGACCTGCCGCGGCGTGGCGCCGGAGGCGGCCTGGCGGCGGGCGAGCTGGACGATGCCGTAGCCGAACATCACCGCGAAGACGGGATAGCCGCGGGCGTGGGCGAGTTCGAAGAGCAGGAAGGTCAGGCCCCGGTCGACGCCCTCGGGTGCGGGGTCGAGGCCCGGTTCGCCGGCGAAGACGACGCCGGTGACGTTGGCCAGGGCGATGATCAGCAGCATCACGCCGCGGGCGAGGTCGGGCGCCAGGGCGCGTTCCCCCGGTCGGACCGGGCCTCTCGATGTCCGTGGCGCGGCGTCGAACCTCATGGTGGTCCCCCAGTCGACAGGCAAGCATTAGTTTCCGCGACAAAGTATCACGGACAAACTATATGGGTCTGGCATGATGGCACGACCAGGCGGAGGAAGACGCGAGGGCATGGCGAACGAGGACGTGATTCCGGCGCCGCTGCGGCGGCTGTGGCGGATCTCCGAGCCCACCCGCCTCGGGCGCCCGCCGGCGCTGGACATCGACCGCGTCGTCACGGCCGCGGTGGAGATCGCCGACCGGGACGGGCTCGGCGGCGTGACCCTGCCCAAGGTGGCGCAGACCCTGGGCTTCACCGGGATGTCGCTCTACCGGCACGTGGGCTCGAAGGACGAGCTGCTCACGCTCATGGCCGACCACGCGATCGGGCAGCCGCCGGCGGCGGACACCGGGGACTGGCGGGCGGGCCTGCGCGGCTGGGCGTTCGCGCAGCGCGAGGTCTTCCAGCGGCGCCCCTGGCTGACGGGCGTGCCGCTGTCCGGGCCCCCGTCCGGCCCGAACCAGGTCGCGTGGATGGAAGCCGCCCTGGCGATCCTGGCCCGCACCGGGCTCGACTGGCCGCACAAGCTGGGCGTGCTGGCACTGATCGGCGGTTACGTGGTCCAGTCCGTGCGGCAGCACCACGAACTGGCCGCGGGCCGGGCGGCGGGGCAGGGCCGAGCGGACGCGGAACGCGACTACGGCCGTGCCCTGGCCCGCCTGGTCGACGCCGAACGCTTCCCGGAGACCGCCGGCCTGTTCGCCTCACCGCTGTTCGAGGCGCCGCCGTCCGACCTCCCGGACAGCCTGATCGCCGACGCCGACTTCACCCTGGGCCTGGACCTCATCCTCGACGGCGTGGCCGCCCGGGTCTGACCGCGCGCGGGCGGCCCTCGGCCGGCACCCTCCTGTCGCCAGGCTGGTGTCCGGCCGAGGGCCGCTTCCGCGCTCGATCAGCGGGGCCGGTTCAGTTGCGCAGGCTCCACTGCTGGTTCGCGCCGCCGCCGCAGGACCACAGGATGATCTTGGTCCCGTTCGCGGTGCCGGCGCCGTTGGCGTCCAGGCACAGCCCGGACTGCACGCCGGTGATGGTGCCGTTGGCGTTGACGTTCCACTGCTGGTTGGTCTGCCCGTTGCAGTCCCAGATCACGACCGCGGTGCCGTTGGTCGTGCCCCGGTTGGACGCGTCCAGGCACTTGCTCCCGAACACCTGCAACTGCTTGCCCGAGGTGTAGGTGAAGCGCTGGTTGGTGCCGCCGTGGCAGTCCCACAGCTGGGCCTGGGCGCCGTTGGTCGCGGTCCCGCCGGAGATGTCGACGCACCGGCCGGACTGGCCGCCGACGATCGTCCCGCCCTGCTGGGTGCCGCCCTGGCGCCGGGCGATCGACTTCGACTCGGCCGACCGGTTGCCCTGCGCGTCCACGACGTAGAGCCGGTAGTCACCGGACGAGGTCGGCACGTCGATGGTCGTCGCGGTGCCGCTCGCCCTGGTCATCGTCGGGCCGACGGCGAACGTGGTCGTGCCCGCGGGGGCCAGCCAGATCGTCTTCGTCGCGTCACCGGCGCCGCGGACGGGGATCGACGTCGTCCCGGAGCCGACGAACGTGCTCGCCGGCAGCACGTAGTCCGGCGTGGACAGGTTGGCCTGCGGGATGATCGCCCGGTAGGCGTCCTCCAGCCCGGAGTTCACCGCGATGCCGTAGGCCGCCGACGGCCAGACGTAGTCGGGGTAGGCCATGATGTCCTGGATGGTGCTGTTCGGCAGGTTCTTGTTCGAGATCTTGTTGATGGGCCCGTAGGTCTGGGTGATGCTCAGGTCGTGCTTGCGCCCGAAGTCGTCGGAGTTGATCATCCAGGTGATGTTCGGGTCCACGCTCAGTACGTTGTCGCGGAAGCTGATGTACGCCGAGCCCTCGTCCGGGTGGAGTCCGTACTTGTGGCCGGACGGGACGCCCTGGAGGTAGTTGTTGGTGATCGTGGTGCCCGGCTGGCTGCCGAGGGTGTAGATGGGCGCGGTGTCGCTGAGGCGCTGGACCGTGTCGACGAAGTGGTTGTAGCTGATGTTGTTGTTCTTCGCCGTGGTGGTCGGCCGGTTGGGCGCGATCGAGCCCGACGACCCGTCGAAGTTCCACCACCCCCAGCCGAGGGTGACGCCCGACCACGGGCTCTTCTCGATCCGGTTGTGCTGCACCGTCAGGGTGTCCACGAAGTACGCCGAGATCGGGCTGTGCCCGTTGAACAGCACGGCGCTGTCGTAGAGGTAGTTGTTCTTGATCTCGATGTTCTTGGGCAGCCCCTCGACCTGGGCGGAGTACTTCTCGCGGTTGGTCGTGGTGTGGTCTCCGATGTAGACGTGCTGCGGGTGCCCCACGCTGATGGCGGAACCGGCGATGTCGTTCGTGTAGTTCCCGGTCAGCTTCGAGTCCTGCACGTCGTTGACCATGCTGATGCCGTCGACGCCGGTGTGCTGCACCCGGTTGCGGTCCAGGTGGATGCCGTCGGCGCCCTCGATCTGGATCGCGCCCGGCGCGAGGTCGACGTTGCGGTAGTAGTAGACGTGGAAGTTGCCCTTGGTGTACGCGGTGTTGCCGAGGTTGCCCTGCTGGGCCTGCTTGTACGCCGAGCCGGCCACGGTGAACAGGTTCCAGTCGGAGTGCTGCACCGTGAGGCCGGAGAACGTGATGTTGCGGACGTGGTTGGTGGTCGACGTGCCCGCGACGCGCAGCAGGGTGGACACGTTGTTCGGCGCGTAGACCGTCGCCGTCGCCATGTTCTCGGAGGCGGCCTTGTAGTAGTAGAGCGTCTGGCTCGCCTTGTCGAAGTAGAACTCGCCCGGCGAGTCGAGGAACTCGTAGGCGTTCATGACCTTGTGGCTGCCGCCGACCTGGAAGTTGCCGTTGAAGGCGCCCTGGGCGATGGCCGCGCCCGGTTGCTGGAACAGCGCCACGCGGCTGGCGCCGTCACTGCTCGTGGTGACCTGGCGGACGCCCACGAGCGCCGTCGTCCAGGTCGTCGCCGTCTCGATCTCGATGTCGTCCGCGTTGCGGGAGATGGCGGGCAGGTCGTTCAGGCCGTACTTGGCGCCGTCGCACTGCGAGCCCGATTCCCACGCCCACGGTGCCTGCCCGGCGGTGACGGTGTACGTGCCGTAGCACCCCTGCGAGCTGATCGTCTTGCTCGCCATGAAGGCGCGCTTGTCGTTGACGTAGAGCGCCCGCAGCTTGTTGGCACGGGTGAGCGGCGCCTTCCAGATGTTGCCGCCGTGCTGCGTCCAGCCGGTCACCTGCACGCCGCCGTTCAGCACCGGCGTCTCGTTCTGGTACGCCGAGTAGAAGACCCGGTACCCGTTCGTGCCCGAGTCGCCCGGCGTGAACTCCACGGTGCCGGTGATCGGGTAGTTGCCGCCGCGGAGGTAGACGTAGATGTCGCCGGACATGTTCCCGTTCACCGTGCGGACGACGTCCCGCGCGCGCTGCACGGTCCGGAACGGCGCGGTGATGGTCCCGGGGTTGGCGTCGTTGCCGTCGGGGGCGACGTAGTACGTCGCCTGGGTGGCGGCCGAGGCCTGGAAGTGGTCCGCGAAGGACGGCAGCAGCGCGGCGGACACGAACACCGCGATCGCTACCAACGTCCTCGCGGCGGTGGCTGGTTTCACCTTCATTTCCCTTTCGCTTCGTTGCGGTCGGGCGTTCGCCGTGGCCACCGGGGAGCCACTGGCCGGTCGACCCAGGCAGGTGGACGATCCGGAGGATGTGTACGACTCATGCCGCCGGGTCCGGCGCAGGCACATGTCGGGCGACGCGGTGTTGTCGCGTCGCCGAAGCCTTGGCACAGCGGTGATGTGGGCAGGGAGCTCGGTAGTTCATGAGAGCAGCAGCGCCACCCGACGTCAAGCGATAGGCGTGCTTATCGGCGAACGAACTCAGCGATCGCCGGCCGCGCGTGCCCGCACGGCGCGTGGCGAAGCCCCGAGCTCACGGCGACAGGCCTTGTTGAACGCCTGGAGGTCGTGGAACCCCACGGCCGCCGCCACCGCCGGGATCGGCAACGTGGACTCGCGCAGGAGGTGGCGCGCCCGCTCCAGCCTGCGCCGTCGGATGTAGGCCACCACCGTGTGCCCGGTCTCGGCGTGGAACAGCCTGGTCAGGTGGTTGTGCGACACCCCGGCCGCGGCGGCGACGGCGGGCACGGTGAGCGGTCCGGCCAGGTTCGCCTCGACGTGCGCCACCGCCAGGGCCACCGCGCCGTGCGGCGTGGCGGACGCCGCCAGGTCGGCCACCCGCCACAGCACCGTCCACACCTGCGCCACCGCCATGGCCGGCACGGTCGGCTCGACCGCGATGGCGTGCCGAAGCAGGCCGGTGAGCAGCGGTGTGTCCACCCCGGCGTGCTGCATGACCGGCACCGTCAGCGCCGGTCCCCTACCGGGCAGGCGCAGGTGCGCGTAGAGGTGCTCGGAGCGACCTTGGTAGCGATAGGACACCCGGACCCCCGGCGGCACCAGGCTCACGTGCCCCTGCCGGACGGGGTGCGTCGTGCCGCCGACGGTCAGCTCGGCGGTGTAGCCGTACAGGTGCAACTGCCACAGCTCGGGCAGCAGGAACTCGTCGCGACGGCCCGCCACGCCGTGCACGCCGACGCCCAGGTTGACGACCACCGGCGGCTCGTCGAGCCGAACCGCGACGTGGTCCATGGTGAGAAATTACCACTAATGGTGAACAGGACCCACGACACCGCAACGGCCCGCTCCTAGGGTCGGTCGCATGGATACCACCAGCGACCTGCTGTCCTCGGTGCTGATGGCGCGCTTCGTCGCACACGGCTTCCTCCGCCTGGACTCGGTCGTGCCCGACGACCTGAACGCCGCGGCGATCGACGCACTGGAGCACGGCGTTCCGGGCGTGCCCTACGGGATCCCGCTGCGCGCGGCGTTCCCGGACGGCTCGTTCGCCCGCCGCCTCGTCGACCTGCCACCCGTCGCCGGGGCGCTGCGCAGCCTCGTCGGCCCGGACCCCGACGTCGACCACGTCGCCGTGCACGTGCGCGAGCCGAACGAGGGCAGCGCCCAGCCGCTGCACGGCGACGCGATCATCGACACCCGGCGCGACGCGTTCGACGTCCAGCTCATGTACTACCCGCACGAGGTCACGCCGGACATGGGCGGCACGCTCCTCGTTCCCGGCAGCCACCTGCGCCTGACCAACGAGAGCGACACCGGGCGCTACCAGAACCTGCTCGGTCAGGTCCGGTTGACCTGCCCGGCGGGCACGGTGCTGCTGCTGCACCACGGCATCTGGCACGGCGGCAGGCGCAACGACTCCGCCCGGCGCCGGTACATGTTCAAGATCAGGTTCAACCCCACCGCGGCCCAGGTGCGGCTGTGGGACACCACCGACCTGGACGATCCCGCGGTGGCGGCCGAGCTGTCGACCACCTTCCCCTGGTACGAGTTCGCGACCGGCCGGCTGGAGGTCTACAACAGGATCGCGCTGTGGCGGACCCTGACCGACGACGACACCTTCGACATCGACCACTGGGCCACCAGGGTGCAGAACCGTCCCGGGAGGACCGCGTGAGGCAGCAGGTGCTGGTGCTCTACCTGTCCTCGTCCTCTCTGGACGACCGGGTCGTCGGCTGGGCGTCCTACGACGGCACCGGCCGCACCCGCCCCACCACCGGTGATGGCGACCGCCCGCCGTACGAGACCGGGGTCGACGCCCTGCGCGACGGCTGGCGGCTCTTCCAGGCCTCCCAACTCATCCCGCCCTATCCCGGGCACGAGTACGACACGTCGTTCCTCAAGCACGAGTTCCTGTTCGAGAAGTGGGAGTGACCTGCCCTGATGCCCCGGCCACCAGGTGCGGTGGCCGGGGCTCCCGTCAGGCGGACCCCCATCGCCTGGAAGCGATGGCCGGAACGGGATCCGCCGCGGCGGTCAGGAGCAGTTGGTGCCGTTGAGGGTGGGTGAGGTGAACGGCGGGCTCGATCCGTTGTAGTTGGCGTTGTAGCCGATGGTGACCGAGCCGCCGGTGGGCAGCGAGCCGTTCCAGGACGCGTTGGCGACCCGGACGACGTCGCCCGTGTCGGTCCAGGTGCCGTTCCAGCCCTGGGCGACGGTGACGCCCGGTGCGGAGAACGTCAGCGTCCAGGAGTTGACCGCCGAACCCCGGTTCGTGATCACGACCTCGCCGGTGTAGCCGCCCGACCACTGGCTGACCACGCGGTGGGTCACCGTGCAGCCGCCGCCGGGGTTGCCGCCCGTGGTGGTCGTGGTGGTCGTCGTGGTCGTGCTCGTGCTGGTCGTCGTCGTGGTGGTCGACGTCGGACCGGCGGCGAGAGCCAGGTCGTAGGCGCGCTGCGGCACGAACTGGCCGGCCGGGCCGATGCAGCCGTCGGATTCTCCCGGCAGCTTGACCCACAGGAACGCGGCGATCCTGGAGTCGCCCGTGTTGGTCGTGCTGGGCGTGCCGATGGCGCGCCCGGGCGGGTCGCACCACTCGGTGCCCTGCGGACCGTTGCCGTTGCGACTGGTGTCGATCACGGCGGTGAGCCTGCCGTCACCCAGGGCGTTGAGGATGTTCTTGGTGTAGGCCACCTCGTCCGGGGTGCTGCGGTAGTTCGACACGTTCGACGCGATGCCGTCGGCACTGTTCGACACGTCCGCCGCACGCAACCTGTTGGCCGCTTCGCTCGGGCTCAACCACGCCGAGTTGCCGATGTCGAAGTACACCTTGGCCTGCGCCGAGCCGGACTTGAGCTTCTTGCCCGCGTAGGCCATCGACGCCCGGGTCTGGCTCTGCTGGTCGGCCGTCTGGCAGTTGCTCATGATCGGCAGCACGTCCGGCTCGAGGATGATCGACGCCGGACGACCCGCCAGGCCGGCCGCGATCTCGTCCACCCACGCCCGGTACGCCGAGTGCGACGGCGCGCCGCCACCGCTGGCGCCACCGCAGTCGCGGTTGGGGATGTTGTAGACCACCAGGATCGGGATCTTCCCCGCCGACGCCGCCGCGCCCACGAAGGAGCTGACCTCCGAGCGCACCGTCGAGGTGTTGGTGGTGGTGTACCACCGCGCCTGCGGCACCGAGGCGATCCGGTCCCGGATGAGCGGCGCCCGCCAGTCACCGGGGTTGGCCGCGACCCACTTCGCGCTCGAGCTCGACGGGTCGACGTAGAACGCCGAGTCCGCCGCCTGCGCGGTCCCGCCACCGCCGACCGCCAGGCCGACCACACCGGCCACCAACGCGCTCGAGAGGACGCACGCGGCCGCTGTCCGCTTCTTCCGCGTCATCGTGCCCTGTTCCCCGTTCACAGCGTCGGGTACGCGTTCTGGACCAGCGAGGTGAACCCGGCCGGGAACCACTCGCCCGCGTGCGGGGCACCCGGCATGGCGCCGGTCAGGTTGCCGCCGTTGGCCTGCTCGCTACCGCGGAAGGTCGGGTCGCACATCGGGTCGTGCTGCTTGCCTTCCTCGTTGGGGCCGTCGGTCTTGGTCGCGATGCCGTCGGACTCGCCCGGAGGCTTGATCCACACGTAGGCGTCGAAGCCCGCTCGCGGCGCCGCCGTGGGCCGTGCGCCGATGCCCGCGCCCGCCTGGTTGCACCAGTTGCCCCGGTGCAGCTTGCGGTCGATGCGACCGGAGTTGGCGTACGCGTCCACCGTCGAGCCGCTCGCGCCGGTGGGCCGGTTCGGGCCGCCCCAGCCGTTGCGGGAGGTGTCGATCAGCATGCCGATGCCGCTGGGGAAGCCGGCCGCGATGAACCGGTTGCGCATCTCCGTGCCGAAGTCGGCCTCGTCGAAGTACGGGTTCCACTGGTAGAAGGTCGCCGACCGCAGGGGCTGGCCACCGACGCTCAGGCCCGAGTCGGTCAGGTAGGGCTCGTCGGTCGGCGAGGTGTTGGCCATGTTCGACACGAACCCGTCGACGCTGTTGACGCCCTTGGCGGCGCCCTTGATGGTGTTGGCGATCAACTGGACCGAGGGACCCATGTTCGTGTCCCAGCCCAGCCAGCCCGAGTGGCCGATGTCGACGTAGTTGTAGACGTTCGAGATCGCGCTGAGCTTGCTCAGGGCGTACTGGATGCCCTGGACGTAGGCGCCGCTGGAGTTGGCCTCGGCGCACTTGGCCATGCTCAGGTTCGTCACCAGGTTCGGCAGCGAGTCGGGCTCGATGATCCCGACGATCCGCAGGGAGCTGTACTTCGGGTTGGCCAGGATCGCGGCGATGGGGTCGATGTACTCGGCCTTGTAGCGCGCCAGGCCGTTCTCACTGACCTTGAGCTCGCCGTTGGACGCGAGCGCCGCGCAGTCGCGGTTGGGCAGGTCGTAGACGACGATCTGGATCACCACCGGCGTGCCGCCCGCCGACTGGCGCAGGGCCTCGTCGAGGTGACCGGTCAGGCCGCGGCCCGCGGTGATGGCGCCGATGCGGTCCATCCACACCGCGGTGGAGTTCTGGGCGACCTTGCGCATGGAGGTGCCGAGGGCGCCGCCGGTCGCGTCGGCCAGGTTGTTCACGTTCGCGACGTAGTCGGGGTTCAGGTAGCCCTTGGCGCCCGCGTACGGGTTGGGCAGGTGCACACCGGGGGTGTCCGGCGTGGTCGACGTCGTCGTGGTCGTGGTGGTGGTCGTCGTGGTCGACGTGGAGGTCGAGGTCGACGTCGAGGTGGAAGTCGACGTCGAGGTCGAGGTCGGGCCACCGCCGCCGCACGTGGTGCCGTTGAGCTTGAACGACGTGGGCAGGGCGTTCGTGCCCGAGTACGAGGCGTTGAACCCGATGCTCGCGCTCGCACCCGTGGGCAGCGTCGCCGCCCACTCGGGGTTCTTCGCGCTCACGTGCTGACCGGACTGGGAGTAGCTGGCGCTCCAGCCGTTGGTGATCTTCTGGTTGCCCGGGAAGTCCCACTCCAGGGTCCACCCGCTCGAGATCGGGTCGCCGAGGTTCTTGAGCGTGACGTTGGCCGTGAAGCCGCTGTCCCACTGGTTGACCCGGTAGTCGACCGAGCATCCGGGTGCCGCGCTGGCCGACGTGCTCGCCAGCGTCAACAACCCCGCGCACAGGGTCAGGGCGGCGGCAGCGGCGCCGCCGCGTGCCAGTTTCGTTGCACTCATTCAAGGTCCTCGCAGCGTCGGTGCTGTGTGGTTTTTGGGCTGTGAAGCGTTTCCGGGAGCGCTCCCAGTCGTGGGGTCGCCCGACTGCTCGTCCACCGTCCGTAGTTTTTGGGTATGGCAACTACGGCCGACCGTCGAGTCGACCGTGGCCGTATCCGGGTGCTCCGCGCAGCGGGGCTACATCCCCTGTGGGGAAGGATTCACTTCGACTTGAATGTAACCACGCGCAGCAGTGCCGTCAATTGCCGAAAAAGCTAAAATGTTAGCGCTAACCCCACTGCACTGCGTCACGAAAACCTTTCGCGCCACAGGTCGATGAGCCTGTCAAGTGCTGTTTTGGGCGGCTCTCGGCCAAAGTTCACCCATCTGAACCAACTTTGCGATTACCTACGACTTAGTTTGTTAACGTGCTCATGAAAGTCGCGGTCGAGTCAGCTGAAGCCGCGGTACTCGAACCAGTCGAACGCCGCGACGCCACGCGTGACGTACATGCCGACGACCCGCCCGGCGAGGCCGGTGCTGACCTCCGGCGACAGGTACCGGCCGTCCAGCTCGGCCAGCGGGCCCGGGGCGTCGTCCACGTAGAACGCGATGGTGTCGGGTCCGGCGGGCTCGACGCCGGTGGGCTCGTCGGTCGGCCGCACGAAGGACGGCGGCACGAGGTCGGTCGTGCGGATGGCCACCGTGAGCGTGACCGGCCCCGGACGTCTCGTCCGACTCGCCACGACCTGGCGCACCGGCCCGATCCTGGCGATCACGTCGACCCGGCCGGGCACCACCTCGAAGTCGTAGCGGTGCGCCTCGTCGCGCCGGATGCTCAGACCGCCCCGGGCCGTGCCGGGGTCGATGCGGACCGACACCTGCGAGTCGAGGTGCCGCACCCGGCGGCCGAGGAACGTGCAGTCGGGGCGGTCGAGGGTGTCACCGGTGGCGCGCAGCGTCAGCCAGCCGGGGCGTTCGGTCAACGACCACGACCCGTCCGGGAGTCCGCGCGGTGAGATCCAGGACGGTGCGAGCACGAACTCGTCGAAGTCGTCCCGCGCCGGCGGCGACGGCGCCACGTCCGGCTCCCCCGGTGTCGTCGCCGTCGCGGTCACCTCGTCCACGACGGGCCACTCGTCCTCCCAGCGCACCGGGGTCAGGAAGACCTCCTGCCCGAGCACGTGGAAGTCCGACGGGTGGTCGCGGGTCGCGGGCTGCACCAGCCACCAGGCCCCGCCCGGTGTCGTGACCAGGTCGGCGCGGCCGGTGCCCCGCAGCGGCCCGGCGTTGTCGACCAGGTTGCCCGGCGCGGGCTCGAACGGTCCGCGCGGCGTGCGGGCGCGCGCGACGGTGAACCCGTGGCCCCGCTTGTACAGCAGGTACCACCAGTCGCCGACGTGGTAGAGGTGGGGCGCTTCCGGGTACCGGTCGTCGCTGCCGGGCCAGGTGCGCCAGGGACCTTCCAGCACCGTCCCCCGGTACGGGTCGATGCGGGCCGTGCGGCCGTCGGAGGTGACGCACCAGCACTTGCCGTTCTCGCTCCACGCCAGGTCGGGGACGACGCCGGGCAGGTCGAGCCACACCGGGTCCGACCACCGCCCGGCGAGCCGGTCGGCCGTGACGAGGAAGGTCCCACCCGTCGACCGGTCCGTCGCGATCACCCAGAACCTGCCGCGGTGGTGGCGGATCGTCGGCCGGTGGATCCACCGCGACGCCGGCGGGTCGGCGGGCGCCCTCAGCTGCTCCGGCCGGTTGATGACGTTGCCGACCTGCTGCCAGTGCACCAGGTCGCGGCTGTGGAAGATCGGCACGCCCGGGAAGTACTCGAAGCTGGAGCACACCAGGTAGTAGTCCTCCCCCACCCGGCACACGCTCGGGTCGGGGTGGGATCCGCCGATGACGGGGTTGCGGACGGTGCGCACGGTGTTCCTTCCCTGGATCGCGAGTGGACGTCGGGCCGATCGGCGTCGGTGGACGCCGGTCCCTCGAAGTTCAACGCCTCGATCCCGGAAGCGGCCGGGAGGACGTGCTCGTCGCGGTTCGCGGCACAGGAGTTCGTCGCATCGGAGTTTCCCCGCCCGTGACGGCCTGATGTCACGCCAATGAAACCCCGGCCAAGCAAGACGGGTCAAAGCTAAATGTGAGCGCTAACTTTGAGCAGCTTGACGAGAAAGAGCCGGACCAGGTGTTATCAGGGCGGCGCGCGGCGACACCAGCGGAAAAGTTGCTCCGTTCAGGTCACCGGACGGCGCCCGCCGATGTCCCGATGCGTCCGGAAGGGAGTCTTCGGGCGACTCACCTGCACGAAACAGTTTCGTGACGTCTTGACCGGCCGTGTGCCATCGTTCACAGTCTGATGAGCACGAGACGCTCGCGGCCGTGATTGCCGCGCCCGAATGCGCTTCCCTTCACGTGGAGGCTGCTGCGCGCTGGTGTTAGCGCTAACGCGATGAAACTCCCTGTCACCGCGGGCGCCTGAGCCTGCGGTGTTCGAGCCGAAGGACGTGTGATGCAACAACCGATACGAGCGGTCATTCGGCCGACGCGTTGGCGTCGGCTGAGAACAACGGCGTTGCTGCTCGTCGCAGGACTGGTCGCCACGATGCTGTCGGTGGCGTTCCAGGGCCCCGCCGAGGCGGCGGGCGCGACGTTGGGCGCCGCGGCCGCGGAGAAGGGCCGGTACTTCGGCACCGCCGTGGCCGCCGGCAGGCTCGGCGACTCGACCTACGCCGGACTCCTCCAGCGGGAGTTCGACATGGTCACGGCCGAGAACGAGATGAAGATCGACGCGACCGAGCCGAACCAGAACCAGTTCACCTACGGCAACGCCGACCGCATCGTCAACCTGGCCCGTTCCCAGGGCAAGCGGGTGCGCGGCCACACGCTGGCGTGGCATTCCCAGCAGCCGGGCTGGATGCAGAACATGAGCGGTTCGGCGTTGCGCTCGGCGATGATCAACCACATCACCCAGGTCGCGACGTACTACCGGGGCAAGATCTACGCCTGGGACGTGGTGAACGAGGCGTTCCAGGACGGCAGCTCCGGTGCGCGTCGTGACTCGAACCTGCAGCGCACCGGCAACGACTGGATCGAGGTGGCGTTCCGCACCGCCCGCGCGGCCGACCCGAACGCCAAGCTCTGCTACAACGACTACAACACCGACGACTGGACCCACGCCAAGACCCAGGCCGTCTACCGCATGGTCCAGGACTTCAAGCAGCGCGGCGTCCCGATCGACTGCGTCGGCTTCCAGTCCCACTTCAACAGCCAGAGCCCGGTGCCCAGCAACTACCAGACCACCCTGTCCAGCTTCGCGGCCCTGGGCGTCGACGTCCAGATCACCGAGCTCGACATCGAGGGCTCGGGCTCGGCGCAGGCGTCCAACTACGAGCGCGTGGTCAAGGCCTGCCTCGCCGTGGCGCGCTGCGCCGGCATCACGGTGTGGGGCATCCGCGACACCGACTCCTGGCGCTCCTCCGGCACCCCGCTGCTGTTCGACGGCTCGGGCAACAAGAAGGCCGCCTACACCGCCGTCCTCAACGCGCTCAACGGGGGCGACACGCCGCCGACCGGGATCGACCCGAGCGCGTGGTACGTGCTGGTGAACCGCAACAGCGGCAAGGCGATGGACGTGTACGGCAAGTCCACCGCCGACGGCGGCCGCATCGCCCAGTGGAGCCGCAACGACGGCACCAACCAGCAGTGGCAGTTCCTCGACTCCGGCGGCGGCTACTACCGCGTCAAGTCGCGCAGCTCCGGCAAGGTCCTCGACGTGCCGAACTCGTCGACCGCCGACGGGACCGCGATCCAGCAGTGGACCGACCACAGTGGCACGAACCAGCAGTTCCGCGCGGTCGAGTCGGGCGGCTACTACCGGCTGGTCAACCGCAACAGCAACAAGGCCGTCGAGGTGCAGGGCTCGTCCACGGCCGACGGCGCCAACGTCGTGCAGTACAGCGACTCCGGTGGCAACAACCAGCAGTGGCAGCTCGTCCGGGTCGGCTGATCCGGCTCCGGGTGAACGGTGAGAGGCGGGGGACGTGCCGTCCCCCGCCTCTTGCCGTTCGACAACGCAACGGGGGCGGAGCCGGTCGGCTCCGCCCCCGTTGCGTGGTGGTCAGGCGCTGCAAGCCGCGCCGTTGAGGGTGAACGAGGACGGTTTGCCGGTGTCGCCGGTGTGGTTGGCCTGGAAGCCGAGGCTCACCGACGCGCCGGGCGCGATCGAGCCGTTGTAGGAGACGTTCCTGGCGGTGACCTGACCCGACGAGGGCGAGTAGGACGCGTTCCAGCCGGAGGTGATCGTCTGGCCGCCGGGCAGGGTGAACACCAGTGACCAGCCGTTGATCGGCGAGCTGCCGGTGTTCGTGACGACGATCTCCGACGTCAGGCCGGAGTTCCACGCGTTGATGGTGTCGGTCACCTTGCAGCCGTCACCGGGCGGGTTCGTCGTCGTGGTGGTGGTCGTCGTGGTCGTGGTGCTGGTCGTCGTGCTCGTGGTGGTCGTCGTCGTGGTGCCGCCACCCTGGAACTGGGAGATGAACTTCCAGGCCTCGCCCTTGGTCCAGGTCCGGATGCCGCTCTCGGTGTACGTGCCGTCCACCGGACCCGGCATGTGACCGTTGTCGAACGCCGCCCACTGCACCGGGTAACCCGCACGGCACGAGTACGTCGTCGTGATGTGCGACATGCTCCCCTGCGACGGCTCACGCGGACTCTGCGGCGTACACCCGTTGTTCGCCACGAACCTGTCCCGCAACGACCGCCCCTGCGAGATGTTCAGGACGTTGTCCGTGATCCCGTGGATGCCGAAGTACGCGATCGGCTGCGTACCACCCGCACAACCACTCAACTGCGCACCCGAGTACACCACCACCGCACGGAACACCGTGGCACGCGAGCACGCCAGCGAGTAGCTCATCCCACCGCCGTAGCTGAAACCCATCGCGAACCGCAACGCCGGGTCGACGCACAGATCGTTCTCGATGAGGCGGATCATGTCGTCGGTGAAGGTGACGTCCTCGCCGTTGGAGTTCGCCCACCCGTTGCCCAACCCCTGCGGCGCGACCAGGATCGCGCTGTTGTTCGACTGCTCCTGCATCCCGTAGTACGACCACGCCGTACCACTCGTCCCACCCGAGGACACGTCGTTCATCGTGCCCCCGCGCCAGTGGAACCCGAAGATCAACCGGTACGCACGCGAGTTGTCGTAACCGTCCGGCACCCGCAGGATGAAGCTCCGGCTCTTCCCACCGGTCTGGATCGTGTGCGTGCCGCTGCGCAACGTCGGGGTCTTGCCGCAGCCCGCGCTCGACGCGAGCGCGCCGACCTGGGCGGACGGCGCGACCTCGCCGAGCGCTCCGCTCATCGCCGTCCCGGTCGCTGCCGCGGTGAGGAGCACCGCCGCCAACGCGGGCCCGAGAAGCCTACGCGTAATCATCAGAGACTCTTTTCTGCCGTTCGGACATCGGGTGCGTGGGTCAGCAGACCCCGCCACCACGCCGGATCGGCCCGCACCGGCGCACCGTCCTCAATGGAGTGGTTCGCACCCGCGGACCGGCAGGTACGCGCTTCGAGCGCGGACGGCACAGGAGGCGATCGCATCCGGGATTCGACACTTTCGGTGGAAAGACTTCCACTTTCGAACAATCTATCCGGCTATCACGGCGGCGGTCAACGGTGAACGGAGCTAAAATTGTTAGCATTAATCCCGAATGCCGTCGAACGCCATTCGACACCCACCCGCGACCGCGCAATTCCCGGCACGGAAAAAGATTGCACGTCAAGCAATCTTGGTAGCGCAAACACCCCGGCGCAGCGGAGCGGGCGGGAGGCCCGCTCCGCGCGGGTGCTCAGCCGGTGCAGGCGGCGCCGTTGAGCGTGTAGGAGGCGGGTTTGGCGGTGTTGCCGGTGTGCGTGGCCTGGAAGCCGATCGCGACCGACGCGCCGGGTGCGATGTCACCGTTGTAGGAGACGTTCCTGGCCGTCACCTGTCCGGAGGACGGCGAGTAGCTCGCGTTCCAGCCGGAGGTGATGGTCTGCCCGCCGGGCAGGGTGAACACCAGCGACCAGCCGCTGACGGGCGTCGAGCCCGTGTTGGTGATGGTGATGTCCGAGGTCAGGCCGTTGCCCCAGGCGTTGACGGTGTTGGTGACCCGGCAGGAGCCGCTGGGCTGCGGCGTGGTGGTCGTGGTGGTGGTGGTGGTGGTGGTTGTCGTGGTTGTCGTGGTGGTCGTCGTCGTGGTGGTGGTCGTCGGCATGCCGGAGCCGGTGACGCGGTAGACGACGGTGCCGTGGGCGGGCACGGAGGCGGAGATGGCGCCGTCCGTCCCGGTGACCGCGTTCGTCCAGGCGTCCCGCAGCGTGAACGACACGCCTTCCAGGCCGATGGTGAACGGGTTGACCGAGATCGTGGTCGTGGTGGACCCCTGGTTGAACAGCGCCACCGCGACGTCACCGTTGGCCAGCCGCTTGGCCAGGACGCGGCGGGTGCCGTCGTTGGAGGCCTGCACGGCCTGCAGTCCGAGGGGGTCCTGGTTGATGGCGATGAGGTTGGCGTTCTTCAGGATCGTCGACGTGGCGGAGTCCATGTTGCGCAGGTCGTTGCCCGCGATGAGCGGCGAGGCCATCATCGCCCACAGGGCGAAGTGGCTGCGCATCTCGGTGTCGGTCATCCCGCCGCGACCGACCTCCATCATGTCGGGGTCGTTGAACGCCCCGGGCTTGGCGTAGGAGGCCAGCGGCACGGTCACGTTGACGATGTTCTGGATGCCCATCGGGTAGCCGTTGGTCTGCCCGGTGTCCCACTTGTTGGTGATGTCCTCGGTGGTCCGCCAGATGTTCGCCACGTCGCCCCAGTTGCGCCGGGGCCCGGTCTTGTCGTGGATGCTGTTCGAGTTGATGCTGTACACGATCGGACGGCCCGTCGCGGCCAACGCGTCACGCATCTTCGCGAACGTGCGCACCTGCTCGTCCATCGTCCCGCTCGGCGAACACCAGTCGTACTTGAGGTAGTCCACCCCCCAGGCGGCGAACTGACGCGCGTCCTGCACCTCGTGGTTGAGGGCACCGGTCGACCCGGGGTAGGAGTTGAAGTACTGGGCACACGTCTCGCTCAACGGCGCCTGGTAGATCCCGAACTTCAACCCCTTGCCGTGGATGTAGTCCCCCAACGCCTTCATCCCACTGGGGAACCGCGACGGATCACCCTGCAGATTGCCCGCCGAGTCCCGGTTCGGGTTCATCCAGCAGTCGTCCACCACCACGTACTGGTAACCCGCGTCACGCATCCCCGAGTTCGCCATCGAGTCGACCATCTGCTTGATCAACGACTCGTTGATGTTGCAGCCGAACGTGTTCCACGAGTTCCAGCCCATCGGCGGCGTGCGCGCCACGCCGTTGTCCAGCGCTCGGGCGGACTCGACGTTCAGCACGGTGACCATGCCTGCCGCCACGAGCAGGGCCGCGGACATGGCGAGCACAGCGCGATGCCGCCGCCGGGGTGGGTGTTCCATCGTCTTGGGTCCCTTCGCTGTTCGGTGTCGTGGCTCGCGCGACGCGCGGCGGCCCAGCGTCGTCCGACAGACACCGGCAGGGTCGGGTCGCAGCCTGCGGAGCGACCCCGATTGCCCGTCGAAGGTAGCAATGCGCGATTCCGCCGGTCAAAGCTAAAGATGCGCCCACCCGCTTTAGCGAACCCGTCCCCGACGTGCGCTGCACGGCATTCGACATGGTCGCATAAGAGCAGTTCAGCGCGGCGATACCGCAAATTGCTCCGTTCAGCTCACCGGCATGGCCATTTTCTGCCGCACGGTCCTGCGAAACAGTGCGAAAAGGTTCGCAACACCACGTCCGGTGGTCTCGCGTGGCGGGCTGCCCGGCATTCGGCGACGCTGGAGCACGTCGGCGGGTCGGCCGTCGCCGCGAGGAGGTCCGCGATGTGCCGCTTGTTCGGCCTGTCGGCCGCGCCGAGGCGGGTGCGCGCCACGTTCTGGCTGGTGGAGGCGCCGGACAGCCTGGCGCAGCAGAGCAGGCGCGAGCCGGACGGGACCGGGCTGGGGGTGTTCGCCGAGGACGGCACGCCCGAGGTGGACAAGCAGCCGTTGGCCGCCTACCAGGACGAGCGGTTCGCCCGGGACGCGCGGGAGCGGGAGTCCACCACCTTCCTGGCGCACATCCGCTACGCCTCCACCGGCGGGCTCGACACGCGCAACACCCACCCGTTCGAGCAGCGGGGGCGGCTGTTCGCGCACAACGGCGTGATCGGCGACCTGCCGCTGCTGGAGGCCGAACTCGGGCGGTACCGCGAGCTGGTGGGCGGGGACACCGACTCCGAGCGGTTCTTCGCGTTGATCACCAAGCACGTCGACGCGCACGACGGCGACCTGGGCGCCGGCATCACCACCGCGGCCCGGTGGGTGGTCGACAACCTGCCCGTCTACGCCGTCAACCTCGTCCTCACCACGCCGACCGAGTTGTGGGCGCTGCGCTACCCCGACACCCACGACCTGTTCGTCCTCGAACGCGCGGCAGGCGGCACGCACGGCGGGCGGCACCTGGAGCACGCGAGCACCGCGGGGCGCATCCGCGCGCGTTCCGGCGCGCTGTCCGACCAGCCGGCGGTGGTGGTGGCCAGCGAGCGGATGGACGAGGACCCCGGCTGGCGACCGCTGCGCCCCGGTGAGCTGCTGCACGTCGACGGCGGCCTGGGCACGACCACCCGCACCGTCCTGGACGCACCGCCGCGCCACCCGCTGACCCTGGACCAGCTCGGCGACCGCGCCGCCGCGTCCCAGACGGGAAGGTGAGGCTGTCCGATGCCCCTGAACCGCCCTTCGAACTCCCGCCGCACCGGCCGTGACGACGTCGCGGTCAACCCCGTGTTCACCCGCGAGCCGGTGCGGATACCACGCAACCGGCTTCCCGCCACCGGGGTGGACGCCGACACCGCCTACCAGGTCGTGCACGACGAGCTGATGCTCGACGGCAACGCGCGGCTCAACCTGGCCACCTTCGTCACCACGTGGATGGAGCCGACCGCCCGGGTCCTGATGGCCGAGTGCGCCGACAAGAACATGATCGACAAGGACGAGTACCCGCGCACGGCCGAGCTGGAGCAGCGGTGCGTGCGGATGCTGGCCGACCTGTGGCACGCGGCCGACCCCGACCGGGCTACCGGCTGCTCCACCACCGGTTCCAGCGAGGCGTGCATGCTCGCCGGGCTGGCCCTCAAGCGCCGCTGGCAGCACCGCCGCCGTGCCGAGGGCAGGCCCGCGGACCGCCCCAACCTGGTCATGGGGATCAACGTGCAGGTGTGCTGGGAGAAGTTCGCCGACTACTGGGACGCGAGGCGCGCCTCGTGCCGATGGAGGGCGACCGGTACCACCTGACCGCCGAGCAGGCCGTCGAGCACTGCGACGAGAACACCATCGGCGTGGTGGCGGTGCTGGGTTCGACCTTCGACGGCAGCTACGAGCCCGTCGCCGACATCTGCGCCGCCCTGGACCGGTTGCGCGACGAACGCGGCTGGGACGTCCCCGTGCACGTCGACGGCGCGTCCGGGGCGATGGTCGCGCCCTTCTGCGACCCCGACCTGACGTGGGACTTCCGCCTGCCCCGGGTGGCGTCGATCAACACCTCCGGGCACAAGTACGGCCTGGTCTACCCCGGCGTCGGGTGGATCGTGTGGCGTGACGCCGACGCCCTGCCCGCCGACCTCGTCTTCAAGGTCGACTACCTCGGCGGCGAGATGCCGACCTTCGCGCTGAACTTCTCACGGCCCGGGGCGCAGGTCGTCGCGCAGTACTACAACTTCCTGCGGCTGGGCCACGACGGCTACCGCCGCATCCAGCGGTACTGCCGTGACGTCGCCTCCGACCTCGCCGACCGCGTCGCCGACCTCGGCGCGTTCCGGCTGATCACCGACGGACGGCAACTGCCGGTGTTCGCCTTCACCCTGGCCGACGGCGAGACGGGGTACTCGGTGTTCGACGTCTCCGCCGCGCTGCGCGAGCAGGGCTGGCTCGTGCCCGCCTACACCTTCCCCGCCAACCGCGAAGACCTGGCCGTGCTGCGCGTGGTGGTGCGCAACGGCTTCAGCCACGACCTGGCCGACCTGCTCCTCGACGCCCTGCGCCGCGTCCTGCCCCGACTGCGGAACCAGCGGCAGCCCCAGCACGGCCGCGAATCGGCGTCCTTCTCCCACGGCGCCGACACCGGCCACGCCGCCTCGTCGTGACGGCGCCGGCCGTCGGCGCGTGATCGATGGCTTCGCGAAGGAGTACCTGCTCGATCCGGTCACGCACCTGGCGGTGTCGGAGTCCCGGCACTGCGGCGGGCGTGGCCGACGGGGGCGGGACGCGGCCTTCCGGGAGAACCGGCAACCGATTCGGCCGAGTCCTCACCGTCCACGCGGTGGCCGGCGGCGGGAGACGGGCCGCCGGCCACCGTGAGGCCGCGGGTCGGCGGCTGGAGGTGCACGTGCCGGTCGAAGCTGGGTGTTAACGCTAACAGTCGGATGGGCAGAGCTCAAGGGACGTCGCCCGGCCATCGTGAAGACCGTCACGTCGAGATACCTTGTACACAACTCAATCGCACACTAGGTTCATGGCATCGACCTGCACGGCGAACCGAGGAGAAACACGATGACCGGCCAGAACCCCACCGTCGTCCTGGTGCACGGCGCGTTCGCCGACGCTTCCAGTTGGGCCAAGGTGATCGACCTGCTGCGGGCGCGTGGCGTGGAGGCGATCGCGGTGAGCAACCCGTTGCGCGGGCTCGCCCACGACGGCGACTACGTGGCGAGCGTCGCCGGTCAGGTCGACGGGCCGGTGGTGCTCGTCGGGCACTCGTACGGCGGCCCGGTGATCACGCACGCGGCCGGCAAGACGCCGAACGCCAAGGCTCTCGTGTACGTGGCGTCGTTCGGCGTCGACAAGGGGCAGAGCGCGTTGAGCTCGGTGGAGAGCTTCCCGCCGGTGGAGCTGAACACGTCGCTGGTGCCGCAGCAGTTCCCGGACGGCGACGGCACGGACACGGAGTTCACGATCCGCCGTGACGCGTTCCCGAGCGTGTTCGCCGCCGACCTGCCGGAGGAGGTCACCGCGATCGCCGCGGTCAGCCAGCGTCCGATCGCGGCGCGTGCCCTGGGCGAGCCGCTGTCGGTCGAGCCCGCGTGGAAGTCCCTGCCGTCGTGGTTCGTGGTGGCGACGGCCGACAACGCCATCCACCCGGACTCGCAGCGCGCCGCCGCCGACCGCTTGGGCGCCGCCACCGTCGAGGTCGAGGCCTCGCACGCCATCGCCCTGTCCCGCCCGACCGAGGTGGCCGACCAGATCCTCGCCGCCGTCGCCGCCATCTCCTGACCCCACGCGTGTCGAACGCTCAAGACCCGCGTGTCGAACGCTCAAGACCCGCGTGTCGAACGTTCAAGCCGGGCGTGTCGAACGTTCAAGCCGGGTGTGTCGAACGTTCGGGACCCGCGAGTTCTGCGTTCGCGTCCACCCCGCACGGCCCGCCAGCGACCTGGATGTGGAATTCGGGGGTCCCGAGCGTTCGACACGCGGGACCTGGGCGTTCGACACGCGGGTCCTGAGTGGACGACACGCGGGACGCGGGTGTTCGACACGCGGGGTGGCAGGATCCGGGCATGCGGGTGTTGTTGGTGGAGGACGACGAGCCGATCGCCGAGTCCCTCACGAGGGGGTTGGGCCGGTACGGGTTCGAGGTCGAGTGGGTGCGCACCGGGACCGAGGCGCTGGCGGCGGGGCCGACCGACCTGGTGCTGGTCGACCTCGGCCTGCCGGACATGGACGGCCTGGACGTGTGCCGGGAGTTGCGCGCCCGCGGTGACGTGCCGATCATCGTGATCAGCGCGCGGGCGGACGAGACCGATCGCGTGGTCGGCCTGGAGATCGGCGCGGACGACTACGTGTCCAAGCCGTTCGGCGTCCGCGAGGTGATCGCGCGGATGCGCGCGGTGCTGCGGCGCGTCCGCCCCGAACTGCTCCAGCCCGACGTCGCGCGGCCGGACGTCGCCCGACCCGACCGGCTCACCCTCGACCGGCGGGCACGGCGGGTGCACGTCGACGGCGTCGAGATCACGTTGACGCCCAAGGAGTACGACCTGCTGGCGTTCCTGGCCGAGGCACCCGGCGCGGTGTTCACCCGCGAGCAGATCATGGAGGCGGTGTGGGACGCGAACTGGTTCGGCCCGACCAAGACCCTCGACGTGCACGTGGGCGCGCTGCGCCGCAAGCTCGGTGACGCGGTGGCCGTGGAGACCGTGCGCGGGGTCGGTTTCCGGTTGGTGCTGACGTGATCCGCCGGCTGGTCGCGAGCTACGTGCTGCTGGTGCTGGTGGCGATCGCCGCGTTCACCGTCCCGGTCGCGTTCACGCTCACCGACCAGCTCTACCGTGACCAGGAGGACGCCGCCCGCCGGGAGGCGCAGACGGCCGCGCTGCTGCTCGCACCCGACGACGCGCCGTCCCGCCAGGCGCTGGCCCGGCTGGTGGACGCCTACCAGCGGCAGACGCCGGGCCGGTTGGACGTGCTCTCCGCCTCGCGCGCCGCCGTCGACCCGCTGCCCCTGCCGACCGCCGCGGACGACCCCGCGTTCACCGAGGCGTTGCAGGGCCGGGAATCCCTGCGGTGGGGCGACGCGGCGGCGTTGGGCGCGGACGGCCTCGTGCTGGCCGTGCCCGCGAGGTCGCCGGACGGCACGGTCGTCGGCGCGGTCCGGATCAGCTACCCGTCCGGGCCGCTGAGCACCCGGCTGTGGCAGATCTGGGGTTTCCGCGCGGCGTTGGCCGTCACGGTGCTGATCGCGGCGGCGGTGGTCGGATTCCTGCTGGCCCGGCGGCTGACCCGGCCGCTGCGCGAGCTCAACCGGATGGCGGGCAGGCTGCGCGACGGAGACCTCACCGCGCGGGTCGAGGAGACCGGCCCGGCCGAGATCAGGACGCTGGCCGGCACCCTCAACACCGCGACGGAGACCATCGGCACCCTCGTCGGCTCGCAGCGCGCGTTCATCGGCGACGCCTCCCACCAGCTGCGCACTCCCCTGACCGCGCTGCGCCTGTCCCTGGACAACATCGCCGACGGCGTGGACGACCCGCACGTGCGCGAGGACGTCGACCACGCCACCGCCGAGGTGGTGCGGATGAGCAGGCTGGTCAACGGCCTGCTCGTGCTGGCCAGGGCCGAGTCCACGGTCGCCGCGCCCGAGCCCGTGCGGGTGGTCGACGTGGTGGCCGACCGGTTCGACACCTGGCGCGCCGCCGCCGACGAGCGCGGGATCCGGTTGCGGCACGACGCCGCGGACCCGGGCCTGCGCGCCCTGGCCGGGCACGGCCACCTGGAGCAGGTGCTGGACAACGTGCTGTCCAACGCGCTGGGCGTGTCACCGGACCAGGCCGCGATCACCGTGCGCAGCGCGCGGGAAGCGGGCAAGGCGGTGATCGAGGTGGTCGACCGGGGTCCCGGCCTGACCGCCGCCGACCGGCAGCGCGCGTTCGACCGGTTCTGGCGCGGTCCGGCGCTGACCGGCCGTTCCGGCTCGGGCCTCGGGCTCGCGATCGTCAAGCAACTGGTGTCCGACGACGGCGGCTCGGTGAGCCTGCACGAGGGCGAGCACGGCGGGCTGCGCGTCCGGGTCGTGCTGCGGGCCGCGTGAGCGTCACGGCTTGCCCGGCATGGCCGACGAGTGGTGGTTGACGATCAGCCACTTGCCGTCGACGCGCTCGTAGGCGAACGTGTAGCGGGCGTCGACCCGGGTGCCGTTCGCGGCGAGGGTGAAGCGGTAGACGCCGGAGTCGATCGCGGTGTCCGGGCCGAGCACGGCCACGTGCGACTCCAGGATCTCGCCGGACGGCTCGTTGACCAGGAAGTGCTCGAAGTAGTCGACGATCTCGGCGCGGTCGGAGCGGACGTTGTCCGACAGCGTCGGCAGCAGCACGCCGTTCGGCGCGTAGAGGTCGGCCACCTGCTGCGGGTCTCCGGTCGCCAACGCCCGGTTCCAACCGCCGAACAACGCCTGCACCTCCGACGTCGTCGGCTGCGCGGCGGCGGTCTGCTGCTCCTTGCCGGTGGCGGTGCCGCACGCGGTGAGCGCGAGGGTCAGGGCCACGGCGGTGATCGCTCCGGCACGAACACGTCGGACGTTGCTCATCGTCATCTCCTGCGGGTGGTGCGGTTGTCACGCCCTACTTTCGTGTGACACGGGGAAGTGACAGCCCAGGAGAAGAACAACGGACAGTAAGGATTTCGCCAAAAGAGGGCGTGACCGATCGAAACGATCGGCCACGCCGTGCGGGTCAGCCGATCCTGCCGACCCCCGCGCCGGCCATGACGGCGGCCTTCACCGTGTTCGGGTCGTCCAGCGTGTAGGCGTAGTAGTCGCGCGGCTCCTGGACGGCGCCGCCGCAGTCGGGTCGGCCCGACTCGCCGACGAAGACGTTGTCGCGCGCCACGCACCGCCCGCCCGGGCCGGCGTAGCTGTTGCTCACCGGTTCCTCGACGTCCTCGAAGTAGTTGCCCTCGACCACGCAGCCCGAGTCCGCCTGGCAGGCCACGCCGACGTCGGTGTTGTAGAGGTAGTAGTTGTTGAACACGTGCACCGGCTCGCCGAACCGGACGCGGGGGTTGCGCTGCGGTGTCCGGTCGAACCAGTTGTGGTGGTAGGTCACCTTGAGCCGGCCGACGTCCTGCGCTCCGTTGTCGTCGTCGTGGCCCAGCAGCATGTTCTTGGTGTGGTCGTGGGCGTGGTTCCAGGAGACGGTGACGTAGCTGGAGCCGCGCTTGATGTCGATCACGCCGTCGTAGCCGTGGGACAGGTCGTTGTGGTCGAGCCACACGTGGTGGGAGAACATCTGCACGTTGATCGCGTCGTCGACCCAGTCGCGGAACACCAGGTTGCGCACGATCACGTTGTGCACCGCGTCGGCGGGCGGCGAGGTGGCGTCGGAGACGGGCAGGCCGATGTTCAGCCCGCCGCCGGTGAAGCCGGAGGCCGACCCGATGCCGACGATCGTCTTGTCCGACGTGACGTCGTGCATCGGGCCGGGCAGGGCGATCATGCCGCGCACGCAGATGGTCAGCGGTCCGGGCCGGGCGATCGCGGCCAGGACCTCGGCGGCCGTGTCGACCTCGATGGTCGGTCCGCCCGCGCCGCCGGTCGTGCCGCTCTGGCCCCACGCGGCGACCGAGGCGAACCCGATCGGGCTGCCGGACGTGGCGCAGGTGCCGGGCTGCTGCGTGGTGGTGGTCGTGGTGGTGGTGCTCGTCGGCCCGCCGGGTCCGGCCACGTCGGTCACCAGCACGTCGTCGAACGAGGCCGCGGCGTAGTACGCGGCCACGCCGACCCGGCCGCTGCCGAAGGTGGCGTCGGTCGCCGTCACGACCTGCGCGCCGTCCACGAAGCCGCGCAGCGTGCTGCCGAACACCTCCAGCCGCACCGCGTACCAGGTGCCGACGGCCACGGCGGCGGGTGCGGTGGCGAGGGCGGTGTGGCCGCCGCCGACGCGCTTGCCGAGCACGGCGGTCCCGGCGTTGGTCAGGGCGAGGTAGTAGTAGTTGCCGGTGTTCTGGACCCTGGCGGTGACGGCGACGTGCCGGTTGGAGCCGTTGAACGCGGTCGGCCTGACCCGCGCCTGCACCGACTGGTCGGTCCAGGCCGTGCCCGCCAGCGCCCTGGCGTCGGAGCTGGTGCCCGACTGCCGCCAGGCGCGCGAGCCGTCCGCGACCACCGACCAACTACCGCCGCTGGAGCTCCAGCCGGTCGAGTCGCCGTCCTCGAAGTCGTCGTGGAACAGCGTCGCGGCCGATGCCGAGGGCACGAGCAATACCGCTGTCGCGACGACGAACGCGCTCGCCACCGCGGCGAGCGACGCTAATCTTCCGTGCTTGCGCAAAGGAAGCCTCCTGTGCTGGAACGGGCTTTTCGAGCCCGATTCCGTCACCTTTCGGCGTTCACGGTGATGAATGCGTTCACGCTGGTGAACACGGGTGCGCACGCGTTCGGGTGACGGTTGCCGACAAACGGAGGCGGCGGTTGGCGGTACGCTCTCGAAAGTTCTTCGAATCCTTGTCGCGAAGGTAGGGCTTCGTTTCCGCGACGTCAACGCCGGAACCGGTCGGACAACGGCGGTTCAGTCGACCTGGATCGTGTCGAGCACGGATTCGGCGATCGACCGGGACGGTTCGGCGTAGGCCTCGGCGAGGGCGTGGAAGACCTGCTGGGCGCGGATCGCGGGCCAGTCGCCGGGCAGGTGCTCGGCGGGCAGCCGGGGGTCCCGGCGGACGAGTTGCAGCCACTCGGTGTGCAGCAGCAGTTGCCTGGCCAGGTCGTCCGGCGCGTCGGCCAGCGGGCGGTCGTGGTCCCAGCGGCGCAGGAACACCCGGTAGCGCTCGGCGATCTCGGGCACGTCGAACGCGGTGTGCGCGATCTGCTCGGCCTCGGTCGGCTTGGCCGTGTGCGCGGTGAACACCTTGAGGTGGTCGCTCAGGTCGAGGTCCTCGACCAGGGCGGGCACGTCGACCACGCCGGGCGCGACCCACAGGCCGTTCTGCAGCGGGCCGAACCCGCCCCAGACCAGGCGCGAGCGCAGGTCGTGCCGCCGGCTGCGCCAGGACTCGGGCAGCGAGAAGCCGACCATCGTCCACGAGCCGTCCCAGTCGTCGTTGATCGCGCCGCTGCGCCAGATCCGGTGCTCGCCGTCCTCCAGCACGGCCGCCGAGCGCGCGGTCAGGCCGAAGTACATCCGCCTGCCGTTGCGGTGCCGGGCCAGCAGGTCCCGCTTGACCATGCGGGTCAGCGTCGAGCGGACCGCCTCCTCGGACACGCCGACCCGGGCGAAGACGTCGATGACGCTGCCGGAGAAGACCGCGACGCCCCGGTTGAGCACGTGGATGCCGAGGAAGCTGAGCATCAGCGACTGCGGCCGGACCGACGCCTCCTGCTCACGGGCCTGCGGGTCGTCGTGCGGGATCACCGGGCGAGCGTAACCCCGGCTCGCGGCCCTTGTGCGGCCCGGCCGATCCGCTACGCTTAACGTGAAATGTCTTCATCTTCGGCTCGGGTGAAGGGGCGGTCGCGGTGAAGCGGATCGCGTTCCTGCTGGTGCTGCTGCTGGCCACGTCCGCGACGCCGGGCGTCGCCGCACCGAACGGGCTGTGGTTCGACGGTGCCGCGATCGCGGTGGTCGACGGCGGGTTCCGCGACCAGCACGGCCGCGAGGTCGTGCTGCGCGGTTTCAACGTCTCCGGCACGGCCAAGCTCGCCGAACACCGCGGCCTGCCGTTCGCGAGCACGGCGGACGCGCGGTCGGCCGCGGTGGCGATGCGGCGGCTGACCGGCGCGAACGCGGTGCGCTTCCTGGTCACGTGGGCGTGGGTCGAGCCCCGGCCGCGGGTGATCGACCACTCCTACCTGGACCGGGTGGTCGAGCAGGTCGGCGCGTTCACCGACCAGGGCATCCGGGTCTACGTCGACTTCCACCAGGACCTCTACTCGCGCCACCTGTTCGACCGCGACAGCTGGTACACCGGCGACGGCGCGCCGGAGTGGGTCGTGCGCGCGGGCGGCTACCCGAAGGAGTCGTGCGGGATCTGCGTGCACTGGGGCCAGAACATGAAGAGCAACAACGCGGTGACCGCCGCTGTGCACGACTTCTGGCACAACCGCGAGGTCGTCACGTCGGCCGGGCCGATCCGGATCCGCGACGAGTTCGGGTGGCAGGCGGGCGAGGCGATGCGGCACCTGAAGTCGTCGCTGTCGGCCGAGGCGTTCCGGCTCGTGCTCGGCGTCAACCCGCTCAACGAGCCCTACGCGGGCCGGTACGACCAGGGCCAGGACGGCGTCGCGTGGGAACGCGACCTGCTCATGCCGTTCTACCGGCAGTTCCGGCAGCGGATGGACGAGGCGGGCTGGGCGGACAAGCCCGCGTTCGTGGAGCCGCTGGTGTTCTGGAACCAGAACGTGGACTTCTTCGCCGAACCGGGAGGGTTCGCGGCGGTGCCGACGCTCGGCGACCGGTTCGTGTTCAACTCGCACTTCTACGACGGCAAGGCGCAGTCGGGACTGCTCAAGCCCGGCAAGGCCGGCGACGGCGAGTACGCGGCGGACCTCAACCGGATCCGGGACCGGGCCGCCGCGCTCGGCACGGCCGGGATCGTGTCGGAGTTCGGGCACCCGGTCGCGGGCTTCACGTCGGACAAGAACCCGAGCGTGCTCAAGGCGATGTACCAGGCGCTGGACTCGCGGCTGCCGGGCGCGCGGTGGTGGGCGGGCGCGGCCGGGTCGGGGCCGGTGCTGTCGGGCAGCCAGTGGCACTGGGACGTGAACTACGGGCGGCACCACGAGCTGATGAACGACAACCCGGACAAGGTGCGCACCGAGGGTGACGCGATGAACGACGAGCACTTCTCGGCGGTGCGCGTCGACGACGCCGGCAACGCCGTGCTGACGGTGGAGGGCCGGGTGGTCGACCGGCTGTTCCCGCGCGCCGTGGCGGGCCGCACGGCGGCGTTCACCTACGAGGACCGCGCCCGCGACGGCGACGCGGTGCTGTCGTGGAACCGCGTGCCCGACACGATGCCCGCCGTGCGCGCCCTGGTCGGCACGGGGCAGTTCGGCGTGCTCGTGTGGCGTGGCAACGGTGTGGCCGCGCCGACGGAGCTGCACCTGCCGTCGTCGTTCCCGCCCGCCTCGACCGCGGTGGTGAGCGATCTCGGCGTCGTCACGGGGCTGCCGTCCTACACCGGCTCCGAGCCGGTCGCCGCCGCGCCGGAGCCGGGCGTGTCCGGCGTGCACCGGCTGCTGCTGTCCACAAGGGACTCGGGGCTGCACTTCGCCCTGGTGGCCAACGGCGGGTCGGCCGGGTCGGCAGCCGCGGCGCGGGCCGAGCTGACGGCGTGGGTGAACGCCACCTTCGGCTGACCGTCACCGGCGCAGGGCGTCCCGGACGAGGTCGCGGGCCCGGTCGAACAGCGCGATCGGCGGGCCGAGCAGCATGGCCGCGCCGGGCGACTCGATTCCGGGGTGCGGGCGGGTGGGCGCGACGGCCTCGGCGGCGCGCACCGCCTTCGCCATCGCGTGCAGCCGGTCCTGGTCGTAGTGCTCGCGCAGCCGGGGGAACTCGTCGCGCTCCTCGTGCTCGGCGTGGGCCAGCACGTCGTCGCGCAGCTGCGCCAGCAGCGTGTCGAACCCCTCGGCGTCCACGCCGATCTTGTCCATGGTGACCAGGAGCTCCTTGGCCCGGCGTTCCTCGGCCACCCGCGCGTCCACGATCGCGTCACCGCCCTCGCCGCGCCGCGCGGCCGGGTGCACGATCTCCTCCTCGGCGGTCTCGTGCACGGCCAGCAGCCGCACCAGCCGGTGGAACGCGTCGACGCGCTCGCTGCCCTTGGCGGTTTCGACCTGCCCGAACAGCTCGCGGAGTTCGCCGTGCTGGCGGACCAGCAGCTCGACCACGTCTTCTCGTTCACTCATGCGACCGGATTACCCGTGCGTCGATCGGCGAAACGGGTGCCCGCCGGAGCCGCTTTCACCGGACGTGCCATTCGACGAACACGCGGACGTTCACCCACCGGGTTTCCCCGACACCGGAATTCACCCGGGAAAACCATCGCCGAACGCGGCGGGTCGGCTCACGTCCGGAGGCGGGTGGTTGCGCTGTCCGGGCGACGCGTCCGGAGCGGCCGGGGGCTACCTTCTGATCGATCCAGTACCACCGCAGGACATCTCGCAACGGAGCGATCATGCCCGAGTTACGCGCGTCGCTGGCCGTGTTGGCGCTCGCGACCGCCCTGCCCTTCGTCACCGTGCCGTCGGCGGTCGCCGAGACCGGGATGGTGGTCGCCGAGTTGGGCCGGCTGGCCGGCTACCCGGACTACAGCGTCACCGGCATCAACGACCTCGGCCAGGTGGTCGGCAGCGCCCAGGGCGGCGACCTTGCTCCGCACGCCGTGCTGTGGTCGCCGCGCGGCGGTGCGACCGACCTCGGCCCGGGCCTGTCGGTGGGGATCAACGAGCGCGGCCAGGTGCTCGGCTTGGAGATCCGCGCCGCCACCGCTCCCTACCAGGACAAGCCGTGGGTCTGGTTCAACGGCACGCGGACCGTGGTGATGCAGGCGTACGCGGCGTGGGCGACCGCGCCGGCGATCAACGACAACGGCGCCGTGCCGGTGAACTACTCGACGTCCCTGATGCGCACCTCGCACAACCGCGCCGCCGTCTGGCAGTCCGGCCGGCACACCGAGCTGCCGCTGTCCGGCCCCGACCTGTGGGTGTACGGCATCAACGACGCCGGTGCCGTGGTCGGCGGCTACGCGTCGTTCGCCACCCAGGAGTTCGCCGCGGTCCGCTGCGCCGACGGGACGTGCACGCGCCTGGGTGGCTCGCCGGGCTACGGCATGTACATCCCGGAGGGGATCACGGAGGCCGGTGTCGTGGTCGGCAACCGCGGCACGGTCGCGTTGCGCTGGGAGGGCGACGAGGCCACCGTGCTGTCGGAGAACGGCCGGGTCGCGCACGGCGAGGCGGCGTTCAACGAACGGGGTGACGCGGTCGGGTGGGCGGCCGACGAGGAGGGCAACCGCCGCGCGGTGCTGTGGCCGGCCGACGGCAAGCAGGTCGACCTCGGCGTGCCCGCGCCGTCCGAGGCGGTGGCGATCAACGAGCGCGGCGACGTCGTCGGCTACACCATCGCGAACGAATTGGGGTCACCGCGCGGTTTCCTGTGGCGCGCGGGCCGCATCACCTACCTCGACCCGCCGACCGGTCACGACAGCGTGCCGATCGCGATCAACAACCACGGCGTCGTCGTCGGCTACACCACCGGCACGGACAGCACGACCAGGCCCACCGTGTGGACCCCGGCCGTGACCGCTTTCTGACTCACGCCGGGTGGGCGTTGCGGTACAGCCGCACGGCGTTGCGCATCGCCATGGTCACGGTCATCGAGCCGACGCGCGGCACGAACACCGAGGCGCGGTCCGGCACGTCGTCGGCGAAGTTCTTCATCGTGGAGAAGTTCAGGCACACCGCGCCCGGCTTGATCTCGTCGGCCCGCACCAGCGGGAAGTCGCGTGACGGCACGCCGGTGACGACCACGTCGGCCTCGGCCAGGGCGGTGGCGCGGTCGATGGCGACGGCGTCCACGTGGTGGCCCTGGATGCCGGCCGCGTGGCGGAACACCAGCGAGCCCGAGACGTCGAACGACGTCACCTCGGCGCCGTCGTTGGCCAGCATCGCGGCCAGCGGCCGTCCGACGATCTCGCTGCGGTTGAACACGCACGCCTTCACCGACGCCAGCGGGGTGGCGCCGTCGCCGCGGAACGCGCCCGCCGCGCCGAGCAGCTTCATCACTGCCAGCGGCGTGCACGGCAGGACGGCGCGCCGGGTGCCCGCGTCGTCGATGAACCGCCGGTTCTCGTACAGGCACCGGCTCCAGAACGAGTGCAGGCCCTCGACGTCCTTGCGCGGGTCGACCAGCTCCCGCAGCCAGCGGTCGCGCTCGGGGTCGCGGACGGGGTAGTAGACGAAGACGCCGTGCACGCCGTCGTCCGCGCCGGCGTCGCGGACGGCGGCCTCGACGTCGTCGGCGCGGGGCGTGCGGAGGTCGAAGTCGATGCCGACCTCGGCGCACGCCCGCCGGGTGTACTCGGCGTAGGTCCGCGCGGGCCGGTCGCCGTCGACGAGGAAGCCGACGACGGTGAGGCGGTCCGGGATCGTCGCCAGGTCGGCGCGGATCTCGTCGCGGATGGACTCGGCGACGTCGGCCGGGTCGATGGTGCGGGCGGTCATCGGGACTCCTCCGGGGTGCTGTCCATGCGGGCGTGCGCGGCTGCGGCGGCGCGGCGCACGGCGTCCAGTCGTGCGGTGAGCGCCGCCGCGTCGTCCGCGTCGCCGAGCTGCGCCACGTTGGCCTCGGCTCCGCGCAGCGTGGCCAGCGCGGACCCGAGCAGCAGGTCGGCGCCCGCGCGGACGTCGCTCACGACCGTGCCGGCGACCACGGGCAGCACGGAGGCCGCCCACGCCAAGGCTTCCACCGCGTCGCCGGCGGCGGTCAGGGGACCTTCGGTGGCCGCCACCGACGCCGCCGCGATCGCGGCCTGCCGGGTCGCGCACTCGTCGTCGGTGGACCGCGGCAGCCGCCGGGCCCGCAGGTAGCCCTCGAACAGCTCCACGTCCCGGTCGGCGGACGCGCCGAGGCGGTCGAGCAGGGCCTTGCCCGCCGTGATCGCGGGGCCGACCGAGGGGTCGCGCCGGGCGGTGATCTCCAACGCCATGAGCACCAGCGCGCAGCCGAACGCCGCCGTCACCGCGGCCACCGACCCGCCGCCGGGGGTCGGGCTCGGGCTCGCCGTCCGCGCGCGCAGGTCGGCCAGGCTCACGTCCCACAGGCTCTCCGTCACGCGAAGATCCTCGCCTGCCCGGGCCCGGCCTGCCACCGCGCGTGGCCCCGCCCGCCGTGGTGGCGGGTGGGAACGGTCGGCGGGTGTCGGTCAGCAGGCGGGTGCGCCCACCGCGCCGTGCCCGACCCACTCGTACCAGCCGTTCGTGCTGGTCCAGGTCTTGCGGATGAGGTCGGCGTTGCTGTTGCGGGTGAACACGTCGATCCCGGTGGCGTCTCGTCACCGCGGGCGAGGACGTGACGACGTACTCCCCACGCCGGCCGACGGCGCGGCGGTCGCGGTGCTGCCGCCGAGCACCGCCGCGGCGATCACCGCCGGGGGCAGATCGGTCATTGGCCGCCACTGGACACGCCCGTACGCTGGGGCTCCGGTTTGGGGAGAACCCGGGGGTGGGAATGCTCGAAGGGCTGCTTTCCACGGGCGCGGGAGCGCTCTACGACTCGTTGGTGCGGGGTGGGCCGATCGCCGTGGACGACCCGCGGGCGGAGAGCGCGGACATGGCAGAGCTGTTCGAGAAGGGGTTCGTGCGCCGCGACTACCGCGGCGAGCCGACCATCGCGCCGGTCGAGCCGGTGCGCGCGGTCGACCACGCCATCCTCGTCGCGCAGCAGCAGGTGCTCGACCAGCAGCGGTCCATCGTGGCGGCACGGCACCAGCTCGACGTGCTGCAGGCCGCCTACCGGATGGCGAACTCCTCCGGTGACACCGCCGACATCGAGATCCTCACCGACCCGCAGCGCATCGGCCAGATCTCGTTCGAGCTGTGCCTGTCCGCGCGGGAGGAGTTCGTGACGTTCTCCACCAGGCACTTCCGCAAGGCGCCGAGCGCGCAGACGGTGATGACGCTGCCCGCCGTCGTCGCCGAGCGGGGCGTGGTGCTGCGCAACGTGTGCGAACGGGCGGTGCTGGAGTTCGAGAGCTCCCGCGACATGGTCGAGGGCAACATCAAGGCCGGCTGGCAGATGCGCGCGGTGCCGGAGCTGCCGATGAAGATGGTGATCGCCGACCGGCACTCGGCGCTGGTGCCGCTGGACCCGACCGGCATGGAAGGCGCGCTGCTGGTCCGGACGCCGACGATCATCGCCGCGCTGCGGATGCTGTTCGAGCTGGTGTGGAGCCAGGCCGTGCCGGTCGGCGCGCGGGAGGCCGGCTCGCGCAACGGGCTGACGCCGACCCAGGCCAAGGTGCTGGACCTGCTGGCCACCGGCATGACCGACGGCGCCATCGCCCGGCACATGAAGATCAGCGAGCGGACGGTCCGCCGGTACGTCTCGGGCCTGTTGGAGGCCCTGCAAGCCGACAACCGGGTGGCCGCGGTGTACGCGGCGACCCGGTTGGGGTGGCTGAACTGACCGGTCACGTGCCGGGGTTGGTCCAGCCGTAGTCGTCGTCGCACTCCAGTTCGGGGTCCGGGCAGGGGATCGGCGGGTCGGTCGGGTCGCCGGTGGCCGTCACGGCGGTACTCGCGGTGGCGATGCCGGAGGCCGCGACCCCGAACGCCGCGGCGGCGAAGACCGCGGCGAGCACGGCGGCCACGATGCGCTTGGACATGTTCTCCTCCTGGTTGTTCCTGGTCCCCCGACCGTCGATGACCGAATCCTGGCCGCCCGCTGCCGCCGGCGGCAGTGGCGGGTCCGGCCACCGTCCGCAATAGGTCAGCCGATCGGCGGTGGCCTGCTGCGGCCGTTGGCCGGAGCCGACCGGTGTGCCGGGCGCGGCGCGTCCCTAGCGTCGGGTGCGCAAGTGCAGGACGTCGGGAGGTGATGAGTGGAATGCGAACCGATCGCTGAACCCCCCGGGCCCGAGCTGCCGGTGCCGACCGGGTGGTGGCCCGAGCCGGACACGATCGCCTGGGTGGGGCGGGCGCCCGACGACGAACCGGAGGACGAACCGGAGACCGATCCGGACGACGGGGACCGATGACGGGCGTGGACCCCGGGGGGCATGCCCGGGGTCCACGCCCGTCACCCGGCGTCCGCCCGGCGCGCGGAGATCGCGACCAGCCTCGCCACCAGGACGGTCACGCCGCCCAGCGACGCCACCGCCAGCAGCACCATGAACGTCGGGTACAGGTACGGCACCTGGAGCCACGCCACGTCACGGCCCCGGTAGAGGTAGCCGACGACCCGGTGGACGGTGACCAGGAGCAGCAGCGGCAGCACCAGCGGGACCAGGCGCGCCGCCGAGCGCCGCCGGTCGGCCCACCGCCGGGACCGGAGCACGCCCCGGACCGCCGCCGCCGCGACGACCAGGGCGAGGCCGAGCAGCACCGCGTCGACGACGGGGTACGGATCGTCCACAGGGGGCGGTTGCCTGCCCTCGATCAGGGCGATGAGTCGCGCGCCGATCGCCCGGGCGTCTCCGTACTGCAATCCCGTGTTGGCCATCACCGCGATGCCGTAGCCGGATCCGGGCAGCAACGCCTGGTAGGCGGTCGAGGTGAACAGGTCGCCGCCGTGGTCGATCAACGGTGCGCCGGACGGCGTCGCGCCGACGAACCAGCCGAGGCCGTAGGACCGCGACACGGCGGACGGTGTGTGCGTCGCGGTGATGCTCTGCGGGGTGGCGACCGGCGTCCCGTCGGGTCCGCGTCCGGCGTTGTTCTGCGCGATCAGCCACGCCGCTAGGTCGTGGGCGGAGATGAGCACACCACCGGACCCGTTGCCGAACGCCGGCGGTTCGGGCAGCCCCACGGGCACGCCGAGGACCTTGACGTGCCCCCGGGCGCTCGCCGGCAGGTCGCGCGCGGTGTCGGCGGTGCGGCTGTCGCGCATGCCGAGCGGTGCGAACACCCGGCGGCGCAGGTAGTCGGCGAACGGCAGGCCGGCCACGACCTCCACCAGCCGCGCGGCCACCTGGAAGTTCGGGTTGTGGTACTCCCAGCGCGTGCCGGGCTCGGCCGCCAACGTCGAGCCGCGCATCGCCGCCACGGCCTCGGCCAGCGTGTGGACCGGCGGGCCGCTGAACGACCGGTTGGTCGTGTCCGACAGGCCCGAGGTCTGGTCGAGCAGCTGGCGCACGGTGATGTCGGCGGCACGCGGGTCGGCCATCGTGAACTCGGGCAGGTGCGCGCGCACCGGGTCGTCCAGCCGGATCCGCCCGTCCTCCACGAGCCGCATGACCGCCAACGCCGTGAAGGACTTGCTCACCGACGCCGCGGCCATGACGGTGTGCGCGGACACTGCGCCGCCGTCACGCGCGTGGCCGTAGCCGGCCGTGTGCACGACCTCCGTGCCGCGCGTGACGGCGACCGCGACGCCCGGAAGCGCGGTCTGCTCCCGGTAACGCTGCACGACCGCGTCGATGGCGGCGCCGTCCACCGGGGGCGGGGCGGGGCCGAGGGACACCGCGGAGATGATCAAGGCGGACAGGATCGAGGTGAACACCCCCGCAGTCTCGGAGGGTTCCGGTCCCGTGCCATCGGACCGTGGTCCGAGTTCCGCCGAGCACCCGCCCGATACGGTGCCGGCATGGTTCAGGCGAGGCTCGGGCGGGCGGTCGACGCGGTGGCGGCCGGCGTGATCGTGGCGTGGACGGTCCTGCGCGCGCCCCAGGTCGACGCGTCGGCCGTGGTCGTGGCGGTGGCGCTCGGGGCGCCGCTGGCGTTGCGCGGGACCCGGCCCGCCACCGTGCTGTGGACGGTGCTGCCGGTCGGCGCGGTGGCCATCGTCAGCGGCGTCGGGAACGAGTCGGTGCTCGCGGCCGTCGCGCTGGCGCTCTACCCGGTCGTCCTGGCTGCGCCCCGACCTGACGCCGTGGTGGCGGCGTCGGCGACCGTGGTGGCGGCCGGCGCCGCGGTGGCGATCGTGCCGGGCCTGCCGCTCGTGCCGCCGCCCGCGGGCACCGAGTCGTTCGCCACGACTCCCGTGCCCACCTTGTTGTCGAGCGCGGTGGTGGTCGTCGGGTCCTGGGCGGTCGCCGCGACCGTCCGCACGCGCCGGCGGCACAACGCCGAGCTGGCCGAGTCGCGCACCGCGCGGGCGGTCGCCGAGGAGCGGTTGCGGATCGCCCGCGACATCCACGACGTGGTCGGCCACAACCTCAGCCTCATCGCCATGAAGGCCGCGGTCGCCAACCACGTGGCGGGCACGCGCCCCGACGAGCGGGAAGCGGCTTTGCACGGCATCGAGCAGGTCAGCCGGTCCGCCCTCGCCGACGTCCGGACCGTGCTCGGCGGCCTGCGCGACGCCTCGGCCGTCCCGGCGAGCACCACCGGGCTGGACCGGTTGGTGACCGACGCCCGCTCGGCCGGCGTCACCGTGACCGCCGAGCAGGCCGACCTGAGCCGGACGCCGGCGGCCGTGCGGATCTCGGCCTACCGCATCGTGCAGGAAGCGCTGACCAACGTGCGGCGCCACAGCGACCCGCCGCGGTGCCACCTGACCACGGCCGTCGAACCCGGCCGGCTCGTCGTCTCCGTCGTGGACGAGGGCGCCCCGGCGACCGCCGACACCGGCGGGCACGGGCTGCTCGGCATGCGCGAACGGGCCGCGCTGCACGGCGGCACGCTGCACGCCGGCCCCGCTCCCGGCGGCGGCTTCGAGGTCCGCGCGACCCTGCCGCTCCACCATGACGACTGAGCCGATCCGCGTGCTGCTCGCCGACGACGAGCCGCTGTACCTCGACACCATCCGGCTGCTCGTCGACGCCGACCCCGGGCTGGAGGTGGTCGCGGAGGCCCGCACCGGTCGGGAGGCGTGCGAGCTGGCCGCCCGGCACCGGCCGGACGTGGCGGTGGTGGACGTCCGGATGCCCGACCTGGACGGCATCGCCGCCACCCGACGCCTCACCGCGCTGCCCGACGCGCCGAAGGTCCTCATCCTCACCACGTTCGACCTCGACGGCGTGGTGTACGAGACGCTGCGCGCCGGCGCCGCCGGGTTCCTGCTCAAGGACGTCGCGCCGCACCGGCTGCTCGACGCCGTCAGGACGGTCGCGGCAGGTGAAGCGCTGCTCGCGCCCACCGTCACCCGCAGGCTCATCCGGGACTTCCTCCGCGCCCCGGCGGCACGCCGACCGCTCGACCGCGTCACCCCGCGGGAGCGGGAGGTGCTGACGCTGATCACCCGCGGCCTGTCCAACACCGAGATCGAACGCGCCCTGCACCTGAGCCGCCACACGGTCAAGACGCACATCGGCCACCTCATGGCGAAACTCGCCGCCCGCGACCGCGCCCAACTCGTGATCGCGGGCTACGAGGCGGGTCTCGCCGACCCGTGACCGGTGGCCGACGCGCGCCCGCCCACTCCCCTCAGCCCGCCGCAGGGCCCGTCCAGCCGGCCGGGACGTGGCCGACCCGCACCCGCTGCGGGTGGTCGCCGACCGGCACCGAGACCACCTTGCGGCCGGTGGCGAAGTCGATCGCGGTCACCTGGTCCGCGCCGCTCTCCGAGATCACGCAACTGCGCCCGTCACCGCTCACGGTCGCCCAATAGGGCTTGGCCGCGGGCACGAGCGCGCTCTCCCGCAGGCTCGCCCGGTCCACGACCACGGCGTAGTCGTCCATGGTCCCGGCGATGCACAGCTTGTCCCCCGCCGGGCTCATCGACATGCCGTGGTGACGCGAGTCGTTGACCCACGTGGTGCGGTCCTCGCTGGTGGCGGGGTTCTTGGGCAGCTCCTTCAGCCGGGTGATCCGGTCGGCGGCCACGTCGTACTCCAGGAAACCGTGGAAGAACGACACCTGGAAGTACAGCTTCGACTCGTCCGGCGTGAACGCCACCGGCCGCACCGAGTCCGACAGGTCCGAGCGGCCGAACGCGTCCAGCCGCGACCTCATGTCGATCACCTTGACCTGCTGGAACGTCGTCGCGTCCACGACGGTGATGCGACGGTCGCCCTTGGTGAAGTCCAGCCCCGGGTCGTCCAGGGCGGTGTTCACCTCGCCGATGGACATGTTCCACAGGTACCGGCCGCCGTTGGTGAACACGTTCTCGTGCGGCTTGTCGCCGGTCGCGAACGAGCCGACCTGGCGGCCGGTCTCGATGTCGAGCACGTGCACCGTGTTGGACGTCGACGCGGACACCGCCACCCGGCGACCGTCGGGCGAGACGGCCATGTGGTCGGAGCGGAAGCCCGACACCGGGAACCGCCAGTTCACCCGGCCCGTGGCCAGGTCGATGGACACCACGTCGGCGAAGCTCGGCCGGGACGCGACCACGGACCGGCCGTCGGGCGTGGTGTACATGTCGTCGACGAACTGGTCGTGCCCCTCGCCGGGACCGGACCGGATGCCGAGGAAGAACGCGAGCTTGATCGGGTTGAGGTAGATCTCCCAGAGCCGCTCCTGGCGGTCGGGGACGATGTCCACCCGGCCGATCCGCGCGAAATCGCCGCCGGAGGCGATCACGTCGGCGGTGCCGTCCCAGTTGTTGCCGACGAACATCACCTCGCGCAGCGCCGCGCCCGCGGGTGGCGCGACGGCAGGGGTGGCGGTCGCGGGGGCGGCGGTCGCGGCCAGCACGCAGGTGGCCAGCACACCGAGCAAGCGCGGGCGACGCGCGCGTGACCGCCCTTTCGACCCGGAATTCTTGTCCACGAGAGCTCCAAACCGGATGCGGAACTGTCACATCCGTGCAGGGTTCGATTCGTCCACGCCGAGTCGGCGAACTCGTGGCCCACGAGTCCGGCCGGGACTGTTACCGTTCAGTAGCAATAGATACCGGCTCGCGGCGCGACCGCGGTAGGGGCCGATGCCCAACGAGCCGCGTGCTCGTTATGCCACTGCCACAACGTCGCGGCGGGAGGGGTGGGCCGGTGTCGGCAACTCACCATCGCGGTCGCCTGCTCGGGCGGGTGCTCCGGGGCATGGCGACCGATCGCGGCGTCGTGGAGGAACTGGTCCGGGCCGCGCGCGGCCAGTCACCGGAGGTCGCGCGGCTGCCCGAAGCGGAGAACCGCCGCCACGTCGAAGTCCTGCTCGCCACCGGCCTCGACTTCTTCGAGCGGTCCGACGAACCCGAGGCCGTGGACTTCGAGGCCGCCGAGGCGTTGGGCGCGGACCGCGCGGCGCAGGGCATCTCGATCGACGGCCTGCTGCGCGGCGTCCAGGCCGGCCGCACCAGGGCGATGAAGATCGCCATCGCGCGCAGCCGCGCCGCCGGCGTACCCGACGAGGTCCTCCTGGAGGGGATGGTCGACCTCGACCGCTACACCGGAGCCCTGGAACGGCACGTGATCAACGGCTACCACACGGCCGAACTGGAGCTGTCCCGCACGAACCGCGACGCCAACACCCACCTGCTGCGGCGGCTGCTCCTGCACGGCGACGGCACGCCACCGGAGCCGGCGGAGCTGCGGCGCGCGGGCCTGTCGTCGGACGGGCGCTACCACTGCCTGGTCTCCGACGTGACCCAGCCGGCCGAGGCGCGCGCGTTGGAGCAGCGCCTCCTGGGCTGCGGCGGTGTCTACGGGTTGGTCGAAGGGCGGCTGGCGGGGCTGTCCGCCCGGCGGCCGACCCCGGCCGAACTCCCGCCGGACGTGCTGCTGGTGCTCGCGCCCGCGACCGGGCTCACGGCGATGCGCGACGTCCACCCGTTGTGCGTCGCCGCGCTGCGGATCGCGCTCCGGGCGGGACTGCGCGGCGTGCGCGACCTCACCGACCTCTCCGGCGAGGTCGCGCTGGCCGCCCAGCCGGTGCTCGCCGACCTGCTGCGCGGCAGGCTCGCCGGCCTCGACCACCGCGACGACTTCCACCGCGAGCTGGTCTGCACCGCGTTGGTCTACCTCGACCACGGCCAACGGCTCGGCCACGCCGCCGCCGCGCTGCACGTGCACCCCAACACCGTCCGGTACCGGTTGGACCGGCTCGCCGAGATCACCGGCACGCCGTGGGACGACAGCGCGGCGGACGATCCACCGACCGTCCTGGGCACCCTGCACCACTGGTGGGCGCTGCGGAGCTGGCTCGACCTCCGCTCGCCGTAGCACCTGCGCCGACCAGGCCGTATCATCGCTAACAGCAATTTGTTGGCACCGATCCACCGCTGTGTTATCGTTGCTAACATGGACAACAGATCAGCGATCCTGGCGGCAGCCGCCGAACTGCTGGAGAGCTCGCCGAACGGCGACATCTCCACCCGGGCGGTCGGGGAGAGGGCCGGCGTGCAGCAGCCGGTGATCTACCGGCTGTTCGGCGACAAGGACAGCCTGCTCGCCGCGGTCGTCGATCACGGGTTCGCGGAGTACCTCGCGGCCAAGCGCGCCGCCGTGCCCACCGACGACCCGGTCGCGGACCTGAAGCGCGGCTGGGACGGCCACACCAGATTCGCCCTCGACCACCCGAACGTGTACCGCCTGATGTACACGCCCCGGTTGACCTCCCCGCCCCAGGCCGTCCGCGAGGCGCTGGAACTGCTGCACGGCGTGCTCGAACGGGTCGCCCGCGCCGGACGCCTCACGGTCGAACCCCGCCCCGCCGCCGACATCGTGATGGCCGCCAACAGCGGCGTCGCCCTGGCACTGCTCAACCGACCCGAGGCGGAGCGCGACCCCGACCTCTCGGCACGAGTCCGGGACATCGTCCTGCCCGGCATCCTCACCCCGGACCCCGACGCCGACCCCGCGGCCGTGCCGCTGTCGGTGGCGCAGGCGGCGACCACCCTCGGCGCACTGCTGCGCTCCGACCGACCGGGGTCCTTCAGCCCGGCGGAGTTCGCCCTCCTCACCGAATGGCTGACCCACCTGGCCACCCACACCAACCCCTGACACCACGACACCCCGCGCACCCCTGCGCCCGCGCCACTTCCCCACCGCGCCCGCCGTCGTGAGCGGGTTCCGCAACCACGCCCGCACAACGCCGGGCACCAGCCTCACCGCCACACCGAGACCTATCCCCGCCACCACACCTCCGAAGGGAACTCCCATGACCGAGAACACCGCCAACCCCGCCACCACCCGGGTCGCCCTCGTCACCGGCGGCAGCGGAGGCATCGGCCGGGCCGTCGCCGAACGCCTGGCCGCCGACGGCTTCGCGGTGGCCGTGCACTACGCGGGCAACAAGGACAAGGCCGACGCGGTCGTCACCGACGTCACCGCTCGCGGCGGGCAGGCCATCGCCGTGGGCGGCGACGTCGCCGACGAGCACGACATGACCGCCGCGTTCGACACCGTCGAAGCCGAGTTCGGCGGCATCGACGTGGTCGTGAACACCGCCGGGATCATGGTCCTCGCGCCGATCGCCGAGCTGGACCTGGACGACCTGGACCGCGTGCACCGCACCAACATCCGCGGCACGTTCGTCGTCTCGCAACAGGCCGCCCGCCGCCTGCGCCGGGGTGGGGCGATCATCAACTTCTCCACCTCCGTCACCCGCACCCAGCTGCCCACCTACGGCGCGTACGTCGCCAGCAAGGCCGCCGTCGAGGGCATCACCCTCATCCTGGCCAGAGAGCTGCGCGGCAAGGACATCACCGTCAACGCGGTCGCACCCGGCCCCACCGCGACCTCGTTGTTCCTGGAGGGCAAGGACGAGACGATGGTCGCCAACTTCGCCAAGGCCACCCCGCTCGAACGCCTCGGGCAGCCCGACGACATCGCCGAAACCGTCGCGTTCCTCGCCGGCCCCGCCCGCTGGATCAACGGCCAGGTCCTCTTCGCCAACGGCGGCCTCGCCTGACCCCACCACCCTCCACTTCGGACAGTGGCGAACTCGCCGACACCACCGTCCACGACTGCGGCCAACGCCCTGCCGGGTGCACGTCCCGGCGAACGACGGTTCCGAAGAGTCTCCGAGGTCGCCGACCGCGCGGCCAAGAGGTTGACTTTGGTCTTCACTGAAGCTATAGAGAGGAATCAGGAATGCTGAGCACCGGTCAGGTGAGCCGCGACGAGGTCGCGCAGCGGCACGGTCGGCCGTTCGATCAAGCCGGCCAGCGTGGGGTCGACCTGCGAGAACTCGCCCCGACGGCTCGCCGCGAACATCCCCACCAGCAGGTCGGCCACGTGCCCGGGCAGGCCGCGGGCGACGAGCGAGGAGTGGTAGTCCTCGTCCGACACCACGATCCGACGGATAGAGCGACCCGTCACCTCCGAGGCGATGGCGGCGATACCCGTGAAGTCGATCGCCTCCCCGCCGGTCAGGGCAGGCGTCACGCCGTCGAGGACGTCCTCGGTCAACGCGATGGCCGCCGCCTCGGCGAGGTCGTCGTGGGAGGTCCAGGACACCGGGCCGTCCTGCGGCAGGGTCAGCTCGCCGGTCTCCAGGACCGGGCCGAGCAGCATGAGCGCCGACGACGCGTAGAAGCCGTTGCGCAACGACGTGAAGGCGACACCCGACTCGCGCAACGCCACCTCGGTCGCGGCGTGGTCGACCATGGGCGCGAAGAGCGACGACGGGCTCGCGCCCATGTGGCTGGTGTAGACGACGCGCTCGACGCCGGCCTTCCCGGCCGCGGCGATCGCGTTCTCGTGCAGGCGCAACGCCTCCCCACCATGGGTGTCCACCGACACGACGAGCACCCGTGACGCGCCCTCGAACGCGTGCGCCAAGCTCGTCGTGTCGGCGAAGTCGCCCTTCCTGACCCGAACGCCCCGCTCCCCCAACTCCCCCGCCCGCTCGGGGTCGCGGACGCACACCCCGATCCGGTCCGGCTCGATCCGGTCCAGCAGCCGTTCCACGACCGCCCGACCCAGTTTTCCGTTGGCACCACTGACGATGATCACGTGACCAGCCTGCCCGTGACCCCCGCCCGCCGGAAGGATCATCGAGCACCGGGTTGTTACCCTGAGGGACATACCGATCGGAGGTGGTGGGCGTGGAGTCGCGACCACTGCGGTACTTCGTCGCCGTCGCCGAAGAGCTCAACTTCGCCCGCGCGGCCGAGCGGCTGGGCATCTCGTCCCCGCCCCTGTCGCGCACGATCCGCAAGCTCGAAGCGGAGCTGGGCGTCACGCTGTTCGAGCGCACCACCCACAGCGTCGCGCTGACGCCCGCCGGCACCGTGCTCCTCGACCAGGCCCGCACGGCGTTGGACGCCCTCGAAGCAGCCGGTCGACGGGCCCAGCGCGCCGCCGAGCCGAAACTCGTCCTCGCGGTCAAAGCCGACAGCGACGCGGGACTGCTGGAAACCATCCTCGCCGGGTACGCGGCCGACCCGGCGGCCTCCCTGCCGGTCACGGTCCGGCTGTGCGGCTGGGGCGAGCAGAGCCAACTCCTGCGCCGGGGCGAGGCGGACGCGGCCCTGGTCCACGAGCCGTTCGACCGCACCGGCCTCGACGCCGAGACCATCACGGTCGAGGCGCGCGTCGCCGCCGTCCCGACCGGGCACCCGCTGGCCGCACGCGACCGCGTCAGCCTCGCCGACCTCGGGCTGCCCGTCGACGGTCCGACGCGGCTCGACCAACTCCACCGCTACCTCGACGGGGTCGTGGAGCGGCTCGACGTCCGCGACCTGGCCCAGGTGCTGAAACTGGTGGAACTGGGCGAACTGGTCACCCTGCTGCCCGAGTCCGTCGCCGCCCGCTACCCACGACCCGGCGTCGTCTACCTCGAGGTTCCCGACGCGCCGCCCGCGACCCTGCTGATCGCCTGGCCCCAGCACTCCCGCTCGATGGCCACCGCCGCCCTGGTCCGCGCCGCCACCGCGACCCGCCCCGACCAACGCGACCACGCCCCGAGCGCCACATGACCGGCTTCAGGCGCATACCGGCCCGGACCGGCGGCACGGGCCATCGCCGGGCGCGCTCACCCGGCCAGATGCGACCCACGCCGCCGCAAACCGCATGACCGGCCGGTCTCAGGCGCGGACCGGTGGCGTCACGTGACCAGGCGCAGCCAGGCCGCTGCGAGCGCGGCGTGACCCGCCAGGGTCGGGTGGACGCCGTCCTCGGCCCAGTGCTCCGGCCCGGTCGTGGCGGCCAGTTCGGCGAACATGCCGTCGGCGGCGATCAGGTGCGCGCCGTGCTCGCGGGCGAGTCCGCGCACGACCTGGATCTTCGGGTCGAGGTCGGCACGCCACTCCTGCCGGATCCCGACCCCCACCTGCGCCTCGCCCACTTCGACCGTGCCGCGGATCGGTAGGAGGAACGGTTCGATGAGGACGAGCTCCGCCCCGGTCTCGGCGAGGGGTGCGAGCAGTCGGCGGTAGCCCGCGGCGTAGTCGTCGGCGGTGATCACGTGGCCGTCCGGGTCGTACGAGTGCCAGCCGACGTCGTTCATGCCGACGAGGATCGACACCACGTCCGGGCGCGCGTCGAGCACGTCCGCCTGCCACCGGGCTTCGAGGTCCATCACCTTGTTGCCCGCGATGGCGGAGTTCAGCCAGGTCACGGGCCGGTCCGGGTGCCGCAGTCCCCACTCGCCCGCGATGCGCGACGGGTAGCCGAACCCGAGGCCGTGCTCGCTCTCCAGCCGTTGGCAGTCGGTGCCCGAATCACCGGTGAACATCACGGTGCTCCCAGGGCGGAGGGTGATCGTCATGCGTGCTCCTCAGTGGACGAAGACGGACGATCCGGCCTGCCGAACCACGAACCCGCGGCCCGTTCGAACGCCGCGCGATCGGAACCCGCCCAGGCGACCACGCCATCGGGTCGGACCAGCACGGCGACCAACCCGAGGTCGTCCTTCGCCGGGCCGGGCACGTGGCGAAGGCGGCCTTCCCAGCGCGACGGCGAGTCGTGCGGGAACAGGTCGCCGCGGAAATCGAGCGCGACGCCTCGCCCGTCCCGCATCAGCTCGCCCAGGCGGGTGCCGTCCACGAGCCGGAAATCCGGGGCGTTCCGGCCGACCAGCGGGTGCTCGTCGCCGAGGTCGTAACGGTCGGCCGAGCCGGACAGCCTGCCGTAGGCGTAGGTCGTCCCGTCACGGGTGGCGAGCAGGTCGCGCAGCAGGCCCTGCACCGCCTGCCCGTGCGGGTCCGGCCGCATGGCCGCCGCCTGGGCCCGCGTCCAGTCGAGCACCCGCGCGCCGACCGGGTGGCGTTCGCGGGTGTAGGTGTCGAGCAGCCCGTCCGGCGCGCGCCCGTGCACGGTCGCCGCGAGCTTCCAGCCCAGGTTCAGGGCGTCGCCGAGACCGGTGTTGAGCCCTTGGCCGCCGAGCGGGGAGTGGATGTGCGCGGCATCGCCCGCGAGCAGCACGCGCCCCTGCCGGTACGACGTCGCCTGCATCGCCCGGTCCGTGAAGCTGGAGACGAGCCGGACGTCGGTCAGCGTCACGTCGGTGCCGGACACGCGGCGCAGAACAGCCTGGAGGTGCTCGCGGGTCGGCTGCCGCGACCGGTCGAACGCGCCGCCGTCGAAGTCCATCACGCCGATGTGGCCCTCGGCGGGCATCCGGAGGTACATGCCCGTCGGGGTCAGGGTGAACCCGGGGCGCAGCTCCTCGGGATCGGCGAGCGTCGCGAGCATGGTGTACCCGGTGAACTGCGGCGCGGTGCCGACGAACTCGAAGCCCGCGAGCCCCCGCACCGCGCTGCGCCCGCCGTCGCAGCCGACGACCCAGCGCGCCACGTGCTCGTCTTCACCGGCGCGCACGACCACGTGCTCGTCGTCCTGCACGAGGCCGGAGACCGCGACGCCGCGCCTGATCTCGACGCCGAGCCCGACCGCCCGCTCCGACAGCACCGACTCCACCGCTTCGAGGCTGGTCAGCACGCCTTCCACGGGCCGGCCGGGCAGCCGGAACGGCAGCGCGGCCACCTCCACCCGAGCCGGGTCCAGCATGATCCCGGCGAAGTGCCCGACGCCTCGCGGGCGGGACGGCTCGTCGCCGTCGCCGGCGGCGGCGGCGCTGGCGCTGGCGGCGTCACTGGCGCTGTCGCTGGCGCTGGCGCTGTCGCTGGCGCTGTCGCTGGCGCTGGCGGCGACGCGGTCGCTGTCGCGGTCGCTGTCGCTGGCGCTGTCGCTGGCGGCGTCGGCGGCGCTGGCGGCGTCGGCGGCGGCTTCACGAACACCTGACGCCGTCAGCAGCGCGGGGAGCATCCCGCGTCGGTCGAACGCCTCGACCGACGCGGCGGACAGCCCGCGCATCCCGAGCGGGTGCGCCCTCCACGGGGTGCGCGGCTCGGGCTCACGCTCCAGCACCAGGACCGAGCAACCCGCGAGGCCCAGCTCGCAGGCGAGGAAGAGGCCGACCGGCCCCGCCCCCACGATCACTACGTCATGCACGAGGAATCCCCTCTCTCGAAGCCGTTCTCCTCGGTCGCCGAACACTGGCCCGGACCGCTCACACGGGGCGCACACGGCGTTGACACGGCCGCGAGTCGGGGCTCGCGGCCGTGTGCGCGAAGATCGGGAGATGGACGGGGGTGCGCGGCTTCGCGTCACGCTGCTCGGCGCGTTCCAGGCGTCTCGCGGTGACGTCGCGCTGCCCGTCGCGGGCACGCGGTTGCGGGGTCTGCTCGTCCGGCTGGCGCTCGCCGGCGGCCGACCGGTCGAGCCCGGCGTCCTGGTCGACGCGATCTGGCCCGACGACCCGCCGGCCGATCCCGCCCACGCCCTGGAGGCTCTCGTCTCACGGCTGCGCCGGGCCCTCGGCTCGCCCGGTGCCGTCACGCTGGTCGCGGGCGGCTACCGGCTGGCCGTGGACCCGGCCGACGTCGACGCGCGGCGGTTCGAGCAGCTCACCGCCACCGGCCGGGACCGCCTGCGCGCCGGTGACCCGAGCGGCGCGGCGGCGCTGCTCGGCGAGGCCGTGGCGCTGTGGGGCGACCCTCCCGGCACCGAGTCAGCCGCCGTCGCCGCCGTCGCTCCCACCGCCGCGACCCGGCTGGCCCACGCCTCGGTCGAGGCCGTCGTGGACCTGGCCGACGCCGAGCTGGCCCTGGGCCGTGCCGACACGGCCGCCGCCCGCCTGACGGCCCTGCTCGCCGAGCACCCCGTCCACGAACGCGCCGCCGGGCTGCTCATGGACGCGCTCGCCGCCCAGGGCCGTGAAGCGGAGGCGCTGGCCCGCTACGAACAGGTCCGCGAGACCCTGGCCGACGTCCTCGGCACCGACCCGGGCGTCGCGCTGCGCGAGCGCCACCTCCGCCTGCTGCGCGCCGAGCAGCCCACCGTCGAGGACGCGCCGACCGGGCCGAGCACCCTTCCGGTGCCCCTGACCAGCTTCATCGGCCGTGACGACGATCTCGCCCGGATCGACGCGCTGCTCACCACCGGACGGCTGGTCACCGTGGTCGGTCCGGGCGGCGCGGGCAAGACGCGCCTCGCCGTGGAGGCCGCCCGCCGCCACCGCCACGAGTACCGGGACGGCGCGTGGATGATCGACCTCGCTTCGGTCGCGGAGCCCGCCGAGGTCGGCGCGGCCGTGCTCGCGGGGATCGGGCCGCGCGGCGGCGCGATGTTCGAGGCGCGGAGGCGGGTCGGGGGCGACGAGCTGGACGTGCTCCTCGACCGGCTCGGCGGCCGGGAGAGCCTGCTGCTGGTGGACAACTGCGAGCACCTGATCGCCGCCGTGGCGCACCTGGTCGCGGCGCTGCTGCCCCGCTGCCCCGGCCTGCGCGTGCTCGCCACCAGCCGCGAACCGCTCGCCATCGACGGGGAGGCGTTGGCGCCACTGGGCCCGCTCCCGCTGCCCGACCCGGACGACGACGTCGACCAGGCCCGCCGGACGGCGTCGGTGCGCCTGTTCGCCGAGCGGGCGGCGGCCGTGCGCCCGGGCTTCGACGTCGACGCGACGACGTTGCCGGAGGTCCAGCGGGTGGTGCGCGGCCTGGACGGGATGCCGCTGGCGCTGGAGCTGGCCGCGGCACGGCTGCGGACGCTGTCGCTGCCCGAGCTGGCCGACGGGCTGTCCGACCGGTTCAGGCTGCTCACCACGGGCAGCCGCACCGCGCTGCCCCGGCACCGCACGCTGCGCGCGGTCATCGCCTGGAGCTGGGACCTGCTGGACGAGCACGAGCGCACGGTGGCCGCACGCGTCTCGGTCCTGCCCGGCGGCGTCACAACGGCATCGGCCACCGCGGTCTGCGCCGGCACCGCGGTCCCGGCCGCCGAGATCCCCGAGCTGCTCGCGCGCCTGGTCGACCGGTCGTTGCTCCAGCTCGCACCCATCGCGGGCCGCTACCGCATGGCGGAGACGCTGCGCGAGTACGGCCTCGACCGCCTGGCCGAGGCGGGCGAGGACGACGCCGTCCGGGACCTGGCCGCCGACCACTTCGCCGAACTGGTGGCCCGGTGGGACCCGCGACTGCGCGGGCCCGACCAACTCGCCGCCATCGGGGTCATCGGCGCCGAGTACGACAACGCGCTGGCCGCCCTGCGCCGGCGGTGCGACACCGGCGACGCCACCGGCGCGGTCGCCCTCGCCCTGGACCTGACCTGGTACTGGCAGGTGTTCGACCGGCACGGCGACGCGGCCTACTGGCTGGGCGAGGCACTGGCGGTGCCCGGCGGCGAGCCGACGCCCGACCGCGACTGCGCCCACCTGATCCGACTGGTCGACAGCCGGCCGGGGACGACCGCGCCCGACGACCCGGTGGCACTCGCGGAACTGGCCGACCGGCTGCTGTCGCACCCCGGGCTGCCCGGCGTTCCCGGCCTGCTCGCCGCGGTCCCGCTCGCGTTCCGGCAGCAGGAGGAGGCCGCGCGCGCGATCATCGACCGCGCGGCCTCCGGCGGCGACGTGTGGCTGTCCGGGCTGGCCCGGCTCCTCCGGGCGCGGTTCGCCGAGAACGCGGGCGAGCTCGACCGGGTCCGCGCCGACGTGGAAGCGGCCCTGACCTGCTTCCACCGGGCCGGCGACCGCTGGGGCCAGGCCACCGTCCTGCCGATGCGCGCCCAGCTCCGGCAGTACGACGACGACCTCGACGGCGCGCTGGCCGACCTGCGCGCGGCCCGGTCGGCGGCCCTTGCGTTCGGCCCGCTCAGCCCCGGCGACGAGGTGTTCGCCGACCTGCGCTGGCTCGACCTGCACCTGCGGCGCGGCGACACCGACCTGGCGAGCGCGGCCATCGGCTCGGCCCGCGACCGGGCGCTGCGCGCGAACTCGCCGGAGATGCTGCTCCTGGTCGATGCGTGGGACGCCGCCTTCCGGGTGCGGCTCGGCGACCTGGACCGGGCGCGGGAACTGCTCGACGCCGCCGAACGGGGCCTGCGCGGCAGCACCGCGTTCCCCGGTGACCACGCGCGCACGCTGGCCGGCGTCGTCCGGGCCTCGCTCTGCCTGGAGACCGGTGATCCGGACGGGGCGGAGCAGGCGCTGGCGGAGGCGTACGCGGCCGCGCTGACGACCCGCGACCGGCCGATGACGGCGCTGGTGGCGGTGCAGGTGGCCGCGCTCGCCGAGGTGCACGGGCGACCCCACGAGAGCGCTGTCCTGCTCGGTGCCGCCTCCCGGCTGCGCGGCGCCGACGACCGCACCGACCGGCAGGTCCGGGACCTCACCCGGCGGGGCCGGGCCGCGCTCGGCGAGCAAGCCTTCGCCGACGCGTACGGCAGGGGCTGGGCGCTGGACGGGAAGACCGCCGTGACCGCGGTCGACCCGGCCCGGCTATGACGACCGCAGGGCGTCGCGCAAGGTGCGGGCGACGTGCGCCATCGACGCCTCCGCGCCGGGCTGCACCACGGCGGGCACCCGGGACTCGGTGAGCGCGGCCACGGCGAACGCCTGGCCGTCGGCGTGCTCGACCACACCGACCTCGTGGCGCAGGTTGAGCAGCGTGCCGGTCTTGGACGACCAGCGGGACGCGTCGGAGCCGAAGTCGGGCGCGAGCCGGTGCCGCAACGCGTTGTCCCCCAGCACCTCCCGGACCCGGGCGGCGACCGCGGGCCGGATCGTGGTCGGCCGCCACAGGCCGTGGAGCAGGTCCGCGAAGGCGCGGGCGGACCCGGCGTTGGCCCGGCTGATGTCCAACTGCGTCACCGGGTGCCCGCGCCCTTCGGTGGCGGCCGTGATGGCCAGGGAGTGGGCGAGGTGGCCCTCCGCCGGGGTGAACCGCTCGGCGGGCGTCTCGACGAGGTCGCGCATGAGGTGGCGCACGGCGATGCCGTCGTAGCCGAGCCGGCGCAGCTCGGCGGCGACGGCGGCCGGCGGGGTCAGGGCGAACAGGGCGTCGGCGGCGGTGGTGTCGCTGATCGCGATGCTGAGGTAGAGCAGGTCGTCCACGGCGATCGTGGCGGGGTGGCGGAACTTGGGCAGCCCGATCGGCCCGCGCGCCTCGACCCGGTCGGGCGGCACCACGACCGGTGTGGCGGGGTCGAGCTCGCCCCGGTCGACGCGTTCCAGCGTGGCGACCGCGAGCGGCACCTTCACCAGCGACGCGATCGGGTACTCGACGTCGGCGTCGAGGCCGAGCTCGTCGCCCGTGTCGAGGTCGCGCACGAGGAACGAGCCGCGCAGGCCGGCGTCGTCCAGTGCTTCCCGCGCCTCGCGCAGCACCCTGGCCGAGCCCGTCGTCACGCCGCGCCTCCCGCGCCGAGGCAGCGCCCGATCGCGGCGGCCGGGAGGTCGCGGATCCGCTCGGCGTCCTCGCGCGACCCCGCCGTGACGTCGTAGCCGCGGGCCAGTTCCAGCTCGCCGATCGGTCGCCAGTGCAGGCCCAGGTCCCCGGCCTGGTCCGGCGAGCAGAGCAGGAGGTCGGCCGAGCCGAGCACGTCGGCCGCGGCGGCGACCAGCGAGGCCGCCACGACCACCTGCGCGGGTTGCAGGCCCACGGCGTCACGCAGCCGGGTGAGGCGGTCGCGGACGTGCGGGACGTCGTCCTCCGGCTGGATGAGGACGCGCCGGCGGCGGGCATTCCGCTCGGCACGGCCCGCGCGCAGGGTCTCGACGTGCACCGCCGAGATCGCGCCCGGGTCGGCGTGACCGGCGAGGCCGAGCGGCACCCGCCAGACGCCGTCGTCGGGCGGCACGGCGACCAGCGCGGCCCGCACGTCCAGGGTGCGGGCCAGCTCCGCCCGCTCGGCCGGTCCGGCGGCCCGCGGGTCGAGTTCGAGGTCGTGGCGACGGGCGGCGGAGACCAGCCGGGCCAGCGGGCGCGGCGCGCAGACCTCCGGCACCGCGAGCCGGAACGGGCGCAGCTTCGCCCGCGCGGCGTCGTGCTCCATCGCCTCGGCGAGGTCGACCAGCCGCCGGGCCGAGGGCAGCATCTCCCGGCCGAACGGCGTCAGCGCCACGCTGCGCGAGGTCCGGGTGAGCAGCCTGGCCCCGAAGTGCTTCTCCAGCGCCGCGATCCGCCTGCTGGCCACGGACTGCGGTATCCGCGCCGCGGCGGCGCCGACGGTGAAGCTGCCATGCCCGCTGACGGCCACGAACGCCTTGCACGCCTCCACCACGTCCACAGCCCGCGACTATGCCAGATCGGCATCGATGGCCGGCTTCCCGTCTTGGACGGCATCCGGGGTCGCCTGTGAAGCTCGGGGACGTGACACCGCCGTACCGAACCGTCAGCCGCCGGGCGTTCCTGGGCGCAGCGGCGCTGCTGCCCCTGGCGGGATGCGCGCCGGGCACGGCGCCCGCGCGACCCTCCGCTCCGGTCGACACGCCCAGCCCCACGCCCACCACCGCGCCGCACGATCACCTGATCGAGTTGGAGCGGAAGTTCGACGCGCGACTGGGCGTGTACGCCGTCGCCACGGGCACCGGCACGACCATCGCGCACCGGGCGGACGAGCGGTTCGCGTTCTGCTCGACGTTCAAGGGGCTGGCCGCGGCGGCGGTCCTGCACCGCAACCCGCTGTCCCACTTGGACACCGTCGTCACGTACACCGAGGACGACCTGATGGCCAGTTCCGCCATCACCAGGCAGCACGTGACCACCGGCATGACGATCCGCCAGGTGTGCGACGCGGCGGTCCGCCACAGCGACGGCACCGCGGGCAACCTCCTGCTGCGCGACCTCGGCGGCCCGGCCGGGCTGACCGCGTACACCCGCGCGTTGGGCGACACCGTCACCCGGTGCGACCGGTTCGAGCCGAACGTCACGACCGCCGTCCCCGGCGACCCGCGCGACACCACCTCGCCCCGCGCCATCGGCACGGACTACCGGGAGATCGTGCTCGGCGACGCCCTGCCGCCCGACCGGCGTGCCTTCCTCCGCGACCTGCTCAAGCGCAACGCCACCAAGGCAGGCGCCCGACGCGTCCGGGCCGGCGTGCCGCAGGGGTGGACCGTGGCCGACAAGACCGGCACCGGCGACTACGGCACGGTCAACGACATCGCCGTGGTGTGGCCGCCGGCCGCCGGGCCGCTCGTGCTCTCGATCATGTCCAGCAAGGCCACCGCGGACGCCGGGTACGACGAGGCGCTGCTCGCCGAGGCCGCCGCGTACGCAGTGGACATACTGGTCTGATGCGACGCGTGATGATCGGAGTGCTGGTGGCGCTCCTCCTGGCGGTGGCGTCGTTGGGTGCGCTGGGTGCGACGGGCCGGGTGGTCCTGGTCCACGACCCGGTCGCGGGACGGCCCCTGGCGATCGTGGCGGAGGTGCCGGGACCGGAGACCGGACCGGTCTGCGCGCTGGACGGGCGTTATGTCGACGAACAGCCGGACGGCCTGCGACCGGACGTGCTGGAGGCGTGGCACCGGTTGCGGGCGGCGGCGGACGGTCAGGGTGTGGGGCTGTGCCTGAACGACGGCAAGCGGAGCGTCGGCCAGCAGCGGCGCGAGTTCGAGGACGCCGTGGGTCGGTTCGGCACCCCTGAGCTGGCCGCCCGGTACGTGCTGCCGCCGGAGAAGTCGATGCACGTCCAGGGGATCGCGGTGGACGTGCAGCCGCTGGAGTCGGCGGCCTGGGTCGAGCACAACGGGCCCGCGCTCGGCTGGTGCCGCCGGTACCTCAACGAGGAGTGGCACTTCGAGTACGACCCGGCGTACGCGAGCGGCGGCTGCCCGGCCATGCTGCCCAGCGCCACGGGCAGCTGAACCCTCACCGGACCCCGGCGCTCAGGACCACGGGACGGTCGCCTGGAGCACCGCCTCGCTCAACGCCGCCGTGCGCAGGCGCGTCACCTCCTGGTACTCCGGGTCGGCGACCATGCGGCTGAACGCGGCCCGGTCCGGGTAGCGGACGACCACCACCGCGTCCCAGCTCTGCCCCTCCTCGGCGACGAGCGCGGTGGAGCCGGTGCCCGCGTACAGGATCTCCGCGCCGTAGCGCGGCAGGAACGTCTCGCGCAGGTGCCGGGCGTACTCCTCGTACGACGCCGTCCCGCCCTCGGCGAACCGCAGCAGGTTGAGCATCACGACCGGCCCGCCCTGGTCCTCGGCCAGCAGTCGCTTCAGGTCGGCACCACGCGGGTCGACAGCCATGCCGACCAGCATGGCGGCACGCGGCCCGGCCCGCATCGGTGGGTCCACCGGTCGTCGCGCCGGTTCACAGCGTGATGACCACCTTCACGTCGTCCGGCCGCGCGGTGAACGCGTCGGCGAACTCCGCCAGCGGCACCCGCCTGCTGATCAGCCCGTCCAGCCAGTCCAGGTCGGCCTTCGCCAGCGCGTCGGCGGCCTGGCGGTAGTGGCGCAGGTTGGCGTTGACGGAGCCGACCACGACGTCGTTCTCCAGCACCATCTCCCGGTTCGCGCCCGCGAGGTCCACCTCGACCAGGTGGCCGCCCGACGAGATGCCGGTCAGGCACACCACGCCGAACGACGCGGTGTTGCGCATGGCGGAGAAGACCAGGCTGCCCACGCCGGTCGCCTCGATCACCACGTCCGGCCGCAGCCCGGAGGCGACCTCGTCCACGTCACCGTGGTGGTAGGTCGCGCCCAACCGCCGCACCAGCCCCGGTTTCGGGCCGTCCTCGACCCGGTCGAGGACGTGCACGTCCAGCCCCTGCTGCACGCCGATCATCGCCGCCAGCAGCCCGATCGGCCCGGCACCGGTCACCAGCGCGCGCTCCGGCTCGTACCACGCCCTCTCCCCCACCCGGCGGACCTGCTCCCACGCCTTGGCGACCACGGACGTCGGCTCCATGAGCACGCCGACGTGCTCCAAGCGCGGGTCCAGCGCCACCGCGTAGTCGGCCTCGACGCACCACCGCTCGGCCGCGTACCCGTCGAGCTCCTTGATCCCGCGCTCGGTGTAGCGGCCGTTGCGGCAGTTGTCGAACTCGCCGTGCGCGCACGCCCCGCACGGAACCGGGTCGGGTCGCCGGACGACACCCACCACGAGGTCTCCTGCCGCGAACCCGCTCCCGTCGGGCGCCGACAGCACCCGGCCGAGCGATTCGTGCCCCAGCACCAGCCGGTCGCGCCCCGGCGGCGCCCAGCCGTACTCGGCCCGGGAGATCTCCTTGTCCGTGCCGCACACGCCCACCGCCAGCCCTTCGACCAGCAGGTCACCGGGACCCGGCTCCGGCTCGGGCAGTTCGGTGACCTGCACCGAGTCCGCGGTCTTCGGGTCGAGCGTGAGCGCGCGCATGACGGTGGGCTACCCGTGCGCACGACGGGCATGCCGGGTCGCCCGGTGGGATGGGTGTTGTTTGCCGGCCGCTCCGGGTGGCACCCGTGGTGGACCTGGTCGGTGGGAGCGAACACCCGGAGGAGGAAGCGGACGATGACCCAGGGTGGTTGGGCTTACGACGGCGAGCCCGTCACGCTGTCACCTGACACGGTGACGCTCGTCCACGGCACCTCGTTCTGCGTGTGCGGCAGCGACGGCGACGTGAACGGCGCCGCCGCGCAGGGCGTGTTCTTCCAGGACACCCGGATCGTGTCCGGTTGGGCGCTGCGGGTGGACGGCGAGCCGGTCGAGCACATCACCACGCTCACCCGGGACCCGTTCCGGATGACGTTCGTCGGTCGTGGACGGTCCCGCCCCCACGATGCCGAGAGCACCCTGTTGGTGCGCCGGGAGCGGTACGTCGGCGCGGGCATGCGCGAGGACATCACGCTGCGCAACTTCGGCCGGGCAACCGCCACGCACATCGTGTCCGTCCACGTCGCGGCCGACTTCGCCGACCTGTTCGAGGTGAAGGAGGGCCGGGTCCGGCCGCGCGGGCAGGACCGGTGCGACGTCGAGCCGGACGAGCTGCGCCTGACCCGCCGGCTGGACGGCCAGAGCCGGGGCGTGCGGGTGCGGGCCGGCGGCGCCGACTACTCGCCGGCCACGCTCACGTTCCACGCGGTCGTCCCGCCCAAGGGCGAGTGGTCGACGTGCGTGACCGTGCAGCCCGTCGTGGACGGTCACGAGACCGAGACGATGTTCCCGCCCGGACGCCCGATCGACGAGTCGGTGCCGGTGGCGCGCGCCAAGGCGTGGCGCGAGGGCGTGCCCGTGCTGAGGTACACGGGCAAGCCGTCGCTGGCCGTGACGCTCCAGCGCAGCAGGCAGGACCTGGGCGCGCTGCGGATCTTCGACCCGGACCGCCCCTCGGACATCGCGGTCGCCGCCGGCGCGCCGTGGTTCATGACGCTGTTCGGCCGCGACTCGATCCTGGCGTCGCTGATGTCGCTGCCCATCGACCCCACCCTGGCGCTGGGGACCGCGCGGACGCTGGCCCACCACCAGGGCACCCGGGTCGAGCCCAACAGCGAGGAGGAACCGGGGCGCATCCTGCACGAGATGCGGTTCGGCGCGGACGCGTCGCTGGTGCTGGGCGGCAGCAACGTCTACTACGGCACCGCCGACGCCACGCCGCTGTTCGTGATGCTGCTGGGCGAGCTGTCCCGGTGGGGCATCGACCGGGAGCAGGTCGAGACGCTGCTCCCGCACGTGGACCGCGCGCTGGAGTGGATCGAGCACTACGGCGACCGCGACGGCGACGGGTTCGTGGAGTACCAGCGCGCGACCGAGCGCGGGCTGGCCAACCAGGGGTGGAAGGACTCCTGGGACGGGGTGAACTTCGCCGACGGCCGGATCGCGCGCGGCCCGATCGCGCTGTGCGAGGTCCAGGGTTACGTCTACAACGCCTACCTGGCGCGGGCCTGCATGTGCGAGGACTTCGAGGACCACGAGGGCGCACGGCGCTGGCGCGAGCGCGCCGCGCGGTTCAAGGAGCGGTTCAACGAGCGCTTCTGGCTGCCCGACCGCGGCTACTACGCCGTGGCGCTCGACGGGGACAAGCGGCCCGTGGACGCCCTCACCTCCAACATCGGCCACTGCCTGTGGAGCGGCATCGTGGACGAGGACAAGGCGGAGCAGGTCGCGGAGTCGTTGCTCGCGCCGGAGATGTTCACCGGGTGGGGTGTGCGGACCCTCGCGTCCGGGATGGGCGCGTACAACCCGATGAGCTACCACAACGGGTCCGTGTGGCCGCACGACAACGCCATCATCACGCACGGCCTCATGCGGTACGGCTTCGTGGAGCACGCGCAGCGGGTGGCGACCGCCGTGCTGGACGCGGCCGAGGCGTTCGGCGGCCGGCTGCCGGAGCTGCTGTGCGGCTTCGACCGGGCCGAGTACCCGGACCCGATCCCGTACCCGACGTCGTGCTCGCCCCAGGCGTGGGCGTCGGCGACCCCGGTGCACCTGCTGCGCGTGTTGCTGCGGGTGGAGCCGTACGCGCCGCGCCGCAAGGTGTGGCTGTCGCCCGTGCTGCCCGAGTCGTTCGAACCGCTCGCGCTCGACGGCATCCCGCTGCTGGGCGCCCGGGTCGACCTGGAGGTCGACGGCGACGACGTGCGGCTGGTCGGGCTGCCCGCCGACGTGGAGCTGGTTCGTGAGCCGGTGGGCGTGCACCCCGGCCTGGACGTGGGGAGGGACCGGTGAACGCGCCGCGCATCGCGATGATCGCGCCACCCTGGTTCGAGCTGCCGCCCTCGGCGTACGGCGGCATCGAGTCGGTGTGCGCCGACCTGGTGGACCGGTTGGTGGCGCGGGGCAACGACGTCGTCCTCGTCGGGGTGGGCCGCAACGGCACGGCCGCCGAGTTCCGGTCCACGTCGGACCACCCCCACCCCGACCGGATCGGGCAGAGCGTGCCGGACGTGGTGCACGCCGCCGCGCTGCCCGCGATCCTGGACGAGCTGGACGTGGACGTCGTGCACGACCACAGCTTCGCCGGTCCGCTGCTGGCCCGCGGCCGTGCGGTGCCCACGGTGGTCACCGCCCACAACGTGGTGACCGGCGACAGCGGCCGCTACTACCGGCTCCTGGACGGCAGCGTGCACCTCGTGGCCATTTCGGACGCGCAACGCCGGCTCGCGCCCGACATCGGCTGGGCGGCGACCGTGCACAACGCCATCGACGTCAACCTGTTCCCGTTCCGGCGGGAGAAGGAGGACTTCGCGCTCTTCCTCGGCCGTGCCGCGGCCTGCAAGGGGATTCCCGAGGCGATCGCCGCCGCGGCCGCCGCCGGGCTGCCGCTGCGCATCGCGGCCAAGTGCCGCGCGCCCGACGAGCAGGAGTACTTCGAGCAGGTCGTCAAGCCGCTGCTCGGCCCCGGCGTGGAGTGGCTCGGCGAGGTGGGCCGCGAGGAGAAGCTGGCCCTGCTGACCGCCGCGCGGTGCCTGCTGTTCCCCATCAGCTGGGACGAGCCGTTCGGGATGGTGATGGTCGAGGCGATGGCGTGCGGCACCCCGGTGGTCGCGTGCCGCCGCGGCTCGGTGCCGGAGGTCGTCGCGCACGGCGAGACCGGCTTCGTGTGCGACGACCACGAGTCGCTGGTCGCCGCGTTGCGCCGGCTCGACGAGCTGTCGCCCGACCGGTGCCGCGCCGAAGCGGTCCAGCGGTTCGACGTCGACCTGATGGCCGCCCGGTACGAGGACGTCTACTGCGAGGCCGTCGCCGGGTCGCGGCACGTGGCCGCGAACCCGCCCATCGTGCGCCCGCGGATCCCGACGCCGCCCGATGCCGTGCCCGACCTTCGTTGACACTCTGACAGTTTTAGTCAAATATGTCAGCATGAACTCGGACGCGCGGGAACGCGCTCTCGCCGCAGGCCTTGAGGTGTTCGGCAGGCACGGCTTCCGGCAGACGTCGATGGCGTTGGTCGCGGAAGCGGCCGGGATGTCGCGACCGGCCCTCTACCAGCACTTCAAGAACAAGGAAGAGGTGTTCCGGGCGGTGGGCGAGCGGCTGGTGGCCGACCTCGTCGCGGCGGCCGGGGCGGCGGCTCGCGAGAGCGGGCCGACCGTCGACCGGCTGTGCCGGGTGCTGTCGGTGAAGGTCGAGCTGACCGCGCCGACCGTCGCGGCGGCACGGCGGCGGGAGCTGTTCGCCGAGGCGAACGGGATCGCGCCCGAGCTTCCCGCCGCGTTCCGCGCCGGCGTGGTGGCCGTGCTGGCGGACGTGCTCGCCGAAGCCGGCCTGCCGGACGCCGACACGGCCGCGCTGCTGTTCGACGCGGCCACCGGGATCGCCCTCGAACCGTCCGCCCCGGACGAGCAAACCCGTCGCCTGCGCCGGCTGGTCGAGCTGGTCGTGGGCGGATCGACCCGTCACCACTGAATCTGGGGGAACCCGCGTGTGGCACCCGATCGTCCTCTCCTTCCTGGCCGGCGTGATGGCCGCCAACGCGACGCCGCACTTCGTGCGCGGCATCACGAAGCGGCCGTTCCCGACCCCGTTCGGCCCGTCCCCGGTGGTCAACTTCGTGGCCGGGTGGGCCATGTACGTGCTCGCGGCGCTGTTGGCCGTGTGGGCCGAGGTGACGCGGCACCCGGTCGCGGCCGGCGTCGCGGGCGCGCTCGGCGTGCTGGTGATGGGCCTGTTCCACGCGACGGTCGGCGCGTTCGGCCGGAGCACGTGACGGCGGGGCCTGTCCCGGAAACAGCAACAAACGTTGTCGTTCTCGGCACGCGAGGCCGAGGCTTGGCGCCATGACCGAAAACGACGCGGCGGCGGTGACCCGGGTGGGTCCACCGCCCCGCCACCACCTGGCCCTGATGATCTGGCTGGCCGTCTTCCCCACGCTCACCGCGCTGCAACTGCTGCTCGGCGACCTCCTCGCGGGCACGCCCACGCCCGTGCGGACCCTCGTCCTGGCGACGATCGCGGTGCCGATCGTCATCTACGGGCTCATGCCGCCCCTGCAACGGCTCCGGGCGCGTCTGCTCGCACGGCGGCCGTGACGGCTACCGGAGCCAGCGCAAGACCTCCGCCAGCAGCCGGTCCCGCCCCCGCTCGGCCCGGTCGAGGTGGACGAAGTGGGTCGCGTCGTCCAGTCGCACCGCCCGCACGTCCTCCGCCCGGTCGAGGTCGGTGACCAGCGTCGTCAGGTCACCCTCGCGGGACCAGAAGTCGCGCTCGCCGCGCAGGACCAGCGTCCGGGCGGTGATCGTGCCCGCGTGCCAGAGCCGCCGGCCGGTCGCGAGGTGGAAGCTGTCCTTCATCGCGCCGGTCGGCGCGCGGAAGCTCGGCGGCTCGCGGTCGGCCGACGTCGGGTCGCTCGCCAGGGCGTGCTCGACGTAGGCCGCCGCCACGCGGGGGTCGCGCCACTCGGCCTTGTCGTCGACCGGGATGCCGGACTCCCAGCCACCGAGGAGGCTCGGCCCGGTCGAGAGCCGGTACGCGCCGTGCCGCGCGTCGGCGAAGTGGCCGGGTCGCGCCGGGTCCTCGTACTCCGTGCCGCGGCCGAGCAGCGGGTGGCCGTCGATCGCGCCGTACAGGCTGTTCAGCACCACCAGGTGCGCCACCCGGGCCGGGTGCTCGCTCGCGTACCACCCGGCCCAGTGCCCGCCGGTCGCCCAGCCCACCAGGTCGACCCGGTGGTGGCGCGTCGTCGCCCGCAGCCAGTCCACGACCGCCGCGAGGTCGCGCACCACCTGCTCGCCGGTCACCGCCGGCGGATTCTCGGACGGTGGCGCGTCCAGTGCCGCGGGACGGTCGGACGCGCCGTAGCCGCGGGCGTCCACGATGAACACCCGGTGGCCTTCGCGCGCGAGGTCCGCAGCCAACGACCCGCCGGGCACGGGCAGGTCGAACGACGCGACGCCGGGCACCCGCGCGCCGTGCAGCAGCAGGACCGGCCGACCGCGTGCCGACCGGCCCGGGCGCACCTCGCGCACTCCCAGGTACCCAGCATCGCCACGCACCCTCCAGTCCTTGCGCACCAACTGCTCCGACGCCGCCGCCTGCGTGATCGACGCGGCCACGGCGAGGGTGGGGATCGTCTTCGACATGCGGCCCAGGATGCCGCCGGACAGGTCGCCTGGTCTGATTGTGCACGTAATCAGCGGTGATTGATTCGGAGGCGGTATGGATCTCAAGCACCTGCGCGCCGCCGTCGCGGTCGCCGACCACCTGCACTTCGGGCGGGCCGCCGCCGCGCTCGGGATCGCGCAGCCGCCGTTGAGCCAGACGGTGAAGGCGCTGGAGGCCGAGCTCGGCGTGACGCTGTTCCGCCGCGACACCCGCAACGTCGAGCCGACCCTGGCGGGCGAGGCGTTCGTCGCCGACGCGCGGGCCGCGCTGTCCATGGTGGACACGGCGGCCCGTCGGGCGCGGGCGGCGGGCCGGGGCGAGGAGGGCTCGCTGTCGATCGGCATGGTCGGCTCGTCGGTGCTGCACCCGCTGCCCGCGATCATCCGGGCGTTCCGGGCGCGCTACCCGGCCGTGACCCTGTCCTTCTCCGTGCTGCCGACGATGCTCCAGGTCGAGCGGCTGCGCACGGCGGAGCTGGACGTCGGCCTGCTCCGCCCGCCGCTGCCCGGCCCGGCCGACGACCTGGAGCTGGTGCCGGTGTCACGCGAGCCGCTGGTCGCCGTGGTGCCGAACGACCACCGGCTGGCGGGCCGGGGTCGCGTGCACGTCCGGTCGCTGGCCGGCGAGCCGTTCGTGCTGTTCCCCCGCCACCTCGGGCCCGGCCTGCACGACGAGATCACCGCGCTGTGCCGACGCGGCGGGTTCACCCCGGAGGTGGCGCAGGAGGCCGTGCAGATGCCGACCATCGTCGGCCTGGTCGCGGCAGGCTGCGGGGTGGCGATCGTGCCCGGCTCGTCCGCCGCGCAACCCCGGCCGGACGTCGCGTTCCTGCCGTTGAGCCCGACCGTCCGGCTGGTCGACCTGGCGGTCGCGCTGCCCACCGCCGGACGGTCGGCGGTGGCCGCCAACTTCACCGCCCTGGCCCGCGACATCACCCGGGTGCGCTGAACCCGCGGAGGTTGATCGTTCCAGAACGGTGGGTCTCGTTCCTCCGGGTACCCGAGACCTGCACGGCAGGACCGATCAACGGGGAAGGACACCTCATGACCACACCGCTGTCGGCTCGTCGACCGACGACCGCCCCGACGCCGCCCACGGGCTGGCCCATCGGCTCCTACGCCACCTACGCCGAAGCCCAGCGGGCCGTCGACCACCTGGCCGACCAGGAGTTCCCGGTGCAGGACGTCACGATCGTCGGCGTCAACCCGATGGTCGTGGAACGGGTGACCGCCCGGCTGACCTGGGGCCGCGTGCTCGCGGGCGGCGCGGCGTCGGGCGCGTGGTTCGGGCTGTTCGTCGGCCTGCTGCTCGGCATGTTCGGCACCGGCCCGCTGCCGGTGGCGATCGTGACCGGCCTGGTCACGGGCATCGTGTTCGGCACGACGTTCGCCGCCGTGGGCTACGCGTCGATGAGGGGCAGGCGCGACTTCGCGTCCACCACGCAGCTCGTGGCCGGGCGCTACGACGTGCTGTGCGAACCCCGCACCGCCGAACAGGGCCGGGACCTGCTCGCCAAGCTCGCGCTCAGCGCGCCGCCCGGCCCCTGACGGGTGCTCAGTCCTCGAGCCAGTTGTACTTGCGGGCCATCCCGACCAGGCTCTTGCGCACGTTCAGGATCTGCTCGGCCGTCATCCCCGGAGCGGAGGCGAGCAGCGTCTCGGTGACCTCCTGCAGGTACCGCTTGGTCGACACGACCTCGCAGAACATGTCGTTGCCGTTGACGTCGTCACCCGCGTGGTACGACGGCGCGCCCGCCCGCACCGACGCTTCCCGCACCAGGCTCACCCGGGACGCCTTCGGCCCCCGGTCGCCCATCTCCACCAGGAACTCGACCAGCGCGCCGGGCGCCATCTGCCTCTTGTCGAAGTCGATGTCGTTGACGTGGATGAAGACGTCCTCGCCACCCTCCTCGGGCGACACGAACCCGTACCCGCGCACCTCGTCGAACCGGACTACCTTGCCCTTCACCACCACCGCAACCCCTTACCAGCAGCACGCGCCACACCCGTGGCGACATCACCACGATCCTATCCCGGCCGCGATCGCGCGAATCGCGGCCACGACCGGGCCGCGCTCAACCGGTCTTCCGCCCGACCGCCGCGAACGTCGACATCCGCTTCGGGTCCGGGTCCTCGTCCCCGGCTTCCGGCCGCCACTCGGTCAGGTAGACCACGCCGGGCTCGACCAGGTCCACCCCGCCCAGCAGCTCGCCGATCTCGCCGCGGGTGCGCATCGAGAAGTCCGTGACCCGGCTGCGGAACTGCTCGGTGGCCTCCTCGGCCCGCTCCGCCTCGCCCTCCAGGCTGGCGTGCGACAGCGCGAGGTAGCTGCCCGGCGCGGTGGCGTCCAGGTACTCGCGGATGATCTCGGCCGGCTTGTCGGCGTCGGGCACGAAGTGCAGCACCGCGAACATGAGCACGCCGACCGGACGGGTGAAGTCCAGCGTCCGCAGCACCTCCGGGTGGGTCAGCACCTCCCGCGGCAGGCGCAGGTCGCACTGGATCGCCGTGGCCCGGTCGGACTCGCCGAGGATGGCCCGGCTGTGCGCGACGGCGACCGGATCGACGTCGACGTACACGATCCGGCAGGCCGGGTCGACGCTCCACGCGACCTCGTGCACGTTGCCCGCCGTCGGGATGCCCGACCCGAGGTCCAGGAACTGGGTGATCCCCCGGTCGACCAGGAAGCGCACCGCGCGGCGCAGGAACGCGCGGTTGGCGCGCAGGATCCTGGGTAACTCCGGCATCACCTCGGTGATGCGGCGGGCCGCGTCGCGGTCGACCTGGAAGTTGTGCGCGCCACCGAGGTGGACGTCGTAGACCCGAGCCGGGCTCGGTCGGGACAGGTCGATGTCGGGGCCGACCCAGGCTGGTCTGTCCACGCTGCGACTCCTCGGATTCCACACGGACCGGTGATTGTTCCGGTGCACGCTACAGCGGCCGCCCGCCACCGGGGGCGGTTCCGCGATGACCTCCGGGGATCACCGGCACGTCAAAACTTCACAACACATCCGGATACGTGGAGAATCGCTGACCCGAGGTCGCACCGGCATCCCTGGAGGAGTCCCCATGCCCGGATCACGGTCGTTCGCGCTTGTCCTGGCCGCCGTCGCGCTCGCCGCGATACCGGCCGCCGACCTGGCCGCGCCCGCGTCCGCGCAGGCCGACGACGCGCTCGTCCGCGACCTCGACGCGATCATCACCAGCCCCGCCCTCGACGGCGCGGACGTCGGGCTCGTGGTCCGCCGCGCCGACACCGGCGCCGTGGTGTTCACCCGTGAGAGCGACGAGCGCGGCCAGCCGGCGTCCAACAACAAGCTGTTCACCGCCGCCGCGGCGTTGGACGTCCTCGGTCCCGACCACCGGTTCCGCACCGCGGTGGAGACGACCGGCCGCGTGCGCGGCGGCGTGCTGACCGGCGACCTGAACCTGCGCGGAACCGGCGACCCGACGATGCTCGCTTCCGACTACGACGCGCTGGCCGCCGAAGTGGCCGGGAGCGGCGTGCGGCTGGTGCAGGGCAGGCTCGTCGCCGACGACACGTGGTTCGACTCCGTGCGCCTGGGCACCGGCTGGGCGTGGGACGACGAGCCGTACTACTACAACGCCCAGATCTCGGCGCTGACCGTCTCACCGGACACCGACTACGACGCCGGGTCCGTCATCGTGCGGGTCTCCCCCGGCGCGGCGGGCGGACCGGCGACCGTCACCACCGACCCGCCGACGGGGTACGTCACGATCGACAACACCGCCGTCACCGGCGCTCCCGGCTCGGCGTCGACCGTGTCCGTCGAGCGGCGGCACGGCTCGAACGTGATCGCGGTGCGGGGCAGCGTCCCCGCCGGCGGCGCCGCCCGGAACGAGTGGAGCACGGTCTGGGAGCCGACCGGGCTCGTCACGTCCCTGTTCCAGGACGCGCTCGCCCGGCACGGCGTGCACGTGCTCGGCGGCACGGGAGCGGGCGCGACCCCGGCCGGCGCGCGGGTCCTCGCCGAGCACCTGTCGATGCCGCTGTCGCAGCTGATGGTCCCGTTCATGAAGCTGAGCAACAACATGCACGCCGAGATCCTGGTCAAGACCGTCGGCAGGCAGGTGTCCGGCGAGGGCAGTTGGGACGCGGGACTGCGGGCGATGACGGCGAAGCTCGGCGAGTGGGGCGTGGACGGGGCGGCGCTGTCGCTGCGGGACGGCTCGGGGCTGTCCAGGATGGACCAGGTCGCGCCGGACCAGCTTGCCGCGCTGCTGCTCGCGGCCAGGCGCGAGCCGTGGTTCCCGGCCTTCTACGACTCGCTGCCCGTGGCCGGGGCGAGTGACCGGATGGTCGGCGGGACGCTGCGCAACCGGATGCGCGGCACCCCGGCCGCGGGCAACGTGCGGGCCAAGACCGGCTCGCTGACCGGCGTGAGCGCGCTGTCCGGCTACGTGACGACGGCCGACGGCGTCCCGCTGGTGTTCTCCATGATCAGCAACGACACGCTCACGTCGGCGAAACCGTTCGAGGACGCCGTCGCGACCCGGTTGGCCGGTCACCGGGACGGGCAGGGCGCGCCCGCGGTCCGGGTCGCGCCCGAACCGCTCGCGGATCGGCAGGTGGAGTGCAGCTGGACCAAGTCCTGCTGAGCGACCGGACGACGACCGCGCGGGATCAGCGGTGGACGACGTGGGGCCCGTTGACCGGCACCACCGCGTCCCGCACCTCGGTCACCAGGGCGCGCATGGCCAGTTCGGCGGCCTCGGGGTGGCGGCTCGCGACCGCCCTCGCCACCTCCTCGTGCAGGTCCAGCGCGCTCGGCACGGGCTTCTCCGGCATCAGCCCGAGGCTGGTCCGCCCGCGCAGCACCACCGCCACCACCTCCTGGAGCGCGGCGAACATCTCGTTGCCGCCCGACTCCAGCAGCAGCGCGTGGAAGGCGATGTCCAGTTCGAGGAACTCCTCGAGCTCGCCCGCCTCGCCGAGCCGCCGCATCCGGGTGGCGAGGTCGAGCAGGCGCTCGCGCTCCTTCGCCGACGCGTTCCAGGCCGCCCGCGCCGCCGCCACCGGCTCGACCGCGATCCGCAGCTCGGTCAGCGCGCGGAGCTGGGCGTCGCGGTGCGGGCCGGCCAGCCGCCACCAGATCAGCCGCGGGTCGTAGACCTGCCAGGACGACCGCGGCTGCACGGTGATGCCGACGCGGCGCCGTGACGTCACCAGGCCCAGCGACTCCAGCACCCGCATCGTCTCGCGGGCGACGGTCCGGGACACCCCGAACCGCTCCTGGATGCCGTCGAGCGTCAGGACCCGGCCCTCCGCGAGCTCGCCGCTGGTGATCTGGAGCCCGAGGGTGTCGAGCACGGAGGCGTGCAGGGCGTCGCCGCCCGTCCCGCTCTCCCGAGGTTGAACCGGCACGGCAGCAGCGTATCCCGGCGCCCCTTCCTCGGCCCGGACAAAGGTGATACCTTTCGCCGCCAAAGGTACTACTTTTGATCGTTCGATCGTCTCGTCGTCGCAGCCGAGAGGTGTCACGCATGACCACGAGCGCCGAGCCGACCTGCGTGGTCGTGATGGGCGTGTCCGGATCGGGCAAGAGCACGGTGGCCCGGCTGCTGGCCGACCGGCTCGCCTGGCCGATGGCCGAGGCCGACGAGTTCCACCCGCCCGCCAACATCGCGAAGATGTCCGCGGGCACCCCGCTCACCGACGCCGACCGCGCGCCCTGGCTGGCCGCGCTCCGCGACTGGATCACCGACCGCGCCGCCGCGGGTGAGAGCACGGTCGTCACCTGCTCGGCGCTCAAGCGCGCCTACCGGGACGTGCTGCGCGAGGCGGGTGCGCGGGTCCGCTTCCTCTTCCTGCACGGCACGGCCGACGTGATCGCCGACCGGATGGGCCGCCGGTCCGGCCACTTCATGCCGCCGTCCCTGCTCCGGTCGCAGTTCGACGCCCTCGAACCGCTGCGGTCCGACGAGGACGGCGCGGCGGTCGACGTGGCTCAGCCACCCGAGCCGATCGTCGAGCAGGCCGTCGCGCGGCTCGTCGCCGCAACCACCACCCCCTGACCCTTCGAGAGCAACGGAGCTGCCGATGACCACCGACGACAACTGGGTGCAGACCCTCGGCGCGGGCGCCCTGCTCGGCATCGCCGGGGGCGCGATCGCGCTGCTGCTGGTCATGATCATGTACCTGCGGGTGCACGCGTTCCTGGCGCTGGTGGTGGTCAGCCTGCTCACCGCGTTCGCCGCGGGCATCCCGGCCGGCACCGTGATCCCGACGCTCACCGGCGGGTTCGGCACCACCCTGGGCAGCGTCGCGCTGCTGGTCGGCCTCGGTGCGATCCTGGGCAGGTTGGTGGAGGTCACCGGTGGCGCGCAGTCGTTGACCGACGCGCTGATCGCCCGGTTCGGCGAGCACCGCGCGCCGCTCGCGCTCGGCGTCAGCTCGCTGGCGTTCGGCTTCCCCATCTTCTTCGACGCGGGCCTGGTCGTGATGCTGCCGATCGTGTTCGCGGTGGCCCGGCGGCTCGGCGGCGGCGTGCTGCGCTACGGCCTGCCCGCCGCGGGCGCCTTCTCGGTGATGCACGTGTTCGTCCCGCCCCACCCCGGCCCGGTCGCGGCGACCGAGCTGCTGGGCGCGGACGTCGGCCTGGTGATCGCGTTCGGCCTGCTGATCGCCATCCCGACCTGGTTCGCGACCAGCTACCTGTACGGGCTGTGGGTGGGCAAGCGGCTCGTCCTGCCCGTGCCGACGATCCTCAGCGGCGGCCCGCAGGCCGAGGACCACGAGGACCCGCCGCGCCCCGGCACCGTCGTCGCGCTCCTGCTGCTGCCCCTGGTGATGATCTTCACCAACACCGGGCTGGACGCCGCCCGCGCCGCCGGGTGGGTGGACGGCGACGCGTCGTGGTTCGCGGTCGCCCGCGCGCTCGGCGCCACGCCGGTCGCCCTGCTGGTGACCGTGCTGGTCTCCTCCTACGTCCTCGGCGTGCGGCGCGGGCACCGCAAGGACGCGGTGGAGAAGCTGGTCGACTCGGCCCTCGGGCCGGTGTGCGCGGTCATCCTGATCACCGGCGCGGGCGGCATGTTCGGCGCGGTGCTGCGGGCGGGCGGGATCGGCGACGCGCTGTCGGACGGGCTGGCCGACGTCGGCATGCCGGTGTTCGTGGCCGGGTTCGTCATCGCCGCCGCGTTGCGGATCGCGCAGGGTTCGGCGACGGTCGCGCTGACCACGGCGGCGGGTCTCGTGCAGCCCGTGGTGCAGGCGGGCGGGTTCAGCGCGGTCGAGCTGGCCGCGATCGTGCTCGCCCTGGCGGCCGGTTCGGTGATCGCGAGCCACGTCAACGACTCGGGCTTCTGGCTGGTCGGCAACCTGATGGGGATGGACGTGCGGACCACGTTGAAGACGTGGACGGTCATGGAGACCACGATCAGCCTGGTCGGCTTCGGCCTGGCCTCGGTGCTGTTCCTGCTCGGCTGACCCCGGCCGCGCCTCGGGGTCGAACCGGGCCGACCGCGATGGCCGGTCAAGGCCAGGGCCGGCGTGCGCCGGCCACCACCGGCGACGATGCGTCCATGATCTTCTCGACGCGTGTGATCCGAGTGCTGCCCCGTTCGGCGACGGCGGCGACGCGCCGATGTACCTGACCGGGCGGATCTGAGCCGGTCACCTGGCCGGAGCACCTCTGCCGCGCCGAGGTCGACTAGGTTTCGGAGCATGAACGAGACCCCGGACATCAAGCCGCGCAGTCGCGACGTCACCGACGGCCTGGAGAGGACCGCCGCGCGCGGGATGCTGCGGGCGGTCGGGATGGGTGACGACGACTGGGTCAAGCCCCAGATCGGCGTCGCCTCGTCGTGGAACGAGATCACCCCGTGCAACCTGCCGCTGGACCGGCTCGCGAAGGCCGCCAAGGACGGCGTGCACGCGGCGGGCGGCTACCCGCTGGAGTTCGGCACGATCTCGGTGTCCGACGGCATCTCCATGGGCCACGAGGGCATGCACTTCTCCCTGGTCTCGCGCGAGGTCATCGCGGACAGCGTGGAGACGGTCATGCAGGCCGAGCGGCTGGACGGGTCGGTGCTGCTCGCCGGCTGCGACAAGTCGCTGCCGGGCATGCTCATGGCCGCCGCGCGGCTCGACCTGGCCAGCGTGTTCCTCTACGCGGGCTCGATCCTGCCGGGCCGGGTCACGCTGACCGACGGCAGCGAGCGCGAGGTGACGATCATCGACGCGTTCGAGGCCGTCGGCGCGTGCGCCCGGGGCCTGATGAGCCGCGAGGACGTCGACCGCATCGAACGCGCGATCTGCCCCGGCGAGGGCGCGTGCGGCGGCATGTACACGGCGAACACGATGGCCAGCGCGGCCGAGGCGTTGGGCATGTCCCTGCCGGGCAGCGCCGCCCCGCCCGCCACGGACCGGCGGCGCGACGGGTTCGCCCGCAAGTCCGGCGAGGCCGTGGTCGGCATGCTGCGCAAGGGCATCACCGCGCGGCAGATCATGACGCGGGAGGCGTTCGAGAACGCGATCGCCGTGGTCATGGCGTTCGGCGGGTCGACCAACGCCGTGCTACACCTGCTGGCCATCGCGCACGAGGCCGAGGTCGAGCTGAGCCTGGACGACTTCACCCGGATCGGCGCGAAGGTGCCGCACCTGGCCGACGTCAAGCCGTTCGGCAGGCACGTGATGACCGACGTCGACCGCATCGGCGGCGTGCCCGTGGTGATGAAGGCGCTGCTCGACGCCGGCCTGCTGCACGGCGACTGCCTGACCGTCACCGGCCGCACGGTCGCGGAGAACCTGGCCGACATCGCGCCGCCGGACCCCGACGGCACGGTGCTGCGCGCGATGAACGAGCCGATCCACCGCACCGGCGGCATCACGATCCTGCGCGGCTCGCTCGCGCCCGACGGCGCGGTGGTCAAGTCCGCCGGGTTCGACTCGGACGTGTTCACCGGCACCGCCCGCGTGTTCGACCGCGAGCGCGCGGCGATGGACGCGCTGGAGGACGGCACCATCACCGCCGGCGACGTGGTCGTCATCCGCTACGAGGGCCCCAAGGGCGGGCCGGGCATGCGGGAGATGCTCGCCATCACGGCGGCGATCAAGGGCGCGGGGCTGGGCAAGGACGTCCTGCTGCTCACCGACGGCCGGTTCTCCGGCGGCACGACCGGGCTGTGCGTCGGCCACGTCGCGCCGGAAGCGGTGGACGGCGGCCCGATCGCGTTCGTCCGCGACGGCGACCCGATCACGCTGAACGTCGCCGAGGGCACGCTGGACCTGGGCGTCGACCCGGCCGAGCTGGCCGCCCGCCGCGAGGGCTGGTCGCCGCTGCCGGCCCGGTACGAGCGGGGCGTGCTGGCGAAGTACGCCAAGCTCGTCGGCTCGGCCTCCAACGGCGCGGTCTGCGGGTAGCGCACGCGCGGTGCCCGACCCCCGCGAGGGGAGTCGGGCACCGCGCCCCGGCTCACGGGGCCGGGTACTCCGCGACGTACACGGGAGCGCCGACGTTGGTCAGGTCGGCCGGGCCGCCCACCCCGTTGACGACGTGGTCGACCACGCCCGCGCTGAGGTTGACGGTCATGATGTGGTGCAGCCTCACGCCCGGCGTCTCGGGCACCTCGAAGCCGTTCTCGGTGTGGATCGAGGGGTTGTTCTGGTTGAACACGTACACGCCACCGCCGTGCAGGGTGTGGGTGCGCACGTGGTCGCCGACCTTGTAGCCGGCCCAGCCCTCGACGTCGCCCTTCATCCAGTCCGCCTGCGTCGGCGGGTCGTAGGGCAGCTCGTTCTGGTAGAGCACGGTGGTGCCGCGCTCGCCGTTCCACACCGTGTTGTGGCGCTGGAAGTGCTCCACGAACAGGCCGGTCGCGGTCACGTCGTCACCGTTGACGACCACGCCGGTGAGGCCGGTGTTGGTGTTCCAGCGCTGGGTGTCGGTGAAGCCCTCGACGCCGTGGTCGGCCCGCCACACCCAGGTGTGGTCGATGAGCACGTGGTCGCTGTTGACCTCCAGCGCGGTGTCCGCCTTGCCCACGTGCGGGCCGCCGACGCGGAAGTACACGTCGGACAGCGTGGTCGGGTCCGTCGGGTCGGCCGGCCGGTTGCCGTGCTTCTTGCCCACGCGCAGCAGCACCGGGGACAGCTCGGTGCCCGCGTCGATCGTGACGCCGGCGATCACGGCGCCCGGCACGTCCGCGACGTCGAGCGGGATCGAGCCGCCGACGGCGGTCAGCGTGGCGTGCCCGAGACCGAGGACGACGGTGCCCGGTCGCCTGACCTCGATGCTGCGGTCGACGTCGTACAGGCCCGGGGTGAGCAGCAGGTGCTTGCCGCGCGCGAGTTGGTTGTTGATGTCACGCGCCGAGTCGCCCGGCTTGGCGACGAAGAAGTCCGACAGCGGGATCGTGCGGCCCGGCGTCATGCCGTTCGCCCACGACACACCGCTGGTGTCGCGGCGGGCGGCCGGCACGCGGACGTTGTACCTGCCGGCGGCGTCCACGAAGAGGTACGGCTTCTCGCGGCTCACCGGGGTGGTGTCGAGCGTGGTGTAGGGCGGGCTCGGGAACGCGGAGTCGTCGGGAGCGCCCGTGACGCCGGAGAACACCTGGTTCCAGACGCCGTTCGACCAACTGCCGAGCTCGCTGTTGCGGGTCAGCCACTGCTGCTGCGAGCCGTTGACGACCGACGGCAGCCGCGAGTCGGCGATGAAGCCGCCGCTGGCGTACTGCGGGCCGGCGGTGCAGTAGTCCATCAGCGTGAACGTGCCGCTGGTGACGTTGAGGCGGCGCAGCGAGACGGCCTGGGAGACGGCCCAGAAGTTCGCGCCGGCGCGGCAGCCGTCCTGACCCTTGCCGTCGATGTTGATGGTGAGGTTGCCCAGGGTGCGCCAGAAGTTGACCAGGGCGAGGCAGTTGCCGGTGCCGCCGTCGGCGAGGCAGCGGTTGTAGACCTCGACCTTGCCGTTGATCACGACGTCGGTGGGTGACGCGCCGAGGCCGGCGATCTCGGTGTAGTAGCCGACCTTGAGCTGCAACGGCCGGTCGGCGGTGCCGTAGTGGCCGGGCTTGAACAGGAAGGCGTAGCGCTGGGTGCCCATCTCGTTGTCGACCTGGGCGGCGTGGGTGGCGTCGAGCGCGGCCTGGATCTCGGCGACCGGGGTGGAGGGGTCGAACACCTTCACGTTCACGCCGAGGTCCTGCGTGCGCCGGGGCGGGTCGGCGCTCACCGCGGGCGCCGTGGCGGCGGCGGTGGTCGCGGCGGCGGCGAGGGCGAGACCGAGCACGAAGACTCGGCGCAGTCTCGCGGGAGCGCTCTCACGACTGGCGTGGCGCATGATCGTCATTGACATGCCTCTGGGGGTTGTGACGCCGGACCGCGACGGAGAGAGCGCTCTCTCGGAGAAGTCGAGGTCAGGCGTTGGCGATGTGGAGTTGGCGCTATTTCTACTTCACGAACCGGCCGGGCGCCATGGCCGGTACCGACGATTTCGTCCCGGTACGACCGGGAATGGCGGGTGTGGTTCCCCTGCGCGGTGTGTCGGTCACTGATCGTGGATCGACGCACCCTCAGCGCACTCGCGCACGCGGATCACCCCATCGCCGCACCCTGGACGACCGGACCGTTCATCGAAGTCCTGGACCAGGCGATCCGCCGATCGGACGCCCAGTGCGCCGACGCGGAGCGGCTCGGCGTGGCGGATCGGCTGGAGCTGATCCAGCCGGACGCGACCGCTACCGGTCCGGGCGGGAGGCGGACGTGGCGCTGAGCGTCGGTGCGGCTTGCGCGTCCCCACTCCCCCAACCGGCCGCGCCCCGGTCGGGTGTGGCCCGCTCACCCGCCATCCGGTGGCGGAACAGCCGGTAGGCGGGACAGCTTGTCCGGCGTCACGACGACGTCCACCCGACTGACCAGTCCGTTGTGGACGGTGACCGCGCAGACGAAACGAGTGGTCGCGCCGGTCGCCACGGCGAAGCCCGGGCCGCCGTTCGCGGTCAGGTGGGCGATGCGCTGATCGGCGGGCATCGTGCGGCGCACCCCGACCGGGAACCTGGCCACCCGGTCCGCGCCCGGCGGCCGGATCCGCCAACCCGTGCGGCGCGCCCACCGCCGACTCCACCAGCCGTGCTGCCACGTCCGCCGTCGACACCGGCTGCGACAGCATCGGCGGCACCAGCGCCACCGGACCCGTCGCGCCCGCCAGGACCTGCGCCGCGAACTCGAAGAACTGCGTCGCCCGCAGCACGGTCCACGGCACCGGCCCGGCCGCCACCAACGCCTCCTGCCGCCGCTTGCCGGCGTAGTAGTCGGGGTCGACCACGTCCGAGCCCACGATCGACAGCACCACCAGGTGCCGTGCGCCCGTCCGCGCCGAGGCTTCCAGGAGGTGCCAGGTGCCCTCGGTGAAGAACCGCTCCAACCCGTCGGGCCGCCGCCAGTCCGGCGGGTTCGACACGTCGACCACCGCCTCGGCGCCCGCCGGCGCCGCGTCCAGCCCCGCGCCGCTGAGCAGGTCGACCCCGGTGGCGCGGCTGAGCACGACCGGCTCGTGCCCGGTCCGGGTCACCTCCTCGACCACCCGACGCCCCGCCGCACCCGTGCCGCCCACCACCGCGATCCTCATCCCAGTCCTCCGCCTCGCCCGGAAAGCCGTCATCACCAGGACGATCCGGTGGGCGCGAACTGTGACACCGCCCCGGTCAGCCCTCGCCCCGGGACAGGCGGGACGGCCACCAGATGCGCCTGCCCACGTCGACGGCCAGCGCCGGCACCAGCAACGACCGCACCACGAACGTGTCCAGCAGCACGCCGAAGGCCACGATGAACGCGATCTGCGCGAGGAACAGGATCGGCAGCACCGCCAGCGCGGAGAACGTCGCCGCGAGCACCACCCCGGCCGACGTGATCACCCCGCCCGTGATGGTCAACCCGCGCAGCACCCCGGCCCGCGTGCCCAGCGAGGCGGACTCCTCGCGCACCCGCGTCATCAGGAAGATGTTGTAGTCGATGCCCAGCGCCACCAGGAACACGAACCCGAACAGCGGCACCACGGGGTCCGCGCCGGGGAAGTCGAAGACGCCGTTGAACACCAGCGCGGCCACGCCCATGGTCGCGGCGAACGACAGCACCACCGTGGCGATCAGCAGCAACGGCGCCAGCACCGACCGCAGCAGCAGCGCCAGCACCAGGAAGATGACCAGCAGCACGATCGGGATGATCACCAGCCGGTCCCGCTCCGACGTCGTCTGCGTGTCCAACTGGGTGGCGGTGGGCCCGCCGACCTTGGCCTCCGCGTCCGGCACCTCCCGGACCGCGTCACGCAGCCGCTGCACGGTCGCCAGCGCCGCCTCGGAGTCCGCCGGGTCCTCCAGCACGACGTCGAGCCGCACGAGCCCCGCGGCCTCACCCGCCGGCCGCACGTCCGACACGCCGTCCACGTCCGCCGCCCTGGCCACCGCCTCGGCCTGCCCGGCCCGCGCGAGCACGACCGTCGGCGCGCCGCTGCCGCCGGGGAAGTGCCGGGACAGCACCTCCTGCCCCGCCACCGAGTCGACGTCGGTGAGGAACACGTCCGACTGGGCCGTGCCGGACGCCTTGAGCTGCGGCACGAACGCCACGCCCACCAGCAGCACCAGCGCGGTCAGCACCCAGGTCGCCCGCGGCCGGGCGGAGATCATCCGGGCGACCCGCGCCCACAGCCCGCTCGCCTCCGGGTGCGGCGAGCCGAGCTTCGGGCGCAACGGCCAGAACGCCGACCGGCCGAGCAGCACCAGCACCGCGGGCAGGAACGTCACCGAGGCCAGCAACGCCGCCGCGATCCCGATCGCGGCCACCGGGCCGAGGCCCTTGTTGGAGTTGAGGTCGCTGAACAGCAGGCACAGCACGCCGAGCACGACCGTGCCCGCCGACGCGGCGATCGGCTCGACGGTGGCCCGCCACGCCACCCGCATGGCCTCGTAGCGGTCCTCGGTGTCGCGCAGCTCCTCGCGGAACCGCGACACCAGCAGCAACGCGTAGTCGGTGGCCGCGCCGAACACGAGGATGAACAGGATGCCCTGGCTCTGGCCGTTGAGGTCGATCACGTCGCCGTCCGCGAGCAGGTACACGGCGAGGCTGGCCACCCCGAGCGCGAACACCCCGGACAGCAGCACGACCAGCGGCAGCAGCGGGCTGCGGTAGACCAGCACCAGGATCAGCGCCACCACCGCGCCCGCGACCAGGAGCAGCAGCCCGTCGATCCCGCCGAACGCCTCCTTCAGGTCGGCGACCTGCGCGGCGGGGCCGGTCACCAGCACGGTGAGCCCGTCGGGCGGGTCGGCCACCCGTGACCGGATGTCCTCCACCGCACCGGCGGGGTCGGCCGGGTCGACCGCGATGACGACCTGCGCGGCCTGGTCGTCGCGCGGCGACGGGATCACCGGTGACGCCTCGCCGGGGAACCCCCGTCCGGCCAGGTAGTCGCGGTCGGCCGGGGTGAGCCCCGCGGCGCGTTCGGCCACCACCACCGCGGGCAGGCCGCGGGCGTCACCGAACGCCTTGACCTGCTCGGACACCTCCGTCGCCTCGGCCGACGAGGGCAGGAACGCGGTGCTGTCGTTGACCGCCACCTCACTCAACCTGCCCGCGAACGGGCCGGAGAAGCCGCCGAGCGCCAGCCAGGCGACCGCCACGAGGGCGGGCAGCAACCAGCGGGTGCGGTTCCGGGGCGCGTGCACGGGAGAATGACCTCCGAGGCGACATAGTTCGACGATCCAATAATTCGACCGTCGAAAGAATAACGGGAGGGCGCATGGCCGACAACTCGACCCTGGTCAGGTTGCTCCGGCAGCTCACGGTCGAAACCGACCGGTTCGCGGAGATGTTCGGCGAGAAGCAGCGGATGCACCGCACCGACCTCAACGCGCTCGCGGTGATCATGGACGCCCGCTGGGGCGGCGCGCCGATGTCTCCCACCAGGCTCGCCGCGGCGCTGCACCTGAGCGCGTCCGCGACCACGTCCGTGCTCGACCGGCTGGAGGCGTCCGGGCACGTCGAACGCGCGCGCAGCCCGCACGACCGGCGCAAGGTCGAGCTCCACGTCTCGGACAAGGCGCTGGAACTGGGCCGGGAGTTCTTCGAGCCGCTCGACGGCGCGTTCACCCGCGCGTGGGCGCAGTTCGACGACGCGGACAAGGAGGTGATCGCCCGGTTCCTGCTCGCGAGCATCGACGCGACCGTGTCCGTGCGGGCGGGCCTGACGTCGCCGCGGGATCGGGAGTGATCTTCACCTCGTCGCGGGATGCGCCCCAAACGGACGAAATTCACCCGCCGTAGAAAAGTTGTGGCTACGCTCGAACCAGTGCGAATCCTCTTCTCGAGCCTAGGCTCACACGGACACACCTATCCCTTGCTGCCGCTCGCGATCGCCGCCCGCGAGCAGGGCCACGACATCACCTTCGTCACCGGGGAGGCGTTCGCGGACGCCTTAGCCGCCCTCGGCATCGAGCACTTCCCCGGCGGGATGGACATGCGCGCGGCGGCCGCGGAGGCCGGCGCCGACATCAACCGCGCGCAGGAGGTCGGGCCCGACCTCATCTCGTTCGTCTTCGGCTCCGTGCTGCCGCGCCGCTTCGTCGCCGACGTCGCGCCGGTCATCGCCGACCGCAAGCCCGACCTGGTCGTGCACGAGTTCGCCAACCCGGGCGCGGGCCTGGCCGCGAAGATCGCCGGCGTGCCCGCCCTGTGCCACTCGTTCGGGCGGATGTGGCAGGGCAACGAGCTCACCGACGTGGTGCGGGGGCACCTGGCGGCGGTCGCCGCCGACCTCGGCGTCACGCTGCCCGACGACGACCTGATGGGCCTGGGCAACCCGTACCTGGACATCTGCCCGCCGTCGGTGCAGGACCCGGAGTTCCTGGCCACGGCGACGCGGCGCGTCCCGCTGCGGCCGGTGCCGTTCGCCGAGCCGGGCGAGCTGCCGCAGTGGGTGCTCGACCACGACCAGCCGTTGGTGTACCTGACGCTGGGCACGGCGTTCGGCGACGCCGGCGTGCTGCGCACGGCCATCGAGGGCCTGGGCGCGGTGGACGCGAAGGTGCTCGTGGCCGCCGGACCCACGGTCGACGCCGGCGCGCTCGGCGACCTGCCGGACAACGTCGTCGTGCTGGGGTGGGTGCCGCAGGCGGACCTGCTGCCGCACGTCGACCTCGTCGTGCACCACGGCGGCAGCGGCACGACGCTGGGCACGTTCGGCGCGGGCGTGCCGCAGTTGGTCCTCCCGCAGGGAGCCGACCAGTTCAGCAACGCCGAGGTGGTGGCCGAGGCCGGGCTGGGCGCGCAGCTGCTGGGCGCCGACGTGACCGCCGAGGCGATCACGGCCCAAGCGCGGCGACTGCTCACCGACGAGGCCGTGCTCGGCGCGGCGCGGAAGATGGCCGAGGAGGTGGCCGCCATGCCGTCGCCGCACGACGTGGCGCGCACCCTGCCCGACTACGCCTGACACCGTTCGCCCGCCTGACCGCGTCGCCACGGGGGGTCGCGGTCAAGCGGGCACGTCGCCCTCTCCGGCCCGAGCCGGGGGGCTTAACACATAAGCCAGGCCACTCATCGCAACTATCGCGCCGCTCGTCGTGGCGTGCTTGACCGGTTAATTTCCCCGCTGCCACCGTCGGCGACGCCACCGAAGACGACTGGCGTTGGGAGACCTTCATGGCAAGACACGTGGGGAAGCTGGCCGTGATCGCCGCGCTCGTGGCGACGGCGGTGACGCAGCCGGTCGCGACCGCGCACGGCAAGCCCTGGGTGGCCGGCTGGGCGGCGAGTCCCGTGGTGGGCAGCGAGATCCCGTGGAGCGACTGCCCGGCGGGCGAGGGGCTGCGCGACCAGACCGTGCGCAACGTGGTGTTCCTCAGCGCCGGCGGCGAGTCGGTGCGGGTCCGGCTGACCAACGCGTTCGGCACGACGCCGTTGCGGGTCGGCCGCGCGACGGTCGCGGTGCAGGCGTCGGGTGACGCCGCGGTGCCCGGCACGCTGCGCACGCTGACGTTCGGCGGCAGGCGGGCCGTGACGGTGCCGGCGGGCCGGGAGGTCTTCAGCGACCCGGTCCGGCTGGACGTCGAGGCGCTGTCCACGCTCCTGGTGAGCGCCTACGTGCCGGACGCCACCGGCCCGCTGACCAACCACCCGTTCACCGCGCAGGGCAACTACCTGGCCGCGGGCGACCGGACCGGCGTGCTGTCGGGCGGTTTCCAGGGCACGCCGTGCTGGATGGTCGTCGACGGCGTGGACGTCGCGCCCGCGCGGCGCGTCGCGGGCACGGTGGTGGCGTTCGGCGACTCGATCACCGACACCGCCAGCACCACCGGCAACGCCAACCACCGCTGGCCGGACTTCCTGGCCCGGCGGCTGAACGCGGTGCCGGGGCGGACGCTGTCGGTCGTCAACGCGGGGCTGGGCGGCAACAGGCTCATCGCCGACCGCGACGAGCCGTACTGGGGCGTCGCGGGCGTCACGCGGGTCCAGCGGGACGTGCTGTCGCAGACCGGCGTGAAGGCGATGATCCTGCTGGAGGCGGTCAACGACATCGGCTACAGCGCCTCCGCCGAGGACCTGATCGCCGGGCACCGCGAGGTGATCGAGCAGGCCCGCGCGAAGGGTGTGAAGGTCTACGGCGGCACGATCCTGCCGTTCAAGGGGTCGTTCATCTGGACCGAGGAGCGCGAGGCGACCTGGCGCGCTCTCAACGACTGGATCCGCACGTCCGGCGAGTTCGACGGCGTGGTGGACTTCGCCGCCGCGACGGCCGCGCCCGGCGACCCGGCCACGCTGAACCCCGCCTACGACAGCGGCGACCACCTGCACCCGAACGACGCGGGCACGGAGGCCATGGCGGACGCGGTCGACCTGGCCATGCTGCTGGACCGCTGACCGGCCGCTGTCCGGGGCGCATCCGCTGTCGGCGAACGCCCCGGACAGCACGGCGTCCCCGAGCGCACGATTGAGGGTGTAATCGTGTAATCGGGAGGTGCCGATGGACCCGCTCGACGCGTACTCGCAGGCCGTGATCGCGGTGGCGAAGTCGGTCACGCCGCACGTGGCCAGCGTGCGGATGCCGCGCGGCACCGGGTCGGCGGTCGTCTTCACCGACGGCTACCTGCTCACCAACGCGCACGTCGTCGGCAGCGGCCGCAACGGCACGGCGGTGTTCGCCGACGGGGCCGAGTCGCCGTTCACCGTCGTCGGCACCGATCCCCTCGCCGACCTGGCCGTGCTCAAGGCGTCGGCGGACGCGCCCGGCGCGGCGAAGTTCGGCGACGCCGACCACCTCCAGGTCGGCCAGCTCGTCATCGCCGTCGGCAACCCGCTGGGGCTGGCCGGATCGGTGACCGCCGGCGTGGTCAGCGCCCTGGGCCGCGCCGTGCCGGTGAGCAACGGCCGGGCCGGGCGGGTGATCGAGGACGTGATCCAGACCGACGCGGCGCTCAACCCCGGCAACTCCGGCGGCGCCCTGGCCAACTCCGCCGGCGAGGTGGTCGGCATCAACACCGCGCTCGCGGGCATCGGCCTGGGGTTGGCCATCCCGATGAACAGCACGACCCAGCGGATCCTGTCGACGTTGATGGTCGAGGGCCGGGTGCGGCGGGCCTACCTGGGCGTGGTCGGCGCGCCCGCGCCCCTGCCGGACGCCGTCGCCGAGCGCACCGGGCAACGCGCGGGCGTGCGGCTGGTGCAGGTCGTGCCCGGCGGGCCGGCCGAGCGGGCGGGCCTGCGCGACGGCGACCTGGTGCTCAGCGTGGCCCGCACGCCGGTCAGCGACGCCCAGGGCATCCAGCGGCAGCTGTTCGCCGAGGCCATCGGCCTACCGCTGCCGGTGACCGTCCTGCGCAACGGCGCGATGGTGGACGTCGTCGCCACGCCCACCGAGCTCACCACGTAACGCCAGCGCGAACCGCCGGCACACGTGCACCCGTTCGAACTCGCGCCGCAACCGCGCCTCGTCGGCCAGGTCCGCGTGCAGCAGCGCCTTCGCCACCCGCAGGCCGGGCCGGGCCACCACGGCGCGCGCCGGCTCGTGGTGGTCGGCGACCACGTGCAGGTAGTGGTCGCTCTCGCCGAAGCCCATGGCGCGGTACCAGCGCAGCGTCGGCGGGTCGTCCCGGGTCCACGCGTCCAGCGTGACCGCGCCGAGCGCCCGTGCGCGCGACCGGGCCCGGGACAGCAACGCGCCGCCGATCCCCCGGTGCCGGTGGTCCGGGTGCACGGCGATCGTCTCCATGGTGGCCAGCTCGCCGTCGACCGCCAGGTCGAGGATGCCGACGACCACGCCACCGTCCACGGCCACGAGTTCCGCCCCGGAGACGCCGGGCTTCGCCGCGAGCACGTGGTCGTAGAACGCGGTGCCCAGGAGCGCCAACACCCGGCACCGCAGCCACGACGCTTCATCCTCGGCGACGTAGTCGCGAACCGCATACCCCATCGCGACAGCGTGCCCGATCACGTGGCGCGGGCGTACCGATTTCTCCCAGGGCCGACAGCGACCGCCCGCGCCGACGTCCTCGGCGAACGCCGAACGGCGGGCCGTGCGAGGATCGGGCCATGGCGATCGAGGTGCGGGACGTTCCCGCGGAGAAGCACTTCGCGGCGGTGGTCGACGGGACGCCCGCGGGCAAGGCGGTCTACATCCGGACGCCCGACCTGATCGTGTTCACGCACACGGAGGTCGACCCGGCGTTCGAGGGCAAGGGCGTGGGCAGCGCGCTGGCCCGGGCCGCGCTCGACCAGGCCCGCGAGTGGCGGCTGCCCGTGCTGCCGCTGTGCCCGTTCATCAAGGGCTTCATCGAGCGGCACCGCGAGTACGTCGACGTCGTGTACAGCACGCCGAAGACCACCGCGGTCGACTGAGCCGTCAGCGGAACGGGGCGGTGAAGCAGGCGATCCGGCCGCCCGCGCTGCCCGCCCGGCCCTGCTCGGTCGCGGTCTTCGGCTGCTCGTGCAGCACGATCGAGGACGGCACGCGGTCGCCGAACACGAACGGCACGGTGGTCTCGGCCACGGCGTTGCCCTTGCCGTCGGTGGTCAGCTCCAGCCAGATCTCGTTGCGCGGGTTGGCGTAGGCCGGGTCGACCGACGGCCGCTCGGGCGTCGCGGCGGGGTCGATCTCGTGCTGGTAGTGGGGACCGGCGTCGGTGCCGTTCCTGCCGCACGGATCGGTGTGCGCGTGGGCGGCGTAACCGCGGTCGGGCTGGAGCAGGTCGGCCGACAGCCGCACGGTCGTCGTGCCGTCGCCCTCGATCACCTCCAGCTCCAGCTCCGCGCCGGGCGGCGCGGCTTCCTGGTCGTAGGTGAACGCCGTGTCCGCCGCCTCGACCGGCGCCAGCACGCCGATCTCCCGCCTGCTCACCGGCTCGGACGACGCGCCACCACCCTGATCGGTGCCGCCGCCGCACGCCGCCGCCGCGACGCACAACGCGGCCACGACGATGACGATGCGCATGCCGGTCCCCTCCCCGCGTCCACTGTGGGCACCGCCCGACTACCCTCGCCGGTCCGGGTGAAACCGGGCGGATCGCAGACCACACGGCCGGGTGGTTCGGGCCGTGTCCCGCCGGACGCCGGGAAACCCCCTGTGGTGTCCGACCCGCCGCGCGAGCCCGCGGCGCACACCGCGACCCGAGGGGGTTCGATGAGCACCCGCACCCTGATCGCCGCTCTCGCCTGTGCGGCGGCGTTCCAGGCACCGGCAGCGCACGCGGCCGGCGATCCCGGCGCGTTGATCGCGTGCGGCACGACGGCGGAGGACCGCGCGACCTCGCGCGCGGAAGCGCTGGCCCGGTCGCAGTCCTGGTTGGACGCACAGGTCCCGTACAGCCAGCAGGCGTGTCACGAGAACGAGTACGGCAACTACCGCACCGACTGCTCCGGCTACGTCTCGCTGGCGTGGGGCCTGACCCACTCCCGCACGACGACCACGCTGCGCGACGTCGCCGCCGAGGTGCCGCGCGCCGACCTGCGCCCCGGTGACGCCCTCGTCGCGTCCTACCACGCGGCGCTGTTCGTGCGGTGGGCCGACGACGCGAAGTCGGAGCCGGTCGTGCGCGAGCAGACCGGCCCCGACGGCGCGCCACCCGTGGAGCGGAAGTGGACGGCGCAGACGGCGAACGCCTACACCCCCGTCCGCTACTACAAGGTGACCGAGAGCTGACGCGTCAGCCCAAGCAGCGCGTGCCGTTCAGCGTGAACGAACCCGGCTTGCCGTTCGATCCCACCCAGTTGCCGAGGAACCCGAACGAGACCGAGCCGCCCGGCGGCAGCACGCTGTTCCAGGACGCGTTCCGCACGCTCACCGCCGCGCCGTCCTGGGTGTGGACGCCGTTCCACAGCTGGGTGATCCGCTGACCGTCGGAGAACGACCAGGCCAGCGTCCACGCGGTGACGGCGGTGGTGGTCCGGTTGGTGATCCGGACCTCGGCCTGGAAACCGTCCTGCCACTGGCTGCCGACCTTGTAGTCGACCGTGCACGTCACCGGCGGCATCGTCATGGACGTCGTGGTCGAGGTGGTTGTCGTGGTGGTGGTGGTTGTCGTCGTAGTGGTAGTCGTGCCGCCGATCCGGCTCGGGTCCACCACGCCCCAGTACGCGTCCTTGGCCTGCAAGCGGGTGTCGAACAGCAGCGGGTGGTCCTTGCGGGTCACCGGGAAGCTGTCCAGCCACGTGTTGTCGTCCGCCAGGCCCCACAACGTCACCGAGCTGATGTGCTGCGAGTACTTCTTGTAGAGCGCGAAGAAGTCGCGGTACCGGTACGCCTGCGCGAGCAGCACGTCGGCGGGCGGGGTCGGGTAGGACTGGCTGTTGTCGGTGTAGATCGAGACGTCCATCTCGGTGATCTGCTGGTCGATGCCCAGCGGCACGAACTTGGCCAGCATCGCCTCGGTCTCCGCCAGCTCCGGCCACTGCACGTTGACGTGCATCTGGTGGCCGACGGCGTCGATCGGCACGCCCTCCGCCCGCAGCTTCACGACCAGGTCGTACAGCTTGTCGCGCTTGGACGGCACGTTCGTGTTGTAGTCGTTGATCACCAGCGTGGCGCCGGGCGCGACCTCGCGGGCCACCCGGAACGCCGTGCGCAGGTAGTCCAGCCCGGTGATCTCGAACCACTTGCTGCGGCGCAGGCCGTCGGCCTGGTTCTCGTCGACGACCTCGTTGACGACGTCCCACACCTTGATGTCGTCACCGAAGTGGCCGACGACCTCGCGGATGTGCGCCTCCAACCGGGACAGCAGCAGCGCCTTGTTCTCCGGCGTCGCGGTCATGTCGTTGCCCGCCGCGTCCTTGAACACCCACGCCGGGGTCTGCTGGTGCCACACCAGCGTGTGCCCGCGCACGGCCGCGCCGTTGGCCTTCGCCCAGGCGACCAGGGCCTCCGCGTCGCCGAAGCGGAACGCGCCCTCGGTGGGCTCGGTGGCGTCCCACTTCAGCGTGTTGCCGGGCGTGATCGAGTTGAAGTGCCTGGCGAGCAGTTGCCCGTGGTTGTTGAGCAGCTCGGCGTTCCCGACGGCGGCGCCCACGGCGAAGTGGTCGGCCAGCACGTCCTTGACCGACGGGATGTCGGTCTGGATCGGCGGCAGCGGGGTGTAGGAGAGGGAGAAGTCGTCGATGTGCAGGGACGCGGTGGCGCTGCCCAGCTCGACGTAGGTGGTGAGGAAGTCGACGTCCGCGGCCAGCGTGTAGCTGCCGCGCAGGTTGACCCAGCCGTCCGCGGTGACCGCGGTGTCGCCCACGACCTGGTCGTAGCTCGGCGTGCCCGCGGTGTGGCGCTCGACGGACAGCCGGGCCTGCGTCGCCGCCTCGCCGGCGGCCAGGCGCACCCACACCGACAGGTCGTAGCGGACGCCCTTCCGCACCTCGTCCAGCACGTTCAGCGTGGGGCCCTGCCAGGTCTGGGCACGGCCGCTGACGGCGAGGCTGTGGGTGCCGCTGCGGGACACCGCGGTGCTCGGCTCGGCGACCTCGCCGCCGCGCGCCGTCCAGCCTTGCGCCGTGCCGTCGTCGAAGTCGCTGGAGACGACGACCACGGGTTCGTCGGCGGCAGCGCGGGGGCTCGCGTGCGCCGCCAACGTGACCAGGCCGGCCAGGACCGAGGTCGCGAGCACACCGGCGAGAACTCTCCTCATCGAGAATCCCTCTTCCGTCGGACGCGTTCTGGGAGCGCTCCCAGAACATCTCGCCCGGACTATAAGCAGGCCTTTCGACCCCCGCCCAGCCGCCGTTCAGCCCAAAGCGCCCCGACGCACCACCGCACCCGTCACCTGGCCGCGATGAGCGCCTGGGGCGCCGCCTGCTTGATGCGGGTCCGCAGCCACGTGAGCTGGCGGGCGGTGTCCTGCTCGCAGGAGGTGACGACGTCGAGCAGCTCGCGGTCGCGCAGCCCTTGCGCGGCCTGGCCGACGACGGTCCACGTGATCTCGGTCAGGGAGGCCAGCGTGTAGAGGTCCTGCAGGTCGCGCAGCAGGCCGACCGCGCCGCTGCGGGTGGATTCCAACCCCGTGGCGTGCAGGCGCTCGGGCTCGTCCTCGCGGTGCTCGCCGTAGCGCCGCACGACGGGCGCCAACGCCTCGGCCTGGTGCTCGACGCGTCCCGCGAGCACGCGGCAGGTGTGCCACACGTCGGGTTCCTCGCCGTGGCCCTGGCCGACCTGGCGGAACGCGTCGGCGAGGGTGTCGAGCGAGGAGTGCAGCAGTCCCAGGTAGGTGGCCAGGTGCATGGTTCAGCCCTTCGACGCGAGGTGCGGCACGTGGGGTGTCCGGTCCGGGGTCGGCGGCGGCGCGGGCGGGTCGATCGGCGTCACGTCCTCGCGCACGTCGTCCTCCCCCGTGGTCGCCGGCACGCTCGCGGGGTCGTGCGGCGCGGATGCGGTCGTGGTCGGCGCGGGAGCCGGGCCGGCGCCGTCGGCCAGCTTGACGACCCGGACCGCGGCGACCTTGAACAGCGGCTGCTTCGACACCGGGTCCCACTCGGTCGCGGTCAGCTCGTTGGCCGCTCGCGCGTGCCGGTCGCCGTCGGTGTCCCAGTAGCCGTAGTGGAACGGCACGAACACCACCCCGTCACGGCCGCGTCCGATCCGGGCGGGCGCCTCCACCCGGCCGCGCGGCGACTCCACCCGGACCAGGTCGCCCTCGCGCACGCCCAGCGCGGCGGCGTCGCGGACGGACAGCTCCACCCACGGCTCGGGCGCGGCCCGGCGCAACCGCCGCGACCGGCCGGTCTTGGTGCGCGTGTGGAAGTGGTAGGCCGTGCGGCCCGTGGTGCACACGAACGGGTAGTCGCCGCCGGCCTGCTCGGGTGGCGGCGAGTACTCGGCGGCCTTGAGGAACGCCCGACCGTCCGGGCGTCGGGCCCGGTACTGCTCGGGCGAGGTGGCGCCGCCGGTGAGCAGGTCGTGGCCGTAGTCCTCGCACACGTCCGGGTGAGTGGGGAACACGCCGTCGGCGTACAGCCGGTCGCACCCGTCCGGGTGGTCCTCGTCGCACGGCCAGGGGATGCCGCTGCCGCAGCGCAGCTTCTCGTAGGACAGGCCGGTGTAGTCGCACAGCCTGCCCCGGCTGCACTCCTGCCACGCCGCGAACGCACCGGCGGGATCACGCCACTTGATCAGCGGCGCGCCGTCGCGGTCGCGGAAGTCCATGCGGCGGGCGTAGTCGAGGAAGACGTCCAGGTCGGACCGCGCCTCGCCGGGCGGCTCGACCGCCTGGTCCGACAGGTGCACGGTCCGGTTGACGTTGGTGAACGTGCCCTGCTTCTCGCCCCACAGCGCGGCGGGCAGCACCACGTCGGCGTACTCGGCGGTCTCGGTGCGGAACCCGTCCTGCACCACCACGAACAGGTCGTCCCGCGCCAGGATCTCCCGGACGCGCCGCAGCTCGGGCAGCGACACGGCCGGGTTGGTGCCCGAGATCCACAGGAACCGGACGGAGCCCTGCTCGGCGTAGCGCCAGATCTGCATGGCGTGCGTGGGCGGCGCCCAGTGCGGGATGGTCAGCGGATCCACGTTCCACAGCCGGGCCAGCTGCTCGACGTGCTCGGGATTGTCCCAGTTGCGGAAGCCCGGCAGGTCGCCGTCTGCGCCGCACTCGCGGGTGTTCTGCGCGGTCGGCTGCCCGTTCATCTGCAGGATGCCGCAGCCGGGCCGGCCGATCAGGCCGCGCAGCAGGTGCAGGTTGTTGACCTGGCAGGACGCGGCGGTGGCCTGGTGCGACTGGTAGAAGCCCTGCAGCACGGTGGACAGCACGCGCGGGGACGTGCCGAAGATCCGGGCGGCGCGGCGCAGGTCGTCCGCGTCGATCCGGCAGACCTCGGCGACGTGCTCGGGCGTGTACGGCTCGACCGTGGCGGCCAGCTCGTCGTAGCCGAGGGTGTGCGCGGCGACGTAGTCGCGGTCCACCCAGCCGTTCGCGATCACCTCTCGGACCAGGCCGTTCATCAGCGCCTGGTTGGTGCCCGGCAGCGGGGCCAGGTGCACTCCCCCGGACTCCACCGCCGCGTCGGCGACCTTCGTGCGCCTCGGGTCGACCGCCACCACGACCGGCCGGTCCGGGCCGTGCAGCCGGTCCAGCACCCGCGCCCACAGCACGGTCTGCGTCTCGGCCATGTTGTGCCCGAACAGGAACAGCGCGTCGCACGAGTCGATGTCGCGGTAGCTGCCGGGCTGCCCGTCGGACCCGAAGCTCTCCTTCATCGCCGCCGCGGACGTGGCCGTGCACAGCCGCGTGTTGCCGTCCATGTGGGGCGTGCCGATGCCGGCCTTCCCGATGACGCCGAGGGTGTAGTACTCCTCCAGGAACAGCTGCCCGCTGGTGTAGAAGCCGTGCGACAGCGGACCGACCTCGTCCAGCAGCTCGCGCGACCGGCGCACCACCAGCTCCATGGCGGTGTCCCAGTCCGACTCCACCAGCACGCCGTCCCGCCGGACCAGGGGACGCGTCAGCCGGTCGTCGCCGTTGTACTGCCAGGACCCGTACAGGCCCTTCGGCCCCATCCGCCCGTGGTTGACCACGTCCCCGGCACGGCCGCGGACCCCGACCATCCGCCCGTCCTTGACCGCGATGTCACAGGCGCAGCCGTTGCTGCACAGCACGCAGGCCGACTGCACCCACCGGTCCACGTCCGACTCCGCCAGCCCGTCGTCCAGGTGCAGGTCCACCCGCACCGGCCACGGCGTGTCCTTCGCGTGCGGCGTGCGGGCACCCCAGATGTCCGCTATCCGGTCGGCCATGCGGTCCTCCGTCCACCCGGCGTGGTCGCCGTGTCGGCTACCCCCATCGGCCGCCGCCAACCCCCGCCGATCCCGCCCTGCCGACGGAGGCCCACCACCGGCCACGCCGAGCCCGCGCCGGCCCGACCCACACCGGTAAGCCATGCGGACCCCCGCCCCCGACCGCCTCCCACCGACCGACGCCGAACTCGCGCGGGCCCACGCCGTGAACCCCGGCGGACCCGCGCGGGCGGTGGTGGCCCGCGCGGGTGGTCCGATCACCTGGCCAGCCACTCCTCCAGCCGGGTCGGGCCGACCAGCGCGTCGGAGCCGGGCAGCAGGGTCTTCTCGTCCAGCAGCGTGCCGAAGTAGCGGGCCTCCGGGTCGGTGACCACCTCGCGCCGGTCGTCCCGGGCCTGGAGCACCGTGCGGATCCAGGCGTCCATGCCGAGCACCTCCGGTCCCCCGACCTCCACCACGCCGTTCAGCGGCGAGCCCACCGAGGTCCGGGCCACGACCGCGGCCACGTCGGCGGCGGCCACCGGCTGCACGCCGCCGTCGGGCAGCGTCACCACGCCGTCCGCCGTCGCGCTGTCCGCGATACCGCCCGCGAACTCGAAGAACTGGGTGGCGTGCACCAGCGAGAACGGCAGCCCGGACGCCCGGATCAGCTCCTCCTGGGCCACCTTCGCCCGCAGGTAACCCGAGTCCGGCGCACGCTCCGCGCCCACCACGGACAGCGCCACGTAGTGCCCGACACCAGCACCCTTCGCTGCCTCCACCAGGTTCGCGGTGGAGGTGCGGAAGAACGCCAGCACGTCGTCGTCGGCGAAGGACGGCGAGTTCGACACGTCGACCAGCACGTCCGCGTCCCGCACGGCCTCCGCCAGCCCCTCGCCGGTGATCGTGTCGACCCCCGTCGAGGGAGCCGCCGCCACCGCCTCGTGACCGTGTTCGCCGAGCCGTGCGACGACGTTCGACCCGATCAGGCCGGTACCGCCGATCACGACAACCTTCATGGTGACTCCTCTCACCGGCGGCCGGCACGTCCGGCACGCCCTCGCCAACCAGGACAGTGCAGGGCGCCGGTTCGTGACAGCGGGTTCACCCGCCGGTGTGGTGGCCACCCGATCAAGGCCTCGGCGGGCAGTGCATCCTGTTGTCGACGACGGCGCGTTCCACGACGGGAGACCACGGCCATGGAGGACACCGCCGGCGCGGACCTCGACGAGGCGGCCACCGTGTTCGCGCAGGTGCGGCCGAGGTTGTTCGGCATCGCCTACCGGATGCTCGGCAGCGCCGTCGACGCCGAGGACCTCGTGCAGGACGTGTGGCTGCGCTGGCAGTCCAGTGACCGGTCGGCCGTGCGCGACCCGCTCGCCTACCTGGCCACGGCCACCACGCGGCTCGCCATCAACGCCGGCCGCACGGCGCGGGCGCGGCACGAGGTCTACGTCGGCCCCTGGCTGCCCGAACCCGTCGACACCTCGGCCGACCCGCAACTGGGCGCGGAACGCGACTCCGCGCTCGAAGTCGCCGTGCTCTTCCTGCTGGAGAAGCTCACGCCGACCCAGCGGGCGGCCTACGTGCTGCGCGAGGCGTTCGACTACCCCTACAGCCAGATCGCCGAGATCATCCAGGCCACCGAGACGTCGGCCCGCCAGCACGTCAGCCGCGCCCGACGCCAGCTCGCCGACGAGCGGCGCGCGCCCGTGACCGGTCCCGAGCAGCGACGGTTGCTGACCGCGTTCGTGGCCGCGGCACGGGAGGGCGACCTGGCCACTTTGGAGGAGCTGTTCGCCGCCGACGTGGTCAGCTACTCCGACGGCGGCGGCGTGGTGCGGGCCTCGCGCGTCCCCGTGCACGGCGCGGTCACCGTGGCCAAGTACGTCCGGGCGTTCGCCGGGCACTTCTGGACGGGCGTCGAGGTCTCCTGGGCGACGGTCAACGGCGACACCGCCGCCCTGCTGCGCCGTGACGGCGTCACGTTCGCGGTGCTGGCGGTGGCGGCGTCGGCGGAGGGCATCGACCGGATCTTCTGGATGATGAACCCGGACAAGCTCGGCTCGGTCGCCTGAGCCGCCGACCGCTCATCATGCGGACCGGCCCGCGCGCTTCTACGGTCGGAGGCGGGACGAGCGCGCGGAGGTGCGATGAGGAGCCAGTACGAGTACCTGGCCGTGCTGGTCGCGTGCCTGCTCGTCACGGCCCCGCTGGAGTGGCTCGGCCACGGGGTGTACCGCCGCGCGCCGGACGTGGCCCGCGCGGTCCTGCCCGTGCTGTCGGTGCTGGTCGTGTGGGACGTGGTGGCGATCGCGCGCGGGCACTGGAGCTTCCACCGCGAGGGCACGACCGGCGTGGTGGTGGCCGGTGTGCTGCCGGTCGAGGAGGTGCTGTTCTTCGCCGCCATCCCGCTGTGCGCGTTGCTGACCTACGAGACCGTGCGCCGGGTGCTGCGCGATGGCTAGGGAGTACCTGCTGGCCGCCGTCGCCGCGGCGGTCCTGGTGGTGCTGCTGGAAACCCTGGTGCTGCGCACGGGGTTGTTCCGCCGTCCCTCCTACTGGGTCACGATGGCGATCGTGCTCGGCTTCCAGGTGCCGGTGGACGGTTGGCTGACCAGGCTGGACGCGCCCGTGGTGCTGTACGCGGACTGGGCGATCAGCGGCGTGCGGGCGCCGTGGGACATCCCGGTCGAGGACTTCCTGTACGGCTTCGCGATGGTGACCGCGGTGCTGTCGCTGTGGGAGCGGCGGAGGAACGCGGGATCCGCTGCGGCGCAACGGATCCGCCGCCCCGCGCGGGACGGCAGGGGCGACCGTGACGCCTCGTGATCGCAAGGCGGTGCGCGTCGCCGGGCCCGCCGGGCGCGCGCGGTTCGACGGTGACGTGCCGACGGTGGCCGTGATCGGCGCGGGCATCGCGGGACTGGCCGCCGCGACCGTCCTGGCCGAGCGCGGTGCCCGGGTCGTGGTGTTCGAACGCGAGCACCACCTCGGCGGCCGGGTGGGCGGGTGGCCGATCCGGCTCGCCGACGGCAGCGAGGTCACGATGACCCGCGGCTTCCACGCGTTCTTCCGGCAGTACTACAACCTGCGCGCGTTGCTGCGCCGGGCCGACCCGGGTGGTCGGGCGCTGGTCGCCCTGCCGGACTACCCGCTGTGGCACGCCGACGGGCACCGGGACGGGTTCGCCGGCCTGCCCACCACCCTGCCGTGGAACGCGTTGTCGTTCCTGCGCCGCAGCCCGACGTTCCGCTGGTCCGACCTGGCGTCGGTGGACGCGCGGGCCGCGTTGCCGCTGCTGGACGTCTCGCCGCCCCGCGTCTACCGGGAACTCGACCACCTCGACGCGGCGACGTACCTGGAGCGGATCCGCTTCCCCCGGCCCGCGCACGCGTTGGCCTTCGAGGTGTTCTCCCGCAGCTTCTTCGCCCACCCGGGTGACATGTCGGCGGCCGAGCTGGCGCTGATGTTCCACCTCTACTTCCTCGGCTCGTCCGAGGGCCTGCTGTTCGACGTGGCCGCCGACCCGTTCCCGCACGGCCTGTGGGAGCCGCTCGCGCGCCACCTCGCCGACCTGGGCGCGGACGTGCGGCGGGGCGTCGAGGTGCGGTCGGTGGACCCCGGCGGGTCCAGGCGGTTCACCGTGCGCGGGTCCGGTGGCGTGCTCGAAGCGGACGCGGTCGTGCTGGCCGCCGACGTGGCCGGCCTGCGCCGGGTCGTCGCCGCGTCACCGGAGCTGGGTGACGCGCGGTGGCGCGGGCGGATCGCGGAGCTGCGGACCGCGCCGCCGTTCCTGGTGTCGCGGTACTGGCTCGACCGGCCGGTGGACCCGGACCGGCCGGGGTTCCTCGGCACCAGCGGGTACGGGCTGCTGGACAACGTGACCGTGCTGGACCACTACGAGCACGAGGCACGGGCGTGGGCCGCGCGCACCGGCGGTTCGGTGGTGGAGCTGCACGGGTACGCGCTGCCGTCCGACGAACCCGATGCCCGCGCGCGGCTGTGGGAGCGGCTGACGGAGGTCTACCCCGAGACCAAGCGCGCCGGTGTCGTGGACGAGCGCCACGAGCTGCGGGCCGACTGCCCGCTGTTCCCCGCGGGTGGGTTCGCCCGCCGGCCGACCGTGCGCACGCCGGACGAGTTCGTCGTGCTGGCGGGCGACCTGGTGCGGATCGACCTGCCCGTCGCGCTCATGGAACGTGCCGCGACGACCGGCTTCGCCGCGGCGAACCGGCTGCTGGGCCGGTGGGGCGTCGCCGGGACCGACCTGTGGGCCGTGCCCACCGCGGGCCGGAACCCCGTGCTGCGCGCCGTCGCCCGCCGCTGGGGCCGGACGCCGCGGCCCTGAGCGCAGCCGTGATCGCGTCACCCGGACTACACGCGGACCTGGTCCACGATCAGCCGCACGGCGTCGGGCAGCGTCACCGGTCGCCGCACCGGATCGGGCAGCGGCAGGCCCTCCCAGCCGGGACCGGCGGCCACCAGGACGGTGTCGGCGCGGCGGCGCAGGTCCTCCAGCGGCACGGCGGCGGCCAGGTCCGGGTGGTGCGCCCAGATCACGGTCACGGCGGGTCGCAGGCGGTCCAGCGCGTCGCACAACGCCGGCGCCGGCACTCTCGCGCCGAGGCCGCGCCACGGGCAGTCCTCTTCGGACAGTGCGGCTCCCAGGGCTTCCAGGGCCAGCGTGTGCTGCTCGTCCGGCGCGCACGACAGCAGCGCGGCCAGGCCGCCGTTGCCCTCCGGGTAGGGCACGGCGCGCAGTGCGTGCAGCAACCCGGCGCTGGCCAGGTGCTCCACCTCGATCCCCGTGCCGCGTCGGGCCACCCGGTCGCCCAGCTCGACCAGGAACGGCGCCAGCACCGACTGCCACGCCGCCACCACGCCGTGCCCGGTGATCAGGTCGGCCGCGAGCCGGCGCACCCTGGGTTCGTCCAGCCGTTCGGCGGCGGTCAGGAAACCGCGCCGGGCGGACCGGGCCGCGTCCGCGGTGAGCTCGACCGCGATCGGCCGCGGCCGGTCGGGGGCGGGTTGCCGTGCCTGTCGGGCGGCCTCCGCCGGCGCCACGCCGCGCGCGGTCAGCGCGACCATCCGCCGCAGCTGCTCGACCTCGTCGTCGCGGTAGCGGCGGTGACCGCCCGCGGTCCGGTCGGTCGGTCCCAGCCCGTAGCGCTGGTCCCACGTGCGCAGCGTGGTGGGCGAGATGCCGAGCATCGCCGCGACCGCACGGGGTGTCCAGCTCATCGACTCCGGCTCACTTCCTGGCGCGTTCGGAGAGGATAGCCCGCAACTCGCCCTCGCCCAGGCCTCCCCAGACGCCGAACGTCTCGTGCACCTCCAGCGCGTGCTCGCGGCACTCCCGCATCACCGGGCACCGCCGGCAGATGGCCTTCGCCGTCGCCTCCCGCCGCTCGCGGGCCGCGCCGCGCTCGTTGGGCGTGTGGAAGAAGTAGGTGCTGTCCATGCCGCGGCACAGGCCGGACAGCTGCCAGTCCCACGACTCGGCGACCGGGCGGGGCAGGCGGGAGAGCTCGGGCATGACGCACGTCCTCGACGAGTCGGCAGTGGTGACACCCACCCTAAAATCGACTCAAAACCGATGCAAGTTGACCTCGGTCAGCCGGGGAACGCACCCCTGGACCGGAGGGCGTACCGGCGCTCGGCGTAGGCCAGGTCGTCACGCCACAGCCGTGTGGCGGCCTGGCGCAGGAGGGGCCGGATCACCGGCGCGGCCCGCCTGACCAGGCCGAACCCGCGCCGGTCCGAGTGCGCGACGGTCGCCTCGACCACCGCCGTGCGCCCGTTGCCCAGCGGTGTGGCGTGGGTCTCGACCACGCTGCCCTCGCCTTCGCCGGAGACGATCCGCATCACGACCGTGCGCGGTTCCGGGCAGGTGAACGCGGCGGTGACCGGTACGCCGAACCGGCCCGCGACCCGGAACGTCACCTCGACCAGGAACCGGTCCCGATCCTCGGTGGGCGTCTCCAGCACCCGGAGGTTCGCGAACGAGTAGGGGTGGAACCACGCGCCGTGCCACGGGTCGAGCCGGTTCGCGACCACGTCCTCCGGGTCGCACCGGCCGATCAGCGTCGTGACCGCGGCCGGCGACCCGGTGGGCGGACGGGCGGCCAGCACCGGCTCGGGCAGCGGTTCCTCGCCGCCGACGTCGTCCAGGCGCACCCACGCGAGCACGCCGTCGTCGTGCGCCGGGTACGGGTTCCACGCGCCGAACCGCTCACCGCCCAGCGCGAGCCCGTGCCAGCGGCAGACCAGCCTGCCGTCGGCGACCGCGCCGTCGCACAGCGGCGCGCCCAGGTGCGGGCACGCGCCCGGACCGGCCGCCAGGACGTCGCCCGGCCCGCGCCACAGCACCACCTCGCGCCCCGCGACCGTGCGGCCGAGCGGCCTGCCGCGCCCCACGTCACGGCTCGCGCCGACCACGAACCAGTTCCCGGACGGCCGGGCGGTGGCCCGCTTCAGCGCCGCCTCGATGAGCGCGGGCTTCGCGTCCCGCCACGTCGGCTCCTGCTCCGACCAGGCCGGGGTGGTGAACGCGCGCAGCGGCAGGCGGTTGCGCATGACTTTCCTCCGTGGTCGGGCCGCACGACGTTTCCACAGGTCAGGGAGCGGTGAACAGGCCATTCACCCGGTCCGGTCACCGGGGAGCACCGACTCTCTCCCCAATTGCGCGGTCAAGCGGTTGTGGTGTTGCCGTCCACGCCGTAACGTTGGGGTGTCCAACCGCCACACCAAGCAGCGCGGAGCGACGATTCGGGTTGAGCAGAAGCTCGGTTGTTGGTTCTCGTACCAACCGAGGAGTGCCCAGTGCGCGACACCCGTCCAGACAGCAATCCCCTGACGACCACGCGCGTCCACCACCACGACGGCATCGCCGTGATCGAGGTCGTCGGCGAGATCGACATGTCCTGCGAGAAGCCGATCCGCGCCAAGCTCGCCGAACAGCTGGAGCAACGCCCGGCCGGACTGGTCGTGGACCTCACCAGGATCGACTTCTTCGGCTCGGCCGGCATCCAACTGCTGGTGGAGGCCGTGGCGGGCGCGGCACGCCGAGGCGTGGCGCTGGCCGTGGCCACCGACAGACGGACCGTACTGCGTCCCCTGGAGATCACGCTCGTGAACCGGTCGGTGGACATCCACCCGACCCTGGACGACGCGCTCGCGGCGCTGCGGGCCGACGGCGCGCAGGCCACGCAGCGGATGGCCCACCAGTAGGCGTGACGGGTCGTGGTCCACGACCGCAGACCACGACCCGTCACGTCGACCGCCACCTCGATCGGGCTCAGCTGTCGTCGGCCGCTTGGCCACGCCGCTCGGCCTCGGTGCGGATCTCCGCCTCGCGCTCGTCCACGGCGTCCCGGCTCACCACGCCGTCGCCCGGGTACACCGGCTCACCGGCGGGCTGCTCCGGCCGCACGTCGGGCTGCTCCTCCGCGAGCCGGTCCGACAACGGCCGCGGGTGCGACTCCTCCCACGGCGTCATGCCGTACTTCGTCACGCCGGACCACTGCTCCGGCGGGTCCATCCCCGCCTCCAAGGGGTCCTTCCTGATCCGGTCCTCGTCCAGGTCCTCGGCACTGCTCAGCCCCGCCGGGTCGGTCTCGACCGCGTCGGGCGACCCCGTGGCCTGCGGTTCGGAGTAAGAGTTCAGGTCGTCCGTGCTCATACCGGGACGTGTACCCGCTCAGGCGCGCCGCAACCGGCCGTCACGCCATGATCGTCGCCGCCACGATGCACGTGTCGTCCAACGGCGTGGCGGGGACCAGGCGTGACGTCAGCGCCTCCGGCATCTCCAGCGGGTCCAGGTCGGCGATGAAACCGCGGATCTCGTCCATCAGGCGTTCCAGGTCGTCACCGCGCACGCCGGCCGACGGCCGCCGCTCGATCAGCCCGTCGGTGAACATCAGCACCGTGTCGCCGGGCGCCAGCAGCACCCGGGCCGTGGCGTACACCGCTCCCCGCACGGCACCCAGGATCGGGCCGTCCGGCCGGTCCAGCCGGTGCACGTCGTGCGACCGCAGCAGCAGCGGGGCGGGGTGGCCCGCCTGCGCCCACGACAGCCTCCGGGTGGTCGGCTCGAACCGGCCCACGACCGCCGACGCCAGCGTCACGCCGTCGCCACCGGTCAGCATCCGGTTCAGCACGTCGAGGACACCGGCCGGGTCTGGGTTGGTCAGCGCGGCCCCGGTCAGCGCGTACCGCAGCTTCGCCATCGCGGCGGCGGTCGCCAGGCCGTGACCCGCCACGTCGCCGATCGCGAGCAGCGTGCTGCCGTCGTCGATCGGGAACGCGTGGTACCAGTCGCCGCCCACCTCCGCCCACTGCTCGGCCGCGAGGTAGCGCACCGCGACCCGCATCCCCGGCAGGTCCAGCGGCCGGCTCGGCAGCGGCAACACGGCGGAGCGGAGGTGGTCGGCCACCTGGTGCTCCTGCGCGAACTGCTCGCTGAGGTCGAACACCCGCTTCTCGGCCCGCCGCATCGCGGTCACGTCCTGCAACACCACGTCCAGCCGCACGGGCCTGCCCTCGACGTCCAGCACCGGCTCGCCGATGAACCGGCCGCACCGGATCTGCCCGCCTGCCTTCAACCGCAGCTCGGAGTCGGTGCGCTCGCCGCGTTCCAGCATCCGCCGCACGGCGTTCTGCAGGATCGGCAGGTCCTCGCCGAGCACGGACGCCCGGATCTCGTCCAGCGACATGGGCCCCAGCGCCGGGTCGCGGTCGAAGATGACGTAGAGCTGGTCGGACCAGTCGATCTCGTTGGTCACGAGGTTCCACTCGCCCCAGCCGATGTTGCCCAGGCGCTGGACGCTGCGCAGCCGTTCCAGCTGCAACGGATCCTCGTGCTCGTGCCAGGCGAGGATCAGGCCGTCGCCGAACTTGCCGATGGTCAGCGTGTACCGGCCGTGCTGCGGCAGGCCGGGAGTGTTCTCCTCGTAGTCGAAGATGCTGACGACCTCCCTGACGCCGCTGTGGAGCACGCGGTGGTAGGCCGCCCACAGCTCGGTGCCCGCGACGGTCGGGTAGCTGGTGAGGATCGTGCGGCCGACGAGCTGGCGGTAGCGGCGGCCGGTGAAGTCCACCGCGTCGGGGCTGGCCGCCTCGAACCGGAAGTCGACCACCTCGCCGTCCTCGCCGTGCACGGCGCCCAGCAACGCCACCGAGCCGGGGAGCACGTCCAGCAGGTGCTGCGCCCAGAGCGTCCAGTTGCGGCCCGGCGCGGCGCTCACGGAGCTCACCAGCGCCAGGAGCGTGGACCCGGCGGCGCGGATCAGCACCTCCAGCTCCCACTGCTCCTCGGGCGAGAAGTCCCGGGGCTCGGACCACAGCAGCCCGACCACGCCGACGACCCGCGTCTGGTCCCGGAACGGCAGCCACGCGCGTGACTTCCACACCGCCTCCGGGTCGCCGATGAGGACGTAGCGCCGCCGTGCCTCCTCCAGGTCCGGCAGCCACTGCGGCAGGCCGCTGCGCACCGAGGTGAGGATGCCCGTGTCGAGTCGCGACGGCACCCGCTCCCACTCCAGCCGCACCCGGGCGGGCACGTTCGACGCCGCGCCCAGCCGCAGGCCGCCGTCGGGTTCCAGCAGGTAGACCAGCACGCCGTCGCAGCGGACGTGCTCGCGGAGGAGTTCGGCCAGGTCCTCGGGGTCGGCCGCCGTGCCGATCGCCGCGAGGGCCACCGGCTGCGGCGTGCGCTCGCCCGGCGGCACGGGTGACGGCTGCGGGATGTCGACCTGGCGGACGTAGCGCGCCGGGTCGAAGAGCCCTTCGGGCGGCACGGGGGCGACATCGGACGGCGGCCCCGGCGGTGGCGGCACGCCGAGCACGCCCGCCGCGACGTCGACCACGTCGCCGCCCGTGGCCTGGGCGAGCCGCATCATGTCCTCGAACGCCTCGTCGGGACGGCACGACAGCCGCTCGGCCAGCACGCCCTTGGCCTGCTCCACCACGGCCTGCCTGCGCGCAGCGGTCCTCAGCCGGTCGATCTCGTCACGCTGACGGGCGACGAGGTCGGCCAGCGCAGAGCCGGTCGGATCCCGCTGCACTGCCATCGCGTCCAGCATCGTCCGCCCACCCGCGCACGGCCAGCCGAAGCGACGCGGAACCCGGCGGCCGAATCCCCGGCGGACCACTCCTCGTGGGCGACCCCGACTTCGTGCGCCGCCCGAGGCGGACCAGTCCTTCCGGACCGGCGGCTCAGGGCGTGCGGTGGGCCAGTTCCTCGAGGCCGGGCCGGTCGAGGAGGTCGAGGCGTTGGGCGTCCTGCGGGCCGGAGCGCTTGACCAGGCCCTTGCGCTCCAGGTGGCCCATGGTCTTGCGCAGCTTCTCGGTGGCCAGCGAGCCCTTGCCCTTGGCCGCGAACTCGGACTTCTCCTCCACGGCCAGCATCGGCGCGACCGCCCTCTTCCACGCGGGCAGCAGTTCGGCGCGCGGGACCGACGTGGCGTCGCCCGCCACGTCCAGGATGATCCCGGCCAGCACGCGCCCGAGGTCGTCCTGGCGCTCGGCGCGGCGCTTGACCAGGTCCTCCAGCGACGTGCGGCCCTCGCCGTCGGCCGTCCCCGGCACGTCCAGCGTGGCCAGCCGCGCCCACAGCGCCCGGTCGGCCTCGGTCGGCGCGGTCCCGTCGGCGAGCACCGCGGCCCGGTGGGCGTCGATCGCCGACCCCAGGGCGAGCACCAGGTCGGTCAGCTCGTCGCGGACGTCGTCGCCGCGCAGCCGGCGCGCGGCGGGCGCGATGAGGCGGTGGTGCTCGCGCACCAACGTCTCGAAGTGGGCGGCCTTCGTGGCCTTGGTGGCGTCCTCGGCCGCGTCGCGCTGGTACTCGGCCTGGGTGATCTCGCCGTCGAGCGCCCGCGCCCGGGCGGTGGCGCGCTCGGCGGTGCGGTGCACGCGCGTGGCCGAGATCCGGTCGAGCATCGCCCGCAGCACCCGGTCGGTCTGCTCTACGTAGGCGTCGGAGGCCAGCAGACGCCACGTCTCGGGGTCACGGCTGCGCAGCGCGAGGTTGATGAAGCGGTCGGCGGCGTGGTCGTCGTCGGACCCGTAGGGCAGTGTCACGTGTCGATCCTCGGTAGTGGGCGTGCAACCCCCGCGCGGACACAACAGGGCCGAGGACAAGGGTGCCCCGAACGGCTCGGCCGCGCCGGCGCGGGGTGGTGCACGGAGCGTGACGCAGCAGGTGGTATGGCACGCCGACCCCCCGTCGCCGGGTCGGAGCGACCACCCGCGCGCCCGCGAACAGACCACAGTGGACAGTCGCTGGACACGGCGCGGGCCATGATCGCGAGCCCGACTCGCCCCGCCTCCGTGCCCGATCCCGCGATCGTCACGGACCGAATCCGGTTGACTTGGCATTGCGCTCGCCCGGGGGTTGCGATCCGGTATCGGAGTTGAAATCCTTGACCCCGCACGTTTCGGCTCTGTGAACACCTGCTGGGGGTAGGTCCTGGTGACAACCAAGCGCACGAGCGAAGCGGACGAGACGGGCGGGCGAGTCCCGAGACGCCCGGGGTGCGACGCGCGTTCGGCGAGACCGACGTGCCGGACCGGGGACGAGGAGACCGCGCGGTAGGGCCGGAGGTCGTTCCCGAGCGGGTGTGAGGCGCGCACGCGCACGCCCGCGTCACTTCGGCGCGCGGTCGAGGCCGAGCAGCGCCCGCGGCACATTCGAAACGTCTTGAATGGCGTCCGGGATCAGGTTTATCGAGGCATGATCAGGTTCGGCACGTCGCAGGCACGGCGGTCCACGTGGTGCTATAGATGTAGTAAGCCGAAATCGCGAAGCGTGTTGACGATGACTTGTGGAGTCATGGGAAAGGTAGGACCAATTCCGTGCACTCGGGTAACGCAGGCACCAATTACCGGCATCCCTTCCGCACTTGCCCGGAAGTCTGCTACGCGACCCCAGGACCGCTCTTCCCGACCTCACCGGAATGGGCATGAGAACCCGGCGCACGAACGAATCGGCAGTTGTCGGCACGACCCGTCGCGCGCTGCCGGGCTCCGTCCGGTGGACCGACGCGCAACCGGCGGACCCGCACCACGCCTCCCGCGCCACGGTGCGGTTGCGCGCGTTGGGCCCGCTTGAGGCGGAGGTCGGCGACCAACCGGTGGACCTGGGCACGCCCAAGCAACGCGCGCTGCTCGCGCTGCTGGTGAGCCGGGTCGGCCAGCCGGTGGCGGTGGACGTGATGCTGGAGGCGCTGTGGGCAGGCCACCCGCCGCCGTCGGCCATGACCTCGCTCCAGGCGTACGTGGCGAATTTGCGCAAAGTACTGGAACCGGACCGCGCGCCGCGCACACCGGCCACCGTTTTGCGCACCTGTTCGCAGGGTTATGTGCTGGACGGCGACGTGGTCGACGTCGACGTCCACCGGTTCGGCGAGCACGCCACGGCCGGCTGGCAGGCATTGGAGCGCGGCGATTCCCAACACGCGTTGAGCGAGTTCGAGGCCGGTTTGGCCCTGTGGCGCGGGCGACCGTACTCGGAAGTGGCCAGTGCCACCTGGGTCGCCCCCGAGGTGGCGCGACTGGACGAATTGCGATTATCGGTCGTGGAGGCGCGCTGCGCCGCGTTGCTGGCCGTGGGCGCGCACGAGGTCGCGGTGGCCGAATTGGAAGCATTCGTGCAGGCCCACCCGCTGCGCGAATACGGCTGCGAGCTGCTGACCCTGGCGCTGTACCGGGCCGGGCGGCAGGCCGACGCCCTCAAGGTGCTGCGGACCATCCAGGCGCGGTTGGCCGAGGAGCTCGGCGTCGACCCGCGGCCCGCGCTCAAGCAGCTCGAGCACGAGATCCTCAACCAGTCACCGACGCTGGACTGGCAGCCTGCCCCGGCCATCCCGGCCACCCGTGCCGCCACCGGGTCGGTGGTTCCGCAGGTCCGCGTGACCGGCGCGCCGCCCTCCCCCGCCCCGGACGGTGACGTCTTCGTCGGTCGCGAGGCGGAGTTGCGGCAGTTGGCCGACGCGCTGGCCGCGGCGACGGCGACCGGCCGGTGCCGGGTGGTGACGGTGTCGGGCGAGCCGGAGATCGGCAAGACCAGCCTGCTGCGCCGCTTCGCCGAACGGGCCGGGGTGCCGGTGCTCTGGGGCACCTGCCCCGAGCACGTCGACGCGCCGCCGCTGTGGCTGTGGGAACAGGTGCTGCGCGCGGCGGCCACCTGCTTCCCCCGCGTCCCGCCACCGGGACCGGTGGCGGAGCTGCTGGACGGCGACCGGCGCCCGGCGGACGGCGCGGGCGCGGACCTGCGGCGGTTCGAGGCCGTCGTCGGGTACCTCGCCGACGCGTCGGGCACCGCGCCGCTGGTGGTGGCGCTCGACCACGTGCACCGGGCCGACCCGTGCTCGCTGCGGCTGCTGGCGCACCTGGCCGAGTCCGCGCCGGCCGCCCGGCTGCTGCTGGTCGTGTCCTACCGGTCGGACGAGGCGTCCGCGCTGGCCGGGACGTTGGCCGCGCTGGCCCGCGCGGGGGTGGCGCGGATCGAGCTCACCGGCCTGGACGCGCGGGAGACCCGGACCCTGGCGGGTGCCGTGCTCCGCCACGAGGTCGACGGGCCCACCGCGCAGGCGCTGTGGGCGCGCACCGAGGGCAACCCGTTCTTCCTGCGGGAGCTGCTCAAGCTGTGGACCGAGCAGCACCTGGACCAGCCGCACACCGCGCCGGTGCCGACGCCGGTGCGCGAAGTGGTGCTGCGGCGCGTGGCCCGGTTACCCCGGACGGCGGCCGAGGTCCTGTCGGTGGCCGCCGTCGCGGGCAGGCACTTCGACATCGAGATCGTCGCCGAGGCCGCCTCGGTCGAGGTCGAGGCGGCGTTGGAGGCCCTCGACGCCGCCATCGCGGCCGGGCTGGTGGAGGAGGACCAGCAACGGCTGGGCTGGTTCCGCTTCACCCACACGCTGGCCGCCGAGACGCTGTACGAGACGACCGGGCGGTTGCGCCGCGCCCTCGTGCACCGGCGGATCGGCGCGGCGGCCGCCCGGGCGTGGACGGGCAGCACCGAGAAGTCCGCCGAGATCGCGCGGCACTGGCTGCCGGCGGCCGAGCTCGACTCGACCGCCGCCGTGCAGGCCTCGGCCCACGCCGCCACCGCGGCCCGCGTCGCGGACGCCAGGCTCGTGCCCGAAGACGCCGCGAGGTTGTGGCGGCAGGCCCTGGCCGCCGCCGACCTGGCCGGCAAGGAGGACCTCGACCGGCACTCGCTGCTGATCGGGCTCGGCGCGTCGCTGTACCGGGCCGAGAACTTCCGCGACGGCCTGCTCGTGTTCATCCGGGCGATGGAGGAGGCCCTCGCGGCGTCGGGCGACCCGGACACCTCCCGGCTGGTCACCACGGCGGTCGCGGCCGTCAGCGAGCTGGACCTGGCCCCGGACCAGCGCGGTGAGGTCGACCAACGGCTCGTCGGCGTCCTGGAGCGCGCGCTGCCGCACGTGACCGATCCCGTGCAGCGCGCGATGCTGCTGTCCTGCCTCGCCGTCGCACGCCGCCACGACGGCGATCCGACCGGTCGGGCCGCGTTGTCGGACGAGGCCCTGGCCCTGGCCTGGCTCTCGACCGACGCCGTGGAGCCGGCCAAGCTGCTGCACCTGCGTGCCGTGGCGCTCAACGGCCCCGACCACCTGGACCAGCGCCTCCAGGCGGTCACCGAGCTGCTGGCGCTGCCGGGCCTGTCGTCGCTCGCGGCGGCCCGGGCCCGACGGCTCCGCGCGCAGGTGCTCGTCACCCTGGGCCGGGTCCGCGAGACCGTCGCCGAACTGGACGTCGCGGTCGAGCAGGGGTCGCCGGACAGCCCGGCGCTGCGGACGAGGCTCGGCTGGTCCCGCGCCGCCCTGCTGCTGCTCGACGGGCAGTGGGCGGAGGCCGACGAGGTGAGCCGGGCGACCTACGACCAGTGCGCCCGGTCGTCGTGGGACGACGCGCGGTTCAACCGGGCGGTCCAGCGCTGGGAGGCCGCCTACCTCACCGGCGGTGGCCGGTACCTCGTCGACGAGCTGCGCGCCGCCGCGGAGTCCTCGGGTCGGCCCGCGTTGCAGGCCCTCCTGACGGTGGCGCTGGTCGAGGCCGGGCGTCCGCGCGATGCCCGCATCGCCCTGCACCGGTATCCCAGGGGTCCCGAGGAGGACCACCTGTGGCTCTACACCCGTTGCTGGGCGCTGCTGGCCGCGGCACGGCTGGGCGAGACCGAGCTGGTGGCGCGGTGGCGGGCCCAGCTGCTGCCCTACCGCCACTTGGCGTGCGCCGCGCCGGACCTGGTGGTCAGCGGCTCGGTGGCCTACTTCACCGCCGAGGCTGCCCTGGCCCTGGGTGATCCGGACGCGGCGCTGTCCGATCTCGCCATCGCCACCGACACGACCCGGCGGATGGGCGCGCGGGCTTGGCTGGCCCGGGTGCGCGAGGCGGTCGAACCGGTGCAGCGGATCGAAGCGGCGGCCGTGGCCGGTCAGGGAGCGTGACGCCGTCGAACCGACCCAACGGTTCGAAGCGGCGTCCGCGCCCCGCCGGCGGGGAGTCGGTGTCCGTGCCTTCGCCGTCCGACGAAGGCACGGACACCCGGCGCGGCTCCTACACCCTGGCGGAGGCGTGGGCGCGGAGCGCGACGCGCAACGACGCCACCACCCGGTCGACCTGGTCCTCGCGCAGCTCGGCGTGCATCGGGATCGCGAACTGACGTCGGAAGAGGTCGGCCGAGGTGGGGCAGTCCTGCTTGGCCTCGTACACGGGTTGCAGGTGGCTGGCCCACGTGCCGTGCCCGCAGCCGATGCCCTGGGCGCGCAGGTCCGCCGCCACCGCCGCCCGGTCCACGCCGGGGTCCAGCGTCAGCAGGAACGACTGCCAGGCGTGGGTGCGGTCCGGCGGCACGTGCGGCAGCGTGACCAGCTCCTCGTCGGCGAGCAGCTCGGCGTAGCGCGCCGCGACCGCCCGCCGGCGTTCCAGCAGCTCGTCGGCCCGGCCCAGCTGCACCAGCAGGATCGCGGCGGCGATGTCGGACAGCTTGTAGTTGTAACCGATCTCGGTGAACTCCGGGATCGGCAGGCCGACGATCTTCGCCTGGTCGAAGATGCTCCCGATGCCGAACGACGACCGCAGCCTCGCGTGCGCCGCGACCGCCGGGTCGGCCGCGAGCAGCGCGCCGCCCTCGCCGCTGGTGATGCCCTTGCGCCCGTGGAACGACAGGCACGCCACCGGCGCCAGCGAACCCGCCTCACGCCCCTGGTAGGTCGCGCCGACCGCGCACGCGGCATCCTCGACCAGGAACAGCCCGTGGCGATCGGTGATCGCCTTCAGCTCGTCGTAGTCGGCGGGCAGGCCCACGGTGTCCACCGCGATCACGCCGACCGTGCGCGGACCGATCAGGGCCTCCACCGCCGCCGGGTCCACGGTGCCGGTGTCGGCGCGGACGTCGGCGAAGACGGGGACCGCGCCGACGTAGTGCACCGCGTGGGCGGGCGCCGGGAACGAGTAGTCGGCGACGATCACCTCGTCGCCCGGCTCCACGCCGAGCGCCAGCAGGGCCAGGTGGAGCGCGGAGCCGCAGTTGTTCAGCGCGACCGCGTCACCGACGCCGTACCGCGCGATCAGCTCCGCTTCCAGCGCCTTGCCCTTCGGGCCCTGCCCGGCCTGCCACGCCGAGGCGAACACCTCCGCGACCGCCGCCAGTTCCTGTTCTCCCAGGCTCGCCTTGACGAGGGGGATCGGTTCCACCGCGGTCACCGCCCGTTCACCGACGAGAGACCGCCGCGGGAGCCGGCGAGCGAGGGCGGCTCGTAGCGCAGCGGGGTGATCTGCTTGACGTCGTAGCGGTCGCGCAGCCGTTGCACGGCCTCGGGGTCGACGCCGTCCGAGCCGGCCGCGAAGATCTCGCAGATCTCCTCGAAGTACCGCTCGTGGTCGGGCGACGGAGAGCTCTGGAACAGCATCCGCGCCGGCTTGTCGGTCGAGTTGCGGAACGCGTGCGGGCACCCGGTCGGGACGAACATGCACGCACCCACGCCACCGCGCACGAACCGGCGGCCGTCCGGCGCCTCCCACTCGTCCCACCGGTCGCCCTTGCGCTCGACCGGCTCGAACGCCAGCAGGTCCAGCTCGCCCTCCAGGACGTAGAAGAACTCGCCGGTGCGCTCGTGGACGTGCGCGCCGACGTCGAACCCGGGCGGGACCACCACCTCGAAGATGGACGCCTCGGAGCCGTGCGCGCCGGTGACCTTGAAGGTGACGTCCTGCGCCTTCGTGGTCAGCCGCCGGCCCTCACCCGGCGGGACGATCAGGCCGTCCATGTGGCTTGCCTCCCTGCGTCGAATGCGAAGTCCCGCCCGGGGCGGAATGCCGAAGCTCCCCGCGGGCTCGGCGTGTCGACGGCCCACCGGCCCACCGCCATCTCCGCGGTGATGCCGGGGCCGAAACCCGCGATCACGCCGGTGGCGCCCGGCGCGGGCTCCTCTTCCTCGAACAACCTGCGCAACGCGTCCAGCACGACGGCGCTGGCGATGTTCCCGTGCTCGGTCAAGGTCGCCCAGCTGTGCCGGAACGCGGTGCGGTCGACGCCCAGGTACTTGCTCAGGTCGTCCAGGATCCGCGGCCCGCCGGCGTGGATGATGTAGAAGTCCAGCTCGCCGATGTCCCAGCCGTGGTCGGAGGCCAGCTCGCGCAGCACCGGTGCCAGCGGCTCCATCGTGCCGGGCACCCGGCGGTCCAACTGGAAGTGGAAGCCGGTGGAGCGCACCGCGTAGGAGATCCAGTCCTCGGTGTTCGGGATGAGGTAGGAGGCGTTGCGCTCCAGCGCCACACCGGTGCCGCCGCTGCCCCGCACCACGGCCGCCGCGACCGCGTCGCCGAACAACCCGTCCGACAGCAGCGAGCTGACGCCGTCGTCGTCGGGCTGGTAGCACAGCGAGCACAGCTCGCAGGACACGATCAGGACGTTGCCCTCGGGGTAGGCCGTGCAGAAGTCGTGCGCACGGCCGATCGCCGCGCCGCCCGCCGCGCAACCGAGCTGCGCGATGGGGATCTGGCGGGTGTTGGACCGGAACCCCATGGTGTTGATCAGCCACGCGGTCAGCGACGGCATCAGGAACCCCGTGCACGACACGTAGATGATCGCGTCGATGTCGTGCGCCACCACGCCGGCGTTCGCCAGGGCCTCTTCGACGACTTCGGGGACCCGCTTCTTGGACTCGACCTCGTAGATGCGGTTGCGCTCCTCGAAACCGGGGTGGCGCAGCGTCTCCTCGATGGGCTGCACGATGTGCCGCTTGCGCACCCCCGTGTTCTGGATCAGGCGAAGCGCCAGCGGGAGCTGTGGCTTCCCGGCATGCACCCTCTCGGCAAATTCCAGGGTCTCTTCCATGGTGATCACGTGCTCCGGCACGCGCACCGACGGCTTGCATAAGATGGGCATGTCTGGCCGCAACCCCCTGCACGTAAGAGTGTTCCTCGAAACCCCGACGCCCCGTCGGTACCAGCCGGTGGGCTGCGACGGCGCGGTTCGAGGGTCGGCTCGGGCATACGTCCAGACTGTCCCGCATCCCGCTTGTGATCGGCTTGGCGCGGACTTCTCGCCCGCCAACGGTTTCCGGCGCGGGGCGGGGCCGCCGGACGTCGTCGCGGCCACCTCGGGCCGAGGACCCCGGGCGACGCGCGCGTCACCTCGCGGTACGCCGCCAAGCCGACGCCAACCCGCCGACCAGTCCGGGCCAAGTCGCGGTGTCGATGCTAGGGCGGGCAGCGGCGCGAGAGGTCAGGCGACACCTCGGCGTGCCCTCTCGCGCTCCGCCGAGCCGGTGGTGGCCCGACCGCCGTCGAACACCCGGAAGGAGCATGTCTGGATGAAGGGGTCCATGATCCACCACAGGATGTGGAAGCGCGGTCTCTACCCCGGCATCTTGCCGGACGTGGCCGCGGCCAGGAACGGCTCGACGCTGCTCACCCTCGACCACGACCTGGACGTCCTCCCGGAGGCCGGTCGGCGCCTGACGGTGGCCGAGCTCGCCGGCCACGTGGACGACCTGGCGGGCCGGTTGTGGGCGGCCGGCGTCCGGCCCGCGGAGCACGTGGCGATCTACAAGACCGCCAACTTCGACGCCTGGGTGCTCGCCACGGCCGCGTCCCGGATCGGGGCGGTGCCGGTGATGCTGTCGCCCGCGCTGAAGGGCCCGACCGTCGGCGCGCTGCTCGACCGGCTGGACCGGCCGCACCTGCTCACCGACGTGCCCAAGCTCGACGCCATGGCCGACGTGCCGCTGGCGGACCGCACCTCCCGGGTGATCATCGTCGCCGGGAGCAGGCCGGGCGCGGTCTCCCTGGCCGACCTCGCCGGGTCGCCGCGCGTGCGACCGGTGTTCCGGGTGCCCGAGGAACCGGCGATGATCACCCACACCTCCGGCACCACCGGGTTGCCCAAGCTCGTCGTGCACACCCCGCAGACCATGAAGCTGCGGCTGCGCCCGCAGCGGTGGCTGCTGTCGTTGATGCGCACCCGGGAGACGGTCGCGATCCACATCCCGTTCGTGCACTCGCGGATGTTCGCGGCGATGGCGCTGGCGCTCACGCGTGCGATGCCGGTGGTGCTGATCAAGAAGTCCGACCCGGACGAGGTCACCGAGGTGCTCCGCGCGCACCGGCCGGGTTTCCTGGAAGTGCTGCCCAACTCGTTGATGGACTGGGAGAACCTGGCCGAGGACCCGCGCAAGCCGTTCGCCTCCATCAAGTACTTCAGCACCACGTTCGACGCGATCCACCCGAGGACGATCAGCAGGCTGCTCAAGTCCTCGGAGCGGCGCTCGCCGCTGTTCTTCCAGATCTACGGGCAGAGCGAGGTCGGCCCGGCCGTCGGCAGGCCCTACTTCCCCGGCTCCGCGCACCGGGCGGACGGGCGCTGCGTCGGCTACGCCATGCCGGGCTGCGCGCGGGTGCGCGTGGTGAGCCGGAACGGCAAGCGGCCGTCCAAGGACAACCCCGGGTTCATCGAGGTCAGCTGGAAGGCCGTGGCGAAGAACTACCACGGCGAGGAAGACCGGTTCGCGGAGAACCTGAACGGCAAGTGGTGGCGGACCGGCGACGTCGGCTACCGCACCAAGCTCGGCTGCCTGCACATGCTCGACCGCGAGGTGGACATGATCCCGGGCGTGCAGAGCAGCCTGGAGGTCGAGGACCTGGTGCTGGGCAGGCTGCCGGAGCTGAGCGAGCTCGTCGTGGTGACGGGGCCGAAGTCCGAGGCGATCCCGGTCATCTGCACCACCCAGGACCAGCCGCTGGACCGGGACCGCTGGCGCGCGGCCGTCGCCGACTTCCCGCAGCTGGCCGACCCGATCCAGATCCCGCGGGCCGAACTGCCCCGCACCGCCACGTTGAAGGTCCAGCGGATCGAGCTGTCCCGCCGCCTCCAGGAGCGGCTGCGGGAGCGGGCGTGAACCGCGGCCGGCCGGACCGGGCGAACTTCCGCGACAAGCAAACCAACCGAGGGGATCGATCAGCGCGATGACACCAGACGCAACGCTTGCGCGACTCCGGGACTACATGGTGGGGCCCTCGCGGTTCATGAACCTGTTGTCCTGCTTCGAGCTCGGCATCGTCGACGCGCTCCGGGAGCACCCCGGCCTGACCGCGGCCGACCTCGGCAAGGCCGTCGGCGCCAAGCCGGACGCCGTGGAGCAACTGCTGCACCTGCCGGTCAAGGAGGGTTTCCTCTCCTACGACGGCGCGTCCGGCGGCTACTTCCTCGACGCGCTCGCCGACGTCCCCGCGCCCGACCTGAACCGGGCGCTGGCCTACATGAACCTGATCAAGGTCGTGGCGCTGCGGCAGCTGTTCTACCTGACCGACAGCGTGCGGACCGGCACGGTCGCGGGCCTCAAGGAGCTCTACGGGTTCGAGGGCACGCTGTACGGCGCCGTGGCCGAGCACCGCGACCTGCGCGAGGCCTGGTCCACGTTGATGGACAAGGTGACCGAGCGCATCGACCCGTGGTTCTTCGACAACGTCGACATCCCGGCCGGCGCGCAGGTGCTCGACCTCGCCGGGAACACCGGGCTCGGCGCGATCCACACCTACCGGCACAAGGCGTCGCCGGGCCTGCGCGTGACGACGTTCGACCTGCCGGAGAAGGAACAGGAGTGCCTGGAGAACTTCCGGGCGAACGGCGTGGCCGAGCACTGCTCGTTCATCGGCGGCGACGTCTTCGACAGCATCCCGCAGGGCTACGACGTCGTGCTGATCAAGCACTTCCTGGACATGTTCGACCAGGACGACGTGTTCCGCATCCTCGACGGCGTGCACAAGTCGCTGAACGTCGGCGGGCAGGTGCACGTCATGGTGCCGGTCTACCCCGAGGACATCAAGGACACCGACAACTACAACGTCGACTTCTTCCCCTCGTTCTTCCTCGGCGCCACCATGGGCCAGGGCGGGCCGCAGAAGCTGTCGACCTACCGGCGGTGGCTGGAGGAGCGCGGGTTCACCGTCACCAAGGCGATCGCCAAGAGCCCGGCCGAGATCCCGGCGGACGTCATCCCGATCCCCGGCATCCTGTCGGCGACGAAGACCGCCTGATCCACCCGACGTCGAGGCCGTCCCCGTGCGCGACGGGGACGGCCTCGACGTCGTCAGCGGGCGAAGATCAGGGTGGCGGGTGACGACGTGGGCTGGAACGTGATGTCCTCGAAGCCCGCCTTGGTGAGCCACGCGTGGTAGTCGGCCCGCCGCCAGGTGCCGCCCTGCTTGCTCTTGAGCAGCATCTCCGAGGCGAAGAGCAGGGCGAACGGCGGGCCGCTCCGGTCGTCGTCGACCACGTAGTCGTTGACGACCAGCGTGCCACCGGGCTTGAGGGCGTCCCGCAGCCTGGTGAAGGTCGCGATGTTGTCCTCCGGCCCCTCCTGGTGGGCGATGTGGGAGTACACCGCGATGTCGTAGGCCGCGTCGCCGAAGTCGGTGGTGTGCAGGTCGCCGTCGATGCTGGTGAACCGGTCGGCCACGCCGCGCTCGGTCAGCAGCCGCCGGGCGATCGCGTTGATCGGGCCCCAGTCGAGCTGGGTCGAGCGGGCGGCCGGGTTGAGCGTCAGCCAGATCGCGGAGTAGACGCCCGAGCCGCCGCCCACGTCGAGGATCGAGATCTCGCCCGCGTCGGCCAGCCGCAGCGCGTCGGCGGCGAGCGTCGCCACGGGCACCGACTGCGCGGCGATGGCCGTGACGACCTTCTCCCAGTGCGGGTTGTCGGCCACCTCGACGGTCGCGTCCGCCACCGGTCCCCCGGCCCGGACCACGTCCGGCAGGGTCGCCATCGCGCCCATGTGGCCGAGCTTGAGCTTGGCGAACTCGCTCAGGCCCGCCGGCCGGCCCTCGACCAGGAACGCGGTCGCCTCGGCGGTGTTGCGGTAGCGGCCGTCGCGCAGCTCGACCAGCTCCAGGCTGACGAGCCCGTCGAGGAGGGTCTGCGCGCCCCGCTCGGAGATCCCGGCGGCCGCGGCCAGGCCGCCCGCGGTGTCCGCGCCCGCGTCGAGGTGGGTGAACAGCGAGTGGCTCGCCGCCGCGCCGAGGATGCCGGTGGCCCAGTAGCCGTTGATGAGCCGCATGATCCGGTCAGGCGTCGGTTGGGTGTCGTTCAAACTGCCCTCCTGGGTCCTGTGTGGATGCGCGTGGGTCCGGAGCGTGTCCAGGCGAATCCCACCCCGGCCACCCCGACGGCCCGCGGCGCGGTCGGCCGACGCCGCGGCACACCTCACGGGATCGGCTCGGGCGTGCGACCAGTACCGTCGCCCATCCCGCTTGCCACCGGCTTGCGGTCGACTTGGCGTGCCGCAGCGGCGACCCCGGCACGTGCGCCGGTGGTCGCCGCTGCGACGTCCCGAGGTGTCCCTCCGGGCCTAGGAGGCGGCGCGGCCGGCCTTCAGGGCCGCCGCGGTCTCGGCCACCCGCCGGGCCTGGTAGCGGACCGCCTGCAGCGCCACGTCGTTGGGCGCCTCGTTGCCGCCCACGTGGGACGCGCCGTAGGGGTTGCCCGACTGGAACTGGATCGGGTCGGTGTAGCCGGGGGGCACGATGATGCCGCCCCAGTGGTAGAAGGTGTTCGAGAGCGCCAGGATGGTGGACTCCTGACCGCCGTGGGCGGTGTTGGAGGCGGTGAACACGGAGTACACCTTGTCCGCGAGCTTGCCGGCGAACCACAGCGGGCCGGTGGTGTCGATGAACGCCCGGAGCTGGCTGCTGGGGTTGCCGAACCGGGTCGGCGTGCCGAACAGCACCGCGTCGGCCCACTCCAGGTCCTCGTGCGCGACCTGGGCCACGTCGGCGCTGTCCTGGAGGTGCTGCCCCCACGCCGGGTTGGCGGCGACGGCTTCCTGGGGCGCGGTCTCGGCCACCTTGCGCAGCCGCACCTGCGCGCCCGCCTTCTCCGCGCCCTCGGCTGCGGCCTGCGCCAAGGCGTGTACGGTGCCGGTGGCGCTGTAGTAGATGATCGCGACGTTCACGGGATCCATGGTCGGTTTTCGTTCCTTCGGTTGATCGTCTGGGTGGTGCCGGAGCGTGCGACCGGACGAGGGACGGATGGCGCCCGTCCCGGCCGGGTGAAGCCGATCTCCACCAGTACGACGACGCGACCCCTCGCTTTGTGAGGTGACGCGCGCCACTCGGTGCGTTGCCTCAGACTGGCGGGGGACGACCGAAGGGGTTGGCGACACCATGGGCAACCGGTCCGAGCAGGACGACGACGGGCTCGACCCGGGCCTGAGCGCGATCATGAGCGAGCGGCGGATGCTGATCAACCTCGCGTACCGGCTGCTCGGGTCCCTGGCCGACGCGGAGGACGTCGTGCAGGAGACCTACGCCCGCTGGTACGCCATGTCCCGGTCGGAGCAGGAGGCCATCGACTCACCCGGCGCCTGGCTGACCAGGGTCGCCAGCCGCATCTGCCTCGACCAGCTCCGCTCGGCGCGGGCCCGGCGCGAGCGCTACGTCGGCGAGTGGATCCCCGAGCCGCTGCCCGACCACGCGGAGTGGGTCGGCGGGCGGTCCGGCGGCGGCACCGGCGACCCGGCCGACCGGGTCACCCTGGACGAGTCGATCAACATGGCGCTGCTGGTCGTGCTCGACGCGATGACGCCGGCCGAGCGGGTGGCGTTCATCCTGCACGACGTCTTCCGCTACCCGTTCACCGAAGTGGCCGAGATCGTCGGTCGCACGCCGGCGGCGTGCCGCCAGCTCGCCACGTCGGCCCGGCGACGCGTGCGGGCGGCCCAGGCCCCCGCGGCGGTCCGGCGTGCCGACATCGTCCGGGACTTCAAGCAGGCGTGGGAGGCCAAGGACATCGACGCCCTCATCGGCCTGCTCGACCCCGAGGTGACCACGATCGCCGACGGCGGCGGCCTCGCCAGCGCCGAGCCGCACCCCGTGTCGGGCGGCGAGCGGGTCGCGCGGTACTTCGTGGACCTCGCCGACCGGGTGGCAGGCCTGACCGTCCTGGAGCGCACGGTCAACGGGCAGCCCGGACTGGTGACGCAGCACGACGGCATCACCGTGACCGTGATGGCGTTCGACGTGGCGGGCGACCGGATCAAGCACATCTGGGCGGTGCGCAACCCGGAGAAGCTGCGGCCGTGGCCGGGAGCCGCCAAGCCGCCGCCAAGCCGCTGACCAGTCCCGCCCAAGTCCGGTGGCCGATGCTGCGACCCAAGTGCTGCGGCGGTGGAGACAACGGACTCGAAGGATTGGTTTGATGACGCCTGAAGCCACGCTCGCGCGATTCCGCGACTACATGGTGGGACCCGCGCGTTTCATGAACCTGCTGTCGTGCTTCGAGCTGGGCGTGATCGACGCGCTCCGGGACGAGCCGGGGCTCGACGCGGTCGCGCTCGGCAAGGCGGTCGGCGCCAAGCCGGACGCCGTGGAACAGCTCCTGCACCTGCCGGTGAAGGAGGGCTTCCTGGCCTACGACGCGGCCACCGGCGGCTACTCCCTCGACGCGCTCGCGCGCCTGCCGAAGGCCGACCTGGACCGGGTGCTGATCTTCATGGACCTGGTCAAGGTCACCATGCTGCGGCAGCTCTTCCACCTCACCGAGAGCGTGAAGGAGGGCACGGTCGTCGGGCTGAAGGAGTTCTACGGCTACGACGGCAACCTGTTCGGCGCCGTGGCCGAGCACAAGGACCTGCGCGACTCGTGGGCGACGGCCATGGACGCCGGCACCGCGCGGGTCGACCCCTGGTTCTTCGACAACGTCGACATCCCGGCCGGCGCACGGGTGCTCGACCTCGCCGGCAACACGGGCCTCGGCGCGATCAACACCTACCGGCTGAAGGCCTCCCCCGGCCTCCGGGTGACCACCTTCGACCTGCCGGAGAAGGAACAGGAGTGCCTGGAGAACTTCCGCACCCACGACGTGGCCGAGCACTGCTCGTTCATCGGCGGTGACGTCTTCAAGGAGGTGCCGTCCGGTTTCGACATCGTGCTCATCCGGCACTTCCTGACCCTGTGGGACAAGAGCGAAGTGCTGAAGATCCTGCACAACGTGAACAAGTCGCTGGACGTCGGCGGTCAGGTCAGCGTGCTGGTCCCGGTGTACCAGGACGACGTCCGGGAGTACGACTCCCGCTCGGTCGACTTCTACCCGGCGTTCTTCCTCGGCTGCGCGATGGGCCAGGGCGGGCCGCAGAAGCTGGGCACGTGGAGCAGCTGGCTGGAGGAGTGCGGCTTCGAGATGACCCAGGTCGTCGTCGAGGACCCCGACCGGATCCCGGCCGACGCGCTGCCCCTCCAGGCCGTCCTGTCGGCGAAGAAGATCGCCTGACGCGCCCCGCGACGGCGGCTCGGCGCAGACGACCGGACGTCCGCTCCTCACATCTCACCGGCCTGCACCGTCGAAGGATGTGTCAACACCAGCACCAGCAGAGGAGCACACCGTGGAAGCTCGCCTGGACCTCTTCGGCAACCAGGTCGCGGTCAAGGTCCTGAAGTACATCACCTCCGCGCACAACGTGGTCGCGGGCTCGTCGCTGCCCGACTCGACGGCGGAGCTGATGCGGCTGCGCGCCAGCCAGATCAACGGCTGCGCGTTCTGCGTCGACATGCACACCAAGGAGGCGCTGCACGCCGGGGAGGACCCGGTGCGCCTGAGCCTCGTCGCGGCCTGGCGGGAGGCCACGGTGTTCACCGAGGCCGAGCGCGCCGCACTGGAGCTGGCCGAGCAGGGCACCCGCATCGCCGACGCGGCCGGCGGTGTCACGGACGACGCCTGGGCCAACGCCGCCAAGCACTACGACGAGGAGCAGCTGGCGGCCATGGTGGCGCTCATCGCCATCATCAACGCCTTCAACCGCATCAACGTCATCAGCCAGCTGCCCCACGCCGGCGACTACCACGTCGGCAAGGCGCTGCTCTGACGACGGGGAGCACCCGGCCGGCGTCGCACACCGGCAGCAGGACTTCGACACCGGCGGACTCGACGTCCGCGACGGGAAGCAGAGGTTGGGAAGAATGAAGTTCGGTGTGTTCTCCATGAACTCCGACGAGGGCCTCGACCCGCTCGAGCTCGCCCGCGAGGCCGAGGGTCTCGGCATCGAGTCGGCGTTCGTGCCCGATCACAGCCACGTGCCGGTGACGCGCTCGATCCGCTTCGGCGCGGGCAACGAGGAGACCGTCAACATCGCCGAGCGCAAGGACCTCAGCGAGGGCTTCGAGGAAGCGGGCAGCGACATGCCCCGCGACTTCTACCGCAACCGCGAGCAGTTCGTGACGCTGACCGCGATGGCGGCGGTCACCTCGACCCTGCGGATCGGCACCGGGATCTGCCTGGTGGTGCAGCGCGACCCGATCTGGCTGGCCAAGCAGGTCGCCACCCTCGACCGGCTGTCGAACGGGCGGATGATCTTCGGGGTCGGCGTCGGCTCGCCGTGGAACCACGAGGAGATCCGCAACCACGGCGTCGAGTACCGCAAGCGCATGTCGGTCATGGCCGAGCGCATGGAGGCGATGGAGCGGATCTGGACGCAGGAGAAGGCCGAGTACCACGGCAAGTACGTCGACTTCGACCCGATCTACTCCTGGCCGAAGCCGGTGCAGCAGCCGAAGCCGCCGGTGTTCGTCGGCGGTGACGGCCCCACCGTGCTCGACCGGGTGCTGGCCTTCGGCGACGGCTGGATGCCCGGCCACCACGCCGACCCGGGCCTGTTCCGGGCGCGGGTCGCCGAGCTGCAGGAGCGTGCCGCGGCGGCCGGGCGGGGGCGGATGGAGATCACCGTCTTCCTCGCCCACCTCGACCGGCTCGACGACTACCAGGAGGCCGGCGTCGACCGCATCGTGGTCATGCTGCCGACGGGCGTGGAGCGGAAGTTCCTGAAGGACGTCGCGGACGCGATGTACAGCTCCTCCTGACCCGGCGTCACGCCACGAGTCCCGTCGGGCCGAGGCCCGGCGGGACTTGTGGCGCAGGTCACGGGCGTGCGCTGTCACAGGGATCGGCTCACCGGTGCCTTCATGCCGTCAGCCAACGACGACGGAAGAGGGAGTCATCGTGAGCAAGGTCTGGTTCGTCACCGGTTCGTCGCGCGGCCTGGGTCGCGAGTTCGTGGAAGCCGCCCTGTCGCGCGGCGACAAGGTCGCCGCGACCGCGCGGAACGCCGCGAGCCTGGACGACCTGGTGGCCGTCCACGGCGACGCGGTGCTGCCCCTCGCGCTGGACGTGACCGACAAGGCCGCCGTGTTCGAGGGCGTGGCGCGGGCCGTCGAGCACTTCGGCCGCCTGGACGTCGTGGTGAACAACGCGGGCTACGCCCAGATCGGCGCGATCGAGGAGCTGTCCGAGCAGGAGCTGCGCGACCAACTGGAGACCAACCTGTTCGGGCCGCTGTGGGTCGTCCAGGCCGTGCTGCCGCACCTGCGCGCGCAGGGCGCCGGGCACATCGTCCAGCTGTCCTCGGCGGCCGGGCTGATGGCGATGCCGCTCGGCGGCGCCTACCACATGTCGAAGTGGGCGGTCGAAGCCCTGAACGAGTCCCTGGCGCAGGAAGTCGCGGAGTTCGGCATCAAGGTGACCGTGGTCGAGCCCGCCGGTTTCGCGACCAGGGGCGGCAAGAACCCCGACCCGCTCGCCAACGGCCACATGGCCGAGACCAGCCCCGTGTACGACGGCCTGCGCGGGCGGCTCGCCGAGTTCGCGTCGAAGCAGCCCGCCGGCGACCCGACCGCCGCCGCCCAGGCGCTGCTCACCCTCGTGGACTCGGACAACCCGCCCCTGCGGGTGCTCTTCGGCCAGGGCTTCTACCCGATGCTCCAGAAGGTCTACGCCGACCGGCTCCAGACCTGGGCCGACTGGCAGGACCTCTCGGCGCGGGCCCACGGCACCCTCGAGCGGACGGCCGGCGCCTCACCTGCCTGAGCCGCGCCGCGCGGGGCACCTACTATCCGCCATAGGAGGTTCGGGTACGGTGGAGCCGTGCTCCACCGCGCCCGCACCCGCGCCTCGCACTGGGCCTTGGTGTGGGCTGTCGCGTTCGCCGTGGTCGGGATGCACCACATCGGCCTGCACGAGCGGACCGCGCACGCCACGATGGCGTCCGCGGTGGACTGTTGCGCGGACGGCGCTTCCGAGCCGCACGCCCCCTTCCCGGCGGACGAGCACGGCGCGGCGCACCTGTGCCTGGCGATCCTGGTGGCGACGCTCGGCCTGGCGCTGGCCCTCCTCGCGTTCCGCCGCCGGGACGGCCACGACCGCCTCGCGTCGGCCACCCGGCCGGCGGGTCGGCCCCGTTCCCCTCCCCCGAGACCGGGCGGCGCTCCGGCGTTCCTGGCGATCCTCTGCGTGCTGCGGCTGTGACAGGCGGCGCGTGGCGTCCTGACCGGACGTCGACGCGACGCCGTGCCGATGTGCGACTACACCAGCAGAGGACACCATGACCAGGAAGAACCTGGTCAGGGCGGCGCTTGCCGTCCTGACCCCCGTACTCGTGCTCGCCGGCTGCGCCGAGGGCGCGCATTCCGGCGCCGGCGATCACGGCCCGACGGCCACCAGCGCCACCGCGGCGCCGTCCGCCGGGCACAACGACGCGGACGTCACGTTCGCGCAGGGCATGATCCCCCACCACCAGGGCGCGATCGAGATGGCCGAACTCGCCGCCGGCCGGACTTCCAACGCCGAGGTGCTCGACCTCGCGTCGCGCATCAAGCAGGCCCAGGACCCGGAGATCAAGACCATGACGGCCTGGCTGGACAGCTGGGGCGTCCAGGCGCACGAACCGGGCATGGAGCACGGCTCGGACATGCCGGGGATGGGCGAGGCCCAGACCGACGCGCTGGAGCAGGCCAAGGACGCCGACTTCGACCGGATGTTCCTGGAGATGATGATCGAGCACCACCAGAGCGCCGTCGACATGTCGGCCACCCAGCTCCGGCAGGGCTCGAACGCCGACGTCAAGAAGCTCGCCCAGCAGATCATCGACTCGCAGCAGGCGGAGATCACCGAGATGCGGGCGCTCCTGCGAGGGTGACGCGGAGAACGGCCCGACCGTGGGGCGCCACCCCGGTGGCGCCCCACGGCGTTCAGCTCACGGCGCTGTCGCCCGCCGGCCGGTCGAGCAGGTGCTCGGCCAGGGCGGCCGGCATCCCGGCCCGGCCCGGACCACCCGCGGCGACCCAGTCGAGGACGTGGTCCACCGCCTCGTCGGTGAGCACGCCGCCCAGCCAGACCGGCCGCGCACCCGTGCCCCGCGCCGGCCTGACCACGACCACGTTGGAGAACTCGCAGGAGCTCAGGCAGTCGGCCACGGTGACCGCCCGCGGCCCCACGGCCTCCCTGAACCTGCGCAAGTGCGCCGCGTGGTCGACGTCCGGGTGCTTCGCGGCGGTGCCGCAGCAGCAGCCCCGGCAGACGGTCAACCTGCTCGTCTCGGACACCTGATCCCCCGTCGTGCTTCAGGCCGTGCGGACGACCGCGTAACCGGCTGCCTCGACCGCCGCGGCGATCGCGACCTCGTCGGCGGAGCCCGTGACGCTGAGCGTGCCGCCGGCGACGTCCACCGCGACGTCGGTCACGCCCGAGACGCCCTGGACGGCGTCGGCGACCTTCGTCGCGCACCCGCCGCAAGTCATGCCCTGGACGACGAAGTCAAGCCCCTCGGTCGACGCCTCGGCGGCGGTCGTCGCGGCAGGCGTCTCACAGCTCGTGCACATGTCGGCATCCTTTCTGAAATACCCAGGTGGGGTATTGGGCGGACGTTAGCATACCTACCAGGGGTACTCACCCCCGGCTCGTCGCGGGCTAGGACCCGGCGGCGACCCGCTCGACGGGTTCGGCGACCCGGCCTCGCAGGGTGAAGGCGGCCAGCAGCGCGGCCACCAGGGCGACCACCGCGGCGCCGGTGAAGGCCGCCGAGTAGCCGTCGGTCAGCGCGACCGCGTCGCCCAGCTCGTCCGCGCCCCGCGAGGTCGCCACCGCCGTCATCGCGGCCAGGCCGAGCGCCGAGCCGACCTGGTAGGTGGTGTTGACGATGCCCGAGGCCAGTCCGCCCTGGTCCGGGGCGACCCCGCCGATGGCGGCCATCGTGGCGGGGATGAAGACCAGCGCCATGCCGACCGCCGCGATCAGCGAACCGGGCAGGACGTCGGCGGCGAAGCTGCCGTCCGGGTCGGCGGTGGCCAGCAGGCCCAGGCCGGCGGCCAGCACGGCGAGCCCGGCGACGATCAGCGGCTTGACGCCGAACCGGCCGATCAGGCGGCCGGCGGCCGTGGTCATCAGCACCGTCATCAGCGCGGTCATCGGCAACAGGGCCGCGCCGGCGGCGAACGAGTCGAAGCCGAGCACCTGCTGGACGTACAGGTTGAGGAAGTACCACATCGGGATCCACGCCGCGCCCAGCAACGCCATCGCGACGTTCGCGGCCGCGAGGTCCGGCGTGCGCCACACCGCCAGGGGCATCAACGGGTTCTTCACCGCCCGCTGCACCAGCAGGAACCCGACCAGCAGCGCCACCGCGGCGGCGAGCTGCACGAGCGTGGCGGTCGACGCCCACCCGCGTTCCGGGGCCTGCACGACGGCGTACACCGCGAGCGCGAGCCCGCCGGTCACCGCGATCGCGCCGCCGACGTCCAGGCCACCGCTGCGGCCGGGGACGGCGGGCAGCAGCTTGGGCGTGAGCGCGAGGGTCAGCACGCCGATCGGGACGTAGATCACGAAGACCCACGGCCAGCTCAGCCACTCGGTGATCACGCCGCCGAGGAACACGCCCGCGGTGCCACCGGCCGGGGCCGCCGCGCCGTAGAACGCCATCGCCTTCGGCAGCTCGCCCGGCCGACCGGCGAACAGCACCATGAGCAGCGTCATCGCGGCCGGTGCGATCAGGGCCGCGCCGACGCCCTGCACACCGCGGCCGACGATCTCGACACCGGGGCCGGTCGCGGCGGCCGCGATCACCGATCCGGCGATCAGGGTTGCCCAGCCGGCGGCGAACACGCGCCGCGCGCCCCAGATGTCCGACAACCGCCCGCCGAGCAGGAGCAGGCCGCCAAGCGCGACCGCGTAGGCGTTGAACACCCACTGGAGGCCGCCGGGCGTGAAGCCCAGCTCGCGCCGCATGTCCGGCAGTGCCACGGCGATGATCGAGGTGTCCATGATGACCATGAACTGCGCTGCCGCGAGCACGACGAGTGCCCACCAGCGCCGGGGATCGGGGTTCATGACAAGCCCTTCTGTAGATACCCCTTGGGGGTATGTCGTGAAGCGGCCCGCAACATACCCCCCAGAGGTATCCGGTTGTCAAGGCGCGGGGTGGTGGACGGGCTTGGCGTCCCACCCCGGCCGCGTAAGATGCCGTGGGCGGAGGGGGCGGGGATGCGCGGACTCGGCGAGTTGGAAGCGGCGGTCATGGACGTGCTGTGGCGCGCGTCGGGACCGCTGAAGGTGCGTGACGTGCTCGACCGGCTCGACACCGGCAGGCAACTGGCCTACACCACGGTCCTGACCGTGCTCGACAACCTGCACCGCAAGGGCTGGGCGCGGCGCGAGCTGGTCGGCAAGGCCTACCACTACGAGCCGACGACCGGTCGGGCCGAAGCCGCGGCGAACGCCGTGCGCGAGCTGGTGAACGCCTCCGGCGACCCGGACGGCGTGCTGCTGCACTTCGCGCGGTCCGCGTCGGAGCACGAGACCGAACTGCTGCGCAAGGCGCTGCCGAAGCGGTCGCGCAAGACATGACCGTGGCCGCCGCGCTGCTGGTCACGGCGGTGCTGATGGGCGTGCTGGCGCCACGGCGGCTGGTCCGCCTGGTCACCCGCGGCGCCGATCCGCTCGTCCCGCTGCTGGCGTGGCTCGCCTCGGCCGTCGGCGTCGTGACCACCGCCGCGCTGGCCGTGACGCTGCTCCTGCTGCCCGACCACGGCACGGCGGCGCTGGTCCTGGCGCACGAGTGCTGGTCGTCGCTCGCCCACGGGTTGGCGCCGCGCGTCGAGTCCGCCGGCGGCCTCGTGGGCCTGGTGCTGCTGGTCGTGCTCCTGCTCCGGCTGGCGGTCGTCAGCGTGAAGGGCGCCCGGCGACGAGCACGCCGGCGGCGGGACCACCTGGCCGTGCTGCGGGTCGCCGCCCGCCGTGAAGCCGGTTCGCCGCCCACGCTCTGGCTCGACCACGACGAGCCGCTCGCGTTCAGCCTCGCCGGCACGCCGGGGGTCGTCGTCGCCACCGAGGGCCTGCTCCGCCGGCTCACCCACGAGCAGGTCGACGCGGTGATCGCGCACGAACGCGCCCACCTCCGCGGCAGGCACCACCTGCTCGTCGCGGCCGGTGACGCGCTGTCGACGGTGCTGCCGTTCCTGCCCCTGTTCCGCCGGACGCCCGCCGTCGTGCGGGAACTGGTCGAGCTCGCCGCGGACGCCGCCGCCGTCCGCGCGTGCGGTGTCGAGACCGTCCGGGCCGCCCTGCTCCGCGTCTCGGGCCACGGCACGCCCGGCTCGGCGCTCGCGATGGGCCGGGACTCGGTCGACGTCCGGCTGGAACTGCTGTCCCACCCGCGCCGACCACCGCACCGCGCCCGCCGCCTGCTGGCCTGCGCGACCGCGTGCGCGGCGGCCGTGGTCGCGCCGGTCGCCACCGCGTTCGCCGTGCTGCTCGCCGTGATCCCGCTCGCGTGCCACTGAGGCCTGGTGAGACGGAGCGCACCTCCCGCCTCGGAACACCGGGTCGCGGGACGTCGTTGAACCGAGTGGTCGGTGCGGTCCGTGTCCCCGGGCCTCACCTATCGCCTTCGCGGAACACCGTTCGGCTGGAGCCGCGTCGAGCCACTCGCCGAGAGGCGACCGCCGCGCCGACCCCCGAACCAGCCTCCGGCCGCGCTTTCCCCCAGCGCGGCCGGAGGCTGCTCGCGTTACCGGTCGTCGCGGGCGCGGGACGTGGCCGGCCTCACGCGTCCACCGCCGCGGCACTCGAAGGACGCGTGCGGCGCGGCGTCCACCAGTTGAGGTCGCCGAGCACCGCCATCGTGGCGGGCACGAGCAGGCAGCGGACCACGGTCGCGTCCACGGCGATCGCGACCGCCAGGCCGACGCCGAACATCTTGATCGTCGGGTCGTCGCCGGGCACGAACGCGAGGAAGACCCCGACCATGATCGCCGCCGCCGCGGTGATCACGCCGCCGGTGCCGACCAGGCCCTCGCGGACCGATCGCAGGTTGTCCCCGGTCGCCCTCCAGCGCCGCCGGACATCGCTGAGCAGGAACACCTCGTAGTCCATCGACAGGCCGAACAGCAGGGCGAAGAGCATGAGCGGCACGAAGCTCGGGATGGGCACCGGACCGGAGAGCCCGATCCACGTGACACCCCAGCCCCACGTGAACACCGCCGTGAGCACGCCGTAGGCCGCCCCGATCGAGACGAGGTCCATCACGGCCGCCTTGAGGGCCAGCAGCGGCGCCCGGAAGGCGAGCAGCAGGACCGCGACCGACAGCAGCAAGACGACCCCGATGACGAGCGGCAGCTTGTCGCCCACCCGGTCGGCGAGGTCGACCCGGGCGGCGGTGGCGCCGCCGACGTGCACGGTCATGCCCGGCACGGGCTGGTTCCGCAGCCGGTGCACGAGGTCCGCCGTCGCCGGGTCGCCGCCGGGAGTCGTCGGGATCACCTGGACCGTCACCACCTGTCCGTCGCCGAACGGCGTCACGGGCCCGACGGCGGCCACCCCCGGCTGGGCCCGCACCATCGCCAGAAGCGGGGCCACGCGGGGATCCCGGGGATCGGCGATCGGCGACGGCAGCCGGCCGAGCACCGTGATCGGCGTGCCCGCGCCCGGGCCGAACGCCGCCGAGATCACGTCGTTCGCCTGCCGCACGGCGCTGGACTCGGGCGAGGACCCGGCGTCGAGCTGGCCGAGCCGCAGGTCGGTCGCGGGTGCGGCGAGCAGGGCCAGCAGCACGAGCGCCGCCCCGCCGGCGAGCCACGGTCGGCGGGTCACCCGGTCGGCCTGGCGCGCCCACCGCCCACCGGGACCGCGGACCACCCGGCGGTGCAGCTTCCCGCCCCGGGCGACGCGCCCGCCGGCGAGCGAGGTCAGCGCGGGGAGCAGGGTGAGCGCGGCGAGCACGGCGGACGCGACCGCGATGCCGCACGTCCAGGCCAGGGTCTGCAGCAGCGGCACCCCGGTCAGGCTCATCCCGGCGAGCGCGACGGCGACCGTGACACCGGCGAAGACCACCGCCGCGCCGGAGTCGGCGGCCGCGCGCTCGACCGCGTCCGGCACCGCGAGGCCCGACCGCGTCAGCGCGCGGAACCGGCTGAGCAGGAACAGCGAGTAGTCGATGCCGACGCCGAGGCCGACCATGAGCGCCAGGGTCGACGCCTGGGTGGGCATCGGGGTCAGGTTCCCGGCCAGGCCCACGACCTCCAGCGTCGCGAGCACCGAGAGGGCCGAGGTCAGCAGCGCCAGCACCGCGCCGACGAGCCCGCCGAGCGCGAGGAAGAGCACGAGCGCGGCCAGGACCACGCCGACGTACTCGTTGCCGGCGCTGCCCGAGCCGTCGACGACCTGGGCGAACGCCCCGCCGGGCAGCACCCGCAGGCCTGCGTCCGAGGCGGGCCGGGCAGCCTCGGTGGCGGCGTGCACCATGGTCTTGGTGAGCTCCGCCCGGCGGACGTCCAGCTCCACCGTGAACCAGCCGGTGCGGCCGTCCCCGGACAGCGACCCGTCCCGCGCCGAGGGCGGCTTCACCGCGGTCACGTGCCCGGTCCGGCGCAGCGAGGCCGCCGTCTCCGCCAGCACGCCGTCGTCCAGCCGCCCGTCGCGGGCCACCACGATCACGGTCCCGAAGGTGAGCGGCGCCGTCGGCGTCGCGGTCAGGTCCCGCACGAGCTGGGCGTCGGTGCCCGGCAGGCTCACGTCGATGTCCGTCGGGGTGCCGATCACCCTGGCCGCGGTCACCAGCGCCAGCACCAGCACCACCCACGCGCCGATCACCGCGGACCGGTGCCGGGCACACGCCCGGCCGACCGTCGCGACGGCCCGTGCCGCCCGGCCGTCGGGTAACACGGCGTTCATCGGCCCACCGGCCCTGACGTCGAACGACGCCGCGTCCGGTGCGCCACGACCGGCCCATCCCCCGTGATCATCGCGACAGCATAGGCATCGGCCCTGTCAACTGCGGGTACAGCGATCCGGGTCGAGGACCAGGCCGCCGGCAGGGGGCGGCGCTGAGCGGCCGTGCCGTCGCGGTACGACAACCGGGGCCTGTTCGGCGAAGACGTTTGGTCGAACGTACGATTGAGCAAGCCGGTGGTAGAGCGGGCGTGCGTCCCGTATTACGGTCACTGGCACGCCCATTCGCTCCGCGTCGGCTCGCATGGCCCCAGTCACGCGCTCGTGTTGTCCTGTGGGTGCGCATCGATGTTCGGGGACGGAGCGGCGTATGACGGATGTCCAGCGGTTGGCTCGGCGGCTGCAGGTGCTGGAGGCCATCACCGACAGCGCGTTGCGCGAGCTCGACCTGGACAAGTTGTTCGACGTGCTGCTGCAGCAGGTGCGGGACCTGTTCGAGGTCGACACCGTCACGGTGCTGCTGGTGGACCCGAGCGGTGGGCAGTTGGTGGCCAGGGCGACGTCCGGCCTGGAGGAGGAGGTCCTCCAAGGCGTGCGGGTCCCGGTCGGCTCGGGTTTCGCCGGCACGGTCGCCAATCGTCGTGAACCGGTCCGGATCGACCACGTCGACCCCACCACCGTGGTCAACCCGCTGCTGTGGGAACGCGGTCTGCGGGTCATGCTCGGCGTGCCGATGGTCGCCGAGGGCACGCTGATCGGCGTGCTGCACATCGGCAGCACGACTCCGCGCCGCTTCACCGACGAGGACGTCGACCTGCTCCAGCTCGCCGCGGACCGGCTGGCGACGGCGGCGCACATGCACCGCTCGCGGTCCGAGCTCGCGGCGGCGGCACTGCTCCAGGACAGCCTCCTGCCCGGCCGGCTGCCGACCACGCCCGCCTGGGAGTTCGCGGCCCGGTACGTGCCCGGCGCCGAGAGCGGCGTGGGCGGCGACTGGTACGACGTGTTCGAGCTGCCCGGCGACCGCATCGGCGTGGTCATCGGCGACGTGGTTGGCAGCGGGCTGCCCGCCGCCATCGTCATGGGACGCCTGCGCAGCGCCCTGCGCGCCTACGCCCTGGAGTTCGCCGACCCGGCCGAGGTGCTCGGCAAGCTGGACCGCAAGGCCAGCCACTTCGAGCGCAGCACCATGGCCACGGTCGCCTACGCCGTGATCCACACCGCCACCGCCCGCGTCGACCTGGCGCTGGGGGGCCACCTGCCACCCGTGCTGGTCGGCCCCGCCGAGCCGGCCCGCTTCGTCGAGGCCCCGGTCGGGCCGCCCATCGGTTACGACCTGGGAGTCACCGGCCGCCTGGGCACGAGCCTCGACCTGCCACCCGGCGCGCTGCTCGTGTTCTACACCGACGGGCTGGTCGAACGACGCGGCGAGGACCTCGACAGCGGGCTCGACCGGTTGTCCCGGCAGGTGCTGCCGGCGAGCGCCGAGACGGCCTGCGCCCGGATCATGGCGAGCCTGGTGGGCACCCAGCCGGCCACCGACGACATCGCGCTGCTCGTGACCCGCCACCGGCCCGACGCCGCGTGACCGGCACCCGCCGCGACAAAGCTCAAATTCTTAGCGATAACAACGCAATCGAATAATTCGACAATTCGGCCGGAATGTGCCATCGGCGATTCGGCATTCGCTCTTGAGTGGGCGGGTCACCTGCTGTTAGCGTTCAAGCCGGTGGTGGCGCCGGTCACACCGCCGGGTACCGCCCTGCGCGAAAGGGCTGGTGCACCGCTTTCGGGCCGAGCCGCCGCCGGCGTCGACCACGTCGGCGGACACACGAGTGGAGACGCCGATGTCGACCGCCCAGTGCCGCGCGCACCCCGACCCGCGCCGCGGTCGTCTCCTCCCAGGCCGACTCGCACCGGCACCGCACCTGCCAGGAGATCAACCGTGAACGGATCGAAGGCCGGACGGTGGCCCGCCCGGCTCAGCCTCGTGGCGCTCGCCGCCGCCGGCACCGCGGTCGCGGTCGTGCCACCCGCGCAGGCCTGAGCCCGACCGGCAGGTCGAGCACGTCGCGGCCCGCCGGCGCGCGACGGAAAGCGCTTACTCCGACGAACGGCCGCTGGGCGCGGGTGACGGTTCGACCCCAGGGTTTTCGGATCTAGTGATGGAGAGTTCATGAGAGTGATCATGGCGTCCGACGGCTTCCCGTCAGGACCACCTCGGCGCGGTCGGTCGTTGCGCCGGCTGCTGGTCGGCCTCGCGGTGACCGCGCTCACCGCGTCGGTGAGCCTCGTCGTCTCCCAGGCGCCCGCCAGTGCCGCCACCAACCAGTTCCGGGGCATGAACTGGGCCGTGCTGGGCGACAACTTCAGCACCGGCACGCTCGTCGTGCAGGGCCTGAGCCAGTCCGACAGCAACGCCACCGTGCGGGCCAAGGCCAACGCCCTCTACGACGACATGTCCGCCAGCTTGGGCATCAACACCGTCCGGCTGCCCATCAACACCCACACCGTGGCCAACACGACGTGGTGGAACGCCTACCGGGGCGCCATCGACGCCGCCACCGAGCGCGGGTTCAAGGTCATCCTCGCCTACTGGGAGGACGGCGCGGCCTCCGGCGGCAGGATCACCAACCTCTCCGCGTGGAACGCGATGTGGTCCAGCGTCATCACCACGTACGGCTCGAACGCCAACGTCTACTTCGAGCCGATGAACGAGCCGCACGGCTACTCGTCGACGGACTGGCGCAACGTCGCGGCGAACTGGCTCAGCTCCCACCCCTCGGCGGTGCCCGGCCGGGTGCTCATCGGCGGCACCGGCTTCAGCCAGGACCTGCGGGACATCTGCAACGACAGCCGCTTCAACTCGACGCTGCTGTCCTTCCACTACTACGCCTTCTTCTACGGCGCGATGACCTACGACGCGTTCCGCAGCCACATCCAGACGCGCCTGGGCAACTGCGCCTCCCGCGCGGTCGCGACGGAGTTCGGCGCACCGATGTCCACCGGTCTGAACTACAGCGACCCGAACAGCGGTGAGAACTTCGTGCGCTACATCCGCGCCATGGCCCAGGTCATGCGGGACAACCGGATGGGTGGCACCTACTGGCCCGCCCTCGGCGGCAAGCCGGGCACCATCGGCTACGACTGGTACTCGATGTACTCCCTGAGCGGCAGCGGCACCGACCTGAACCTCACCATCCGCAACGCTTCCGGCGCGGACCGGCTCCGCTACGCGTTCGGCGACACCGTCGGCACCGACCCCACGCCCCCGGTGGGCACGTTCTACCGGCTCGACGTGCGTCACAGCGGCAAGTCCATGGACGTGCAGCAGCCCAACACGGACAACGGCGCGCGCGTCGCCCAGAACACCTACGCCGGCAACGCGTGGCAGCAGTGGCAGTTCCAGGACGCCGGCAGCGGCTACTGGCGCCTCGTCAGCCGCCACAGCGGCAAGTGCCTGGACGTGGTGAGCGCCTCGACCGCCGACGGCGCCGACCTCGTCCAGTACACCTGCGGCACCGGGACGAACCAGCAGTTCCAGATGGTCGCCAACGGCAACTACTTCCAGTTGCGGGCGCGGCACAGCGGCAAGTGCGTCGACGTGCCGGCCGCCTCGACCGCGGACGGCGTGGTCCTCAAGCAGTACACCTGCAACACGGGCACCAACCAGCAGTGGTCGCGCACGGCCGTCTGACGGTCGGCTCGACGTGGCCGCGCGGCGCGGCCCCCACTCCCCGGCGCCGGGCCTCGTGCCCGGCGCCGGCGGCGTTCCGGTGGCCGCACCCGCGATCGACCGTGACGGCCGTCACAAGCGTTATCGTGTCGAGAACCTCGCGCCGGCTCCGTCCCCGCGGCACGAACCGCCTCCAGGAAGGACCGCCCGTCATGGCTGTCGCCGCCGACCTCGACCACGCCACCGACTCGCCGACGGACTGGGTCGCCGAGCAGACCCGCAAGTACCTGGCCACGGGTGGCGCCGAGGGGCACGAGTCCGACGGCCTCCACATGCTCGTGCTCGCCACGACCGGGCGCAGGACCGGCGTCCCGCGCCGCACGTGCCTGATCTACGGCACCTCGGGCGAGGACTTCGTCGTCGTCGCGTCCAACGGCGGCGCCGACGAGCACCCGACGTGGTTCACGAACCTCGAAGCGGAACCGAGCGTCGGGGTGCAGGTCGGTAGCCGCCGGTTCACCGCTCGCGCCAGGGTCGCGTCCCCGGCCGAGCGCGAGACCCTCTGGTCGCAGATGGCGCGCATCTTCCCGCTGTACGACGAGTACGCCCGCAAGACCGGCCGCGAGATCCCGATCGTGGTGCTCACCCCGCAGGACTGACTACGTGCTCGCGCCGTCGTACCGCGTCGGGCGGCGCGGGGGGAGAACCGGCGCGGGTACCGGCCCAGAACGCGCAGTGGGCGACGGCCCCGACCGCCCGCGCAGGCAAGGGAACGGAAGACGTCCGCACTCGGCGCTCCAGCCCTGAGGAGCGACCCGAACTCCGGCCACGCACCCGGCGGCCACATCGCCGTGCGTCGGCCAGGGGCCGGTGCGTCAGACCTCCAGTTGCGCGCAGGCGACCGCCTCCACGTGCGCGATCTCGTGCATCCGGTGAGCCAGGTCGGCCGCCTCCTCGTCGCCGCCCGCCAGTTCGAGGATGGCGACGGACTCGAACGCGATCGCCACGTCCAACCACTCCGTGCAGTCGGCTATCGCCCGGTCGGACACCGGGCCACCGGGCCGGGGAGCTCGCAGGCCGTCCAGCTTCCCGTTCGCCGACAGGTCGGGCAGTTCGGCGAACCTCCGCCTCGCCGCGTCGTAGAACTCGCGTGGATCCGGGATGCGGTCGCGGACTTCCCGGAGGTAGCGGGCGTTCAGCTCAGCCAGTCGGCGGCGGGCCACGGCGAAGTCGGCGTCGCTCATGGCGATCCTCCTGTCGGTCGACCGTTCAGACGAACCGAAGAACTCCATTCTGCGCACCGGTCACGCCGCAGTCATGAGACACACCCGAACGGAGTACGTCGCACCCGCCGGTCGTGCCGCACGTCCGGGGCAGGGAGTGGACCGGACGTGCGGCGGGGTGGGCCGGGCTCAGCCGGTCGCGAGCGCGGACGACAGGATCGGCGCGAGGCGATCGGCGATCTTGCGGTGCCCCTGGTCGTTCGGGTGCACGTTGTCAGCGGTGTCGGTCGCCTCCACGATCCAGCCCGTCGTGTCGACGAACTGCACCTTCGGGTCGTTGACGAGGCGCACGGCGGCCTGGGTCTCCGGGATGTACCGCTTCCGGAAGGTCTGCATCGCCAGGATCGTGGCGTCCGGGTACTTCTGCCGGGCCCGCTGGATCAGGGTGACGTAGGCGCTCTGGAACTGCGGACCGGTGACGCTGTGCCCGACGTCGTTGGTGCCGAGGTTGATCACCACGGCGTCGGCGCGGTACCGGGAGAAGTCCCAGTTCGTCGCGTCGGACTGCAAACCGGTGCGCAGGAACCGGTCGCTCATGCCGATGCAGCCGTCGGCCGCCGACACCAGGCACGCGCCGCCCACCGCGATCTGGGTGTGCGCCGCGCCCAGGCGCTCGCCGACCAGCCAGCCGTAGGCGGTCAGCGCCTGCTTGGACGACAGCTGTCCCACGGTGATGGAGTCGCCGACGAACTCGATCAGCTTCGCCGGGACGGGCGGGGCGAATGTCGTCGCGCCCGCGTCCAGCTGGACGCCGCGGAAGACCGCGTCACCCTTGTACGACCCGGCGATCGGCCGGTAGGACACGCGCAGGACGTGGTTGCCCGCCGCCAACGGGGTCGGGGTCAGGTTCACCGTGCCGCTGCGGTTGACGTAGGAGACGTCCGGGCCGCCGTCGATGCTGGCGTAGAAGTCGATCGTGTTGCGCTGCCGCAGCTGCACCGTGCGACCGGTGAACCCGACCAGCACGTAGGCGCCCGCCCACTCGGAGACGTACGCGGTGGGATCGGCGGTGTTCCACCGGCCGAAGTACTTGACGTTCGGGTCGGTGGGCGAGCCGTTGCCGCCCGGCGTGCTGCCGCCCAGCTTGACGAGCTGCCACTGCTGGTTGGCGCCGGTGTTGATGTCGTACTGGGAGACCCGCGCGCCGTCCGCCGTCGAGCGCTCCCACACGTCCAGGGCCTTGCCGCTGTTGCGGTTGACGAACCGGACGTACCCGCTGTCGGTGTCCACCAGGCCGAACTGCTGGTTCGCCGCGTTCTTGTCCGTCCACTGCACCACGTCCGCACCGTTGGCCGTGGACGAACCCGACACGTCCACCACCTTGCCGCTGTACCGCGACCTCACCCGGTAGTACCCACCACCGGAATCCACGAACTGGAACTGCTGCGCGGCCGAGTCGACCCTCGTCGACTGCACCACCGCACCACCGTCGACCGCGGACTGGACCTGCATCGCCTTACCGCTGTGCCGAGCCACCAACACGTACGTGGCCGTGGTGTCGACAGTGGCGGCCTGAGCCTGTGGTGCGGTCGGTGCGAGCGCGAGTGTCACGGCCACGCTCGCGAGGAGCGCGAGCGCCGATCGCGTGACCGCACCGCATGACGACAATGTCATGTGCGTGCCTTTCGCCTGAGTCTTGGCACAGCGGACCAGCCGCCGGGCGAGAGGAGTATTTCCCGCGCAATAGTTGCGCCGAATTCGCGGTGCGGTCAACGGTCGCATCTCGTATGGGGAAACCGTCGAACGCATTCGACCGACCGGCGTTTCGCGCCGTGTGGGACACATTGTTCGGACACCCTTGGAACGCGCGTGCGCCCGGCCGGGACGAGGTGCGGGCACACGCGAGCGGTCGCCGTCGGGCCTGCCGTCCGGGCGCCACGGGCCAGGGCACCGCGAACAGGACCCGGGTCGTGCCGTGGACGTGCAGCGGCCAGGCGAATCGGAAATGGACGCGACGCTGACGCGGTGAGGGGTGGGGACCGCCGGGCCGGCGGTCCCCACCCTCTCTGTTAGCGATAACAACGGGGTGGCTAGGCCGCCCAGGGTGAGCTGACCGCCCAGCTCACGTCGTCGTTGTACGCGCCGGGGTTGTCGTAGCTGTTCGCCCCGCTGCTGTTGGCGATGTAGACGAGGTTGTTGTAGTGGCGGACGTACCGGTCGGGGAAGTTGGCCGACCTCAGCGAGGTGCCCTGGCCGCTGCGGCCCGCTTCCGGGCAGAACGTCGCGTCCTGGGCGAACACCGCGCTGCCGTCGTTGGCGTTGAGGGTCAGCTTGTAGTTGTAGTGCCGCAGGTACTGACCGGCGGTGTTCTTGGACTCGAACGACACGCACGAGCTGTTGCCCAGCCCGGCCCGCACGACCCAGGAGGAGTTGCCCTTCTCGGTGGCGGAGCTGGCGCTGGTGATCACCGCGGTGTCGACGGTGGAGCCGTTGTGGTGGATGTAGCGGTCGGTGCAGCACGCGGTGGTGGCGCGCAGCGAGACCGTGGAGCCGGGCGTCAGTCCGCTCCCGCCGGTGGGCACGGCGTAGCCGGCGGCGGTGATGTTGGCCTGCACCGCGTTCTCGGTGGCGTCCGACGGGTAGCCGGAGGTCATCACGCCCTCGTAGAAGGTGCCGCGGGCGCCGACGCTGTTGTCACCGCCGATGCCGAGGATGATGGCGCCTTCCTTCTTCATCGGGTTGTAGCCGGAGACGTTGGGGCGCGGCCCGTTGTAGAACGTCGACAGACTGCCGGACTGCGCGTTGCCGCCGCGGATGGACCAGTGGTTCGGCTCGCCCTTGAGGACCGCGGTCAGGAAGCGGTGGCCGATGCTCGGGTCGTTGGCGTTGTAGCCGCGGTTCACGCCGGAGAACAGGCCGTTCTCCAGGTCCGCCATGATCCACGGCCCGTTGCCCGTGCCCTTGCCCCAGACGGTGTTGTTGCCGAAGTAGAGGGCTTCCATCGTGCCGTTGCCGTTGTCCCGGCTGTTGCGCTCGGCGTTGCCGTAGTCGAAGCAGCAGCCGCCGTTGTAGTGCGTGCCGTCGAAGATCGCGTACATGCCCTCCGGCTGGTCGCCGGTCGCGATGCCGTTGGTGTTGTTGTTGCGGTAGCCGGTGCCGGGCGCCACGTAGACGCCGTACGCCTTCTGGCCGCCGACGGTGATCGGCGCGGCGGTCGCGTTGGCGAGGTTGTCGTACCCGCCCGGGGCCGGGCCGTTGAACCCGCCGGGAGGCGCCTGCGTGAGGCGGTTGTTCCGCCCGGACTGGTCGTAGATCACGGTGATGAGGCAGGTGGTGTTGGCGCAGAAGGAGTCCTGCGCGGCGGCGTTGGCGACGCCGCCCGCGACCAGGGGCGCGATGTCCCGGGTCGTGTTGTCCGACGAACGCCTGACCTGGTAGAGCGGACCGCTGTACGCGCCGTACAACGCCCTGGTGGTGCTGTGGGCGGCGACGCACGGCGTGCCGCCGGCGGCGTAGATGTCGCAGGGGCCTTGACCGGCGGCCTGGGACGTGCCGACGCCGACGAGCAGCCCCGTGATCAGGGTGCCGGCCGACGCGGCCGTCAGGACCGCCGCCCGGAGACGACGGTGTCCCGGTTGTCGTGTCATGGCTGACCTCTCGTTGCGTTGGGGTGACCGCCGGGTCGTTGGCCGGGCACGCCTCGGCGACGCGTGTCGGACACGCGTGCGGAGAGGGGTGACCGGGCCGTCGGGAGAGGGGTCCCCGACGGCCCGGAGGTCGATGTGAGCGCTAACATAAGGTGAGTACCGGAGGTAGGCAACGGCAATTGACGCGTGTGGGCGGTTATGCGCGTTTTCTTCGTCGGAGTCGCATTCGGCGGAGGTGCCATCCGGGTGAGGGGAACTCTTCCAACCGGCCGCAGGAATCCGCAGACGCATCAACGGCTCCCCACGGGCGGGGACCGCGGGGTTCGCCGACCGGATCCGTCGCCGGACGTGGAGCGCCACGACTCCGCCGCAAGCCCGCTGCGACGACGTTCCGAGGCGCGATTCCGAGCAGTGCTCGGCACCCGCGATCGAACCGCCCTCAAACCACCGCCGCCCTTCGGCGCGGTGGGCGAGGGTTCTGCGGTGACGAACGGTCCGGGGTGGACGGCAGGTGATCAGCCGAGCCGATCACCTCGGCCGAACTTTCGCGGCGGCGCGGTCGGGACGGCCGTCCGGGCCGGTCGACGGCGGTAGCTTGCGATCATGGAGTTCGTCGCCGACATCACGACTTCCCCGTCCGCCCGCCACCGGGAGGCGGTGCCGCCGGCCGCGGTGGACGCGGGAGCGCTGTGCTGGTGGTGCGGACTGGAGGTGGACCCGCGGTGGCCCGCCGACCACCCGGCCGCACCCCTGACCACCCCGACGCCGGCCCGGTCCGGCGGCACGTGGCCGGAGCACCGGTTCTGCGCCGACCCGGTCAACCGGGGCTTCGACCTGGAGGACCCCCACGCCTCGATGCCGGTGCGGCGGGCCCGCCTGGCGTTCGCCGTGCGGCTCGCGGCGGCGGACGACGCGGTCCGGGCCCGCGAGTGGCGGCGGTTCGAGCGCGGGTCCGACTCCCGGCGCACTACCGTCGCGCACCTCCGGTCGCTGCTGCGCCTCGGTGTGCGCCCCGGTGCGGACGAGGTTGTCGCGGTGGTCCGCGGGCCGCTGGACCGCCGGCTCTACCAGGAGCGGATGCGCAGGTGGGCCCGCCGGACCGGGCCGGCTCATCGGGGTGGAGGGCGCTGACGGCGCGGTCGACCCGGCGACCGGATCACGTGCCGCAGGTGTGAAATCCGTTCAGGGTGGGCAACCCGGTGCCGGTAGCGATCACGCCGCGTCGCAGGAGTCGGCGTGGCACGAGGACAAGGAAGCACCGTGGGCATCCTGGGTTGGATCGTTCTGGGTCTCATCGCCGGCGCCATCGCCAAGGCCATCATGCCCGGCAAGGACCCCGGCGGCATCATCATCACCATGCTCCTGGGCATCGTCGGCGCGATCATCGGCGGGTTCATCGGGCGGGCCATCTTCGGCTCCGACATCGGCAGCTTCTTCGACCTGAGCACCTGGCTGCTGGCCATCCTCGGCTCGGTCGTGGTGCTGGCCGTCTACCACCTGGCGACCAGCCGGGGCCACCGCGCGCACGGCTGACGCCGCGCCACGCAGCACACGGGCCCGCCGGTGACACCACCGGCGGGCCCGACGCTTGCACGCACATCATCCTCGGGGCGCGACCGGCATCACCAGGAAGGTGAAGTCCTCCCGCACCTTCGCGTCGACGGCCAGGGGCAGCCGGAGGCGCCCGGAGTCGACCATGCCCCGCAGCGCGGACCGGCTCAGCCCGAACCCGGCCCGGAGCAGCTTCTCGACCCGGACCGGCACCGGCAGCTCGAACCGGACGACGACCTCCAGCGCCGGCGGGTCGTCGTCTTCGAGCACGGCGAACGGCAGGTCGGTGTCCAGCTCCCACGTGCCGCTCCAGTCGAGCCGGTACCCGGCCCTGCCGGCCAGCGCCTGGTCCATGGCCAGCCGGCGGACCGCGGCCGCGTCGTTCTCCTGGAACCCCACCAGCCGCTCGTGGTCGAGCGCCTGCACGTGGACGCGCTCGTGGAGGGGGATCTTCGACGTGCGGCCGCACGACTCGCAGCCGATCAGCATCCAGACGTCGAGGAGCTTGCCGCTCGCGTTCACCCGGAACTTGCCGGTGGGGCGGTGGCTCGAGGTCCGGCAGGACACGCAGGTCTTGACGATGGTGGGCAGGCCGAGCTCCCTGACCACCCACAGCGCCTTGCGGTCGATGCCGGCCCGGTCGCCGTCAGCGGGCACGCCGGTAGTGCGAACGTCGTTCATGGTTTCGGTGAACTCCACAGCTCGTGCAGGAGGCGCGATCGATCGCCTCTCGGGTCCAGTGGCGCACCGCCGGCACCGGTGGCCGGGCGCGGCGGTCGGGCACGACGTGGCGAATCACGTCGTGTGGGCGAAGGCGCGCGCCGATCAGGCGGCGCGGGCTTCGAGAGGTGCGGCGGGGGGAGGCGGGGAGGTGACTCGAACCCGCGTCCGGTCCCCCACGTGCGTCACTGGATCACTTCTGCATGTGGGCCATCATGTGCGGCCCGCGGATCACCCGGCAACGGAATTTCCGGGGCACGCCGGCCCGACGGGCGGTCCTCGGCGCTCCGGTGCGGCGTCGAACCGAGCTGTGAGCACTGCTCGCCACGTGACCGGACCCTGAACCATCGGGTACTGGACGATGTGGTAGGCCACTCCCGAAGCGATCACCGCAGGCGTGGACCGGACGGGTACGGGACCGTCCGCTGAGCGGTCACGGCGGAAGTCTGCGCAGGTCCGCGGCGCGTTCGGGGCGGTAGGTCCGGGCACCGGGCCGGCGCGCCCACCCCCGGCCCGCCCCCGACGCGCGGGTTCGGCGGCCACCGACCGGCGCTCCCCGCCGCGGGACGGAGCCTCGCCCTCGGCCGGATGGCCGTACTCTTCCCAAGCCGACCCCCTGCACGGCACGGGTCGGTCGGGGCAGAGTGTAGGCGCGACCAGAACCACCACCGCAGGCTCGAGGGCACGTAACAGAAGGGAATGACCGGTCGGATGTTCCGCCGTATCGCGATCGTCAACCGAGGAGAGGCCGCGATGCGGCTCATCCACGCGGCCCGGGAATTGGCCGAGGAGACAGGTGCCGCGATCGAGACGATCGCCCTGCACACGGACGTGGACCGCGGTGCGGCGTTCGTTCACGCGGCCGACGTCGCCTACGACCTCGGGCCCGCGTCCGCACGCCCCTACCTGGACCTGAAGGTGCTCAAGACGGCGCTGGTGGAGACCGGCGCCGACGCGGCCTGGCCGGGCTGGGGCTTCGTGGCGGAGGACCCGGCCTTCGCCGCGCTCTGCGACGAGGTCGGCGTCACGTTCGTCGGCCCGAGCGCCGACGCCATGCGCAAGCTGGGTGACAAGATCGGCGCGAAGCTGCTCGCCGAGGAGGTCGGCGTCCCGGTCGCGCCGTGGAGCCGCGGTCCGGTGGAGTCGCTGGACGCGGCACTGTCCGCCGCAGCCGCCATCGGCTACCCGCTGATGTTGAAGGCCACCGCGGGCGGTGGCGGGCGCGGCATCCGGGTGATCACCAGCGAGGCCGAGCTGGCCGACGCCTACGAGCGGACCAGCCTGGAGGCCGCGCGGGCGTTCGGCAGCGGGGTCGTCTTCCTGGAACGCCTGGTCACGGGCGCGCGGCACGTCGAGGTGCAGGTCATCGCGGACGGCCAGGGCACGGCGTGGGCGCTGGGCGTGCGGGACTGCTCCGTCCAGCGGCGCAACCAGAAGATCATCGAGGAGTCGGCGTCCCCGGTGCTCGGCGCCGACCAGGCCGCCGAGCTCAAGGCCTCCGCCGAGCGGCTGGCCAACGCGGTCGGCTACCGGGGCGCTGCCACGGTGGAGTTCCTCTACCACCCCGGCGACCGGGCGTTCGCCTTCCTGGAGGTCAACACCCGGTTGCAGGTCGAGCACCCCATCACCGAGGCGACCACCGGGTTCGACCTGGTCAAGGCCCAGTTGTGGGTGGCGGCGGGCAACCGGCTGGAGGGCGTGGCGCCGGTCGAGCGCGGGCACGCCGTCGAGGCCAGGCTCAACGCCGAGGACCCCGACCGGGACTTCGCGCCGTCGCCGGGGCGCATCGCCCGCCTCGCCCTGCCCTCGGGGCCCGGCATCCGGGTGGACACCGGCGTCCGGGAGGGCGACACCATCCCGGCCGACTTCGACTCGATGATCGCGAAGATCATCGCCTACGGCCGCGACCGGGACGAGGCGCTGGGCAGGCTGCGCCGGGCCATGGCCGGCACCACCGTGGTCATCGAGGGCGGCGCGACCAACAAGAGCTTCGTGCTCGACCTGCTCGACCAGCCCGAGGTCGTCGACGGCAGCGCGGACACCGGCTGGATCGACCGGGTGCGGGGCGAGGGCAGGCTGGTCGCGCACCGCCACTCCGCCGCGGCCGTCGCCGCCGCCGCGATCAACGCGTACGAGGAAGAGGAGAGCGCCGAGCAGCAGCGGCTGCTGTCCACCGCGTTCGGCGGGCGTCCGCAGGTGCGGCACGAGTACGGCCGCAGGCTGGACTTCAAGCTGCGGGGCGTCACGTACGGCGTCACGGTCACCAGGCTCGGCGCGCACCGGTTCCGGGTGGGCATCGAGGCGGGCTCGCAGGTCCGCACCGCCGACGTCGAGCTGGAGCGGTACGACCGGCACACCGGCCAGCTCCGCGTCAACGGGACCCGGCACCGCCTGCTCATGGGCAGCACGGGCCCGGTGGCGCTGGTCGAGGTGGACGGCGTCGCGCACCGGGTCAGCCGGGACGAGGGCGGCGTGCTGCGCTCCCCCGCGCCCGCGCTCGTCGTGGCCACCCCGGTCGGGGTCGGCGACGAGGTGGAGGCCGGTGCGCCGGTGCTCGTGCTGGAGAGCATGAAGATGGAGACGGTGCTGCGCGCGCCGTTCGCCGCCCGCGTGAAGGAGTGCGCGGTGGCCGTCAACACCCAGGTGGCGAGCGGCGCCCCGCTGCTGCGGCTGGAGCCCGTCGCCGAGAACGACGTCACCGAGACCGCGTCCGACCAGCCGGTCGAGCTCGACCTCGCCGCCCTCCCGGACCACTCCGCCGCCGACCGCGTCCGGCGCGGCCTGCAGGAGCTGCGCGGGCAGCTGCTCGGCTTCGACGTGGACCCGCACGACGACGGCAGGGTGCTGCGGGACTACCTCGCCGCCCGGCACGAGGCCGTCGCGGCGGGCCGGCGGCCGTTGGCGGGCGAGGTCGCCCTGCTCACGGCGTTCGCCGACCTGGCCGAGCTGAGCCGCAACCGGCCGGCGGGCGAGGAGACGCGCGGCGAGGGCCACGTGCACAGCGCCCGCGAGTACTTCCACACCTACCTGCAGAGCCTGGACGTCGAGCGGTCGGGCCTGCCGGAGCGGTTCCAGGCCAGGCTCGCCAAGGCGCTCGCCCACTACGGCGTCACGAGCCTGGACCGCACGCCGGAGCTCGAAGCCGCCGTGTTCCGGATCTTCCTCGCGCTCCAGCGGGCGACCGCCGACGCGGGGGTCGTGGCGGCGGTCCTGCGGTCGTGGCTGGCCGAGGCGCCGCCGGACGACGCGCTGCGGGACACGGTCGGGCTCGCCCTGGAGCACCTGGTCTCGGCGACCCAGGTGCGGTTCCCCGCCGTCTCCGACCTCGCCCGCGGCGTCGTGTTCGCCTGGCTCGGCCAGCCGCTGCTGCGCCGCAACCGGGCCCGCGCCTACGCCGAGGTCCGCCGGCACGTGCGGTACCTGACCGAGCACCCGGACGCCGAGGACCGCGAGGAGCGGATGGCCCGGATGGTGCGGACCACCGAGCCCCTCGTGCGGCTGTTCAGCCAGTACCTGGAGCGCAGCCCGCTGGACGACGCGCTGATGCTGGAGGTGCTGACCAGGCGTTACTACGGCAACAACCGCCTGGTCGACGTCCGGACCAGCAGGGTCGGCGAGCGCACGTTCGTGACCGCCGAGCGCACCGACTTCACCGTGGTGTCCACCTCGGCCCGGCACGGCGACCTGGGCGAGGCGCTGCGCAACCTCGGCGACCTGGCGTCGGGCACGGGCCCGCTGGAGGCCGACGTCTACCTGGCGTGGCGCGACCAGCCGGAGGACGCCGCCGAGCTGGCCGCCGCGCTCGCCGCCGTGGTCGGCGCGCACCCGCTGCCCGAGCAGGTCCGCAGGCTCACGCTCACGGTCGCGGGCCGGGGCGGCGCGGTCGTGCACCAGCACGTCACGTTCCGCCCAGCCGGGTTCGGGATGGCGGAGGCCGGGATGGCCGAGGACCGGCTGATCCGGGGCCTGCACCCGTACATCGCCCAGCGGATGCAGCTGGAGCGGCTGCGCGAGTTCGACCTCACGCGGCTGCCGTCCTCCGACGAGGACGTGTACCTGTTCCACTGCGCCGCCCGGGACAACCGCGCGGACGAGCGGATCGTGGCGTTCGGCCAGATCCGGGACCTGGTGGCGCTGCGCGACCACGACGGCAGGCTCGCGGCGCTGCCGACCGCGGAGAACACCCTGGCCGCCTGCCTGGACTCGATCCGGCGCGCCCAGTCCCGGCGGTCGTCGTCGGCGCGGTTCAACACCAACCGGATCGTGGTCTACGTCTGGCCCGCCAGCGACATCACCCGCGACGAGCTGGAGATGCTGGCCAAGCGGATCCTGCCCACCACGGCGGGCGCGGGGCTCGAGGAGATCGAGTTCATCCTGCGGCAGCGGTACGAGACCGGCGAGCTGGTGCGGATCGCGCTGCGGATCTCGTTCAACGCCACCGGCACGCCGACGCTCACCATCGGCGAGCCCTCCGACGCGCCGATCCCGCCGCTGGACGGCTACCGGCAGAAGGTGCTGCGGGCCAGCAGCCGCAACACGGTGTACCCCTACGAGATCACCGACATGATCGGCGAGTTCACCGAGTACGACCTCGACGAGAACCACGCGCTGGCACCGGTGGACCGCCCGAAGGGGCGCAACACCGCGGCCATGGTCACCGGCGTGGTCAAGACCCCGACCGCGCGGCACCCCGAGGGCGTCACGCGCGTCGTGCTGCTGGGCGACCCGACCGACTCCCTCGGCGCGCTGTCCGAGCCGGAGTGCCGCCGGGTGATCGCCGCGCTGGACCTGGCCGAGCGGCTCCGGGTGCCGGTGGAGTGGTACGCGCTGTCCGCCGGCGCCCGGATCTCGATGCAGTCCGGCACCGAGAACATGGACTGGGTGGCCGCCGCGCTCAAGCGGATCGTGGAGTTCACCCAGGGCGGCGGCGAGATCAACATCGTGGTCGCGGGCATCAACGTGGGCGCCCAGCCGTACTGGAACGCCGAGGCGACGATGCTCATGCACACCAAGGGCGTGCTGGTGATGACGCCCGACTCGGCCATGGTGCTCACCGGCAAGCAGTCGCTGGACTACTCCGGCGGCGTGTCGGCCGAGGACAACTTCGGCATCGGCGGGTACGACCGGGTCATGGGCCCCAACGGCCAGGCGCAGTACTGGGCGCCGGACCTGCCGTCGGCCCGTGACCTGCTGATGGCCTACTACGACCACACCTACGTCGCGCCCGGCGAGGACGGGCCGCGGCGGGTGGCGACCGACGACCCGCGCGACCGCGACGTCACGGGCTACCCGCACCACGCGGCGGGCAGCGACTTCACCACGGTCGGGCAGATCTTCTCCGCGCAGGACAACCCGGACCGCAAGAAGCCGTTCGACATCCGGGTCGTCATGCGGGCGCTCTCCGACCAGGACCGCCCGGTGCTGGAGCGCTGGGCCGGCATGGCCGACGCCGAGACCGCGGTCGTGCAGGACGTGCACCTGGGCGGCATCCCGGTCTGCCTGGTCGGGATCGAGTCCCGGCCGGTGGAGCGGCGCGGCTTCCCGCCCACCGACGGCCCCGACAGCTACACGGCGGGCACGTTGTTCCCGCGGTCGTCGAAGAAGGTGGCGCGGGCGATCAACGCGGCCAGCGGCAACCGGCCGGTGGTGGTGCTGGCGAACCTGTCCGGGTTCGACGGGTCGCCGGAGTCGATGCGCAAGCTCCAACTGGAGTACGGCGCGGAGATCGGCCGGGCCGTGGTGAACTTCGAGGGGCCGATCGTGTTCTGCGTGATCTCCCGGTACCACGGCGGCGCGTTCGTGGTGTTCTCCAAGGCGCTGAACCCGAACATGACCGTGCTGGCGGTGGAGGGCTCGTTCGCCTCCGTGCTGGGTGGCGCTCCCGCCGCCGCGGTGGTGTTCACCCGCGAGGTGGCCGCCCGCACCGCCGCCGATCCGGCGGTGCGCAAACTGGAGGCCAGGAGCGCCGCCGCGACCGGCGCGGACCGGGCCGCGCTGACCGCCGAGCTGGACGAGCTGCGCGCCTCGGTCCGGGCCGAGAAGCAGAGCGAGATCGCCCGCGAGTTCGACCGGATCCACAGCATCGAGCGCGCGGTCGAAGTGGGCTCGGTCGACGCCGTGGTCCCGGCGCGCGAGCTGCGGCCCCGGATCATCGAGGCGCTGGAGTCCCGGCTGGGCTGACCCACCCCGGTGACGAGGGGACGGCGCCGCGGCGTCGTCCCCTCGTCGCGTTTGTGCCCCTCTGCCGAGGGCTGGAGCCGAACGCGGGCACATCTGCCCCGCCGGCCGGCGGATCGGTGTCGCGCAGCCCTCGCAAGTCCTGCGCAAGCGGTCGAAAAGCGCAGCGCACAGCCTGTGCCGGCGAGTACTTTGACCGCATGGCAACCGTGTCCGCGCTGGCGTTGTACCCGATCAAGGGCTGTGCCGCGGTCGTCGTCGACCGGGCCGAGGTGACGCCGACCGGGTTGGCGCACGACCGGCTGTTCGCGCCGGTCGGGCCGGACGGCGAGATCGTCTGGCAGGGCCAGGCACCGAAGCTGGCGGCGGTCCGCGCCGATCTGCGCCACGACGGCGCGAAGCTGGCGCTCAGCGCACCCGGCGCGGGCGAGTTCGTGCTCGACGTGGCGGTGGACGGCGACGTCCGGCCGGTCGGGGTGGAGAAGTGGCCGGACGCCGGGGTCGACCAGGGCGACGAGGTGGCGCGGTGGCTGTCCGAGGCGATCGGCACGCCGGTCCGCCTGGTGCGCGAGCCGGCGCGGGCGAGCCGGGCCCGACGCGGGTCCGACCCGACCGCGCTGCTGGTCCTCTCACCGTCCACACTGGACGGCCTGAACGCGCGGATCGCGGCCCGCGGCGCGGATCCCGTGCCGATGGACCGGTTCCGGCCCAACGTCGTGATCAGCGGCTGGCCCGAGCCGCACACCGAGGACCGGGTCGCCCGGATGACGGTCGGCGGCGTCGAGATCGGCTTCGGCGAGTTGGCCATCCGCTGCGCGGTCACCCTGGTGGACCAGTCCACCGGGGTCCGGGTGGGCCCCGAGCCGTTGCGCACCCTGGCCGACTACCGCCGTGAAGCCGTCGGCGTCAGCTTCGGCATGAAGGCGACCGTGCTCGTCCCCGGTGACATCGCCGTCGGCGACGAGGTCACCGTCACCGAGTGGCGGTGACCGGCCCGCTGAAGAGCCGGGACGGCTCGTAGGGGTACGAGCCGTCCCGGTTCGACCGTCAGCGGCAGCTGCGCGCCTCGTAGGGGACCCGGATGTCGGTCGACACCTCGTGGCCGTCCACCGTCGCGGTCGCCGTCACCGTCGCCTCACCCGCGGCCACGCCGGACTTCCGCGTCATGAACGGGTGCGAGCGGGTCTTGCCCGGCTCGACGTCGTCGAACGACTTCGTGCCGTAGGGCGTCTCGATCGCGAAGTCGACCGGCACGGAGTCCTGGTTCGTCACCCGCACGGTCAGCATCACGTTCGGCCCGGCGCACCGGGTGTCCGCCGCGCCCGCGACCTTCAGCGACGGCTTGGCGAACTGCCAGCTGTCGACCTCGACCAGGTCCTTGCCGTCGGGTCCGACGAACGTGAAGTACACGTCGTGCACGCCCGACACGCCCTGGAGCGCGGCGCCGACCTCGGTCCACTCCCCCGTCGGCCCGTCGACCGGGAGGGTCGCCACGACCGGCCCGGTGCGGTCGTCCAGGCGGACCTGGATGGCCGCGCCGGCCGTGAGCGGCTTGACGCGCGCCGACACGCCCGTGGCGCCGGCCCCGAAGTCGACCGACGACAGCGACGTCCAGTCACCGTTGTCGACGTCGTGCAGGACGAGCTGCGGCACCTCGTTCGCCCCGTTGACCCGCTTGGTGGCCAGGCCCTGCTGCCAGGCGATGGTCTCCGCCGGGATCACCCGGTAGGGGTCGAGGTGGCGGATCTGCTCGACGCCGTCGAACGTGCCGAGGACCTCCTTGATGGTGCCGTCGGCGTTGAACTCCAGCTTCGCGATGTGCGGGCTGCGGAAGCCCTGCGTCGCGCCGCCGGTGATGCGGCGGTTCAGCGTCTGCGCGTGGTAGGTGAAGTAGTACTCGCCGTTCAGCTCGAACACCGACTGGTGGTTGTTGCCGCCGGCGCCGAAGTACACACCCGGGTTCTTGAAGATCACGCCCGCGTAGTTGGCCGGCGTCCACGGCCCCATGGGGCTGTCGGCCATGAGGTAGGCGATTGCGCCGGTCGGCGGGCCGTTCGGGTCGATCGGGCCGCCGAACCCGAAGTTGGACGAGTAGGAGTAGTAGTACTTGCCCTCGCGCTTGAAGACGTGGCCGGCCTCGAACACCAGCGGGGCGTCGATGGTCTCGGCCGCGCCCTCGGTGCTGATCATGTCGTCGCCGAGCTTGATCACGCGGGTCGACTTGGGGTGGTTGGTGTTCTCGGCGGAGTTGGAGCCGTCGTTGCCGCCGCCACCGAAGTACAGGTAGCCCTGGCCGTCGTCGTCCACGAAGACGCCCGGGTCGAACAGCCAGTTGCGGCCGTCGGACGCGCCGGGGGTCTGGCTGGTGATGAGCAGGCTGCCGCGCTCGTCGCGCCACGGGCCCAGCGGCGAGTCGCCGACCAGCACGCCGGTCGCGGCGCCGTTGTTGGCGAAGTACAGGAAGAACTGCTCCTTGCCGTCGACCACCCGGCTCTCGACGGCGGGCGCCCACGACTGCGAGGCGTACTTCGCGATGCCGTTCGGGCCGGCCACCGGGATCTCGCCGTGGTCGGTCCAGTTGACGAGGTCGTCGGAGGAGATGACGGTGATCGTGTTGATCCCGCCGTAGGTGTTGGTCGGCGAGGTGCCGTCCGGGCCCGGGTTGTACACCTGGGTGTCGTTGGTCATGTACACGTAGACCCGGCCGTCGTGCACGAACGCGTTGCCGTCCGCGCCGAACTTGTGGGAGATCAGCGGGTTGCCCTCGCCGGGGTTCTTGCCGAGCACCTCGATGGTGGTCGACGGGGTGAACTCGCGCAGCGTCACGTCGTCTACCTTGAAGTCCATCAGGTGGATCGCCGGCGCGGCGGCCGGGTCCGCCGTCCACGGGGTCTCCACGAAGATCCGCGGTGTGGTCACGTTCTGCGCCGCCGGGATCGTGAACGTGCCCTGGAGCAGGCCCCACTGACCGCGCGGCACGGTGCCGGTGCCGAGGTTGGTGTAGGTGGAGCCGCCGTAGTGCATCGTCACGAAGAACTGCTTGGTGGCGGGGCTCTCCGGGTTCTCGTACTTCACCCGGGCGGTGACGGTGTAGGTCTTCCCGGCCTGCACCTTGCCGGCCAGGTCCTGCGCCGGTCCCGAGCCGGTGGTCTTCCGGTTCGACACGACCACCGCGCCGGAGCCCGCGAAGGCGTCGGCGGTGGCCGACAGGGTGGCGCCGTCGGTGGCGTTGCCGCTGTTGACGGTCCAGCCGGTCAGGCCGTCCTCGAAGCCGGGGTTGGTGATGAGGTTGGGTTCGGCTGCGGTCGCCGCCGGGGTGGCCGCGAGGCCGGCGGCGAGCAGGGCGCCGACGGTGGCGAGGACTGCTGCTCTTCGCCGCCCTCGCCGCTGGGGACGTGGTCTTTCCACGGGGTTCTCCTTGTGCTTTGTGCGTGGGTTCACTTGCAGGCGCGTGCGTCGTACGGGACTTCGAGCACGACCGACCTCGGCTCGCCGTCGACCACGGCCGACGCGCTGACCGAGGCCGACCCCGCCGGCAGGTCCGACTGCCGGGTCTGGAACGGGTGGAACCGGGTCTGGCCGGGCGGGACGTCGTCGAAGGACTTCACGCCGTACGGCGTCTCGACCGAGATGTCCGCCGGGACCGCCTCGTGGTTGGTGACCTCGACGGTCAGGACCGCGTTGGGCCCGGCGCACCGGGTGCGCGCGGACGTGCCGACCGCCACCGGGAACCGGGCGACGCCGAGCCGGGCCAGCTCCAGGCTCAGCGCCCGTGCCGGCGCGTCGACCTGGTTCTGCGTCCCGAGGGCGGACGCGCGCGCGGCCTGGGCCTTGCGCAGCGCCTCCCGCATCGCGGCCCAGGCCTCGGCCGGGTAGTGGTGCGGGTCGAGGGTGGCGGCGTGCGCGATGGCGGCGTCCAGGCCGCCGGTGTCGACCGGCTTGCCCTCGGCGGTCAGCGTGTCGCTGAGCAGGTAGTGGTCGAAGTCGACCTTCCCGCCCGCCTGGTGGGTGGCGTAGTTGAACAGGCCCCACCGGTGGCCCATGAAGTGGGCCAGGCTGCCGTCCAGCGTCTGGGGTCCGACCCGGTTGCCCAGCTTGTGCCAGGTCAGCCCGTCGAGGCTGTAGTAGAACGTGGTCCAGCCCTGGCCGGTCGGCGCGGCGAACTCCACGTCGCCCTTGAGGTGGACGACGGTGGCGTCACCGAGCGGCACCTCGGTGCCCGGCACGAAGCTCTCCGCCGCGGCCTGGTCGAAGGTGGCCGGGAACGGCTGCGACCGGTTGACCACCCCGAGGGTGTTGCGGCCGTCCACGCGCTTGACCGCGACGTAGGAGAAACCGCGGTTGTACATCGCGAGGCCCGCGACGTCGCCGTCCTTCATCCCGGAGAAGTCGAGCTTGGTCTCCGCCGAGCCCTTCGGGCCGAACGTCCGCTGCGACAGCGTGTTGCGCGCCTCCTCGAACCACGTCAGCTCGGCCCGGTTCGACAGCTTGCCGTAGACATAGTCGCCGGTGACGACCTTGCCCGTGGTCAGCCGCAACCAGCCCTCGCGGTCGGTGAGCGACCAGTAGCGGTTGTCCGGGGCGTGGTTCCACTCCCAGGCCAGGCCGAGCCGGGAGCCGTTGGGCGCGATCTCGGCCTCGGTCGGGTGCTCGGTGGTCACCGGCTGCCCGATCACCGACACGTCGTCCAGCAGGTACTCGACGGTGGACGAGGGCGGCTGCGGGTTGGCCCACGGCGTCTCGACCGCGAGCTTCACCTTGCCGGTCTGGGCCGTGGCCGGGACGGTGAACCGACCGGAGACCGTCGTCCACCGGCCGACCGGGACGTCACCCGCGGCCATCACCTGGACGCCCGCGCCCCAGTCCGCGACGAGGTTGAACCGCACGGTCGCCGGACCGGCGGCGTACTTCACCCTCGCCGACACCGCGTAGGTCACGCCGCGCTGGAGCACGCCGTCCAGCGACTGGTTCGGCCCCGAGCCGTTGAGGGTCCGGTCGGCCACCTTCAGCGCCGTGGAGCCGTCGGCGGGTTCCAGGGTGAGCCGCGCGCCGAACTGCCCCGCCCACGGCGACACCTCGCCGGACTCGAAGCCCGGGTTGCGGACCAGTTCCACGCCGAGCAGCGACTCGTCGACGTCGGGTGGCGCCGGGATCGTCCACCGCTCGTCCATGTACGCCTTGTGCGGCGCGTCGTTGGCGAAGTCGTCCGACGCGACGACACTCTTCTGGCGCTCCAGCGCTTCCTGTGCCGGGGTGAGCTCGATCGGCTTGTCGAACACGCCGCCGACCGGCACGCTCCCGCGGTCGCCGAAGGTGGGCCAGCCGTCCTGCCACGTCGCCGGGATGAGGGCGGGGATGCGGCCGACCGGGAACGAGTCGCGGAAGAACATGCCGTGCCAGTCGGTCCCGCCGCCGGGGCGCGAGATCGGCACGAGGCTGCCCTGGGCGAAGCCGTTCGAGTCGAGCACGCTGCGCGCCTGGTACGGGTTGCCGCCGTCGGCCGTCGCGTACCGCCCGAGCAGCTGCGGCGAGCGGAACAGCACCACCTGGCGTCCCCGCCCGGCCGGCCAGGTGATGATCACGACGTAGTAGTTGCCGTCGATGTACTGCACCTGTGCGCCCTCGAACAGGCCGCCGAGGAACGGCGACCCGGGGTAGTCCGCGGGCCGCAGGATGTTCGGGTACTCGGCCACCACCCGGGTCAGGCTGTCGTCCAGCTTCACCGCGCTGGTCGAGCCCGAGCCGTAGAAGATGTACGGCGTGCCGCCGTCCCGCTCGTCGAAGAACAGCGACGGGTCGTGGAACGAGCGCCCCAGCGGCAGCCGGGTCCACGCGCCGTTCTCGATGTCGTCGGTGCTGTAGATGTAGGAGCCGCCGAGGTTGTTGGAGTTGAACGCGACGTAGAACCGGCCGTCGTGGTGGCGCAGCGACGACGCCCACTGCCCCTGGCCGTACGAGTTCTGGCCGTTGCGCAGCGAGAACGAGTCGCCGATGTCCGCCCGGTCGAAGACGTAGTTCACGATCTCCCAGTTGACCAGGTCGTAGGACTTCATGATCGGCGCGCCGGGGCTCAGGTGCATCGTCGTGCTGATCATGTAGTAGACGTCGCGGCCCTCGGCGTTCTCGGCCGCCGGCACGCGCTCCACGCTCACGTCCGGCACGTCGGAGCCCAGCAGGGGGACCGAGTACGTCCCGTCGCCCTTGTCGGTCGACGTGTACGACGACGGGGGCGACCACTCGTCGGCCGCCTGTGCCGTGGCGCTCGTGGCGCTCGTGGTGCTCACGGCGGCGAGCGCGATCGCCACGGCGGCGGCCCACGGTCTGCGCGTGAGCCGCCGCCGTGGCGTGGGTCGGGGGTGGACGGACGGGGACATCGCGGCTCCAGACGGCGTGGTGAGGGGGTTGTCGGCGTTGACGAACGCGCGCGCGTTCCAGGAGTCGGTCCACAGAGGACCCGGACGTGCAGAGGGGGACGCTGCCGGTCAGTTGCCCCGTAAGCGGGGCGGCGCGATGGACGAGCGGTCGCGCCGCGGCATCGGGACGCGGTGCACCGCGGGAGTCCCCGAGCGGCGACCGGTGAGCAGCACCTCGACGGCTTTCGCGCCCAGCTCGTAGTGCGGTACCGCGACGGTGGTCAGCTTGGGGCGCACCCAGCTCGCGAGGGGGTGGTCGTCGAAGGAGACGACCGAGACGTCGGCAGGCACGCCGAGGCCGGCCTCGGCCAGGGCCTGGTAGGCGCCGAACGCGAGCCGGTCGTTCAGGCAGACCAGGGCGCGGGGACGTGCGCGCCGCAGCAACCGCTTGGTGGCGGTGAAGCCGTGTTCGGGCAGCCGCCACCGGCACGGCGTCGCGCCGGCGAGCTCCACCCCGGCCGCGGCGAACTCCTCGGTGAGGCCGGCGAGGCGCTCGGCGGCGGTGACCGAGGCGGGCGGCACGTCGCCCGGACCCGCGCCCGCGCCGATCAGGTGGATGCCGTCGCGGTGCCCGGCGTCCAGCAGCGCGCGTGCCGCGGCCCGGCCCGCCTCGACCTCGTCGGGCACGACGGCGGGCAGCCGGGAGGGGCGGTCGGGCAGGACGTTGAGCAGCACGGCGCGCGCGGCCTCGACCTCGTCGGGCACGGTGGCCCGCGTGGTGTGCGGCGCGGCGTACACGATCCCGTCGACCCGCTGGTCGAGCATGGACCCGATCAGGCCCTGCTCCGCCTCGCGGTCGCCGTCCGTGTCGGCGACGAACAGCAGGACGCCGTGCGCGCGGGCCGCGTCGACCGCCCCCCGGACCAGTTCGGCGGACAGGTCGGCGACCGCGTCGGAGACGAACCCGATCGTGTGGGTGGCGCCGGCGCGGACACCGCCGGACAGGACCCGGCGGCGGTACCCCACGGCGTTCGCGGCCCGCCGGACGCGTTGCTCGGCGGCGGCGGAGATCCTCAGGTCGCGGCCCCGGCCCGAGAGGACCAGCGACACGGTCGTGGTCGAGACGCCGGCCGCCTCGGCCACGTCGGCCAGCGTGACCCGCTGTCGGTTCACCGGGACCTCCCGCACACGAGCCTCCGAAGTGCCTGCGTCTCAGGGGGGTGGACGGGGGCGGCGTCGCCGGTCGATCACGTCGGGAGCCAGGTCGGGCGGCGGGCTCTTCAGGAGCAGTGGTCCACCGAATGTTTAGGTAGTCGGGCCTGAACTTTCGGCCAATCTAGCTCCGGGCCGGCGCACGAGTCAACGCTCCGGCGGCCCGACGATGTGAGCGCTCACGGAGATCGGTGCTGCGACGACCCATAGTCCGTCGGCGTGAAAAAAGGGTGTTACCAGCGACTTTTCTATTTTTTCTAGGCCGTTCGGCGCAGTCGCCTGGCGATGCCGAAGGCGCATGATGTGAACGCAAACATCGGACCCGTGCGGAGTCGGCGGCGATCGGTGCCGCAGGGGTCAGCGACGAGGTGCGGCGGTGCTGGCGCGGACGACGAGTTCGGTCGACAGGACCAGGCGGTGCTGCGACAGGGGCTTGCCCTGCGCCAGGTCGACCACCATGCCGGTCGCGGTGGCGGCCATCTCGCCCAGCGGCTGCCGGACCGTGGTCAGCGCGGGGATCATCCACTGGGCGGGCGGCAGGTCGTCGAAGCCGACCACGCTGAGGTCGTCGGGGATGCGCAACCCCGCCTCGTAGACGGCCTGGTAGACGCCGAGCGCCTCGCCGTCGTTGCCGGTGACGACCGCGGTCGGCGGGTTCGGCAGGCGCAGCAGCTCGCGGGTGTGCTCCAGGCCGTCGCGGATCTGGAAGTCGCCCTCGCGGACCAGTTCGGGGTCCACGGGCACGCCGGCGGCGTCCATGGCGGCCCGGTAGCCGTCCAGCCGGGCCCGGCCCGACAGCATCCGGGTGGCCCCGGTGATCACGGCGATGCGCCGGTGCCCCAGCTCCAGGAGGTGACGGGTCGCCGCCAGGCCGCCGCTCCAGTTGTCCGCGCCCACCGACGGCGTCCCGTGCGCCGGCTCACCGGTCGGGTCGACCAGCACCACGGGGATGTCGCGGCGGTGCAGGCGCTCGTGCTGCTCGGGCGTCGGGTCGGAGAAGACCGCGATGACACCGGTGGGCCGCCGGGCCAGCACACCGTCAACCCAGGTCCGGCCGGGGACGTGCCGGCCGTGCAGCTCGGTGAGCGCGAGGGTCAGCCCGTGCTCGGTGGCGACGCCCTCGACCCCTTTGATCACCTCGACGGGGTAGGTGCCCGCCAGCTCGTGGAACAGCACCTCGACCAGCGGGGACCTGCTCACCTTCTTCTGCCGCCGGTAACCCTGCTCCCGCAGCAGCCCCTCCACCAGGGCGCGGGTCTCCGCGGCGACCTCGACGTGCCCGTTGACCACCTTGGACACCGTCGCCGCCGACACCCCCGCCAGCGCCGCGATCTGCGCGATGGTGACCCCGGGGTTGCCCGGCTCGGGGGTGGAGGCCATGGCCGCGAGTCTAACGGCCGGGCCGGACGGACCGGCCCGGCCGAACCCGGTCACCCGGCCCCGGTTCGACGCCGTCCAGGTCCGACGCCGCCCCGGTCCGACGCCGCCCCGGTCCGACGCCGCCCCGGTCCGACACCACCCCGGTCCGACGCCGGCCGGGTCCGACACCGCCCCGGCCCGACACCACCCGGGTCCGACGCCGCCCGTGACGTGCGGACACCTCACCGGCCGTCCAGCAGTCGGCGTTCGGCGTCACCGGCCAGGACCAGGTAGGCGCTCGCGGTCCAGGTGTAGGCGCGGTCGCGCAGGCCCTGGCCGGTGAGCGCGTCGAAGTTCTCGGCGAAGCCGGACTTCTCGCACACGGCGCGGAAGCTCGCGCTGACCTCGTCGGCGAGCGCCACCGCTCCCCCTCGGCGCAAGCCGTCCTCCACCAGCACGGTCGACGGCGCCCACACGGGACCGCGCCAGTAGCCGTCGGCCTCGTACCACGGCGAGTCGGGCAGCTCGGTGGCCAGGCCGACCGGGGTCAGGTGCTCCGCCACGGCCGCGGCGACCTTCTCGTGCACGTCGGCGGGCAGGTCGGCGCCGAGGACGACGGGCACGAGGTCGAGCAGGCTCGCCGTGGTCCGGCGGGTGCCGTCGAGGGCGCGGCCGGCGAACCGGTCGCCGTCCCACAGCCGCTCGACCATCGCGGCGAGCAGGGTGTCGGCTTCACGCGTCCAGCGCGTCACGGCGGCCGCGTCACCGAGCTCGCCCGCCAGGCGTGCCAGTTCCCGCAGCTGCACGACCAGGAACGCGGCGAGGTCGGCGGTCTGCACGAGCCGCTGCTCGTGGAACACGGTCGAGTTGTCCCAGCCGCTGTCGTTGCCGTGCTCGTAGTGCGGGAGGGGTTCGCCCGGCACGCGGCGGTGGTCGAGCCAGAAGGTCGTCCACGCGGCGAGCTGCCGGTACAGGCGCGGCAGCTCGGCGGCGGGCAGCCCGCCGGGCAGGCGCTCGCGCAGGCGGCTCACCGCCCAGCCGTGGATCGGCGGCTTGACGAAGTTGTGCAGCACCTCGGAGTGGGTGATCGAGTCGGGCAGCGCGCCCTCCTCGGTCTGGTGGTCGAACACCACCTGGAGCTGGTCCCAGGCGAGCTCCGGCACGCCCGGCGCGAGCGCGAGGGCGTTGAAGCAGTGGTCCCAGCTCCACACCTTGTCCATCCAGTGCTTGGACATCAGCACCGCCGGCCGCTTGACGAACCCGGAGGGCGACACCGTCGCCGACCACAGCACGTAGCAGGCGAGCTCGGCGGCGGGCGTGCGGTCGCTGCGCCAGGGCGCGACCTCGTCGACGAACCGCGCGAAGGACCGCCGGGCCGCCGCCACCACGTCGGTGAACGTCGCGGAGGAGGAGAACGGCAGGCGGGCCGTCGTCAGCTCCTCCAGCACGAGTTCCCACTCGCCGCCGTCCTCGCCGACCACGACCGCGCGCTCCGCCGTGCCCAGCGCGGAGTCGCCCACGACCGCCGCGTCTCCCGAGAGGACGGTGACGCGGTAACGGTGCCCGGTCTCGTAGGAGGTGAACACGTGCGACGAGGTGACCGGGTCGTGGAAGAAGTAGGTCCCGGTGAAGGGCGTCAGGGTCTCGGCCGCGGCGGCGACGCGCAGGCCCAGGCCGTGCCCGGTGATCCTCAGCGCCGAGGGCGACTCGAACGCCGCCATGGCCCTCCCCCGGCCCCCGACCCACGTCAGCAGCGCCGGGTCGGCCGTCACGTCGACCGGGCCGGGACCGCCGACGGGCAGCGGCACCAGCGACAGCACCGCGTGCATCCCGTTGCGGTGCGACACCAGGTGCAGGTCCTCGGCGTACGTGGCCAGCGCGGTGACCGGCGAGATGCCGAACCACGCTCCCGGGTGGCTGAACGGGATCTCCCGAACCGAGAAGTCGTCCACTCCGCTCCCCTTCAGTCCTTGACCGCGCCCGACGTGATGCCCGCGGCGACGAACCGCTGGGCCAGCACGAGCAGCACGGTGGCGGGCACGGACGCGACCACGGCGGTGGCCATGATCGCGTTCCACTCCTGGTTGTTGTTGCCGATGTAGCGGTAGATGCCGAGCGTCAGCGGTTTCAGGTCGCCACCGCTGTCGAGGGTGGCGGCGAACAGGAAGTCGGACCACGCCCACAGGAACGCGAACAGCCCGGCGGTGACGACCCCGTTGCGGCTCGCGGGCAGCACCACGGACCAGAACACGCGGAACGCGCCCGCGCCGTCGATCCGAGCCGCCTGCACGACCTCGTCGGGCACGCCGGACATGAACGAGGTGAGGATCAGCACGGCGAACGGCACCGCGATCGTGGAGTCGGCGAAGACCAGGCCCCACACCGTGTTGGTGATGCCGAGGCGCACGAACATCCCGTACAGGCCCAGCGCCATCACGATGCCGGGGATCATCTGCGCGACCAGCAGCACGAACACCAGCGGCCCGCGCCCACGCGGCCGCAGCTTCGCCAGCGCGTAGGCGGCGGGCGAGGCCAGCGCCAGCGTGAGCACGACGGTGCCCACTGCGACCAGCAGGCTGGTGCCGAAGTACGGCAACTGCTCGTCCAGCACCCGCGCGTACCCCTCGAACGTCGGCGTCACGGGGAAGAGGTCCGGCGGCGACTTGCGCATCCGGCTCGCCGGCGTGAGCGAGACGTTGACCATCCAGTAGACGGGGAACAGCATCACGGCGGTGAGCAGCAGGCCCACCCCGGTCCGCCACCACGGCCGCGTCACGACGCCTCCTGCCCGCGCTGCACGCGCACGTACACCAGGCCCGCCACCAGGGCGATCAGGATGAGCACGTTGCCCACGGCGGCGCTGGGCCCGAAGCGGGGCAGCGCGTTGCCGAAGCCGAGCTCGTAGGACCAGGTGGCCAGGGTGGTGGACGACCCGCTGGGGCCGCCCCGGGTCATGATCCAGATGATGTCGAACACCTTGAGCGTGTAGACCAGCCCGAGCAGCAGCGTCACCGTCGAGACCGGCCGCAGCAGGGGGAAGGTGACGTGCCGGAACGACTGCCACGCGTTCGCGCCGTCCAGCGCGGACGCCTCGTGCACCTCGGCCGGGATGTTGCGCAGGCCGCTGTAGAGCACCACCAGGTTGAACGGGATCCCGATCCAGATGTTGGCGATGGTCACCGACACCAGCGCCCAGTCCGGCGACGTCAGCCAGTTCGGGCCGTCGACGCCGACGAAGCCGAGGACCGCGTTGACCACGCCCGCCTCGCTGTTGAGCATCCACGCCCACGTCGACGCCGACACGATCAGCGGCAGCAGCCACGGCACCAGGAACAGCGCCCGCAGGGTCGCGGACAGCCGGAAGTCGCGGGCGAAGAACACCGCCATGGCCAGCCCGATGCCGTACTGGAACGCCAGCGACACGGCGGTGAAGATCACCGTGTTGAGCAGCGCGGTCCGGAAGGTGGGGTCGGCGAACGCGGTCAGGTAGTTCGCCAACCCCGTCAGCGGCGCGCCACCGCGCACGAAGGACCGGACGGTGTAGTCGCGGATGCTCAGGTCGATCGTCGTCACCAGCGGGTACGCGTAGCAGAGCAGCAGGTAGGCCACGATCGGGCTCAGGAACGCCCAGCCGACGAGGTGCTTGCGCATCCGCGCGCCTACTTCGCCGACGCCGCGGCGGCCTGGGCGTCCTTCAACGCGTCCGCGGGCGCCTTCGAGCCGGTGAGCGCCGCCTGCACCGCGGTCCACAGCGGCTGGGAGATCCGCGGGTAGCGGGTGCCGAGGCTGTCGCCGGTGCGGCCCTTGGCGGACTTCACCGCGTCCACCCACACCTTCAGCCCCGGGGTGGCGGCGACCTGCTGCTCCTGCACCGACGCGACGGCGGAGACGTAGGTCAGGGCCGTGTCGGTGGCCAGCACGGTGTCCGGGCCGGTGAGGCAGTTGGCGATCTTCGCCGCGGTCGCCTCCCGCTCCTTGTCGTCCTGGGCGGGCACGGTGACGAACTCGCCGCCGGTCGGGGCCGGCGCGACGCCGCCCGCGCGGGACGGGATCGGGATGACGCCGTACTCGAAGCCCGCCTTCGCCGCGTTGCCGAGCTGCCACGTGCCGTTCTCGGCGAAGGCGTACTCGCCGGTGGCGAACTCCTGCCAGCTCGTGGTCTGCGTGTTGCCGATGACCGAGTTGGGCGCGTACCCCTTGTCCACCCAGGACTTCCACAGCTCCACCGCGGCCACGGCCTGCGCCGAGGACAGGTCGGTGAGCTGCGCGCCCGCGCCCCAGAACCACGGCAGGAACTGGAAGCTGCCCTCCTCGGTGCCGATCGCGGAGAACGTGATGCCCTTCTTGCCTGCCGCCGCGACCTTCGCCAGCGCCGCGTCCAGGGCGGCCCAGTCGGTGATCTTCGCCGGGTCCACGCCCGCCGCCGTCAGGACCGACTTGTTGTAGTAGAGCGCCAGCGTGTTCGCCCCGATCGGCACCCCGTAGGCCTTGCCGCCCGACTCGCCCGCCGACACCAGGTTCGGCGACGCCGGGGAGGCGTCCAGGCCGGTGTCCTGGTTGGGCTTCAGCACGCCCGCCTCGGCCAGGGTCGACACCACGGGGTTGTCCACGACCAGGACGTTCGGCGCGACGCCCTGCTGGGCGGCGAGCAGGACCTTGTTGGTCAGGTCCGACGTGTCGTACGCCTGGCGCTCGACCTCGACGCCGGCCCGCGCGCCGCAGTCCGCGATCACCTTCGCCCACTGGGAACCACCGTCGAACTGCGGGTACGGGTCCCACACGGCGAACTTGCCGCCCGCGCCGCCGTCGCCGGAGTCCCCGGAAGACGAGCAGGCGGACAGCGCCAGTCCCGCCGCGACCAGGGCGGCGGCGAACCGGTAGGCGATCGGTGAGGTGCTCATGGGAGTGGTCCTTCCTGGCGGCTGCGCTGACGACCCGTCAGACCTTCGCGTCGAACCGGTTCGACCTACTGAAGTGCGGCCAACCTAACTGTCCGCGCAAAGCCGTGCAATACCTCACTGGCATATCATCGGGACTCAGTCGAACCGGTTGAACGGAGAGCGCATGAACATCGGGGAGATCGCCAAGCGGGCGGGCGTGTCGCGCAGCACGGTGTCCTACGCGCTGAGCGGGAAGCGGCCGGTGTCGACGGCGACCGCCCGGCGGATCAACGACGTCATCGACGAGCTGGGCTACCGGCCCAACGCCAGCGCCCGGGCGCTCGCCGAGGGGCGGACCCGCACGTTGAGCCTGGTGATACCGCCCGCCGCCAGCCGGCTCACCGACGCCCAGCTCGGCTTCGTGGCCAGCGTCGTGGAGGCCGCCGCCACGCACGACCTCGACGTGCTGCTGTCGCCCAGCGGCGGCGACCACGACCGGTCGTTCGAGCGGATCGTGACCGGCCGCCGGGTGGACGGCGTGATCCTGATGGAGATCCTGCTGGACGACCCGCGCGTGGCGCGGCTGGAGCGGGCCGGGCTGCCGTTCGTGACCATCGGCCACGTCGAGCACCCCGGCGTGTCGTGGTGGGTGGACGTGGACTACGCGGCGCTCATCCGGCGCTGCGTGCACCACCTCGCCGACCTCGGCCACCAGGACGTGGTGCTGATCAACCGGTCCGACGAGCTGGTGGCCGCCGGGTACGGGCCGTCGCTGAGGTCGTCGGCCGGCTTCGTGGAGGCGGCGGGCGCGCGGGGGCTGACGGCCCGCACGGTGTGCTGCGCCGACGAGCCGGCCGCGGGCCTGGTGTGCTTCGAGGACATCCGCCGCCGCTGGCCCGAGGTGACGGCGGCGGTGACGATCAACGAGGCCGCGCTGCCCGGCCTCCAGCAGGCGCTGCACCGGGCGCACCTCGACGTGCCGCGCGACTTCTCGATCACCGGTGTCATCGCGGGCCGCCTCGCCGAGGGCTTCCACCCGCCGCTGACCGCCGCCGACGTGCCCGCGGGCGAGATGGCGCGCCTCGCCGTCGACCTGCTGGTCGAGCAGATCGCCGACCCCTCCGCGACCCCTCGCAACGCCCTGCTGGAACCGGCGATCTCGCTGCGGTCGAGCACCGGGGCCCGCCGCCGCTGAGCGGCACGGCGGCCGGGGAGCGCCCTGAGCACGCTCCCGGGTGAGCGCGAGGCCGTGTCGGGCGGGGTGATCCGCCTGCCGGAAGCGGGACTGCGGAGGCGGGCGCGGCGGTGACCCGCCGGCGGCACGTGCGGCTGTTCTCGCGGTGGTCCGAGCCGGTCGGCCGCCCGACGTGAGCGGCCGATTCGTCGACCAAGCTACCCACCGGTCGCTTCTTGCGAACCGGTTCGATGACCGTCTACGGTGATGAACTGTCGGATTCGCCCTGTGCTCTGATGCCTTGGTCGAACCGGTTCAACTCCACGCTCCCGAACTGTTCGGAGTCAGCATGGTTCAACGACGAACCGTCATCCGCGCGAGCCGTCCGTGCTCGGACGCCGCCCCCAGGTGACCGCCCTCAGGTAACCCCCGCACGTCCCGCGCACCCCAGGACCGGCCCACGGCCCGTCCTGCGCACCCTCACGCCCATCACTCTGCTCAAGGAGTCGATCGTGCACCCCAAATCCCGAGGACGAGGCCGCGGCGCCGCCGCACTCCTCGCGATCACCGCGTCCCTGCTCACCCCCGGTCTGCCCGCCCAGGCGGCGGACGAGTCGATCAGCGTCGACTTCTCCGTGGCCGGCGGATCCCCGACCTACCGGGCCTCCGGGTGGATCTACGGCATGACCGAGGACGCGTCAGGCCCGGCCGACAACTTCTACCGCGACGTGAAGTTCCGGTACATGCGCGCCGGCGGCGCGCAGCTCGACAGCCCGGGCGGGTGGGTGTCGGGGAAGTACGACCGCCGGTGGAACGCGACCCGGGCGCAGCTGCTGCGGACCCGGTCGCTGGGCGGCGAGTTCGTCCTGCTGTCCCACGACCTGTGGGGCGCCGACGGCTACCCGATCTCCCGGTTCCCCGGTGACAACGGCAACTGGACCGACTACGACAACTTCCTCACCCGGTTGTTCAACGACGTGCGGGCGACGGGCGTGCCGGTGCAGTGGGACATCTGGAACGAGCCCAACATCACCACGTTCTGGAACCGCCCGCAGTCGCAGTACTTCGAGCTGTGGCGGCGCACGTACCAGCGCATCCGGGCCGAGTTCCCGACGCAGCTGATCGTCGGCCCGAGCCTGGCGGGCGTGCCGGCGACCAGCGGGTGGTGGACCCAGTACCTGGACTTCGTCCGCTCGACCAACACGGTGCCCGACATCATCAGCTGGCACGCGCTGCCCAGCGACCCGGTCGCGAACGTGGCGACGGCGAACTCCACCCTCGACTCGCGCGGCATCCCGCACCCGCGGCCGTACCAGATCAACGAGTACGGCGCGTCCAACGAGCAGAACCCCGGTGACGGCTCGTGGTACATCGCCCGGCTGGAGCGGGCGGGCGCGGACGGCCTGCGGGCCAACTGGGCCAGCGCCGGGAACCTGCACAACGACCTGGGCAACCTGCTCGTCCGCGACTCGTCGGGCAGGCACCAGCCCAAGGGCGAGTGGTGGGTCTACCGGTTCTACGGCTCGCAGACCGGCCGGATCGCCTCCGTCACGCCCAGCGCGTCCTACGACGCGTTCGCGACGAAGGCGCCGGGTGAGGCCAAGGTCCTGGTCGGCGGCGGCCGCACGACGGGCAACATCGGGGTCCGGCTGCTACGCCTGGACACCACCGAGGGCCTCGTGGTGGACAACAAGGTCCGGGTGCTCGCCCAACGCATCCCGTACAACAACGGCGGGGCGGTCCCGGGCGGCCCGGTGACCGCGCTGGACACGGTCGTGACCCTGTCGGGCAACGCCACCACGGTGAACCTGCCGCACTCCAACGTCGACGACTCGTTCACCATCACGCTCCTGCCGCCCACCGACACCGGCGGCGGTGGCTCGTTCCAGTCGACCGCGGTCGCGCAGCACTCCCAGCAGTGCCTGACCAACCCCAACCGCAGCACCTCCGACGGCACCCAGCAGCAGCAGCTCACCTGCGGCTCCGGTGACGAGCAGCGGTGGAACTTCAGCCCCGTGGCCGGGGTCGCCGACACCTACACGGTGGCCAACCAGCAGTCGGGTAAGTGCCTGGACGTCAACGGGGTGTCCACGGCGGACGGTGCCGCGATCATCCAGTGGGCCTGCAACGGCGGCACCAACCAGCAGTTCACGCTGCGGAAGGTCACCTACACCGGCAGCGACGCCAAGGACTACCAGCTCGTGGCCCGGCACAGCGGCAAGTGCGTCGACGTCAGCAACGTCTCCACCACGCCGGGCGCCGCGGTCCACCAGTGGACGTGCAACCCCGTGGGGCAGGGCAGCCCGCTCAACCAGACCTGGCGGCTCTCGGGCCGTTAGGCCGGAACCGCCCGTGAGTCGGGCGGTCGGGGGGGGGGGGGGGGGGGGCCCCCCCCCCCCCCCGCCGCCGGGGGGGGCGGCCGGGACACCCCGACCACCCACACGTGGCGGCTCTGGGGCCTTTTGGCCGCACCCGCCGGTGTGTCGGGGGGTCGGGGCGTCCGGGGGGTGCCCCCGCCGGACGCCCCTGAGACCGGGTGCGACGCCGTGACCAGGCATCCCTCTACTGTGGACGCCGTGACGAGCATCCAGGAGCGCCTCTACCCCGACCTGCCCTGCTTCGGCTGTGGACACGGCAACCCCAAGGGCCTGCGCCTGCGCAGCTACCCCGGTGACGACGGCGCGGTCACCGCCGAGTTCACCCCGTGGCCCGAGCACGACAACGGCCTGGGCTTCCTCAACGGCGGCATCATCTGCACCGTCCTGGACTGCCACAGCGCGGCCGCCGTGGTGCTGGAGGCCGAGCGCCGCGACTGGCCGCCCCTCCCCGGCGCCGCGCTCCCCTACGTGACGGCCGGGTTGGACGTCCACTACCTGCGCCCCTCGCCGCTGACCGAACCGGTCGGGCTGCGGGCCGTCGTGCGCGAGGCCTCCGAGGCGCAGATGACCGTGGACGTCTCCCTGATCTGGGACGGCAAGCCCCGCGCCGAGGCGACCGCGCTGTGGAAGCGCTGGCGTCCCCGGCCCGCAGGCTGAGCGCGGGACACCGACCCCGGCGGCCGTCCATTGCGGCGGTCCCTTCGCGCTTTCCGGACCCGACGGAATTCGACGATGCGATTTCCACGATTCGCCACGTAACCGAGTTCCGCGCTAACCGGCGGGCCGACAATAGCGGGCCGGATGATCGCGAAACGCACTCGCCGCGTTAGCGGTTGGCCGTGACACCCTAGGGTGTTTATCGATTCAGACCGTGTCTCCACAAGGGTGTTTTCACTCGTCCAGGTTTGGATTCCCGCTGGCTCGGCCTCCCGGCAGCCGCCAAGATGGGAATTCGGCGCGTGTGATCCAGCGGCTGCCCGGACCTCGCGGGCGGGCGTGATTCCACGGTCGCCGGAAGGCTCCGCTCTGGAAGGGACATTCGCGGTGGATGAGCAGCCCCCGTTCCGATCACTGGACGTCGTCGCGGTGTCGCCGCACCCCGACGACGCCGAGTACGGCGCCGGCGGCCTGCTGGCCGCTTACGCCGCCGGCGGCCACCGGGTGACCATCGTCCTGATGGCAGGCGGGGACGAGACGCGGCTGACCGAGGCCAAGTCCGCGGCCTCCATCCTGGGCGCGGAGCTGGTCGCGGACCCGACCGGTCGGGACGGCGGGCTCGCCGTCACGGGGGCGCGCGTGCGGTGGATGGAGGAGCACGTCGCCACGGCCGACATGGTGTTCGCACCGCACCCCGACGACACCCACCAGGACCACCGGGCCGCGGCGGCGATCGTCGGCGCGGCCCTGCGCCGGTCGTCCGTCGGCCTGTCCTGGTACCGCACGCCGAGCAGCGGCCACACCTTCACCCCGACCGCGTTCCACCCGGTCACGGACCACTTCGCGACCGTGCGGCGACGTGCGATCGAGATGCACCGCTCCCAGTCGGAGCGCACCTACCTGCAGCCGGACCACCTCACCCTCAAGGACGCGTGGTTCGGCTGGCTCGGCGGCCACCCGGCCGCCGAGCCGTTCCAGGTCGTCCGGCACCGGTTCGCGGCCCCGCCGGTCCTGGCGAGAACCCACTGAGCCCGGCGGTGTCCGTGCGGGCACCCCAGGGCATCCCAGGGTGGTCCGGGGCTGCCGAACGCCCGGATGCCCTCACCGCCGGTCACCGGGCGATCAGCCGACGTCGAGGTGGTCCACGTTGGGCAGGCCGTCGGCGGTGGTGGGTTCGAGGCGGATGGTGTTGGCGCCGGCGTTCAGCGGGGCGGTGAGGGTCTTGGTGGTCCAGGCGGTCCAGGTGCCGGTGGACTCGAACGACACCGCGCCGACCGCGGTCCCGTTCACCACCAGGTTCGCCGGCCGCGCCGCGCCGCTGCTCTGGCCGTTCGCGAACCGGACGCCCAGCGTCGCCCGGCCCGCCTGCGCCGCGTCGACCGTGAACTGCGCGTAGGCCCCGACGGCCGCGCTGCCGTTGCAGAACCCGGTCCCGGTGAAGCCGGCCTGGTTCGAGTCGATCGTGCCCTGGCACACCGCCGGAGCCGTCTCCACCTCGTAGCGCCGGCTCGTCGGCGGCACGCCGTCGGACCGCTTGACGAGTGCCAGGCCGTCGACGGAGAGGTACCCGTTGCCGCTCGCGGCCCGGACCGTGACGGTGGCGGTGCCGGCGGCCAGCGGGATGCCCGTCAGCTCCCGCCGGGTCCAGCCGCCGGAGGCCGGGATGGCGAGCGTGCGCGAGTTGCCGGCGGCATCGGAGACGACGACCTGCGCGGCACTGAGGGAACCGGACGTCTTGGCGTACAAGGACAACGTGTAGTCGCCGGCCGGCACGGCGACCTGCTGCCGCACCCCGCCCGCGTAGGACTGCCCCGCGCCGATCTGCAGCGCGAAGCGGGTCCCGTTCGCGCCGGCGGTGTTGGTCACGAACGAGCTCGGCCCGGATTCGCGGACGTTGGTCCAGCCGGTCAGCGTGGAGGTGGTGACGCGGTCGGCCGCGAACTCGGGGTTGAGCACGTAGTTGTTGTCCGGGCCGACGCGCCACTCGCCGGTCGTGGCGTTGAACTGCCACTGGCCGACCGAGTGGAACAGGGGGCGTGCGCCGGTCCCGGTGACCGGCATCCACTGGTTGTAGCCGTTGCCGTTCCAGGCGAAGTCGGCCCAGCGGTCGCCCGCGAAGATCACCGTGGTCTGCTTCGTCCCCTTCACGGTGACGAAGAAGCCGGTCTGGGTCACGTGGCTGTAGTCCATCTCGGTGCCCGCGAGCGTGTACTCGGCGGAGTACGAGCCCTGGATCCCGCTGCCCGTCGACTCCAGGACGTGGGTGACGGAGGAGTTCCAGCCGTGCAGGTCCGAGGCCGCGTGGTAGTACTTGCCGTCGAGCTTGAACATGGCGTTGCCCTCTCGGCCGGCCGAGTTGTAGCCGATCTGCACCGCCGGCTCCACCCGCAGCGAGTCGGACTCGCGCAGCTTGCCGACGAAGGCGCGGGCCCGCCCGGAGCGGTTGGAGAAGATCAGGTAGTCCTTGCCGTCGTCGTCGGTGAAGACGGTCTGGTCACCGGTGCCGGTCGTCGGCGAGTTCGTGATCTGGGTCTGGAAGTAGCCGTAGGCGAAGTTGCCGGTGGGGGTGTTGCCCTGCAGGAACAGGACGCCGTCCCCGCCGTTGTAGGGCAGGTACGCCTGCACGAGGAGCACGTACCGGCCGGTGTTCTCGTTGTAGGACACGCCGAGGCGGCCGACCCAACCGGCCTGGCCGAGGTTGCCGCCGTTCGGCAGGGCGGTGGAGCGCGTGGCGACGTCGTTCTCGAACTTCCAGTTCACCAGGTCCCGGGAGGAGTACACCGGGATCGACACGAAGGAGACTTCGCTGTCGTACTTGCGCGTCGGGTCGGCGCGGTAGTGCTCGGCGCCGAGGTAGTGCACGCCGTACCAGTAGTAGGTGTCGCCGAACTTGAAGATCCCGCCGCCCTGCGAGTAGATCGGGTTGCCGCTGGTGTCGTTCCAGAAGGTGTCGTTGGTGATGGTCTGGAACGTGCCCTCGTCCGCGGCTTCGAGACCGGCCGCGGTGGTCATCAGGGCCGTCTTCGCCGCGGCGAGCTCGGACCCGGTCGCCGAGGTGTTCCCCGCGACCAGGTCCGCCGCGGTCAGCGCCTTCGCGAAGGGCGCCCAGGAGTCGGCGGTGTACTCGGCCGGGACGCGCGTGCGGTAGTCCTCGACGATCGTCTTGAGGCCGCGATCCGGTCCGTCGGCTGCCGTTGCGCCGGCGGGCACGGCGTCCGCGGCGGGTGCGGTCGTCATCGGGGCCACCGCTGCCGCGGACAGCAGTGCGGCGACGAGTAACGCCCGCCGAAGGGGCGTGCGTGGTGCGTGGGGCATCGTGGGTGCCTTTCACCGGGAGAGGACGCCGGACTCGCGGGAGGTGTCGCGCCGTCGGCCGGGTACGGGCCGATCGCGGCACGGTGCGCGTCGCGGCTGTGGCCGTGGTTCAGGCGGCGGGGAAGGGTGCGGCCAGGCGGCCGGTGCCGTGCGCGGTCATGTCGATCTCCTGTGATCGAGTGAGCAGAGACGCGGCGGCGACTGTGAACGTGCACAACCCTTCGAGTGCTATCAACCCAGATAAAAGACCACTGAGAAGATCATTTCAAGACCCGGCGACGGATTTTCTGTGAACGTGCACAGTGTGGCGTCCGCACGGGGCCATCGGTAGCGCCGGTGTGCCGACCTGGTGCGAGCTTGATCGGACAACCTGCGGGGACGAATGCACCTGGTCACCGGAGCGACCGGCGACGTCGGATCGGTGGTGGTCGAGAAGGTGACGAGGGCCGGTGTCGGACGGTCGGGAACCGCAGTCGCACGGTGTCGCCGTCGTGCAGCTGCGGCTGCCGGCGCAAGGCGTTCGACATGAACGCGCGCGGCCGCAGGAATGTCCACGCGAGACCCGACGCGCGCACCGCGCGTTCGGACAGCGTCATGTAGCGCGACACGGCGTTGTCCGAGGGCCGCGTCCACGACCTCACCGGACCGGAGCCGCTGCTGCCCGCCGACCAGGTCGCGATCCTCGGTCGGGAACTGCGGGCCGTGCCGCTGTCGGACGAGGAGACGCGCGCCGAACTCGAAGCGGAGATGCCCGCCGAGTACGTGCGGGCGTTCTTCGGCTTCTCCGTGGACGGCACGCTGGACGAGTCCACCGTCCACGCCGACGTGGCGGAGGTGACCGGACGCCCGGCGCGCACCTTCGAGCAGTGGGCCGAAGCCCACGCCGGTGACCTCGCGCGGTGACAGGCCTCGACGAGGACGGTTCCTGACCGCTATTCCTGCGACTGTCGCCCCATGACCGTGCTGGATGCCAGGGCGCTCAACCGCGCCACGCTCGCCCGTCAACTGCTGCTCGACCGCGCGGACGTGCCGGTGCTCGACGCCGTGGCGCACCTGGGCGGAATGCAGGCGCAAGAGCCGCAGGAACCGTTCGTCGGGCTGTGGTCGCGGCTGCGCGCCTTCGACCCGACCGCGCTGGACGACCTGCTGACCGGGCGGCAGGTGGTGCGCACCCACCTCATCCGCCGCACGGTCCACCTCGTCACCGCCGACGACGCGCTCGCCTGGCGCGCCCGCCACGAGCCCATGCTGCGCCAACGGGTGCTCGGGGTCTACCGCCGCGAGTTCGAGGGGGTGGACCTCGACGAGCTCACGGCGGCGGCACGGGCCGTGCTCGCGGACGAGGAGCCCCGCACGATGCCCGAACTCGGCCGCGCGCTCGCGGCTCGTTGGCCGGCCGCCGGGTCACGCGCGCTGGGCGAGATGGCGGTCGCCGCACTCGTCCCGACGGTGCAGCTGCCCCCTCGGGGGTTGTGGCGCAAGAAGGCGGGCGCACGGACCGCGATGCTCGAATCGTGGCTGGGACGCGCGGTCGACCCGCCTGCCCCGGACGGCTCCGACCCGGTCGGGGAGGCGCTGGTGCTGCGCTACCTGGCGGCGTTCGGCCCCGCCGCGGTGGCCGACCTGCGCGCCTGGTGCGGCCTGGCCGGGCTGCCGGGCGCGGTGGCCGCGACCCGCGAGAAGCTGGTCGCCTTCCGCGACGAGCACGGCCGGGAGCTGCTGGACCTGCCGGACGCGCCGCGCCCCGACCCCGGCACACCCGCTCCGGTGCGGTTCCTGCCCGCGTTCGACAACGCGATCCTCGGCTACCACGACCGCAGCCGGATCATCGACCACGCCCACCGCGGCCTGTCGGTCGCCGGCGCGCGGGTCGTCCTGGTCGACGGCCGGGTCGCCGCCACGTGGGTGGTCGAGGCGGACGACGTGGTCGTCACCCCCCTGCGCCCCTTCTCCCGGGCCGAGCACGCGGCCGTCGCGGACGAGGGGCGCGAGGTGGCGACCTTCCTCTCCGACGGCGGGAGCTGCGAGGTTGTCGAACGCGGCGTCGAACGCGACTCCAGCTGAGACGCCGTCAAGGTCCGGTCGGGTGATTCGTTGTCCGTTTGTGGACAGACGAATTGACACTCGCCGCTCTCCGCTCTGATGGTTCAACGAACCTCTGGGAGCGTTCCCAGAGACTTCGCCGGGTCGTCAGCACAAAGGAGTGCGAACTTGAGAGAACCCTTACGGCTCCGCAAAACCCTGGCCGTGGCGGGCGCCGTGGTGGCGTCCGTCGGCGGCATGGTCCTGGCGTCCTCCGCCGGGCCGCTCGCGAAGGACGCCGCCGCCGCCTCGGCGCCGTTCGCCTGCAAGGTCGACTACTCGGCCAACGACTGGTACTCGGGCTTCAGCGCCGGCATCACCATCGGCAACCTGGGCACGACGCCGGCCACCGGCTGGACGCTGACCTACTCCACCACCGGCAACCAGACCCTCCAGCAGGGCTGGAACGGCACCTGGTCCCAGTCCGGCAAGCAGGTCGCGGTGACCAACGCGAGCTGGAACGGCACCATCCCGGCGAAGGGCGGCGTCACCGTCGGCGCGATCTTCTCCGGCAGCGGCGGCGGCACCAGGCCGACGGACTTCGCCGTCAACGGTGCAACGTGCACCGGGACCGTCCCGACGACGACCACGACAACCACCACGAGCACTCCCCCGGTCACCGGTCCCGCGCCGGCGCTGCACGTGTCCGGGAACAAGCTGCTCACCGCCTCCGGCGAGACCTACCGGCTGCTCGGCGTCAACCGCTCCAGCGGCGAGTTCGCCTGCGTGCAGGGCAAGGGCGTCTGGGACAGCGGCCCGGTGGACCAGGCGTCCGTGGACGCCATGAAGGCCTGGAACGTCCGCGCGGTGCGCATCCCGTTGAACGAGGACTGCTGGCTCGGCCTGTCCGGCTCACCCAGCGGCCCGGCCTACCAGCAGGCCGTCAAGGACTACGCGAACCTGCTGGTCGCCAACGGGATCAACCCGATCCTGGACCTGCACTGGACCCGCGGCGCGTACACCGGCAACATCTCCGCCTGCCCGGACGTCGACGCGACCTGCCAGAAGCCGATGCCGAGCATGCAGCACACGCCGACGTTCTGGACCCAGGTGGCCACCGCGTTCAAGGGCGACGACGCGGTCGTGTTCGACCTGTTCAACGAGCCCTACCCGGACGCGTCCAACAGCTGGTCGGACATGGCCGCCGCGTGGCGCTGCCTGCGGGACGGCGGCACGTGCACCGGCATCGACTACGAGGTCGCGGGCATGCAGGACCTGCTCGACGCCGTGCGCGCGACCGGCGCCCGCAACGTCGTCATGAGCGCGGGCCTGACCTGGACGAACGACCTGAGCCAGTGGCTGGCCTACCAGCCCGTCGACCCGACCGGCAACCTGATGGCGTCGTGGCACTCGTACAACTTCAACGCCTGCGTCACCGCCTCCTGCTGGGACAGCCAGATCGGCGCGGTGGCCGCCCGGGTGCCCGTGCACGCCGGCGAGATCGGCCAGGACACCTGCGCCCACGACTACATCGACCAGGTGATGACCTGGCTCGACCAGCACCGCCTCGGCTACACGGCGTGGACCTGGAACCCGTGGGGCTGCACCGGCGGCAACGTCCTCATCGAGGACTACCGCGGCACGCCGACCCGCGGCTACGGCGAGGGCTTCCGGGCACACCTGCTCGCCGCCACGCCGTAACGCCACCCGCGGCTCCGCCCGCCCACCACCCGGTGGGCGGGCGGACCCCTTGCCCCGGAAGGGAACGAGATGTACCGCAAGTCTGTCCCGTACGCCCTCGTGGCGGTCCTCGTCGCGGCACTGGCGTTCGTGCTGGGCCAGCCCGCGTCATCCTCCTCGGCCGCCGCCGCGACGCCGGTGCGGATCATGCCGCTCGGCGACTCGATCACCGCCGGCCCCGGCTGCTGGCGGGCCTACCTGTGGGACCGCCTGCAGAAGACGGGCTACACCGACGTCGACTTCGTCGGCAGCCAGCAGGGCGGCGGGTGCTCCGTGCCGTTCGACGTCGACCACGAGGGCCACGGCGGTTACGCGGCCACCGGCATCGCCGACCAGGACCAATTGCCGCCGTGGCTGGCCGCGGCCCGGCCCGACATCGTCCTCATGCACCTGGGCACCAACGACATGTGGGGCAACTTCCGCCCCATCGAGTCCGTCATCGCCGCGTACTCCAAGCTGGTGGACCAGATGCGGGCGAACAACCCGAACACGAAGATCCTGGTCGCGAAGATCATCCCGATGAAGTGCCCCGAGTGCACGCACGTCGTCGCGCTCAACGACGCCATCCCCGCGTGGGCGGCCGCCAAGACGACCGCGGCGTCGCCGATCACCGTGGTCGACCAGTGGACCGGCTTCGACACGACCACGGACACCGGTGACGGGGTGCACCCGAACGACGCGGGCTTCCGCAAGATGGCCGACCGCTGGTACCCCGCCTTGACGGCCGCGCTCGGCGGCACGCCCCCGACCACGACAACCACCACAACGACGACCACCACCACCACCGCGACCACCACCGGGGTCCCGCCCGTCGGCGCTTGTGCCGCGACCTACCGCGTGGTCAGCCAGTGGAACGGCGGCTTCCAGGGCGAGGTGACCGTGCGCAACAACGGCACGGCGCCGACGACGAGCTGGACGGCCGCGCTTGTGTTCGGCGGCGGCCAGCGGCTCGACCAGGTGTGGAACGCCACCGCCGCGCAGAGCGGGTCCACCGTGACCGCGCGGAACCTGGGCTGGAACGGCGCGCTGCCACCGGGTGGCTCGGCCACCTTCGGCTTCCTCGCCGGCGGATCCGGCACGCCCGCGACCGTCAGCTGCACGACGGGCTGAGCGCGCGGCGACCTCGCGGGTGTCCGGGCGCACCGGCCCGGACACCCGCGAGGCGGGTCACGCCACGACCCGGCCCATCCACCAGTTCCCGGGGGCGTCCGGGTCGGTGCTGGACCAGAACTCCACGCAGGCGCGGGTGAACTCCTCGGCGGTGAGGTAGCCGTCGCCGTCGGTGTCGAGGTGCTCGAACGCCTCCGCGACCTCGTCCTCGGTCAGGCCGGGGAAGTGCCCGCGCTGGAACACCAGGTACTCGCCGGGGCTCACCCGGCCGTCGGCGTCGGTGTCGGCGATGGACAGGAACGCCTCGGCGATCGCGCCCACGCTGGCCCGCGCGGCCTCCGGGTCGTCGGCGAGGGAACCCGTGGAGGCGAGGAACTGCTCGCGCGAGATCGCGGTGCCGCCGTCCGGGATGTGCGGCTGGTGCAGCTCGTGCCAGACCCGCAGGTACGCGTCCACGATGCGCTGCTCCTGCGGCGAGTCCGGCTCGTGCCCGAGGGCTTCGGCGGCCCGGCGGCCCATCAGCACGTGGTCCTGCTCGGTGAGCAGCCCGTCGCCGTCGACGTCCAGGTGGCCGAAGCCGTGGTTGATCTTCGCCTTGAGCAGGTCGGTTACCGGCACGAAGCCTCCGCACGCAGGTGTTCGGATGACGCGGACGGCACACAGGATGGGGCCGGCAGGAGGGCCCCGACAACATCCGAAAGGGGCATCCGGCGACTCGATCGGGTGGTGTCGGACAGTCGCGACCAGCGCGGCTCGCGCTCCCACCCTAGCCATTTCACCCTAGCCATTGCCGAAGTCGTTCCCGAGACCTGCGAGGCGGCTTTGGCTAGGATCGCCTCGTGATCAACGCCATCCCGCGGGACCGGTGGGACGAGACCGGTGCCATGGCTTCCCAGAAGGAGATCGCGGCCATGGGCGGGCAGTCCCGGTGAGTGGGTTATCCGGGTCACCCGAGCCGGGCACGGCCCGCGCGGGCTCGCTCGACCACGACTACCTGCCCGGTCTGGGCGTGCCCTCGGTGCAGCCGTACTTCGACGAGTACGCGGACCGGTCCGCCGCCGCACGGGCGGCGTTGACCTGGCGGGCGCTGCCCTATGGCGCGGATCCCGCCGAGCAGGTCCACTTCTTCCCCGCACCTGGGCCGGACGCGCCGCTGGTGGTGTTCGTGCACGGCGGGTACTGGCGGGTGCTGGACGAGTGGTCGTCCGCGTACGGCGCGCCGGGGTTGGTCGCCGCCGGTGCCGCCTTCGCCGCCGTCGGCTACCCCCTCGCACCCCGGGTGAGCGTCCGGCAGATCACCGCGGCGGTCCGGACCGCCGTGCGCACGCTGTTCGACGACGCCGCGGACCTGGGCGTCGATCCCGGGCGCGTGGTGCTCGTCGGCCACTCCGTCGGCGCGCAGTTGGCGGCCATGTGCCTGGCGTCCCCGGATCCCGTGCCGGCCGTGGGAGCGGTGTTGCTCAGCGGCCTCTACGAGCTGGAACCGTTGCGCAGCACCAGCGTCGGTGACGAGGTGAGCCTGTCGGCCGCCGACGTGGCCGAGTGCGGGCCGGCGCGGCACCTGCACGCCGGGCTGCCGCCACTGGTGCTGGCCAGGGGCTCGGACGAGCCGGCGGGCTTCGACGTCCAGCAGCGGCTGGCCGCCGAACGCGCCACCGCGCTGGGCGTGCCGGTGACCGAGCTGGTGGTGCCCGGTCGCAACCACTTCGACGTGGTGCTCGGCCTCGGCGACGCGGACGACCCGGTCGGATCGGCCGTGCACGCGCTCGCCTTCGGGACCCGGCCGAACCCGGCCTGAGCCACCGCATCCCACCCACGATCCCCGCCGTCCGAGCGGCGGATCCTGCCCTGAACACCTATAGGAGACAGTGATGCGGACCGTCCTGGTCACCGGCGGCTCCAGCGGGATCGGTCGGGCCGCGGTCGCCCGGTTCGCCGCCGCCGGTGACCGCGTGTGGTTCACCTACCGCAGTGGTCGCGACCGCGCGGAGCGGATCGTCGCCGAGCACACCGCAGTGGGCGCCGAGGTCGCGGCGTTCCCGTTCGAGCAGGGCGACTGGGTGTCCCACCAGCGGTTGGCGGCCGAGTTGCCAGGCCACGTCGACGTGCTGGTCAACAACGCCGCCGTCGGCTCCAAGACCGTCGAGTCGCAGGTCGACGGCGAGGCCGAGCAGGCGGCCGCGTTCTTCCGGGTCAACAGCGTCGGCCCGCTGTGGCTGGTGCAGCAACTGCTGCCGGAGATGCTCCGGCGGGGCGGCGGCGTGGTGGTCAACGTCGCCAGCGTCGGCGGCGGCATCACCACGTTCCCCGGCTTCCACGTCGCCGACGGCATGAGCAAGGCCGCGCTGACCTACCTGACGCGCCACCTGGCCGCGGAGCTCGCGCACGAACCGGTGCGCGTCTTCGCGGTGTGCCCCGGCGCGGTCGACACCGAGATGCTGCGCGCGAGCACCCTGGACGGGCTCTCCGCGGCGGGCCGTGACGCCCTGCTGGCCCGACTGCCCGGCGGGCGGCTGATCCGGCCCGACGAGGTCGCCGAGCTGATCCACTGGCTGACGCAGCCGGCGGCGGCGTTGTTGCACGGCGCGGTGATCGACGCCTCCCTGGGCCTCGGCGCGCACCCCGGCCTGCTGACCGGGCCCTCCGTCGAGCGGAGCGCGGCCCGATGACGTCCCGCGCCGCCGCCCGGCTCGCCGCGGGCTCCCCCGTCATCGCCACCGCGCACTTCGAGGCCGAGGCCGACCCGTTCCACCCGGTCGACAACCCGTCCGGGCACGTGAACCTCGGCACCGCCGAGAACCGGTTGCTGGAAGACCTGCTGCACCCGTTCCTCACCGCACCGCGCACCGCGGCCGACACCCGTTACGCCCTGCCGCACGGGACCACCGGGCTGCGCGCCGCCGTCGCCCGCCTCCTCGGCCGGACCTGGCGCACGGCGGTCGACCCCGACGACCTGGTGATCACCGCGGGAGCGACGGCGGCGCTGGACATCGCGGCCACCGTCACGTGCGATCCCGGTGACGTCATCGTGGTGCCCGCGCCCTACTACTCCGCCTTCGCGGGCGACCTGACCGACCGCTCCGGCGCCCGGCTCGTCCCCGCGCCGACTAGCCCGGACACCGGCTTCGCGCTGGACGCCGACGTGGTCGACCGGACCGTGCGGGACCTGCGCCGGGGCGGCGCGACCGTGCGCGCGGTGGCGCTCAGCTCGCCCGCCAACCCGCACGGCGCGGTGTACCCGGCGGCGGTGCTGCGCGACCTGCTGGCGGTGGCCGCCGCGCACGACCTGGACGTGATCAGCGACGAGATCCACGCGCACTGCGCGTTCGGCCCCGAGCCGTTCGTGAGCGTGCTGGACCCGGAGGTGCTGGACTCCGGCGCCGACCCCGACCGCGTGCACGTGATCTGGGGGTTCGCCAAGGACTTCGGCCTGTCCGGGCTCAAGGTCGGCGTGCTGCGCCCCGGCCGCCCGACCCGTGACGCCGCCCGCGCGCTGGCCTACTTCGCCACCGTCTCCACCGACACCCAGGCGCTGCTGTGCGACCTGCTGTCCGACGACGAGCGGGTGGCGACGGTGCTCGCCGAGAACCGCCGCCGGCTGGCCGACTCGCACGCGCACGCCGCCTCCCTCCTGGCCGCGCACGGCATCCGGCACGTGCCCGCGAGCGCGGGGCTGAGCCTGTGGGTCGACCTGCGCGACCGGCTGGACGAGCCGACGTTCGCCGCCGAGGACCGCCTGTGGCGGCGGACCAGGGCCGCGAAGGTCAACGTCCTGCCCGGCTCCGCGTTCGGCGCGCCCGAACCCGGCTGGTTCCGGCTGTGCCACGCGGTGCCCGGCTACCTGGTCACCACCGGCATCGACCGCCTGGCCGAGGCCACCACACCGTCGAGGAGCACTTCATGAGCAGTCCGTTCGCGTCCTGGTACGAGAACGCCGGCGTGCGCGGCGGGGCGCGTCGGCTCTTCCACGACGAGACCGACCAGGGCAAGGTGTTCTACCCGGCCCAGCACATCCCGCACCTGGCGCACGAGGCGGTGGCCGCGCTGCCCGAGCGGGCCCGCCGCGACCTGACCATCCGGCACCTGTACCAGTTCCTGCTGTCCACGGCGCACCTGGAGACCCGGATCGTCAACCGCGCGGCCGAGCTGATCGCCAACAACCGGTCGGGCGTCGACCTGCCGGTGCAGTCCAGGATGGACGCCTTCAAGGTCTACTGCGACGAGGGCTACCACTCGCTGTACAGCCTGGACCTGGCCGACCAGATCGCGCGCGAGACCGGGGTCGCGCTGCCGCCGTGGGACTACGGCGGTTTCGTGGACGCCCTGGAGGACGCCGGGGCCCGGCTGCTGCCGGACACGCCCGCCGTGGTGCCGCTGCTCCAGGTCGTGGTGTTCGAAACGATGATCACGGCGGTGCTCAACGAGATCCCGAACGACCCCACCGTGCTGACCGTGGTGCGCGACCTGACCCGCGACCACGCCAAGGACGAGGGGCACCACCACCGCTTCTTCGCCGACTTCTTCCACCGCCTGTGGATCCAGCTCGACCCCGGCCTGCGCGGACCGGTGGCCCGCGCCCTGCCCGCGCTGGTCAAGGCGTGCCTGAACTGGGACGTCAAGCCCGTGGTCGGGGCGCTGCGCCTGGCCGGGCTGGACGACGACACCGCGCGGGCCGTGGTCGCCGACTCCTACGGCCCCGGCGCCGGTGACGACCGCGCCGCCCACATCTGCCGGGCCACCGTGCGGGTGTTCCGCTCCGCGGGCGTCTTCGAGGTGCCCGGTGCCGAAGAGGCGTTCGCGGCGCACGGGCTGATCTCCCGGTCCCACGGCTGAAGCCGCGTTCGCGAGAGGACGACCGCCATGACCCACGCGCAGGACGACGTGGACTACCCGGGCTACCTGTGCCTGGACACCCTGCTGTCGCTCCAGCGGCCGAGGGTGCCCGCCGAGGAGTCGGACCGGGTCCGCTCGGCCGAGCACCTGTTCATCGTGGTGCACCAGGCCAGCGAGCTGTGGTTGGCGCAACTGCTGCTGGACCTGGACCTGGCCGCGAGCGCCTTGCGCCGCGGCGCCTGGGAAACGGCCGTCGAGCACGTGGAGCGCGCGGCCGACCTGTTCCGGGTGCTGCGGGTCCAGTTGGACGCGCTGGACCGGCTGCCCTCCGACTGCTTCGCCAGGTTCCGCCCGTTCCTCGGCACGGCCAGTGGCGCGCAGTCACGCCAATTCGCCGCGCTGGAGCGGGCGCTGGGCTTCGGCCCCACCTCCGGTCCGCTGGCCACCGCGCTGGCCGAGGCCGTCGCCGACGCGGGCACGACGCTGCCGGAGGTGTGCCGCAGGGGTGGCCCGCTGCGCCGCCTGGTGGACGGGATGTCCGCCGTGGCACTCGGTTACCGGGACTGGAAGGACGGGCACCTCGCGGTGGTGCGGCGGATGCTGGGCGACCTGCCGGGCACCGGCGGCACGACCGGGGCGCGGTACCTGGCGGCCCGGGTGCGGCTGCCGTTCCCCGAGCTGCACGCCGCCCGCCGTGCGGCGGGGGACACCGTGCCGACGGGGTGAGCCGGCCCTGATCGACGGGGGCGCTGCCCGCGTGCGCCGACGTCACGGTCATCACGCGGACAGCTCTCGCCGATCCGCAGGCTCCTCGCCGAGGCCGTGCAGCCAGGGCTCGTACGCGGGTGGTTCGCAGACCATCCGGGACTCCGCGAACCGGCGCAGCTCGGCTTCGTGGTGCTCCGGCCGCCGCAGCGCGGCCACGATCGGGGCGAGCCGCCGGGCCCGGTGGTCCTCGTCGCCGGACACGGCGGGCAGGTGGCCCGGTGACAGGCGCGCACCATCGTCCAAATAGGACAGAACGGCGATGCGGAGCGCGATCTCCGCGTCCACGCCGGGGTCTTCGAGGTCGTCCAGCGCCGCCAGGAGGTCCCGCGCGTGGGCGTGCCGGCCGATCTCGGCGTGCGCCGCGGCCAGTTCGACGGTCGCCCACACCGCCCGGTCGCGGTCGCCCGCCGTGCGGTGGAGGTGCACGGCGGCGAGGAACAGCTCGGCGGCTTCGGCGTGGGACGCCCGGTCGCGGGCCGCCCGCCCGCCGTAGAACGCGGCCAGGCCGGCGTTGCCGAAGTTCCGGTCCCGCTCGTAGAGCTCCGAGGCGGTGCGCCAGAGGGCCGGGACGCCCGGGCCGGTCGCCGCTCGGGCCTCCTCGTACGCCGCGTCGGCACGCAGCCGCAACGGCGTCCGGGCGTCGATCAGGGTTCGGGTCACCGCCGCCCAGCTCCGGGCGGTGCCGAAGTCGTCCAGGCGCAGGGCGAGCCTGGTGTTGTTGATCGCCACGGGCAGCGCGGTGGCGTTCTTGCCGGCGGCGCGCAACGCGTCGACCGACCGCTGTCCCGCCGCCAGCGCGCCGGTCAGGTCGGACCGCGCCTCCCGGTGCACGGCCAGCTCGAACGCGATGCGCCCGGCCAGTTCCGCCAGCCCGGCGTCACCGGCGATGCGCTCGGCGGAGGCGAACGCGTCCTCGGCGGCCTGGCCGTCGAGGGTGCGGGCCAGGTCCAGGTACTGGCGCGCGGCCGCCTCGGCGTTGCCGCCCTGGTGGCGCAGCCGGGCCGCGTGCTCGCGGTCGCGGCGGACGGACTCGTCGTCGGACTCCGCCTCGTGCACGGTCCGCAGCCCGTCGGTGAGGTCGCCCGCCAGGTCGAACCACTCCTCGCGCTCGGCGAGGTCGCGGGCGGCGACCAGCGGGGTCGGGTCGAGCCGGAGCGCGAGGTCGGGTGCCGCGCCGGTCCGCAGCTCGTCGCGCAGCCTGGTCAGCAGGAGCAGGCGGAAGCGGGCCACGTCGTCGGGCGACTCCTCGGCCTCCAACCGCTCCCTGGCGTACAGGCGCACGAGCTCGAACAGCCGGAACACCGGTTCGGGAGGGTCGGCAAGCTCCTCGTACCCGGCCACGCTGCGGTCGACCAGGCGGTAGAGGGTGAGCCGGGTGACGTCCGGGTCGTGCCCCAGCCCGCGGCCGAGGTCCTCGGCGGTCGCGGCCGAGCCGGGCGCGGCGGGCAGGTAGCGGAACGCCTTGCGCGCCTCGTCGTCCAGGTGCCGGTAGCTCAGCTCGATGGCCAGCCGCATGGGCAGCACGTCGTCGTCCAGGAACGCGAGCCTGGTCCGCTCGCGCGCCACCAGCCTGGCCACGCCCTCGACGCCGGTCTCCGGGTGGTTGGTCATCCAGGCCGCGATGAGCCGCAACGCCATCGGCAGGTCGGCGCACGCCGCCGCGATGCGGTCCAACGCCTCGGCGGGCGCGCCGGGACGCACCCCCGCCAGCAGCTCCACCGACGCCGCGCGGTCCAGCGGCGGCACGTGCTGGACCACGTCGGCGTACCCCTGGGTGCGACTGCGCGAGGTGACGACGACCGCGCACCCCGGCGGAGCGGGCACCAAGGGCGCCACGTGCTTGGCATCGAACGCGTTGTCCAGCACCAGCAGCACCCCGCGCCCGTCCAGCGCGGCCCGCAGGTGCGCCGCTTCCGCGCCCGGCTCGGGCGTCACGCCGACGCTGTGGCACACCAGCTTCGCCACGTCCGCCGCCGCCCGCTTCGCGTCGAGCCCGAGCAGGTCGACGTACCGGACTCCGCCGGGGAACCGGTCGGCCAGCACGTGCGCCGCCTCGACCGCCACCGCCGACACACCCGCGCCCAGCTGACCGGTGAGCAGCGCCGTGGCGCGGCCGTGGCGGGCGAGCTGCGCGGTGACCCGTGCGGCGAGGTCGGCCACCAAGGCGGAGCGTCCGACCAGCGCGGGTTCACGCGGCGGCAGCGCCGTCATGCCCAACGCGGTCCGGTGCAGCGGCGCGAGCGCGACGGGCAGGTCCGCGGCCTCGCGCCGGCGCACCAGCACCGCTTCGGTGGAGACCGACCGGACCGGTGGCAGCGCGGCGGCCAGGGAACCGGCGAGGCGGCGCGCGTCCGGGGTGACGGCCCGGCCGGACAGCACTTCGCGCCGCAGCTCGACCGACGCGGGGGCGAGGTCGGTGCGTTCGTCGGCCAGCCGGCGGACCAACTGCCGCCGCACGGCCGCCGGCAGGTCACGCGCGCCTGGCACGGCGTCGGCACCGACCGCCCACCGGGCCGCCGCCTCGTCGTGGCCCGGCAGTGACGGCAGCAGCACCCGCGCGTCCAGACCGCGCCGGGCCAGGTGCCGCCAGAGCGCGTCGGTCCCGCCGACCTCGGCCACGGCGGCCCCCAGCAGCTCCGAGCCCGTGCCGCGCAACGCGTCCAGGTCCAGTTGCCTCAGCAACGGCCCGAGCTGCGCGGCGACCTCGTACGGTCCTTCGCTGCGCGGCGCACGCGCGTCGCGCAGGGTTTCCAGCAGCTCGTCCGCCGCACCGGCCAGGTCCAGGCCGTTCCCCAGCCGCACGGGCGTGCGCAGCTCCAGCCCGTACGGCAGGGCGTCCACCTGCTCCAGGATCAGCGGCACGACCCGCCTGCGGCCGTCGGCGCGGGCCAACGTGATCGCACGGGCGATCTCCTCACGCAGGTAGACGGCGTTCTCGGTGCGGTGCGACACCAGCACCACGGTGATCGTCGACGCGCGCAGGTGCCGGTCGAGGACGACGTCCCACTCCTCGCCCGCGCGCAGCATCGAGTCCTCGAAGACCGTGGCGCGCGGTTCCAGCAGGGCCCGCAGCCGTTCGGCGGTGGGGCTGTCGGCGCCGGCGTGCGCCAGGAAGAAGTCCCACTCCACGCCGTGCCTCCCCCGCGCGCCTGCCGTTGTAGCCACTGTGTCGGCCGGGGACGCCCGAGCGCTACCTCTTCGGCATGATCGAGCGCTACTTGACAGTCGTCGTCAAGCAGCTGATACCGTCACCGGGATGAGGCCCGTGCACGACACGTCGACCGCCCTGCACACCGCCATCGCACGCCAACTGCGGCAGGACATCGCGGCGAGGCTCGTCGATCCGCTCGATGTGCTGCTCGACCCGGAAACCGGCGCGACGGCGGCGTTGCGGCGGCAACTGGAGGCCGACGTGGAGATGTGGGCGGCGCAGGTCATCGGTCCCGACGAGCGGCTGGCCGCGGCGACCGCCTCCCGGCTCGTCTCGGCCGTCTACCGGGACGGCGACCGGTTCGACCCGCCGGCCCGGTGGTGGCGCACGCCGTTCGGCAACCTGGTCGCGCGGCGGTTCGGCCACCCGGGCGCGGAGGTCGTCGGGCTCACGGCGGCGAGCGCGATGCTGGGCATCACCCGACAAGGCGCCCACGACCTGGTCAAGCGCGGCAAGCTGCACCGGGACCCGAGCGGGGCGGGGATCCTGGTGAGCTCCGTCCGGGATCGGCTGAACTCCGCCGGTGCGGTGACGTCCGATGGCCGGTGAGTGGGCCCGCCGGGCGATCGCACTGCTGGCGGCAGACCAGGCGTCCGAGGCGCCGACGCCGTTGCTGCGGTTCCCGCTGCCGGGCGACTGGCCGTTCGCGTTGTTCGTCAAGGACGAGTCCGCGCACCCCACCGGGAGCGTGAAGCACCGGTTCGCCCGGGACCTGCTGGTCGACGCGCTGGCCGCCGGCCGGATCGGGCCGGACACGCCGCTCGTCGACGCCACCGGCGGCAACATGGCGGTGGCCGAGGCGTACTTCGCCCGCCGGCTCGGCCTTCCCTTCACCGCCGTGGTGCCGCTCAAGACCTCTCCCGCCAAACGTGCCCGGATCGAGGAGCACGGCGGGGTCTGCCTGCCCGTCGACCCGCCGTTGGCCGTCTACGACCGCGCCCGGGAACTCGCCGAGCGCACCCGCGGCCACTACCTGGACCACCTCGCGAACCTCGGGCACGCGGTCGACGCACGAGCCGCCGACGACTCGCACGGCTTGGCCGGTGAGGTCCTGCGGGACCTCGCGGACGCCGGGCAGCCGCCGCCGGCGTGGATCGTGCTCGGCGTGGGCACCGGGGCGAGTTCGCGGGCGGTCGGCCGGCACCTCCGCGGGCACGGCCTCGGCACGCGGGTCGCGGTCGTGGATCCGGAGAACTCCGCGTACTTCCCGGGTTGGGTGACCGACTGCGGCGACTACGCCACCGGGATGCCGTCGCGGATCGAGGGCATCGGGCGGCCGAGGGTGGAACCGGCCTTCGACGGCTCCGCGGTGGACCTGGTGATCCCCGTGCCGGACGCGGCGAGCGTGGCCGCGATGCGGTACCTCGACCGGGTCGTGGGGCTTCGCGGAGGCCCGTCCACCGGCGCTTGCCTGCAGGGGGCTTTCCACATCCTGCACCGGATGCGCTCGGACGGCGTCGAAGGCGCGGTGGTGATGGTGGCGGGCGATTCCGGCGCGCCGTACGCGGACACGTACTACGACGACGGGTGGGTCTCCGAGAGGTCGTGGGACCTGGCCGGCCCGACGGCGGAACTGGAGCGCTTCCTGCGCACCGGGAGCCGTGCCCCCTGGTGACTCATCGCGAGGCCGACCGATCACGGACGTGGGAGTCCCCCGGCTCGTCCGACCGCCGGGTGAGCACCAGCAACCACGCGGCGAGGACGATCGGGAACCACAGGGACAGCCGTTGCCACAGGAGGTCGTCCACGCGCATCACGTGCAGCTCGTGGTAGACCAGGTGCGGCACGCTGAACAGCAGCGAGCCGATCAGGACGGCTCGGGCGAGCACCGGCTCCGGCCGCTTCACGCACACCACCGCCACGGGCACGAACTGCGCCAACGCCAACCCGAAGTCCCGCACGAGGTGTTCGTTGTAGGGCGGGAACAACCGCACCCAGGCGTGGTCCGGCGTGGGGAAGGTCGAGAAGAACCCGGCCGGTGACACGACGGCCCACAGCGCGGGCCCGGCCTGCCACAACGTCAGCAGCGCGATGCCCGCGCGAAGTCGAGTCGTCCTGGTCATGTCCCGTCCCGGTGATCACGGTCGGCCGGTCGAACCCGCGGATCCTGCTCACCGGCGGGCGCAGCTCACCACGATCGGATAACCGAGGCGCGTCGGCACACACCCGACGCTCACCGAACCACCCGAAAGGTGTTCTTCCCGGCGTTCGGCCCGTTGTGGACAACCTTCACCGCGTCGCGTTCAGCCGTACGCCTTCGCCTGGAGCGCGAACAGCTCCGCGTAGAGGCCCGCGCCGGCCATGAGCGTGGCGTGGTCGCCGGTCTCCACCACCCGCCCGTCCCGCACCACGATGATCAGGTCGGCCATCCGGACCGTGGAGAACCGGTGGGACACGAAGACCGTGATCCCGCCGGTCCTGGCGGCGACCCGCTTCGCGTGCTCGGCGTACCGCTGGAACAGCGCGTGCTCCGCCTCGGGGTCCAACGCCGAGGTCGGCTCGTCCAGCACGAGCAGCAGGGGTTCCTCCCGCATCATGGCCCGGCCGAGCGCCAGCTTCTGCCACTGGCCGCCGGACAGCTCCGCGCCGTCGGCGTAGCTCTTGCCGAGGTGGGTGCGCAGGCCGTCGGGCAGGCCGGCCGGCACGCCGGCGGCGTCCGCGCGCTCCAGCGCCGCGCGGACCGCGGGTTCCGACGACGCGCGGGGCAGGTCGCCGATGCCGACCACCTGCTGCGCCGCGAACTCGTACCGGACGAAGTCCTGGAACCCGGCCGCGATCCGCGTCCGCCACCGGTCGACCGGCAGGCCGTGCAGGTCCGTGCCGTCCACCAGGATCCGGCCCGCGGACGGCCGGTAGAACCCGCAGAGCAGCTTGACCAGGGTCGACTTGCCCGCGCCGTTCTCGCCGACGATCGCGACGGTGGCGCCGGCGGGCAGGTGGAGGTCGACCTCGTGCAGCACCGGGACGTCGGTGCCCGGGTAGGTGAAGGCCACGCCGGCGAGGTCGATGCCGTCGCGCAGCCGGCTCGGCGGCTCGCGGTCGGGCGGAGCCGGGTCGGCCACGTCCCCGGTCACCATCGCGGTGACCTCGGTGAGGCGCCGGTACGCGCCCGCCATCCGCTGGAGGTCTTGCAACAGCGAGACGGCCGTGGCGACCTGCTGGTTGACCTGGGCGGCGAGCACGATCACCAGCACGACGTCGCCGACACCGCGCCGCCCCGCGATCGCGTCGCGCACCACGAGCAGCACGCCCGCGATGTACGCGAGCGCGAAGACGACCTGCCCCGCCGCGCGCACCCACGTGGCGGTCAGGTGCGCGCGCCACAGTCCTCGCGTCGCCTCGCCCCACAGCCGCTCGTGCCGGGCGCGCAGCTCGGCCTGGACGCCGGAGACCCGCAGCTCACCGGCCAGGCGTGCCGACGTCGCCAGGTGGAACAGGTTGAGCGCCGTCCTGGTCGGCTCGGCGGTCGCCGTCCTGGCCCGGTCGAGCACCCGTTCGGCCACCCGGCCGGCGAGCAGCGGCGGCAGCGCGGCCACGGGCAGCACCAGCAGCCACGGATTCTGCGCGGCCAGCAGGACGGCGGTGAGCACCACGGCCAGGACCAGGCCGACCCCGTTCAGGAGCGCTTCGAGGCCGGTCCGGAACTGCCTGCCCTCCTGCCGCAGCACGGTCCACGTGTCGGCGTGCTCGGCCCGCTCGTGGTGCTCGATGCCGGCCGAGCCGTTCGACACCTCGATCACGCGCTCGTCGAAGTCCAGTTCGGCGAGCTCGGACAGCTCGTAGTAGGCCAGGTGCGCGAAGTGGGCGAAGGCGAGCACCGCCACCGCCAGCGCGGCGACGGTCACGCCGGCGAGCACCGCGTGCCCCGGCGTGCCCCCGACGACCTCGCGGGTCATCCACCCCAGCGCGGCCGCCAGCAGCGGTGCGGCGACCGCACCTGCCGTCATCAGGACGACCGCCAGCGCCGTCTTGCGCGGGTTCAACCGCCACGCCGTGGACAGCATGGTCCACGCGCCGGTCAGCAGCACCTTCACGGGGCGGTCCCCCCGACCGCGTCGACGAACCGGTCGGCCTGGAGCCGGAACAGCTCCGCGTAACGCCCGTCGCGGGCCAGCAGCTCGTCGTGGCCGCCCTGCTCGGTGACCCGGCCGTGCTCCAGGACCACGATGAGGTCGGCGTGCCGCACGGTCGAGAACCGGTGCGAGATCAGCAGCGTGGTCGCGCCCTCGGCGAGACCGGCGAACTCCTCGAAGAACCCGGTCTCCGCGCGCACGTCCAGGCTCGCCGTCGGCTCGTCCAGCACCACGACCCGCGCGCCGTGGCGCAGCGCGAACAACGCCCTCGCCAGCGCGACGCGCTGCCACTGCCCGCCGGACAGCTCCGCGCCGTCGGTGAGGTGCCGCGCCAGCGGCGTGTCCAGCCCGCGCGGCAGTCGGCCGAGGGCGTCCGCCAGGCCGACCGAGTCGACCACCTCGCGGATACCGTCCCGGTCGGCCAGGGACTCGACCGCGCCGAGCCCGACGTTGTCCGCGACGGACGACTCGTACCGGACGAAGTCCTGGAAGATCACGCCGAGCCGGGCCCGCCACCGCTCCACCGGGAACTCGCGGATGTCGACGCCGTCCAGCGTGATCCTGCCCCCGGTCGGCTCGTAGAGCCTGGCCAGCAGCTTGACCAGGGTGGTCTTGCCGGCGCCGTTCACGCCGACGACGGCGGTGCAGCGGCCGACGGGGATCGTCAGGTCGAGCCGGTCGAAGACCGGGCGGCGCGCGCCGGGGTAGCGGAAGCTGACCTGCTCGAACCGCAGGACGCCCGCCGGCTCGGGCACCGTCGGCCGCCGCACCGGGCCGGGTTCCCCGGTGTGGGCGTCGACGTGCTCGGCGAACCGTCGCACCGCGTCGTAGGCCCTCATGCCGATCGCGGTCGGCAGGTCCGCCTCCGGGTAGTGCTCGGCCAGCCGCAGCAGGCTCAGGGTCGCCGTCGTGACGAGGACGAACGCGGTGAGCGTCAGCTCGTGCGCCGTCGCGCCGACGACCCCGAGCACCACGCCCGTGACGGCGAGGGCGACGACGCAGAACCGGACGAACGGCCACAGGTAGACGGCGCGGCGCTCGGCCCAGAGCGGTTCGAGGAAGCGCAGGTGGGTGTCGCGCAGGCGTTGCCGCAGCCAGCCGGCCAGCCCGAAGACCCGGATCTCCTTGCCGGCCGCGGCTCCCCCGGCCAGGTCGCGGAGGTAGTCGATCTCGCGCTGGGCGGCGGCGAGCAGGGACCGGCTCCTGGCGTACCGGCTCAGGCCCCCGCGCTGGCCGTGGCGGAACAGCAGCACGGTGACGACCAGGGCGGCGGCCGCCGGCCAGGAGAACACCACTCCCACCGCGACCGCGTGGCCGGCGAGCTCGGTGTACCGCGCGATCAGCGCGAGCAGGCCGGTGGCCGCGCGGCCGGGGCTCTGCACGCCGAACTCGACCTCCCTCGCGGCGGTGCGCAGCGCGTCGAGCGCCTCCTGGTCCTCCAGCGGGCCGAGGCCGGGGCTGCGCAGCGACGCGGCCATCAGCTCGTCGAACACCCGGCCGTCGATCCGGCGCGTCACCAGCTCGCCCAGGGCGCGCTCGACCGGCGAGAGCGACTGCCTGGCCACGAACGCGCCCGCCGCGACGCCGAACACCGCGACCAGCGAGTCCCACGCGCCGGAGTCCAGGCCCGCGTCGACGGCCGCCGGCACCCGGCCGAGCACCGTCGCCGTCGCCACGGTGAACACCACCGGGAGGCAGCCGAGCAGCACGTCGACCGCGATCAAGGCGGCGACCAGCGGGCGACCGGCGCCGGGGAGCAGCCGGGCGATGTCCCGGCGTGCGGCGAACGACCGGCGTGCGGTGGCGGCCCAGGAGCGGTACCCGATGCCGCCCATCTACCCGGCGACCCGGCCGCGTGCCGGGTAGTCGGCGCAGCGCGGCAGCCCGCGTTCCTCGACGACCTCGTTGAACAGCGAGAAGCGGATCGCGGGCTCCTCGGTCAGCAGCCGGGTGATCGGCGTGCCGTACTTCGCCGCAATGTAGCGGTAGTTCTCCTGCGCGGACCGGGCGTTGTCGCCCTGGTCCTTGTCGTGCGGGTAGTGGATGGAGGTGGCCTCGCGGCTCACGCCGAACCGCGCGCCGTCGCGGTGCAGCCGGTAGGCGAGGTCGAGGTCCTCACCGCCCCACGTCCGGAACTCCTCGTCGTACATGCCGACCGAGCGCACCTGCTCGGTCCGCGCCGACGCGTGGCAGGTCCAGTACATCAACCACGGCGCGGGCAGGTGGCCGAAGTCGTCGGAGTACCTGGTGTAGAACGGTTCCCGCACGTCCGGCCACGCACCCGTGCGCGTCAGGGAGGCGATGGACGAGTCGACGTCCTCGACATCCACGACCTCGCGGATGAGCCGGGCGTCCTCGTTGCCGAGGTTGAAGCAGTACACGTAGCCGTTGAGCGCCAGCGGTTCCGGCGACGCGGCGTGGGCTTCGACGTGCGCGCTCAGGCTCGCGGAGTGCAGCAGCACGCCGGAGTCCACGAAGACGGAGATCTCACCGGTGGCGTGCCGGATGCCGACGTTGCGCGCCTTGGCGACCCGGTAGCCCTCGTCGGGCTGGTAGAAGTACCGCAGGTCCAACCGGTCCTCGAAGCCCCGCACCACGGCCGCCGTGTCGTCGCTGGAGCCGTCGTCCACGACCAGCACCTCGAACCGGTCGCGGGGCAGGTCCTGCCTGGCGAGCGAGTCGAGCGTGAGCCCGAGTAATCGTCTCCTGTTGTAGGTGGGGACGATGACTGTGCACCGCAGCGAGCTACCCACGAGAGGCTCTCCTTGTAGAGGTACCGCCAAGGCCGTCGGTGTGTCGGTGCGCAGCCGCCCGCCGAGCCCGTTCGCCGAGGTCGGGGATCCGACGAAGACCGGCTCTCCCTGGTGCCTCCGGGCCGGTCACCGGGCAAGTCTGCCGAGGGGCGCGAGCGTTGGTCAACACCGCGGGCGAAGTGGTCCGCGCGGGTTACCGGCCTGTCGTGGGACTGCCCGGCCCGGCGCTGTCCGTGACAGGGCCGGGCCGGGCAGGTCGAGCGGATCGGTGTCGGTCGTGGGCCGGTCAGGCCGGTGCGACGGCGCGGCCCGTCGACGGGGAGATCATGCCCGCGCACAGGTTCCGACTGGCCAGGTTCTGCGCGATGCGCGGGATGGCCGCGGTCGAGTTGGCGGCCCAGTCGTGCATCAGGATGACCTGCCCGTTGGTGAGGCGGGAGTTGGCCGCGACGATGGCGTCGACACTGGCGTTGTTCCAGTCCTGCGAGTCGACGTCCCAGATGATCTGCCGGAGGCCGTACCGGGACAGGACCGTCTGCACGGTCGAGTTGGTCTCGCCGTAGGGCGGCCGGAACAGCCTCGGGGTGCCGCCGCCCGCGTTGGCGATCGCCTGCTGGGTGCGGGAGACCTCCGAGTCCACCTGCGCCTGGCTCAACTGGGTCAGGTGCGGGTGGGTGTAGCTGTGGTTGCCGACCCACATGCCGGCGCTGACCTGTGCCCGGACCAGGGACGGGTTGGCGGCGGCGTTGTTGCCCTGGTTGAACATGGTGGCCCGCAGGCCGTTCTGGCGCAGGGCGTTGAGCAGGTTGTTGGTGTTGCCGGACGGGCCGTCGTCGAAGGTGAGGCCGACGTAGCCGTAGCAGGCCGCGGCGCGCACCGGGGCGGCCGTGGCGGTGGCGGCGCCGGTTGTCAGCGTCGCCGCGACGGCCAGCACGGCGACCAGGGAACGGGGTGTGATTCGCATGCGGGTTCTCCTCGTGGTGGCCGCCCGGTGCCACCCGAAGCCTCGGGTGACACCGGGCGGCGCGGCTTCCGCCCGGTCCTCGCCGGAGCGGTCCCGTGACGCGGTGGTCAGCTGACCGTGATGTTCGAGTTCCCGCTGCTCCGATAGCCCTCGGTCGCCATGATCATGTAGTAGTTGAAGCTGCCGAGCCGCATGTTGGCCCGGTTCCAGGCGTCGAAGTGGTTGCCGGTGGTGATGGTGCCGCCGGTCTTCTTCTGCTGCCGGACGCTCCAGAACTGGGGGAACGTCTTGGTGCCCTCGACGGACGGGGCGTTGTAGCGCATCGTCTGGTAGATGTCGTACGTGCCGCCGTCGGTGGTCACGGTGCCCTTGTACGTGCCCGTGGGCCGGTAGTTGCCCCAGTTGTCCACGATGTAGTACTCCACGAGCGGGTTGGAGGTCCACCCGTAGAGGGCCAGGTACGCGTTGCCGGACGTGTTGAAGCTGCCCGAGTAGTTCACCGTCCGGCGGGAGCCGTTGCTCCAGCCCTTGCCGCCGACGAAGTTGCCGACGTTGCTCCACGAGGTGCTGTAGTTGCCGCCGGAACCCAGCGTGATGCAGGCAGAACCACCACCGTCGGTCCACCACGAGTAGTAGTAGCCGTTGTTCGTGCCGGTCTGGCTCGAACACGTGGCGGCGTTGGCGACGCCGGCGGGCACGAGCGCCATGAGGAGCGCGACGCACACACCACCCACGAGCACTCTGACGCGGCCACGACCGCGGCCCACCGGGCGGTGATCGACGTTGACCATGCGAACCCCTTCTCTTCTGCTGCGGTTGGTGTTCGACCGGATCGCGGCGGCGGAGTGGATCGACGTGCCTGTTGTCGACAACCCGAGTATCGACAAGGTTTCAATGCGATGTCCAGAAGTTTCGTATATATTTCGGATAATGCATTCCAAAGGCACGCGAAAGTGCCGGCGCGGCGTTTTCGGCGCCGAGCCGGTGACATTGTTCGATTACTCCTCGGGTTCCCGTTCCAGGCTCGCGGCGATTACCCGAAAGCGAACGCGACCAGTGCGGAGCAGGGGCCGACCCCAGCAGTGTTCTCCGAAACAGATCGCGCCCGCAAGGGTCTGTCCGGGGCACGTCGCCGACTCCCGGCGGTCCGCTGCGCCGGCGAACCGGCCGCACCCGTCCGCATCGGGCACGGGGCGCGATCAAGACGGCCCCGCCGTGATCGACAATAGTGCGAGTTTGGAACGATTCCGTCGGATCGGCCGCGACCTCCGTGCCGTTGACATCGCGTCGACCCAACACGGCGAGGGCTGTCGAGAAGTCTCGAAACAGGTTTCGCAAGTTTCGATGCGCCGGTCGACCGGTTGACGACCCGATCGGCTCGCGACCGCGCCGCCATCGTCCCGGGCGGAGACGCGGCGCGGTTACCCGCGCTGCCCTGTCGTGGTGATTCCGGTGACCGGGTCATTCATGGTCGAACCGGCGGATTCCTCATCGTCGGCCCGCTCGCGGGGATTCACCGGACTTCGCCGGGTTCCGGGCGGGCGCATCGGCGGGACGTGGGTCCGGCAGACGGCGATCGGGTTCGTCCCCGCGATCGCCGCCGTCGTGATGACCGCCCCGCCGCCCGTCGCCACGAAGGGACCCCCTGCCCGGGGAAGCGCTTACCCGGGCAGGTCGGTCCGGCAGGAGGTCAGTCCGGCAGGAGGTCAGTCCGGCAGGGGGCCCGTCCGGCAGGGGCCCGTCCGGCAGGGAGGTCAGTCCGGCAGGGAGGCCAGCACCGCCTTCAGCTCCGCGTCGGTCAGCACGACGCCGAACCGGTCGGCCAGCACGTCGGCGAACTGGTCGTCCTCGACCCGCGACTCCTCCCGACCGCCGTCGGCGCGGCGCAGGGTGAGCTTGCGGTTGTCGAGGTTGAGCCGCCAGTGCTCGGCGATCCGCTCCACGAACACCCGGCCGACGAACGGCGAGCGCCGGTGCGTCGAGATGAAGTGGTTGGCCACCACGCAGTCGATGCGGTGGTGCGCCTCCACCGTGAACCGGTAGATCGGGAACCAGTCGTCACCGCGCCGCAGGTGCAGGCACCACGGCTGCGCGCGGTCGCGGTCGTGGGCCAGCCGGTAGGTCCAGCCGTCCTGCACGGAGACCGCGCCGTCGGCGAACGGCACCGGTTCCAGCGGGCCGCTGTCGCCGAAGCCGACGTCGGCGAGGTAGGCCGTGCCGTCGTCCAGCTCCACGCGCAGCGTCAGGTGGGTGCGCGGCAGCGGCTTGGGGTACTCCAGGTCCGGCCGGGCGTACAGCCGCGTGACGCGGTAGCCGAGCCGTTCCAGCAGGGCGGCGAACAGCATGTTGTGCTCGTAGCAGTAGCCGCCGCGCCGGTTCTCGAGCAACTTCGCCTGCATCGCGCCCAGGTCGAGGTCGACGCCGCGGCCCAGGACCACGTCCAGGTTCTCGAACGGGATGGTCAGCACGTGGGCCCGGTGCAGCAGGCGCAGGGTTTCCGCAGTCGGGGCAAGCGGCCCGGTGATGCCGAGCCGGCCGAGGTACGTGTCGACGTCGAGGCGGTCGGACTCCCACTGGTCTTCGGTGCGCATCTGATGTCCTCTGCTCGCTCAGGGACCGAACGCGACTACTCTCCGCTGTCGAGCGTAGCGATTTCCGTGACGACGGGGCGAGGTCCGCCGGGATGACGGGGTTCGGCACTTCGGGAACACGACGCATGCTCACCGTTTCGGCCCATGGCCGCCCCGTCACCGGTCCGGGCGCTCGCCGGTGTAGACGCCGACCGGGCGGAACCTCAGCCCCGGCTCGCGGTACTCCTCGATCGCGTGCGCGAGCCACCCCGCGCAGCGCGCCAGCGCGAAGACCGCCTCACCGGCGTCGGGGCGCAGGCCGAAGGCGTGCATCAGGGCCGCCAGCGCCAGGTCCACGTTCGGGAACGTGCCCGCGCCCGGCGTGACCGCGTCCACGGTGGCCATCACCTCGCGGGCGGCCTCGTGCCGGCGCAGCGCGCCGAACAGCACCTCCGCGCGCGGGTCGCGGTCGCGGTAGACCCGGTGCCCGAAGCCGGGGACGCCACCGGTGCGCTGCCGCTCCGCCAGCGCGCCCAGCGGGTCGTCCGCCGCGTCACGCAGGAACCGGTACGCGAGGGTGCTCGCGACGCCGTGGTACTGGCCGTCGACCGCGCCGAGACCGGCGGACACCACGGAGTACGGGTGGGCGCGGGCACTGGCGGCCACCCGCACCGCGACCGTGGACACGGCGAGGTCGTGATCGGCGAGCAGGACCAGCGCCAGGTCGAGCAGCGCGGGGTCGACGGGCCGGTCGCCGAGCTTGCCCGCCAGCCGCTGCGCGATGCGGTCACCGTCGCCGGCCGCACCGGGCAGGGCGTCGGCGAACACGCCGACGAGCCGCCTGCCGACGCGGACGACGGCCGCCGGCGACAGGTCGAAGCGCAGCGGGTCGGTGGCGCCGAGCACGGCGGCGGCGACCTTGAACCGGTCCGTGGTCCGCGCGCCGTCCGGCAGCGCGGCCAGCGCGGTGCGGACCATGTCCACCAGCGGCGCGTCGACGGGGAACGGGTCGTGGTCGGGCAGTTCGCCGGTCCAGAGCAGCGTGGCGACCGACTCGAACGGGTGTGACACCGCCAGGTCGGCGGCGCGGTGACCGCGGTAGAACAGCTCGTCGCCGTCCAGCAGGGTGAGCTCGGTGCGGATCCGCTCGACGGCGCCGGACGGCGGGCGCTCGTCGCGGCCCCGTGCCACGAACTCCTCCACCTCGGGTTGGGCGAAGAAGCTCCCCCGCCGACCCGGCAGCCGCACGCTGCGCAACATGCCGCGGCTGGCGTAGGCGTAGACGGTCTCGGTCTTCACGCCGAGCCGCCGCGCCACCTCGGCGGTGGTCAGGTAACGCTCGTCACTCCCGGTCGGCACGACCTGCGGCTCCTCATCCGTATTGAGTGCATCAACGTTGACAATAGTTGATTGACAAATCGACAGTGGATCCAGGTCAACGAGGAGGTTGTCATGGATGTGCCGGCAGGTCTGCGCGATGTCGTGGTCACCACCACCGAGCTGGGGGACGTGCGCGGCGCGGAGGGCTTCTACCACTACCGCGGCTACTCGGCGATCGAGCTGGCGCGGACCCGGACGTTGGAGGACGTCTGGTTCCTGTTCGTGGAGGGCCGGTTGCCCGACCCCGCCGAACGCGCCCGCTTCGCCGAGGACGTCGCCGCCCTGCGGCACGTGCCGGACGAGGTGCGCGACGTGCTGCCCGCGATCGCCCGCGTCGGGGCCGGCTTCACGCCGCTGGCGGGCCTGCGCACCGCGTTGTCGCTGATCGCGGCCTCGCGCGGCCTGCCGCCGGTGTGGGACGCGACGCCCGCCCGCCGCCGTGCCGACGCGTTGCTCGTCTGCGCCGTCACGCCGACCATCCTGGCCGCGCTGCACCGGCTGCGCGCCGGGCTGGAGCCGCTGGAGCCGCGCGAGGACCTGTCGGCGGCCGCGAACTGGCTCTACCTGGTCACCGGCGAGGTCCCGGACGAAGCGCGGACCGCCGCCGTGCAGAGCTACCTCGTCGCCACGGTCGACCACGGGTTCAACGCCTCGACGTTCACCGCCAGGGTCGTCGCGTCCACCGGGTCCGACGTGGTCTCCGCGATCGCCGCGGCCATCGGGGCGTTCGCCGGCCCGCTGCACGGCGGCGCGCCCGATCGCGCGCTCGACGGCCTGGACGAGATCGGCTCACCCGACCGGGTCGACGCCTGGGTGCGGGACAAGGTGCGGTCCGGCGATCGCATCATGGGCTTCGGGCACGCCGTCTACCGCACCGAGGACCCGCGCGCCCGGATGCTGCGCGAGATCGCGCTCGACCTCGGCCGGCGCGGCTTCGACCCGGGCCTCGCCGAGTTCGCCACCGCGGTCGAACGCCGCGTGGTGGAGGTGCTGGCGGAGCTGAAGCCGGGCCGCGAGCTCTACGCGAACGTCGAGTTCTACGCGGGCGTCGTGATGGAGCAGTGCGGCATCCCGAGGTCGATGTTCACCCCGACGTTCGCCGCGAGCCGGGTCATCGGCTGGTCGGCCAACGTGCTGGAGCAGGCGGCGAACGGCAAGGTCATCCGCCCCGCGGCCCGTTACGCCGGCCCGCCCGCGCCACGGCCGCTGCCGGCCGGGGCCGCGAGTCGCGCGGCGAGCTGAACCGGGGTCACGGCGCCGTCCGCACGCGGGCGCGTTCGCCCTGCCTGCCGACGAGGCTCAGGTACTCGACGGGGCCGGAGCCGGTGGCGCCGGACCAGTGCGGGGTGCGGGTGTCGAACTCCGCGGCCTCCCCCGGCCGCAGGACGAGGTCGCGCTCGCCGAGGACCAGGCGCAGCACGCCGTCGAGGACGTGGACCCGGGCGTGGCCCGCGTGCGCGCGCAGGTCGGGTTCGCGACCGTCCTCCCCGGTCGGGACCACGATCTTGTACGCCTGGATCCCGCCCGGCCTGCGGGCCAGCGGCAGCATGGTCGACCCGTCGCCGCACTCGACGGGGCGCAGGTTGACGCGCGGGTCGCCGGTCGGTGGCGCACCGACGAGCTCGTCGAGGGTGACGCCGTGCACGCGGGCCAGCGGGAGGAGCTGTTCGAGCGTGGGGCGGCGCAGGCCCGCTTCGAGCCGGGACAGCGTGCTGGCGGAGATGCCGGTCCGGGCGGCGAGCGCGGTGAGCGTCAGCTCGCGGCGCAGCCGCAGGCGCTTCAACCTCGCTCCGACGGCGTCGAGCGTGCGGTCCACGTGCTCGTCCATGCGCCCGAGTTTGCCATTCGGCAAGAACTTTTGCGCCTCCGCCCGGTGCCGGTCAGGATCGCGCCGGGGACTCGCCGAGCAGTGGAGGAGCACGTCACGATGCCTGGATTCGACCAGGACTACTGGGAGCGGCACTGGCGGGAGGCGCGCCGCCACGGGGGCGCGCCGAACCCGTACGTCGTCGCCGAGGTCGGCGACCTGGCACCGGGCACGGCGCTGGACGCCGGGTGCGGCGCGGGCGCCGAGGCGATCTGGCTCGCGTCCCGCGGTTGGGACGTCACCGCGGCCGACATCTCCGCCGAAGCCCTCGCCCGGGCGGCGGCCGGTGACGCGGACGGCCGGGTGCGGTGGGTGGAGGCGGACCTGACCACGTGGGAGCCGGGCACGCGGTTCGACCTCGTGACGACGCACTACGCGCACCCGGCGATGCCGCAACTGGCCTTCTACGACCGGATCTCCGACTGGGTCGCGCCCGGCGGCACCCTGCTGATCGTCGGCCACCTGCACAGTTCGGACACCGGGCACGGGCATGGGCACGGGCACGGGGACCACCCGCTCGCGGAGGCGTCGGTCACCCTCGACGACATCACCAAGGGCCTGGGCGACGCGGACTGGGAGGTCGTCACCGCCGAGGAACACGTCCGCACGGTCCCCGGCCGGGGCACTCCCCTGCACGACGTCGTCGTGCGCGCCACACGTCTGCCGAACCCGGCCGGTTCAGCCGACCGGTCCGGTCTCGTCGCCGAGCCGCAGTGATCTCAGGAACGACACGGCCGCCCGGTGGGCCGGCCCGTCCGGCGGCACCACCTCCAGCAACGCCACCAGTTCCAGCAGGCGGTCCTTGTCCACCGCCTCGAAGTACCGCCTCAGGTAGGCGTTCCACCGGCTGTCCAGCCTGAGCAGCACACCGCCGCCGCCCAGCACGTCGTCCACCAGCGCCGGCGACCCGTCGTGCTCTTCGACGCCCCACGCGGGCAAGGGCGCGACCAGCCGCCGGAACCGGTCGACCATCCGCTCGTACTCACGCCGATCCACCACGTGCCACCCCTGACCGCCGAAACACCGCCACCGGACGGCCGGGGAAGAACCGCGCTGCCATCGTCGCACACGCGTTCGAACACGCGTCAAGCGGAACCGCGCCGGCAGCAGGTGCGGCCGGGCGCTCGGGGCGGGATGGTGAGGTGGTGAGCGCCGGGGATCGCGACGAGCGCCGGTTGACGCTGCCCGCCGGCGGTGCCGCCGAGGGTGGCGCACCGGTCCTGGTGGTCGGCTTCGACGGTCAGGCCGCGAGCCTGGCCGCGTTGCGCACGGCGGCCGGGCTCGCGCAACGCCTCGGCGCGGAGCTGCACGTGGTGCACGGCGTCGACGTGCGCGACTACCCGATCGACTCCGACGCCGCGGTCGAGGTCTGGGAGCGCCACGCGCGTGAGGCGCTGGAACACCTGCACGGCCAGGTGCGGGAGGCGTTGGCCGGGCACCCCGGCCGCTGGACCTATCACGCGTGGAACGGTGATCCGGTGCGGCTGCTGGTCACCGTGGCGGACGAGCAGGACGCGCTGATGATCGTCGTGGGCACCCACCGGCACCGGTCGCTGAGCCGAATGGTGCGCCGCTCGGTGAGCCACGGCCTGCCCAGGGCCGCCCGCCGTCCCGTGCTGCTGGTCTCCGATCCGGCCGATCGGTGACCCGGACGTGCGTCAACGGGGCCGGTCGGTCACCGGCCAGTCGAGCAGCTTCGCGCCGAGCACGGCGACGTGGAGCGACAGCGCCTGCGCGGGGTTGTCCACGCTGTAGCCGGTGAGTTCGGCGACGCGCTGGAGGCGGTAGGTGACCGTGCGCACGCCCAGGTGCAGTTCGCGGGCGCACGCCGCCGCCACCTGGCCGTTGCCGAAGTAGGCCGACAGCGTGTCCAGCAACGGCCCCGCACCGCCGCGCGCACTGCGCAGCGGCTGGAGGACCACCGACACCAGGTCCTCCAGCGCGGCGCTGTCGCGCAGCAGCACCTGGTAGACCAGCAGGTCGACGGCCTTGTGCAGGCGTCCGGGCAGGTCCAGCCGCTCGGCGAGGTCCAGGGCGTACCGGGCCTGCTCGAACGAGCGGACCACGCCACCGGGACCGGAGTGGGCGCGGCCGAGGCCGACCCGCCAGGCGGAGTCCGCGCCGAGGGCCGCGGTCACCTGGCGCACGAACTCGTCCGGCACGTCGGTCATCGCCTCCGGCGCGACGCAGACGAGCAGGCCGTCCTTGGTGGTGACCAGCACGTCCCGGGAATCCGGGCGCACGGCCAGCGACGTCTCGACCGCCCGGGCCACCTCGCCGCCGTCGACCACCGGGTGCGCCGAGCGGACGGCCGCGACGACGTTGCTGCCGGCCAGCCGGAGCCCGAACCGCTCCGCCCGCTCGGCCAACTGCCCGAGGTTGCGCCCGTCGAGCAGGTCGTCGACGAACTCCCGGCGGAACGACTCCTCCTGGCGCACCGACCAGCGCTGCGCCTCCTCGTAGCCCTCCGCGATCGCCGTGACGGCCGCGTCGGCGGCCTTGAACACCGCCTCGCCCGCGGCTCGGACGGCATCCGCGCCGGCCGCCTGCCGCACCCCGGACAACGACCGCCAGGCCAGCCAGGTGGCGCTCAGGTGCAGGTCGATCACCCCGTGCAGGGAGACGCCCCGCGCGGCTGCCCTCGCGCCGACGTCCCGGCGGACCCGGAGCTGGTCCGCGCGCAGCGGCCGCCTCGTCGTGCTGACCTCGTCCAGTTCCTCCAGGTAGCCGTCGAGGAGGTCGGCGGGTACGCCGTGCGCGTCACGGCTGGCCAGGTCGGGGATGCCCGTCAACGGGTCCGCCCCCTGCCCGGGCGTGGCGGACGGCCTGGTGCGTGCCATGGGCACGAGTCTCTGCTTGCCGGTGGGCGCCAGGCAAACGGGCGAGCGAGGGGCGACTGGAGGCCGAGGACCCGCGGCCGGTCACGACACCGTCGCCTTGGGGTTGCCGGTCGGGCATGGTCCGTGTGGGTGGAATTCCGGCGCCGCCCGTCCGTCGAGAGGATCATGGGCGACATGCGCAACGCGGTGCGGATCTGCTTGGCGGTGGTGTTGGGCGTCGGTCTGGCCCCGGCGGCCTGGGCCACGCCGGGGACGGGTGTCAGCGGGGTCACGCTGTTCCAGCGGGTCGTCGGCGACCGGGAGTACGTCGTCCGGGAGGTCACCATCGCGCCCGGAGGCGCGACGGGCTGGCACTACCACCCCGGCTCGGTGCTCGGGCTCGTCAAGGAGGGCACGCTGACCCACTACCGCGGCGACTGCTCGGTGGACGGCGTGTACCACCCCGGTGAGGCGATCTCCGAGGCGAGCGGGCCAGGTTACGTCCACATCGGACGCAACCTCGGGTCGGAGCCGCTGGTGCTGGAAGTGCTGTACGTGAACCCGGTGGGCAGCGCGTTGGCGGTGGACGCGCCGAACCCCGGCTGTCCGTTCGAGTGAGGCTCGAGAGCGGGCCGTCGGCGGTGGATTGATCTCGAACGGCTCACGAAACGGTCAATCCGCGCGACGGTCGGGTCCGCGGCCTGGGACAGTCCCGCGACCGGTCAGGGGGAACCCCGATGCGGGCGATCAGCGCCCGCACCTCCGCCGGTCGCCGGAAGGAACCGCGGTGAACCAGACCGACTCGTCGTTCTCCATCGTCTACGCGCTCATCGTCCTCGCGGTCGCGATCTTCATGATCGCGGCCCTGTGGAGGATCTTCACCAAGGCGGGTCAGCCGGGGTGGGCGGCGATCATCCCGATCTACAACCTCTACATCGAGCTCAAGATCGTGGGCCGGCCCGGCTGGTGGCTGATCCTGTTCATCATCCCGTTCGTCAACGTCATCGTCGCGCTGGTCCTCGCGATCGACCTCGCGAAGTCGTTCGGCAAGGGCGCCGGGTTCGGCGTCGTCGGCCTGTGGCTGTTCGGGATCATCGGCTACCCGATCCTCGGCTTCGGCAGCGCCACCTACCGCGGCCCCGCGGCGGCCTGATCGTCACGACCGGTCGGGCGTCTCCCCCAGCCTCGGGCCGAGACGCCCGGTCGGAGGTCCGTTGCGCGCCAAGGAGTTCGCCCTGCTCGCCCGGCCTGACGGCGCACGGGCGTCGCGGTGCGAGTGGTTCGCGCCGCGACGCCCGGTGCCGTCAGTGCGGTCCGGTGCCCTGGACTAGTGCGAGACCTGCCAGTGGCTGTTCGCCGTCTGCAGGGTGAACGACAGCCCGTAGCAGCCGAAGTCGGTGCTGGACACGCTGCCCGGCGGGGTCACCGACGAGTTGCTCGTGGTCAGCGCCTGCCAGGTGCCGCTGACCTTGATCTGCAGGTTGGCGGCGTGGAACTGGGTGCCGTAGGTCTCGGTGCAGTAGTAGCCCTCGCCGGTGCTCGGGTTGTACTCGGTGTAGACCTCGAACATGCTCCAACCGCCGTGCGGGTCGACGAGCTTGCTCGTGTCCGCGCTGGTGAACAGCGCGTCCCAGGTCGAGGTCGTGTAGTTGTACAGGTAGGCGGTCCACGAGTTGGTCACCGCGTTGGTCTGCACGTCCAGCACGGTGTAGGCGGGCAGGCCCTGGAACGTCGTGGTGTAGGTGCTCAGGAAGCTGGAGTCGATCCAGGCCACGGCGGCGAAGCCGGGCGAGGCCGCGCACCAGTCCCACGCGCCGACGCCGTTGCCGCCCTGCCAGTAGAACGTGGTGACCTCGATGCACGTCTTGCCGCTCGGGACGAGCGTCGGCGCGTACACCACGTCGGGGTTGCCCGACGGGATGCTGATGCCGGGGTTGACGGTGTGGGTGGCCTGCGCGCCGTCGGAGACGACGGTCGGGAACGCGCCCCAGACCGTGTGCAGGGAACCGCTCCACGGCGGGAGCGGCACGGCGGAGGCCTTCTGCTCGCCTCGGCTCGCCTTGAAGTCCTCGCCGCGCTTGAGCACCTGCGCGCTGAGCTTGTCACCGGCCGCGGCTCTGGCCGCCTCACCGCGCAGCGCGGGCACGGACCTGCCGCTGATCGGCGAGTCCGGCGTCGGCTGGGCGACCGGGGCAGGCTTGTCCGTCGCGGAGGCCGACACCGGCACTGCGGGCACCAGCAGCGCGCCGGCGGCCAGCAGCGCGACCGCCGCCCGACGCAGCGGCGAACCGTGTGGCAGTCGTGAGAGCGTTGAAGACGGCACTGCCGTTTCCTTTCGCAGAAGAGGATTGGCGCACCGCAGACGAAGAAGGGCGCAAACGACGCATGCCATGTCCCCCCAGGACGTTGCGGTGGTTCCACCCTGCTCCGCGGACGCGATCACGGCTATACGGCGACCGGGGGTCGTGGCTGCGTCCCTCGCCATATTGCGATCATGGCCCGTGCGGAGGTCCGAACCCGCTCGGCGAGCCGCCCGAACCCGTGCGCGCACAAGGAGAAACCCGATGACGGACCTCTCGGCCTCGATCGGGTCGATGGAGCAGCTCGCCGACGTCTGGCGCGGCCTGGGGCCTCGATCGGGACCCGGACGCCGATGTGCCGGCGGGCTCCACGCTGCGGAAGAGCGGGGTGCACGCCTACCCGGGGTTGCGATACGGCGAGGCGGTGACGCGCGAAGTCCTGCACACGACCGCGGCCGGTGCGCCGGAGCGCCGGTGTACGAGCGGATCTGGTTCGAGCCGAGCTCGACCGTGCACTTCTACGCGCTCAAGGGCTGAGCCGGCCGGCGGTGTTCAGGTCGGATCCGCGCGACGCTCGGACCGGCAGGTGACCGTCCACAGTGGAGTGCTGCCGCCGTTCACGGTCAAGCGCGGAAACCGCCGCTGAAGACGACGCGATTGCCGTCCGGGTCGAGGAGGGGCAGGATCCGCGACGACGTCGCGTCCTGCGGCCCGTCGTGCACGATCCCGGCTTCGTCCAGACGCGCGACGAGAGCGTCGAGGTCGGACTCGTCGAGCACCATCGACGAGTGCCCCGCGCGGTCGGGCTCGGCCCAGACCTGGACCCCGAACGCGTCGGCGAGGTGCCATTCGAGCAGCCCCGGCATCGGTCGCGCGTCCGGCTGTCGGCCGAAGAGGCGTGTGTACCAGTCCTCCGCCACCGCCAGGTCGGCCACCGTCGACTGAGCGAGCACGCGCGTGATCGTCATGCGATCCTCCTGTCTCCCGGCCACGGCCGAGCGTACGCGCCAGGTACGACGCCCACCGTTCGGAAGCCACTTGGTCGCGTTCCGCCCTCGATCGGCTCGAACCCGCCCCGATGCCCGCCGGCACGTCACCCGGGGGCGGAACCGGCCGGTGGCAGCGCGAACGCGCGACGCACGGACTCGGTTCCGCCTCACGGGCCCCTCCCCCTGCGGGCGGCCTCCTCGCACACCGACCTCCGGTGTCCCCCCGGGCCGCCCCCAGGCCCGACATACCGTAGGGAGGGGCTCTAACAACTCTCTAACCGGCGGCGGGCAGGATCGTGCGCATGAGCACCAGTCCACAGCGAGCAGCCGTGTTGGCGCTGCACTGGCAGGTCAACGTGATCAAGCCGGAGGGGTTCTTCGGGCCGATGCTGGCCGAGCCCGTGGCCCGCAGCGGCGTGGTCGACCGGGCCGTGCGCTTCCACGAAGAGGCCGGTGTCCCGGTGTTCTTCACCAGGTTCACCATCCCCGAGGGCGAGGGCGGGCTGGTGCGCAACACCGGCTTCATGCGCGCGGTCGGCGAGGCGCAGGAGGCGTTCCGGCCGGACGCGCCCGGCGCGCGGCTGATCCCCGAGGTGGAGGGCGGCGCCGGGACCGTGGTCGACAACCAGAAGCTGTCCGGCCTCGCCGGGAACGACCTGGCCGCCCGGTTGACCGCGCAGGGCGTCGACACGCTGTACCTGACGGGGGTGGCCACCAACCTGACCGTCGAGCAGACCGCGCGGCACGCCACCGACCTGGGTTTCACCGTGCACGTGGTCACCGACTGCGTGGCCGCGGCCGACGACGCGGCGCACACCGCGTCGCTGGCGAACCTTGAGCTGACGACGGCCGGTTGCCTGACCGCGCGGGAGGCCGTGGCGCGACTGCGCTCCTGATCCGCCGCCGGACAGTCCACACAGGACAGCCGCCCGCGGTGGCGCGGGCCGCTCCGCGCCGTCGGCCGACCTGACGAGCCCTCGAAGCGGTACCGTCGGACCCGGCGTGATCGAGGATGGGGAGGCACGGCCATGCACCGACCCGCACTGACCTGCACCGACTACCCGGGGTTCGGCTCATGAGCGCGGGGAGGACCACGCGCCGCCGGCTGCTCACCGCGGGCGCGGTCGCCGTCGGCTCGACGTTCCTGACCACCGGGGAGGCGTTCGCCGACGGCTACGGCTCCGGCGCGCTGGGCCCCTGGGAGTCGGGTTCCACGGCGATCTCGACGCTCACCCAGATCAGGCCGGTCCTGGACACCGACGGGCTGTTCATGTTCGGCGACAGCATCGCCGTCCAGGACGGCCGCTCGCTGGCCGAGCGGCTGTACGGCCGGACCGGGGACGTCATCGCCGTGCACAACTGGTCCGGCCGCCCGACCGGGCCCGCCGTCGACGCGCTGGCGCAGTGGGCACAGGCCTACGGGCTGCCCCGCCGGATCCTGATGGCCACCGGGTCCAACGACATCTTCACGCCGCCGGTGTTCGCCGCCGAGGTCGACCGCACGATGGGCATCGTCGGCCCGACCCGCACGGTGTTCTGGGTGAACGTCCAGGTCGCCCGCACCAGCCAGACCGCCGCCGTGCAGCTGGCCGACCAGCGCAACAGCGCCTGGATCAACCTCCAACTGGCGGACGCCCGGCGCAGGCACCCGAACCTGCGGATCGTCCGGTGGGCCGAGTTCCTGGCCGCGAAGCCGAGCCGGCTCACCGCGTACCTGCGCGACGGCGTGCACACCACCGCGCCGGCGGGCGGCCAGGACGCCCGCAACGAGCTCATCGTGCAGGCGATCGAAGCCGGCTGAGCCGAGGGCGGGCCGAGGTCAGCCGCCGGCGACCGGAGCGTCCACGCGTCGTCCGCCGTCGACCTCGGCCACCGCGAGCACCAGGTGGTCGGCGTGGTCGCGGGACAGGACCTCCCTGGTCAGCTCCACCCGGCTGCGGACCGACAGCTTGCCGAACACGCGGCGCAGGTGGGTGTCGACCGTGTGCGGGGAGATGGCCAGCCGGCGGGCGACCGCGCGGTTGGTCAGCCCCTGCACGACCAGCCGGGCCACGCGCACCTCGGCGGGCGTCAGGCTGAGCCAGCCGCCCGCCCCGGTGACGTCGAGCCCGATCGGTTCACGCGTGTTCGACATCCGGATTCTCCCCCTGGTCACTGGTGGCTTGCCGCCACTGTGTGCCGGGAGGCCGGGGCGGTGCAACGAACCGGCCGCCAGTTCGTGACGCCGCGCGGATTAAGTCACAATCCGCGCCCGCAACGCCGGGAACAGCTCCAACGCGTTGCCGCTCGCGATCCGCGACCGCTGCGCGCTGGTCCAACCGGGGTAGCCGGCGAAGCCGCGCGCGTTCTCCTCGGTGTGCCAGTCCGGCATGAACGGGTAGTCGCTGCCGAACAGCACGTGGTCCGCGCCTGCCAGCTCGGTCAACGCGGGCAGCGCGAACTCCGTGGCCGACATGGCGATGTCGTAGTGCAGCCGGCGCAACGACGCCAGCACGTCCGCGGGCGGCTTGCCGCGCAGGTAGGAGCCGATCGTGGGGCCGTAGGTGAGCCGCTTGGCAAGGAACGGCAGGGTGCCGCCCGCGTGCGACAGGATCAGCCGCAGGTCGGGCAACCGGTCGAGCACACCGTTGAACAGCAGGCTCACCGCGGTGCGGGTGGTCTCGAAGGTGAACTCGTACAGCGAGGGCGGCAGGCCGAAGGTGGCCAGGTCCCGCGCGGGCGGCGCGGCCGGGTGCACGTGGACCACGACGCCGCGTTCGGTGAGCTCCGCGAACAGCGGCTCGAACTCCGGCGCGCCGAGGTACTCGCCGCCGTAGCTGGTCAGCACGTTGACGCCGTCGAGGCCGAGCTGGTCCACCGCGTGGGCCAGCTCGTCCTTGGCGGCGGCGACGTCCGGCAGGGGCAGCACGGCGAACGCGCCGAACCGGGTCGGGTGGGCCGCGACCAGTTCGGCGAAGTACTCGTTGACCTGCCTGGCCAGCCGTGGCGCGGCGGCCGGCCCGGCGAACGCGACACCGGGCGCGGTGATCGACAGCAGGGCGGCGGTGATGCCGTTGCGGTCCATCACCTCCAGGCTCGCGTCGGGTTCCCAGGTGGGGTAGTCGACGCCGGGGATCGGGTCGATGCCGCCCATCGCGGCCCGGTACACCGGCGGGACGGCGTGGTGGTGCACGTCGATCAGCATCAGACGTACTCCTCCCCGTACTTCGGCGCGAGCCGGATCGCGTTCTCCCGGTCGAGCGCGTACTGCTCCGGCGAGGGCGGCGGCGCGCCGTCGTCGGCCGAGACGCCCATCTCCAGGAAGAACCGCTCCTTGCCCGCGGGCAGGAACATCAGCAGCATCCGGCAGTCGTCGGTGAACGCGTTGGTGAACGAGTGCGTGACGCCGCGCGGCACGTAGATGAACGCGCCGGGCTCGGCCACGACGGTCTCCTCGCCGGTGAACAGCTCCAGCCGGCCCTCGATCACGTAGAACGCCTCGTCCTCGTGGTAGTGGATGTGCTTGGGCGGCCCACCTCCGGCCGGCACGACGGCCTCCACCAACCCGAACGCCGAGCCGGTGTTGTGCAGGCCGGACTTCAGCGTGTACCGGTCGCCGAACACCCACCTGCTCGGCCCTTCGCCGGGTGGCACGTGCACCGCGGTCTTGAGCTGTTGCGACGTGAAACTCACCAGGCCCCCAATCGTGTTCGGTCACGGGCGAACCCCAGGGTGCACCCCGGCGCGCCCACCGCGAATCACGAGAACACGTGATGCCGGGCGGGCCGCGCGCCTGGTGATACTCGACGCCTCCCAGCACGAGAGGCCAGCAGAGACCATGTCTGAAGCAACTGGGCGTGACTTATCCCGCAGACGCGTGCTGACGGGTTCCGCGACCGTCGCCCTGGCCGGCGCGATGACCGGCGGCGTCCTGGGCGGCGGTGGCGTCGCCGCGGCCGACGAGGCGTCGAGCCGCATCAACCGGCCGACCGTGACGCCCGACGACCCCCGGTACCCGCAGCTGATCACCGGCAACAACAGCCGGTGGACCGCGCGGCCGGAAGCGGTCCAGCTCGTGGGCGGCACGGGTGACGTCGTGGCCGCGGTGCAGGCCGCCGTGCGCGCGGGCAAGCGGATCTCCATCCGCGGCGGCGGGCACTGCTTCGAGGACTTCGTGTACCACCCCGAGGTCCAAGTCGTCATCGACATGTCGCGGATGGACCGGGTGTACTGGGATCCCGCGATGGGCGCGTTCGCGGTCGAGGGCGGCGCGCTGCTGCTCGACGTGTACGACCGGCTGTTCAAGGAGTGGGGCGTCACGCTGCCCGGCGGGATGTGCTACTCGGTCGGCATCGGCGGCCACGTCAGCGGCGGCGGGTACGGCCTGCTGTCCCGCGTGCACGGCCTGACCGTGGACCACCTGCACGCGGTCGAGGTCGTCACGGTCGACCGGTACGGCGTGGCGAAGGCGGTGATCGCGACCCGTGACCCGGCCGACCCGAACCACGACCTGTGGTGGGCGCACACCGGTGGCGGCGGCGGCAACTTCGGCGTCATCACCCGCTACTGGTTCCGCTCGCCGGGCGCGACCGGCACGAACCCGTCCGAGCTGCTGGTCAAGCCGCCGACCGAGGTCATCGTCAGCGTCGTGCAGTTCCCGTGGAGCTCGATCGACCAGGCGGCGTTCACCCGGCTGGTGGGCAACTACGGCGCGTGGCACGAGGCCAACGGCGCGCCCGGCGGCCCGAACACCGGGCTGAGCAGCTTCCTGTCGCTCTACCACCGCTCCAACGGCAACCTCGTGATGCTGACCGTGCAGGACGGCTCGGTCCCCAACGCGGCGGCGCTGCTCCAGGACTACCTGTCCGCGGTCACCGCCGGCACGTCGGTGGTCCCGGTGCCCGCCTCCCAGCCGCGCCGGCTGCCGTGGCTGGCCGCCACCCGCCTGCTCGGCACCAGCAACCCGGTGCTGACCAACCCGACGCTGCGCGGCGCGCACAAGTCCACCTACATGCGCAAGAACCTGCCCGCCGCACACATCGCCGCGCTGCACAAGCACCTGACCCGCGCCGACTACGCGAACCCGAACGCCATGGTGACGATGCTGTCGTTCGGCGGCAACATCAACCGCGTGCGCGAGGACGCCACCGCGAACGGGCAGCGCGACTCCACGTTCAAGCTGCTGTACCAGGTGTTCTGGACCGAGAAGTCGGAGGACCCGCTGCACATCGGGTGGTTGCGCGACCTCTACCGCGAGGTCTACGTCGACAGCGGCGGCGTGCCGGTGTCCAACGCGGTCACCGACGGCTGCTACGTGAACTACCCGGACGGCGACCTGCGCGACCCGCGGCAGAACACGTCCGGCGTGCCGTGGTCGACCCTGTACTACAAGGGGAACTACCCGCGGTTGCAGCAGGTCAAGGCCAGGTGGGACCCGCGTGACGTGTTCCGCCACTCCCAGTCGATCGAACTGCCCTGACGCAGGGCGCGGAGGAACGATGTCACGCGTGATCATCGTCGGGGGCGGCATCGGGGGCCTGGCCGCCGCGCTCGCCGTGGCGGACCGCGGCCACCGGGTGGTGGTGCTCGAACGCCGGTCCGAGTTCACCGAGCTCGGCGCGGGGATCCAGTTGGCGCCCAACGCGTTCCTGGCGCTGGACCGGCTGGGCGTCGCCGCGGCCGTGCTCGACCGGGCGGTGCAGGTCGACGCCCTGCGCCTGATGGACGCCGTGACCGGCGAGCAGGTCGCCGCGATGCCGGTGCGCGGCGAGTACCGCGCGCGCTTCGGCAACCCGTACGCGGTCGTGCACCGCAACGACCTCTACGCGCCGTTGTTGGCGCGGTGCCGTGAGCACGACGGCGTGGAGCTGCGCGTCGACAGCCCCGTCGTCGGCTACGAGCAGGACGGGGACGGTGCGGCCGCGGTGCTGGCCGACGGCGGGCGGGTGCGCGGGACGGCCGTGATCGGCGCGGACGGGCTGCGGTCGGCGGTGCGGGCGCAGCTCGTCGGCGACGGCGAGCCCAGGGTGTCGGGGCACACGATCTACCGGTCGGTCATCCCGATGGGGTCGGTGCCGGTCGAGCTGCGGTCGGACTCGGTGACCCTGTGGGCCGGGCCGCGCTGGCACTTCGTGCACTACCCGATCGACGGCGGGCGATCGCTCAACGTCGCCATCACGCGGGACAACGGCGCGACGGAAGCGGTGGTGGGCGTGCCGGTGCCCGGCGAGCGGGTGCTGGCCGAGTTCGCCGACGCCGCGCCGGTGATCCGGGCGCTGCTGGCGCTCGGCCGGGACTGGCGCAGCTGGGTGCTGTGCGACCGGGACCCGACCGACCGCTGGTCCGACGGCCGGGTCGTGCTGCTCGGCGACGCGGCGCACCCGATGCTCCAGTACGCGGCGCAGGGCGCGTGCATGGCGCTGGAGGACGCGGTGCACCTGGGCGACCTGCTGGCCGACGCCGACCCGGACGCCGACCCGACCGGCGCGTTCGCCGCGTTCGCCGAGGACCGGCGTGACCGGACGGCGGGCGCGCAGGTCGTGGCCAGGGCGTTGGGGACGCGGCTGTACCACCTGGAGGGCGCGGAGGCCGAGCGGCGCAACGCGATGCTCGGCGGGCTGTCGGTCGAGCAGCTGTACGAGAAGGTGTCGTGGCTGCACGGGGCCACCCGGTTCGGCTCCGCCGCCGGCGTCCCCGAGGGCCTCGCCCCACCGCGATCGCGTCGCGTCGAGGCGGCCACCGGGTGACGCACCCCTCGGCCGTCCCATTGCGCGACGGCGGCCGACCACGCTTTCCTCCGGATATTCCACGTCGATTCTCCGACCGACCTGCTCTATTTGCGCGAGATTCTCCGCGAATGCGCGTCGTCCCACAATTCGGGTAATCCCGCGGACGTTGGCCAATTCCCCGCGGCCGTGGCATCATGAACCGCATCGACCGGTGGTCCGGCGCCAGGGGGCAGTGCGACGCCGGGCAATTCGTTGCCAGATCACGGTTCCACACCGGTCAGTGGATCGAGCGCGGCGCAGCCGTCGGGCGACGGCCCACATCGGTGTGCGCGCGGCGCCGCCACGCACGTCGGGACACGTCGACCGGGTGACTCCGCCCGGACGGCGCGCCCCGAACACGTCGTCAGCACCGACTGTGGGGAGTCGAAATGAGCAACGCGCACTTACCGAGGCCGGCCGGCCTGGACTGGGAATGGCTGGCCGAGGACGCGGCGGAGCTGTGCGAACGGGTGTTCGCCTCGTTGGCCAGGCGGAGCCAGCGCCGCGCGGGCGAGCTGTACGTCCGCGGCCTGCTCGCGGCGGAGGGCCGCAAGTCGATGCGCAACCTCGCGTCCCAGTTCGGCAGGCCCGCGAGCGAGCAGAGCCTGCACCACTTCGTCAGCAACTCGCCGTGGGACTGGCAGCAGGTGCGGCGGGCGCTGGCCGAGCACCTGGACCGCACGGTCAAGCCGATCGCCTGGGTGGTGGACTCGATGGCGATCACGAAGTCCGGCCGCCACTCGGTCGGGGTGCAGAACGCCTTCGTGCAGCGCCTGGGCCGGGTCGCCAACAGCCAGCACGCGTACGGCGTCTGGTTGGCGTCCGAGCACATGAGCTACCCGGTCAACTGGCGGCTGGCGCTGCCCGACAGCTGGCTCAACGACCCGGTCCGCAGGCGGCAGGCCGCGATCCCGGCCCACCTGTCCTCGACCACGCCCGGCTCGTGCAAGCTCAACGCCGCCCTGGAGGTCGCCGACGAGTGGGACGTCCAGCCCCGCCCGCTCGTGCTGGACGCGCGGGAGGCCGACGCGGAGGCGTTGATCGCCCAGCTGCGGATGCGGGGCGTGTCGTTCGTGATGCGCGTCGACGCGTCGCTCAACGTGGTGGCCGACCTGGCGGACAACCGGCGGCTCCGCACGGCGCTGCGGTCGCTGCGGCCCGCGCTGCACCCGTTGCGGCGGCCCGTGGTGCTGGACCAGTCCCAGCGGTTCCGGCTGTGCGCCACCATGGACGTCACGATGCCGGGTGACGCGGCCCGGTCGGGCCGGCTGGTGCTGCTGGCGGTGTGGCCGGACACGGGCAACCAGCTACCGCAACTGTGGTTGACGGACCTGACCGAGACGTCGAGCCCGGGGCTGCTGCGGTTGACCCACCAGCTCGACCGGGTGCGGCAGGACGTGGCGGAGGTCAGCTCCCAGGTGGGCATCGAGGACTTCACCGGGCGGTCGTTCGCGGGCTGGCACCGGCACATCACGCTGGTGTCGGTGGCGCACGCGATCCTGATGCCCGCCAACGCCGACTTCCGGATGCCCGAACTGCTGCCGGCCGGCAGGTCGTCCTAGCCGCCGCTCCCGGACGGCCCGCCACTCGGCGCGGCCGTCCGGGGATCGCGGGGCCTGGCGGATTCTCCGCGGCCCGGCGTCAGCGAAGGTTCGGCGGTGCCCGGCGGGATCTCCGCGGCCCGGCGTCAGCGAAGGTTCGGCGGTGCCCGGCGAGATCTCCGCGGCCCGGCGTCAGCGAAGGTTCGGCGGTGCCCGGCGGGATCTCCGCGGCCCGGCGTCAGCGAAGGTTCGGCGGTGCCCGGCGGGATCTCCGCGGCCGGGCGTCAGCGAGAGGTCGGCGGTGCCCGGCGGGTTCTCCGTCGCGAGGGTCAGCGGTCTGGGCGGGATCTCCGACGACCCGGCCGTTGCGCGAATCCCGGCGCGGTTCCGCACGACCCTGCCGTTCCGGGGCAGCGGCCCCAGCGGTTCCCGCCGTCCGCGCATCCGAGCGTCAGCGGGCCTCGGCGGGCGTGTGCGAGGACAGGAGCACGTCGATCAGGCCCGGGAACCGGGCGTCGAGGTCGTCCCGCCGCAACGACAGCAGCAGCGTCCGGCCCGAGGCCCGCTGGTTGATGACACCGCTCTCCCGCAGCACCCGCCAGTGGTGGGTCAGCGTCGACTTCGAGACGCCGTCCACGATCGCGCCGCACGGGTACTCACCACCCTCCGCCAGCACGCGCAGCACGTTCATCCGCAGCGGGTGGCCGAGTGCGGTCAGGACCGCTTCGAGCTGGATCTGGTCCCGGGTCGGGTGGTGTGGGTCGGGCACGTCACGAGTGTACGCGTACATACGAAATGACAAACCCTGGCGAGCCGTTTGACAGGGGGCATGAACTGTACGACTATCCACGTACATTCTAACTGTACGTGTTCAGACGTACGGTTCCACGACAAGGAGCCCCATGCCCACCGCCACGCCATCGGCTCGACGGCTCGGCCCCGCCCTGCTGCTGCTCGGGTTCGCGCAGCTGATCATCACGGTGGACTTCAACATCGTCTACGTCGCCCTCCCCGGGATCGGCGACGCGCTCGGGTTCAGCGCCCAGACCCTGCAATGGGTGATCAGCGCGTACGCCGTCGCGTTCGGCGGCCTCCTGGTCCTCGGCGGACGGGCGGCCGACCTGCTCGGCCGACGCCGGATGTTCGTGCTGGCGCTCACCGTCTACGCCCTGGCGTCGCTCATCGGCGGCCTCGCGCCCAACACCGGCGTGATGATCGCCGCCCGCGCCCTCCAGGGCCTGGGTGGCGCGCTGCTGTTCCCCGCCACGCTGTCGCTGGTCAACACCATGTTCGCGGAGGGCAAGGAGCGCAACCGCGCCCTCGCGGTGTGGAGCGCCTGCGGCGCCAGCGGCCTGTGCCTCGGCTCGCTGCTCGGCGGCCTGCTCACCGACGCGTTCGGCTGGACGTCGGTGTTCTACGTCAACGTGCCGCTGGCCGGCGCCGCCGCGCTGGTCGCGTTCGCGCTCATCCCCCGCGACCCGGCCCGCGAGCGGGGCCGCACCTTCGACCTGCCCGGCGCGATCACGGCCACCCTCGGCGTGACGCTGCTGGTGTTCGTCCTCGTCCAGGGCCCGGAGTCCGGCTGGACGTCGCCGGAGATCCTCACCAGCCTGGTGCTGGCCGTCGTCCTGCTGGTGGCGTTCGCGATCATCGAGGGGCGCAGCCGCGACCCGCTGATGCCGCTGCGCCTGTTCACCAACCGCAGCCTCAGCACCGCCATGTCGATCGCGTTCGTCTTCGGCGCGACCTACAGCACGGTGCCGTACTTCCTGACCGTCTTCTTCCAGACCGCGCACGGCTACAACGCGTTGCAGACCGGCCTGGCGTTCCTGGTGCCCGCGGTGCTGATCGCGGTCGGCACCCAGATCAGCGGCCGCATGGCGGGCAAGGTCGACATGCGGGTCATCCTCGTCCTGGGCATGTCGATCGGCATCCTGGGCACCGCCGCCATCGCGTACGGCATGGGCAACGCGGGCGGCTCGTACCTCGCCGTGCTGCCCGGTTTCGCGCTCTACGGCATCGGCCAGGGCATCACGTGGACCGGCATGTGGATCGCCGCCGCGTCCGGTGTCGCGGGCGGCGAGCAGGGCGTGGCCTCGGCGATGACGTCCACCGCGATGCAGGTCGGCACCGCCGTCGGCCTCGCCGTGCTGGTGGCCATCGCCAACCCCGGCGCGGTCGGCTTCACCACCGACAGCCTCCGGTCCGCGGTGTACGTCGCGGCGATCGGCATCGTGCTCGGCATCCTGGTGAGCTTCGCGTTGCGCAAGAAGCGGGCCGAGCAGGGTGACGTGGTCGCGGAACCGGCGGTCCTCGCCGACTGAGGCGGACCGGTGGCCGTCGCCGACTGAGGCGGACCGGCGACACGATCGTTGTGCCGAGGAGCGGGCCCACGGGCTCGCTCCTCACTGCTGCGCGGGTGCGGTGACCTGCGCCACGAGGGGAGAATTCCCCGCTACCGCAACAGTTTGACACATTCGAGCAGTCCGTGACGAACTGGTCCGCGGTTCCTCCGCGTTCCCTGCGGTCCCGCCTCGCGCTCCCGCACGCTCGGTGGCATGGACTTGATGGATCGTGTGGGAGCACTGCCCGGCGACGAGATCAGACGCCGGAGATCGCTGCCTGCCGCGCACCAGCCCGCCTGGGACGCGGAGGCCGCCGCGGTGGTGGGCCGCGAGCTCGCCGGCAGACCCGGCCTGGTCGACGTCGACGAGGTGCGGCGGCTCGGCGCGTTGCTGGCCGAGGTGGCCGAGGGCCGTGCCCAAGTGGTGCAGGCGGGCGACTGCGCCGAGGACCCGGCCGAGTGCGGTCCCGGCGACCTGGCCCGCAAGGTGGACCTGCTGGACGCGGTCGCGGTCGCGATGGAACTCGACACCGGCACGCCGGTGATCCGCGTCGGCCGGTTCGCGGGCCAGTTCGCCAAGCCGAGGTCGTCCCCGGTCGAGGTGGTCAACGGCGTCGAGATGCCGGTGTACGCGGGCCACATGATCAACAGGCCGGAGCCGGACCCCGTGCTGCGGCAGCCGGACCCGAGCCGGATGCTCTCCTGCTACGACGCGTCGCGCTCGGCGCTGGCTTTCCTGGGCAGCCGCGACACCGCGGTGTGGTCGAGCCACGAGGCGCTGGTGCTGGACTACGAACTCGCGATGCTGCGCCGTGACGCCGACGGCCACACCGTGCTCGGCTCGACGCACTGGCCGTGGATCGGGGAGCGCACCCGCCGGCCCGACGGCGCGCACGTGGACCTGCTGGCGTCGGTGGTGAACCCGGTGGCGTGCAAGGTCGGACCGAAGGCGTCCGCGGAAGGCGTGCTGGCGCTGTGCGCCCGGCTCGACCCGCACCGCACGCCGGGCAGGTTGACGCTGATCTCGCGGATGGGCGCGGACGTGGTGGCCGACCGGCTGCCCGCGCTGGTCGCCGCCGTGCGCGCGCAGGGCCACCCGGTGATCTGGCTGTGCGATCCCATGCACGCCAACACGACGACCACCGCCGAAGGGCTGAAGACCCGCCTGCTGACCACGATCACGCGTGAGGTGCGGGAGTTCCAGGACGCGGTCGACGGCGCGCACGGCGTCGCGGGCGGGCTGCACCTGGAGACCACCCCGGACGGCGTCACGGAGTGCGCGGCCGACGAGTCGGGGTTGGCCGACGTCGGCGCCAAGTACACGACGCTGTGCGACCCGAGGCTCAACCCCGAGCAGGCCGTCTCGGTCGCCGAGACCTGGAGGGGCTGACGTGTTCCACGACAACACGGCGGTGGTCACGGGCGCGGCGGGCGGCATCGGCGCGGCGATCGTGCGGGCGCTGGTCGAGCAGGGCGTGTCGGTCGCCGCGGTCGACGTGACGCCGGACGGCCTGGCGAAGCTGGAAGGCGACCTGGTGACCACGTTCGCGGCGGACGTCACCGACGGCGCGGCGGTCGCGGCGCTGGTCGAGGACGTCGAGGCGCGGCTGGGCCCGATCGGGGCGCTGGTGAACGCGGCGGGCGTGCTGCGGACGGGTCGGGCGCACCGGCTGACCGACGAGGACTGGGCGACGACGTTCGCGGTCAACACCACCGGTGTGTTCAACACCTGTCGCGCGGTGGCGGCGCGCATGATCCCCCGTCGCGGCGGCGCGATCGTGACGGTGGCGTCCAACGCGGCCGGTATCGCGCGGATGGACATGGCGGCCTACGCGGCGTCCAAGGCCGCGGCGACCAGCTTCACCCGGTGCCTCGGGCTGGAGCTGGCCGAGCACGGCATCCGCTGCAACGTCGTCGCTCCCGGCTCGACGCACACGCCGATGCTGACCGGCCTGTGGGACGAGGGTGACGCGGTCCGCGCCTCGGTCGAGGGCGTGCCGTCGGCGTTCCGGACGGGCATCCCGCTCGGTCGGGTCGCGCAGCCGTCCGACGTGGCCGACGCGGTGCTGTACGTGCTGTCCGACCGCGCGGCCCACATCACCATGCAGACGCTCACCGTCGACGGCGGCGCCGCCCTCGGCGCGTAGCCGCCACCCGTTGCCCGTGCCAGGGAAGGACTCCCGAGCCATGCCCATCCCCACGATCGACGCCTACCCGATGCCCAGCGAGGCGGGGCTGCCGGACAGCCCCCTGCGGTGGGTGGCCGACCCCGAGCGGGCCGTCCTGCTGATCCACGACATGCAGCGCTACTTCGTGGCGCCGTTCCCGGCGGGCGAGGAGCCGGTGGTCACCCTGGTGGCCAACATCGCCGCGCTGCGCGACAGGTGCGCCGAGCTCGGCGTCCCGGTCGCCTACACCGCGCAGCCCGGCAGCATGACCCCGGCGCAGCGCGGCCTGCTCAACGACCTCTGGGGCCCCGGCATGACGGTGTCCGAAGAGGACCGGGCGGTGGTGGACGAGCTCGCGCCGGGAGAGGACGACGCGGTGTTCACCAAGTGGCGCTACAGCGCGTTCTTCAACTCCGGGCTGCTGGACTTCCTGCGCGACCGGGGCCGTGACCAGATCGTCGTGTGCGGTGTCTACGCGCACATCGGGGTGCTCACGACCTGCCTGGACGCGTTCACGCTCGACATCCAGCCGTTCCTGGTGACCGACGCGGTCGCGGACTTCACCGAGGCCCACCACCGGATGGCCGTCACGCACGCCGCCGAGCGGTGCGCGCTGACCGCGTCCACCAAGGAGGTCCTGCACATGCTGTCGACGGAGGCGGACGCGTGACCGACACCGAGCTGCTGGACCGGGTGCTGGCCGGCACCGCCGGGTCGTACGCCCTGCTGCACCGGCCGAAGTCGACCGGTTCCGGGCACGTCGAGGTGTTCGCGGGCGAGTTCGCCGAGCACGACCGGCTCGCCGAGCTGTCCGTCCACAAGGGACAGGTATTGGCGCTCCTGCCCTACCGGCAGATCACCGAGCGCGGCTTCGCGTGCGCGGACGACGGCTCGCCGCTGCTCGCGATGGCGGTGTCCGAGCGGGCCGCGCTGCCGCTCGCGGACGTGCTCGACCGGCTGCCGGACACCCCGATCGAGCTGACCGGCGGTCACTTCGACCTCGACGACGACGGGTACGCCGACGTGGTCCGCGCCGTGCTGGCGGACGAGATCGGCCGGGGCGTCGGCGCGAACTTCGTGATCAAGCGGTCGTTCCTGGTCGACATCGCCGACTACTCCCCCGCCACGGCGCTGACCCTGTTCCGCCGCCTGGTGACCCGCGAGCTGGGCGCGTACTGGACGTTCCTGGTGCACACCGGCACGCGCACGTTCGTCGGCGCGAGCCCGGAACGGCACGTCACCCTCGACCGCGGCCGGGCCGTGATGAACCCGATCAGCGGCACCTACCGGTACCCGCCCGCCGGTCCGGAGCTGGACGGCGTGCTGCGGTTCCTGTCCGACCGCAAGGAGGTGGACGAGCTGCACATGGTGCTGGACGAGGAGTTGAAGATGATGGCCCGGGTGTGCGGCTCCGGCGGTCGCGTCATCGGCCCGTTCCTCAAGGAGATGGGCAACCTCGCGCACACCGAGTACCTGATCGAGGGCGCCACCTCGCTGGACGCGGCGGACGTGCTGCGGGAGACGCTGCTCGCGCCGACCGTCACCGGCAGCCCGCTGGAGAGCGCGTGCGAGGTGATCAGCCGCTACGAGCCGGCCGGGCGCGGGTACTACAGCGGCGTGGTGGCGCTGCTCGGGCACGACCCGTCCGGCGGGCGGACGATCGACTCGGCGATCCTGATCCGCACCGCCGACATCGACGCGTCGGGACGGGTGGCGATCGGCGTCGGCGCCACGCTGGTGCGGCACTCGGACCCGGCGTCCGAGGTGGCCGAGACGCGGGTGAAGGCGGCGGGCCTGCTGGGCGCGCTGACCGGCGCGCCGCCGCCGTCGGCGACCGCGTCGGACGGTGACGCGCTGAGCGCGGACCGGCGGGTGGTGGAGGCGCTGGCCCGACGCAACGAGCCGCTGGCCCGGTTCTGGTCCGAGGCCGTCGGCCGGCGCGCCCGGCCGCGGCCGGAGTTCGCGGGCAGGCGGGTGCTGGTGGTGGACGCCGAGGACACGTTCACCTCGATGATCGACCTGCAGTTGCGGTCGCTCGGCTTCGAGGTCGCGGTGCGGCGGTTCGACGCGGAGCACACCTTCGACGGGACGGATCTCGTGGTGCTCGGCCCGGGTCCCGGCGACCCGCGCGACCGGGCGCACCCCAAGATCGCCCACCTGGGCGGCGCGGTGCGGACGCTCCTGCGCGACCGGCGGCCGTTCCTGGCGGTGTGCTTGAGCCACCAGGTGCTGAGCGACCACCTGGGCCTGTCGTTGGTGCGGCGGGACGTGCCGCACCAAGGCGTGCAGCGGGGGATCGACCTGTTCGGGCAGGCCAGGCAGGTCGGGTTCTACAACACGTTCGCGTCCCGGCACGACGGCGGCGCGCTGTCGGTCGGCGACGGTCCCGGTGGCGGTGAGGTCGAGGTCAGCCGCGATCCGGTGACCGGCCAGGTGCACGCGTTGCGGGGACCGGGGTTCGCCTCGACCCAGTTCCACCCGGAGTCGATCCTCACCCAGGACGGGCCGGACATCCTGGCCGACCTGGTCGCGCCGCTGCTGACGGCCTCGGTGCCGAGGTGACGGGCCCGGCGCGGACCGGCGTCCGGCGCACCGGGAGGACTGCGCGATGAACCGGCCCGGTGGTGCGATCAGCAGGCGGCGGTTGTTGGCGGCGACCGGTGCGGTCGGGGTGGCGGCGGTGGCCGCGCCCGGCTCGGCGGCGGCGGAAGCGGAGACGGCGGGGTTCGAGGCGGTGACCGTCAGGCCCGGCGACCCGCGCTACGCGGACCTGGTGGTCGGCCTGGACCGGCGGTGGGTGGCGCGGCCCGAGTCGGTGCGGGTGGTGTCGTCGCCGCGGCAGGCGTTGGCGGTGGTGCAGGAGGCGGTGAGCGCGCGCAAGCGGCTGACCGTGCGCGGCGGCGGGCACTGCTACGAGGACTTCGTGTTCAACCCCGAGGTCGAGGTCGTGCTCGACCTGTCCGAGATGACGTCGGTCACCTTCGACCCGGCGCACCGCGCGTTCAGCGTGGAGGCCGGCGCGACCCTGCTCGACGTGTACGAGCTGCTGTACAAGACCTGGGGCGTGACGATCCCCGCCGGCCAGTGCTACTCCGTCGGCGTCGGAGGGCACGTCGCCGGCGGCGGGTGGGGGCTGCTGTGCCGCCGGGACGGGCTCGTGGTCGACCACCTGTACGCGGTGGAGGTGGTCGTGGTGGACGCGGCGGGCCGGGCCGGGCTCGTGGTGGCGACCCGTGAGCCGGACGATCCCCACCACGACCTGTGGTGGGCGCACACGGGTGGCGGCGGCGGCACGTTCGGGGTGGTCACCCGGTACCTGTTCCGCTCACCCTCCGCCCGGTCGGACGACCCGGCGCGGATCCTGCCGAAACCGCCGGCGGAGCTGCTGCTCAGCGCGATCGCGTGGCCGTGGGAGGGGATGACCGAGGCGGTGTTCGCCAGGCTGGTCCGCAACTGGACGGGCTGGCACGCGGCCAACGCCGCGCCCGGCGGCCGGTACGCGGGGCTGTGCAGCTTCCTGCTGCTCAACCAGCGCGCCACCGGCGAGATCGGCCTGTTCACCGTCTTCGACGGCAGCGGCGCCGACGCCGAGGAGCTGCTGGACCGCTTCGTCGCCGACGTCACGCGCGGCGTGGACCTGCCGCACGGTGCGCTCACCCGGCCGTCCGGCGAGCACGGCCCGCTGGCCCGGTTCGCCCGCCCGAAGCGGTGGAGCTGGCTGACCGCGACCCGGTACCTGGGCACGATGCACCCGCGGATGCTGGACCCGACGCTGCGCGGCGACCACAAGTCGGCCTACCACCGCGCCGGGTTCACCGACGCGCAGATCGCCGCGCTGTACCGCAACCTCGACGGCCGTGACGGGTTCGCCAACCCGTTCGCGCAGGTGATGCTGACGTCGTCGGGCGGCCAGATCAACGCGGCGGGCCGCACCGACACCGCGAACGTGCACCGGGACAGCGCGTTCAAGCTGCACGTCCAGACGAGCTGGAGCGAACCGTCCGACGACGACGCGAACGTGTCGTGGGCGCGTCGGTTCTACGCGGAGCTGTACGCCGGCACGGGCAAGGTGCCCGTGCCGGACGAGCGGACCGACGGGTGCGTGCTGAACTACCCCGACACCGACCTGAACGAGGCCGCGCACAACGCGTCGGGCGTGCCCTGGCACCGGTTGTACTGGGGTGAGAACTACCCGCGGCTGCAACGGGTGAAGGCGGCCTACGACCCGGCGGACTTCTTCCGCCACCGGCAGTCGGTCCGGCTGCCGTGACCCGCGGTGGCGGGCGCCCCGCGTGGGCGCCCGTCCCGCGTCACGCCGGTTCGCCGAACCAGGTGCGCAACGCCTCGTCCAACGTGTCCTGGTCGCTTTCCAACCCCGTGCCGCTCCACGCGATGTAGCCGTCCGGGCGGACCAGGAGCGTCGGCGCGGACGGCACGTCGTCGCAGCTCGCCACGACCACGTCCACCCGGTCCGCCCACGGGCCGGCGACCCGGCGCAGCGGTTCCCGGTCGGACAGGTCCAGCAGCACCGGGCGGCCCGAGCGCAGCAGCCCGGCGAGCGTGGCGGCGTCCGCGCCGACCTTGAGCCGCAGGTCCGGCACGAACAGCCCGGCGAGCTGGTCGCCGGGGCGTCCGGTGTCGTAGCGCACGTCCACGCCGGTGATCATGCCCGCGAGGAAGTCGTTGACCTGCGGCAGTTGCATGAGTTCCACGAACAGGTCGCGCAGCGCGTCCACCCGGCGGTCGGGCAGCATCAGGCCGACCTGCGCGCGCACGTTGTAGAGCACGCGGGCGGCCACCGGGTGGCGTTCGGCGTGGTAGGTGTCCAGCAGGCCCGCCGGCGCCCAGCCCCGCACCTGCGCGGCGAGCTTCCAGCCGAGGTTGACCGCGTCCTGGAGCCCGAGGTTGACGCCCTGGCCGCCGGCCGGGAAGTGCACGTGCGCCGCGTCTCCCGCGACCAGCACCCGGCCGCGCCGGTAGCTCTCGGCCTGGAGCGCGGCGTCGGTGAAGCGGGTGAGCCAGCGCGGCTGGTCCATCGGCACCGGGCGGCCCGCGATCCGCTCCACCTCGGTCCGCAGCTCGTCCAGCGTCACGGGGGCGGACCGGTCCGCCCGGGCCACGGCGGCGTCGCGGAAGTCGTAGGTGCACACCCGGCTGTGGCCGAACGCGTTGGTCCAGAACAACGTCCAGCCGCGTTCGGTGCGCTGCCAGCCCCTCGGCGCGCGGTGCGGGTCGAGCAGGCGGACGTCGCCCATGAGCGCGGCCACCGTGCCGGGCGTGCCGGTGAACCCGATGCCGGCCAGCTTCCGCACCGCGCTGCGGGCGCCGTCGCAGCCGACCACCCAGTCGGCGCTGATCTGCCGGGTCACGCCCGCGGTCGAGCGGAGGTCGAGCACGACCCCGTCGTCGCCGTCGGTGAGACCCACGACCTCGCTGTCCCGTTGGATCACGGCTCCCAGCGCGGTCGCCCGGTCCGCGAACACCTGCTCCGCGTACGCCTGCGGGCTGCCGACGATCACCGGGCCCTCGTCCACGACCCGGCCGATGTCCAGGTTGAACAGGCCCGCGAAGTGGAACGTGACCGAGTCCCGACCGCGCACCGCCTTGTGCGGCCCCGGTTGGACGGCGTCGAGCAGCCCGCGCCGGTGCAGGGTCTCGGCGGTGCGGGCGTGCAGCGTGCCCGCCTTGGACTCACCGGTCGGCTCGGGCAGCTTCTCCAGCACCACGGTCCGCACCCCGTGCAGGGCGAGTTCCCCCGCGAGCAACATCCCGACCGGACCACCGCCCGCGACGGCCACCTCGTAGTGGGTCACGGTCGGCGGCCCACGCGCCGGATGCGCCGCATGTCCCTGTTCCGCCGGTCTCCCGCGTGCGAAGGCATCGTCGACTCCTCAAGATCGGCCATGATAGTACGACTCTACACGTACATACGTAGCTTCAGGCCGACCGCAGGGCTCGGCCTCGCGGTGACTCGGAGCCGGATCGGCCTTGGCACGGGCGAGGACGGGTGGCCGGGCCGGTGGGGAGTCCCCTCCGTTGAGCGCGGTCGGGGTTCAGGTCAAAGCCAGGGGCGGCGTCGAGGCGGGCCTCAGGTTTCCCGCATCCGGGCTCTGAGCACGTCGAACTCGCACCCCGGCGCGTCCGGGTCGAAGCCGTGCTCGATCAGCCAGCGCGACGCGGTCAGGCTGCGCAGCGACCACCAGGCGCGGATCACGTCCCGGTCCGCGTCGGTGCCGTAGCCGGCGAGGAGGTCGTCCAGGCGCTCCTCGTGCCCGAGCGTCAACGTGGCCAGGTCGAACATGGCGTCGCCGGGTGCCGCCTCGGACCAGTCGATCACGCCGGTGACCTCGTCGCCGTCGACGAACACGTGGGTGATCTGGAGGTCGCCGTGGATGAACACCGGTCTCCACGGCCGGAGCGCGACCTCGGCGATCTCGCGGTTGCGCCGGATCACCTCGGCGGGCAGGACGGCGTTGGCGAGCAGCCACGCGCACTCGCGGTCGAGCTCCGCGGCCACGTCGTCGAGCACCGGCCCCGGCCACGGCGGCAACGGCGCGTCGTGCAGCCTCCGGATGGCGGCACCCGCCGCGGCCCAGGCCGCCGGTGACGCGGTCGACGGTTCACCGAGGACGCCGAGCGCCTTGCCGGGTACGGCGGCGATCGCGAGCACGGGCGGCTCGCACCAGAGCACCGCCGGGGTCGGCACCGGCACCATGGCCATCGCCCGCACCTCGACCTCGGCGTGCGCCGGGTCGGCGTCGACCTTCAGGAACACGTCGCCCACGCGCAGCGTCGCGCGCTGGCTGTGGGCGACGACGACTTCGACCTCCTCCACACCGGCCATCCTGGCGTGGACGGCCGCCGGTGTCGCCGGAATTCACGGGTGGCGGGAGGCCGCGGGTTCGGTTCGGCGTGGTGGCGACGGAGGTCCGGGGGCACCGCTCGGCGCGCCGGGGCCGTGCGGCCGGCATCCGAGTCGAGCAGTTCGGGACAAGACGGGCGGGTGGGTGGTAGGAACCGGGACGAGCGAGGAGGCCGCCGATGGTCGGGGTGCTGGTCGTGGGAGCGGGGATCGCCGGGTTGACGACCGCGTTGAGCCTGCACGCCGCCGGGTGGCGCGACGTCCGGGTGATCGACGCCGCGGTGGAGCTGCGGCCGATCGGGGCGGGGCTCAACGTGCTGCCCAACGCGGTGCGCGAACTGGCCGCGCTCGGCCTGCTGGAGGAGTTGGCCCGGGTCTCCGTGTCCACCGCCGAGCTGCGCTACTACCACCGCGGCGGCGACCTGATCCTGCGCGAGCCGCGCGGCGTCGAGGCGGGGTACCGGTGGCCGCAGCTGTCGATCCACCGCGGGCCGTTGCAGGCGGTGCTGGTCGAGGCCGTGCGGGCGCGGCTCGGCGCCGGGGCCGTCACGACCGGGTTGCGGGTGGTGGATCTCGACCGGGGCTCCGACGGCCGGTGGCGGGTGGTGGTCGCGCGGCCCTCGGGCGAGCGCGAGGTGCTGGGGACCGACGTGCTGGTCGGCGCGGACGGCATCCGGTCCGCCGTGCGGGAACTGCTCCACCCCGCCCACCCCGGACCGCGCAGGCGGCTCGGCATGACCATCTACCGGGGCACCGCGGACCGCGCGCCGTTCGCCGACGGGCGCACCATGATCGTCGGCGGTGACGAGGAGCGCAAGGCCGTCGTGTACCCGCTGACGACGGCCGCACCCGGCGGCGCCGCGGTGGTGAACTGGGCGGTGGTCACCCCGACCCCGCCGGACGCCGGAGGCGCCGTCGACTGGAACCGGCCGGTGCCCGCGTCGGGGTTCATCGACCAGTTCGCCGGCTGGCGCTTCGCCGACGTCGACGTGGCGGACCTGATCCGCGGCAGCGACCCGGTCCTGGAGTACCCGATGGCCGACATCGACCCGCTGGACGACTGGTCGGTGGGCAGCGCCACCCTGGTGGGAGACGCGGCGCACGCCATGGTGCCGATGGGTTCCAACGGCGCCACCCAGTCGGTGGTCGACGCCCGGGCGCTGGCCCACCACCTGACCGCCACCGACGACCCGGCCGCCGCCCTCACCGCCTACGAGCAGCTCCGCCGCCCGGTGACGACCGGCATCCAGCGGGCCAACCGGGAGTACGGCCCGGAGGCCGTGGTCAACCTGGCCCACCGGGCCGCACCGGACGGCTTCGACGAGCAGTCACCGCCGTTCTCGCGGCGGGAGCTGCGGGAGCTGATCGACGGGTACGCAAGGATCTGCGGCTTCGACGTGGCCACGGTCAACACCGGCTCGCCGTTCGGCCACACCGCCCCCTGACACCCCTGCCGGCTCGGGCCGCACCGGCCGGTGACCACGCCGGCCCGGACGGGTAAGGCAGCCGCGAGCCCTGCCGACGAACGAACGCGACAGCCGCAACCCCCGCCGACCCACGAACGCCACAGCCGCAGCCCCCGCCGACCCACGAACGCCACAGCCGCAGCCCCCGCCGACCCACGAACGCGACAGCCGGACCGGTGCCTACCGCGCGCGTGGCACGACGAGGTCACCGGTGGTCATCGCGCTCCCCCGACCCCGTCCCTCACCGGCGCCAGGTGGTCCGCCAGGAACGCGGTGATCTCCGCCCGCGCGGCCTTCGCCTGCCGCACCAGGCCCGGCATGCTCAGGAAACCGTGCGTCGCGCCGCGGTGCTCGGCGAGCCGCGCGGGCGTCCCGGATTCGAGCAGCCGTTCGGCGTAACGGCGGCCGTGATCGGCCACCGGGTCGAGGGTCGGCACGACCACCAGCGCCGGCGCCAGCCCGCTCAGGTCGTCGGCGCGCAGCGGCGAGAGCGCGCGTGCGTCCGTTCCCGGCGGCACGGCCAACCGGTGGAACAGCCGCATCTGCGCGGCGGTCAGGGTCGGGCTGTCGGCGTGCTCCCTCATCGAGGCGTAATCGAACGACGTCTCCGTCACGTCGACCACGGGGTTGACCACCACCTGCGCCCGCAGCGGCAGGCCGGCTTCCCCGGCCCGGATCGCCGCCAGCGCGACGATCAGCCCGCCGGTGCTCTCGCCGAAGACCGCGACCCGCCGCGGGTCGACGCCCCAGTCCGCCGCGTGGCCCACCACGTGCCGCAGCGCGTCCCAGCCGTCGTCGACGGCCGCGCCCAGCGGTGTGCCCGGCGCGAGGAGGCGGTGCTCCACCGAGACGACGAGCGCGGGCAGCCGTGCGGCCAAATGGCTGTTGACCCAGTCGGACTGCACCGCCGTGCCCACGAACCCGCCGCCGTGCACGTGCAGCACGAGCGGCAGGTCGCCGCTGCGGTCCGCCGGCCGGTACACCCGGACCGGCAGCACGCGGTCGGGCAACGCCACCTCGCGCCACCCGATCGTGACGCCACCGCTCGGGAACCCGGTGACCACCCGGATCAGCCGGGACGACCGCTTGCGGTTCTCGGCGTCGCGGAAGGCGGCCAGCCCCTCGGCCGTCATCGCCGACCAGTCCGGCTCCTTCCCCAGGGCGTGCAGCAAGCGGATCCCCAGCGGCGGGCGTTCCACGTCGTCCATGTCCCCTCCCGGCATTTCGCTACCATTGGTATCGATACCGATCGTAGCGCAACCCGATATCGTGGAGCGATGACCCGGGAGACCACCTCCGCCAGACCACCCGGCCGCCCGCGCGCCGGCATCGACGCCGTGGTCTTCGCCGCGACGCTGAGCACCGTGCACGAGCTGGGCTACGCGGGCGCGACGATGGATCGCATCGCGGCGGCGGCGGGTGTCGCCAAGACGACGCTCTACCGGCGCTGGCCGTCCAAAGGCGCGTTGATCACGGACTGCCTGGTCGACAGGTTCGGGCCGCTGCCTCCGGTGGAGGGCGGCCGGGCCGAGTACCTCGCCGCGGCCATCCGGCTGGCCGCGGCGAAGATCGCCGAGCCGGGGATGGGCGCGGCGTTCGCCGGCGTCTTCGTGGACGCCGTCAGCGACGCCGCGCTGCGCGAGATCCTGTCCACCCGGTTGCAGGCCCCCTACCTGCGCACGCTCCAGGAGGCGCTGGGCGAGCCGGAGGACCGGATCCTGCTCTTCGTCGACATCACCATCGGCACCCTGCTCCACCGGATGGGCATGACGGGCGCGCCGATGGTCGACGCCGACGTCGCCGAGCTGACCGCGATGATCCTGCGCCACTTCACCTAGCGGTCGTCGCTGGAACCGCCGTGAAACCGCGGTGATCCGGCGCGGCGGCACTGTCCGCCGCATGACGGACATCCCACTCCGGCCCGCCATCTCGGTGCGCGGGCTGCGCCGGTCGTACGGCGACCAAGTCGTGCTCGACGGCGTCGACCTGAACGTGCCCGAGGGCACGATCTTCTCCCTGGTCGGCCCCAACGGCGCGGGCAAGACCACCGTGGTCCGCATCCTGTCGACCCTGATCCGCGCCGACGCGGGCGAGGCGCGGATCTGCGGTCACGACGTGGTCCGCGAGCCCGACCGGGTGCGGGCGGCGATCGGCGTCACCGGCCAGTTCTCCGCCGTGGACGACTTCCTCACCGGCGAGGAGAACCTGCTGCTCATGGCCGACCTCCACCACCTGGGCCGGGCCGAGGGGCGGCGACGCGTGGCGGACCTGCTCGAGCGGTTCGACCTCGGCGCGGCGGCGCGCAAGCCCGGCGCGGTGTACTCGGGCGGCATGCGGCGGCGGCTCGACCTCGCCATGGGCCTCGTCGGCGATCCCCGGGTGATCTTCCTGGACGAGCCGACCACCGGGCTGGACCCGCGCAGCAGGCGCGACCTGTGGCACATCGTCCGGGAGCTGGCCGGCAGCGGCGTGACGGTCTTCCTCACCACGCAGTACCTGGAGGAGGCGGACCAGCTCGCCGACCGGATCGCGCTGCTCGACCACGGCAGGCTCGTCGCCGAGGGCACGCCGGCCGAGTTGAAGCGGCTCGTGCCGGGCGGGCACGTGGAGCTGCGGTTCGCCGACGACCACGTGCTGGGCGCCGCTGCGGCGGCTCTGGGTCACCGGGCCAGCGTATCGACCGGCTCACGCCACCCTCGCCCGCAACCGGATCACACCACCAGCAACCGCCACACGACCACACCACCCGCGACCACACGACACCCACAACCGCCGCCGGATCACGCCACCCGCGATCGCGCCGAAGCCCGCATCCGCAACCGCCGCGGCCGGATCACCGCAGCCGCAGCCGGTCGGACCTCCTCCTCCCCCGGCACGTGCTCCAGCCGCCACCGGGCCAGGATCGACGCCAGCGCCAAGGTCGCCTCCATCAGGCTGAACCTGTCGCCGATGCACTTGCGCGCCCCGTTCGAGAACGGCACGAACGCGTGGCGCGCGGGCTTGCGGGCCGGGTCCCAGCGGTCGGGGTCGAAGCGGTGGGGGTCCGGGTAGAGGTCGGCGTTGTGGTGGATGGGGTAAGGGCTGTACGCGACGACCGTGCCCGCCGGCAGCGGGTGCCCGCCCAGCTCGGTGTCGGAGGTGACCTGGCGGGTGAGGATGTAGACCGGTGAGCGCAGGCGCAGCGTCTCGGTGACGACCCGCCCGGTCAGCTCCAGCGCCGCCACGTCGTCCGGCCCCGCGGTGCGGCCGGCCAGGACGGCGTCGACCTCGGCGTGCAGGCGTCGTTCGACGTCGGGGTGGCGGGCGATCAGGTGCAGCGCCCAGGTGAGCGTGACGGCGGTCGTCTCGCTGCCGGCGAGGTGGAAGGTGAGCATCTGGTCCACCACCTCCTGGTCGGACAGCGTCCGGTCCGCGCCCGTGGACTCCTCGTCGTGCCCGGCGAGGAGCGCGGACAGCAGGTCGCCCCGGTCGCCGCCCTCCTCCCGCCGCGCCGCGACGATCGCCTCGACCGTCCGCCGGATCCTGGCGTGCGCGCGCTCGAACCGCACGTTGACGGGCAGCGGCAGCTTGGTGAGGGCCTTGGGCATCATCATGCGCACCAGCACGTCGGTGGTGAGCACGTCCGCGTCTTCCTGCGACTGCTCGAGCTCCGCGGGCGACAGCGTGTCGGAGAACATGGTCGCGGTGAGCACGTTCGTGGTGAGCATGGCCATCTCGGCGGGCACGTCGAGCACCTGCCCGTCCCGCCACGCGTCGACCCGGGCGGCGATCTGCGCGGCCATCGTGCGCCCGTACGCGCCGAACCTGCCGACGTGGAACGCGGGCTGGAGCAGCCGCCGCTGCCTGCGGTGCTCGTGGTGCGGGCAGGTGGACAGGTTGTTGCCCACCACGTCCCGCACCCGGTCGACGAACGGGCCGCCCTTGTCGAACGTGCGGTCGTCCCGGAACACCTGCTGCGCCAGCTCCGCGTCGCACACGACGACCGCCTTGACCGGCCCGAACGCGATGCGCACCAGCGGCCCCTGGTCGGCCAGGGAGCCGAGGAACGCCAGCGGGTCGCGCATCATCGGCCAGGCGTGCCCGACCAGCGGCAGCCGACCTCGTGCCATGGGGATCCGCGGTGCTCGGTCCACTCCGGCGCTCCTCCCGTGCCCTGCCCATGGTGGCCGGGTCGCCGTGATCCGTCGACTACGGCGTGCCGATGGCAGCGTTCACGGTTCGTGCGCTCACAAGGCCAGTCGCGGCCACGATCCCGTGTCGCGCAGCAGCTGCCGGTCGTGCGTGGCGATCACCACTGCGGCCGGGGTCGAGCCGAGCGCGGCGGTCAGCTCGTCGACCAGGGCGGCCGACAGGTGGTTGGTCGGCTCGTCCAGCAGCAGCACGTGCGGGCGGGCGGCCAGCACCAGGGCCAGGTCCAGCCGCCTGCGCGCGCCGACCGACAGCTCCGCCACCGGTCGGCGGCGGTCGTAGCCGTCGAGCAGGCCCAAATCGCCCAACGCCGGCCCCGGCACGCCCGACCGGGCGAGTTCGAGGTCGTACAGCTCCGCCGCCGTGCGCCGGCCCCGCGGTTCGGATTCCTGGCCCAGCCGCCCGACCCGTGCCGACCGGGCGCGGATCACCGTGCCCGTGCCGGGTTCCAGGTCCCCGGCCAGCACGGCGAGCAAGGTCGACTTGCCCGCGCCGTTGGGTCCGGTGACCACCAACCGGTCCCCGGAGTCCAGCGCCACGTCGACCGGGCGGGCGAGCCTGCCGACCACGGTCACGCCCTCGGCGCGCAGCAGCGTCGCGCCGGGGTGTTCGGGCAGCTCCGGCACGGCGAACCGGGTCGGCGGCGACGGGACCGCCACCACGTGCGCGTCCAGCTCCTCCTGCCGCCGGTGGACGGACCGGACCAGGCCGGGAGCGCGCGTGGCGCGGGTGTGCCTGCCGTGCCCCTTGTCGGGCCGCCAGTTGTCGCGCAGCCGGTTGCGCGCCGCGGACAGGTCGTCGGCCAGGCGCTGCCGCTCGGCGACCTGCTCGGCGTGCAGCGCCTCCCACCGCGCCCGCTCGGCCCGACGGCCCTCGACGTAGGCGGGGTAGCCGCCGCCGTACACGCGCGGCCTGCCGTCGCTGGACGGGTCCAGGTCGACCACCGCGGTGGCCACGTCGGCGAGCAGCGCCCGGTCGTGGCTGACCAGCACGACCACGCCCGGGTGGGCGCGCAGCCGTTCGGTGAGGTGGTCGAGCCCGGCGGCGTCGAGGTGGTTGGTGGGCTCGTCCAGCAGCAGCACGGAATGCCCGGCCCCGAGCAGGCACGCCAGCCGCACCCGGTGGCGCTGCCCGACCGACAGCGTGCCGAGCGGCCGGTCGCGGTCGGTCACGGCGTTCAGCGCGGCCAGCGAGACCTCGACCCGCCGGTCGGCGTCCCACGCGTCGAGCGCCTCGGCTTCGGCGAGCGCGGCGGCGTAGGCGTCGTCCGCGCCGGGACGGCCGTCGGCGAGCGCTTCGGTCGCGTGCTCCAGGCGGGCCAGGGCGGCGCGCACGGCGGCCAGTTCGAGGTCGACCAGGTCGCCGACGGTGTCGGTGGCGCCCAGCGGGATCTGCTGGTCGGCGACGCCGATCGAGCCCGCGCGGCGCACGTCGCCCCGGTCGGCGGGCAGGTCGCCGGCGAGCACCCGGAGCAGGGAGGTCTTGCCGCGGCCGTTCTCCCCGACGACGGCGACCCGGTCACCGGCGGCGGCGAGGAGGTCGACGCCGGTGAGCACCGGCCGGCCGCCGAAGGAGAGGTGCACGTCGGACAGTCGGACGTGCGCCGCGCGCACAGGCGCGGGCGAGAGGTGGGACGACATGGGGAACTGCCTCCGACGAGAGGTGATGAGCGGAAAGGACGAGGTCCGGTAGCCGCGATCCGCGGTACCGGTGGAGGCGTCGTCCCCTCAGAGGAAGAACAAGTGCTGCATCACGGTCGCCAGGGTAGGACGGGCCCCGGACCCGTCGCACCCGGTTTTGCGCGCGTCGGCGCTCAGGAGGGGCGGAAGGCGCGCAGCGCGGCGTCGACCAGCGCGTCGGCGAAGTCGTCGTCCAGCGGGCCGGACCGCAGGAGCCAGCGCTGGGTCAGCGGCGCGTAGAGCACGTCGATGAGGAGGTCGAGATCGGCGTCGGCGTCGATCTGGCCGGCCTCCTGCGCGCTGCGCAACCGCCGTTCCTTCGCCGCGCGGATCGGTCGTTCCATCTTCTCCCGGTACAGCGCGGCCAGCTCGGGATCGTTGATGATCTCGGTGTTGAGCGCCCGGATCGGGGCCTCGAACGCCGGATCGGAGAACTCGGCCGCGGTCGCCCGCAGCACGGTCTTGAGGTCGGCTTCGACGTCCCCGGTGTCCGGCAGCCGGATGCCGTCGGGCCCTTCGCTCAGCACCAGCAGGGAGTCGAAGACCACCGCGCCCTTGGACGGCCACCAGCGGTAGATCGTCTGCTTGCCCACGCCCGCGCGGGCGGCGATGGCCTCGATCGTCAGCTTGGCGTACCCGAGTTCGCTGATCAGCTCGCGCGTCGCGGTGAGGATCGCGACCCGGGACCGCTCGCTGCGACGGGTGCTGTTCGGCGTGGTGCTGGGGACCATGGCGGCACTCTACTGGGAACGAGACGGTCCGTCTTGACTCACGCGCGCCGGTCCGCCTAAGGTACGCACCGAACTAGACGAGACGTCTCGTCTCATGACTTGGGGAGCCGCCATGACCGCCCATCGCACCTGGTTCATCACCGGGGCCTCGCGTGGCCTGGGCCGCGCGTTCACCGAGGCCGCGCTCGCGGCGGGCGACCGGGTCGTCGGCGTCGCCCGTGACGTCACGCCGCTGGCCGACCTGGTCGCCACGTCCGGGGGCAGGCTGGTCGCGTTCCCGCTCGACGTCTCCGACCGGCGGGCGGTGGTCGCCGGCGTCGAGCGCGCCTTCGCCGAGTTCGGCGGGCTCGACGTCGTGGTCAACAACGCCGGCGGCGTGGTGCTCGGCATGGTCGAGGAGATCACCGAGGACCAGGCCCGCGCCCACCTGGACACCAACTTCTTCGGCGCGCTGTGGGTGAACCAGGCCGTGGTCCCGCTGCTGCGCGGCCAGGGCTCGGGGCACGTCGTGCAGGTCTCGTCGATGGGATCGGCGGGTGGTTTCGCGGCGACCGGCCTGTACAGCGCGGGCAAGGCCGCGCTCGACGCCCTGAGCGAGGCGCTGGCCATGGAGGTCGAGCGCTTCGGGATCAAGGTGACCATCGTGCAGCCGGGCGGCTACGAGACCGGGCTGTTCACGCGCGGCCTGACCATGACCGACGAGAACCCCGCCTACGCCCCGCTGCGCGCCTGGCTCACCGGGCTGTGGAACGAGTCGGAGGACAGCGACCCGGCGTCGGCCGCCGCCGTGCTGATGCGGGTGGTCGACCTGCCCGACCCGCCGAAGCGGCTGGTCCTGGGCAGTGCCGCCTACGACATGGTCGCGCAGATGACGCAGGCGCGGACCGCCGAACTCGCCCGGTGGGAGGAACTGAGCCGCGCGGCGGGCTGACCGCCGGGCAGGCCGGGTCGCGACCTCTCGACCACACGCCCGGGTGGTCGAGCGGCGTCACGGGGTGCTCAGGGCCGCTTCCGGGGTGCACGGCTTCTCCAGCGGCCCCAGGTCGCGCCAGTTGAGCGCCCAGACCCGGACTTCGCCGCCGAGCCGACGGCCCAGCACGCAGTCCTTGTCGTCACCGCCGGCGTGCGCGAACAGCGCCACCCCGACATCGGCGCCCCGCACCTGCACGAGCACCTTCGGCGGGATGGCGGCGAGGCCCGTCTCCGGGTCCACGGCGGGCGTGGGCAGGCCGGTGGCGAGGGCGTCGCGCACCCGGGCTTCGTCGGGGGTGGTGGGCAGCGCGCCGAGGGTGGTTTCCAGGGCGGGCGCGTAGTCCGGCGGGATGTCCCGCTTGGGCAGGGGCGGCGGCGTGATCGGGGTCGCGTCGTCCGGGCAGGTGACCCGGTCCGGCTCCGACACCGCGCCGTAGTAGTTGAAGTCGACGCGGTAGCAGGCGTCGATCTCCGGTGTCTTCGTCCAACCGGCCTCGAACGCGTCTTGGTGGATGTGCCAGACCAGGCGTGCCATCGGGTCTTCGGGCTTCTCGTGCGGAAGGTCCTCGGCCCGCAGCACGCTGAAGCCGGGTGACTTGCCGAGCGGCGTGGCCAACGCCGCCCTGGCGAAGCCGGCCGCGTCCGGCTGCCGGGGGTAGCCGATGGCGTCGGCCAGCGTCCCGGACTGCCGATCGGTCTCCTCGTAGGCCCCCGCCGAACCGTCCAGGATGCCGCACGAGGCGAGCAGCAAGCCGGCGCCGGCGATCGTCGCGACGCGCGTCAACGTGACCATGTCCACCACGTTATCGGCGGCGGGGCGGCGGGTGCACGAGCAATTCCACGGTGGCGGTGCCGGGGCCCTGCGTCGGTCGGCCTCGCGCACCAACTCGCCGGGCAGCCCCCGTTCGGGGATCTCGGCGGGCACCTCCGGCGGCGGCTCGACCTCCTGCCGGGCCGGCGGGCCGAACCGCCGCGTTGCCCGCCGCGCGCTGCGACACGAGCACGCCTGGTCCCCGGCGGAGCGCGACCGGCGCGGGCCGTCGGCCGGTTCGACGCCCGGTTCGAGGCCGCCCGGCGGATCATCCTCGACCTGCCGCCGGGCGAACGCGCCGCCGCGACCCGGGTCCTGTTCGCCCGCCTGACGGAGCCGAGCGGCGACACGGGGAACTTCCGGGTCACCCCGAGCAGCGGCGGAGGCGTCCACTTCACCGGCGAGGGCGCCCGTTCACCTTCGCCGTGGACGGCGCGGGCACCGTGTTCCAGAGCAGGATCGTGCCGGGCTCCACCCTCACCATCAACCCGGACCTCACGGTGACCGCCGACTACGCCCGAACCGGTGCCCTGACCTGCTCACCAGCCCGTTCCAAGATATTCCTTGACACGAATATTCTCTTGGGTGAATACTTCTGCCCATGGATCGGATCGCATCAGCACTCGGAGACGCCGCCCGGTGGCGCATCGTGGAGCTCCTCGCCGAGCGACCCCGCTCCGTCGGCGAGCTGGCCGAGCTGACCGGCTCCCGCCAGCCGCAGACCACCAAGCACCTCCAGACCCTCGCCCGCGCCGGCCTCGTCACCGTGACGCCGCTCGGCCAACGGCGGGTCTACGCGATGGAGACCGCACCCCTGGAGGCGCTGGTCCGGCGGCTGCGGGACCTGATCGCGGCCGGCGAGGCGCACGCGGGAGAGCGGGACGTCGTCGCGCGGTACCAGGCCGCCATCGAGGCCGAGACGGCGGTCGCGGACCGGGACCGGTGGGCGGACGGGCGGACGTTCTCGTTCGAGCGCCTGCTCGCCGCGCCACGGGACGTCGTGTGGCGGCACTGGGTCGACGCCGACCGCCTCGCGGCCTGGTGGGCGCCGCCGTCGATGACGGTCACCGACTGCGTCGTCGAGCCGCACGAAGGCGGGCGCGTCGTCCTCGACTACCGCGACGCGGAGGGGCGTTACCGCTCCAAGGGCACCGTCCACGCCGCGCGGGAACCGGAGCACCTGGTGTTCGACCTCTCGGTGCTGGACGCGGCCGGCGCGGTCTCGTTCACCGGCCACTACGACGTCACGCTCGCCGACGCGCCGGGCGGCACGCTGCTGCACGTCCACCTGAGCATCACGGAGACGACCGTGGAGGCCGTCCCGTACATCGCCGGGATCGGCACCGGCTGGGGTCAGGTGCTCGACAACCTCGCCGCCGCCGTCACCGCGGCGTAGCACCCCACCCACGAACTCACGCACAACGAAAAGGATCACGACCATGACGAACTCCACCGGCCGCCGGGTGACCGCGAACATCAGCCTCACCCTCGACGGGCGCTACCACGGCCCCGGCGGTCCCGGCGACCTCGGCGCGATCGTCCCCTACGCGATCACCGACGTGGCGCGCGACCAGCTCACCCGCATCTGGGAGAACGCGACGACGGTGGTGCTCGGCCGTCGCAACGCGGAGGGGTTCCTCGGGTTCTGGCCGTCGGTCGCCGGCGACGAGAACGCCGACCCGCGTGACCGCGGCTACGCGAAGTGGCTGGTCGACGTGGAGAAGGTGGTCCTGTCGACCACCTTGACCGAAGCGCCGTGGGACCGCGCCCGCGTGGTGAACGCGCCCACCGCGGACGTCATCGCCGCCCTCAAGGCCGACGGCGAGGGGGACATCCTCGTCAACAGCAGCGCGAGCGTCATCAAGGCGCTGCTCGCGGCGGACCTGCTCGACCGGCTGTACCTCATCATCTGCCCGGAGATCGCCGGCGGCGGGGAGCGCCTGTTCGACGACGGCCTGCCGGGTTCCCAGTGGACGGTCGCGCACCAGGAGACCGGCGAGCGGGGCGAACTGGCCCTGGTCTACGACCGGGTGCGCTGAAGCGGCCGGACGCCGGGCGGCCCCGTGGCAGCCCGGCGTCCTCCCGCTCACGTCAGCTCGAACGTGGGGTGCACCCAGTAGTTGCTGTCGTGCCACGTCTCGGTGGGGAAACCGCCGCCGTACGAGTAGACGCCGGCGCCCTGCGACATCACGTACGGCGCGATGGTCAGGGCCGCGCTGAAGTAGTCCTCGCTCGCCGCGTACCCGCCCTCGGGCGCGTAGTAGGAGACGACGTACTCCTCCCCCGCCACCACCGGGACGCGGGTCGGGAACCGCACGTAGGTCGAAGACGGCGCCGACCCGGACGTCGCCTCCGCCAGCAGCGTCCCGTCCGCCGACCACAGGTGCAGGGTCAACGGCCCGGTGTAGGTGCCGCGGTAGGCCGACCCGCCGGCGACGTACCCGTCCCGGTCGAAGCGCACCTTCAGGCCCAGTTCCACCGCGGCGGGGTCGAGGTCGTTCCGCCTCGGCCGGTTCGGCAGCCACGGCAGGGACAGCGTGCAGTACGGGCAGCGCAGGGCGGGCAGGTCGGCCGAGCCGCCCGCGAAGAACTGGTACGGGCCGTACGCGTCACTGATGTCCTGGGAGCTGGACGCACGCAGGTGGTACGTGACCGGCCCGGGTTCCACCGGGGTGTAGAGGTACTGCCAACTCCCGTTGTAGTGCTCGGTCTCCAGCCACGTCGCGCCGCCGTCGAAGCTGATGTCGACGCCGGTGATGTCACCGGTCTCGCCGTTGACGGCGATGCCGGCGATCAGCAACGGCACGCCGACGGCGACCGTGGAACCGTGCGTGGGCGTGTAGACGACGGTCGCGGGGGCCGCGCCGGCCGTTCCGGTCAGCAGCGGCCCGGTCAGGAGGAGGGCGGTCACCACGGCGAGGATTCGCTTCACCTCCCGGGGATCGACCACCTGCGGTGACCCGTTACAGCGTCACGCGGTTGCCCGATCCGGCGTTGCACCGGTTGGCGGCAACGGGTCGGCCGTCGAGCAGCCGGTCGCACCGCAAGTCCACATCGGACGACAACGGGCCCGCATCGCGACCACCCGGAAGGTGATCGCGACTTGCCATAGTCAGTTGATCGGTATATACCGAACGCATGACCGAGGCGGCGTTGCGGGAACCGACGTTCCTGATCCTCACGGCGTTGGCCGCCCGCCCCCAGCACGGCTACGGGATCCTGCTCGACGTCGAGGAGATCTCCGGCGGCCGGGTGAAGCTGCGCGCGGGCACCCTGTACACCGCGTTGGACCGGTTGTCCGCGGACGGCTGGGTGGCGGTCGACCGGGAGCAGGTCGTGGACGGCAGGCTCCGTCGCTACTACCGGCTGACCGACGAGGGGGCAGCCAGGCTGGAGACCGAGGTGCAGAGGTTGCGGGCACACACCAGGGCGGCCGAGCGCCGCTTGCGGCTGCGACCGGCCGGGGGGACGGCGTGAGCGGGCCGGGGGACGGCGTGAGCGGGCTGGAACGGCGCTACCGGCGGCTGTTGTCGTGGTACCCGCGCGACCACCGCGAGCGCCACGGCGAGGAGATGCTCGCGGTGCTGATGGCGGGGGCGGGCGAGCGGGCGCGGCCGACCGCGCGGGAGTTCGCCGACCTGCTGTGGGCCGCGGTGCGGCTGCACCTGCGGCGGGTGGTGGCGGCCGACGGCGGCGTCGACCCGCGGGACGTGCTGGCGATCGTGAGCCTGCTCGGCCCGGTGGCGTTGTTGGCGGGCGCGACGACCGGCGTGCACGAGATCGCGTGGTGGGTGAAGGCCGGCGCGTTGGGCGAGATGCCGTGGTCGACGCAGTTCCCGGACGCGCCGGTGTGGGTCCTGTGGGCGGTGGTGGCCGTGCTAGTCCTGACCGGTGTGCGCCGTGCCGCCGCGGTGTTCGCCTGGTTGGCGACCGCGAGTTTCGTGCTGATCGCGGCGTCCTTCCCGTTCCACCAGTGGTGGAACGGGATGAGCGCGGGGTGGATGCTGACCGGCCTGCTGACCGCGGTCGCGCTGACGTTCGCACCCGGACCGGCACGTGGCCGGGAACTGGTCGGCGGCCGGGGGATCGTCGTGATGGCCGGGACGGTCGTCGTGGCCGGGGTGCTGGGGGTCCTCGGCCACGGCGACCCGGCGGTCGAGTTGCTGCGGCTGGTCGTGGTGGTCGGCGGCACGGTGGCGGCGTGTGGCTCGGGGTCGCGGGTGGGCCGCCGAGCCGCGTTGATCCTGCTGCTGCCGACCCTGACCATGGTGCTGAGCCTCGCGCAGTGGCTCGTGCTGGGCCGGATCCCGGTCGCGGCGGAGGTGGCGCTCTTCTACGTCCTGCCGGTCGTGGTGCTGCTGGCGTTGGGCGGGCTGCCACGCCGCGTCCGGCGACGTCCCGACCAACCGGCCACGTGAGAGGCGCGGTCCGAGCGGTGTGCCGGCAGCCGGACGCGGAGCGGATCGGCATGGTGCTGTTCGCCGCCCTCACGGCATCGCCACGATCTGTCGAGCAGTTCATCAGGGGAGCACACCCGGCCGGTGGCTAGGATCTCCGGAATGCCGACGGCCCGCACCCTCGCCGTGAGCTACCGGCGCTTCGGCGAGGTCGAGGCCGCCGGCTCGCTGTACGAGCGCGTCGCCGTCGCGTTGAGCGAGTCCGGAGACGCGGTGCACGCCATCGAGGCGGCACCCGCGCGCAAGCGCAACCCCGCCCTGATCCTCGCCGCGCTGCACGACCTCGCGCTGGCCGGACGCGCGCCGGAGCTGGCCGCCGCCTACGCCGCCGGGGACGGTGACGCCGCCGGCCGCGCCGCGATCGACACCCTGCTGCGCCTGACCGACGCGGTGGTGGCCGTCGCCGTGCGCAGGCCGCCACGACCGGACGAGACCGGGCGCTGCGCCGTGCTGTACCCGGCCATCGCCGAGGCGGCACGCCGGGTGGGCGCGACCTCGGTCGGGCTGGTCGACGTCGGCTGCTCGGCCGGGTTCAACCTCACCGTCGACCGCGTCGGCATCACCTACGGCGACGGTCATTCCCTGGGTGACCCGTCGTCGCCCGTGCGGCTGTCGTGCTCGGTGGTGGGCGGCCGGTCCGTCCCGGCGCGGCCGGTGCCCGAGGTCGTCGCCAGGGTCGGCATCGACCTCGACCCGGTCGACGTGACCGACGCGGACGACGCCCGGTGGCTGCGCGCCTGCCTGCCGCCGGACCAGCCGGAGCGCAGGGCTGCGCTCGACGCGGAGCTGGCGCTGGCGGCGTCCGACCCTCCCCTGCTGGTGCGGGGTGACGCCGTCGAGGTGCTGCCGGACGCCCTCGCCCGCGTGCCCGCGGACGCCCTGCCCGTCGTCACCACGACGTGGACGTTGTCGAGCTTCTCGCTGGAACACCGCCTGCGCTTCCTGCACCGCCTGGACGAAGCCGCGACCGGGCGGCCGGTGGCGTGGGTGTCCGCGGAAGGGGTCGGCGTCGCGCCGGCCGTGCCGACGCTCGGCGACCGGCGCGCGTCCGGGCACAGCATCCTCGGCGTCGCGGTGTTCGGCCACTCGTCCGCGCACGTCGAGGCGGTCGGCCGCGCCTGGTCGCGGGGCCGCTTGCTGGCGTGGCTGGCGGACTCCTAATCTCGGACCGGCCGGTTTTCCTTCGGTGGGCGGGGAGTCGCGGGTGGGACAGGACGACCGGCCGGTGGCCTCCAACCACGTCGGCGGTGACGTCCTCGGGCCGAGCGTGCAGGCCGGGGTGATCGAGGGCGGCGTCCACGTCCACGTCGGGGCGTTACCGGTCGCCGAACCGGGTGGGCTGCCCGGCGGCGTGCTGTCGTTGATGAGCGCGCAGGTGCGGGCGGCGCACGAGCTGCCGTACCGGCTGCCGGGGGCGCGGCGGCCCTCGTTGGCGACGGTGTACGTGCGGCAGGACTTGAGCACGGGCGCGGAGGAGCCGCACGCGGAGGCGTCACGGCCCACGCCGATCCTGGACGGGCACGGTCGGCTGGTCGAGGTGCCCCGTCCCCCGACGCCGCGGGTGGCCGTGCGGCCTCCGGCGCGGGCCGTGGAAGCCGCGCTGGACGGGGACGACCACCTGCTGATCACGGGTGGCGCGGGTCAGGGCAAGTCGACGCTGTCGCTGCGGTTGGCCGCGGAGCTGGCGGCCGGGTGGTGCGGCGAGCCGGGCGGCCTCCCGCTCACCGAGCCGGTCGTGCCGTTGCGCCTGACCGCGCGCGAGCTGGCGGCGCGGCTGGACCTGCCGTTCTCGCAGGCGTTGGCGGACAGCGCGCAAGCCGAGTACGGGGCGTTGCTGCGCGGGCCGATCACCGCGGACGTGCTCGGCGACCGGGTGGCGGGCCGGCGGTGGCTGCTGCTGGTGGACGCGTTGGACGAGGTCGCGGTGGCGGCCGACCGGGACCGGCTCGCCTCGGTGCTGGCGGCCTGGGCGTCCGGTGGGCCGTACCGGATCGTGGTGACCACGCGGCCGGTGGAGGGCGCGGCGCTCGCGCCGTTGCACCGGATCGGGGCGGCGCGCTACGAGCTGCTGCCGTTCGACGCGGAGGCGCTGCGGTCGTTCGCGCGCAACTGGTTCGCCGAGGAGGGCGAGGAGACCGCGGACCGGTTCCTGCGCCAGATCCGCAAGGCGCACCTGGACGAGCTGGTGCGCGTGCCGCTGCTGGCGACCATCGCCGCGATCGTGTTCGCCCGGCGGGGTGACCGTCCGCTGCCGGACAACCAGTACGAGCTGTACGAGGCCTACCTGGCGTTCCTGCGCTCGGCCCGCACGTCGACCGGCCCGTTCGAGCCCTACCGGGACGGGCTGCTGGAGCACCTGGGCCGCACCCGCTCGGAGACCGACACGTCACTGGTGTCCGCGGCCCGGTCGTGGGTGGTCGACCACGTGCCCGCGGACTCGCTGCCCGCCGACTGGCACGAGGCGTTGAGCACGTTCCTGGTCTCGGTCGGCCCGCTGGTGGTGCGCGGCGACGACCTGCGCTTCCTGCACCACAGCTTCGCCGAGCACCTGGCCGCGACGTCGCTGGCCCGCGAGTTCCCGGCCCGGTTCTCGCCGGAGCACGACGGGTTCGTCCGCACGGTCCACGCGGCCCGGCCCAAGGAACGCGGCCGGTTCGCCCGCTCGGTGCTGCTGCACTACACCCGCCTGCGCCCGGCCGAGGCCGACCCGCTGGTCCGGTGGCTGCACGGCGGTGACGCCGAGGCCCACCTGCTGGCCGCGCGCCTGCTCGCCAAGCGGGTGCCGGCGAGCCGTGAGGTGGTGGACGAGTTCCTGGCCACGGTGTGGGGCTGGGCGATGACCACCCAGTATCCCGGCTCCGACATCCTGGCCCAAGCCGGCCGCGCCACCCACCACCCCGGGTTGGCGGACTGGCTGGTCGCGCTCGTGCGCACCGCCAACGCGCCCACCGGCTCCCGCACCGAGGCGGCGTCGGCGCTGGCGACCCGGCTGCGCGGCGGGCACACGGCGGAGGCAGTCGCCCACCTGACCGCGATGGTGGACGACCCGTCCGCTTCGGTGCCCGAACGGCTCGCCGCCGCCGAGGCGCTGGCCGAGTGCGGTTCGGGCGAGCGCGAGGCGTCCGCACGCGGCCTGCGTGCCGTGCTGGCCAACCCCCTGGCCTCCGGCTACGCCTGCCGCACCGCCGCCGTCGTGCTGGCCACGTTCGGTCCGGCGGAGCGGTCGTTCGCGGTCGAGGCGCTGACCCGGCTGACCACCAGCGACGAGACCCCGACGGACGACCTGGTCGAAGCGGCCACCGGCCTGGTCGAGATCGGGTCGGAGTTCCACGGGCACAGCGCCGAGGTGTTCCGCTCTGTCCTGCGCGACCCGGTCGACAGCACGACCGGCCGCCGTGACGCCGCCCTGGGCCTGGCCTCCCTCGGCCCCGACCTGGCCGCCGAAGCCGCCGAAGCCCTCACCGCCCTGATCACCGACCACCGCCGTTCGACCTTCGACCGGACGAGGATGGCCGAGACGCTCGGCGAGTTGGGACCGCAACACCGCAGCGACGCCGCTGCCCACCTCACGGAAATGCTGGCAGACGCCGATCTCGAACCAGGCGAGCGGTGGCACATCGCGTCCCGGTTGGGCGGGTTTGGTCCTGAGGCCGCCGCTGTCGCCGCCACGCACCTGCGACGGGTGATCGCCGACGGGGGTACTACGGCGAACAGCGCCATGTGGGCCGCCAAGGAACTGGCCGGCCTCGACCCGGGGTACCGGGAGGAAGCCGCCGAGGAGCTGTGGCGAGTGGCCACCGACCCGGACGCCCGCGGCTCGGACCGCATGTGGGCGCTGTCAAGGCTCGCGGACCTTGGCGAACCTCATCGGGTTCGGGCGGTGCGGCAGTTGCGAGATCGGCTGGGTGATCCGGGCTTGTCCCCGGAGGATCGGTGTGTGGCCGGAGAACGGCTGGTGCGATCAGGGCCGCAGTTCCACGACGAGGTCAAGGCCGCGCTGCTGACGATCGCCCGGACGCAGCAGGACACGGGGGTGGCGCTGCGGGCCTGGCGCGCCCTGCTCGACCTGGACACGGCCCACCACCGCGACGCGTTGGACGCATTCCTGGACGCAGCCAGGTCGGTGGACCACAACGACACCGGCCTGTTCGACAACGCCGGGACGTTCGCGACATCGGACGCGGACCACCACCGGATCGCGGAAGTGCTGCTGCCCGTGCTCACGGACTCCGCGCGCAGTTACCGGGACCGTCCCGCTGCCGCCGACGCCTTGGCCCGGCTCGGCCGCCCGTTCCACCGTGCTGCCGTCGCGGCCCTGTGCGACCTGGTGCGCGCGGCCACCATGCCCGGGTTGGACTTCCCGTACATGGTCCGGCAGGCCCGCGACCTCGGTGTCGGGCACCGCGCCGCCCTGGCCCGTGCGCTGCGGGAGGTGCTGTCCCGGGAATCCCGCACCGCGATCGGCACCTGGCGGCTGGTGCAGGCTCTCGACGAGCTCGGCTTCGGCGAGGGGAAAGACGTGGTGGCCGCACTCCGGTCGGTCGTCTTCAGCGGCCCCGGCATGACCCAGACCCGCTACCACGCCGCCGTCCTGCTGGCTCGGCTGTCCCCCGACGACCACGCGGAGATCGCCGCCGAGATCCTCAGCGGTTACGAGGTGGTCAACCAGTCCTCCCTGCGGCAGGTGGTGCGGGCGCTCATGCGGGAAGGGGTCGACGTCGTGCCGCGCCTGCGGGAGCTCATGGCGGACCTCGATGCCCTCAACACGGTGCGCGAGGTGGCCGCGACCGTGGTTCACGACCTCGCGCCGGCCGAGCGGGATCGTGCGCTCGACGTGATCCGACGTCGGGCGCACGACGGTTTCGCGAACGTCGCCGTGCGCTGCGACGCGTACCGCGCGTGGGCCGAGCGCGATCCCGGAGTGGCGGACGAGGCGATCGCATTTCACCGTGGTGTGGTCGACGCCGATGCCGAGGCATCCCTGAACCGGCACTACGCCGCTTACAACCTCGTCAGGCTCGACCGGCGCTTCGCCCCCACCGTGCTCGGCTTCTGGCGGCGGCGCGGCGACAGCCCGGTCCTGACGGCGGGCGAACGCGCCTTCAGCGCCGAGTGGATCGCGATCGTCAAGCCTTCGGGCGGCCAGGAGGTGGCCGCCCTGGCCGACTCGCTTATTCGGGGATACAGGTTGGGCTCCGTACAGCGCCTCGTGGCACGCCTGCCCAGGAAGGAGCGGACAGCGGCCGAACGCGTGCTACTCGCCGATCGTTCGCTGCCGTTGGAGCAGCGCGTGCCCGTGTCCGATTTCTGGGACGACCTGCCGCTGGCCGCCGAGGCGGAGGCCGAGGTTCGCGAGGCCCTCGCCGCGCCGGAAACGTCGTTCGAGGATCGGGTGGCCGCAGCGGTCGCGCTGGCCGGGCTGTCGACCGCGTTCGTGCCCGAGGCCGTGCGGGCGCTGGAGGCGATGTCCGCTTCGCCTCGGGCGCGCAAGGCCCTCGCCCGGTTGACGCCCGCAACCTGGCGGCGTGTGTTGGACGAGGCGGTGGCCGAGGTCGCGGACGACGCGCTGCCGACCCGGAAGCGCTTGCGGGCGGCCCGTCTCGTCACGGAGATCACCACGAGGCTTCCGGATCCCGTGTTGGAGTTCCTGCGCACCTCCGGCCCCGACCAAGTGGACCTCCGGTACGCGTTGCGGCAGCACGACGGCCTCGATCCCGTGCGCGCGCTGCGTGACGACGAGCGACTTCCGGCCGCGACTCGGCTGCGGGCGGCCGTCAAGCTGGTCTCTCACGACGTGGGCGACCGCGCCGCAGCCGCTCGGATCGCGCACGCGATCGCGACCGACCCGACGGTACTGCCGGCGCTGCGGCGGCGTGCGGCCTACGAGCTGTCTCAGCTCGGAGCGGCGGGACGGGAACTGGCCACCGAGGTCCTGCGCTCTCTCATGGCCGACGACACTCTGCCGACAACCACGCGGATCCGGGCAGCGCGCACGGTGATCGATCACGCACCCGCAAGTCGACGTGAGGCGATGGCGGCCCTGCGCGGGCTGCTCGACACGCCGGACCCGCTGCTGCGTCGGAAAGCGCTGGTGGCGATCGGGCGGTTGGAGCCGACCGAGGCGGCGCTCGACCTCGTCGCCATGGCCCGCGACGACGGGATCCCGGCCGTCGCGCGGGTGCGGTGCGCGGAAGCGGCGGTCGGTCTGTCACCGGACGTCCGCGAGCGGGCGGCGGTGGCGGTACGGGCGGTGGCGCTGGACGAGTCCGTGCCCCGGCACGTCCGCAGGCACGCGGCGGCCGACCTCGCCCGGTGGAGTGAGCTGTGCCGGCACGAAGCCCGGGCCGTGCTCGCGGGGTAGCCTCGGGAAACGGCACGGCGAACGGAGCGGGGCGATGAGCGGGGACCAGGAACCGGTGATCGACGCCGAGATCGTGGAGTACGAGGCGGCGCCGCCGGTGGTGCCTCCCGCCGACTACACCGAGAACGGCGTGCCTACCTTCGAGCACGTCCGGGACCGGATCGAGAACCGGGTCGCCACCGGGATCGGCGCGAGCGAGCTGGCCGAGGCGATCCCGGAGGCCAAGGCGGTCGAGGACCAGTTCGAAGCACGGCGGCAGGCCGGGCTGGACAGGCTCGAGGAGATCCGGCGGTCGATGCGCGGGGACGCCTAACGCACGGCGTGACCCCGAACCGGGTGACGTGACCGGCGGGCGGTGATTCCCTAGGGTGCCCGGGGTTGGTCCGACCGACGATCCTGGGGGATCTGGCATGCAACGTGCGTTACGCCGGGCGGCTGTCGTCGCCTGCGCAGTCCTGTTCACCGGCACGGCCGGCACCGGGTCGGCCGCGGCCGTGCCGCCGAGGGTCGGCCTCCAGGCGGCGCTGGACGTCGCCGTCACGGTCGGCTCGCCCGGTGCCCACGCCGGTGTCGTGGACGGGGGTGGCCGGTGGCGCGGCGTCAGCGGGGTCGGCGACCTCGGGACCCGCGACGCGCCCGACCCGCGCGGGCAGGTCAGGGTCGGCAGCATCACCAAGACCGCGGTGGCGACCGTCGTGCTCCAGTTGGTCGGGGAGAGCCGGGTCGGGCTGTCCGATCGCGTGCAGGACCGGCTGCCCGGCCTGCTGCCGTACGCCGAGCCGATCACCGTGCGCCAGTTGCTCCAGCACACCAGCGGGATACCGCACACCGAGCGGTGGGAGAGCCTGCCGGAGGTCGACACGACCCGGTGGCAGCACCAGTCGCCGGACGAGACGATCCGGAAGGGCACCGAGGGCAGGCCGCTGTCGTTCCCGCCCGGCCAGGGCGTCGAGTACTCCAACACGAACTACGCGGTGCTCGGCAAGCTCGTGGAGGAGGTCACCGGCAGGCCGCTGCACGCCGAGTTGCAGCGCCGGGTGCTGGACCGGGCGGGGATGCGGGACAGCTACCTCCCGTACCGGTACACCCGCGTCGACCGGCCGGCCGCGCGCGGTTACGAGTGGCTGCACGGCCCCGACGCCGCGCCGACCGACGTCACCGACTACGAGATGTCGCGGTTCTGGGCGTCCGGCAACCTGGTGTCCACGGTGGACGACCTGAACCGGTTCTACCGCGCCCTGCTCACCGGCGGGCTGCTGCCGGCGACACAGCTCGCCGAGATGCGCGCGACCGTGCCGAGCGGGATCGCGGGGCTGGAGTTCGGGCTCGGCCTGATGCGGATCCCGCTGCCGCCGGGCTGCGCCGCGCCGGAGATCTGGGGCTTCAACGGCTCGGTGCCCGGCTACCACACGTGGAGCATGCACTCCCCCGACGCGGGCCGGCAGGTCTCGGTCGTCGTCAACACCAACCTGACGTCGGCGGCGGCCCAGGACGCGGCGCTCCAGGTGGTGTTCGCCGAGTTCTGCGGCCTGGCGGGCGCGGCCCTGCCCGGCCGCGTCGACCCTCAGCAGGTCACGTTCCGGGCGGGGGCTGTGCCGAGCAGGTAGGAGTCGGCGGCGGCCCGGGTGCAGTCGTTGGCGTGGTAGACGCCGTGGCCCGGGCCGTCGAACGTGACCAGGTGCGAGCCCTTCGCCTGCCGGTGCACGGTGCGCGCCCACGCGTAGGGCGTGGCCACGTCGTAACGGCTGGTCAGCAGGAGCAGCGGCGGCGCGTGGTCGACGTCGAGGCGGTGCGGCGGGTTGGTCGGCGGCCCGGTGAACCCGACGCAGGTGGCGGCCTCCTGGTGGCCGAGGTACGTGCCCCGCAGCGTGGGCGCGGCGCGCAGCTCGGCCTGGCGCAACGCCCGGTACTCGCCGAAGTCGGCGAACCGCAGCGCGAAGTCCTGGCACACCACGGCGTAGCGCAGCGAGTCGTAGTTCGGCTCGAAGGCCGCACGCACGCCGCCGATGTCCGCGATGAGCGAGGCCAGGTCCTCCCACGCCCCGCTGCGCACGTCGTAGTACGCCCAGGTGCTCAGCTCGCGCCGCCCCAAGCCGATCTCGTCGGCCTTGTCCAGGGCCGCCTCCCAGGCCGCGTGGACGTCCCGGCCGTGCAGGGCGCACGTGGTGTTCTCCGCGCACCAGGAGACGAACACGCCGAACGCCTCCTCCACCGCCCGCGCCCGGTCCAGCACGAACCGGCGCAGGTCGGCGCTGTGGTCGATCACGCCGTCCAGCACCATCGAGCGCACCCGCGAGCCGAACAGCTCCGCGTACTGCTGGCCGAGCAGCGTGCCGTAGGAGATGCCGAAGAAGCTGATCCGCCGCTCCCCCAGCGCCGCCCGCACCGCGTCCAGGTCCCGCGCCGACCGCGCCGTGTCCACGTGGTCGAACACCGGGTGGGCGGCGCGGCACTCGTCGCGCACCGCGCGGTTGTACTCGGCCAGCGCGGCGAACTCCGCCTCGTCCGCCGGGTCGTCGCCGGGGTTCGGCGCGGTCACGTCGAGCGAGCACCGGATGGCCGAGCTGTTGTTCGTGCCCAGCTGGTCGAAGCCGACGACGTCGAACCGGGCTCGCACCTCGGCGCTCAGGAAGGGCGCGCGGGCGAACTCCGCGCCGGACCCGCCGGGACCGCCCGCGTCCACGAAGACCACGCCGATCCGGCGGGTCGGGTCGGTGGCGCGGACCCGTGACACGGCGAGGTCCACCTTCGGGCCGCGCGGATCGGACCAGTCCAGCGGGACGGCCACCGTGCCGCACTCGGCCGCGGGTTGGTCCGGGCACGGCTGCCAGCCGATCGTCGCGGCCTGCGCCTCGGGCGCGACCACGAGCAGGCTCGCGGCCAGCGCGGTGACGAGCAACGTCCGCATGGAGTCCCCCAACCGTGAGCGGAGGGGTGCAGTCTCGCGAGGTCGGCGCGCCCGGCGCAAGCCCTCCGCGCATTCATTGCCCTGCGGTGCAGTGGTGCACCGGAGGGCATCGCGTCTTCCGCTGCGCCGGGATCGTTCTCGCCTCCCGCGCCGCGCAGGCGGCGGCCGGTCGCCGCCTGCGCTCGGCCACAGGATCAGGCGGTCGTGGCTGCCTCCTCCAGGGCGTGGCGGGCGTAGGCGCGGACGTCCGCGTCGCTGTCGTGCGACGCCGAAGCCAGCCGCTCGGCCACCGCCGGCAGGTGCGCCCACCGGGTCACCGCGCGGACCGCCGCCTTGCGCACGTCGAGGTTCGGGTCGTCCAGCAACGGCAGCAGGAGGTCCGGCGCGTCGACCGCCTGCGCCGCGCCCACCCGGACCTGCCAGGCGGGGTCGGCGAGCGCGGCGGCGGCGAGGTCCCGCAGTGCCGCCGGCCGGCCGATCAGCCCGACCGCCTCCAGCGCCGCCGCGCGCACCAGCGGATCGGGGTCGGCCGCCAGCACGCCGAGCGTGTCGGCCGCGGCCGGGTCGCCCACCGCGCCCAGGCCCTTGGCCACCTGCACGCGCAGTTCCCGGCGCGGGTCGGCGGCGGCCGAGGCGACGAGCGCGTGCTCGCGCAGCGACACCAGGCCGCGGATCGCCGCCGACCGCACGGACGCGTCGGGGTCGGCCAACGCCTCGGCGTACACGTCGGCGGTGCCGAGCTTGAGCGCCCACAACACCTCCAGCGCCACCGAACGGGCCGGTGACGCCTCCAGCGCCCGCCGCAGCCCGTCCCCGCGCGGCACGACCTCGACCAGTTCCCGCAGCCCCGCCGCGGCGGCCGACCGGACCTCGTCGCGCGGGTCGGCCATCGCGCGCACCAGGGCGAACTCGAACCCGGCCGGCACCACCTCGGTGAGCGTGGCGACCGCGGCACGCCGCACCGCCGGGTCGTCGTCACCCAGGTACGGCTCCAACGCGGCCAGGTCCGGCTGCTCCTCGGCCAGCGCCACGAGTTCCAGCAGCCGCGGCGAGCCCGCGGCGCCGCTCGCCTGCCGGACGCCCGCGACCTCCGCCGCGCGCACCGACAGCGAACCCAGGTACTCCACCCGTCCCGGTCGGTGCTCCACGCCGTCCACCGGCACGAGGTACGGGTGCACGGGCCGCTTGACGAACTCCATCCGCCCGGTGTCGCCCTTGCGCAGGTTGAGGTGGTGGAACCACGTCTCGTCGTCGCGCTCGGGCACGTCCAACCGCTCGTGGTAGAGGCCCCACCGGCTCTCGGTGCGCATCAGCGACGCCTGCGCGGCCATCTCGGCGCAGTCCCGGATGAACGTCACCTCGGCGCACCGCATGAGCTCGTGCGGCGTCCGCGCGCCCATCGCGGCGATCTCGCCCTCCATCCGGGCGAACGCCTCCAGCGCGACGTGCAGCTTCGCCCCGGTCTTGGGCGGCGCCACGTAGTCGTTGACGAACCGGCGCAGCTTGTACTCCACCTGCGGCTGCGGCGGGCCGTCCGGGTGGCGCAGCGGCCGGTAGACCAGCTCGTGCGCGGCGGCCACCTGGTCCTCGGGCAGCGGACCGGGCCGGACGCCGTGCCGCGACGCGTGCGCGCCCGCGAGGTCGCCGAACACGAACGCGCCGATCATGTAGTTGTGCGGCACGCAGGCCAGGTCACCCGCCGCGTACAGGCCCGGCACGGTGGTCGCGCCGTTCTCGTCGACCCAGACGCCGGACGCGGAGTGCCCGCCGCACAACCCGATCTCGGAGATGTGCATCTCGATGTCGTGGGTGCGGTAGTCGTGCCCGCGCCCGGCGTGGAAGGTGCCGCGGGTCGGGCGTTCGGTCGTGTGCAGGATGCCTTCGAGGGCGGCGATCGACTCCTCGGGCAGGTGGGTCACCTTCAGGTAGACCGGGCCGCGCGGCGAGGCGATCTCGCGCGCCACCTCGGCCATCATCTGCCCGGACCAGTAGTCGCAGTCCACGAACCGCTCGCCCAGCCGGTTGACCTGGTAGGCCCCGAACGGGTTGCCGACGTACGCGCACGCCGGGCCGTTGTAGTCCTTGATCAGCGGGTTGATCTGGAAGCACTCGATGCCGGACAGCTCCGCGCCCGCGTGGTAGGCCATGGAGTAGCCGTCGCCCGCGTTGGTGGGGTTCTCGTAGGTGCCGTAGAGGTAGCCGCTGGCGGGCAGGCCGAGCCGGCCGGACGCGCCCGTGGCCAGGATGACCGAGCCCGCGGAGACGGTGACGAACTCGCCGGTGCGCGTGTTGAAGCCGGCCGCGCCCACCGCCCGGCCCTCGGACACCAGCACCCGCACCGGCATCACGCGGTTCTCGATCCGGATGCGCTCCCGCATCCGGCGCTCCCGCATCACCCGGTACAGCACCTTCTTGACGTCCTTGCCCTCCGGCATCGGCAGCACGTAGCTGCCGGACCGGTGGACCTGGCGCACGTGGTAGTCGCCGTAGGAGTCCTTCTCGAACTTCACGCCGTAGCGCTCCAGCCGCTGCACCATGGCGAACCCGCGGGTGGCCGTCTGCATCACGGTGCGCTGGTCCACGATGCCGTCGTTGGCCTTGGTGATCTCGGCGACGTAGTCCTCGGGCGTGGCCTTGCCCGGGATGACGGCGTTGTTGACGCCGTCCATGCCCATCGCGAGCGCGCCGGAGTGCCGGACGTGGGCCTTCTCCAGCAGCAGCACGTCCCGGCCGTGCTCGGCGGCGGTGATGGCGGCCATCGAGCCGGCCGTGCCGCCGCCGATCACCAGCACGTCGCACTCCAGGTGGACGCGCCGGGACACGTCCGGGATCTCCAGCGGTGTCGTCGTCACGCCATCACCGCCGCCAGGATCGCGTCCCGCCGGACGTCGACCTCGCCCGCGCCGAGCACGACCACGCGGTCGCCCAGCAGCACGGCCTCGTCCACGTCGTGGGTGACGAAGACGGTGGTCGTGCCCGCCTCCCTCAGCACCTCGGCCACGAGTCGCTGCATGTCCGCCCTGGTCTGCGCGTCGAGCGCGGCGAACGGCTCGTCCATGAGCACCACCTTCGGTCGTTGGGCCAGCGTCCGGGCCAGTTGCACGCGCTGCCGCATGCCGCCGGACAGCTCGCGGGGCAGGTGCCGTTCGAACCCGGCCAGGCCGACGCGGTCCAGCCAGGCCGACGCGCGGGCACGGCGTTCGGCGCGCGGCACTCCTTGCAGCACCAGCGGCAGTTCCACGTTGCGCTGGGCCGTGCGCCACGGCAGCAGCCCGTCGTCCTGGAACACCATCGCGCGGTCCTTCGACGTGCCGCGCACCTCGTGGCCGTCGACCACGATCCGCCCGGCGGCGATCGGCGTCAGGCCCGCGATGGCGCGCAGCAACGTCGACTTGCCGCAGCCGGACGGTCCCGCCACCACGAGCACCTCCCCCGTCCGCACGTCCAGGTCGAACGACCGCAGCACGGTGGCCGCGCCGTAGCGCACGGCCAGCCCTTCCACCCGCACGCTCATGCCCGCGCCTCCCTCGGCAGCCACCGCGTGACGCGGCGGCCGGTCAGCTCGACGGCGGAGGAGGTCAGCCAGCCGAGCAGGCCGATGGTGACCATGCCGACGATGACGCCGGGGTAGTCCACGATCGTGTAGGCCTGCCAGGTGCGGTAGCCGACGCCGTACCGGCCGGAGATCATCTCCGCGGAGATCACGCAGATCCACGCCACGCCCATGCCGACCGACAGGCCGCCGAACACGCCCGGCAACGTGCCCGGCAGCACGACCTTGAGCAGCACGTGCCGCCGGTCGCCGCCCATCGTGCGCACCGCGTCCTCCCACATGGTCGGCAGCGCGCGCACCGCGTGCCGGGTGCTGACCAGCACCGGGAAGAACGCCGCCGTGCAGGTGATGAACACGATGCCCTGCTCGTCGCTGGGGAACAGCAGGATCGCGATCGGCACCAGCGCGATCGCCGGGATCGGCCGCACCACCTCCAGCAGCGGTTGCAGCACGTCACCGGCCACCCGCGAGCGGGCCACCGCGATCCCGAGCGGGATGCCGAGCGCGGCGGCCAGCAGGAAGCCCGCCGCGATCCGGGCCAGGCTCGCGCCCAGGTCGGTGTAGTACTGGGCGGCTCCCGCCTCCTCGACCAGCCTGCGCGCCACCTCCACGACGGTCGGCAGCCGGTCGAACCGCAGCCACGCCACCGTCTCCGTGGCCGTCAGCACCTGCCACAGCAGCAGGCCGGAGGCCAGTGACGCGATCCGCACCACCCACCGCGCGGTCACGGCTTGCCCGCCGCGGCGAGGGCCTGCGTGAAGTCCAGCACCGCGCCACGAGCCGCCGCACGTGTCGTGTGCGGCCGGAGCGTGCCGTCGTCGGCCCGCACCCAGAACGCGTGGTCGGCGAACCACCTGGTCCCGGTGACGGCGTCGGGCACGTACGCCACCCGGACCCCCTTGCCGACCTGGTTGATCAGCTTGAGCAGGCACGTGGGGTTCGCGGCGGGCCGGGTCGTCTCCTCGCCCTCGAACCACACCTCGCTCGCCGTGGCCGGGTCGGTGACGTCCACCTGGCACGCGGTGTCGCGGCCGGTGATGCGCGCGGGGTTGGCGGTGTCCGCGGTTCCGTCGCCGACGGCCGCCTTGAGCGGGCCGTCGTCGATGAACCGGTCGACGTCCAGCTCCTCGATGTTGCCGATGGACTTGAGGAACGGCACGTCCTTCTTCAACGCCTCGCGCAGCACCGGCTTGAGGCTCAGGTCGAACGTCGCGATGCCGTTGGGCCCGTTGTAGAGGTAGACGACCTCGACGGGCAGGCCGGTCGCCCTGGCCACGACATGCGCGGCGTCCAGCGGCTTGTCGTGCAGGTCCTTCGTCGCGTCGGCCTGGGCGCGCAGGAACTCCGCGAGCACGTCCGGCTGCTCCGTGGCGAACCGGTTGCGCACCACCACGCCGTGCAGCGTCGGGAGGTCCAGCTCCGCGCCGTCGTAGAGCAGCCTGGCCTGGTTCGCGAACACCAACTGGCCGGGCCAGGCGACGAACTGGGCCAGCGCCTGGACGTTGCCGGCCTGGAGGGCGGACACGCCGACCGACGGCTGCTGGTTCTCCACGGTGACCTTCGTGTCGCCGAGCGCGCGGACGAGTGTGCCGTGCCCGGCGGAGCCGACGCTGGCCGACACCTTCTTGCCCGCGAGGTCGGCCAGGGTGGTCGCGGTGGAGTCGGGCGGCACCACGACCATGTTCAGCGCGCCGCGGGCGTTGTAGCCGGTGACGGACACCATCCTGGTGCCGTCGTCGCCCTGCTTCTGCGCGCGGGAGCCGTTGATGAGCAACGGGAAGTCGCCCATCGAACCGATGTCGATCTTCCCGGCGAGCATCTGCGCGGTGATCGGCGCACCGGTGTCGTAGTCCTGCCAGGTGACCTCGTACCGCTTGCCGGTGCGGCGGCCGAGGTCGGCGAGGCGCCGCTCGAAGTGCCCCAGCTCGCGCAGCAGCGTGCCCGCGGTGACGGTGTTGATGGTCTTGGACTGGTAGCCGACGACCACGGTCACCACGCCGTCCGAGGCCGCGCCGACCGCGCACGAGGTCAGCGCGGCCGTGACCAGTGCCGCGCCGAGGATCCGCTTGAACATCTCATTCCCTTTCAGCGCAACAGGTAGGGCATGTTGACCTCGACCGCGCCCGTGGGGCAGCGCGCGGCGCACGGCCCGCAGTACCAGCACTCGTCCACGTGCATGAACGCCTTGCCGGTCTCGGGGTTGATGGCGAGCGAGTCGAGCGGGCAGACGTCCACGCACAGGCGGCAGCCCTCGATGCACAGCGACTGGTCGATGGTCACCGGCACGTCGGCGCGGTTGTTCACTAGCGACACGGAGCTCTCCCGGGATCGTCACCGCGACGGCGGCGAGGTGGGTGTGGGCGTGCGGGATCGCGCCACGCCCGGGGACGGACGCGGCGTGGGGTGCGGCGGGGTCAGCGACAGATGGCGCTGGCCTGCCGGCGCAGGTCCACGTGCAGGCGGAACCTCGGTGCGACGTTCACCGCTCGTCACCCGCCGGCACGCGCCTCAGCTCGGCGCGCATGGTCAGCCGGTCGCCGCGCATCCGGATGAACTCCAGGTCCACCGGGCGGCCGTCGGCGAGGTGGCTCAGGCGTTCCACGACCAGCAGCGCCGAGCCGCGCGGCACCTCCAGCACGGCGGCCGAGTGCAGGTCGGCGTTCACCGCCTCCAGCGTCACGGCCGCCGCGCCCAGGCGCAGCCCGGTGGTGCGCTCGATCAGCGCGAAGATGTCCTGGTTCTCCAGGTCTTCCGCCAGCAGCGGCTCGCCGACGTCGCGCGGGAGGTAGGTGAGGTCCAGCGAGAGCGGCAGCCCGTTGAGCCGGCGCAGCCGCTCCACGTACACGACCTGCTCGCCCTCCGCGAGCCGCAGCCGCTGGGCCACCGGGCCGGGCGGGCGGACCAGGCCGGCGGTCCGCACGTCGTTGCCGACCTCGCCGTGCTCGTGCAGCGTCTCGGCCAGTCCCATCAGCTGGTTCAGGCCGTGGGCGTACTTCTGCGCGACCACGACCGTGCCGACGCCCGGCACGCGTTCGATCAGCCCTTCCTCGCGCAGGAGGTCCAGCGCCTCGCGGATGCCGTTGCGCGAGGCGCAGAACTCCGCCGCGAGGAACCGCTCGTCGGGCAGCACGCCGTCGGGGAAGGCGCGCTGCACGACGAGCTGGCGGATGACGTCGGCAGCCTGCCGCGCCCGGTCGGCGCGCAGGCGCCGCTCGGTGGGGTTCGGTCGGGGGCTGCTCATGCGGCACAGTCTGCGGTCCCGTCCCGGCTTGCTCGGTAACGACCGCATTACGCCACCTGAATCGCCGCGTTTCCTGGGACAACGCCGCTGTTCCGCCACCTCCGGCCACGTCCACATGGTGGACATCCGTTCTCGGTGACCGGAGGCCCGCGGAACCGTTGGTGTCAAGGGATGTCCGGCTGGTGGACGTTATCGACCACCAGCCGGGCAGCGCCGGTCAGCCGAGCAGCGAGGCGAACCGGGCGAGGCCGAACCGCGCCACCTGTCCGCCCAGGACGGCTCCCGCCTCGTCCGCCGTGCGCGTGTGGATGCCGGACCAGACCCGGGCGTCCACGTTGTCCTTCGTGAGGTCGGCCCACCGCTGGTAGGTCCGCGTGACGCCGGGCGCGGTGGGGCTGGTCGCGGTGAACGGCTCCCGCGCGGACGGACCGGCGAACGCGGTCAGCACGGCCTCCGCGGCGCCGGCGTAGCTGCTGTGGCCGCTCGGGTAGTCCGGGTGCGCGGGCGTGGCGTGCAGGGGCGTCCACTGTGGATCGGCGGTGGCCCGGATGGCGGTGATCGGCCGCCACCGCAGGTAGGCGTACTTCGTGTCCGAGGTCGCGATCTGGGTGTCGACCAGGATCACGTGGAACGCCGCGACCAGCGCGGTCCGGCGGGCGGCCGACCCACCGGCCTGCGTGACGGCCGCGCGCAGCGGTCCGGTGAAGCCGACCAGCGAGCCCTGGAACCAGAACTGCGCGGTCTCGGTCTGCGCCGCCGTGCGCACCGTGCTGTCCACGGCGCCGTAGGCGCGCACCTCCGCCACGTCCGCCCGGTCGCGCGGCGAGTCGACGGCGGGCGGCGGCGGCAGCCGGAACTGGTCGGCGCGCGCCAGCAGGAACGGTCGGGCCAGCCGGTTGCCCGCCTGCTGCGGCGGCGTGAGCGAGGGCGGCGTCGGCTGCCACACGCCCGGTGCCGGCGGTGGCACCTCGAACGGCGCGTTGACCGAGGCCGGGTCGAGGCCGTCGCCCTGGCGTTCGGCCAGCAGGGCCGCCGCCTCCCGCGCGCCGTCGGCCACGCCCCGGTCCCGCGGCCCACCGGGTGGGAGGCGGTCGAGCGTCGTGCGCAACGCGGCGTCCAGCTCCGCGCGGCGGGCGGGCGCCAGCGCCGTCAACGCGGTGTGGACCGCCGAGGCCACCGCCGCGTCGGCGCGGTCGCGTTGCGCGGCGGGCACGTCGTGCGCCGCCCGTGCGGCGGCGAGCCAGCTGATCGCCCACGTGCGGCTGTTGGTCGATTGCGCGGAAGCGCCGGCCGCGGCGACCGTCGCGGCGGTCACGTCGTACCACTCGGCCACCACGTCCACCCGGCGTTGCGGCGAGCCGACCGCCGGAGCCGCGCCCACCACCGCGAAGATGCCCACGAGCACCAGGACAAGAACTCTCTTCATGGCCAGCAGGATTGGGACAGACCGGAAGCGCTGTCCACGCCGCCCACATGGCGGGAGGGTTCGGTACCTCGGTGGGCGCTCTGGTAGGGACGACCCCGGACCCCGGACCCCGGACCCCGGACCCCGGACCCCGGACGCCGGACCCGCGCCGGTCACGACCGCTGACCGGGCGCCCGACCGTGCCGTCGACGGCGTCGACCTCCGAACGGCCGACCCACGTCGCCGCACAACCGCGCGATGCGCGCCCGGAGCAACGCGACCACACCGGAGGACGGGTCAGCGGCGATCAGGTCGCCGCGTTCGGGTGGAACTCGACGTAGGTGCGGATGGCGTCCACGGCGGAGATGCCGTGGATCTCCTCCACCGCGTTCGCCGCCGCGTGGCAGGTGCGGAAGCGCTGGAACGGGGTCAGGCCGAGCCGGCTGATCTGGTGGTAGGTGCAGTTGAGCAGGAACCGGTAGCGCAGGAACGCCGGGTCGTTGAACACCGCCTCGCGGTACGCGCGGTTGCCGAACATCAGCGCGTGCATCGGGGCGGGCGGCAGGGTGGTGGGCGGATCGACGGGCAGGGGTGCGAAGACCAGTCCCCGGGCGATGAGCGGTTCGACGCGGCGGCCGTACTCGCGGCACAGGGACGCCCAGCGGCGGGCGTACGGGGTGACGTTCGTGCCGCCGTCGAGGGCGGCCAGCACCGCGCGCGTCCGGCCGACCAGGGTCTCCCGGTGGGCGTCGTAGTGGGCGTCGAACGTCGCGCGGACCGCGTCCGGGTCGCCGCACGAGTACAGGAACCCCTCGGCGTGGGAGCGGTAGGACGCGAAGCCGGCCGTGATGGGCGGGCACGCGGTCACGGTGGTGGCCAGCATCAGCTCCAGCGCCATCAGCTCCTTGGCGTCGACGCCCGCGCGGGCCTGGTCGAGCATCCGGAACAGCAGGTGCGTGCCGTCCGACGCGAACGACGCGATCAGCTCGCGGGTCTCCGCGCTGCGGATCACGTGCGGCCGGGTGTCGTAGGGCTGCTCGTGGATGGAGTTGTCCGGGAACCACGGGGTCAGCGGCCCGAGCTCCTTCTCCCGCCTGGCCAGCAGGCGGTGCTGGGCCAGGTCGTGCTCCAGGTCCGGTTCGGCCGTGGACGGGTGCGCGGCGAGGTAGTCGCCGATCACGGCGTCGATGCGGGGCCGGACCACGTCCACCCACCTCTCCGGGTCCGTCTTGGCGAACAGCCGCAGGTGGGGGCCCTGGCGCCAGTGCCGGGCGAAGTAGAGGGCGTCCACCTTCGAGCGGAGCTGCTGGAACAGGGGGCGGACCGCGTCGAGGATCAGCCGGTCCTTGTCCGGCTCGTAGTAGTACACGTGCACGCAGTGCCAGGTGGTGCGGGTGTCCTGGTGGGGGCGTTCGGTCTCGACGGTCACAGCGGGGCCACCTCGTCGTGGAGTTCGGACAGCGTTCGGGCGGTGAGGGATGCCAGTCGGGCCTCGGTCGCTCCCGCGAGGCCGAGCCGGTTGCACAGCAGGTGCGCGCAGCGCAGGACGACGTACGGCACCACGGGGTCGTCGGGGCGCAGGGCACGGGCCAGGCCCGCGAACGGGGACAGCGAGTCGACAGGCGCGAAGTCGCCACGCGCCCGCAGCCCGGTCAGCGTCGCGTGCAGGGCGCGGATCGACAGCCACCACGCCGCGAGCGGGTCGGTCGGCGTGCCGTCCGGTGGGTCCGACGACGCGTGCGCCCACAGCCGCCGGGTCTGGTCGAGCAGGTCGTCACGGCGGTCCGGGTGCAGCGCGGACGGCTGCCGGGTGCGCACGGCGGCGAAACGGGCGGCGGCCCGGGCCAGGTCGGGCTCGCACACCGCGGTCGCGACCGTGAGCATGGCCAGCGCCGCGCCGGCACGTCGGTCGCGCGGGGCGGCCAGCAGCTGCACGGCGATGCGGCTGGAGTCGGAGAAGTGCCGTTCGACGGCCCGCAGCGCGCGGCCCTCGCCGTACGCGTGGTGCTCGGGCTCGTAGGCGATGAACTCCACCGTGTCGACCGGCCGCAGCCGTCGGTCCCACCGCGTCAGGCGCTCCCCCTCGGCCCGGCGGCGGGCGACGGCCTCGTACTCGCGCTGGGACCACTCGTCGGGCGGGGACGGGTGGTCGGCCAGGTGCCGCGCGCAGGCCTTGACCACAGCCGCCCGGATCGCGCTGGTGGGCGTCTTGGCGAGCAACCGCAGCCGCACGTGCGGCCCGCCTTCCCAGTAGCGGAGGAAGAACCAGCCCCGGACGCGCCCGGTGCGGGACAGCTCGTCGCACAGCGGCGCCACCGCGCGGGTGACGAGCAGGTCCTGGTCGCCGCGGTGGAAGACGTGCGCGCCGACCCAGTCGCGAGCGGGCTCAGCCATGCGGGTCCGTCGCGGACAGCTCGAAGACGTACTCGGTGACGCGGTGGCCGTGCCCGCCGTGGCGCGGCGCGTCCGCCGGGTCGGGCAGCGCCTCCTCGAACACCGCGGTGGCGTCGGTCCGCGCGGGCAGGGACGGCAGCAGGTGCCAGCTCGCGAAGTCGACGTAGACCGGCTTGCGCGACGCGTCACGGCGGCCGGTCGTGCGGACGAAGCAGCGCCGCGGTAGGCCGTGCCGGTCGCGCCACCGCGCCAGCTCCAGCAGGAACTCCGCGTCGGTCCGGCCCTTGGCCCGCGCGGGCACGTGCGCGGCGGGCATCCGCCACCCCGCCCGGGTGAGCACGACCCGGCCGACTTCCAGCCGCGGCCGGCGCCGGACGCCGTCGACGGGGGCGCGCCAGCCCACGTCGTCCCAGTCCGGGTTGGGCGCGAACGCGGTCTGCGGTTCGCCGAACACCGCCACCAGGAACCGCAACGCCGGCGGCAGCGCGTGCCCCACGAGCATCCCCAGGGCCAGCGGGCGCACCTCACGGCCGCCCTGGTCGCACAGCAGGAGCCGTCCGGTGGCCGGGTCGTGCCGGACCCACAGGTCGGTCAGCGGCTGCCCGCCCGGCTCGCCGCCCGGGTAGTCGAGGGCGTGCGGCACGGCCGCCGCGCGCTGGTTGAGCTGCGACCCGAAAGCGGCCCGGCACTCGGCGAAGGCGACGTCCGGGCTCGACACCGGCGCGCGGGCGGGCACCGTGACTCCGGAGGCCGTGAGCAGGTGCTCGATCCGGGTGATCCCCCAGCCGTAGCCGGTGCGCACGGTGTTGAGCACGAACCGCGGCCCCGGCAGCTCCTGGCCGTAGCAGCACACCGAGTGCGGCGCGCGGACGTGCGCGGGCCAGGACGCGGCGAGCTTCGCCAGCACCTGCGGGTCCACCGAGACGGTGTCGCGGACGCCGTCGTCCTCGCCGTACAGCCCGGCGGCGACCGATCGCCAGAACGCGGAGTCGCTGCGCGGGCCGGGTTTCGCGCGGTACTCCCGGTACAGCCGCAGGAACGGCACCCTGGCCCGGACTCCGAAGGTGGCACGGAAGAAGTCGGCGAGCTTGAGCTTGAGCGGCAGCGAGCGGTCCAGCACGCCGAGGAAGCCGCGCACCGCCTCCAGGTCCTCGAACACGGGCTGCCACCGCTCGCGTGAGCAGGCGACGACCGGCTCCGGCAGGACCGCGTTCTCCAGCAGCACGGGCCGGTGTGGCGGGCGCGGTGGTCGCTCCAGGTCGGTGAGCAGGCCGTCGAGCCGGTCGCGGACGAGGCGCAGCCGTTCGACGCGGTGCGCGGCCGTCGGCAGCGCGGTGTAGCCGGCCGCCGCCGTCCGCAGCTCGCGCAACCGCCGTGACCACCCGGGCGCGTGGGCGTCGACCCAGCGCGCCAGGTGGTCGAGCGGGTCGGCGGCCTGGTCCGGGAACGGCCGCCGCCGTTCGAGCAGGCCCAACCCCACCAGCTCGGCCACGAAGGCGTGGACGCGTCCGGTCGGACCGGCGAGGTGACGGCCGAGCGACCCGATCGTCGGTTCCGGCGTGGTGCGGACGAAGTCGAGCGCGCCGAGCACCGCGCTCGTCGCGGCGACGGACACGACCGGCTCGCCGGGCGCCGCGCCGAGGAACCACAGCCGGTCGCCCTCCTGCCGGACCGAGGGGTTCACCCGGAGTCCCACGTGGTCGCGCAGCTCCGGGCGCTCGGCCAGCGCGGACCACAGCGCCAGCACGGCGGGCCGGTCCAGCTCCACCACCCCGCGCCACGCGAGGTCGCCGGAAGCGCCGCCGCTCCCCCACCCGCCCAGCCCGCTCACCGCGAAGGAGGCGTACGGGGTCGGCTTGGCCACCGCGCGGGCGAGGTACTTCGCCAGGCTCGCCACCGCGCGCGGGCGGGGCGCCTGGCCGCCGTCCAGCCACCGGGCCGCCGCGTCCGTGAGGTCCTGGCTGCTCAGCACCAGGGCGAACCGGAACGCGTCCCGCGCGACCGCCACCCGCAACGCCTCCCGCGCGGCGGCCTGGTCGGCGGCCAGCAGCTCCGGCAGCGTCCCGGCCAGGCCGTCGGCCCGCGCCACCTCGTCCGCCCAGCGCTCGACCCGTGCCCTGAGGTCGGCGGGCAGCACCTCCCGCGCCGACCACACCCGCCCGGCGGGCCTCCTGCCTCGGAACACCGCCCGCCGCAACGCGACCAGCAACGGCCGCTCGTCGTCAGCGCACCGTCCGATCACCGGGTGCAGCAGGTCCGACAACGCCGTGCCCTCGGCCCGCAGCCGGCGGTCGAGCGCCACGACCTCCTCCGCAGCCGCCCACGCGCGCTCGCACCGCAGCGCTTCGAGATCGGCCACGGGCGCGCCGCCGACCCGCACGCCGAACACGCCGGCCACCTCCGGCCCCGGCGTGCTCGCCGTGATCACGTTGTGCAGCAACGGTTCCCTCCGAACCTCGCACCGGCGCGGGGGCGCGGGCACCTCAGGTGTCCGCGCCCCCGCGCACCGATCAACTCATCCGATCGCTCCCCGTTCAGAGGCGGGCGTCACAACTGCCGCAGTCGTCGCAGTCGTCGTCGCAGTCGTCGCAGTCGCACTGGCTCGACCTGCTGGACGCGCCCAGCTCGGTCAGGCCGTAGCCCTGGGTCAGTTCTTCCGGCCCCACGGCGGGAACCACGCCGATGGTCTCGACGGTCAGGTCGTCCAGGTTCAGCACGGGCTTGGAAACAGTCATGTGAGATCACTTCCAGGTCGGGATCATCGTTGTGCCCGAACGGATCGCGGGCACGACGCCCAGTGCAGCACGGTCCATTCGCGACTTGTGCCGAAACCACCCGTGCGTGTGTCGGTGTCCGACCCTTCTCCCCGCACACCCGGTGTCCTGCGATTCCCGCTACCGCGCGGTGTCATCACCTGGCCGGGGCGTGGCGCTGCGGTCGGACGGGTCACGGGCTGTCAGGCGAGCGGCTCCGTCACCGTGATTCCAGGTCTCGGAATACCCGGAAGCGGGAACGACCGGAAGTGCCGTGATCATCCTTGTGCCTCAGGCGGACGAGTGCAGGACACCGCCATTCCCGACCTGCCGCGAAACCACTTGGGCGGGTGGCCGCGACCGATCCTCCGCACCACCGGCGGCCCGGATCTCCGCGCGGCGCCGCCGCCCGGCCGGAGCGCGGCACCGCGGCCCGGGTTGTCAGCCGAGCGGGCCCGTCACCGTGCTTCCGGGCCTCGGAACACCCACGAGCAGGAACGAGAGAGCGTGCAACGGACCGGCCAGGCCGAGAACGGCGTCGGTGGCGGCGTTGGTGCCATCGGAGTGGATGCGCGTCCCGAGCCCGCAGGCCGTCGCGGCGAGTGCGGCGCGGTGCACGACCAGGCCCGCCTCGGCCTGCTGGAGCCGGTACCAGCGGTCGCCGAACGTGGTGCTGCCGGTCGTCTGGTCGCCCACCGGCACCACCACCGCCGCCGCTTCCGGCAACGCCATCCGGGTGTTGGGCTGGAGGCGACCGGCCAGGAGGTCACCGGCGCCGTCGACCGCGACCAGCGCGCCCGTGCGCCGGTCGTACCGGTACGCGCCCGCCGGTACGCCGGACACCCGTTGCACCAGGACGTGCGGCAGCACCGTGACCGGGGCGTCCTGGCTGCCCGGCAGATCGCCCGGGTAGCCGGCGGAGGCGTGCGCCAGGATAGCGGCCAAGGTGTCCGCGGTGATCGGCCGGGGCAGGAACCCCGCTTCCGGCGATCCCCGGAGCGGCAACCCGTCGGACACGCGCACGGCACGTGCGGCGGGCAGGCGCACGACCGGGCCGGGCGGCGTCGGCGGAGGGTCGGGCAGGACGCCGGGCTGCGGTGCCACGGACGCCGCGTGCAGCGCGGCCAGGCGCGGCAGCCGGTCGACCACGCTCGCCGTCGGGTGCTCCTCGCCGGCCGCGGTGTGCTGCGGCGGGATGCCCGGCGGCACGGCCGCGCTCGACGTGCACGTGAGCGCAGCGAGCACGCCCTCCCGCGCCGGATCCAGGCCCAGCAGCCACTGGCAGGCCGCGTCGTCGAACGTCAGGTGCACGCCCGTCTCCAGGCCGAGCGACTCGCCCAGCGCCAACGCCTGCGCGCCGAGCACGCCGACTTCCTGGCACTGCAGGCGGTACGCGAACTCCTTGTACTTGAACCCGTTGCGCCAGAACACCGCGGCCAGCACGACCACGACGTCCGGCACCCCGGCGGGCGGACGGCCCAGCGACGCGTGCAGCAGCGGCCGGTGGTCGCCGGGCCGGATCAGGTCGAGGGCGTGGTGCGCGGCGTCGTAGTGGTAGAGCCCGGCGGGTTCCCCGAGCGCCACGTAGGCCTCGATCGGGTACAGCCCGCCGCCCGAGGGCGCGGGTCGCTTGAGCCGCACGCCGCGGTGCGACCACTCGGCCCGCGTGACGCCGAGCAGGCCGCGCAGCAGGTCGCCGGGCAGCGACGGTTCCCGCCACGGCAGCACCACGCGCCCCGCGTGCCGGTAGCGCTTGTACGTCGGCGGCGCGGCCTTCCAGTCGACGGACTCGCGCCCGCGCTCGGCCAGCGCTCGCAGGTAGTGGCGGGTCGCGTCACCCGGCACGACGGCGGGCTGCGAACCCGGTGCGACCACTCGGGAACCGGACACGGCTTCTCCCGGCACGTCAGGGGAACGGGTGGGGGTGCGGGTTGACCTCGTCGGCCGCGAGGTCCGTCGAGCGGTGGCCGAGCAGGCGGGGCACGGTGGCCAGGCGCGGGAGCCCGTGGGTGCGGCGGAACCGGTGGCCGAAGGTCATCGGCAACGTCCCCGGCACGATCACCTTGGCGCTCGCGAAGCCGCCGGCCCGCTGTTCCGGTGTCGTGGTGTCGACCGCGATCACGTCCAGCCCGGTGTCGTGGTAGCGGCGGACCAGCTCGGCCAGGTCGTCGCCGAGGTCGTGGTGGCGCGGCCAGGCGGTCCGCGCGGCGAGGTCGGCCACCGGCAGCGGTGGCCCGCCGGGGTCGAGGAAGTCCCAGCGCCCGGCCGTGCCGGGGTGGCCGTAGAGCAGGGCGTGGTCGGGCATCTCCCGGACCTCGTCGGGGTCGGCGACCATCCGGCCCGCCCGGTCGGCGTCGAACCGGCCCATGCGGCTGCCGATGCCCGCGGCGGCGTCGGTGAGGGCCGCGTGCAGCGCGCGTTCCGGGTCCGGGTGGGCCGCCGCGCTGCACCCGTGCCGGGGCACGTCGGGCCGCTGCCGGGTGTCGACGGCCAGCACCAGCACGACGGGGACGCGTTGCTCCAGCGTGATCGAGTGGGCCGACACGGCGTAACCCCGGCGTTGGCGCACGAACTCGGCGAGCACCGGGATGCGCCGGTCGCGCGCGGAGCCCAGGTCGAGCCGGGGCGCGGCCAGGCGGGCGTACCAGGTCATCAGGAACGCGTCGCGCTCGGCGATCTCCAGCAGGCCGTGGAACACGGCCTCCTCCAGGCAGCCGCCCAGCGCGCACCCGTTGGAGCACTCGTAGGCCAGTCGTCGGTCCTGGTTCGCCGTCCGCGCACCGTAGTAGGCGTAGCTCTCCGGCACCAGCACCGGTTCGGCTCGCCCGAAGGAGTAGCCCCAGACCCACGCCAGCGGGCGGGCGGGGTCGAAGCGGGCGAACGGGAAACCGGGCCGGTCGTACCAGTCGTCGGGGTACAGGCCCAGCTCGCGCGGGTCGATCGCCCGGTCCGCGACCTCGTCGTGGGGCGCGAGGACGGTGGTGCGCCGACCGAGCGGGCGCAGGCTGCCGTACCGCTCCAACGCCTCGGTGATCGCGGTGAGGCGGGCGGTGCGGAAGTCGCCGCTGCGGCCGTAGCCGTGCCGGTTCGCGTGCTGCGGGCGGGGCGGGCCGAGCCGGGCCGTGGCGGTCGGGATGCCGTACGGCGACCCGGCCGCGAGCGAGCCGATCACCCCGGTCTCGGGGTCCACATAGGACCGCAGCAGCTCGTCCCACCGGCCGTGCAGCGCACGCGTGCGGAACGTCGTGGTGTCCGGCTTGGGCAGTGGCCTGCGGTGGATCACGGCGGCGGGCCGGCTGTCGGCGGGCAGGTCGGCGCAGTCCGGGCACAGCGGGTCGGGCAGCACCGCGTGCCGGGTGACCAGGCCGGTCTGCCAGGAGAACCGCAGGACGGCGCCCGACGTGCGGGCCGAGCCGTCGGCGCGGGCCAGTCGGCGCAGCTCGTCGGCCACCACCTCGGCGACCGCGTGCGCGGACACCGCCGTCACCAGCGGGTTGGGCGCGTCCACGGGGTCGTCGCCGAACTCGCGGCGCAGCGCGATCCGTCCCTGCCGGTCCGCGCGGTTGCCGTCACGTCGGCGTTCGGCGCAGGTGGGGCAGCCGGGGGCGGTCGGCAGGACCGCGGGCCCGATCAGCGCGAACGGCCCGTCGACCCGGACCGGCAGCCACCGACCGCCCACGACCGGTCCGCTGGTCACGCTCCCCTCGCCCAGCACCTCGGCCAGCGCCGCGCGCAACCGGCCGGGGCCGGACAGACCGACCGCGATGCTCGGCCGGGGTGGCGCCACGGGCGCGTCCAGCACCAGATCAGTCATGGTCGGCCACCACCCGGACCAGGCACGGCGCCAGGTCGTGCACCTCGTCGTCCACCACCAGCGGCACCGCGACCGGGGTGCGCCCGGCACGGCGCAGCGCGGCGGCGAGGGCCTGGCAGCGCGGGTCGTCGACGGGCGACACGGCGCCCTCCGCCGCCCACCGCGTCACGGCGGTGACCTCCGGCAGGCCGCACTGCCAGTGCGCCACCGCGCGTTCCAGCCCGTCGCGCAACGCCTCGGCGGCCGTGGTGGCGCAGACCGTGATGGGCGTCCCGTCGAGCCGCACGGTGAAGGCAGGCACGCCGAGCACCGCGCCCAGGTCGGCCACCTCCACGTCCACCGCCGCGGCGTGCAGGAACCGCAGCAGCTCACCGGACCGCTCGTCGCCCGCTTCCCGGACGGCGGTGGCGAGGTCGCACCACTGCCCCGCGTGCCCGGCCACCAGCGCCTCGCAGTGCGCCCGCAACCCGGCCGCGACCGCGTCGGCCCACGACCGCCCGGCGGCCACTCCGACCGGCGCGCGGTACGGCACGCGCGCGGCGATCGGCCCGACCACGCACGCACGACCGGTGAGGAGGTCCAGCCGCTCGCCGCCGCCCGCGTCGACCAGGCTGCCGTACGTCGCCAACCCCGTCAGCGCGGCACGCCACCGCGCCTCCTCGCGGTCCACGCCCCACCCGGCCACCTCCGGCGCGGGCGCCCAGGCGGGCAGCACCGACTCCGGGTCGGACACCGAGGCGCGGCAGACCGCCAGCGGCACCTGCGGCAGGTCGTCCTCGTCCAGCCGGCCCAGCACGCCGACCCGATCGTCCACGAAGGACCGGACCCGCTCCGCGAAGCCCTCCGGCTCGGCCACCGCGTCCAGCCGGACCCGTCCGGTCCTGGTGCACGGGCGGGGGCGGTGGGTGCGGGCGCCCAGGTCGCGCAGGTCGATCCGCGTGAGCACCGGCGCCTCCTCGTCCGCGGTGCCGGTCAGGTGGTGGAAGCACGACAGCGCCAGGTGCGCGGCGATCACGCCCGGCACCGGGCCCGTCAGCAACCCCTCGTCGGAGTCCGGCACCCGCCAGGCGCCCAGCCGACGCCAGCACGACTCCGCCGCGACCCGTTCCGGCGCGCCGACCGCCGTCACCCACGCCTCGTCGCCGCCGACCAGCACCTGCCCGACGGCCACGCCCCACCGCGCCGCTTCGACCAGCTCCTCCCGGCGGTCGGACACGCACAGCAGGAGGTCGGTCCCGGCCGGCAGCCCCGTTCCCCGTTCGACGGCCACGTCCTGCGCGCTGTCGCGCATCGCGCGCCGTGCCACCGCGCGAAGGCCCTCCACGTCGTCACGGGTCCGGACCGACACGCGCCGCCACCCCGAGCGCAGTCCCGCTTCCAGCAGCGCGGCCACGACCGGCCCGTCACCGAGAACGGTGATGTGGGCCGAGCGCAATCGCTCGAACCGGTGCTCCGCCGAATCCGCCGCGTACCGGATGAACGCGATCTCCGCCTCGTAGACCCGCTGTTCCTCCTCGGTCAACGCGTGCGGCACGTCGTCCACCGCGTCCACCAGCAGCCGCTGCTCGAACAGCGACCGGACCAGGTGCTCCACCACGGCCCGCTGGTCGGCGGGCAGCGGCCCCACCAGGTCGTCCAGCGCGTGCTCGCCGGTGAGGAACGGCGCCAGCCGGTCCAGCCACTCGTAGCCGGCGTCGCCGGTCAACGTGCACGCGCCGGCGGCGCCGCGCACGTACACCCCGTCCGGGCTCTTCACGTACCGCACGTCGGCACGCAGTCGTGGGCGCATGTTCTCCGGACCTCCGCGCTGGCTGCTCGGCCTCCGACGGTAATTGAGGCCGCCGCGCGCGGTCCGGCCTCGAAGCGTGACAAACCGCCACGGCTGAGTGGTGACGATGAGTGACCGTCCGCCCGGGGACGCACGCACGTGGAGGCCGGGGCGGTAAAGCGCTCCCACATGGTGAGCCCGCCTGGTCCGAGGGGAGGCCGGATGCCAGCATCGACTCGTCCCATCCGCACGAGCAAGCCGCTGACCTGCACACGTCTGCTTTCCCAGGCCCGGAGGAACAACGATGACCGCGACGCTCACCGCGCGCCCGGTGGCGGGCAGGCCGTTCACCCGCCGGCACACCGCCGAGGCCGGCCGATGACGGCCACGACCCGCGAGCCGTCAGGGGTGGGCGTGCCGGAGTTCCGGCGGGTGTTCCGCCGTCACCCGGCCGGGGTCGTCATCGTCACGGTCGACGCCGAGCGCGGCCCGGCCGGGTTCACCGCGACGTCGCTGACCTCGGTGTCCGCCGAGCCGCCGGTGGTCTCGTTCGGCATCTCCGCCGGCTCCTCGAGCTGGCCGCACGTGCGCGAGGCGGCGAGCGTCGTCGTCAACTTCCTGGGCGCGCACCAGGAAGACGTCGCACGGCGGTTCGCCACGCACGGCCTCGACCGGTTCGCCGCGCCCACCCGGTGGCGTCGCCTCGCGGGCGGCGAACCGGTCCTGGACGACACGGCGGGCTGGCTGCGGGCCGAGGTGGAGGCGCTCGTCCCGGTGGGCGACCACCACCTGGTGCTGGCCCGCGTCACCGCCACCGACCTGCGCGACGCCACGCCGCCCCTGCTCTACCACGACGGCCGCTACCTCCCCATCCCGCGCGATGCCCGTGGAGCTCTCCACGAGAGCAGGTAGGCCCACGCGCCGAGCGTGTCCACATCGGACTCCCGGAACCGGCGTGCTCGCGTCGACCGGAGCACGCCGGTTCGGCCGTTGAGCCGAAAGCCCCGAAACGAGACGTCGTTTTTCCCGGCCACGACCGGGACCTGCCGGGTAGACCGAACAGCGCAACGCGACCGTGCCGCCGCCTGCCCGCCACGCCGACGTCACCGCACCGCCGATCACCCCGCTCACCAGGCCCGACCAGGTGTTCCACCACGTCCCGACCGCGACTGGAGGCCGCCGCGCGGGCACCGGCGAACGGCGGCACGCGGCGGGCGGTCACCGGTCGTCCCCGCGTCTCGATTGCCTTGCCAAACCGAATTGTTTCGAAGCACACTCTGAATGTTTCGGAGCCGGACGCCGACGTCGGGCGCAGGGCAGCCTCGTGCGCTCCCCGCCCTCACCACAGTGCTGCGGAGGAACTGCCCGATGAGACTCAAGAACGTGATGCTGTGCGCTGCCCTGGCGGTCGCCGGGCTCGTCGGCGCGGCGGTGCTGACGGTCGCGTCGCCACCGGCCGCGTCGGCGGCGAGCCTGACCCAGGTGACGAACTTCGGCACCAACCCGACGAACCTGCAGATGCACCTGTACGTGCCGGACCGGGTGGCGGCCAAGCCGGCGATCCTGCTCGCGATCCACTACTGCGGCGGGTCGGGTCCGGGTTTCTACTCGCAGACCCAGTACGCGTCCCTGGCCGACCGGTACGGCTTCGTCGTGATCTACCCGACGGTGACCCGCAGCAGCAAGTGCTGGGACGTGTCCTCGCCGGCGGCGCTGCGCCGGGGCGGCGGCAGCGACCCGGTGGGGCTGATGTCGATGATCGACTACGTCAAGCAGCGGTACAACGGCGACCCCGGCCGGATCTTCGCCACCGGCACCTCGTCCGGCGCGATGATGACCAACGTGATGCTCGGCGACTACCCGGACGTGTTCAAGGCGGGCGCTTCCTTCGCCGGCGTGCCGTTCGGCTGCTTCGCCACCACCAACGGCTCGGAGTGGAACAGCACGTGCTCCGGCGGCCAGCTGATCAAGACCGCCCAGCAGTGGGGCGACCTGGTGCGCGCCGCCTACCCCGGCTACACCGGGCCGCGGCCCAGGATGCAGATCTGGCACGGCACCAGTGACGAGACCCTGCGCTACCCGAACTTCGGCGAGCAGGTCAAGCAGTGGACCAACGTGCACGGCCTGAGCCAGACGCCCACGTACACCGACACGCCGCAGTCCGGCTACACCCGCACCCGTTACGGCAGCAGCGGCGGCACGGCGCCGGTCGAGGCCATCAGCATGCAGGGCGTCACGCACAACATCCCCGTCGACGCGGCGCAGGTGATCCGCTTCTTCGGCCTGGACGGCAGCACGCCGACGACCAGCACCACGACCACCACGACGACCACCACGACCAGCACCACCACCACGACGACCACCACGGGCACGACGACCACCACCACCACATCGGGTCCGACGACCACCACGACGCCACTGCCCACCAAGATGGGCTGCCGCGTGAAGTACACCGTGAACGCCTGGAGCACCGGCTTCACCACCGAGATCACCCTCGTCAACACCGGCACCCAGCCCGTCGGCGCTTGGAGCCTCGGGTTCACCCTGCCCGCCGGCCAGACCATCACCAGCGGCTGGAACGCCACCTACTCGCCCACCAGCGGCACGGTGGTGGCGAGCAACGTCTCCTACAACGGTTCGATCCCGGCCGGCGGCTACGTGTCCTTCGGCTTCCAGGGCACCCACACGGGCAACACCGACGAGCCGTCCTCGTACACCTACTACGGCCTGGATTGCGCCATCGAGTGACACCCACCGCCGAACGCCGCCGCCCACCGCGCACCCGTTCCCGGAGGTCCGGTCCATGAAACGAAGGCACATGCTCGCGAGCGCGGCCGCCGCGCTCACCCTGGCCGCCGCCGCGGTGCTCGCCGTGGGCACCGCGCAGGCCGACAGCGGCGTGAAGGTCATGCCGCTCGGCGACTCGATCACCGACGGCTTCAACGTGCCCGGCGGCTACCGGGTCGACCTGTGGCAGAAGCTCGTCGCGAGCGGTCGCACGGTGGACTTCGTCGGGTCGATGACCAACGGACCCGCCAGTCTCGGCGACCGCAACCACGAGGGTCACTCGGGCTGGACCATCGCCCAGATCGACAGCAACATCACCAACTGGCTGGGCACGTACACGCCGCGCACCATCCTGTTGCACATCGGCACGAACGACATGTACGGCGGCGACTGGAGCGGCGCTTCCCAACGCCTCAACACCCTCGTCGACCGGATCACCACCCTCGCGCCGAACGCGGACCTCTTCGTCGCCACGATCATCCCGCTGTCGTCCGGCGACGCGACCGTCCGCGCGTTCAACGCCACGATCCCCTCGATGGTGCAGAGCAAGGTCAACGCGGGCAAGAAGGTGCACTTGGTCGACATCTACCGCGCGCTGACCACCGCCGACCTCGCCGACGGCGTGCACCCCAACGCCGGCGGCTACTCGAAGATGGCCACCGCCTGGTACAACGCGCTGCTGTCCGTGCCGGGCAGCGTCGGCGACCCCGGCACGACCACGACGACCACCACCAGCACCACGACGACCACGACCACGACGAACCAGCCCGGTGGCGCGGCGTGCAGCGCGTCCTACCGCGTGGTCAACGCTTGGGGCGGCGGCTACCAGGCCGAGGTGAAGGTGGCCAACACCTCCACCACGTCGCTCAACGGCTGGACGGTCCGGCTGACCCTCCCGTCCGGCCACACGGTCAACAACCTGTGGGGCGGCGTGAACACCGGGACCAGTGGAGCGGTGACGGTCAGGAACGCCCCCTACAACGGCTCCCTGGGCAGCGCCGCGTCGACCACGTTCGGCTTCGTGGCCAACGGCCCGAACGCCGACCCGCCGAGCGAGCTGACCTGCGCAGGCCAGTGACCTGAGGGGCCGGACACCGCCGCGTCACGCCGACCGGCGGTGTCCGGCCCCTTCCCGCGCTCAGGGAACGACGGCGCCGGTGAACTCGTTCGGCACGTCGAGCACGCGCCGCCACCCGCCGCCGTCGGTGGACAGGTACATGCTCCGGTCGCCGCCCGTGCTGTACAGCGACCCGGTGGCGGCGACGAACAGCCGGTCGGGGACGACCGCGATACCGCCGATCGCGCCGGAGTCGCGCAGGCCTTCTGGAGGAACCGGTGCTCCACGGGCGCGGAAGGACCGCGGACCGGCCGGTACTCGCCGGGCTGACCGGTGCCCGGCGGGACCGGCGGCCGTTGGCGGACGCCTCGCGCGCAGCCGGGCGGGACCTACCCTGGTCGGGTGGGGCTCGCGATCCTGTGCGCGCTGGCAGGGGCGGTGCTGAGCGCGGTGGGCGCGGCACTGCAGTACGTCGGCGTCCGGGACGTCGGCGACCTCACGGTGCGCCGGTTCACGCGGCTGGCCCGCAACCGGCGGTGGCTGCTCGGGTTCTCGGTGCTGTTCGTCGCCGCGGTGTTGCAGGTCCTGGCCCTGGCGCTGGCACCGGTGACCGTCGTCGCGCCGCTGGCGGTGCTGTCGTTGCCGATCATCGCGGCGATCGGCGTGCGGCGGGTGACGCGGGGGTTCGCGGTGGCCGTGATGGCGGCGACGGGCGGGGTGGCCACGTTCGTCGCGATCGCCTCGCGCTCCGCCGTGGCGACGGACGTGCCGCCGGCCGTGGCGCTGCGCGCGGGCCAGGTGGTCGCCGGCGTGGTGTGCGCGTTCGTCCTCGTCGGCGCGTTCCGCAGCGGGACGGCCCGTGCCCTGGCCCTGGCCGCCGGCGCGGGTGCCGCTTACGGCTTGGTCGCGGTGCTGGTGCGTGACGTGGCGACCTCGCTGCCGCGGATACCGTGGGTGTCGTTCGTCGGGCTGGCGGTGGCGTTCCTCGTCGGCGCGTCGCTGATCCAACTGGGGTACGCGAGCGGCCCGGCGGACCTGGTGGTGGCGGGGCAGACGGTGGTGAACCCGATCGTCGCCGCCTGGATCGGCATGGCCCTGCTGGACGAGACGCAAGGGGCCGGGCGCGGCACCGTCATCGCCCTCGTCGCGAGCGCCGCCGTCTCGCTGACGGGCATCACCGCCATCGCCCGCTTCCACCGCCGCCGGCTGGCGAGCGACCGCGCGCCCACGCCGCCGTGACGACGGTCCGGGGCGCGTCAGGTCCGGTCCGGGTCCATCCCGCCGGCGCCGGCCGTGCCCTCGGGCGTCGACTCGTCCGGCGTGGTGTTCGCGGAGCCCTCCTGCTCGTCGGCGTAGGTCGGCCGGGAGTGCTCGTCGGCGAAGTCCGGCTCCTCCTCCATGGCGGCGGCGGTGACGGGGTCGGGTTCGGGTGTGCTCATCGCCATGGTGTATCCCTTCGGTGACGGGCCGAAACCAGCAGGGGAGATCGTGCGCATCGGGGTGTTCTACGACGGGACGTGGTTCGCCTACCTGAGCGATTACTACGCCACCGTCCATCCACGGGCGGCGCGGATCGCCTTGGACGGGCTGCACGACGCGTTGCGGTGGTACCTGCACGCGGAGACCGGGAACCCCCTCGACGACGTCCAGGTGCACGAGGCCCACTACGTGCGTGGGCGCATCGAGACGCCGGCGGCGTCGTTCGACGCGGCCCTGGCCGCCGCCGGCGTCACCCGGCACGACCTCCCGCTGCACGGCGGCAAGGAGAAGGGCGTCGACGTCCACTTCGCACTCGAGGCGTGGGAGCTCGCGACCACGGTGCCGTTGCAGTGGGTCGTGCTGATCACCGGTGACGCGGACTTCACGCCGCTGGCCACCCGGCTGACCGGCCGCGGCGTGGGCGTGGTGGTGCCGGTGGTGGACGACCGGTCGTCCCCCGGGGCGCAGCCCGCCTGGACCCCGCGCACCGCGGCCCCGCTGCGGGCGGCGGCGACGTTGACGCCGTCGTTCGACCGCCTCTTCGCGCCCGCCGACCGCGCCGGCTACCCGTTGAGCCGCCCGTTCGTGCGGTCCAGGGAGGTCGTGGCCTCCCCCGCCGGCACCCCGCGAGGTCGGCGGCGCGGCACCGTCACCGGCTGGCGGCCGGGCGAGCCGCACGGGTTCATCACCGACACCCGCGGCGGCTCGTGGTACGCCTCGCGGGACGACCTGCCGACCGGCGTGGCCATGCTGCCCAACGGCACCGCGGTCTCGTTCACCGGATCGCCGGTGCCGTCACCGGGCCGCAAGTACCCCCGCGCGGAGTCCATCCGGTTCGAGTGACCACCGGTGCGCGGACGCCGTCGCGGCCAGGTGCCGGAGGGGCAGGCGGGCGGCAGCGCATGGCGGCGGGGCATCGCGGCGGGGCAGGCAGGCGGGCGAGGCATGGCGGCGGGGCAGGCTTGCAGCGCAGGCGGGCGGCGGGCAGGGCAGGGCAGGCGGGCGGCGACGCATGGCGGCGGGGCAGGCACGCAGCGCAGGCAGGTGGCGGGCAGGGCAGCGCAGGCGGGCGGCGCAGGCCGGCAGGCAGGGCAGGCGGGCAGGCAGGCGGGCGGGCACAGCAGGCAGAACTGGTGGAGCAGGGCCTGATGTTCAGGCGTGGTCGGGCGTTGGCCGGCACTACCTCGCGTCGCCGACCTGGCGCACGAAGTGCCGTTCGTGGACGAAGCGCCGGTCTACCTGATGCCACCGGCCTCGATCGGTTGGCCGGCCGCCTCGTCGATAGCGGCGGTGAGGACGCGGTGCAGCTCGTGCGGCAGCGAACGGCCTGCCGCCGCGAAGAGCTCCGGGTACAGCGCGGGGCCGGTGTTGACGTCCACGACGATCGGGTCGCCCTCGTGGCAGATGAAGTCGAGGCCGAGCAGCGGCAGGCCGAGGGCCCGCTGCGCCTCGCGGGCCAGTGCGGCGTGCACGGCGGGCACTTCCCGGTACTCGACCGCGCCGCCGCCGCGTTCCGCGTCGTAGACCTTCCAGGCGAAGTCGTTCCACCGGACGTGCCGCTCGGGGCCCTTCCGGAAGCCGTACACCACCTCCTGGCCCAGCACGGTGACGCCCAGCCACTCCTCCGGGCTGTTGGGGTAGAAGCGCTCCAGCAGGTAGCTGCGTGCCGACCCCGCCGACGGCACGCCGCGCACCCGCCCCTCGGTGGACTCGGAGTCGAGGTAGCCGACGACGTCCCGGAGCGTGGTGAAGCTGTCGATGAACAGCACGCCCCAGCCGAAGCACCCGCGCCGCGGCTTGAGCACCGCGTGCCCCCACTCCTCGATCACGGGCGCGGCGGCGTCGAGGTTGCTCTGGCTGACCAGCACGCTGTCGGGCACCGGCACGCCGGCGCGCGCGAGCGCCAGGTACGACCAGTGCTTGTCGAACGCCACGGCGATCCGCTCCGGGTCCGGCACCACCGCGGTGTCGTGCCGCGCGGACAGCAACGCGTCCAGGTCGTAGCTGCCCGGCTTGCGCGCGAAGTCGACGTACCAGAGGTACAGGTCCAGGTCGTTCAGGCACACGTCACCGCAGTGCACCCGGCCTCGGCGGACGTAGGAGTCGCGGAAGTCGAGCCCGTGCGTGAACTCCACGCCGGGCATCCCCTCCAGCAGCCCGATGAGCGTCGCGTGGTCGTCCGCCGGGATGACACCCCCGTTGCCGGGCTCCCCGTCGGCCGGGCGAGCGGGCAGGAACGCACCGACCCTGACCATGGCGCCACCTCCGGGTCGGGGGATACACCCCTGCCCACCCACCATGCGTCCCGACCGGCGAGACCACGCGAAAGGGTGGCGGGCTCCCCGCGTGGAGTGGTTCGTGATACCGCAGCGATAACGATCTTTGATCACGACCGGAAATCGTGGGGGTGCACGGACTTCTACGGAGGGACAGGGACATGTCGGCGAACGGGCTGCAGGGGGTGGGACGACCCGGCGACGTGGTCACGACCGCGGGGGTCGAGCACGTCCGGCTGAGCTACGAGTACCTCGACCGGCGGGACATGGACGGGTACGGGTCGTTGTTCGCCGCCGAGGCGGAGTTGCGCTCGCCGGTGGCCGGTGTGGTGCGCGGCCGGGCCGAGATCGAGTCCTACCAGGCCGAACACGCCGTCGATGGCGGTCGGCACGTGGTCGAGGAGGTGTTCTCCGCGCCGGGGCGGGTGGTCGTGGTCGGGCGGGTGACCGGCGCGGGGCGCGAGGTGGAGTTCGTCGACCTGTTCACGCTCACCGAGCACGGGTTGCTGCGGTCGCAGAAGTCGTTCTTCTTCGCCTCGCCGGGCTGACGGCCGGTTGCGCGCCGATCGTCGTCCGCCGAATGACCGCCACCAACCCGGCTTCCGGGTGTGTGCGACCACGGTGACCACCGGTTATCTTCAGTTCGGGGGTCGATGCAAGTGGGAGCAGCCCGTGGATTTCGCAGCAGTCGGGTCGCCGCCCATCCCCGTGTACCGGATCCTGGGACCGCTGCACGTGGCGGACGGGCCGGACCGGGTCAGCCGGGTGCCACCGGGGCGTCAGCAGATGGTGCTCGGCGCGTTGCTGCTCGACGCGAACCGGGTCGTGAGCATCGACCACCTCATCGACGCCGTCTGGGACGAGGAGCCGCCCGCCACCGCGCGTCGGCAGATCCAGATCTGCGTGTCCGCGCTGCGCGCCAACCTGACGTCGATCGGGCGCGGTGAGGCCATCGTCACCCGGCCGCCCGGCTACCTGCTGCGGGTCGCGGACGGCGAGCTGGACGTGCAGGTGTTCGCGGCGCTGACCGCCGAGGGCGAGTCGCTGGTGCGGTCGGGCGACCCCAAGGCGGGGCTCGTGCTGCTGCGCCAGGCCCTCGCGCTGTGGCGGGGACCGGCGCTGGGCGGCACGACGGGCAAGCTGCGGGCCAAGGCCGCGAAGCTGGACGAGGACCGGCTCGCGGTGCTGGAGACGACGTTCGACCTGGAGCTGAACGCGGGCAGGCACCGCCAGCTCGTCGGCGAGATCAGCGCGCTGGTCGCGCAGCACCCGCTGCGGGAACGGCTGCGCGGCCAGCTCATGCTCGCGCTGTACCGGTCGGGGCGGCAGGCCGAGGCGCTGGAGGCCTACCGCACGACCCGCGAGCTGCTGATCGACGAGCTCGGCCTGGAGCCCGGCGAGGACCTGCGCCGACTGGAGACGGCGATCCTCGCGGGCGACCCGTCGCTGGCCGTGGGCCCCGAACCCGGTCCGCCGCAGCAGGTTCAGCCGCGCCCGCCGTCCCCTCCCCCGCCGGTGACCGTCGTGCCGCTCCAGCTACCCGCCGACATCGGCGAGTTCACCGGCCGGGCCGCGATCGTCGCGCGGATCCGGGCGTTGCTCGCGCTGGGCGGCCTGGCGACCCGCGTGGTGGCGCTGGTCGGCAAGCCGGGCATCGGCAAGAGCGCGGTCGCCGTGCACGTGGCGCACCTGTTGGTGGAGGACCACTTCCCCGACGGTCAGCTCTACTGCGACCTCGGCGGCACCCGCGAGCACCCGGCGAGCGCCGCCGACGTGCTGGGCCGGTTCCTGCGCGCGATGGGCATCCCCGGCACGTCGATCCCGGACGCCGAGGACGAGCGGGCCGAGATGTACCGGCAACTCGTGGCGCGCAAGCGGATGCTCGTGGTGCTGGACGACGCGGCGACCGAACGCCAGGTGCAGGCGCTGTTACCGGGCAGCAGCTCCTGCTCGGTGATCGTGACGAGCCGGACGCGGCTCACCGGCCTGCCGGGCGTGCGCGTGCTGGAGATCGACGTGCTCGGCCACGACGAGGCGCTGGACATGCTCGCCACGGTGATCGGCCGCGAGCGGGTCGACGCGGAGCCCGCCGCCGCGACGGCGTTGATCCGGCTCGTCGGCTCGCTGCCGCTGGCGCTGCGCATCGTCGCCGCCCGCCTGGCCGCGCGGCCGGGTTGGTCGCTGGCGTGGATGCTGGAACGGCTGTCCGACGAACGACGCCGGCTCGACGAGCTGGCGCACGGCGAGATGATGGTGCGCGCCAGCCTCGCCCTCACCTACGACGGCCTCCCGGTCGAGGCGCGCCGGTTGCTGCGGCTGCTCGGGGCGCTGGACGGGCTGAGCTTCCCCACCTGGGTCGCGGCGGCGTTGCTGGACGTGGACGTGTTCCGGGCCGCCGACCTGCTGGAGGGGTTGGTCGACGCGCAGATGCTGGAGGTCGTGGCGGTCGACGCCGGCGGCAGCCCGCGGTACAAGTTCCACGACCTGATCCGGTTGTTCGCGCGGGAGCAACTGGAGCTGAACGAGGGTGACGCTGCGCGGCTGCCGGCGTTGCGGCGGGTCGTCGGCGGTTGGCTGGCGCTGGCGGGCGAGGCGCACTCGCGCGTCTACGGCGGCGACTTCACCTCGCTGCACGGTGACGCGCCCCGCTGGCTGCCGCCCCGGTCGCACGTGGACCGGTTGCTCGCCGACCCGTTGCTGTGGCTGGAGACCGAGCACCCGAACCTCTGCTCGGCGGTCGAGGTGAGCGCCGCGGAAGGGCTGCACGAGGCGTCGTGGGACCTGGCCGTGACGCTGGTGACGCTGTTCGAGGCGCGGTGCTACTTCGCCGACTGGGAGCGCACGCACCAGCAGGCGCTGGCCGCGGTCCGGGAGGCGGGCAACGCCCGGGGCGAGGCGGCGCTGCTGTGCTCGATGGCGTCGTTGCAGCTCTCGTGGTCGCGGGCGCGGGCCGCGCGCGAGCTGGTGGAGCCCGCGTTGCGCACGTTCGAGGCGCTGGGCGACGACCGGGGCGTGGCGCTGGCCCGGCGGAACCTGGCGCTGGTGCACCACCGGCTCGGCGACCTGGAGAACGCCGCGCCGCTGTACCTGGCCGCGTTGGAGGAGTTCCGGGCGTCCGGCGACCCGGTCGGGCAGGCGTGGGTGCTGACGCAGGTCGCGCAGATCGACCTGGAGCACGGCGAGCAGGAGCGGGCGGCCGACCGGCTGTACGAGGCGCTGGACATCTGCCGTCGGTTCGGCAACCAGCGGGTGGAGGTGCAGGTCCGGTACCGGTTGAGCGACCTGATGGTCCGGCAGGGGCGGCACTGGGAGGCGGAGGAGGCGTTGACCGAGCTGCTGGCGGCGGTCCGGGCGTCCGGTGACACCGTCGGCGAGGCGCGGGTGCTGCACAAGCTGGCGGTGGTGAAGCTGGCGCTGGAGGACCCGGAGGCCGCGGAGGGCCTGCTGCGGGAGGCGCTGGAGGTGCGGGAGCGGGCCATGGACCACGGCGGTGCGGCGGAGACGCGGGCCGAGCTGGCGGTGGTGCTGGCCGAGCGGGGTGACCGGGCCGCGGCGGTGAGCCTGCTGGGCCGGGCGATCTCGACGTTCGCGGAGCGGAACATGGGCGCGGCGAGGCTGCGCGCGCAACAGGTCCTGGAGCGGATCAGGACCGGCTGACTCAGACCGCGGTCGGACCCCACGGGGTGTCGTCGCTCGTCGGGCCCCAGGGGGTGTCGTCGGTCGACGGGTCCGTGTCGCCGCCGGTCGGGCCCCACGGGGTGTCGGTCGGGCCCCACGGGGTGTCCTCGGTCGTCTGAGCCGCGTCGCCGCCGGTCGGGCCCCAGGGCGTGTCGTCGCTCGTCGGGCCCCAGGGCGTGTCGTCGGTGGCGGTCCGGGCCGCGGCGCTGGTGGCCGTCGTGTCGGTGGCGGCGTGGGCGGCGGTGGCGGCGATCACCGGGGTCAGGAGGATCGCGGCGGTGACGGTGGTGGCGGCGAGGATGCGGTGGAGGCGCATTGTCGTGCTCCCTTTTTCCTGGAGGTCGAGTTCCGGGCCGTGCTGCTGGAACCGACATTAGAAATGGGGCGCATTGCCGAATTATCGCCGCACGAACACCCCGCGAAACCCCGGTATCGCGGGGTGCGCACCGCCGCGATAACGGCGCGATACCGGCGTGACGATGCTGGAGGGAGAACCGCCGGGAGCACCACTCTTCGCAGCTCGAAGCGGGTGCACCGGAAAACGGACATCGCACCGGCACGACCTCATCGCCACCGGAGTGGGCATGGACGAGAATTTCATGTACGGGCAATTCGGCGAGCTGCTCAGAAAACACCGGATGAAGCGTGGAGCCACCCAGCGTCAACTGGCCGACCTGTCCACCATCAGCGTCCGCGCCATCCGCGACCTGGAGGCGGGCCGGGCGAGCAGGCCGCGCCGCGACACCGTGCGGCTCATCGCCGAGGGGCTGCGGCTCAGCGGACGCGAGCTGACCACGTTCGAGGCCGCCGCCATGCGGTCCCGCGGCGGGGTGGAGATCGACCTCGCGCCCGACCTGACCGCCGTGCCGCCGCCCGCCGCGCTGGACGTCCTGGTCGGCCGGGACACCGAGGTGGCCGCGTTGCTCGCGCTGCTCGGCGAGGGCGGCTCGCGGCTGGTCTCGGTGACGGGCCTGCCCGGCGTCGGCAAGACGCGCCTGGTCGTGGAGGTCGCGGGACGGCTGCACGAGTCCGGCACGGCACGCGTGCTGTGGGACGCGGCCACCGCGCCGGCTCCCGGCGGCCACGCGGCGCGGTTGCGGCTGCTGGTGCACTCGGCGCTGGCCGTCGCGGAGGACGGCGAGGGCTGGGACGCGCTGGCCACGCTCATCGGCGACCGGGAAGCGGTGCTGGTGCTCGACGGCCACGACCCCGCGTGGCCCGACCCGGACCGGGCGCTGGCGCTGCTGCACCACTGCCGGCGGCTGCGGCTGCTGCGCACCACGCGCGGCTCACGCCCGATCCCCGGCGAACGCGTCGTCGCGCTGCCCCCGCTGACCCCCGAGCACGCCGCGCGCCTGCTGCACCGGCTCGCCGGCGTCACGTCCGGCTCGGACCCCGCGCTGGTCGAGGTCGCCGAACGGCTCGACGGCCTGCCCGGCGCGCTGGAGGCGGCGGCGTCCTGGTTGGTGGTCCACCGCCCCGACGAGTTGCTGGACCTCGTGCGCGCCGACCCGCTGGACGTGGTGGCCGACCGGCTGCCCGACCTGCGCGACGTCCTGGGCCGGGCGCTGTCCGATGTGGACAGCAGCGCGATGGCGGCGCTGGCGGGCGGCGACTGGTCGGTGGCCGACGCCGCCCGCCTCACGCGGGTCGCCCCGGTGGCGTGCGCGCGGCTCGTCCGACGCCTGCTGCTGCTCGGGCTCGTGCGCCCGGTCGGCGACGACCGGTTCCGCGTGCTCGCCCTGGCCCGCGCCCTAACTGCCTCCCGGCTGCCGGTCGGGCTGCCGCTCGACGCGTCGCGCGACTCCTAGTTTCGGCGTCAACGACCATCCTGCGACCGAGGGAGTGCCATGGACCTGGTGGAGAACGACGCCGGACTCGACATCGTGGTGACGAGCCTCGCGTCCGACGCCCACACGTGGAACCTCGTGTTCCTCCAACTGGTGCTGGAGGAGCTGGGGCACCGAGTGGTCAACCTGGGCGCGTGCGTCCCGGACGGCCTGCTGGTGTCCGAGTGCGCCCGGCACGCGCCGGACCTGATCGTGGTGAGCAGCGTCAACGGGCACGGCTTCCACGAGGCCAAGCGCGTCATCGCCAAGCTGCGCGTCGAGCCCGGCCTGACCGCGACCCCCGTGGTGGTGGGCGGCAAGCTCGGCATCGACGGCCCCGGCGGGCGGGACCGCGCCGCGATCCTCGCCGAGGCCGGGTACGACGCGGTGTTCGAGGACGCCGGGAGCATCGCCGCGTTCCGGGCGTTCCTCGACCGGTTACCCGTGGGCGTGCGGTCATGAGCTCCTTCGGCGACTTCGTGGCCAGGGCCGCGGCCGACGGCGAGCTGGTCGTCCAGCCCCGCATGGGCATCGGCGACCCGGTGGCCATGCGCGCCGGGTTGGCCGCGGTCCGCGCCGCCGGGGTGCGCGCGGTCGGCACGATCACGCTGGACAGCTTCACCCGGGTCGGCGACCACGACGCGGTGCGCGCCGCGCTGGCCGCCGGTGACGCCCTCAACGGCTACCCGATCGTCGCCTACCCCGCGCGGACCACGCGGGACGTGCTGCGCGGACTGGCCGGTGACGCGTTCCCGGTGCAGGTGCGGCACGGCTCGGCCCGGCCGCAGGACATCGTGGTGGCGCTGCTCGACGCGGGCCTGCACGCCACCGAGGGCGGTCCGCTGTCGTACTGCCTGCCGTACAGCCGGGTGCCGGTCGCGGAGGCCGTGCGCGCGTGGGCCGAGTCGTGCCTCTTGCTGGCCGGGCTGCGGGAGCGGGGCGGCCGGCCGCACCTGGAGTCGTTCGGCGGCTGCATGATGGGCCAGCTGTGCCCACCGGGGCTGCTGGTGGCGATCAGCGTGCTGGAGGGCCTGTTCTTCCGCCAGCACGGCCTGGACAGCGTGTCGTTGAGCTACGCCCAGCAGACCCACCCGGAGCAGGACGCCGAGGCGGTGCTGGCGTTGCGCGCGCTGGCCGCCGAGCACCTGTCCGATGTGGACTGGCACGTCGTCCTCTACACCTACATGGGCGTGTTCCCGCGCACCCGGCGCGGTGCGTCGGCGTTGCTCGAACGGGCCGCCGGACTGGCCGTGCGCACCGGCGCGGAACGCCTGATCGTCAAGACCACGGCCGAAGCGCACCGCATTCCCACGATCGCGGAGAACGTGACGGCGCTGCGCACCGCGAGCCGTGCGGCGGCCCGGACGGCACGCGGCGGCCCCGTCGAGGACACCGGCGTGCTCGCCGAGGCGCGCGCGATCGTGGAGGCGGTGCTGGACCTGGCCCCCGACCTCGGCGTCGCGCTGGTCCGCGCGGTCGAGCGCGGCTACCTGGACGTGCCGTACTGCCTGCACCCCGACAACGCCGGCCGCACCAGGGCCGTGGTCGACCGGACCGGGCGGCTGCGCTGGTCGCGCACCGGCTCGCTGCCGCTGGCCGGCGTCGTGGAGACCGCCTCGGCCGCCGAGATCACCTCGACCGAGCTGCTGCGCTCGCTGTCGCACGTCGAGCGGACGTTCGACGACCTGGCCCTGGACCGGGTCGGCGCGCAGCCGATCGGCTCCGGCTGACCACCCCGCCCCACCTATCGAAGGAGCGAGACCGACATGGACACCACGAGCGCCGCCGACGCGGCGACCCCGCTGCCGGCCGGCCCGCGCGAGCACCTGTCGTCACCCACGACCCGTGCGGTCCTGCGGTTGCAGCACACCGTGCTGGACGCGACCAGGGAGCACCTGGGCGGCGGCGGCTTCACCGAGCTGCTGCCGCCGATCATCGGCCCGGTCACCGACCCGGGCGCGCGCGGCGCGAAGCAGGTCGACGTGGACTACTACGGCCACCGGTACAAGCTGATGACCAGCGCGATCCTGTACAAGCAGGCGTCGCTGACGGCGTTCGACCGGATCTTCTGCATCGCGCCGAACGTGCGGCTGGAACCGCTGGAGACCAGCAACACGAGCCGGCACCTGGCCGAGTTCCACCAGATCGACGTCGAGATCGCGGGCGCGTCCCGCGACGACGCGATGGCGGTGGCCGAGGGGCTGGTGGCGCACGTCCTGCGGCGCGTCGTGGAACGCTCGGCCGGGGAGCTGGAGGTCCTCGGGCGCGACCCCGACGCGTTCGCCGACCTGCTGTCCGGCGAGCCGTTCGAACGGCGCACGCACACCGCCGCCGTCGCCGACCTGCACGGCCTCGGGCACGACCAGAACCCCGACGCCGAGATCGACTGGGCGGGAGAGGCGGTGCTGTCGGCGAAGTCCAGCAGGCCGTTCTTCCTCACCGACTACCCGAAGGGCTCGCGCGGGTTCTACGACAAGGAGAACCCGGCGCGGGCGGGACGGCTGCTGAACTTCGACCTGCTCGCGCCCGAGGGGTACGGCGAGCTGTGCAGCGGCAGCGAGCGGGAGCACGAGTACGGCACGATCATCGCCCGGATGCGGGAGACCGGCGAGAACCCGGCCAAGTACGGCTGGTACCTGAAGATGGTGCGCGAGGGCATCCCCGGCAGCGCGGGCTTCGGCATCGGGCTGGAGCGGCTGACGCGGTACATCGCGGGCCTGGAGTCGGTGTGGCAGGCCAGCGCGTACCCGAAGGTGCCCGGGGTGGTGTCGCCGTGAGCGGGTTGAGCGCGGGGTCGTTCCCCGAGGCGGCGGTGCGGGAACGGGCCCGGGTGGGCGCGGCGGCGGCGTTCCCGGCGCTGGCGGACTACGGGCGGGCGTTGTTCGGCGCGGCACCGGCCGTGCCGTCGGGTGACGAGCTGGACGCGGCGCGGCTCGTGCCGCCGGTGTTCGTGCCCGAGCGGCTGGAGAAGCTGATCGACCTGGCGCGCGAGCCGCTGCACGGCGACGTGGACCTGGGCGCGGAGGTCGGCGGCTTCACCTCGCCGCTGCCGCTGTACCTGTCGGCGTTCGGGTCGACCCAGGTGGCCAGTGCCGACCTCGGACGTGCGGCGAGCGCGCAGGCCGGGGCGCTGGGCGTGCCGATGGTGATCGGCGAGAACGTCGTGCCGGTCAACGGGTACGGGCGGCTGGACGGTGCCGGCGGGCGGTCGTTGCTGGGGCGGATCTCGGCCTACGCGGACGCCGTGCCGGACGGGTCGGGCGGCGTGGTCGTGCAGCAGAGCACGGAGGACGCCGACGCGGAGGTGTGGAACCTCGTCTACAGCGACCCGTCGGCGCGTCCGCTGCTGGATTCCGGGCGGCTCGGGTTCGAGCTGAAGGTGGGCCAGGGCGCGAAACCGGGGCTCGGCGGGTTGACCGTGGTGGACTCGGCCGACGCCGGCCGGCTGTCGGCGCAGTTCGCGGTGGAGGACGTGTTCGGGGCGGGGTCCGGGCGGGCGTTGCGGAGCGCGAGCCCGGGCACGTTCACCGAGGAGATCCTGCGCCAGCAGATCCGGTTGATGCGCAACAACTTCCCGCGCGCCCGGGTGTGGGTGAAGCTGCCGCCGGGCCGTGACGTCGCTCTCGCGGCGGCCGTGGCGTGGGAGGCGGGCGCGGACGCGGTGACCGTGGACGGCGCGGAGGGCGGCAGCGGGTGGGCGCCCACGTCGTTCCTGTCGGGCGTCGGGCTGCCGCTCGCCGAGTGCCTGCGCCGCATCGCCGGTCCGGCCGGGTGCCTGCTGGTGTCGGGCCGGGTGTGGGAGGGGGCGCGGGCGGCGAAGTGCCTGGCCGCCGGGGCGCGGGCGACCGGGTTGGGACGAGCGGCGCTGATCGCGGTGGACGAGGATCCCGAGGCCGGGCTCACCCGGCTGGTGGAGTGCCTGGCGCTCGAACTGCGGCTGCTGATCAGCGCGCTGGGCAAGTACCGCGCCGACGCGCTGACCCCGGACGACCTGTGGTCGCCGACCGGCTGGGCGGTGCCCGCCCGCACGCCCGCGGGGACGGTGACCCGGTGAAGGGGCGCGCGACCTCCGGGCCGACCGGTCGGGCGATCGCCGGGGCGAACAGGGGCATCGCGACCACTCCGGTCCACTGCGGCCGGGTTCCGCGGTCGAACGGCGAAACCGCGACCGCGCCGGCCCGCGACCGGCTGCCTCGGTCGAACGGAGAAACCGCGACCCCGCCGGCCCGCGACCGGGCGCCTCGGTCGAACGGAGAAACCGCGACCCCGCCGGCCCGCGGCCGGGCGCCTCGGTCGGACACCGCCGCCGCCACGGCCCATCTCGGCCGGTTGCCCCGGTCGAACGTCACCACCACCGGGCCGGTGACGGTGGTGGACCGGTGACCGCCCCCGCCCGGACCCGGCGCGGCCCGCTGTCCACCTCCTACCTGGCGTTCGTGTCCGCGACCGGGCTGTCCTCGCTCGGTGACGCGGCCTGGATGCTGGCCCTCACCACCACTCTCATCGGCGTCTCCAGCGCGACCACCGCGGGCCTGCTGGTCGCGCTGGCCGGGGTGCCGCGGGTGATCGCGCTGCTCGGCGGCGGGGTCGCCGCGGACCGGTACGGGCCCGTGCGGGTCATGGTGTGGGCCGACCTGCTGCGCTGCGCGGTGATGGTGGTGGCGGCGGGCGTCGTGCTGGCGGTCGAGCCGACCGCCGCGGTGCTGGCGGTGGTGGCGGCGGCGTTGACCGTGCTCGGCGCGTTCTTCGTGCCCGCGTCGGGGGCGTTGCGGCCGTTGCTGCTGCCCGAAGAACACCTGGTGCGCGGCAACGCGCTCTACCTGATCGGGTTGCGCACCGGGCAGGCCGCGGGTGGTCCGGTCGGCGCGGCGCTGCTGGGTCTGGGCGGGGTGGCGGCGGTGGCGGCGGCCAACGCCGCGAGTTTCCTGGTGTCCGCGGCGGCGGTCTCGCGCAGCCGGGCCGACGGCCACGTGCCGCAGCGGGACCGCCTCGCCGTGCGCACGCGGGTCGCGGAGGGGTTGCGGCACGTCGCCGGCGACCCCGCGCTGCGGACGCTGGTGCTGGTGGTCGGGCTGGTGGAGCTGGCGGCGGCGGGGCCGGTGAACATCGGGCTCGTGCTGCTGGCGCACTCGATCGGCGCGGGCAACACGGGCGCGGGGCTGCTGCTCACCGCGCTCACGGTGGGCGCGACGCTGGCGTTCCTGCTCACCCTGGTCCGCCCGGTCGGCCGCCGCGCGGGGCGGGTGCTCGTGCTCTGCGTGTGCGGGCAGGCCGTGGTGCTGGGCGCGTTGGGCGTGCTGGGCACGCTTCCGGCGCTGCTCGGCGGCTACGGCGTGCTCGGCCTGCTCACCGCGTTGTCCGGGGTCGTGCTGACCTCGTCGATCCAACGCCGCACACCGGCTCCGGTGCGCGGCCGGGTCATGTCGATCATGTCGCTGGTGGTGTTCGGCGCGCCGCTGCTGGGCAACGCCGTCATCGGCGCCTCGATCGACCTGTTCGGCTTGACCACCACGATGGCGCTGCACGGTGCGTCGGCACTCGTGGCGGTGTGCGTGTACGCGTCCTCACCCGTCCTGAGGGGAGCCCGCCTTGACTGACACGACCGCGGCGGAGTGGCCGTCGTTGACCGACCTGCGCTCGCGCCTGACGGGCGGTTCGCTGACCGCGGCAGGCCTGCTGTCGGCGTGCCTGGACCGGATCGGGGAGGTCGACCCGCTCGTGCGCGCGGTCCTGGCGCTCGACCCGACGGCCGGTGACCAGGCCCGCGAGTGCGACGCCCGGATCGCCGCCGGCCGGGCCCGCCCGCTGGAGGGCGTGCCGGTGCTGGTGAAGGACAACATCGACACCGCGGGCCTGGCGACCACCGCCGGGTCACGCCTGCTGGCCGGCTCGCCACCGCGCTCGGACGCCGACGTGGTGGTGCGGCTGCGCCGGGCCGGTGCGGTGGTGGTGGGCAAGACGAACCTCTCGGAGTGGGGCAACTTCCGCTCCACGGGCGGCGTCGAGGGCTGGTCGGCGGTCGGCGGGCAGACCCGCAACCCCCACGTGCTCGACCACAGCCCGGGCGGGTCGTCGTCCGGTTCGGCGGTGGCGGTCGCGACCGGCATGGTGCCGTTGGCGCTGGGGACGGAGACCGACGGCTCGATCGTCGTGCCGGCCGCGCTGAACGGCGTGGTCGGCGTGAAACCGGCCCTGGGCCTGCTGCCGGGGCGCGGGATCGTGCCCGTGTCACGGGTGCAGGACGCGGTGGGCGTGCTGGCGCCGAGCGTCGGCGACGCGGCCACGTGCCTGGCCGCGTTGACCGGCGGGCCGGCGGTGCGCCCCGTTCCGGCGCGAGGGTTGCGGATCGGCCTGTGGCACGGGCGGCGGATGAACGACGCGGTGCTGTCCGAAGTGGACCGGGTGGCGGATCGGCTGCGTGCCGCCGGCGTGGTCGTGGTGCCGGTCGAGCTGCCGTGGGACGCGCCGCCGCTGATCGCCGGCATGGACGCGCTGCTGGCGGAGTTCCGGACAGGGCTGGAGGGTTACCTCGCGGCGCGCGGCGGGCCGGTGACCTCACTGGCCGACGTGCTGGCGGGCAACCGGTCCGACGCCGTCGAGCTGAGCCTGTTCGGCCAGGACGTGCTGGAACGCGCCGCCGAGGTGACCGACGAGCAACTGGCGGAGGCGTCCGCGAAACGCGCGCAGGCGCGGTGGTGGGCCCGGGACGCGATCGGCGCGGTGCTGGCCGACCACGCGGTGGCGGGGATCGTCGCGCCGACCAGCGAACCGGCGTGGCGGCTGTCGGCGGACGGCGACCCGTTGACGCGCAACACGTCCACCATCCCGGCGATGGCCGGCGTGCCGAACGTGACCGTGCCGGCGGGCTTGCTCGGCCGCCTGCCGTTCGGGATGTCGGTCTTCGGGCCGCGGGACACGTTCGAGGCGCTGGCGCTCGCCGCGACGGTGGAGGAGGTGTGCGGGGACCGGCAGGCGCCGCGCTTTTCGGAGGCGTGACGCGAAGGACCCGCGACGGGGTCGGTGTGACCGGAGGCTACCGGTCGCACCGACCCCGTCGGCGTTCCAGGGGCGGTCGCGGAGCTGCCGCTCAGCTGCCGCTCGCACTGCCGGAACCGCCACCCCGCCGCCCCTAGCGTTGCCGTTGCAGCCAAACCGTTGTCCCGCAACGACAAGGAGCCGACGATGACGAACCCCTTCGACGACCAGGACGGCGAGTTCCTCGTGCTCGTCAACGACGAGGGCCAGCACTCGCTGTGGCCCGGCGACATCGCCGTCCCCGCAGGCTGGGACGTCACGCACGGGCCGGACACCCGGGCCGCCTGCCTGGAGCACATCGAGACCACCTGGACCGACCTGCGCCCGGCGAGCCTCGCCGCGCTGCGCGGCTGACGACACCCACGCGACGACTGGGGAGCTGGTTTGCGGTGACCACGACACACCCGATCGACACGGCCCTCCCGGCCGTGCACGCGCTGTTCGCCCGCCAGGCCGGGCGGACCCCCGACGCCACGGCCCTGGTGAGCGGGCAGGCCCGGGTGGGCTACGCCGAGCTCGACGCCCGCGCCAACCGGCTGGCGCACCACCTGCTGGACGCCGGCGTGCGGCCGGGGGACGTCGTCGGCGTGCGCCTGCCGCGCGGGGTGGAGCTGGTCGTCGCGGTGCTCGCGGCGCTGAAGGCGGGCGCGGCGTACACGGTGCTCGACCCGCGGTTCCCCGCCGCCCGGCTGATCTCGGTGTGCGAGCGGGCCGACGTGACCGTGGTCGTGGCCGCGGACGACGTCCTGGCCGGCGACCGCACGGTGGTGGACCCCGCCGCACCCGAGGTCGCCGCGCGCCCGTCCACCGCGCCGGACGTCACCGCGCACCCGGACGACGTCGCGTGCGTCATGTTCACCTCCGGCTCGACCGGCGAGCCCAAGGGCGTCGTGGCGCCGCACCGGGCGCTCGTCACCACCCTCACCGGCCAGGACTACGCCGCCTTCACCTCCGACGAGGTCTGGCTCCAGTGCTCCCCCGTCTCGTGGGACGCGTTCGCGCTGGAGCTGTTCGGCCCCCTCCTGCACGGCGCGACGTGCGTGCTCCAGGACGGCGAGACCCCGGACCCGGCCCTGATCGCCCGCCTCGTCGCCGAGCACGGCGTGACGACCGCGCACTTCTCGGCCAGCCTGCTGAACTTCCTGCTCGACGAGCACCCCGAGGCGTTCACGGGCCTGCGGGTGCTGATGACGGGCGGTGAGGCTGCCTCGACCAGGCACGTGGCCACCCTGCTCGACCTGCGCCCGGACCTGCGGCTGGTCAACGGCTACTCACCGGTCGAGAACATGATCTTCACGCTGTGCCACGACGTCACCCGGGACGACGCGCGCCGCACGTCCGTGCCGGTCGGCAGGCCGTTGGCGGGCAAGACCGCCGTCCTCCTCGGCCCGGACCTGCGCCCCGTCGCGGCCGGTGGGACCGGCGAGATCTACATGAGCGGCGGCCTCGCCCACGGCTACCTGAAGCAGCCGGGGCTGACCGCGCAGCGGTTCGTGGCCGACCCGTCGCGGCCGGGCGCGCGCATGTACCGCACGGGCGACCTGGGCCGGCTGCGCGAGGACGGCGCGGTGGACTTCCTGGGCCGCGCCGACGACCAGGTGAAGATCCGGGGCTTCCGGGTCGAGCCCGGCGAGGTGCGGGCCGCGCTGACCGGTCACCCGGCGGTGCGGCAGGCGGCGGTCGTGATCCGGGAGGACCGGCCCGGCGACAAGCGCCTGGTCGCCTACGCGGTCGCCGACGCCACGCCGCGCGAGCTGCGCGCCCACGTCGCCGGCCTGCTGCCCGAGCACCTGGTGCCCTCGGCCGTCGTCGTGCTCGACGCGCTGCCCCGCACGGCCACCGGCAAGCTGGACCGCGCCGCGCTGCCCGCGCCCCGCGTCACGACGTCCGACGACGCGCCCCGCACCGCGCACGAGGAAGTGCTGTGCGGCTTGTTCGCCGACGTGCTCGGCCTGCCCGCGGTCGGCGCGCTGGACGACTTCCTCGACCTCGGCGGCCACTCGTTGCTGGTCGCGACCCTGGTCAGCCGCGCACGCGCCGCGCTCGGCGTGGAGCTGCGCATCGCCGACGTGTTCGCCGCGCGCACGCCCCGCGCACTGGCCGCCGCACTTCCCTCGGCGGCGGCGGCACGTCCGCCGTTGACCGCGACCACCCGGCCGGGCGTGCTGCCGCTGTCGTTCGCGCAGTCCCGGCTGTGGTTCCTCGACCAGGTCGAGGGCGGCGCGGCCTACACCATCCCGGTCACCGTGCGGCTGCGCGGCGAGCTGCGCCCGGACGCCCTGCGCGCCGCCGTCGCCGACGTGGTGGCGCGGCACGAGTCGCTGCGCACCGTCTTCCCCGTCGTGGCGGGCTCCCCGACGCAACTGATCCTCGACACGGCCGATCCGGCCTGGTCCGAGCACACCTGCGCCGACCCCGACGAGCTGGTGCGCAGGCTGGCGGCCGAACCGTTCGACCTGGCCGCCGAACCACCGCTGCGCGCCCACCTGCTGCGCGTGGCCGACGACGACCACGTGCTCCTGCTGGTGCTGCACCACATCGCCGGCGACGGCTGGTCGACCGCGCCGCTGCTGCGCGACCTGGCCGCCGCCTACCGGGCCCGACTCGACGGCGGCACGCCCGACTGGCCGGCCCTGCCCGTGCAGTACGCGGACTACGCGTTGTGGGAGCAGGACACCTGGAACGAGTACTGGCGCACCGCCCTGGCGGGTCTGCCCGAGGAGTCCACCCCGCCCACCGACCGGCCCCGGTCCGCGATCCGGGGCGCGCACGGCGACGCCGTTCCCGTGACGCTGGCCGCCGAGCCGCACGCCGCGTTGCGTGCCCTGGCCGGACGGACCGGCAGCACCGTGTTCATGGTGCTGCACGCCGCCGTGGCCGCCCTGCTCACCCGCCTGGGCGCGGGCACGGACCTGGCGATCGGCACGCCCGTCGCCGGCCGCACCGACGAAGCCCTCGACGACCTGGTCGGCTTCTTCGTCAACACCCTCGTCCTGCGCACCGACACCTCCGGCGACCCCACGTTCACCGAACTCCTGGCCCGCGTCCGCGACACCGACCTCGCCGCCTACGACCACCAGGACGTGCCGTTCGAACGGCTCGTGGAAGAGCTGAACCCGGCCCGGTCGCTGTCGCGGCACCCGCTGTTCCAGGTCATGCTCGTGCTCCAGAACACGCCGCCCGCGACGGCCGACTTCGCCGGGTTGCGCGCCGAGCACCGGGTCGTGGACCTGGACGTGGCGAAGTTCGACCTCACCCTCGACCTCACCGAGACCGGCGACGGCCTCACCGGCGCGCTCAAGTACGCGACCGACCTGTTCGACCGCGCCACCGCCGAGCGGTTCGCCACCGCGCTCACCCGCCTGCTCACGGCCGTCGCGACCACCCCCGACGCCCCCGTCACCGCGATCGACCTGCTGGGCGCGGACGAGCGGGAACGGCTGCTGTCGACCTGGAACGGCGCTCCCGCACGGGGTGACGACCGGCCGGCCCACGTCGTGTTCGCCGAACAGGCGCTGCGCACGCCGGACGCGGTCGCCCTGATCTCCGGCACCACGGTGACCTACGCCGAGCTGGACGCGGCGGCGAACCGCCTGGCCCACCACCTGCTCGCCTCCGGTGTCGTCCCCGGTGACGTGGTCGGCGTGCTGCTGGACCGGGACGCGACCCTGGTCACGGCCGTGCTGGCGGTGCTCAAGGCCGGCGCCGCGTACACCGTGCTCGACCCGAGGTTCCCGGCCGGCCGCCTCACCGCCGTGGCGGAACGGGCCGGCCTGCGGCACGTGGTGTCCGCAGTGGACTTCCCCGGCGTGACGACCCTGTCCGTCACCGGCCACGACGCGTCACCCGCCACCGCGCCGGACGTCACCGTGCACCCGGACGACCTGGCGTGCGTCATGTTCACCTCCGGCTCCACCGGCGAGCCGAAGGGCGTCCTGTCGACGCACCGCGCGCTCGTGGGCACCCTGACCGGCCAGGACTACGTCGAGTTCACCGCCGACGACGTGTGGCTCCAGTGCTCGCCGGTCTCGTGGGACGCGTTCGCGCTGGAGCTGTTCGGCCCCCTGCTTCACGGCGCGGCCTGCGTGCTGCAACCCGGTCACGTCACCGACCCGGCCGCCATCGCCGACCTGCTCACCGCCCACGCCGTCACCACCGCGCACTTCTCCGCCAGCCTGCTCAACCACCTCGTGGACGAGCACCCCGCGGCCCTGCGCGGCGTCCGGCAGCTGATGACCGGCGGCGAGCCCGCGTCCGTGGCCCACGTCGGCCGCCTGCTCGACGCGCGCCCGGACCTGCGGCTGGTCAACGGCTACTCGCCCGTGGAGAACATGATCTTCACGTTGTGCCGCGTGATCACGCCCGCCGACACGGCCCTGGCCACGATCCCGGTCGGCTCGCCGATCGCGGGCAAGCGGGTCTACGTGCTGGACCACCGGCTCCAGCCGGTACCGGTCGGCGTGCCCGGCGAGGCGTACATGTCCGGCGGGCTCGCCCACGGCTACCTCGGCGCACCCGGCCTGACCGCCGAGCGGTTCGTGGCCGACCCGTTCGCACCCGGTGAGCGCATGTACCGGACCGGGGATCTGGTGAAGTGGACGACCATCGGCGGAGCCGACAACGAGAAGCAGTCGGGAGTCCTCCAGTTCCTCGGCCGTGCCGACGACCAGGTGAAGATCCGCGGCTTCCGGATCGAGCCCGCCGAGGTCCGCACCGCCGTCGAGCGCCACCCGTCCGTGCGGCAGAGCGCGGTCGTGGTGCGGGACGGGCAGCTCGTGGCGTACGTGGTGCCCGAGGCCGCGCTGGACGTGGCGGCCCTGCGCTCGCACACCGCGGACCTGCTGCCCGAGCACCTGCGGCCCGCCGCGTACGTGCTGCTCGACGCCCTCCCGTTGACGCCGAACGGCAAGCTCGACCGGGCCGCCCTGCCCGCGCCGGACCACACCGCGACGTCACGGCGCGCGGCGCGCGGCCCGCGTGAGGAGATCCTGTGCGGCCTGTACGCCGACGTGCTCGGCGTGCCGGTGGGCCCGGAGGACGACTTCTTCGCGCTCGGCGGGCACTCGCTGCTGGCGGCGAAGCTGGTGGGCCGGGTACGGGCCGCGTTCGGCGTGGAGATCGGCGTGCGGGACGTGTTCGCCGCGCCCGTGGTCGCCGACCTGGCGCTGCGCCTCGACGGCGCGTCGGCCGCACGGCCCGCGCCGGTCGCCGGTGACCGTCCCGAACACCCGCCGCTGTCACCGGCCCAGGCCCGCTTGTGGTTCCTGGACCAGGTCGACGGCGGCACGACCTACAACGTGCAGTTCGCCGCCCGCGTCACCGGACCGGTGGACACCGACGCCCTGGACCGCGCCGTGACCGACGTGGTCCTGCGGCACGAGCCGCTGCGCACCGCCTACCCGGCCGTCGACGGCGAGCCGTACCAGCTCGTGCTGCCCGAGGACGCCGTCACGTCCGTGCTGACCGTGCACGAGCTCGCCGCCGACGAGGTGGACGGGGTGATCCGCGCCGAGTCCGGCCACCGGTTCGACCTCGCGGGCCGCCCGCCGATCCGGGTGCACCTGCTGAGCACCGGCGAGCGGGACCACGTGCTGCTGGTGACGTTGCACCACATCGCGGGCGACGGCTGGTCGCTGCGGCCGCTGCTGGACGACCTCGCCACCGCCTACACCGCCCGCCTGGGCGGCGCGGCACCCGACTGGACGCCCCTGCCCGTGTCCTATGTGGACTACTCGCGCTGGCAGCACGACCTGCTCGGCGACGCCGAGGACCCCACGTCCCGGACCGCCCTCGACCTCGCGCACTGGCGGACCGCGCTGGCGGGCCTGCCCGAAGGGCTGGACCTGCGCACCGACCGGCCACAGCCCCCGGTGGCGAGCCACCGGGGCGGGTCCCTGCCGCTGCACGTGCCGGTCGACGTGCGTGAAGCGCTGTCCGACCTGGCCCACGCGCACGGCGTGACGCTGTTCATGGTGCTCCAAGCCGCGTTCGCCACCCTGCTGACCAGGATGGGCGCGGGCACGGACATCCCGATCGGCACCGCGGTCGCGGGACGCGGCGACGAGGCCCTGGACGACCTGGTCGGGTTCTTCGTCAACACCCTCGTCCTGCGCACCGACACCTCCGGCGACCCCACGTTCACCGAACTCCTGGCCCGCGTCCGCGACACCGACCTCGCCGCCTACGACCACCAGGACGTGCCGTTCGAACGGCTCGTCGAGGAGCTGAACCCGGTCCGCAGCACGGCCCGGCACCCGCTGTTCCAGGTGATGGTGGTGCTGCAGAACAACGCGGACGCCGCCGTGGACCTGGCGGGAGCGACCTGCGTGCCGGAGCCGGTGCCGAACACGGCCGCGAAGTTCGACCTGACGCTGGCCGCGACCGAGACGGCGGACGGCATCGGCGGGTACCTGGAGTACGCGACGGACCTGTTCGACGCGGGCACGGCCGAACGCCTCCTCTCCCGCTTCACGTCCCTGCTGGGCGCGCTGGCGGCGCGACCGGACCGCCCGATCGGCGAGTTCGACCTGCTGACCCCCGACGAGCGGCACGACGTGCTGGTGCGGTGGGGTGACGGCGGACCCGCCGCGCCACCCGCGACCGTGCACGCGTTGGTGGCCGCTCGGGCCGAAGCGACCCCGGAGGCGGTGGCCCTGGTCAGCGGCGACCGCCGCGTGACCTACCGCGACCTGGTCGAGCGGGCGAACCGGCTGGCGCACCACCTCGTCGGCGCCGGGGTGCGGCCCGGCGACGTGGTCGGCGTGCTGCTGGAGCGTGACGACGAACTGGCGGTCGCGGTGCTGGCGGCGCTGACCGCCGGCGCGGGCTACACCGTGCTGGACCCGAAGTTCCCGGCCGCGCGGCTGGCCGACCTGGTGGCGCGCACCGCGCCGCCGCTGGTCGTCACCGACTCCCGGCTCGCCGGGACCGTGGCGGGCACGCCGACCGCGCTGGTCGACGCGGACGCGGCAGCCGTCGCGGCCCACCCGGCCACACCACCGGCCGTGACCACGGGCCCGGACGACATCGCGTGCGTCATGTTCACCTCTGGCTCCACCGGCAGGCCCAAGGGCGTCGTCGCACCGCACCGGGCGCTGGTGTCCACGCTCACCGGGCAGGACTACGCCGGGTTCGGGCCCGGTGAGGTGTGGCTCCAGATCGCGTCGGTGTCGTGGGACGCCTTCGCCACCCAACTGCTCGGGCCGCTGCTGCACGGCGGGACGTCCGTCCTGCTGCCCGGCCGCGACGTGGACCCGGCCGTGGTGGCGGCGCTGGTGGTCGAGCACGGCGTCACCGTCTTCGACGCCTCCGCGAGCCTGTTCGACCACGTGCTGGACGAGCACCCGGAGGTGTTCGCCACGGTGCGCCGGGCCATGACCGGTGGCGAACCCGCGTCCCCGGCGCACGTGGCGCGGGCGCTGCGCGAGTTCCCGCGTGTCGCCCTGGTCAACGGCTACGGCCCGGCCGAGAGCATGGGCTTCACCACCACCCACCACATCACCGCCGCGGGCCCGGCACCGGTCCCGATCGGCCGGCCGGTCGCGGGCAAGCGGGCTTACCTGCTGGACGACCGGCTGCGGCCGGTGCCGCCGGGGGTGGCGGGCGAGCTGTACGTGTCGGGTGACGGCCTGGCGCACGGCTACCTGGGCGCGCCCGGCCTGACCGCCGAGCGGTTCGTGGCCCACCCGTTCCGGGCGGGCGAGCGGGCCTACCGGACCGGTGACCTGGCGCGGTGGTCGGCCGATGGCGCGCTGGAGTACCTGGGCCGGGTCGACGACCAGGTCAAGATCCGCGGTTTCCGGGTGGAGCCCGGCGAGGTGCGGGCCGCCGTCACCTCGCACCCCGGCGTGACCGACGCGGCCGTGGTGGTGCGCGAGGACCGGCCCGGCGACAAGCGGCTGGTCGCCTACGTCGTCGCGCCGACCCCGGTGGCCGAGTTGCGGGCGCACGTGGCGGCGCTGCTGCCCGAGCACCTGCGGCCCGCCGCCTACGTGCCGCTGGACGCGCTCCCGCTGACCGCGAACGGCAAGCTCGACCGGGCCGCGCTGCCCGTGCCGGACCTGGCGGTGACCGCGGCGCGCCGACCGCGCACGGCCCGCGAGGAGATCCTCGTCGGGTTGTTCGCCGAGGTGCTCGGCGTGGCCGAGGTCGGCCTGGACGACGGTTTCTTCGACCTCGGCGGGCACTCGCTGCTGGCGGCGAAGCTGGTCGGCCGGGTCCGGAGCGCCCTCGACGCGGAGCTGGGCATCCGCGACCTGTTCGACGCGCCGACCCCGGCCGCGCTGATCGGCCGCCTGGACTCGGCCCGCGCCGCACGCACCCCGCTGCGACCGGTGGACCGTCCCGAGTGGACACCGCTGTCCCCGGCGCAGGCCCGGCTGTGGTTCGTGGACCAGCTCCGCGGCCCGAACCCCGCCTACAACGTCGCGCACACCGTCCGGCTGCGCGGCGACCTCGACGTGGACGCGCTGCGCGCCGCCCTGGCCGACGTGGTCGGGAGGCACGAGGCGCTGCGGACCGTGTTCCCGGCGGTCGACGGCGAACCGCGCCAGGTGGTGCGACCGGCCGGTGACATCGCGCTGCCCGTGCACCGAGTGTCCGATGTGGACGGTTTCGTGACGGGAGCCGCCCGCGAGGCGTTCGACCTCACCGCCGAGCCGCCCGTGCGGGCATCGCTGCTCCGCGTGGCCGACGACCACCACGTGCTCCTGCTCGTCCTGCACCACATCGCGGGTGACGGCTGGTCGATGGGACCGCTGCTGCACGACCTCGCCACCGCCTACACCGCGCGGCGCGCCGACCACGCACCCGACTGGGCACCGCTGCCCGTCCAGTACGCGGACTACACGCTGTGGCAACAAGACCTGCTCGACGACGTGGCCGACACCCAGCTGGAGTTCTGGAGGCAGGCGCTCCAGGACCTGCCGCACCAGGTGCCGCTGCCGCTCGACCACCCCCGCACGGCCGAGGGCGGCGCAGGCGGGCTGGTGGACGTGCGGTTGGACGCCGACCTGCACCGGGCGTTGCTCGACCTGGCACGTGCGCACGGCACGACCCTGTTCATGGTGCTCCAGGCCGCGTTCGCGACCGTGCTGACGAGGCTGGGCGCGGGCACCGACGTGCCGCTGGGCGCACCGGTCGCGGGCCGCACCGACGAAGCCCTGGACGACCTGGTCGGCTTCTTCGTCAACACGCTGGTGCTGCGCACCGACACCTCCGGCGACCCGACGTTCACCGAACTGCTGGCCCGCGTCCGCGAGACCGACCTGGCCGCGTTCGACCACCAGGACGTGCCGTTCGACCGGCTCGTGGAGGAGCTGAACCCGGTGCGCACGCCGGGCACGCACCCGCTGTTCCAGGTCGCGTTCGCGGTGCAGAACAACGCCGGCGCGCGGCCCGAGCTGCCGGGCCTGGACGTGGAGCTCGCCCCGGTCGACACGGGCGCGGCCAAGTTCGACCTCACGCTCAGCCTCGGCGAGGAGTACGAGGACGGCACGCCGGCGGGGCTGGCAGGCGGCCTGGAGTACGCCGCCGACCTGTTCGACCGCGCCACCGCGACCACGCTCGTGGACCGGCTGGCGGCCGTGCTGCGGGCCGTCGCCGCCGACCCCGGCACCCGGATCGGCCGGCTGGACGTGCTCACCCCGGCCGAACGGGTGGTGCTGGCGGCGGGCTCGCCGGGCGCACCGGCGAGCGCGGTCGACCACCGCACGGCGCACGAGGTGGTGGCCGCGCACGCGAAGGCCACCCCGGACGCCACCGCGCTGGTGTTCGGCGACAGGCGCACGACCTACCGCGAGCTGGACGCGGCGGCCAACCGGCGCGCCCACCACCTGCTCGACTCCGGCGTCCGGCCCGGCGACCTCGTCGGCGTCCTGCTCGGCCGGGACATCGAGCTGGTCGTGACGCTGCTCGCGGTGCTCAAGGCCGGGGCCGCGTTCACCCTGCTCGACCCCGGTTTCCCGGACCCGCGGGTGGCCGCGATCCTGCGGGCCGCCGACGCGGTAGCGGTCGTCACGGACGCGTCCGGCCTGACCCGGCTGGACGGCGCGTACCGGATGCTGGACGTCGCGGCGGACGTGAGCGGACGGTCCGCTGACGCGCCGGCCGTCCACGTCGACCCCGCCGCACCCGCCTGCGTCATCTTCACCTCGGGGTCCACCGGCAAGCCCAAGGGCGTGCTCGCACCGCACCGCGCGATCGTGCGCACGCTGGTGGGGCAGGGCTTCTTCGACGGCTCGCCGGACCACGTGTGGTTGCAGAGCGCGCCGCTGCCGTGGGACGGGTTCGTGCTGGAGGCGTTCGGCGCGCTGCTGTCCGGCGCGACGTGCGTGCTCCAGCCCGGGCAGACCCCGGAGCCGGCCCGGATCGCCGAGCTGGTGGCCGAGCACGGCGTGACCACGACGTTCCTGTCCGCCAGCCTGCTCAACTACATGCTGGACGAGCACCCGGCCGTGTTCGACGTGCTGCGGGTGGTCATGACGGGCGGGGAGGCCGCGTCCGCGCCGCACCTGGCCAGGGTCCTGCGCGACCACCCGGGCGTCCGGGTCGTCAACGGCTACGGGCCGGCCGAGCACATGGTCTACACGAGCTTCCACGACGTGCGGCCGGAGGACGCCGACGGGCCGGTGCCGATCGGCCGCGCGGTGGCCGACAAGCGGTCCTACGTGCTGGACGACCGCCTCGACCTGGTCCCGCCCGGTGTCGCCGGCGAGCTGTACGTCACCGGGGCGGGTTCCGCGCACGGTTACGCGGGCGAGCCGGGGCTGACCGCCGAACGGTTCGTCGCCTGCCCCTTCGAGCCCGGCGAACGCATGTACCGCACGGGTGACCTGGTGAAGTGGGGGCACGACGGCGAGCTGCGCTTCGTCGGCCGCGCGGACGACCAGGTCAAGATCCGCGGCTTCCGGATCGAGCCCGGCGAGGTGCAGGCCGCCGTGGACGCGCACCCCGGGGTGCGGCGCAGCGCGGTCGTGGTCCGGGAGGACCGGCCCGGCGACAAGCGGCTCGTCGCGTACGTCGTGCCCGAGGCGGGCGCGGCACCCGACCAGGCCGCGTTGGCCGCCCACGCGGCGGCGGTGCTGCCGAGCCACCTGCGGCCCGCCGCGTACGTGCTGCTCGACCGCATCCCGCTCAACGCCAACGGCAAGCTCGACCGGGCCGCGCTGCCCGTGCCCGCCGCCGACTCCGGCGCTGCGCGCCGCGCGCCGCGCACACCCCGTGAGACGATCATGGTCGGGCTGTTCGCCGACGTGCTGGGCCTGACCGCGGACCAGGTGGGCGCGGACGACGACTTCTTCGCCCTCGGCGGGCACTCGCTGCTGGCGGCGAAGCTGGTCGGCCGGGTCCGGGCCGCGCTCGACGCGGAGCTCTCGATCCGCGACCTGTTCGACGCGCCGACCCCGGCGGGGCTGTGCGGCCGGCTGGACCGGGTCGCCGACCGCCTCGCGCTGACGCCCGCGCCCAGGCCCGACGAGATCCCGCTGTCCTACGCGCAGGCGCGGTTGTGGTTCATCGACCAGTTGGAGGGCGCGGGCGCGTCCTACAACGTCCCGCACACCGTGCGGCTGCGCGGCGCGCTCGACGTGGGCGCGCTGCACGCGGCGCTGAACGACGTGGTGCGGCGGCACGAGTCGCTGCGGACGGTGTTCCCGTCGATCGACGGCGTGCCGCAGCAGGTGGTGCGGCCGGCGTCGGACGTGGCGCTGCCGCTGCCCGTGCTCGACGTCGCCGACGTGGACGGCGCGGTGACCGAGGCGGCGCGGGAGACGTTCGACCTCACCGCGGAGCTGCCGGTGCGGGCGTCGTTGCTGCGGGTCGCCGACGACGACCACGTGCTGCTGCTGGTGCTGCACCACATCGCGGGCGACGGCTGGTCCATGGGACCGCTGCTCGGCGACCTGACCGACGCCTACACCGCGCGGCTGGACGGCCGTGCCCCCGACTGGGCGCCGCTGCCCGTCCAGTACGCGGACTACGCGCTGTGGCAGCGGGAGCTGCTCGGCGACCCGGACGACCCGACGAGCCCGCTGGCGCGGCAGCTCGCGTTCTGGCGGCAGGCGCTGGCCGGCGTGCCCGACGAGCTGCCGCTGCCCGCCGACCGGGCCCGCCCGGCGACCTCGTCCGGCCGGGGCGAGTCGGTGCCGGTCGAACTGGGCGCAGACCTGCACCGGGCCCTGCTCGACCTGGCCCGCGGCACCGGCACCACGCCGTTCATGGTGCTCCAGGCCGGGTTCGCGGCCCTGCTGACGCGGCTCGGCGCGGGCACCGACGTGCCCGCCGGCTCACCGGTGGCGGGCCGCGCGGACGAGGCGCTGGACGAGCTGGTCGGGTTCTTCGTCAACACGCTCGTGCTGCGCACCGACACCTCCGGCGACCCGACGTTCCGCGAGCTGCTGGCCCGCGTCCGGGACGCCGACCTGGCCGCCTACGACCACCAGGACGTGCCGTTCGAGCGGCTGGTCGAGGAGCTGAACCCGACCCGCTCGCTGTCACGGCACCCGCTGTTCCAGGTGATGCTGGTGCTCCAGAACACCGCGGCGGGACGGGTGGAGCTGCCCGGCCTCACCGCCGAGGTCGCCCCGGTGGACACCGCGAGCGCCAAGTTCGACCTCACCCTCGGGTTGCGCGAGGAGCACGACGACACGGGCGCGCCGGCGGGCATCACCGGCAGCCTGGAGTTCGCCACCGACCTGTTCGACCGCAGCACGGCCGCCGCCCTGGCCACCCGCCTGACCAGGATGTTCGCCGCCGTGATCGCGGACCCGGACACCCGGATCAGCCGGCCGGACCTGCTGGACCGGCAGGAGCGGCGCGGGCTGCTGGCGGCGTGGACGGACACCTACGCCGACGCGCCGGTGGACCGCTGCGCCCACGAGTTGGTCGCGGCGCAGGCCGGGCGGACGCCCGACGCGGTGGCGTTGGCGCACGGCGAGGTGCGGGTGACGTACCGGGAGCTGGTGGACCGGGCGAACCGGCTGGCCCACGAGCTGGTCGCACGCGGTGTGCGGGCCGGTCAGGTCGTCGGCGTGCTGCTGGACCGCGACGTCGACCTGGTCGTGGCCGTGCTGGGCGTGCTGACCGCCGGCGCCGGCTACACGGCGCTGGACCTGCGGTTCCCGCGGCGGCGGCTGGCCGAGCTGGCCGACCGCACCGGCACGCCGCTGGTCGTGACGTCGGCGGCGCTGGCCGACCGGCTGCCGGACGTGCCCGCGCTCGTCGTGGACGATCCCGCCACGGCGGCCCGCGTCGCCGCCCACCCCGCGACCTCACCTGGTGTGGCGGTGTCGCCCGAGGACGTCGCGTGCGTCATGTTCACCTCGGGGTCGACCGGCGTGCCGAAGGGTGTCGTCGCGCCGCACCGCGCGCTGGTCGGCACGCTGCTCAGCCAGGAGTACGTCGACTTCTCCCCCGGCCACGTGTGGTTGCAGTGCTCGCCGGTGTCGTGGGACGCGTTCGCGCTGGAGCTGTTCGGGCCGTTGCTGGCGGGTGCCGCGTGCGTGTTGCAGCCGGGGCCGACACCGGAGCCCGCGCTGATCGACGCGCTCGTGGCGCGGCACCGGATCACCACCGTGCACCTGTCCGCGAGCCTGCTCAACCACCTGCTGGACGAGTACCCGACCGCGTTGGCCGGGGTCCGGCAGATCATGACCGGCGGCGAGCCCGCGTCCGTGGCGCACCTGCGCAAGCTGCTGGACCGCCACCCCGGCGTGCGGCTGGTCAACGGCTACTCGCCGGTCGAGAACATGATCTTCACGGTGTGCCACCAGGTGCGCCCCGAGGACACCGACCTGCCGTCGATCCCGGTCGGCCGGCCGATCGTCAACAAGGGCTTCTACGTGCTGGACGCCCACCTGAACCTGCTGCCGCCCGGTGTCGTCGGCGAGCTGTACATGACCGGTGTCGGCCTGGCCCGCGGCTACCTGGGCGCGCCCGCGCAGACCGCCGAGCGGTTCGTCGCCTGCCCGCACGGCAGCCCCGGCGAACGCATGTACCGGACCGGTGACCTGGTGCGGTGGCGTGCCGACGGTGTCCTGGACTTCCTCGGCCGGGCCGACGACCAGATCAAGATCCGCGGGTTCCGGGTCGAGCCGGGCGAGGTGTCCAACGCGCTGACCCACCACCCGACCGTGCGGCAGGCGGCCGTCGTGGTCCGGGAGGACCGGCCCGGCGACAAGCGGCTGGTGGCGTACGTGGTGGCCGAGCCGGGCGCGGAGCCGGACCCGGCGTCGCTGCGGGCGCACGCCGAGGAGCACCTGCCCGAACACCTGCGGCCCAGCGCTTACGTGCGGATGGACGTGCTGCCGCGCAACGCCAACGGCAAGCTCGACCGGGCGGCCCTGCCGCCACCGGACTACCTCGACCGGCCCGCCGGGCGCAAACCCGCGACACCGCGCGAAGAGGTGATGTGCGCGTTGTTCGCGGAAGTCCTCGGGCTGACCGGCGAGGTCGGCGCGGACGACGACTTCTTCGCCCTCGGCGGCCACTCGCTGCTGGTGACCCGCCTGATCAGCCGGGTGCGCACGGCGTTCGGCGCCGAGCTGTCCATCAAGTCCGTGTTCGAGCACCGCACGGTGGCCGCGCTGGCCGAGCGCCTCGGCCACGCGGAACAGGCCCGCCCCGCGCTGCGGCGCCGGGTCCGCCCGGAGGAGGTCAAGTGAGCGCGCCGAGCGTCCCCCTGTCGTTCACCCAGCGTCGGCTGTGGTTCCTCAGCCGGGCCGAGCCCGGCGCCACCTACAACATCCCGATCGCCCTGCGGCTGCGCGGTGACCTGGACGTCGCCGCGCTGCGGGCCGCGCTGGGCGACGTCGTGGCCCGGCACGAGGTGCTGCGCACGGCGTACCCGGAGGTCGACGGCGAACCGCGCCAGGACATCCGCCCCGCCGCGCCGGTGGACCTGCCGGTGGCGGTCGTGCCGGCGGACGGCCTGACGCCGGCGCTGGAGGACGCGGCACGGCACGTGTTCGACCTGACCGCCGCGCCACCCGTGCTGACCCGACTGTACCAAGTGGACGGTGGTGGTGCCGTGCTGCTCGTGCTGCTGCACCACATCGCCGGTGACGGCGGGTCCACCGGGCCGTTCACGCGCGACCTGGAGACCGCCTACGCGGCCCGCCGGGCCGGGCGCGCGCCGGAGTTCCCCGAGCTGCCGGTGCAGTACGCCGACTACACCTACTGGCAGCAGGACGTGCTGGGCGACCCCGACGACCCGGGCAGCCGGTTCGCGCGGCAGGTGGAGCACTGGGCGCGGGCGCTGGCGGACCTGCCGGTGGAGGTCGGTTTCCCGGCCGACCGGGCGCGACCGGCCACCGCCGGGCACCGGGGCGACTCCGTGCCGCTGGCCGTGGACGCGGGCGTGCGCCGGGCACTGGCCGACCTCGCGGCCGACACCGGGGCGACGCTGTTCATGGTGGCGCAGGCGGCGGTGGCGGCGTTGATCACCCGGCACGGCGGCGGCGCGGACGTGCCACTCGGCACGGCGGTCGCGGGCCGGTCCGACGAAGCCCTGGACGACCTGGTCGGCTTCTTCGTCAACACCCTCGTCCTGCGCACCGACACCTCCGGCGACCCCACGTTCGCCGAGCTCGTCACCAGGGTCCGCGACACCGGCCTGACCGCGTACTCCCACCAGGACGTGCCGTTCGAGCGGATCGTGGAGGAGCTCAACCCGCCGCGCTCGCTGTCGCGCCACCCGCTGTTCCAGGTGATGCTGGTGCACGGCACCGAGGACGGGACCGCTGCCGGAGGGTGCTTCGAGCCGCTGGCGCTGGGCACCGGCGCGGTGAAGTTCGACATGACCATCGGGTTCCGCGAGCGGCCCGACGGCCTGCGGATCGACTGGGACTACTCGGTCGACCTGTTCGACCGGTCCACCGTCGCCGCGTTCGGCCGGCGGCTCGTCCGGCTGCTGGAGGCCGTGGCCGCCGACCCGCACACCCGCCTCGGCGCGCTGCCGCTGCTGGACGACGACGAGCGCGCCGCGTTGACCCGGCCCGGCCGCCCGCACCTCGACGCCACCGTGCACGAGCTGTTCGCCGCACGGGCCGCCGCGACGCCGGACAGGACCGCGCTGATCCACGACGGCGCCCACGTCACGTACGCCGAACTCGACCGGTGGGCCAACCGGATCGCGCACCACGTGCCGGCGGGCGCGGTGGTGGGCGTGCACCTCGACCGCGGGCCGGCGCTGGTGGCCGCGCTGCTCGGCGTGCTCAAGGCGGGCGGCTGCTACACGTTGCTGGACACCGCGTTCCCGGCCGACCGGCTGCGGCAGGCGGTGCGGCGGGCCGGCGCGACCGCCCTCGTCGGCACGCCGCTCGACGGTCTCGACGGTCTCGACGTCGTGGACCCCCACGCGGCCGGTCCCGACCACGCGCCCGCGGTGCGGGTCTCGCCGGGATCACCCGCCGTCGTCATGTTCACCTCCGGCTCGACCGGCGAGCCGAAGGGCGTGCTCGCGCCGCACCGCGCGCTGGTCGCGACCCTCACCGGCCAGCACTACGCCGAGTTCGACGCCGACCAGGTCTGGCTCCAGGCCGCGCCGGTCTCGTGGGACGCCTTCGCCACCGAACTGCTCGGCGCGCTCCTGCACGGCGGCACGTGCGTGCTGCACCCGGCCGGGCCGCCCGACCCCGCCGACATCGCCCGGCTGGTGGTCGAGCACGGCGTCACCGTCTTCAAGGCCTCCGCCAGCCTGTTCAACCACGTGCTGGACGAGCACCCCGAGGTGTTCGCCACCGTCCGCCGCGCCATGACCGGCGGTGAGCCCGCGTCGCCCGCCCACGCGGCGAAGGCCCTGGAGGACCACCCGCACGTCCGGCTCACCAACGGCTACGGCCCGGCCGAGAGCATGGGCTACAGCACCGCGCACGAGATCACCGCCGACGACCTGGCCGGGCGGTCCGTACCGATCGGGCGGCCCGTCGCGGGCAAGCACGGCTACGTGCTGGACGGTCGGCTGGAGCTGGTGCCGCCCGGCGGCGTCGGCGAGCTGCACCTGGCGGGCGCGGGCCTCGCGCACGGCTACCTCGGCGCACCCGCCGCGACCGCCGAGCGGTTCGTCGCCGACCCGTTCCGGCCGGGGCGGCGGATGTACCGGACGGGCGACCTGGTGCGGCTGCGGCACGACGGCGTGCTGGAGTACGTGTCCCGCGCGGACGACCAGGTGAAGCTGCGCGGGTTCCGGGTGGAGCCCGCCGAGGTGCAGGCCGCCCTGACCACGCACCCGGACGTGAGCGGCGCGGCCGTGGTGGTGCGCGAGGACCGGCCGGGCGACCCGAGGCTGGTGGCCTACGTGGTCGGCGGCGCGACGCCCGCCGAGGTGCGCGCGCACGTCACCGGGTTGCTGCCCGAGCACCTGGTCCCGTCGGCGGTGGTCGTGCTGGACGAGCTGCCGCGCACCCCGAACGGCAAGCTGGACCGGCGAGCCCTGCCCGCACCCGCCTACGCGGCGGGTGACGGCGAGCCGCGCACCCCGCAGGAGGAGATCCTGTGCGGCCTGTTCGCGCAGGTGCTGGGGCTGCCGGGGCCGGCGGGCGCGGAGGACGACTTCTTCGCCCTGGGCGGGCACTCGCTGCTGGCGACCCGGCTGGTGAGCCGGGTGCGCGGCGCGTTGGGCGCGGAGCTCGGCATCCGCGACCTGTTCGCCGCGCCGACGCCGCGCGGTCTCGCGTCCCGCCTCACGGCCGGTTCGGTCCGGCCGGTCCTGCGCCGGGCCGACCGCCCCGACCCGCTGCCGCTGTCGTTCGCGCAGCAGCGGCTGTGGGTGCTGGACCAGCTCGGCTCGGCGGCGTACAACTCGCCGTGGGCGCTGCGGCTGCGCGGCGACCTGGACGTGACCGCGCTGCGGGCCGCCCTCGCCGACGTGGTCGCCAGGCACGAGTCGCTGCGCACGGTGTTCCCGCAGGTCGACGGCGAGCCCGTGCAACTCGTCCTCGACACCGCGCCGGAGCTGGCAGTCGTGCCCGCCGAGGACGCGGACGTCGCGGACCTGTCGTCGCACCGGTTCGACCTGGCCGCCGAACCGCCGCTGCGAGCCCACCTGCTCGTGGTCTCGCCGGTGGAGCACGTGCTGGTGCTGGTGCTGCACCACATCGCCAGCGACGGCTGGTCCAAGGCGCCGCTGCTGCGCGACCTCGCCACCGCCTACGCCGCCCGCGCGGCCGGTGACGTCCCCGACTGGTCGCCGCTGCCCGTGCAGTACGCGGACTACGCGCTGTGGCAGCGGGAACTGCTCGGTGCCGAGGACGACCCGGACAGCCTCGCGTCGACCCAGCTCGCGTTCTGGCGCGACGCGTTGGCCGGCGCGCCCGAGCAGCTCGACCTGCCCGTGGACCGGCCGCGACCGGCGGTGCCGTCGGGGCGGGGCGGGCTGGTGGCGGTCGAGTTCGGGCCCGCCGTCAGGGACGCGGTGCGCGCGTTGGCCGAGGCGACCGGCAGCACGACGTTCATGGTGCTGCACGCCGCCCTCGCCGCCCTGCTGACCCGGTTGGGCGCGGGCACGGACATCCCGATCGGCTCGCCCGTCGCGGGCCGCACGGACGAGGCGCTGGACGACGCCGTCGGGTTCTTCGTCAACACGCTCGTGCTGCGGGCCGACACGTCGGGCGACCCGGCGTTCGGCGAGTTGCTGGCCCGGGTGCGCGCCGCCGACCTGGCCGCCTACGACCACCAGGACGTGCCGTTCGAACGGGTCGTGGAGGAGCTGAACCCGGCTCGCTCGCTGTCGCGCCACCCGCTGTTCCAGGTGACCCTGGTCGTGCAGAACACCTCGGGCGGGGAGTCGGACCTGGCCGGGCTGGACGTCGACCCCGTGTCCACGTGGACGGGCACGGCCAAGTTCGACCTGGTGCTGGCGGTCGCCGAGCACGACGGCGGGCTGACCGCGAACCTGGAGTACGCCGTCGACCTGTTCGACGACGTCACCGCCCGGTCGCTGGTGGCCCGGCTGGAACGGCTGCTCGCCACCGCCCAGCCCGCCACCCGGTTGAGCGACCTCGACGTCCTGGTGCCCGGTGAACGGGACCGGGTGCTCACGGACTGGAACGCCACGGCGGCGCCGGTCGACGCGTGGGAATCCGTGCCGGCGCAGGTCGGGCGGTGGGTGCGGGACACGCCGAACGCCCCGGCGGTCGGGTCGATGACGTTCGCCGAGCTGGACGCGGCGGCCAACCGGGTGGCGCACCGGCTGGTGGAGCACGGGGTGCGGCCGGGGTCGGTGGTGGGCGTGTGCCTGCGCCGGTCGCCCGCCGGGATCGCCGCGCTCCTGGGCGTGCTGCGGGCCGGCGCCGCCTACCTGCCGCTGGACCCCGACTACCCGACCGAGCGCCTGGCGCACATGCTCGCCGACTCCGCCGCGCCCGTCGTGGTGACCGAGGCGGCCTTGCGGGACCGGGTGACCGGGCCGTCCGTCGTGTGCCTCGAGGATCTGCGCGACGCGCCGGCGGTGGACGTGCCCGTGCGCCCGGACGACGCCGCATACGTGATCTACACGTCCGGTTCGACGGGTCGGCCGAAGGGTGTCGTGGTCGACCACCGGGGGCTGGCCGACCTGTGCGCGTGGCACGTCCGCGAGTACGACGTCACCCCGGCCGACCGGACGGGCCAGGTGGCCGCGCAGGGGTTCGACGCGGCGGTGTGGGAGATCTGGCCGCACCTGACGGCGGGCGCGTCCGTGCACCTGCCGGACGACGACGTGCTGGCCGACGGCGACGCGCTGGTGGCGTGGATCGCGGACACCGGGCTCACCACGTGCTTCCTGCCCACGCCCCGGCTGGAGCTCGCGCTGGACGAGCTGGCGGCCCGGCCCACCGCGCTGCGGGTCGTGCTCACCGGCGGTGACGCGTTGCGCCGCCGTCCACCGGCGCACACGCCGTTCCGGCTGGTCAACCACTACGGGCCGACGGAGTTCTCGGTGGTGGCGACGGCCGGTGACGTGGCCGCGCGGTCCGAGGTCGCGCCGCCCATCGGCAGGCCGGTCGCCAACACCCGCGCGTACGTGCTGGACGCCCGGCTGCGGCCGGTGCCGGTCGGGGTCGTCGGCGAGCTGTACCTGGCGGGCACGGGCCTGGCGCGCGGCTACCACGACCGTCCCGGCCTGACCGCCGAGCGGTTCACCGCGTGCCCGTTCGGCGGGCCGGGCGAGCGCATGTACCGCACCGGCGACCTGGTGCGGTGGAACGCGCGAGGTGAGCTGGAGTTCGCCGGGCGGGCCGACCACCAGGTGAAGCTGCGCGGGTTCCGGATCGAGCTGGGCGAGGTCGAGTCCGTGCTGGCGGCCCACCCGTCGGTGGCGCACACCGCCGTCGTGGTCCGCGAGGACCGCCCCGGGCTGAAGTCCCTGGTCGGGTACGTGGTGCCGCGTGGTCCGCTGGACGCCGCCGCCGTGCGGGCCCACCTCGCGACCACCCTGCCGGAGCACATGGTGCCGACCGCCCTGGTCGTGCTCGACGCGCTCCCGTTGACGCCCAACGGCAAGCTCGACCGCCGCGCCCTGCCCGCGCCGGAACTCGTCACCGGCCACCGCGACCCGCGCACGCCGCGCGAAGAGATCCTGTGCGGCCTGTTCGCCGAACTGCTGGGCGTGCCCGCGGTGGGCCCGGACGACGACTTCTTCGACCTGGGCGGGCACTCGCTGCTGGCCACCCGCCTGGTCAGCCGGGTGCGCACCGCCCTGGACGCGGAACTGGCCGTCGCCGACCTGTTCGCCAACCCCACGCCCGCCGGGCTGGACACGTGCCTGGACCGCGGCACGCCCACCCGTCCGGCCCTCCGCCCCGCCGCACGCCCCGACCTGGTGCCGCTGTCGTTCGCGCAGCGCCGCCTGTGGTTCGTGAACCGGCTGGACGAGCGGAACCCGAGCTACGCGGTGCCGGTCGCGTTGCGGCTGCGCGGCGAGCTGGACGTGCCCGCGCTGCGGGCCGCGCTCGCCGACGTGGTCGACCGGCACGAGGCGCTGCGAACGGTCTTCCCCGAGGTCGGCGGCACGCCCCACCAGCACGTGCGGCACGACGTCACCGCGCCGTTCACGCTGCTCGACCGCGACCCCGCCGACCTGGACGCGGTGCTGCACCGGATCGTCTCGACCCCGTTCGACCTGACCGCGGACCTCCCGCTGCGCACCGCCCTGGTGCGCCTGGCCGACGACGAGCACGTGCTCCTGCTGGTTCTGCACCACATCGCGGGCGACGGCTGGTCGATGGGACCGCTGCTGCGCGACCTCGCCACCGCCTACACCGCGCGCCACGCCGACCGCGCACCCGGCTGGTCGCCCCTGCCCGTCCAGTACGCGGACTACGCGCTGTGGCAGCGGGAACTGCTCGGCGACGAGGACGACCCGGACGGTCCCCTCGCGCACCGGATCGCGTTCTGGGCCGACGCGCTGGCCGGCGTGCCCGACGAGCTGGAGCTGCCGGCCGACCGGCCCAGGCCGGCGACCTCCGCCCAGACCGGCGGCCGGGTGCCGCTGGTGCTGGACGCCGACCTGCACGGCGCCGTGCTCGCCCTGGCCCGACGCACCCGGACCACGCCGTTCATGGTGTTCCAGGCCGCGTTGGCGACCCTGCTGACCCGCGTCGGCGCGGGCGTCGACATCCCGATCGGCACGCCCGTCGCCGGCCGCACCGACGAAGCCCTGGACGACCTCGTCGGCTTCTTCGTCAACACCCTCGTGCTGCGCACCGACACCTCCGGCGACCCCACGTTCACCGAACTGCTCGCCCGCGTCCGGGACGCCGACCTCGCCGCCTACGACCACCAGGACGTGCCGTTCGAACGGCTCGTGGAGCGGCTCAACCCGCCGCGCTCGCTCACCCGGCACCCGCTGTGCCAGGTCCTGCTGACCCTCCAGAACACCGGTGACGCGAACCTGGCCCTGCCGGGGCTGGCCGTGGAGCCGGTGGGCGTCACGTCCGGCACCACGGCGTTCGACCTGAGCATCGGCCTGCGCGAGACCCGCGCCGGCGACGGCTCGCCCGCCGGCGTCGAAGGGGCCCTGCTCTACCGGGAGGACCTGTTCGACGCCGGCACCGCCCGCTCCCTGGCCGACCGGCTGGTCCGCGTCCTCACCGCCGCGACCGCCGACCCGGACGTCCGGCTGCACGACGTGGACGTCCTCGGCGCAGAACGCGACAAGGTCCTGGTGGCGTGGAACGACACCGCGCGGGCCGTCCCGGACACCACGCTGCCCGCGCTGTTCACCGCCCAGGCCCGCCGCACGCCCGACGCCGTCGCCCTGATCACCGAGGACGAGCGGCTCACCTACGCCGAGCTGGACGCCCGGATCGACCGGCTCGCCGCCGCGCTGCACGCCAGGGGCGCGGCCCGGGAACGGGTCGTGGCCGTGCTGCTGCCGCGGTCGGCGGACCTGGTCGTCGCGCTGCACGCCGTGCACCGGGCGGGGGCGGCCTACCTGCCCGTCGACCCCGGCTACCCGGCCGACCGGGTGGCGTTCATGCTCGCCGACGCCGACCCCGTGCTGGTCCTGGACGCGGACACCTTGCGCGACCTAGAGGACGGGCCTGCGGTGACGCTGCCGGAAGTGCGCGGCGGCGACCCGGCGTACGTCATCTACACGTCCGGTTCCACCGGCCGCCCCAAGGGCGTGGTGGTCGAGCACACCGCGATCGTCAACCGGCTGCTGTGGATGCAGGACGAGTACCGGCTCGGCCCGGACGACCGCGTGCTGCAGAAGACACCGTCCAGCTTCGACGTGTCGGTCTGGGAGTTCTTCTGGCCCTTCCAGGTGGGCGCGGCGCTCGTGGTGGCCCGTCCCGAAGGCCACCGCGACCCCGCCTACCTGGCCGACGTGATCCGCCGCGAGGGGGTCACCACGGCGCACTTCGTGCCGTCGATGCTGGACGCGTTCGTCGCGCACCTGGAGGAGTCCGGCGAGCGGTGCCCCGGCCTGGTCCGCGTGGTGTGCAGCGGCGAGGCCCTGCCGACCGCGTTGGCCCGGCGGTTCGCCGCGGTGTCCGGCGCGGGCCTGCACAACCTGTACGGCCCGACGGAGGCGGCGGTGGATGTCACCGCGCACGCCGTGCACGGCGACGAGACCACGGCGACCGTCCCCATCGGACGTCCGGTGTGGAACACGGGCGTGCACGTGCTGGACGACCGGCTGCGGCCCGTGCCGCCGGGCGTGCCCGGCGAGCTGTACCTGGCCGGCGTGCAGCTGGCCCGCGGCTACCACGCCCGGCCGGGGCTGACGGCGCAGCGGTTCGTCGCGTCGCCGTTCACGCCGGGCGCGCGGCTCTACCGGACCGGCGACGTCGTGCGGTGGTGCGGCGAAGGCGTGCTGGAGTACCTGTCGCGCGCCGACGACCAGGTGAAGATCCGCGGCCTGCGGATCGAGCCGGACGAGATCGCCGCCGTGCTCCAGGACCACCCGGACGTGGCACGGGCCGCCGTCGTGGCCCGGGAGCACGCGCCCGGAGACCTGCGGCTCGTCGCCTACGTCGTCGGCGACCGGGTACCGGAGCAGTCCGAGCTGCGGGCGCACACCGCGTCCCGGCTGCCCGAGCACATGGTGCCGTGGGCCGTGGTCGTGCTCGACGACATCCCGGTCGGACCGAGCGGCAAGCTGGACCGCAAGGCGCTGCCCGCGCCGGTCGTCCACGCCGCCGGACGCGCGCCCTCCTCGCCCGCCGAGGAGACGCTGGCGGCGTTGTTCGCCGAGGTGCTCGGCGTGCCCGAGGTGGGCGTGGACGACGGGTTCTTCGACCTGGGCGGCCACTCCCTGCTGGCCACCCGGCTGGTGGCGCGGATCGGCACCGAGTTCGGCGTGCGGCTGGGCGTGCGGGCGGTGTTCGAGGCGACCACGGTCGCCGCGATGGCCCGGCGGCTGCACGACGGGCCGGCCGAGGACGCGCCGCCCGCCGTGCTGCTCCCGTTGCGCGCCAACGGGTCCGCCGCACCGTTGTTCTGCGTGCACCCGGCGGCCGGCGTCGGCTGGGTGTACGCGGGCCTGCTGCCGCACCTGCCCGACCGGCCCGTGTACGCGTTGCAGGCCCGCGGCCTGTCCCAGCCCGACGCCCGGCCCACCAGCCTGGACGAGATGGCCAAGGACTACCTCGACCAGGTGCGGGCGGTGCAGCCGAGCGGGCCGTACCACCTGCTCGGCTGGTCGTTCGGCGCGGGCGTGGCGCACGCGATGGCCGCCGCCCTGCGCGAGGAGGGCGAGGAGGTGGCCACCCTGGCGCTGCTGGACGGCTACCCCACCGCCGCCACCGGCGACGTGCACTCGGCCCGCGACCCGCGCGTGCTGGCCGCGCTGCTGCGCTCCCTCGGCTACCCCGACGAGCCGGCGCCCGTGTCGGTGGCGGACTTCGCGGCCCGCGTCGCGGACGGGCCGCTGGCCGACGTGGTGCCGGCCCGGCTCGCCGACCTCGCCGAGGTGTTCGCCGACAACTTGACCCTGATGGGCGAGGGCACCACCGCTCGCTTCGACGGCGACGTGCTGTTCTTCGCCGCCACCGCCGACAAGACCGACCTGTCCCCCGTGCCCGCCGACTGGCGCGCGCACATCACCGGCGACGTCGACGCGCACGCGGTCGACTGCCGTCACGGCGACCTGACCCGACCCGGCCCGCTGGCCGCCGTCGGCGCGGCGCTCGCCGCCCACCTGGAAACCCACTCGTGAGGAGCACCGCCATGACCGCAGCCCTGACCCGCGAAGCCGCCCTGGTGCACGACTTCTACCGGTTCGTCGACACCGGCGACGTGCCCGCGCTCGTCGCCATGTTCACCGAGGACACCACCTACCACCGCCCCGGCTACCCGCCGGTGGCGGGCCACGACGGCGTGGCGCACTTCTACACCCACGTGCGGGTCATCCGGGAGGGCGAGCACCGCGTCGAGTCCGTGGTGCTGGAGGGCGACCAGGTCGCCGTGCGCGGCTCGTTCGAGGGCGTGCTGCGCGACGGCACGTCGACCAGCCTGCGCTACGCCGACTTCTTCACCCTCGCCGCCGACGGCCGCTTCAGCAAGCGCGAGACGTTCTTCTTCGCCCCCCTCGTCTGATACCCACTCCCCTCCCCGATCGGAGCACCGTCATGACCTCTCTGCTGAACAAGCCCGCCGCCGTCGCGTCCCCCGGCCACGGCGCCGCGTTCACCCCGCACCTGTACAGCCTCAAGTACTCCCCGGACCTCGGCTGGCACGACGGCGACCTGCTGCCGATGGACAACCTGTCGCTGCACCCGGCGACCCTCGGCCTGCACTACGGCCAGGTGATCTTCGAGGGCATGAAGGCGTTCCGGCAGCAGGACGGCTCGGTCGCGGTGTTCCGGCCGTGGGAGAACGCGCGCCGCTTCAACCGGTCCGCCGCGCGGCTGGCGATGCCGTCGCTGCCCGAGCAGCTGTACGTCGACGGCGTGGACCGGCTCGTCGCCGCCGACCACGGCGAGCTGTCCGACCACCCCGACCACAGCCTCTACCTGCGCCCGCTGATGTTCGGCACGGACGCGAACCTGATGCTGCGGCCGTCGGAGGAGTACCTGTTCCTGGTGATGGCGTTCGTCGCGGGCGGGTTCTTCGGCGACGTGGTGCGGCCGGTGTCGGTGCTGGTGTCGCGGGACCAGGCGCGGGCCATGCCGGGCGGCACGGGCGACGTGAAGTGCGCGGCGAACTACGGCCCGTCGTTCGTGGCGCAGCGCAAGGCGCAGGAGGCGGGCTGCCAGCAGGTGGTGTGGCTGGACCAGGCCGAACGCCGGTGGGTCGAGGAGATGGGCGGCATGAACCTGTTCTTCGTGCGCGGCTCGGGTCCGGGCGCGGAGGTGTTCACCACGCCGTTGACGGGCACGCTGCTGCCGGGCGTGACGCGGGACTCGCTGCTGCGCATGGCCGACCGCCTGGGCTACCGGGTCGCCGAACGACCGGTCTCGGTGGACCAGTGGCGGGCCGGGTGCGAGGCGGGCGAGATCACCGAGGTGTTCGCCTGCGGCACGGCGGCGGTGGTGACCCCGGTCGGGCGGGTGCGCGACGTGGACGGCGACTTCACCGTGGGCGACGGCGGGATGGGGCCCGTCACCGGCGCGCTGCGCACGGCCCTGGTCGACCTCCAGCACGGTCGCGTGCCGGATGTGGACGGCTGGCTGCACCGCGTGCGCTGACCGGACGGGCGACGCGGGCCGGGTCCGCGCGACCCGGCCCGCCCCCATCCGGTTGACAGGTGGTGATCGCGCGCTAACGCTCCCGGGATCCGGCCGATGGCACGGGTGTCCCGCCGGTCAGCCAACGGAGGTCCCCCGGATGAACGCGTACCAGGCCGTAGCCGCCCTCTGCCTGACCGCCGTGACCGCGGTGACCGGCGTCGCGCCGACCGCCGACGCGGCCGTCGTGCAGACCTGCGTGGTCAACGAGGTGGTGGCGTTCAGCGAACCGGTGACCAACACCCCCAAGACGGTCTCGGTCACCGTCAACGGCCAACTGGTGAACTGCGTGGGGGGCGCCGCGGCCACCGGTTCCTACACCGAGACCGCCACCCTGCCGAACTACACCTGCACCTCGCTGTTCTACCAGGGCAGCGGCACGCGGGTCTTCACCTGGAACGACCCGGCCGTCACGCCGAGCACGTACTCCTACAACCGGACGTCCAGCCGGGTCGGGGCGAACGTCGTGATCCTGCTGCTGGGCTCCATCACCTCGGGCGCCTACAGCGGCGAGCCGGCGAAGACGCAGCTGACCGCGCTGAACCCGGACCCGATCAGCTGCGCCACCACCGGCGTGTCCCAGCTGAGCCTGGTCGGGGCCCTCACCGTGGGGCTATAGGCCGCTCCGATAGCTCCGGGACACCCATTTGACGCAACCAATTGGTTGCGATACGGTCGGCGACCGAATGGTTGCTACTCGTGAGAGGCCGTCATGGGTTTTCCTGATCGCATCGAGCGCGTCGTGGAGATCGCTCAACCGCCGGGCAAGGTGTGGGCGGCGCTCACCACGGCCGAGGGCCTGGGCGCGTGGTTCGGCAAGACGGCCACGATCGACCTGCGCCCGGGCGGCGCCGCCCGGATGACCTGGGACGACGGGCAGTCCGTCGAGATGCGGGTGGAGCGGGTGGAGGAGCCGACGGTGTTCGGCTTCACCTGGCCGGTCTTCGGGATGCCCGTGGACGACCCGCGCCGCACGTACGTCGAGTTCACGTTGGAAGAGGTGGGCGAGGGCACCCGGCTCAAGGTCGTCGAGACCGGGTTCTCGCAGCTGCCGGACGAGGGCCACGACAAGGGCTACGCCGCGCACACGCAAGGTTGGGCGAGCGAGTTGGGAGAACTGGTCGACTACCTCGAATCCGCCTGACGTCGATGCCGCCTGACGTCGAAGCCGTCGCCGAGCAGGTCTTCACCGCCCTGTCCGACCCGACCCGGCGCGCCATCCTGGCCGCGCTGGCGTCCGGCGGACCGGCCACGGCCACCGACCTGGCCGACCGCCTGCCCATCACCCGGCAGGCGATCGCGAAGCACCTGGCCCTGCTCGCCGAGGTGGGCCTGGTGACGGCGGAGCCCGGCGAGCGGCGCCGGGTGCGGTTCCGGCTGCGCTCCGCGCCGATGCAGGTGGCACAGCAGTACCTCGCCTCGCTGGCACGCGATTGGGACGGCCCGCTCAGCGCGCTGAAGGACCACCTCGACCGCACCGTCCCCACCGCGGTCCCCCCGGACGACACCCGAACGCACCGCGGCTGATCACGGACCGCCCAAGGCCGTCCGTGCGCGTGAGCACGACATTGGAAGGTGGACACCCACGATGAAGACCCCTCCGCTCGTTTCCGCTTCGGAATGGGAGGAAGCCCGGCAGGAGCTGCTGGTCAAGGAGAAGGAGCTCACCCGGGCGAAGGACGCCATGGCCGCGGCCCGCAGGAGGATGCCGTGGCTGCCGGTGGAGAAGGAGTACGCCTTCGACACGCCCCGCGGCCGGATGAGCCTGCTCGACCTGTTCGAGGGCCGTCGCCAGCTCGTCGTCTACCGCGCGTTCTACGAGCCCGGCGTGTACGGCTGGCCCGACCACGCGTGCCGCGGCTGCTCGCTCGTGACGGCCGACCAGATCGGGCACGTCGCCCACCTGCACGCCCGTGACACCACGCTCGTGTTCGCCTCGCGCGCGCCGCAGGCCGACATCGCGCGGCTGAAGGCGCGGATGGGCTGGCGGATGCCCTGGGTCACCATGCTGGACGAGTTCGACGCCGACTTCGGCGTGGACGAGTGGCACGGCACCAACGCGTTCATCCGCGAGGGCGACCGCGTGTACCGCACGTACTTCGTCAACGGTCGCGGCGACGAGGCGCTGGGCAGCACGTTCAGCTACTTGGACCTGACTGCGCTCGGACGGCAGGAGGACTGGGAGGACTCGCCGGAGGGCTACCCGCAGACGCCGCCGTACGTGTGGTGGAACTGGCACGACGAGTACGGCGACACGGGTCCCGAGGAGGGGTGGCTGGAGAAGATCGCCGAGGCCGAGGGCACGCTGACCTCCGTCCGGCCCAAGGCGACGACTCCGGCGACGCACGACGACTGCTGCCACTGACGACGGTCCGGCGCCCGCGCGGGACGGTCCGGGCCACGGGCCGTCCCGCGCCGGCGATATAGCGGAAATATGGATTTCGGGAACCCGTCGCGGTATTCGCGCGCGCCCTCGCGGTGCGGCGTCGGGCGCGGGTACGTTTTGCCGATGATCGCTGCGGAGTTCGTCGGGAAACGGCTCGATCCCGTGGTGCTGACCGTGCCGCGGGAACGGGTGATCGCCTTCGCGCGGGCGATCGGCGAGGATCGCGCCGTGCACGTCGACTTCGACGCGGCACGCGCGGCCGGATATCCGGACGTGGTGTTGCCGCCGACGATGTTGTTCGGGTTGGAACTCGAGGCGCGCGGCGAGAAATTGTTGGTCGACATGGGGCTCGACCCGTTGCGCGTGTTGCACGCCGAGCAGTCGTTCACCTATCACCGGGACGCGCACGCCGGTGAGGAGTTGCGGTTCGAGAGCGTGGTCGCCGACGTTTACCGGCGCATGGGCGGGCGATTGGAGTTCATCGTGCAGGACACGGCCGTGCACCGGGGCGGTGAACACCTGGTGGATTTGCGCCAGGTGCTCGTGATCGAGGAAAAGGAACCGGCGTGACGACGCCGTCGGTCGGTGACCGGCTGCCGGTGTCGGAGGTGCCCGCGATCACCCGGGAGAAGCTTCGGGAATTCGCAGCCGCGTCGGGCGATGACAATCCCGTGCACCTGGACGACGAGGCGGCGCGGCACGGTGGCCTGGACGGCGCCGTGGTCCACGGGATGCTCGTCATGGCGCACCTGGGCCGCCTGGTGACGTCCTGGCCCGCGGCGGGGGCGCTGCGGTCGTTCAAGGCCCGGTTCACCGCGCCGACACCGGCCGGCTCGCGGGTGACGTGCGCCGGGAAGGTGGCGTCCGTGGACGTGGTCGACGGCAGGCCGTGCGCTCGCGTGCAGGTCACGGCGGCACGGGACGACGGCGTCACGGTCGCGCGGGGCGAGGCCGTGGTGGAGCTGGCGGCATGAGCGAGCCCACGAGCGAACCATCGCACGCGGTGTCCGGTGCCCTTGTCACCCCGAGCACCGGCGAGGGGTGCGCATGAGCCGGTCGGTGCTGGTCGTGGGCGCGAGCCGGGGCATCGGCGAGGCGGTGGCGCGGGAGTTCGCGCGGGCCGGTGACCGGGTCGCGGGCACGCACCGCGGGTCGGGCGTGCCGGTCGACGGGGTGTTCGAGGTGGAGCTGGACGTGGCCGACGCCGACCGCGTGGCCGACGCCGTCGCCGAGGTCACCGCGCACCAGGGCGCGCCGGAGGTGGTGGTGCTGAACGCGGGGCTGACCCGTGACGGGCTGCTGGCGCGGATGCCCGAGGAGCACTACCGGGAGATCATCGAGGTGACGCAGCTCGGCGCGTTCCGGGTGGTGCAGCGGGTGCTGCCCGCGATGGCCAAGGCGCGGACGGGGTCGATCGTGCTGGTCTCGTCGGCGTCGGCGCGGGCGGGGTCACCCGGTCAGGCGAACTACGCGGCGGCCAAGGCGGCGTTGGAGGGGTTCGCGCGGTCGGTGGCGCTGGAGTACGGGCGGCGCGGGGTGCGGGTGAACGTCGTCGCGCCGGGACCGGTGGACACCGACATGGTGGCCGTGCTGACGGACAAGCAGCGGCAGGCGCTGATCGACCAGGTGCCGCTGGGCCGCCTGGCCCGGCCGGAGGAGGTCGCCGAGGTGGTGCGCTGGGTCGCGGGCTCCACGTACGTGACGGGGGCGACGATCCCGGTCACGGGCGGGGGCGCGCTCGGCTGGTAGCACTCCGGGCGGTGCGCTCGGCTGGTAGCACCCGGGGCGGTGCGCTCGGCTGGTAGCACCCGGGGCGGTGCGCTCGGCTGGTAGCGCGCTAGCCGCCCTCCCGCTTGGTAGCGCTCTGGCAGCACTCACCCGCGACAGCGCCCAACCATCGGCAGCGCACCGGCAGCGCCCACCCGCCGACAGCGCCCACCCCCGCCCGCAGCGCACCGGCAGCGCTCACCCGGCAGCGCTCACACCAGGTCGTTCTCCTGGGCGTAGATCGCCGCCTGCACCCGCGAGCGCAGCTCCAGCTTGGTCAGGATGCGCGAGACGTGCGTCTTCGCCGTCGCACCGCTGATGAACAGCTCGTGCGCGATCTGGGCGTTCGACAGCCCGCGCCCCAGGCAGCGCAGCACGTCCAGCTCCCGCTCGGTCAGCTGCTCCAGCCGGCTGTCGACGGCGGGCTGCGCCTTCACCGGTGCCTCGGCGTAGGCCTTGATCAGCTTGCGGGTGATCTCCGGCCCCAGCACGTTCTCGCCCGCCGCGACCAGCCGCACCGCCTCCACCAGGCGCGGCGCGTCCACCGACTTCAGCAGGAAGCCCGCCGCGCCCGCGCGCAGCGCCGCGAACACGTACTCGTCCAGGTCGAACGTCGTCAGCACGAGCACCTGCGCCACGCCGTCGCCGTGCAACGCCCTGGTCGCCGCGATGCCGTCCAGCCCGGGCATCCGGATGTCCATCAGCACGACGTCCGGCCGCAGCGCCTTGGCCTGCCGGATCGCGGTCGCGCCGTCGCCCGCCTCGCCGACCACCTCGATGCCCTCGGCGTTGCCCAGGATCAGCACGAGGCCCGCCCGGATGGCCGCGTGGTCGTCCACCACCAGCACCTTGATGCTCACCGCTCCACCTCGGGCAGCGGCAGCACCGCGCGGACCTTCCAGGACCCGTCGGCGGGCCCGGCGGTGAGCGAGCCGCCGACGGCTGCGGTGCGCTCCCGCATGTTCAGCAGCCCGGTGCCCAAACCTCCCCCGTCACCGCCGTCCCGCAGCTCGTTGACCACTTCCAGCACCATCTCGGTGTCGGTGCGGCGCAGTTCGAGGACGACGCTCGTGCGCGGTGCGTGCTTCATGGCGTTGGTCAGCGCCTCCTGCGCGATCCGGTACGCGGTCAGGTCCACCGCGGCGGGCAGCGGCTCGGTGTCGTCGTAGTCCACCCGCACGTCCAGCCGCATCCCGCCTGCCTGCGCCGACTCGATGAGCCGGGACAGCTGGGCCAGCCGCGCGGGCGCGGTCGGCTCGTCCGGCGCCGTCACGTCCGCGCGCAGCAGGTTGATCATCGCACGCATCTCCTCCAGCGCGCTGACGCTGTTCTCCCGCACGGACCTGAGGACCACTCGCGTCATCGGGTCCTCGTCCTTCAACGACAGCGCGGCCTCGGCCTGGATGGCGATCGCGGACAGGTGCCCGGCGATCACGTCGTGCAGGTCGCGGGCCATGTGGGCGCGTTCGGCGGCCACCGCGGCGGTCCGGTCCAGCTCGGCGATCTTGGCCAACTGCCGGGCGTTCGCCCGCTCCACCTCGGCCATCCGCTGGTGCTGCCGCACGTTCGTGGCCCACCACACCGGGATCAGCAGGAACGGCAGCACGGCGAACGCGGCCAGCACGGTGGCGCGCCAGCCCGGCACCAGCACGACGGTCGCGGTGATCGTGCTGATCGACGTCAGCACCGCGATGGGCACCATGTCGCGGCTGAGCCTGCGCGGGCCGTAGAGCGTGGCCGCGTAGAGCAGGTCGGCGTACACGACGAGCGTGGGCGTGCTGACCCCGACGACGCAGTCCACGACCAGGAACGCCGTGCCGACCGCGAGGGCCGTTCCGGGCGCGATCCGGCGGAACGCCTCCACCGCGCAGATGCCGCCGAACAACAGCAGCCGCACCCACAGCGGAATCCGGTCGTCGAGCCGGAACAACGGGTACAGGCCGGTGGCGAACAACACCGATCCGACCAGCAACGAGCTGATCACGATGAGCGCGTCGTGCTGCCAGTCCGGCAACTTCCGCAGCCCGGAGACGACGCGACTTATTCCGGCGTGCACCGCGCGATCACAGCACACGCCCACGCGGCTCGCATCGGCCGAAGTGATGACCCCTGATCGCTCCGACCGCCGATGCCGCGCGCCCGCGCGTCTCGCGATGATGGTGTCACGGCAGGCGACCGGCCCGCCGACCACACCGAGAGGAGCGGATGTCACCATGAAAAGCGTGGCGGTAGCACTGGCGGTGGTGTCGGCTTTCGCGCTGAGCGCCTGCGACCCGATCGCCAACCAGTCTTCGACGGGGAACAACACCGACGAAGGCAACACGACCTTGCTGTGCCACGTGGCGAACGGGTGGATGTCCGCGAACCCGGACGGCAAGAGCGAAGCGGCCAGGACATTGGGTTCGGTGATCGACGACATCGCCGGGAACATGGACGAATCGTCGCGGGCTGCCAAGGTGTTGGCCGCGGCCCGCCAGTTGCTGTCGGACAAATCCGAGGACATCGCCGACGGCGCCGCGAAAATCAAGGAACTGTGCTGAGGGTGTGCCCGCGCCCGGCGAGGAGGACAAGTGGCTGACGGCAAGGTGAACGACGGTCGGTGGGCCCCGTGGTGGGCGTACGTCGTGCTGATCGTCGGGTGCAACCTGATCAAGCAGTACTTCATCGGCGGGAAGGTGTCCGACGTCGCGAACGTCGCGATCACGGTGGCGATGGTCGGCGCGCTGATCTTCGTCATCACCGCGGTGTACCGGTCGATGTTCGCCACCCGGCGGCGGTGACGTCGACCGGGACTCGGCGGCCTCCCCTGGCCGCCGCACGGTAGGTGGGACGGGCGCCCGTCCCACCTACCCCTGTACCTGCTCAACGAGCCGCGACCCGCCGGTACGCGCGCATGCTCAACGGCACGAACACCGCCACGATCAGCAGCGACGACAGCCAGGCGTAGGCCGACGCGTGGTCGTCCGGCCAGGAGCCCGACGCCACGTCCAGGCCGGGCACGGTGTTGCCGAACAGCCCGCGCACCGCGTTGATCACGGCCGTCAGCGGGTTCCACTCGGCGATCACGCGCAGCGGGCCCGGCATGGACTCCTCCGGCACGAACCCGGACGACACGAACGTCAGCGGGGTCAGCCAGATCAGGCCGGCGCTCTGCGCGGCCTCCGGACTCGGCGAGATCAGCCCGATGAGCGCCCCGATCCACGACATGGCGAACGCGAACACCAGCAGCACCAGGAACGCCAGCACCGCGTCCAGGAAGCTGCCGCGCACCCGCCAGCCGATGAGCAGGCCGCACAGGCACGTCACCAGCATCGCCACCACGCTCACCGCCAGGTCGGACAGCGTGCGGCCGACCATCACCGACACGCCCGACATCGGCAGCGACCGCAGCCGGTCGATGAATCCCTTGCGCAGGTCGGTCGACAGGCCGATGACGGTGAACGCGGAGTTGAACGCCAGCGTCTGCACGAGGATGCCCGCCAGCAGGTACTCGCGGTACGCCGCGCCGCCGAGCAGGCCGCCGAACACGAACCCGAACAGCAGCACGAACATCACCGGCTGCACCACCGCGGCGAACGCCCAGTCGACGCTGCGCCGCACGTGCAGCAGGTTGCGCCAGGCGATCATCCAGCCGTCGACGGCGACCTTGGCCACTGCGGTCACGAGTCCTCCCCGTCGTCGGCGCGGTCGGTGAGCATCAGGAACACGTCGTCCAGCTTGGGCCGGTGCAGCGACACGTCGAGCACCCGCACGTCCTGCGCGTCGAGCCGCTTCAACGCCTCCACCAACGTCTTCGGGCCGACGTGCACCAGCACGTGCGCCCGCCGCAGGTGCTCGTCCACCACGGGTTCGGCCGCGCCCACCTCGGCGAGCACGCGCGTCAACGCGGGCAGGTCGGCGTGGTCGGCGACGACGATCTCCAGGCGCTCGCTGCCGACCCGGGCCTTCAGCTCGTCCGAGGTGCCCCGCTCCACCACCCGGCCGCGGTCGATCACCACGATCGAGTCGGCCAGGTGGTCGGCCTCCTCCAGGTACTGCGTGGTCAGCAGCACGGACGCGCCGTCGTCCACCAGCCGCCGCACCATCTCCCAGGTGTCCAGCCGGGACCGCGGGTCCAAGCCGGTCGTCGGCTCGTCCAGCACCACGACCGCCGGCCTGGCGACCAGCGCGCCCGCCAGGTCCAGCCGCCGCCGCATGCCGCCGGAGTAGGTGCGCAGCAACCGCGACGCGGCCTGCTCCAACCGGAACAGCGCCAGCAGCTCCCGGGCCCGCGCACGGGCCGCGGCGGCCTTGAGGCCGTACAACCGGCCGACCAGGTACAGGTTCTCGTACCCGGTCAGGCTCTCGTCCACGGCCGCGTACTGCCCGGACAGGCCGATGGAGCGCCGCACGTCGGCGGACTGGGTGACGACGTCGTACCCGGCCACGCGGACGTCGCCCGCGTCGGGCCGCAGCAACGTCGTCAGCACCCGCACCATCGTGGTCTTGCCCGCCCCGTTGGGACCGAGCAGCCCGAGCACCGTCCCGGTGGGGACGGTCAGGTCCACGCCGTCGAGCGCCCGGTGCGCCTTGTAGGACTTGACGACGCCTCGCGCCTCGACGGCTGCGGTCACCGTTCCTCCTCCGTGTTCCACCGCGCGACCGCCCGCCCCGGGAGGCCGACTCGCCACGATCACGACTCCGCCGGCGCGGGCACGCCGGGCCGGTCGCCGATCACGTGCGCGCCGCCGTCCACGTGGACGATCTCGCCGGTCGTCGCGGGGAACCAGTCCGACAGCAGGGCCACGCAGGCGCGGGCCACGGGCGTGAACTCCTGGTCGTCCCAGCCGAGCGGCGACTTGGCGTGCCAGCGCTGCCCCTCGCGGCGGGCCGCCTCGTCACCGCCCGGCCCGATCGCGACGGCCGCGGTGGTGCGCAACGGCCCGGCCGCGACGAGGTTGACCCGGATGCCGTCACGACCCAGGTAGGACGCCAGGTAGCGGGCGCAGGACTCCAGCGCCGCCTTGGCCACGCCCATCCAGTCGTACTCGTTGAAGGCCTGCGAGGCGTCGAAGTCCAGCCCCACCACGGAACTGCCCGGCCCGAGCATCGGCCGCACGGCCCGCACGAGCGCCTGCAACGAGTAGGCGGAGACGTGCAACGCGGGCGCGACGTCGTCCCAGCGCGCGGTGAGGAAGTTGCCGCCGAGCGCTTCGGGCGGCGCGTAGGCGACCGAGTGCAGCACGCCGTCGATCCGGTCGGCGTGCGCGCCGATCCGCTCCGGCAGGGACGCGAGGTGGTCGGCGTCGGTCACGTCCAGCTCGACCACGGGCGCGGGTGACGGCAGGCGCTGCGCGAGCCGTTCCACCAGGCGCACCCGCCCGTACGCGGTGAGGACGACGGTCGCGCCCTCCTCCTGCGCCAGCCGTGCCACGTGGTAGGCGATGGAGTTCGGCGTGAGCACGCCGGTCACGAGCAGGGTCTTGCCCTTGAGCAGGTCCACGGCTCAGCTCTCCAGCACGTAGCCGTCGCCGGGGCGGTGGCCCCGGGAGCGGCGCAGGTCGGCGAACACGAACGTGCGCTGCAACCAGCGGTCCGCGCCGTCGTAGCGCGGGGTGAACGCCGACCGGCCGTGCACGGTGACCCGGTTGTCCACGATCGCCAGGTCGCCCGCGGTCAGCCGCAGCCCGTTGAACGAGTTGTCGAACAGCTCGCCCAGCTCCTCCATCGCCGCCACGGCCCGGTCGGTGACCGGCTTGGTGGCGGCCTGGTCGATGCACAGGTCCGGGTCGTCGGGGTCGCCGTGCAGCACGGCGCGCGGCGGCACCTCGCCGGACGTCACGCCGAACGAGGGCGGCGGCGCGGTGACGAACTCGGCCGACGAGAGCGCCGCGCGCGCCTGCTCGCCCAGCTTCGGCAGCACCTGGCGGGAGCAGACCAGCCGCAGCTCGGCGACCCGCTCGTGGTCCGGCCGCACGCACACCAGCAGCACGAAGTCGGGCCGGTGCTGGTGGAACGCGTTCTCGGTGTGGAACGTCAGGTGTGCCGAGCCGACGTTGCCCTGCACCTCCTCCTTGCCCGGCACCGGCACCACGTTCTGCACCAGCGCGCCGGACTTCTCGGCCCGGAACGCGCCGGGGTCGCCCAGGCCGTGCGCCACGAGCACCAGCACGGCGGCGGACACCGTCGCCTCGCGCACCACCGAGCCCTCGGCCTTCGGCGTGGGCGGGAGGTTGTCCTCGTCCACGGGCAGGTTGCGCAGCAGCAGCGCGCCGCCCGTGCCGGAGTCGCGGCGGAACTCCTTGAGCGCGTGCCGCAGCGTCGCGGGCGCGTCCTCCCACGACCGGCGTGCGGCGGCGACCCACTCGGGGCTGTCCAGCCTCCCACCCGCCACGTCCAGCAGGTCGCGGGCGATGCGGTCCAGCCAGTCGTGCTCCTGAGCGTCGAGCGTGGCGGTGGTCAGCGAGTCTTCTTTAACCAACAACATTTCCCTCACCCTTAGTGAGTCGTCACCGGGCGGACCCGCCCGAGGTGTGCGGAGATCGCCCCGAGCAGGGCGGTCGGGTCGTGCCGGAAGTAGAAGTGGCCGCCGTCGAACGCGCGGTGCTCGCGCAGTTCGCCGGAGGAGGTGAGCTCACGCCACGCCTCGCCGAGGTCGGCGTCCACGTCGGGGTCGGCGTCGCCGCGGTAGACCACGAGCGGCGTGCTCACGGGATCCGGCGCCGGGGGCGCGTACCGCTCGATGAGCCGGTAGTCCGCGCGGATCATCGGCAGCAGCAGTTCGCGCAGGTCCGGGTCGGCCAGCGCGGCGGCGTCCTCGCCGGACACCCGGGCGATCTCGGCGACGAGCGCGTCGTCGTCCCGGGCGTGCAGGTCGCGGGGCGTGCGGCGGTGCGGCGCGGCGAACCCGGAGGCCACCAGCAGCGCGGGCGGCCGGCCGAGGTCCTCGCACCGCCGGGTCACCTCGTAGGCGATGGCCGCGCCCATGCTGTGGCCGAACAGCGCCACGGGCCGGTCGAACAGCGGCGCGAGGACGTCGGCGAGCGTGTCGGCCATCGCCGCCATGTCGTCCACCGGCGCGTCGACCAGCCGTTCCTCCCGGCCGGGGTACTGCACGACGCGCACCTCGACCGACGCGGGCAGCCGCGCGCCCCAGTCGCGGTAGTAGCTCGCCGAACCGCCCGCGTGCGGCAGGCACACGAGGGTCAGCGCGGCCGACGGCCGGGGCGTGCGCGTGCGCAGCCAGCGGTCGGCGGTGGTCGTGGCCGCCATGCGCACCTCCTTGTCGTAGACGGGTCTGCTCAGGCGCCCATGGCTTCGATGAGGCTCTTGGGCCGCATGTCGGTCCAGTTCCGCTCCACGTGGTCCAGGCACTCCTGCCGACCCGCCTCGCCGAACACCACCCGCCAGCCGTCGGGGACGGGGATGAAGTGCGGCCAGAGGGAGTGCTGGTTCTCGTCGTTGACCAGCACGAAGTAGGTGCCGTTCTCGTCCTCGAACGGGTTGGTGCTCATCGCGGGTCTCCTTCGGGTCGCGGCGTCGTCACGGCGGCGTCGACCGCCCTGGCGACCTCGTCAAGGACGTCTTGACGAGTCATCTCTTCGTGGGGTGCGGGCACGTCGTGCACGCGGATCGCGCCGGTGACGTGGGGAGCCCACCGGCCCGGGTCGCGTTCCGGGTGGTCGGCGGCGTCGGCGGCGCGGAAGAACAGCAGGTCGCCGTCGAAGCGGCGGGGCGCGTGGGCGGACAGGGCCCGCCCGTTGGCCAGGTACGCGTCGAGCACGGCGCGGGCGAGGTCGTCGGTGGTCTGGTCGTAGCCGCCGAGCTCGGTGCGGACCACGGCGACGGCGCGGGCGTGGCCCTCGGGGGTGGCGAGGTCATCGGGGGTCAGGCCGGTGCCGGCGAACGCGTCGGCGAAGACCTCCTCGGTGGTCATCGGGGTCGCGTCGGCGCGCGGGTAGGAGTCGAGCACGGCCAGCAGCTCGACCTCCTCGCCCTCCTCCTGGAGCAGGACGGCGGCTTCGTGGGCCAGGTGCCCGCCCATGGACCAGCCCAGGAGCCGGTACGGGCCGTGGGGCGCGACGGCGCGGATGTGGCCGACGAACCGGGCGGCCTGCTGGGCGATGGTGCCGGGGTCGGCCACCGCGAGGTCGGCCTGGAGGCCGTAGAGCGGCACGTCCGGGTCGAGCGCGTTGAGCAGCCCGGTGTAGCACCAGCTCAGCCCGGAGGCCGGGTGCAGGCAGAACAGCGGCGGCGCGTCACCGCCGGTCCGCAGCGGCAGCACCGGGCCCAACGCGTCCACGCCGGTCGCGGCCGGGTCGCCGGCCAGGCGGCGGGCCAGCTCGGCCGGGCTGGGCGCCTCGAACAGCGTCCGCACGGTCACGTCGGCGTCGAAGCGGGACCGCACCCGGTCCGCCAGCGTCACGGCGAGCAGCGAGTGGCCGCCCGCGGCGAAGAACCCGCGGTCCGGGTCGAACGCGTCCACCCGCAGCACCTCGGCGAACATGCGGCACAGCAGGTCCTCGGTGAGGCTGCGGGGCGCGCGGCCGGCGGTCGCGGCGGCGAGGGGCGCGGGAAGGGCGCGGCGGTCGAGCTTGCCGTTGGCGTTGAGCGGCAGCTCCTCCAGCTCGGTGAACGTGCCCGGCACGAGGTGCGCGGGCAGGTCGGCGGCCACCTGGTCGCGCACCGCGTCCGGGTCCGGCGAAGCGCCGGCCTCGGGCACGTAGTACGCGGCCAGCCGCTGGTCGCCGGGCACGTCCTCGCGCACCGCGACGGCCGCGTGCGCCACGCCCTCGCACCGCGCCACGGCGGCCTCGATCTCGCCCAGCTCCACCCGGACGCCCCGGAGCTTCACCTGGTCGTCGGCACGGCCCAGGTACACCAGCGCGCCGTCGTCGTCCCACCGCGCCAGGTCGCCGGTGCGGTAGAGCCGCCCGCCCCGGCCGAACGGGTCGGCGACGAACCGCTCGGCGGTCAGCCCGGGCCGCCCGAGGTAGCCGCGGGCCAGCTGCACGCCGGCCAGGTACAGCTCGCCCGGCGCGCCGGGCGGCACGGGCGCGAGCCGGGCGTCCAGCACGTACGCGCGGGTGTTCCAGACCGGCCTGCCGATCGGGACGCGCGGGTCGTCGGCGTCGCAGTGCCACGACGTGACGTCCACCGACGCCTCGGTGGGGCCGTAGAGGTTGTGCAGCTCGGCCGCGTGGGTGCGCAGGAACCGGTCCCGGGTGGCCGGGAGCAGCGCTTCACCGCTGCACACGACCCGCCGCAGCGACGGGCAGTCCCGCGCGGACGGCTCGGCCAGGAACACGTCCAGCATGGACGGTACGAAGTGGACGGTCGTGACGCCGTGGTCCTGCACGGTCCGCGCCAGGTAGGCGGGGTCGCGGTGGCCGTCCGGCTTGGCGACCACGATCGCCGCGCCGGTGATCAGCGGCCAGAAGAACTCCCACACCGACACGTCGAACGTGTACGGCGTCTTGAGCAGCACCCGGTCGTCGGCGGCGAGGCGGTAGCGGTCCTGCATCCACAGCAGGCGGTTCACGATGCCCCGGTGCGGCACGCCGACGCCCTTGGGCGTGCCCGTGGAGCCCGAGGTGTGGATGACGTACGCCAGGTCGTCCGGCTTCGCCCGGTGCACCGCCACGTCCGGTCCGGCGCCGTGCACCGCCAACGCCGGCAGGTCGGGGAAGGCCGCCGGGTCGTCCGTCACCACGCACACCGGGCTCGTCCCGGCCAGCAGGACGGCACGCCGCCGTGCCGGGAGGTCGGTGTCCAGCGGCAGGTAGGCCGCGCCGGACTTGAGCACGGCCAGCAGCGCCACGACCAGGTCCGCCGAGCGCGGCAGGGACACGGCCACCAGCGCGTCCGGTCCCGCGCCCGCGGCGGCGAGGCGGCGGGCCAGGTGGTCGGCGGCCTCGTGCAGCGCGGTGTAGTCCAGCTCCCGGTCGTGGTCGATGACCGCCGTGGCGTGCGGCGACGAGGCGGCCTGCCGGTCCAGCAGGTCGGTGAGCGTGACGTCCTCGACCGGTGTCGCGGTGTCGTTCCAGGCGTGCAGCACGCGGTCGCGGTCGGTGTCGTCCAGCGGCGTGATCTCCACCAAGGGCCGGTCCGGGTGCTCGACCAGGCCGGTCAGCACGCGCAGCAGCCAGTCGGCCAGCCGGCGGGCGGTGGCCGCGTCCACCAGGTCGGGGCGGTGGTCCAGCCGGAACGCCAGGTCCGGTCCCGGCACGCCGATCAGCGTCACCGGGTAGTGCGTGGCGTCCCGGGCCTCCACGTCGATCAGGTACGCGCCGCCGGCCAGCTCGGTGTTGTCGTCGTCGCCCGCCGGGTAGTTCTCGAAGACCAGGGTCGTGTCGAACAGCGGACCCCGCCCGACCCGGCCCTGGATCTCGGCGAGGCCGACGTGCTGGTGCTCCATCAGCCCGGTCTGCTGCGACTGCACCGCGTCCAGCAGGTCGGCGGCCGTGTCGCCGGCAGACCAGCTCACCCGCACCGGCAGCGTGTTGATGAACAGGCCGATCATGCGCTCCACGCCGGGCAGCTCCGGCGGCCGGCCGGACACCGTGCCGCCGAACAGCACGTCCGTGCGGCCGGTGTGCACGCCCAGGGTGAGGCCCCACGCGGCCTGCACGACGGTGTTGACCGTCCAGCCCCGGTCGCGGGCCAGCTCCGACAGCCGCCCGGTCAGCTCCTCGCCGAGCTTCACCCTCAGCTGCGCGGGCGGCGCCTGCTCGCCCGGCCGTCCCGGGCCGCCCACCAGGGTCGGTCCCGTGACGCCGTGCAGCACCGCGTCCCAGGCCTTGCGGGACACCTCGTGGTCGCGGCCGTCGAGCCACGCCAGGTAGTCGCGGTAGGGGGCGACGGGCGCCATGCCCTTCTCGTCGCCGTGCCGGTCGTAGAGCTCGAACAACTCGTCCAGCAGCACGGGCAGCGACCAGCCGTCGACCACGATGTGGTGCACGGTCACAGCGAGCCGGAAGTCCTTGAACGGCATGCGGAACAGCACGCACCGCAGCGGCACGTCCTCGTGCAGCGCGAAGCGGCGCAGCCGGTCGGCGTCGTAGCGCTCCCGGAACCGGGCCTCCGCCTCGGCGACGGACAGCGCCGAGCAGTCCACCACCTCCCACGGCACCTCGACGTGGTCGAGCACGACCTGCACGGGCTGGTCGAGCCCTTCGTGGACGAACACCGACCGCAGCCCCGCGTGCCGCCGCACCAACGCCTCCACGGCGTCGCGCAACGCGTCCACGCCGAGCTCGCCGTAGAGGTCGACGGCCACCTGGACGGTGTAGAAGTCGGGGCCGTCCGTGTCGTGCAGGGCGTGGAACAGCAGGCCCTGCTGCAACGGGGCCAGCGGGAGGATGTCCTCGATGCGCGGCGCGCTCATGATCGTCCTGCCTTCCTCATCATGGCCTCCAAGCGGTCGATGTTCTTCTGCGACAGGGGGACGAGCGCCACGTCGGAGGGCGTGAGGCCGCCGGCGCGCGGGTCGCGGGCGTGCGCGGCCAGCGCGGCCAGGGCGTCGCGCCACAGCCGGCCGAGCGCGACCACGTCCGGTTCGTCGAGCAGGGCCGCGGGCCACGACAGGGCCGCGACGAGGCGCGGCCCGTCCGCGCCGTCCTCGGTGAAGGCGTTGACCTCCAGCACGTGCGCGAACGGCAGCCCGTCGTCGCCGACCGCGCCACCGGCCTCCGTCAACGGGGTCCAGTCGCGGCCGGTCGCGCCGACGCTGGTGCGGCCCAGGTAGTTGAACCCGATCTGCGGCGGCGGGCAGGCGGCGAGCTTGCCCGCGGTGTCCGGGTTGAGGTGGCGCAGCAGGCCGTAGCCCAGGCCGTGGTCGGGCACCGCCCGCAGCCCTTCCTTGACCTGCTTGAGCGCCGCGCCCACCGGCTCGCCGGCCGCGAGCACGTCGGCCCACGGCAGCGGCGGCACGTCCACCCGCACGGGGTAGAGGTTGGTGAACCAGCCGACCGTGCGAGACAGGTCCAGGCCCGGCGCGACGGCGTCCTCGTGCCTGCCGTGGCCCTCGCGGTCGACCAGCAGCGCGTCCGGCAGCCGCTCGCCGCGGCGGGCCAGCCACTCGCGCACGGCCAGGCCGAAGCCGGTGAGCAGCACGTCGTCCACGCTGACGCGGAACGCGGCGGGCGCGGTCGTGAGCAACGCCGTGGTCACGTCCGGGTCCACCTCGACCACCGCGGTCCGGGCCGTGGCGAGGGTGTCGCGGCGCGGGTCGAGCGGGCGGGCGGCGAGGGCGGGCTGGGCGGTGTCGGCGGTGGCGAGCCAGTGCGGCACCTGCTCGGCCCACCGCGGTTCGGTCGCCGCTTCGGCCAGCCGGGTTGCCCAGCGCCGCCACGACGTCCGCACCGGCGGCAGCTCGGGCGTGACGCCGAGGCGGGCGGCGGTCGCGGCGGTGGCGAGGTCGGGCAGCAGGATCCGCCACGACACGCCGTCCACGACCAGGTGGTGCGCCAGGACCAGCAGCCGGCCGGGCTCGTCGGGACCGGCGTCGAACCACACCAGGCGCACCATCACCGCGTCGTCGGGATTCAAGGCGCGGCGGGCGGTCTCGGTGTGCTCGGCGACCACCGCCGCCAGCTCGTCCTCGTGGAGTCCGGCGACGTCCACGCGCGACACGTGCTCCTCGGCCCGGACGGCACCGTGCGGCAGAACTTCCAGCGCCCAGCCGCCGTCGTCGCGGCGCAGCCGGGCACGCAGGGCGTCGTGGTGGTCCAGCACCGCCGCCAGCGCGTCCACCAGGTGCCCCGCGGTGAGGCCGGCGGGCGTGGTGACCAGGTGCGACTGGTTGAACCCGTCGACCGGGCCGCCACCGGCCCGCAGCCACTCCACGATCGGCATCAGCGGCACCTCGCCGACGCCGTCGCGGTCGGCCACGTCGTCCTCCCGCTCGCCCAGGGGCACGGCGACGTCGGCGAGGCGGCGCACGGTCTTGAGCTCGAACACGTCCCGGGGCGTGAACACCCAGCCGGCCGTGCGGGCGCGGCTGACGAGCTGGATCGACATGATGCTGTCGCCGCCGAGGTCGAAGAACCCGTCGTCCACCCCGACCCGGTCCACGCCGAGCACGTCGGCGAACACGCCCGCCAACGCCTCCTCCACCGCGGTGCGAGGCACGACGACCGGCGCGGTGTCCCGTTGCGGCGCGGGCAGGGCGCGGCGGTCGACCTTGCCGTTGACGGTCAGCGGCAGCTCCGGCAGCACCACGAACGCCGACGGCACCGAGTAGTCCGGCAGCGCGGCGACGGCCGCCGACCGGGCCTCGGCCACGTCCACGTCGTCGCCGACGAGGTAGGCGACCAGCCGCCGTTCACCGGGCCGGTCCTCGCGCAGCACGACCGCCGCGCCCGTGACGCCCGCCCGGCCGGTCAGCGCGGCCTCGACCTCGCCAGGCTCGATCCGGAACCCGCGCAGCTTCACCTGGCCGTCGGTGCGGCCGACGAACTCCAGCCTGCCGTCGCGCGACCAGCGGGCCAGGTCGCCGGTGCGGTACATGCGGTCGCCCGGTGCGCCGTGCGGGTCGGGCAGGAACCGCTCGGCGGTGAGCCCCGGCCGGGCCAGGTAGCCGCGCGCCAGCTTGCCGCCCGCCACGTACAGCTCGCCCGTGACGCCCGGCGGCACGGGCTGGAGCCTGCCGTCCAGGACGCGCAGCGCGGTGCCGGCCATCGGCACGCCGATCGGCAGCGGACCCGCGGCCACGTCGCCGGGCAGCACGGCGTGGCGCGAGGCGAACGTGGTGGTCTCGGTGGGGCCGTAGCCGTTGACGAGCACCAGGTCCGGGCACGCCCGCCGCACGGCCGCCACCGCGTGCTCGGACACCACGTCACCGCCCGTCCACACCTCGCGCAGGCTCGCCAGCGTCTCCGGCGCTTCCTCCGCGACGACCCGGAACAGGCCGGCGGTCAGCCACAGCGCGGTCACGCGGTGGCGGCGGATCGCGGCGGCCAGGCCCGCGATGTCCACCTCGTCCGGCGAGTCGACGACGGAGGTCCCGCCGGTGAGCAGCGGCACCCACATCTCGTAGGTGCTCGCGTCGAACGCGTAGGAGGAGTGGACGAGGACGCGGTGGTGCGCGCCCGTGGTGAAGATCGGGTCGGTGGCCAGCTCGACCACGTCGGCGTGGGTGACGGCCGCGCCCTTCGGCACGCCCGTGGAGCCGGAGGTGTGGATGACGTAGGCGAGCTGGTCCGGCAGGGGCGCCGGCAGCCCGGTGTCGGGCGCGGGGGGCAGCTCGGCCGTGAAGTCCACGACGTGCGCCGGTACGGCGAGGCCGGCGGGCAGGTCGGCGCGGTCGGTGAGCAGGACGGCGGCGGAGGTGTCGGCGAGGATCAGGTTGTGCCGCTCGGCCGGGTTGCCGTCGTGCAGCGGCACGTACGCGCCGCCCGCGTAGAGCGTGGCGAGGGTGGCGACGGTCCGCTCGGCGGTGCGCCGGGCGAGCACGGCCACCCGCGTCTCGGGCCGCACGCCGATCCCGACCAGGTGGTGGGCCAGCGCGCGGGCGCGGGCGTCCACCTCGGCGTAGGTCAGCTCGCGGTCGCCGTCGACCAGGGCCACCGCGTCCGGGGACTTGGCGACCTGCGTGCGGAACCGGTCCACGACGGTGCCGCGGTCCCGGTGGGTGGCGCTGCGGCCCCACCCGTCCAGCACGACGGCGCGCTCACCGTCGCCGAGCACGGGCAGGGCGCTCACCGGGGTGGCGGGGTCGGCCGCGACCGCCCGCAGCACGCGGGTGAGCCGTGCGCCGAGGGCTTCGACGGTGGCGCGGTCGAACAGGTCGGTGGCGAACTGGATGGTGCCCTCCAGGCCCGCCCCGGTCTCCCCCAGGTCGAACGACAGGTCGAACTTCGCCGGTCCCTCGCCGAGGTCGACCAGGTCCAGGCGCAGGCCCGGCAGCTCCAGGTCGGGCTCGGGCGCGTTCTGGAGCACGAGCATCACCTGGAACAGCGGGTGCCGCGCCACGGAGCGCTCGGGGTTGAGCGCGTCCACGAGCCGGTCGAACGGCAGGTCCTGGTGCGCGAACGCGGCCAGGTCGGTCTGCCGCACCCGTCCCAGCAGCTCCTCGAACGCCGGGTCGCCGGACGTGTCGGTGCGCAGCACGAGCGTGTTGACGAAGAACCCGACCAGGTCGTCCAGGGCGGCGTCGGTGCGGCCCGCGACGGCCGTGCCGAGGACCACGTCCTCGCCCGCGCCCAACCGGGTCAGCAGCGCCGAGACCGCCGCCTGGAGCACCATGAACAGGCTCGTGCCGGACCGGCGGGCCAGGGCCAGCAGGTCGGCGTGCAGCTCGGCGTCCACCCGCCACGGCACCAGGCCGCCCCGGTGCGAGGCGACGGCGGGCCGCCGCCGGTCGGCGGGCAGCTCCAGGGCGTCGGGGATGCCGTCGAGCTGCGTGCGCCAGAACTCCAGCTGCGCCGCGCCCGCCGAGTCGGGGTCGCCGTCCTCGCCGAGCACGTCCGCCTGCCACAAGGCGTAGTCCGCGTACTGGACGGGCAGTTCCGGCAGCTCGGGGGCGCGTCCGGCGAGGCGGGCGCGGTAGGCGTGGCCGAGGTCGCGGGTCAGCGGCGTGAACGACCAGCCGTCGCCGGCGATGTGGTGCAGCACGAGCAGCAGCACGTGCTCCGAGGGCGACAGCTCGAACAGCCACGCCTTGAGCGGCAGTTCGCGGGACAGGTCGAACGTGCACGCCGCCGCGTCGTCCAGGCGTTCCCGCAGCACGGTCGCGTCGGTGGTGCGCACGCTGAACGCCCGGGTCAGCATCTCGTCGGCCTCGGCGGCGGGCACCACGAGCTGGCGCGGCGTGCCGTCGGTGTCGGGGAAGACGGTGCGCAGCGACTCGTGGCGGGCCAGCACGTCGCCCAGGGCGGCCCGCAGCGCGGTCACGTCCAGGTCGCCGGACAGCCGCAGCGCGATCGGGATGTTGTACATGCCGTTGGCGTCCTCGAGCCGGTCGAGGAACCACAGCCGGCGCTGGGCGAACGACAGCGGCACCACGTCGGGCCGCTCGGCCCGGGTGACGCCGCGGCGCGCGGCGCCGGCCGTGGTGGCGCGGGCGGCGAGCAGCGCGGGCGTGGGCGCTTCGAACACCGCGCGCAGCGGCAGTTCCACGCCCATCGCCGCGCGCACCTGGCTGACCAGGCGAGTGGCGAGCAGCGAGTGGCCGCCGAGGTCGAAGAACCCGTCGTCCACGCCGACCCGGTCCAGCCCGAGCACGTCGGCGAACACCGCGCACAGCACCTCTTCGGCCGGGGTGCGCGGCGCGGCGTCACCGATCACGGCGGCGTCCGGCGCGGGCAGGGCGCGGCGGTCCAGCTTGCCGTTGGCGTTCAACGGGAACGCGTCGAGCACGACCAGCGCGGCGGGCACCATGTACGCGGGCAGGGCCGCGCGGACGGTGTCGAGCACGGCGGCCGGGTCGACGGCGCGGCCCGTGACGTAGCCGACGAGGCGCTTGTCCCCCGGCCGGTCCTCGCGGACGAGCACGGCGGCGCGGTCCACGCCGGCGTGCCGGGTGAGCGCGGACTCGACCTCGCCGAGCTCGATCCGGAAGCCGCGCAGCTTCACCTGGTCGTCGGAGCGGCCCAGGTACTCCAACTGCCCGTCCACGCCCCAGCGCACGAGGTCGCCGGTGCGGTAGAGCCGGCCGCCCCGGCCGAACGGGTCGGCCACGAACCGCTCGGCGGTCAGCCCGGCCCGGCCGACGTAACCGCGGGCCAGGCTCTCCCCCGCCAGGTACAGCTCGCCGGGTGTGCCGGGCGGCACCGGCCGCAGGGCGGCGTCCAGGACGTAGGCGCGGGTGTTCCACAGCGGGCGCCCGGTGGGCGCGGGCCCGTCGAGCGGGTCGGGCGCGGTGGTGCCCCACTGGAGGGTGTAGACGGTGGCCTCGGTGGGGCCGTAGATGTTGTCGATCCGGGCGGCGGGCAGGGCGGCGCGCACGTCGTTGAACACGCTCGCCGGCAGGCCCTCGCCGGCCAGCACGACGGCCCGCGCGTCCAGCTCCACGCCGGCCGCCAGCACCTGCGCGAACACCGACGGCACGCCGCTGACCAGGCCGCCGGACCAGCCGCCGCGCTCGACCAGCGTGGTCAGGTTCTCCACGACCTCCACGCGACCGCCGACGGTGAGCGGGGTGAACAGCTCGAAGACGGACACGTCGAAGTTCAGCGAGGTGGACAGCAGCACCGAGGACAGCTCCTCGGCGGTGAAGTGGTCGGCCGCCCAGCCGACGAGGTTCGCCATCCCGCGCCGCGTCACGGCCACGCCCTTGGGCCGGCCGGTGGAGCCGGAGGTGTGGATGACGTACGCCAGCGATCCACTGTGGACGGACGGGGTGGGCGGCGCGACGGGCCGGGTGAGGCGTTCGGCGACGGCCGGGTCGTCCAGCCGCACGAGCAGGTCGCCGGCCACGCCCAGCCTGGCCGCGGTGGCGTCGTCGGTGATCACGCACACCGGGCGCGTGTCGTCCAGCACGAACGCGATCCGCTCGGCCGGGTGGCCGGGGTCGAGCGGCACGTACGCGCCACCGGCCCGCAGGACCGCGAGCAGCGCGACCACGGCGTCCGACGTGCGCGGCAACGAGACCGCGACCAGCGTCTCCGGCCGCACCCCGCGGTCCGCCAGCAGCGCCGCGAGCCGGTCGGCGCGGGCGTCCAGCTCGGCGTAGGTGAGCGTGCGGTCGGTGCCGACGACGGCGACCGCGTCGGGCGTGCGGGCGGCCTGCCGGGCGATGAGCTGCTCCACGAACGCGTCCGGCACGGGCCGCGCGGTGTCGTTCCACGTGTGCAGCACGCGTTCGCGTTCGGCGGGGTCGAGCACGTCCACGTCGCCGAGGCGGATCGCCGGGTCGGCGACGACGGTCTCCAGCAGCCGCACAAGCCGCCGCGCCAGGGTGCGTGCGGTGGGCGCGTCGAACAGGTCGAGGGCGTGCTCCAGGTCGCCTTCCACGCCCGCCGGTCGGCCCGCGTGGTCGTGGGTCTCGCGCAGGTCGAGCAGCAGGTCGAACTTGGCCGCGCCGCCGGGCACCTCTTCGAGGTCGATGGCGAGGTCGGGCAGCTCCAGGTCGGCCTCGGGCGTGTTCTGGAGCACGAGCATGACCTGGAACAGCGGGTGCCGGGCCAGCGACCGGCGCGGGTTGAGCACTTCCACCAGCCGTTCGAACGGCACGTCCTGGTGCGCCAACGCCGCCAGGTCCGTCTGCCGCACCCGCTCCAACAACTCCTTGAACGACGGGTCACCCGACGTGTCGGTGCGCAACACCACCGTGTTGACGAAGAACCCGACCAGATCGTCCAACACCTCGTCCGAACGCCCCGCCACCGCCGTGCCCAACGGGATGTCCGATCCCGCACCCAACCGCGTCAACAACGCCGCCACGGCCGCCTGGAACACCATGAACACGGTCGTGCGGGTCTGCCGGGCCAGCGCCACGAGCCTGGCGTGCGCGTCGGCGTCCAGCCGCAACGGCACCCGCCCACCCCGGTACGACGCCACGGCCGGGCGCGGCCGGTCCGCCGGCAGCTCCAGGACCTCGGGCAGCCCGGCGAGCTGCGTGCGCCAGAACTCGACCTGCGCGGCGAGCGCGCTGCCCTCCTCCTCGTCCGAGCCGAGCACGCGCCGCTGCCACAACGTGTAGTCGGCGTACTGCAACGGCAGCGGCGGCAGCTCCGGCGCGGAGCCTGCCAGCCGGGCGCGGTAGGCCGTGCCGAGGTCGCGCAGCAGCGGCGTGAGCGACCAGCCGTCACCCGCGATGTGGTGCACCAGGAACAGCACCACGTGCTCGTCGGGCGCGAGCTCGAACAGCCACACCCGGCACGGCGGCTCGGCGGCCAGGTCGAACCGGTGGCCCAGCGCGTCGGCGATCGCGGCGGGCAGGTCCTCTTCGTCCAGCTCCACGTGCACCACCGGCAGGACCGGCGCGTCGAGCACGTGCTGGCGTGGTTCGCCATCGACCTCGGGGAACGTGGTGCGCAACGACTCGTGCCGGGCCACGACGTCGCCGAACGCCGCCGTGAGCGCGTCCCGGTCCAGCCGGCCGGTCAGGCGCAGCGGCAGCGGCACGTTGTACATGCCCGCCGCCTCCTCCAGTCGGTCGAGGAACCACAGCCGGCGCTGGGCGTACGACAGGGGCAGCACGTCCGGGCGGGGCAGCACCTCGACGTCGTGGCGGGTGCCGCGGGCGCGTTCGGCGAGCGCGGCCAGCGCGGCGGGCGTGGGCGCCTCGAACACCGAGCGGATCGACAGCTCCACGTCCAGCACCGAGCGGACCCGGCTGACCAGGCGGGTGGCGAGCAGGGAGTGGCCGCCGAGGTCGAAGAAGCTGTCCTCCACGCCCACCGACGGCAGGTTCAGCACCGTGGCGAACACGCCGACCAGCACTTCCTCGGTGAAGTTGCGGGGCGCGCGGCCGGTCGCGGCGGTGCCGCCGACCACGTCGGGCGCGGGCAGGCCCCGGCGGTCCAGCTTGCCGTTGGTGGTCAGCGGCAACGCGTCCAGCCGCACGAACGCCGACGGCACCATGTAGTCCGGCACGGCGGCGGCGACGTGGGCGTGCAGGGCGATCGGGTCGAAGTCGTGGCCCTCGGCGGGCACCACGTAGGCGACCAGCCGCTGGTCGCCGGGCTGGTCCTCGCGCACGACCACGCCCACCGGCCCGGTCGAGGGGTGCCGGGACAGCACCGACTCGATCTCGCCCAGCTCGACCCGGTAGCCGCGGATCTTGACCTGGTCGTCGGCACGGCCGGCGAACAGCAGGTCGCCGTTCTCGCCCCAGCGCGCCAGGTCGCCGGTGCGGTACATGCGCGACCCGGCGGGGCCGTAGGGGTTGGCGACGAACCGGCCGGAGGTGAGGCCGGGCCGGGCCACGTAACCGCGGGCCAGGTTCTCGCCCGCGATGTACAGCTCGCCGACGATACCGGGCGGCACCGGGCGCAACGCGTCGTCCAGCACGTACGCCTGGGTGTTCCACAGTGGACGGCCCAGCGACAGCACCTCGGCCGGGATCTCGTCGTCCGGCTCGATCACGAGCGTCGTGCAGCCGACCGTGGTCTCGGTGGGGCCGTACTCGTTCACGACCCGGGCGCCGGGGTGGCGCTTGCGCCACACGTCGAGCTGCGCGCCGGGCAGCGGCTCGCCGCCCAGCACGAGTTCGGCGGTCGGCGAGTAGGTGTCCGGCAGCACGTCCAGCACGGACAGGTGGCTGGGCGTGCCCTTGAGGAACGCGAAACCGGCCGCCGTGGTGCTCGCCGGGTCGATGCCGTCGTCGGCCAGGTCGCCCAGGTGCACCGCGCCGCCGGAGATCAGCGGCGCGTACAGGCCGGTGACGGTGAGGTCGAACGTGACGGGCGAGTGCAGGAACGCGCCGGACCGCACGGACGGGTACGCCTCGACCGACCACTGGAGGTAGTTCACGGCGGCGCGGTGCTCGACCAGCGTGCCCTTGGGGCGGCCGGTGGAGCCGGACGTGTAGATGACGTACGCGGCGTGCTCCAGCCGCAGCGGCGCGCGGCGGTCGGCGTCGGTCAGCGGGTCGCCTGAGAACGCGTGGTCGTCCAGGTCGTCCAGCACCAACGGCGGCACGTCGAGCGCCGCGAGGCGGGGCGCCAGGACCGCGTCGGTGACCAGCCGCACGGGCCGGGTCTCGTCGAGCATGTCGGCGAGCCGTTCGGCGGGCTGGTCGGGGTCGAGCGGCAGGTAGCCCGCGCCGGTCTTGAGCACCGCGAGCAGCGCGGTGACCAGGCGCGTGCCGCGCGGGAGCGCCACCGCGACCAGGGTCTCCGGCCCGGCGCCCTGCTCGACCAGCAGGCGGGCGAGGCGGTTGGCGTCGGCGTGCAGCCCGGCGTAGGTGCGCCGGTCCGTGCCGTGGACGACGGCGGTCGCGTCGGGGGTGGCCGCGGCCTGCCGGTCGAGCAGGGCGGTCAGGTGCAGCGGCTCCACGGCGTGGTCGGTGGCGTTCCAGTCGACCAGGATGCGCTCGCGCTCGTCGGCGTCGAGCAGGTCCACGGCGTTGACCGGGCGGTCGGGGTCGGCGGCGATGGCGCGCAGCACCAGCCGCAGCCACTCCCCCATCCGCGCCACGGTGGCGCGGCCCAGCACGTCGGGCCGGTAGTCCAGCCGGAACGCCAGCCGCTCGCCGGGCAGGCCGACCAGGCTGATCGGGTAGTGCGTGGCGTCACGGGCCTGGAAGTCGGTGATCCGCACGCCGCCGCCCAGCACGGGCGCGGTGTCGACGTCGACCGGGTAGTTCTCGAACACCATCGTGGTGTCGAACAGCTCGCCGTGGCCGGTGCGGCGCTGCACGTCGGCCAGGCCGACGTGCTGGTGCGCGATCAGCCCGGCCTGCCGGTCCTGCACGGAGGTCAGCAGGTCGCCGAGCGTCTGCCCGGCGTGCCAGGTGACGCGCACCGGCAGCGTGTTGATGAACAGGCCCAGCATCGTCTCCACGCCCGGCAGCTCGGCGGGCCGGCCGGACACCGTGCCGCCGAACACCACGTCGCGGCGGCCGAGGTAGCGGCCGAGCACGACGCCCCACGCGCCCTGGGCGAGGGTGTTCATCGTCCAGCCCCGGGCGCGGGCGGTGCCGGTGAGCGCGTCGGTCAGCTCGTCGTCCAGCTCCACCAGCACGCCCTCGGGCACCACGGAGGCGTTGTCGGCCGCACCGACGAGCGTCGGCCCCTCCAAGCCGGCCAGCACCTCGTCGTAGGCGGCCAGCGCGCCCTCGGTGTCCTGGCGGGTCAGCCAGCCCAGGTAGTCGCGGTAGGGCGTGACGCGGGGCATGGCCGAGTCGTCGCCCGCGTGCTCGTAGAGGGTGAACAGCTCGTCCAGGAACACCGGCGTGGACCAGCCGTCCATCAGGATGTGGTGCATGGTCAGCAGCAGCCGGTGCACCTGGCCGGGCAGCACGACGAGCACGAACCGCAGCAGCGGCGCGCGGGCCATGTCGAAGCGGCGGGCGCGTTCGGAGTCGACCAGTTCCGCGTACTCGGCGTCGGGGTCGGCGCTGTGGACCAGGTCGACCTCGCGCCAGGGAGCGCGGACCTCGCGCCGCACCACCTGGACGGGCCGGTCCAGGCCCTTGTGGCGGAACCCGACGCGCAGGTTCGCGTGCCGGCGCAGCAGGGCGTCGGCGGCGGCGCGCAACGCGGGCACGTCCACCGGGCCGGTCAGCTCGGTGGCCATCTGCACGGTGTAGACGTCCAGGCCGTCGCCGTCGTACAGGGCGTGGAAGAGGAACCCCTCCTGCAACGACGACAGCGGCAGGACGTCCTCGACTGCGGACTTCTTGCTCATCGGTCCAAGTCCTCGCTCTCGTCGTCTTCGTCGTCTTCCAGCAGGTCCAGCTCGTCCTGGCTGAGCGGGACCAGGTCCACGTCGGACGGGGTCAGGCCGCCCGCCGCGGCGCCCCGGACGTGCTCGACCAGGCCGTGCAGCGCCTGGCGCCACGCCGTGCCGAGGTCGTCGGCCTCGGTGTCGGCGAACAGGTCGGCGGGCCAGGCGAGGGTGGCGGCCAGGCGCGGGCCGTCCGGGGTGTCCTCGGTGACGGCCGTGACCTCGATCGCGTGCACGAACGGCAGGTCGTCGTGCCCGACGGGGGCGGTGAAGCCGGGCGCGGGCAGCCACAGCCGGTCGCCGCCGGGCGCGGCGGTGTCGACGCGGCCCAGGTAGTTGAACGCGACCTGCGGCGCGCCCAGCCCGGCGAGCTTGCCCGCCGTGTCGGCGTTGAGGTGGCGCAGCAGGCCGTAGCCCACGCCCTTCTCGGGCAGCTCGCGCAGCTGTTCCTTGACCCGCTTGAGGGCCGTGCCCGCGGCGGGTCCGCCGGCGAGCAGCTCCGGCCAGCCGACCCGGCCGGGGTCCAGTCGCACCGGGTGCACGCTGGTGAACCAGCCGACCGTGCGGGACAGCTCCGCGTCCGCCACGACGTCCTCCCGGCCGTGGCCCTCGACCTGGAGCAGCACGGAGGTCTCCGCGCCCCGGCCGCGGCGTTCCCGCCACCGGCCGACGGCCAGCGCGAGCGCGGTCAGCAGCACGTCGTCCACGCCCGCGTGGAACGCGGCGGGCACCTCGGTGAGCAGCGGCGCGGTCTCCTCGACCGTGAGCGCCACCTCGGCGGTGCGCGCGGTGCCGACGGTGTCGCGCGCCGGGTCGAGGGGACGTGCGCCCAGCAGCGGGTCCGGGCCGTCGAGGACGGCGGTCCAGTACGGGAGCTGGTCGGCGCGCGCCGGGTCGTGCGCGGCGTCGTGCAGCAGGTGCGACCAGCGCCGCCACGACGTCCACACCGGGTCGAGCTCGGGCTCCCGGCCGGCTGCCAGCGCGTGCCACGCCTGGGCCAGGTCGGGCAGCAGGATGCGCCACGACACCCCGTCCACGGCCAGGTGGTGCACGACCAGCAGCAGGTCGCCGGGGTGCGCCGGGCCCGCGTCGAACCACACCGCCTGCACGAGCAGGCCGCGTGCCGGGTCGAGGCGTCGCCACGCGGTGTCGGCCTCGGCGCGGACGGCGGCGGCACGCGCGGCGTCGTCCAGCCCGGTGACGTCCACGCGGCGGGTGACGTCGGCCGCGCGCGCCGTGCCGCGGTCGGCGATCTCGTAGACCCACTCGCCCTCGTCGTCGCGGTCCAGCCGGGAGCGCAGCGCGTCGTGGTGGTCCAGCACCGCGTCGAGCGCGCCCAGCAGCCGGTCCCAGCCCAGTCCGGCCGGCACGGCGACGAGCTGGGCCTGGTTGAAGCCGTCGAGCGTGCCGCCGCTGTCGAGGAACCAGCGCACGACCGGCGTGAGCACGGCGGGGCCGCTGCCAGTGGTATCGGGCACGAGCCGCGCGTCGGCGGGCTCCACGGCCACGAGGGCGAGTCCGGCGACGGTCTTGCGCTCGAACACGTCCCGGGGGGTGAACACCAGGCCGGCCCGGCGGGCGCGGCTGACGAGCTGGATCGAGCCGATGCTGTCGCCGCCGAGGTCGAAGAAGCTGTCCTCCACGCCCACGTCGGGCAGGCCGAGCACGTCGGCGAACACCGCGCACAGCACCTCTTCGCGTGCCGTGCGCGAGCCCGGGGCAGGCGGCGTCGGGTCGGGCGCGGCGGGTGCGGGCAGCTCGGCGTGGTCGAGCTTGCCGTTGCGGCTCAACGGCAACGCGTCCAGCACCACCACCGAGGACGGCACCATGTAGTCGGGCAGCTCGGCGCGCAGCGCGGACCTCAGCGCAGCGGTGTCCAGCTCCCGGCCCGGCGTCACGGTGACGTAGGCGACCAGCCGGGGCGTGCCGCCGTGGTCGGGGCGCAGCAGCACGGCGCAGGCGTCCACGCCGTCGTGGCGGCGCAACGCGGCCTCCACCTCGCCTGGCTCGACCCGGAAGCCCCGCACCTTGACCTGGCTGTCGACCCGGCCCAGGAACTCCACGTGGCCGTCGGGCAGCCGGCGCGCGAGGTCGCCCGTGCGGTACATGCGGGTCCCGGCCGGTCCGTACGGGTCCGCCACGAACCGGTGCGAGGTCAGCGCGGGACGGTCCAGGTAGCCGCGGGCGACGTTCGGGCCGGACAGGTACAGCTCGCCGGGCACGCCCACCGGCACGGGCCGCAGCCACGCGTCCAGCACGTGCGCCCGGGTGTTGAGCACCGGCGTGCCGATGACCGGCTCGGGGTGGTCGGCCAGGTCGGCGATCATCGAGTCGACGGTGGACTCGGTGGGGCCGTAGAAGTTCAGCGCCACCAGTCCGGGCGTGCCGCGCAGCGTCTCCCACAGGTGCGCGGGCACCGCCTCGCCACCCAGCAGCACGACCGACGGGAACCGCTCGTCGCCGTCCAGCAGCCCGTGCGCCACCAGGTGGTCCACGTAGGACGGTGTGGTCTCGATGACGTCGATCCGCTCCCGGCGCAGGTGGGTCACCAGGGCGCCCGGGTCACGGCGGACGTCGTCGCCGACGACGTGCAGCTCGTGGCCGGCGAGCAGCCACAGCACCGGGTCCCACGACGCGTCGAACGCGACCGGCGCGGTGAGCGCGGACCGGAGCCGGTCCCGGCCCAGCCGGCGCGCGACGGGCGTGAACACGTGCTCTTCGTGGTGGCGCAACAGGTTCGCGAGGGAACCGTGCTCCACGACCACGCCCTTGGGCCGACCGGTGGAGCCGGACGTGTAGATCACGTACGCGGCGTCACGTGCGGTCAGCGGCCGGGTGCGGTCGGAGTCCGCGGGAGCCGTGTCCGGCGCGTCCGGCAGGGTGTGGGCGTCGGTCGAGCCCTCGATCACCAGGGCCGGGCGGGCGTCGGCGAGCGTGGCACGCCGGCGTTCCACCGGGTGGTCCGGGTCGAGCGGCAGGTAGACCGCGCCCGCCTTGAGCACGGCCAGCAGCGCCACGACCGTGTCGGCCGAGCGCGGCAGCACCACCGCCACCACGTCGCCGACCGCCGTGCCGCGGCGCAGCAACGAGTGCGCGAGCCGGTTGGCACGCCGCTCCACCTCGGCCGCGGTGAGCCGGACGTGCCCCGAGACCAGCGCCCGCCGGTCGCCGTGGGTCGCGGCGAACCGCTCGAACGCGGCGAGCACGGTCGCGTCCGGCACGGGGCCGACGGGTCCGGCCGCGTCACGGGCCAGGTGCTCGGCCTCGCCGGGCGCGAGCAGGTCCAGTTCGCCGATGCGGCGCGCAGGCTCGGCCGTGGCCTGGTCCAGCACGCGGGCGAACCAGCCCGCCACGCGGTGCGCGGTGTCGGGGTCGAACAGGTCCCGGCTGTACTCCAGCTCGCCGCGCAGGCCGGCGGGCCGGCCGTCCTCGTGCCGCTCGGCCAGGGTGAACGACAGGTCGAACTTGGCGGGCCCGGCGGGCAGGTCCACCACCTCGGGCGTGACGCCGGGCAGGTCCAGGTCCGGGTCGGCGTTGTTCTGCAGCACCAGCAGCACCTGGAACAGCGGGTGCCTGGCCAGCGACCGCTGCGGGGCCAGCTCTTCCACCAGCCGGTCGAACGGCACGTCCTGGTGGGCGAACGCGGCCAGGTCGGTGTCCCGGACCCGGTCGAGCAGGTCCGCGAACGACGGCTCGCCCGAGGTGTCCGCCCGCAGCACGAGCGTGTTGACGAAGAAGCCGACCAGGTCGTCCAGCGCCTCGTCACGGCGACCGGCCACGGGCGTGCCGACGGGGATGTCGGTGCCCGCGCCCAACCGCGTCAGCAACGCCGACAGCGCCGCGTGCAGCACCATGAACGGGCTGGCGCCGTGCGCGGCGGCCAGGCGGGCCACGCGGGCGTGCACGTCGGCGTCCAGCACCAGCGGCACGGAGCCGCCCTCGTGCTCGGGCCGGTTCGGGCGCGGCCGGTCGGTCGGCAGGTCCAGCACGTCCGGCAGGTCGGCCAGCCGGGCACGCCAGTGGTCGAGCTGCGAGCGCAGCGCGCTGTGCTCGTCCTCGTCGGAGCCGAGCACGTCGTGCTGCCACAGCGTGTAGTCCGCGTACTGCACGGGCAGCGGCGCGAACTCCGGGGCCACGCCCGCGTGCCGGGCCCGGTAGGCGACGCCGAGGTCGCGCAGCAGCGGCGCGAGGGACCAGCCGTCGGCGGCCACGTGGTGCAGCAGGAGGAGCAGCACGTGGTGGTCGTCGGCGAGCCGGTACAGGCGCACGGCCACCGGCAGGTCGTCGGCCAGGGCGAACTTGTGCCGCACCGCGTCGGCCAGCTCGGCGGTCAGCGCGTCCTCGGTGGTGTCGACCCGCCGGGTGGCGGCGCTGAGCAGCGCGGCGGCGGCGGCCGGGTCCAGCAACGCCTGCCGCGGCGCGCCGTCGACCTCGGGGAACACGGTCCGCAGCACCTCGTGCCGCACGACCACGTCGGCCACGGCCGCGAGCAGCGCCGTGTCGTCCAGCGCGCCGGTCAGCCGCACGGCCAGCGGCACCGAGTACATGCCGCCCTCCTCGTCCAGCCGGTCGAGGAACCACAGGCGCTGCTGTGCCGCGGACAACGGGACCACGTCGGGCCGGGGCTGCGGGGTCACCCGGGCCCGGGCCGGTGCGGCGTCGTGCAGGGCGCGGGCCAGGCCGGCGGGCGTCGGGTGCTCGAACACCGCCCGGATCGAGGTCTCCACGCCCAGCACCGCGCGGACCCGGCTGATCAGCCGCATGGCGAGCAGCGAGTGGCCGCCGAGGTCGAAGAACCCGTCGTCGACACCTACTTCGGGCAGGCCGAGCACGTCGGCGAACAGCCCGCACAACGCCTCTTCCACGCCGTTCGCCGCACGGGACGCGGACGGGGCGGCGGTGGCGGGCGCGGGCAGGGCGTGCCGGTCGACCTTGCCGTTGCCGTTGAGGGGCAACGCGTCCAGCTCCACCACCACCGACGGCACCATGTACGCGGGCAGCGCGTCGCCGACGTGCCCGCGCAACGCCGCCTGGTCGACGGTCACGCCCTCGGACGGCACCACGTAGGCCACCAGTCGACGTTCACCGCGGTGGTCGGCGCGGACGGCGACGACGGCGTGCGCCACGTCCGGGTGCCGCGCCAGCACGGCTTCGACTTCGCCGGGCTCGATGCGGAAACCGCGCAGCTTGACCTGGTCGTCGGCCCGCCCGTGGAACGCCAGCCGACCGTCGGGCAGGCGGCGCACGAGGTCGCCGGTGCGGTACATGCGGTCGCCGGGCGGCCCGTACGGGTTGGGCACGAACCGCTCCGCGGTCAGCCCGGCCCGGCCCAGGTAGCCCCGCGCGAGACCGGTGCCCGCCACGTACAGCTCGCCGACCGCGCCGGGCGGGGTGAGCCCGAGGTCGGCGTCGAGCACGTGCACGCGGGTGTTGTCCATCGGCAGGCCGATCGGCATGGCCTCCGGGTCGGGCTCGCCGGGCCGCAGCGCGAAGCGGGTGGCGAACGTCGTGGTCTCGGTGGGTCCGTAGCCGTCGACCACGGTCAGGTCCGGGCAGTGCGCGCGCACGCGGGCCACCGCGACGGCGGGCACCACGTCACCGCCGGTCCACACCTCCCGCACGCCCGCCAGGCACGCCGGAGCTTCCTCGGCGACCAGCCGGAACAGCCCGGCGGTCAGCCACAGGGCGGTGACGTCGTGCTCGGCGACGACCCGGCCGAGCGTGGCGATGTCCAGCACGCCCGGAGGCGCCACGACGACCGTGCCGCCGGACAGCAGCGGCGCCCACAGCTCGTAGGTGGCGGCGTCGAAGGCGTGCGAGGAGTGCAGCAGCACGCGGGCGTGCGCCGGGGTGGTGAACATCCGGTCGGTGGCCAGCTCCACGACGTTCGCGTGGGTGACCGCGACGCCCTTCGGCACACCCGTCGAGCCGGACGTGTGCATCACGTAGGCGAGCTGGTCGGGGTGCGCCCGCCGACCGGGCCCGTCCGCGGCCGGCGGGCGCTCGTCGGTGCGCACGACGTGCACGGGCGCGGTCAGGCCTTCGGGCAGCGACGGCCGGTCGGTCACCAGGACGGGCGCGCCGAGGTCGGCGAGCACGAAGTCCAGGCGCTCCACCGGGTACGACTCGTGCAGCGGCACGTAGTAGCCGCCCGCCTTGAGCACCGCGAGGATCATCACGACGAGCGCGGGCGACCGGTCCACCAGCAGCGCGACGGGCGTCTCGGTGCCGACGCCGGCGGCGGCGAGCCGGTGCGCCCACCGGTTGGCCTCGGCGTCGAGCTGCCCGTAGGTGAGGGCCTGCCCGTCCGACACGACGGCGGGCGCGTCGGGCGTGGCGGCGGCCTGCGCCTCGAACCGGGCCGCCAGTGACGTCGCGCCGACGCGGCGGGCGGTGTCGTTCCAGGTGACGAGCTCGGCGTGCCGCTCCTCGGCGGTGAGCAGGTCGAGGCGGGCCAGGGAGGTCGCCGGATCGGCGGCGACGGCGGCGAGCAGCGTGCCGAGACGGGTCACCAGGTGCCGTGCGGTGGTCTCGTCGAACAGGTCGAGCGCGTACTCCAGGGCGCCGGCGACACCCGTGACCGCGCCGCTGTCGTCCCGGGTCTCGTACAGGTCGAACCACAGGTCGAACTTCGCGACGGCGGTGCGCAGGTCGGCCACGGCGACGTCCAGGCCGGGCAGGTCGACGTCCGGGTCGGGGGTGTTCTGGAGCACGAGCATGACCTGGAACAGCGGGTGCCGGGCCAGCGACCGGCGCGGGTTCAGCTCCTCGACCAGCCGTTCGAACGGCACGTCCTGGTGCGCCAACGCCGCCAGGTCCGTCTGCCGCACCCGCTCCAGCAACTCTCGGAAGGTCGGGTCGCCCGACGTGTCGGTCCGCAACACCACCGTGTTCACGAAGAACCCGACCAGGTCGTCCAGCACCTCGTCGGAGCGGCCGGCGACCGCCGTGCCCAACGGGATGTCCGTCCCCGCACCCAACCGCGTCAACAACGCCGCCACGGCGGCGTGCAGGACCATGAACACGCTGGTCCGCGTCTCCCGCGCGATGTCGGCCAGCCGCCCGTACAGCTCGCCGTCCACGGTCAGCGGCACGCGAGCGCCCCGGTGCGAGGGCACGGCCGGGCGTGGCCGGTCGGTCGGCAGGTCCAGCACGTCGGGCAGGCCGGCGAGCCGGTCGCGCCAGAACCGGACCTGCCGGCTGAGCGCGCCGTCCGGGTCGTCCTCGTCGCCGAGCGCTTCCCGTTGCCACAGCGCGTAGTCCGCGTACTGCAACGGCAACGGCGTGAAGTCGGGTGCGACGCCGGCGTGCCGGGCGCGGTAGGCCGTGCCGAGGTCGCGCAGCAGCGGCGCCAGCGACCAGCCGTCGGCGGCGATGTGGTGCACGACCAGCAGCGCCACGTGCTCGTCCGGTGCCGTCTCGAACAGCCACAACCGCCACGGCAGGCCGTCGGCGAGGTCGAAGCGGTGGCCGGTGGCGGCGGTCATCTCCTCGGCCGGGTCCGCGACGGCGGACGTCCGCACGTGGTCGGGCAGCAGGCGCAGCGCGTCGGCGGGGTCGAGGACGTGCTGGACGGGCTCGCCGCCGACCTCCGGGTACCGCGTGCGCAGCGGCTCGTGCCGCGTCACGACGTCACCGAGGGCGGCCAGCAGCGCCGTGCGGTCGAGCGGACCGGTGAGGCGCAACGGCAGCGGCACGTTGTAGGTGCCGCCGGTCTCGTCCAGGCCGTGCAGGAACCACAGCCGGCGCTGGGCGGACGACAGCGGCACCAGGTCGGGTCGCGGCCGTGCGGTGGGACGTGAGCGTGCGAGGGCCGCGCCGTCCACGACCTCGGCGAGCCCGGCCGGCGTGGGGTGGTCGAAGACCGACCGCAGCGACAGCTCGACGCCGAGCGCGGCCCGCACCTTGCTGATCAGCCGCGTGGCGAGCAGCGAGTGGCCGCCGAGGTCGAAGAACCCCTCGTCCACCCCGACCCGCTCGACGCCGAGCACTTCGGCGAACACCGCGACGAGCAGTTCCTCCAACGGCGTGCGAGGAGCACGACCGGCCGCGCCGGCGTCGGGTGCCGGCAGCGCGTGCCGGTCGAGCTTCCCGTTGGGGGTCAACGGCAACGCGTCCAGCCCGACGAACGCCGACGGCACCATGTACCCCGGCAGGCGTCCTTCGGCCGAGGTCCGCAGCGCGGCCACGTCGACGTCGGCGGGCGTCACGTAGGCGACGAGCCGCTTGTCACCGGGCCGGTCCTCCCGCACCACGACCGCGACCGCGGCGACGTGCCCGGCGAGCACCGCCTCGATCTCGCCCAGCTCGATCCGGTGACCTCGCACCTTCACCTGGTGGTCGCGGCGCTCCAGGAACACCAGCGACCCGTCCGGGCGGCGCACCACGTAGTCGCCCGTGCGGTACATGCGGCGGCCGGGGCGCGGGGTGAACGGGTCGGGCACGAACACCACGCCGGTGCGGCCGGGGTCGCCGAGGTAGCCCCGGCCCACGCCCTCGCCGCCGACGTACAGCTCACCGGGCGTGCCGACGGGCACCGGCCGCAGGCGGTCGTCGAGCACGTAGAGGCGGGTGTTGCGCAGTGCCGTGCCGATGGGGACGCCGTCGGTGACGTCGTCGGGTGAGGTGATGAGGGCGTGGGTGACGTCGTCGGCGCACTCGGTGGGGCCGTAGGCGTTCATCAGCGGGATGCCCGGGAAGGCTTCGAGCCAGCGCTCGCACAGGTCGGCGGGCAGCGCTTCACCGGTGGCGACGAGCAGGCGCAGGGAGCTGAGCGCCGGCCGCCCGCCGTCGGCGTCCCACAGGTCCAGGGCGGCGCGCAGGAGTGACGGGACCACCTCCAGCACGGCCACCTGTTCGGCGTCGGTCCGGTCGAACAGCCGTCGTGGGTCGGCCGCCGACTCGCGGGTGACGATCCGCGTCGTGCCGCCCGCCATCAGCGGTGCGAGCATCTGCCAGATCGAGATGTCGAACGTCAGCGGCGCGTTCTGGACCACCGTGTCCACTTCGGACAGTCCGCAGTCCTCGACCTTGGCCAGGAGGTGGTTCACCATGCCCCGGTGGGTGACCATCGCACCCTTGGGCTTGCCGGTCGAGCCGGAGGTGAACAGCACGTACGCCAGGTCGTCACCGGCTCCGACGGGCTCGGGCCACTCCTCGGCGACCTCGTCCCCGACGAGCATCAACCCGACAGCGCCACCGGGAGTTGCGCCATTGCGATTCCCAGCGCCCGCCACCGGATCCGCGTGCACCGCAGCCGCATCAGCGGTGGTCGGCGCGACCAGGTCGGCCGCGAAGGAAGCCACCGCCGGCGCGGCCAGCACCAACCGGGCCCCGCTGTCCGCCAGGAGCGCCCGACCACGGGCGATCGGCGCGTCCGAGTCCACCGGCACGTACGCCGCCCCAGCACCGAACACGCCCAGCACCGACACCACGAAGTCCGGCCCCGGCGCGGTCGGCAGCGCGACGACATCACCGCGCCCGACCCCGGCCTCCCCCAACCGCCGCGTCACCGCGGCAGCCCGCCCGGCCAGCTCGGCATAGCCCACCGGCCCGGCGGAATCCACCAGAGCCACCGCACCGGGCGCGCGCCGGGCATGCCCCTGCACCCGTCGCACCACCCCGTCCCCGTCCTCCAGCGGCGCCTCGGTCCGGTTCCACCCGACCAACGCCTGCTCGCGCTCACCCGCGTCCAGCAGGTCGAACGAGGCCAGCGGCGCGTCCGGGGCCGCCAGCAGCCGCTCCAGCAACCGCAGCAACCGGTCCAGGTGACCGGCCACCTCGTCCTCGCCGTACAGGAACTCGTTGCCGTCCAGGTCGATCCGCACCGGCTTGCCGTCGGACCGGTCGTAGGCGGTGATCTCCACGTCGTCGATCACGCCGTTGGACAGGTTGTGCGCGGTGACGGGGTGGCCGCCGAACGTGACGTTGTAGTCGAACGGCATGATGTTGACCACGACGTTCGCCAACTGCCCCGCGCCGCGCACCAGGCCCAGGTCGCGCAGCACGTCCTCCTGCCGGTACCGCTGGTGCTTGAGCGTGTTGCGCGCCTCGACGGTGGTCCGGCGCAGCACGTCCACGAAGGTCGACGTCGGGTCGAGGTCCACGAACAGCGCCAGGATGTTGCTGACCATGCCGGGCGTCTCGCGCAGCAGCTTGCTCTTGCGCGCCATCACCGGGAAGCCGACGGGCGTGGTGCGCGCCCCCGTGACCAGGTGCAGGTAGACGGCGGTGGCGGCGGTCAGCGCCATCGGCCAGGTGGAGGCGTTGGCCCGGGTCAACTCCTTCATCCGGTCCATCAACGCGGGGTCGACGTGCGCGGTGGCGCGGGCCGGACGGGCGCTGGCGGGCGCGGTGCCGGAGGTGAGGCCGACGGGCGCGGGGCGGTCGGCGAGCCTGGTGCGCCAGTACTCCTGGTCGCGGAGGTAGGCGTTCGAGGCGCGGTAGGCGGTGTCGTCGTCCAGGTACTGCTGGAGGGTGGCGAATGCGCACGGCGGCGGTTCCTCGCCCGCGACGAGCGCCGAGTAGACGGCGGCGAGGCGGTCGGTGAAGATGCGGCCGCTCACGCCGTCGGCGATGACGTGGTGGTTGCGCTGGTAGTACAGGAACCGGTCGGGCGCGACCCGGAACAGGGCGTCCACCGACAGCGGGCCGTGCTCCAGGTCCATCGGCCGGTACACGTCGTCGTCCATCCACGCCACCGCGTCGCCGACCGGGTCGTCGCGGTCGGTGTGGTCGAAGAACCGCAGGTGCGGGTCGGGGGCGAGGAACTGCCACACGCCGTCGGCGTCCTCGGTGAACCGGACCTGGACGGTCTCGGCCTCCAGCACGGTGCGGCGCAGCGCCTCCTCGAACAGCGCCACGTCCACCGGGCCGTGGATCTCCAGGTACTCCGACATGACGAACACGTTGTCGGGGTTCAACCGCTGGCCGTACCAGATCCCCAGTTGCCCGGGTGAGAGCGGCCACCGCCGCCTGTCCTCGCTCATGTCCCTGGTCCCTCCCTAACCCTTGCCCCGCGGTCCTGGCCCTCGAAGACGACCTAGCCCTGCCACCGGCGCAGCACGACCACGGCGTTGTGCCCGCCGAAGCCGAACGAATTGCTCATGACCACGTCCACGTCGTGCGCCTGCGCCTCGTGGGCGACGAAGTTGACCGAGCGGTCGATCGGCTTGTGGCAGTTGATCGTCGGCGGCACGAGCCCGCGGTTGATCGTCATCGCGCCGACGATCGCCTCCACCGCCCCGGCCGCGCCGATCATGTGGCCGGTCATGGACTTCGTGGAGCTGACCGGGATCCGCTCGGCGTGGTCGCCGAACACGGCCCGGATCGAGTCCAGTTCGGACTGGTCGTTGAACACCGTGCTGGTGCCGTGCGCGTTGACGTAATCGACGTCCTCGGGGCTGAGGCACGCGTCCTCCAACGCGCCCCGCATGGCCGCCCGCGCTCCCCTGCCCTCGGGGTGCGGCGCGGTCCAGTGGTGCGCGTCGGACGTGGCGGCGTAGCCCGCGACCTCGGCCAGGATCGTCGCGCCGCGCGCCAGCGCGTGCTCCGCGGACTCCAGCACCACGATCCCGGACCCGGAGGCCATCACGAACCCGTCGCGGTCCTCGTCGAACGGGCGGCACGCCTCGGTCGGCGCGTCGACCCGGCCGGACAGCGCCTTGGCGTTGCCGCTGCCCGCCAGGTCCACCCGGGTGAGGATGTTCTCCGCGCCGCCCGCGATCACGGCGTCGACCACGCCGTAGCGCACCCAGCGCGCCGCCTCGCCGATGGCGTCGGTGCCGGACGCGCACGCGCTGCTCAGCGCGCGGGTCGGCCCGGTCACCCCGAACGCCAGGCTGATCTCGCCCGCCGCGCTGTCGATGGCACCCGTGACCGGCGCGAACGGGCTGACCCCGCGCGGTCCCTTCCGGTCCAGCGTCAGCACGTGCTCGCTGATGGAGTGCATGGGCCCGTAGCCGCTGCCGACGAGCGCGCCCACGCGGTGCGCGTTCTCCTCGGTGATCTCCAGCTTGGCCGTGCCGACGGCCTGGGACGCGGCGGCGAACGCGTACTGCGCGTACGGGTCCATCCGGCGCGCCTGCTTGTGGTTGAGGTACTTCTTCGGCTCGAAGCCCTTGACCTCGCCCGCCAGGTCGGTGGGCAGGTCCGAGGCGTCGACGACGGTCACGTTCCCGATGCCGCTGCGCCCGGACACCAACGCTTCCCAGGTCTCGTCGGCGGTGAGGCCGACCGGGGACACCACGCCCCAGCCGGTGATGACGACCCGCCTGCCGTGCCGTTCAGCCATGTTCCGCTCCTCGTTCGATCAGGGGGTGGGGTCGGTGACCGGGAAGCTGCCGCCGAGTTCGTGGTCGGCGAACAGCGCGTCTTCCAGGCGGGTGGGAACGTTGAGGACGACGACCTCGCCGTCCTGCGCGCGCCGCCAGGCCTCGGCGACGTCCGCGCGCAGCGACTCCTTGGTCACCGTCGCCTGGTGCACGCCGCGCCACCGGGGCGCTTCGACGGGCACGGCGTCCGGGTCCACGAGAGCCGTGCCCGCCAGGTCGCGGTTGTGCGCGCCGAGCTGGGAGTGCAGCCAGCCGTAGCCGCCGTTGCGCAGCACCACGTAGACCAGGCCGGTGCCGAGCGCGACGGCCGTGGTCAGGTCGGCGTCGAACAGGCCGAACGCGCCGTCGCCGACGAACGCCACCACGGGCCGGTCGCCCGCCGCCGCCTTCACGCCGATCGCCGCCGCCGCGCCGAACCCCAGGCTGGTCTGCTCCGACGGCACGACCGAGCCCGCGCCGTTCGCGCACTCGAACCGGGGGAAGCTGTAGGACCACATGTCCTGCAAGCCGTTCTCCTGCACCAGGACGCGGTCCGCGGGCAGCTCCGCGTCGAGCGCGGCCAGCACCTCCACGACGTGCAGCCCGGGCTTCGCCGCGAGGTCGGCCAGCTCGCGGCGGTGGTCGGCGCGCAACCCGTGGTGCGCCTCGTCCACCCGCTTGGACCACTCGACGGGCGCGTGGTCCACGACCCGGTCCAGCCACGCCGCGCACACGTCCGCGCCGTCGCCGAGCACGACCGGCCCGGTGAACTGGGTGGCCACGCCCGCCGCGTCCAGGTTGACCTGCACCACGGGCACGGTCCGGCCGAGCGCGTCCGGCCAGCCGTAGGTCGCGGTCTCCTCCAGCCTGCTGCCGAGCACCACCACGCAGTCGGCGTCCTCCCACAGGGCCTTGACGCGGTCCGGCGCGTACAGGCCGGCCAGCCCGATGAACCGCGTCGACGACTCGTCCACCACGCCCCGCCCGCTGGCCGTGCACGACAGGGCCGCGCCGACGCGCTCGGCGAACCGCTCCACCACGCCACCCGCGTTGCGGTGCCGCATACCGCCGCCGACCAGCACGATCGGCCGCTGCGCGTTGCGCAGCACGTCCAGCGCCGCCGAGTCGTCGGGCACCGACGCCGACGCCGGGCGTTCGACGGGCGGCGCGGGCGGCGGCACGGGCACGTCCACCTTCAGCAGGTGGTCGGGCACCTCCACGTACACCGGACCGGTCGCGCCGGACGTGGCCACCAGCACGGCCCGGCGCACCGCGGGCGCCAGCCGGTCGGGGTGCTCGACCCGGGTCGCGGACTTCACCAGGGGCGCGACGACCGCCTGCTGGTCCAGTTCCTGGAACGCGCCGCTGCCCCGCCGCTCGGCCGCCGTGCCGCCGGACAGCAGCAGCACGGGCGCGCCCGACGACGACGCCTCCAGCAGGCCCGTCACGGTGTTCGTCACCGCCGGTCCCTTGCCGACGAGCGCGACGCCGAGCGTGCCGGACCGCAGCGCGTAGCCGGTGGCCATGAACACGGCGTTGCGCTGGTCCCGGCACACGACCAGCCGCACACCGGCGGCGTGCAGCGCGTCCAGCGCGTGCAGGTCGTCGTCGGGCAGGCCGAACACGACCTCGACTCCGGCCTCGGCGAGCAGCCGGGCCACGGCGTGCCACGCGCCCCGGACGTGGTGCGGGGACAGCGGTTCCATGTCGATCACACCCATCTCCCCGGCGCCCGTCAGGCCGTGCGGCCGGCGGTGTCGGACGCGGCCGAGCGGTCGCGCCCGAGGTGGTCGGCGACGGCCTTCGACACCAACAGCGGCTCGGCTCGGCGCTCGCGGCCCAGCGCGGCGTAGTTGGCGCGGATGCCCGTGCCGCCGAACGGCGCGTTGCCGTCCTCGATGTCGATCACGGTCTCGTTCACGCTGACCGTGTGCCGCCGGCGCAGCAGCTCGACGGTGCCGGGCATGTCGCCGTAGACCGTGGCGGCCATGGCCCGCTCCTGGAAGTACTGGTGGTCGAGCATCGGGTGCAGCCAGTCGGTCGAGGTGAACGGCACCACGTTGAAGATCGGCGCGAACAGCTCGGGCGGGGTGATCTTCGTGTCGGCGGGCCGGATCAGCACGGTCGGGCTGAGGTGGTCGTCCACGAAGTTGACCTCGCCGCCCGCCGCCAGGTGCTCGCGGCCCGCGCGCAGGTAGTCCAGCGAGGCGTCGAACGCGTCGAGGTAGAACATGTGGCTGTAGTCGGCGTTCGGGTCGTCGAACCGGCCGTAGCGCAGGTTGTCCACCCGGCGGCACAGCAGGTTGCAGAACTGGGCGCTGATCGAGGTGTGCACGAACACCACGTCCGGGCCGAAGCAGTCCTGCCCGGAGTTGAGCATCCGCACCCGCAGCAGGCCGTCCACGGCCTTGGGGATGTCGGCGTCCGCGCCCACCACGAACGGGTTCACGCCCTGGCCGAAGTAGAGGAAGAGCTGGTCGCGGCGCAGCCCGGCGCGGATCTTCTCCGCGTTCTTGAACGTGCCGGTGAACACGAGCACGTCCGAGCGCGCGCCTTCGCCCTCCAGGAACTCCCGCTGGTCGCCGTCGTCCAGCACGATCGGCAGGTGGTGCACGCCCGACAGCAGCTCGTGCAGCTTGAACAACTGGTCGGAGATGCGCCGCGACGGCCGGAACACGACGCGCTCGCTGTAGAGGCTGGGGATCGCCAGGTAGAGCACGTAGCTGTAGAGCGGGATGTTCGACGGCATCAGCACGCCGATCTGGCCGACCGCGGGCGGCCGGTAGCGGGCCATCTCGGCCGCGGCGCCCTCCAGGGCGGCGATCGAGGCGTCGATCTCGCCGTACGCGGTCTTGTAGTTCGTCACCTGCGTGAGCAGGGACATCACCTCGGTGCGGCGTTCGCGCAGGAGCTGGGCGAGGTCGGTGAGCCGGGCCAGCCGGTCCGGGAACGGGATCGCCGACGGGTCCGCGTCACCGTGTGCCCGGGGGAAGACGCCCTTGACGCCTTCGAGTGCCACGGTCGAGGCGGCGATGTCGCGCAGCGCCTGGAGGTCGACCTTGCCGTTGCCGTTGAGCGGCAGTTCCTTGAGCACGACCACGCGGTTGGGCTGCTCGTGCGCGGCGACGAACCGCGACACGGTCCGCTTCCAGTGCGCCACGGGCTGCTCGGCCGGGTCGGTGATCACGAACACGAGCTGGGTGCCGCGCTGCTCGTCCTCGACCGGGATCACCCGCACCGGAGCGCCGCACGCCCCGGCCTTCTCCGCGATGGCGTCGGGGTAGAGCGTGTGGCCGAAGCGGTGCACGGCGGACTTGCGGCCCAGCACGCGGAGCTGACCGGCGGGCGTGAGGTAGCCGATGTCGCGGGTGTGGAACTCCTGCCGCTCGACCTCGCGCACGCGTCCGCCGGGTTCCAGCAGGCCGACCATGATGTCGGGGGTGCGCACCACGACCTCGCCGATCTCGCCGGGCGGCACCGGGTTGCCCACCGGGTCGCGCACCTCCACGGTGACGCCGTCCAGCGGCGTGCCGCAGTGCGCGGGGTCCTCGGGCGAGGAGAGCGCGATGTTGCCCGCCTCGCTGCTGCCGTAGCCGTCGAGCAGCGTGGCGTCGAAGCGGGTCTCGAAGCGGGTGCGCAGCTCGTCGCGCAGCGGTTCGCCGCCGACGCACCACAGGCGCACCGAGCCCAGGTCGCGGGTGTCGCGGCGGGCGACGACGCGCAGCATCGTGTCGTAGGTGGCCGGCACGGCGTCGACGACCGTCACGCGCTGCCGGGCGATCACGTCCAACGCCTGGTCGACGCGGCGGCTGGGCGCGATGACAAGCGTGGCGCGCGCGTTCCACCAGAGCAGCAGCATGGACAGGCCGTACTGGTGGGTGAACGGCAGCAGCGGCAGCAGCACGTCGGACCCGGTGTAGCCCATGCGCCGCTGGGTCCGGTCGACGTTGCGCAGCACGGACGCGCCGGAGCGCACGATGCCCTTGGGCTTGCCGGAACTGCCGGAGCTCCACACCACGAGCGCGTCCCGCCGCTGCGCCCACTGGGCGAAGGTGAACTCCGGCGACCCGGCCACCGGCACGTCCAGCGCCGTCTTCACCAGGGCGTGCAGGTCGAGCAGGCCGGCCGCGACGCGGTCGAACGCGGGGTCGGCCTGGTCGGCGTCGGTGACGAACCAGCGGGCCCCGGAGTCGACCACGTGCTCGGCCGCCTGCGCGGGCGGCAGGCCGGGGTCGACCAGGCCGACGGAGACGCCCAGCTCCATCAGCGCGAACAGGACCACCACGAAGTCGTCGGAATTGCGCGCCGACAGCACGACGCGATCGCCGTCGCCGACCCCGCGTTCCCGCAGCACGCCGATGAGCGCGTGGCCGCGTTCGGCGACCTGTGCCAGGGGTGTTTTCCCGCCGTGTTCGTTGACAAGCATGGCTCTGCCCTCGTTCCTCGTTCATCGGACACCCACCGGGGCGTTGACGCGGAATGGACCCGGTCCGGCGGCACGCGAAAAGCGGTCACGGTGACCAGGACCGCCCGGACAGGCGTGGGCGGCTCACGAACCGAACGTGAGCCGAGGCTTTCGGACACATTTCACCCGCGACCGCACGCGGGGTGCCGGAATTGGCGCGTGAGCGCTAGGAGGAGGGTCGCGCCGCACGTGGCGCACGCATCGGACGGGATGCGTGCCACGGGCGCGACCGCTGCCCGCGACTCGGCGGCAGGTCCGGCGGCGCGGTTCCGACCGCGCCGCCCGAGCTACCACCGGTAGTGCCCGCCTCACGTTTGTCCGCCCCGCGCACCACGTTCCCGAATGGCTCGGGAACGGCGGTGAACGGGCCCCTGGGACAGGAGATCGTATTCACTGCCGTAGTCCTTGATGGAAGTCAGCGCGCGGCCGGCGGACCGCGCGTCACTGGTACCACGCACGTCGACCGGGTACCGGAGGACGTGCCACCACCCCTCTGATCTGCGCAGACTCGAGAGGTGACCGATCGGCGAACAGGCCCGTCAACTTCTAACCGGCAGCGAGCCGTTCCCGTTCATCAGCACCAACACCTTGGCAACGAGCGCAGTCGATCACAATCAGCCGATTGGCGGAGCAGCTCGGGGAAATCGCCCCGGAAGGCCGAACCAGAGCGCTGTTCGCATTGTCCGGCGCGGCAAACTAGCGACCCCTGGAAGTCGTGTCAAACCGAGCGAAACAGCGCCGGAGAACGTCCGTGAACTTCCGGCACACCCGAGTACCGCCGTAACATGGAGATATAGAAGACGTATAGACACGCCTGCCGCCTGCCGGCGGGACGATCTTCACGTTAACCGGACCGACAGGTTCCCCACAGGGTGGAGCGCATCGCCGGCGCACCGATCGAGACGCACCGCTCGGTTCATCCCACCACTGACCTGCGCACTTCCGAAGCACGGACTTCGGGGGTGACGGAAAACCCAAGCGCCCACCGCGCGCCGGTTGACGTCACGTCGCGGCGCGCGCCACGATTGCCGGATCGCGCGAAGTCACCGCAGTGCGGCGGCCCGTTCGAGCTCGTGCGAGTAATCGACCCCGGAGCCCGCCAGGGCGTGCATCGCGGTGAAGAACTCGATGGCGGCAGCGGCCAGCACCGTGACGAGTTCGTCCTCGTCCACTACGGACTTCCGCGGGCCGGAGGACGGCTCCGAGACGACCAGCACGCGGGAGCCGCCGATGCGCTCGAACCGGAGCTTCAGGGGTTGGTCGGGAAAGCAGGTCTCGGCGCGACCGTGCTCGCGCAGCTCGTGGAGCATGGTGACGAGGTAGGCCCAGAGCTGGTCCACGAGGTCCCACATGGACTGGTCGACGACGGCCACGCCGTTGATCACGAGGTCGATCGCGCCGTCCACGTAGTCGAGGTCGGGCGGGGCGGTCCGGCACCGCGCCACGGGCGTGAACGAGCCGTCCCGGGCGCGCAGGCAACTGACGACCGTGATCACCGGCGGTCCACTTCCCGTCTCGGGGGCTGTCCACCCGGACACTACGGTGCCGACCGCGGGCACGGCTGGTCGGCCGGGCAGCCTGGGCTACCCGGCCGTTCCGGTGCTGTCGCTACGCCTCGTCAGGCCCCTGCGGGCGGCGGGGCATCCGCACCTGTGGACCCGGTCCCGGTCGACCCGGTGTGGGCCGGAGCGGTCCCGGCCGGAGCGGTGTCGGCCGAAGCGGTGTCGGCCGAAGCGGTGTCGGCGTCGGCGTCGGCCGGCGCGGGATCAGCCGCCCCCGCGTCGGCCGGCGCGGAATCAGCCCGCCCCGCGTCGGTCGGCGCGGAATCAGCCGACCCGGTGTCAGCCGGCCCCGCGTCGGTCGACCCGGTGTCAGCCGGTGTGGTGGTGGGCGGTGCGGTGTCGGTCTTCGGGTCGTCCCCGGGCCGTTCCACCCCGACCGACCACGGACCGGCGAGCGCGGCGAACGCGGCCACCGCCGTCACCACAGGCGCGGCCACCGCGGCGACCACGCCGGCCGTCACCGGGATGTCCAGCACCGGCTCGCCCTGGCCGTTGCGCACCACCACCCGGCGCGTGTTGCCCTCGTGCACGAGCTGCTTGATCTTCTCCGTCAGCGCCTCGACCCCCGGCGCCTGACGACCCTGCTCCGCCATGTCGACCCCCTTCGCCGACCATCCTGCCGCGTGCCCGCCGCTCAGATCCAGTCGCGCCGCTTGAACAGGGCGTACAGCCCGGCCGACAACAGCAGCATGGCGACCGTCGACGTCCAGAACCCCCACACCTCGTTGAAACCCGGATAGGGCACGTTCTGGCCGTAGAAGCCCGTCACGGCGGTCGGCACGGCGATGATCGCCGCCCACCCCGTCACCTTCTTCATGATCAGGTTCAGCCGGTTGCCCTGGAGGTTGAGCTGGATGTCGCGGATGGTCGCGATCATGTCCCGCAGCGACTCCGTCCACTCCGACGCGCGCAGCACGTGGTCGTAGACGTCCTGGTAGTACGGAGTCATCGGGCTGTCCACCACGGCGTGGTCGCGGCGCATCAGGCCGCTGAGCACGTCGCGCATCGGCAGCACGACGCGGCGCAACGTCACCAGCGACTTGCGCATCGCCAGCGCGCGCCGCTGCATGACGGGGTCGTTCGGGCGCTGGGCGAACACCAGGTCCTCCAGGCCCTCGATGTGGTCGTCCAACGCCTGCACGGCGTCGAAGTGGCTGTCCACCACGACGTCCAGCAGCCCGTGCAGCAGGAACCCGACCCCGTTGACGGCCAGGCTCGCCGACTCGTCCCACCGGGCCGTCACGGCGCTCATGTCGAACCGGTCGTCGTTGCGGACCGTGATCAGCGCCCGCGGCGTCACGAACGCCGACAGCTCAGCGGTCGTCAACCGGCCCGACGCCTCGTCCAGGCTCACCGCGTACGCGTTGACGAGCAGGTGCGTGTCGTACTGGTGCAGCTTGGGCCGCTCGTGGTTCTCCAGGGCGTCTTCCACGGAGGTGGCGTGCAGGCCCAGTTCGTCCGCTATGGCCGCCAGGTCCGACTCGGACGGGCCGCACAGGTCCAGCCAGACGACCGCGCCCTCGTCCCGCAGCAGCCGGGGCACGTCGGCGACCGGGAAGTCCTCCTCCGCGAGCGCGCCGTCGCGGTACAGCCGGTTTCGTGGCACGTCGCCCACAGTATCGACGGACGCCCCCGACCGCGGGTCGCGACACCCGCGGCCGGGGACGCGATCAGCCGACCGTGCCGGGTCGGGCGGACAGCAGGACCTGCGTCCAGCCCTGCGCGTCCACGGTGTCCGGCCCGCGCAGGTCCGCGCCGCTGCCGTCGTACGGGTTGGCGTCGGTGTAGCGGAGCAGGCCACCGTCGGCGTTGTGTCCGAAGTAGACACCGCCACCGGCCGACAGCAGGTGCCCGAAGACCTGCCACGTGCTTGACCGCAGCTCGTACCGGCTCCAGTTCCCGGCACCGCGGATCTGGTACGACAGCAGCGCGCCGCCGCTGGTCGTGCCGAGCAGCCAGTCCTGGCCGGTCGCCGTCAGGGTCTTCAGGGTGAAGCCCTCGCCGATGACCCCGTCGCTGGTGATGTTCCCGGCCGCCGGTTTGGTCGCCGAGACGGTGTAGCGGCGCAGCGTGCCGTCGGCGATCCCGTAGAGGCTGCCGCGGCCGTCGTAGGCCAGCAGGTCGTGCGTCCACCCGCCGCCGAGCGCCACGGGCGCGTTGTAGGTCAGCGACGTGTTGTTCGTGATCACGTCCACCCGGTAGAGCTGACCACCCGGCGACGTGACCAGCACCGTGTTGAAGTTCAACGTCGCCATCGCCTTCGGCACGAACCCCAGCGACGCGCCGGACACGACCGCGCCGTGCGTCCGGTCGCCCGTGGCCGCGTTGACGGCCGTGTAGGTCAGCCTGCCGTCGGACGTGACGCCGTAGATCGACGCGGTGCCCGAGACGCCGCCGCCGCAGTTGCGCGACGTCACCGACTGGTCCGGGTAGCCGAACCGCACGCCGTCGAAGTAGGCCGGTTGGATGTTGCTCGGGTAGCTCGTCCCCAACCGCACCTCGTAGTGCAGGTGCGGGCTGATGTCGTTGCCCGGCTTGCTCGTGTTGCCGACCGCGCCGATGGTCGCGCCCTGCGCCACGCTCTGGCCCACCGACACCGCCATCGAGTCCAGGTGGGCGTAGTAGGTGAAGTAGCCGCCGCTGTGCTCGATCTTCACCAGGTTGCCGTAGCCGTTGGCCGAACCCTGGTTCGACGCCGTCCGCACCACGCCGGCCGCCGCCGCGACGACCGGGTCGCCCAGGTCGTCGGCGCCGGAGCCGCGGTTGAAGTCGATCTCCCACGACTCGTGCGCGCTGCTGTCGTCCGAGTCGCCCCGCCACGTCTGGCCGCACGGGAACGGCAACTGGAACAACGGCGCCGCCGCCTGTGCCGGCACGGCCACCACCGTGCTCGCGGCCACGGCCACGACGACCGCGGCGATCCCCCTGTGCACCTTCATGTCCCCTCCTCCGATCAGGCGACGGTCGCCGGTTGGGCGGACAGCAGCACCTGCGACCAGCCCGCCGCGTCCACCGCGTCCAGCCCGCGCAGGTCCGCGCCGCTGCCGTCGTACGGGTTGTCGTCGATGTAGCGGTAGAGCCCGCCGTCGGCGTTGTGGCCGAAGTACACGCCGCCGCCCGGCGAGACCAGGTCGGTGAACACCTGCCAGGTCGAGGACTTCAGCTCGTACCGCGTCCAGTCGCCGGCGCCGCGGATCTTGTACGACAGCAGCTCGCCGCCGCTGGTCGTGCCGAGCAGCCAGTCCTGACCGGTCGCGGTCAGCGTCTTCAGGGTGAAGCCGGTGTCGATCAAGCCGTCGCTGGTGATGTCGCCTGCGGCGGGCTTGGTCCCCGAGACGGTGTAACGGCGCAGCGCGCCCGCCGCGATGCCGTAGAGGCTGCCGCGCCCGTCGTAGGCCAGCAGGTCGTGCGTCCACCCGCCGCCGAGCGCCACCGGTTGGCTGAAGGTCAGCGACGTGTTGTTGGTGATCACGTCCACCCGGTAGAGCTGACCACCCGGCGACGTGACCAGCACCGTGTTGAAGTTCAACGTGGCCATGGCCTTCGGCACGAAGCCCAGGGACGCGCCGGACGTCACCGCGCCGTGCGTGCGGGTGCCGTCGGCGGCGTCCACGGCGGTGTAGGTGAGCCGCCCGTCGGCCAGCACGCCGTAGATGGAGGCGGTGCCGGAGACCTGGTCGTCCACGATCTTGCGGTAGCGCAGCGCCCGGTAGTGCGACGTCGGGTGGCCCGACAGCGAGGCCTGGCCGAACGACGCGCCGGTGACCTTGTCGATCGGCGTCGAGCCGAAGCTGTAGTACCAGAACGTCGTCTTGGCCGCGTTCTCCCAGCCGCCGAACAGGATCGCGTGGTACGGGTAGCGCCCGCCGTCGTCGTTGACCCGGTCGTTGAGCAGGTCGCCGGGGCGCAGGTCGGCACGGGCGATCGGGACGGTGAGGCTGGAGTCGTCCAGGCCGTCGGTGTTCGGGTCGTAGCCGAGGTGCCAGGCCATGCCGACGTAACCGGAGCAGTCCCGCCGGTACTGGCGCGTGCGGCCGACGTCCCACGCCTTGGCGCTCTGGTCGTAGGTCATGTCGGCGTCGTGACGGCGGTTGTACCAGTCGGTGGCCCGGGCGAGCACCTCGGTCCTGGTGATCTGACCGCCGATGGCGGAGGCGGTGGTGGTGACGGTGTCCGCGTGCGCGGCCGTGACGGTGACGGTCGCGGCGGCCATGACGGCGACCACCGCTCCCGTCACCGCTCTAATGGTGATTCCGGGCATGTGTGCGTCCTTCCCCCGTGTCTGCTGGTGCGGGCGCGACGCTCGCAGGGCGCTCTAACAAGTCGCTAACCACGCGCGGAGGCGTGCAAGGTCCGCGAGGCCGGCTGCCGGATGCGAGGACACCTCGACTCGGTCGGTGGCGTGAAATCCGGCCGCCCCGGCGGCTCGGCGTGGAGACTGGCGGGATGCCCGGTGGCTCCCCGAACGCCCGAAGACGTCGCGACACCGGCTTAGGGGGGTGGCCGCGCCTGCGTCGGCCGCGCCCGACGACCCTCGCAGGCGCGACCCGCCTGGTCGCCGAAGCCGTGGAGCGCGAGGTCGCCGCGGAGGCGCTCAGCCGGTACGCGGAGCGACCGCAGCTCACGATCACCTGGCGGGAGGTGCGGCAGGGACCGACCGACGAGGTCCCGCGCCGGGGCGAGGTGCGGTCCCTGCACGAAGTCCACTCGCGGTCGGGATCCGGCCGGCTCGTCGTCCTGGGCGCGCCGGGCGCGGGCAAGAGCACGGCGGCCTTCGAGTACGCCCGCCAAGTGCTCGACGGACGCGCCGCCGACGACGCCGTGCCCGTCGTGATGGCCATCGCGCGGTGGAACGGCGGCGCCCACCGGTTGGAGGACTGGATCGCCGACACCGTCGTCACCGCCCACCCGCACCTGCGGCGGTGGCGGGTCGGCCGGGTCGGCGCGGTCCGGGCGCTGGTCGAAGCCGGGTTGATCGTCCCCGTGCTCGACGGCTTGGACGAGGTCGCCCCGGACTCCCGGGCCGAGCTCCTGGCCCTGATCGACGGCCTCCCGTTCCCGGTGGTGGTCACCAGCCGGTCCGACGAGTTCGCCGAGGCGCTGCGCGGCGGCCGGCTCGACGCCGTCGTCGTCGAACTGGCGCCGTTGACCGCGGCGGCGGTCCGCGAGTACCTGGAGGCGCTGCTCAACCCCCGCAGCCGCCGCTGGCAGGCCGTCGCCGACGAGGTGACGCGCGATCCCGGCGGACCGGTCGCGCGCCTGCTCCGCTCGCCGCTGGGCATCGACCTCGTGCTCACGTCGTACTTCGAGGACGAGGCCGACCGGCGGCCGGCCCCGGACGAGGGGTCGGCCGAGCCGAACCTGGTCGACGTGCTCATCGACGCGGCCCTGGACGGCACCCTGCGCTCGGCCGGCCGCGACACCGTGCGGCTGCTCGGACGCCTCGCCCACCAGCTCGACCGGGCCGGTGCCGACGACATCGCCTGGTGGCGCTTCCACCTGGCCGTGCCCACCCTGGTCCTGCACGTCGTGGCGCTCGCGACCGGGCTCGTCGGCGGCATCGGGGCGGGTCTGCTGGTCGGCGATCGCGGCGGCCCGCTCGTCGGGCTCGGGGTGGGCCTGCTCGTGACGATCACCCTGATGCTCCCGCCCTGGGCCTCGGCGGAGTCCACCGGCCCTCCGGTGCGGCGCATCCGGCTCTCCTGGGCCAAGTTGACCGTCCTGCAGTGCTTCGGCTTGGCAGCCGCCCTGCTCGCCACGACTCCCACCTGGGTGACGGTCGTCGGCCTGGCGAACCTCGGCGTCTGCGGCGTCCTGAACCTGCGCGCGGACGAGACCCCGGGCGGACCGCTCGTCTCGTTCGCGCGCGACCGGGCGGTGGCGCTGGGGCGCGGCGCGCTGTCCGGCTGGGCGGCGCTGTTGCCGCTCTCCTGGGGCGGCGCGACACCCGGGGACCCGGCCACGTGGGCGGTGGTCGCGGCGGTGGCCGTGGCAGGGCTCAGTCCCGCCGCCTACTACCGGTACGCGGTGGCCCGCCTGGTCCTGTGGTCCGACGGGGTGTCGCGGTGGAACCCGCTGGCGTTCCTCGACAACGCCCACCGGGCGGGCCTGTTGCGGGTCGTGGACGACGCGTACCGGTTCCGGCACGTCGTCGTGCGCGACCGGCTCGCGGTCCGGTACGTCCGGGAGGAGGCGTCGTCGCCGCTGGGCCGGGTCGCCGAGCGCATCCTGGCGTTGCGGGAGACGTTGCTCGACACCGCGTTCGAACGGGCCGACGTCGCGGCGGCGGTGGACTCGGCGACCGTGCCGCGGCTGCGGAGCGAGGTCGGCGTCCTCTTCGAGGGCGCGGTCGAGGCGATGGCGACCGCCACGGCGGGCGCCCGGGAGCGGTTCGACGCGTCGAAGGAGCGCTACGCCAGGCGGGTGGGGGTGTCACCGCTGTGGGCGGCCACCTACCAGCTGCGGCGCTTCGGTTTCGCCCTCGTCGCCACCGCGGCGTGGTCCTTCGCCTTGGTGGTGACGGCGCTGCCGCAGCCGGCGGTCCGGCTGTTCGCCGTCGCGGCCGGCGTGGTGCTCGTCATCGCGCAGATGCTCCGGCTGGGGCGGGACGTCCTGCGTGAGGGCACGGCCCACCAGGCGTCCGGGGTGCCGGCCCGGTTCCTCGCGGCCACCCCGCGGTTCCTGCACCGCCACTCCCGCCTCCGCGCAGCGCTGCGGGCCACCGGCGTCCACGGCGGTGCGGGCGGGCTGCTCGCCACCGTGGCGGCGGACCTCCTCCCGCCGCACGACTTCGACCTGGTCCCGATGTCCACCGCCGCGGCGGGCGTCGCGCTGGTGACGATCTGGCGCGTCACCTCGCGGTTGCGGGATCGCGCGATCGCCCTCGGGCACGACGATCCGGCCCGGTGGCCCGCCAGGCACGAGCTGCCCCGCGCCGCCGCCGCCCGTGACGACGCCGACCGCGCCTACGCCGAGTGGTCCCGGGCCCTGGTCGAGCACGGCGTGCTGCCGCTCGTCGCGTCGCGCCTGGAGATCCTCGTCCAGCGCTCGTACAGCGTCGAGCTGCCCGCCGCGTCGGTCGGGAAGCTGGGCGACATCACGGAGAGCACCCAGTTCGTGCCGACCGGGACCAGTGCCCGCCTGTCGCGCATGCTGGCGACGATGACCAGCGGTGCGATCGGCGTCAGCGGTGCTCGCGGGGTCGGCAAGAGCACGCTGCTGCGGACGTTCGGCGACCAGAGGTTCGGTGCCGCGCGCGACGACCTCACCCTCGTCGTCTACGCGCCGACCGACTACGACAGCCGCGACTTCCTGGTGCACCTGTTCGCCAGGGTGTGCGAGTCGGTGCTGCCGCAGGGGCAGGCGGTCGCCGGCCGGACGACCACCGGTCGCCGCGGTTGGGCCGTGACGTCGCTGATGGCGCTCGGCGCGGTCCTGGCGGTGGCGGGGTTCGGCCGGCCGATGGTCGTGGACGCCCTGGCCTGGGTGAGGCACCACGCCCTCGAGGTGGTCGGCTGGTCCGGTGTCGCGGGCATGGCGCTGCCGCCGCTGTGGTGGGCCTGGACCCGGCTCCGCCGCCGACGCCGCGACCGGACGAAGGACGGCACCGCCGAGAACATCGCGCGGAGCCACCTCGCCGCGCTGCGGTACGTGGAGACCACCACCCGCACCAAGACCGCCGCGGTCAAGTCGCCGTTCGGCGTCGAGGTGGGCGGCTCGCGCAGCAGGCAGCACGCGGCGCTGGCGCGGACGCACCCGGAGCTGGTCGGCGAGTTCCGCGGTTTCCTGGACTTCCTCGGCCTGCGGCAGCGCAGCCGTGCCGACGCGCGGATCGTGGTGTGCATCGACGAGCTGGACAAGATCGGCTCGGCCGAGGAGACCGAGCGGTTCATCAACGACATCAAGAGCGTCTTCGGCGTGGAAGGGTGCTTCTTCCTCGTCGCCGTGTCCGAGGACGCGCTCGCCTCGTTCGCCCAACGGGCGTTCACGGTGCGCACCACGTTCGACTCGGCCTTCGACGCGGTGATCAGGGTCGACCGGTTCACCCTCGCCGACACGCGCCGCCTGCTCGTGCACCGCGTGCTCCGCCTTCCGGAGCCCTTCGTGTGGCTCTGCCACGCGCTTTCGGGTGGACTGCCCCGCGACTTGAACCGGACCGTGCGGCAGATGTACGACATCCGCGCGGCACGTCAGGTCCACACGTTGCCGGAGATCTCCGCCGGGCTGATCGGCCAGGACCTCACCACCGCCGTCGACGTGCAGGTCCTGCGACTGCGGGACCGGGTCGACGGGCCGGCCGTCGACCTGCGGCGCTGGGTCGCCCAGGCCGCCCGGCTCCCGCTCACCTCGCACGCCCTCCAAGGGCACCGGGACGCGTTCCGGGCGATCACCACCGATGACGAGCTCGCGCTGGTGCACGGGCAGTTCAGCGCCTACCTGCACTACGCGGCCACGCTCGTGCGCGCGTTCCAGGAGGACGTCGACCTCACCATCGCGCAACTGGAAGGCGCCGACGACAAGTCGGACGTGATGCACGAGCTCGCCGAAGCGCGGGCCCGGCTGTCGGTGGACCCGGTGCTGTCGGTCGCGCACGTCGACGCGTTCCGGGACGCGGTGCCGCTGTTGGGCTGGCGATCTGCCACCTGAGCGGGTCCGTGGAGCTGATACTTGCTCCACATGGAGCTACTCGTTCGCTATTATGGCTCCATGGGGAACCCCGGTGCACGGCGGCAGGCGCGCGGTGAGGTCGAACGGCTGCCGAGCGGGTCGTTGCGGGTCAGGGTGTACGCCGGGGTGGATCCCGAGTCGGGGAAGCGGCGGTACCTGACCGAGACGGTGCCTGCCGGGCCGGAGGCGGAGCGGGAGGCCGAGGCGGTCCGGGTCCGGTTGCTGGACGAGGTGGACGCGCTGCGGAACCCGCAGGTCGAGGAGCGGCCGGGCGCGCCGGAGAGCGCGCGCGGGCGCAGGCGGCGGGGCGAGTTGACCGTCGCGGCGGTCGCGCGGCTGGCCGGGGTGTCCGCGCCGACCGTGTCGAAGGTGCTCAACGGGCGGCCTGGGGTGGCGGCGGCGACGCGGCGGCGGGTCGAGGCGGCGCTGCGCGAGCACGGCTACCGGCGGCCGGAGGCGGTCGTGCGGGCGCCGAACGTGGAGGTCGTCTTCTTCGGCATGCAGAGCTACCTGGCGGTCGAGGTGATGCACGGCGTCGAGCGGGTCGCGGGCGGGCACCGGTTGGCGGTGGGGTTCACCGACGCCGTGCGGCAGTCGGCGACCGGCCGGTCCTGGGCGCACGACCTGCTCTCCCGCCGGCCGTACGGGGTGGTCGCGGTGCACCTCGGCTTCGCCACCGAGCAGCTCGGCCTGCTGGCCACGAGCGGCATCCCGCTGGTGGCGCTGGACCCGACCGGCGAGCCGGAGCACGCGGTGCCGTCGGTCGGCGCGACCAACTGGAGCGGCGGGATCGCCGCCGCCCGGCACGTGCTGTCCCTCGGTCACCGGCGCGTCGCCGTGATCGCCGGCCCGGCCGAGCGGATGTGCGCCAGGGCCCGGCTGGGCGGCATCCGGGCCGCGATGGACGAGCACGGCGTGCCGCTGGACGAGCGGCTGGTGCGCATCGGGCAGTGGTTCGCCTTCGAGGAGGGGTTCACCCACGCCCGCGAGCTGCTGCGGCTGCCCGACCCGCCCACCGCCGTGCTGTGCGGCAACGACCTGCAGGCCCTGGGCGTCTACGAGGCCGCCCGGCAGGCGGGGCTGCGCATCCCGGAGGACCTCAGCGTGGTCGGCTTCGACGACATCCCGGCCGTGCGCTGGTGCGGGCCGCCGCTGACCACGGTGCGGCAACCGATGGTCGAGATGGGCGCCGCCGCCGCCGAGCTGGTCCTGACCCTGGCCGCGGGCCGGGTGCCCACCCAGCCCCGGGTCGAGCTGCCCACCACGCTCATCGTGCGCGACAGCACCGCGCCGCCGCGATGAGCCCTCCTGACGGACCGACCGCTGCTCCGACCGAGTGAAGTAGCGAAATAGTTCTACAGCCAACCGAAAGCTTTCGAGTTGCGGGATCAGCCCTTGATCCGGCCTCCGAGCGACGGTTTCGGCCGGTCCTCGAAGCCGTGAACCGCACGTCGAACACGGTCACCGTCTCCTCCTCGGCCCGCCGGGATCCACCGCGTCCACCACCCGGCCTGAAGCACTGTCGACGGCGAATGCCACCCGACCCACCATTCGGATCAGCAGGAATGCCGCCGAGTAGCACACCGTCTGCCGAAGCCACGCCTCCACCAGCCCTTTCGGCGCACTCGCGATCCGCTGGAATGCGGAAAGGACAGCGACCGAAGACCGCGCCCGATTCCGACATCCCCTACGCATTCGCACACTCTCCGACCTGGTGCGATCAGGCATGCCGATACCTGGCTGACGCGCACCGGCCCCGATTCGGCGGAATATGTAGTGTTGGGCAATAGCTTGTGCGGGGTCGGACGCCACAGGAGGCACGCAGATGTGCGGAATCACCGGCTGGGTCTCATTCGACCGCGACCTCACGCGCGAGCGGGAGATGCTCGAGGCGATGACCCGGACGATGGCGTGTCGCGGCCCGGACGCGCACGGCACGTGGTTCGCGCGGCACGCCGCGCTGGGCCACCGGCGGCTGGCCGTGATCGACCTGCCCGGCGGCGCCCAGCCGATGTCGGTGCGCACGCCGAACGGCGAGGTGTCGCTGGTCTACAGCGGCGAGGCCTACAACTTCGTGGAGCTGCGCGACGAGCTGGTCCGGGAAGGCGAGCGGTTCACCACGTCCAGTGACACGGAGGTCGTGCTGCGCGGGTACCTGCGCTGGGGCGCGGCGCTGGCCGACCGGCTCAACGGCATGTACGCGTTCGCGATCTGGGACGAGCGGGACCGCAAGCTGGTCATGATCCGCGACCGGCTCGGCATCAAGCCGCTCTACTACTACCCGACGCCCGACGGGATCCTGTTCGGCTCGGAGCCGAAGGCGATCCTGGCCAACCCGCTGGCCAGGAAGGTGGTCGACGCCGACGGGCTGCGGGAGTCGCTGGCGTTCACCTTCACGCCCGGCCACGCGATCTGGGCGGGCATGCGGCAGGTCGAGCCCGGCACCGTGGTCACGGTCGACGTCGACGGGGTGCGCGAGCGCACCTACTGGCGGCTGGAGACCCGCACGCACGAGGACGACCTGGAGACCACCGTCGGCCGGGTCCGCGAGCTGCTGGACGACACCGTGCGGCGGCAGCTCGTGGCGGACGTGCCGCGCTGCCTGCTGCTGTCGGGCGGCCTGGACTCGGGCACGCTCACCGCGCTGGCCGCCGCCCACCTGGGCGAGGAGCAGGTGCGGACCTTCGCGGTCGACTTCATGGGCCAGGCCGAGAACTTCACGCCGGACGACATCCGCGACACCCCGGACACCCCGTACGTGCGGGACGTGGTGGACCACGTCGGCTCCGAGCACGCCGACATCGTGCTCGACCCGAAGACGCTGGCCGACCCGGAGATCCGCAAGGCCGTGCTGACCGCGCGGGACGTGCCGGTCACGCTCGGGGACATGGACCTGTCGCTCTACCTGCTGTTCAAGGAGATCCGCAAGCGGTCGACGGTGGCCCTGTCCGGCGAGTCGGCCGACGAGCTGTTCGGCGGGTACCGCCACATCCACACCCCCGAGGTCCAGCAGGCCCGCGCGTTCCCGTGGATCGCGTTCAACGTCGGCCCGCTCGACAAGGACGGCCACGGGCTGAACCGGTCCGTGCTGGACGGCCTGGAGCTGGAGGAGTTCCGGCGCGACCAGTACGAGAGCGCGGTCCTGGACATCAAGCGCGGCGACGCCGAGGACGACCACGAGCACCGGATGCGGATCATGATCCACCTGCACCTGACCCGGTTCCTGCGGTTCCTGCTCGACCGCAAGGACCGGTTGAGCATGGCGGTCGGGCTGGAGGTGCGGGTGCCGTTCTGCGACCACCGGCTGGTCGAGTACGTCTACAACGCGCCCTGGTCGTTCAAGCACTACGACGGCCGGGAGAAGAGCCTGCTGCGCGGCGCGGTCAAGGACGTGCTGCCGGAGTCGGTCGCCTGGCGGGTCAAGAGCCCCTACCCGTCCACTCAGGACCCGTACTACGTGCGCCAGTTGCAGTCGCAGGCCAAGGACCTGCTGTCCGACCAGGGCCACGGCGTGTTCGAGCTGGTGGACCGGAAGTGGCTGCGGGACGTGAGCGAGCAGGAGCCGGCCGCCATCGACCGCGTGACGCGGCTCGGCCTGGAACGCGCCCTCGACTTCGGCGTGTGGCTGGACATCTACCGGCCGGAGCTGACGCTGCCGTAGCGGACCCCGCTCCCGGGTGTTCCCTGTGAGTGCGCCGCCTGCGAGGCGGGCGGCGCACGATCGGGAGCCCGGGATTCCCAGGGTTCTCCCAGGAACTCCCAGGGATCGCCCGGCCCGGCCCGCCAGGCTCGGTCCCATGACGATGATCGACGTGCGGGGGCTGACCAAGCGATACGGTCCCGACACCGTGGTGGACGACCTGTCGTTCACCGTCGAAGCCGGGCAGGTGACCGGGTTCCTCGGGCCGAACGGCGCGGGCAAGTCCACGACCATGAAGGTGATCCTCGGCCTGGCCGCGCCCACCAGCGGCTCGGTCGCCATCGGCGGGCGCCGCTACCGCGACCTGCCCGTGCCGCTGACCGAGGTGGGCGCGCTGCTCGACGCCGGCGCCGTGCACGGCGGCCGCAAGGCGCGCGACCACCTGCTGGCGCTCGCCGTGAGCAACGGCATGCCCCGGCGGCGGGTGGCCGAGGTGCTGGAGCGGACCGGGCTCGACGGCGTGGCGGGCAAGCGGGCGGCCGGGTTCTCGCTCGGCATGCGCCAGCGGCTCGGCATCGCGGCGGCGCTGCTCGGCGACCCGCGCGTGCTGATCTTCGACGAGCCGGTGAACGGGCTCGACCCCGAGGGCATCCGCTGGATCCGCGACTTCATGCGCTCCCTCGCCCGCGAGGGCCGCGCGGTGCTGGTCTCCAGCCACCTCATGAGCGAGATGGCGCAGACCGCGGACCACCTGGTCGTGATCGGCCGCGGCCGGCTCATCGCCGACACGGGCATGGGCGAGTTCCTGCGCGGTCGGGGTGAGGGCACCGTGCTCGTCCGCGCGTCGGAGCCGGACGCGCTCGCGCTGCGGCTCACCGCGGCGGGGGCGACGGTCCGGGAAGGGCTCGAATCGTCGTTGGTGGTCTCGGGCCTGACCGGTGAGGAGATCGGCAAGCTGGCCTCCTACCACGGCATCGCGCTCAGCGAGCTCACGCCGCAGCGGCCCTCCTTGGAGGACGCCTTCATGGAGCTGACCAAGGACAGCGTCGAGTACCAGGGGGTGAGCGCGTGAGCCGGCTCGCCGCGCCGCGGGTGGGGTTCGGCCGCACCCTGCACGCGGAGTGGGTGAAGCTGCGCAGCCTGCGTTCCACCTGGTACACGCTGGCCTGCCTGTTCGGGGTCGGGCTGGGCATCACGTCGCTGTCGATGAGCACTGCGGGCAAGCAGTACGGGAGCGCGCCCTGGGACCCGACCGACCTCAGCCTGACCACGTACGTCGTGGCCCAGCTGATCATCGGCGTGCTGGGCATCCTGGTGGTGACCTCCGAGCACGCCACCGGCCTGGTCACGACGTCGCTGGCCGCCACGCCGCGCCGGCACCGGCTGCTGGCGGCCAAGGTCGTGGTCGCCACCGCCGTGGCCGCGGTGGCGGGCCAGGCGTTGATGGTCGCCGCCTTCCTCCTCGGCCAGGCGCTCCTGGCCGCGCAGGGCGTGCCGCACGCGGCGCTGGGCGATCCGGGCGTGCTCTCGGCCGTGGCGGGCGGCGGGCTCTACCTGGCGGCGATCGCGGTGCTCGCCATCGGCCTCGGCACGATCGTGCGCGCCACCGCGGGGGCGCTCGCCACGCTGGTCGGGATCGTGTTCCTGGTGCCCGCGGTGTCGGGCCTGTTCCCGTCGTGGCTCCAGGGCCTGGTCGACTTCTGGCCGAGCCGGGGCGCCGCCGCGGTGATGGCGACGGTGCCCGACCCCGCCTACCCGCACCCGTGGCTGAACCTGGGCGGGATGTGCCTCGGGGTCGTCGCCGTGCTGGCCGCCGCGTTCGTCGTCTTCCGGAGTCGGGACGTGTGATGGCGACGTCACGGGAGGTGGGGCGGGGCGTGCTGGCGGCGGTCGCGGCCCTGGTCGCCATGGCGGTCGTCGCGTCGGCCGGGCTGCTGCTGCTCGACGCGGACCGGGTCGGCGGGTTCGGCGGCCTGACCGCGGCCGTGGTCGCGCTGGCGGTGGGCGGCACAGCGGAGTTCGGCGCGGCGCCGGCGGGTGAACTGCCGCTCGCCGTGCGCGGTGGCGTCGGCGTGACGCCGTTGGGCGTGTCGCTGGTGGGCGCGGTGGTGTTGGGGTGGTTGCTGCTGCGGCGCCGGGACGGGCTGCCGGTCCGCGGCGCGGCGGCGGCCGTGGCGTTCCCGGCCGGGCTCGCGGTGGTGGCGGGGTTCGCCCGGGGGACGGTGACGCTGCCGGGTCGGGCGGCGGGCGGCGGTGGCGGCGGGTCCGTGTGCGGGCTTCCCGCGGCGGGGCGGATCGGCCGGGGCGGGGCCGGTGACGCGCTGGGGGCCGGGTTCTCCGTCCCGGTCTGGCCGGTCCTGGCGGGTGCGGTGGGCTGGGTGCTCGCGGTCGTCGGGGTGTGCTGGCTGGTCGCGCGGTTCCGGATCGCGCTGCGGGGCGTGCTGTGGGCGTCGGGCGGGCTCACCGCCGTGTGCCTGGTCGTGGCGTGGGTGTCCGGCGGGTCGGCGGCGGCCGGCGGCGCCCTGCTCGTGCTGCCGGTCGTGCTGTTCGGCGTGGTGTCGCTCGGGCTCGGCGTGCCGTGGGCGTTGAGCTCGGACGGCGCGCTCTCGTGCGTCCTCGACGGTGTCGCGCCGCCGACGCCGGGCGGGCCGCCGACGTGGGCGGCGGTCGCCCTGCTGCTGGGGCTCGGCGTCGTCGTCGCCTGGACCGGCAGGTGGGACGGCACTCCGCTGCGCCGTGCCACGCGCCTCGCGGTGCGGCTCGGTCCGGTGGTCGGCGTCGCGTCGGGCGTCCTGGCGCTGCTGTCGACGGTGACCGTGGGGTTGCGCCTCGGCGCGTTCGGCTTCTCGCTGCCCGTCCTGGAGGCACGACTCGCGGCGGACCCGCTGGTCGCCACGGCGCTGGGCGGTGCGGGTGGCGCCGCGGCGGGCTTCGCGGGCAGCCTGCTCGCCGGCGGGTTCCTCAGGTTGGCCTCCGTATCCTGGCCGGCGTGGGCGGACCGGGTGGGGCGATGACGCTGCTCGTGGTGGACGACGAGGCCACCGTGCGGGAGCTGCTGTCCGCGACGCTGCGCTTCGCCGGGTTCCGGGTGACGTCCGCGGCGACCGGCGCTGAGGCGCTGGCCGCGGCCACCGCCGAGCCGCCCGACCTCGTGCTGCTGGACGTGATGCTGCCGGACGTGGACGGGTTCGAGGTGGTCCGGCGGCTGCGCGAGCGGCGCGCGGAGGGCCGGCGAGGACCGGTGCCCGTGCTGTTCCTGACCGCGCGGGACCGCCAGGCCGACAAGATCACCGGGCTGTCCCTGGGCGCGGACGACTACGTGACCAAGCCGTTCGACCTGGAGGAGCTGATCGCCCGGATCCGCGCGATCCTGCGCCGCACCTCGGGCCACCAGGCCGGCCTGCTCGCGGTGGGCGCGCTGGCGCTGGACCCCGAGGGGCACCTGGTGACGCGGGACGGGCGGCCGGTCCGCGTCTCCCCCACCGAGTTCCGGCTCCTGCGCTACCTGATGGAGAACGCCGGGCGGGTGGTGTCCAAGGCGCAGATCCTCGACCGGGTGTGGCGCTACGACTTCGGCGGTGACACCGGCATCGTGGACACCTACATCTCCTACCTGCGGCGCAAGGTGGACGTCGAGGAACCGAAGCTGATCCACACCGTGCACGGCGCCGGGTACGTGCTGCGGGAGCCGTCGGCGTGAGCCGGTTCTCGTTGCGGGCCAGGCTGCTGCTGCTCACGGCGGGCCTGCTGCTGGCCGGGCTGGGCCTGGTCGGCGCGGTCGTCTCGGACCAGCTCGAGCGCTACCAGCTCGGCCGCGTGGACGCCCAGCTGCGCTCGTTCAGCGAGATCGTCTCCCGGGTGTCCGGCGGGCCGCCCGACACCGTCGACACCACCCGCCACCCCGAGCTCCTCGACCCCGCGCTGGACCTCGTCGGCACGCCGTACCTGGTGTACCTGGACGCCGACGGCGCGGTGGCGGGCGGCATCCACTCCAGCAGGCTGGACGGCGCGGCGCTGCCCCCGCCCGACGAGCTGCGCGCGGTGCCCACCGGCGGTGACGCCGTCGACCTGCGCGCGGCGGACGGCTCGGGGCGGTGGCGCGCGGTGGCCCGGCCGGCCGGCGGGCGGGCCGCGACCGTGATCGCCGCCGCGCCGCTGGCCGAGGTCGACGCCACCATCGCGCGGCTGCGCACCACCAGCCTGGTCAGCGGCGCGGTGCTGCTCGTGCTGCTGACGGCGGTCGGCTGGTTCGCCCTGGGCCGGGGCCTGCGCCCGCTGCGCCGCATCGAGCACACCGCCGCCGCGATCGCCGACGGCGACCTGACCCGGCGCGTGCCCGTCCTCGCCGCGCCGAGCACGGAGATCGGTCACCTGGCGACGTCCCTCAACACCATGCTCGGCCAGCTCGAACAGGCCTTCGCCGACCGCGCCGCGGCGCAGGCCCGGATGCGCACGTTCCTGTCGGACGTCAGCCACGAGCTGCGCACCCCGTTGTTCGGCATCAAGGGCTCGACCGAGCTCTACCGGATGGGCGCGATGCCGGAGCGCGCCGACGTGGACGAGGCGATGCTCCGCATCGACCGCGAGGCCACCCGGCTCACCTCCCTCACCGAGGACCTGCTGCTGCTGGCCCGGCTGGACGAGGCGCCCGCAGCCCAACTCGACCGCGCCCCGACGGACCTGCGCACGCTGGCCAACGACGCCCGGCACGACCTGCGCGCCCTGGACCCGTCCCGCCACGTCGAGCTCACCGGCCCGGGCGGCGACGGACCACCGGGACCGGCCCCGGTCCACGCCGACGAGGACCGCTTGCGCCAGGTGGTCGCCAACCTGGTCGGCAACGCCGCCACCTACACCCCGCCGGGCAGCCCGGTCCGCATCGGCGTGGGCACGGCGGACGGCCGCGCCGTGCTCGAAGTGGCGGACCAGGGCCCTGGCCTGACCGCCACCCAGGCAACCCGCGTCTTCGACCGCTTCTACCGCACCGACCACTCCCGCAACCGGACGGGCAGCGCCAACGCCGGCCTGGGCCTGTCCATCGCCCGCTCCCTGGCCCGCGCCCACGACGGCGACCTGGAGCTGCGCACGTCCCTGGGCCGAGGCGCGTGCTTCCGCCTCACCCTGCCCCTGTCGGACACCTGACACCCCGGACCCGCCGTTCCACCCACGACACGCCTCGATCCGCCGCGCCCGACCCGATTGCGCAACGTTGCGCAATCCGAGCCGGTCGTGCGAACTCCACCGGGACCCGGCGGCGGCATACCGGCTGTTGCGAACAGGCCAACTTCACGGTTGCGCCTGGACAGGGGCTGGTGAGCGGGCGATTCGGCGTTCACCCTGCTCGAACCACCCGCCGCGTTCCAGCGGCGCCGCCCCCGCGAACCAGAGGAGTGCGTACATGCCCCGAAGCCGCGGCTTGCGCAGACACCTGACCGCCCTCTCCGCCCTCACCCTCGCCGTGTTCCTCGGCGCGTCGTCCACCGCCGCACCCGCCCAGGCGGCCTACGGTCCCACCCAGCCCGTGGACATCCAGCTCAAGGGCTACTCCCCGAACGGCTACACGACGCTGGTCGGCCGCCTGGTCGGCACGGTCCGGTTCGACGACGGCAACTCGCTCTACCGGCTCGACCTGACGCTGTGCCGCCAGTCCAGCTACACGATCACCAAGCTCACGGTCAACGTCAACGGCGCGTTCCACCAGTACTACTCCCGCGAGGACGGCTACCGGCCGGAAGCCTGCGGCGGCGGGCACGGCCTGTCCGGCGTGGTCAACGTCGACGTGCCGTACGCCGGGACCGTGCGGAACATCGGGCTGGTCTACGAAGGTCTCTACTTCTCCGGTTCGACCGCCACGCCGGTGTCACGCAGCGCGTTCTACGACAACCCCTTCAACTGACCACCCGGTCGACCCGCCGATGTTCGCCCCCTGTTCGCCAGGACGCGACCACCGGCGGGTTGACGACGTCGTGCCCCGGCCGGGAACCTCGGTGCCGGCCGATGATCTCCGCGACACCGGCCGTCCCCGCCGCCGTGCCACACGACACCGGATGGAGGGCATGGTCGTCGTGACCGCCCAGTTGACGTACTCGTCCCGCACCACCACGCGAATGCTGAGCGCGCTGGTGGGCGCGATCCTGCTCGCCGTGCTCGTGCCCGGAGCCGCGTGGGCCGAACCGCCGCAAGCGCTGCCCGCCGACCACCCCGCCGAGGACGGCAAGTGGCAGCCGGCGTTCGACTACGACACCGACGGCTGCTACCCGACCCCGGCCATCTCGCCGTCCGGCGCGGTGGCCACCGGGCTGAAAAACTCCGGCGCGCTCAACGGCCAGTGCCGCGACCAGTCCGACCTCGACAACACCAACTCGTACTCGCGCTCCAAGTGCAACAACGACTGGTGCGCCTACCTCTACGACCTGTACTTCGAGAAGGACCAGGCCGTGCCGGGCATCGACTGCTGCGGCCACCGGCACGACATCGAGCACGTGATCGTCTGGGTCGGCGGCGGCCAGGCGCAGTACGTCTCCACCTCCGCGCACGGCAAGTACTCGACCTACCCGCGGTCCCAGGTCGCCTGGGAGGGCACGCACCCCAAGATCGTCTACCACAAGGACGGCCTGGGCACGCACTGCTTCCGCCTCGCGAGCGCGAGCGAGCCGCCGGAGAACCACTACGGCGCGTGGCAGTACCCCGACCTGGTCGGTTGGGACCGCTTCCCCGCCGGTATCCGCGACATCCTGGTGAACGCGGACTTCGGCAGCGCGAGCCTGGCCATCAAGGACGGCGCGTTCGCCTCCAACCTCGCCCAGGCGAAGCCGAGCGGCATCCCGTTCGACCCGAACGCCTGACGTGACGCGGGAACCCCGTCCGGCCGCGACGGGGTTCCCGCCCGGTCAACCGACGAAGTGGACGTCGCCCCCGGGCGTGAGGGCGACGACATCACTTCCTGGCCGCGTTCCGGCGGTGACGGCTCAGTCGTACTTGTCCTGGTTGAGGAAGCGGGCGAAACCGCGCCACGAGTTCGGCCCCATCACGCCGTCGATCGGCCCGGTGTAGCCCCACCGCGCGGCCAGCCGCTGCACCGCCGCCCACGTGTTCGCGCCGGGCACGCCGTCGATCGGGCCGGTGTAGCCGTACGCGCGCATGGCCCGCTGCAACGCCGCGTAGGTGTTCGCCCCCGGCACGCCGTCGATCGGCCCGGTGTACCCCTGCTCGAGGCGCAGCCAGTTCTGCGCCCGCTGCCACATGATCGGGCCGGGCACGCCGTCCTGCTCGGTCGACGTCTTCGGCAGGCCGGTGCCGCCGCTGCCCAGGTAGGTCAACGGGTTGATGCGCGTGCCGCCGGGGTCGATCATGTGCCAGTGCAGGTGCGGGCCGGTGGACGAGCCCGAGCCCGGCGCGCCGACCGCGCCGCCGGACAGCCCCACCAGGCCGCCCATGCCGACCCGCGTGCCGTTGGCGACCGAGAACTGCGACAGGTGCAGGTACTGGGTGCGGTAGCCGTTGTCGTGCTGGATGGTGACGGTGTGGCCGCCGGTGCCGTTGTACGGGATGTTGGTGACCACGCCGCCTCCCGCCGCGGGCAGCCGCGTGCCGACGGCCATGCCGTAGTCGATGCCGCCGAGCGAGCCGCTGTTCAGGTGGTCCTGCCACGTGCCGGTGATCGGGTAGGCGGTGAAGGGGTGGTAGAACCCCGGCACGGCGGCCTGCGCCGAACCCGCGCCGACCGCGGTGACGAGGCCGGCCGCCACCGTCCCGTGCAACAAGGTCCGCCTGCTGATCCCGTCGTTGGTCATGACCCGAACGTAGGGACGGCGCGGCGCACCGACATGGTGCGTTCGACCGACGGCCATTCGGGTGGCGCTTCCGGCCCTGGGCCCGCCGTTCCGCCCGCGCCCTTCTGACGACGGCGTCTCGTCACGGTCCGCGCTCCGGGGTCACCTGGGCAGGGCCACCTCGCCTCACTATCGAGTGCTCCGCTTCCCGGGCCGTTCTCCCGGAAGGCTCCGGCTCCTACCGTTTGCGTGATCGCACGAGGAGTTGAGGCCGATGTCCGGTGCCCTCCGCGGCCGAGCCGCCGTCGCCATCACCGCCGTCGCGGTCCTGACGACCGCCGCGACCGTTACCGCCACTGCCACGGCCGTCGCCGAGCCCGCCAAGCCCGCCGCGGTGGTCTCGCTCGGCGACAGCTACATCTCCGGCGAGGCCGGCCGGTGGCGCGGCAACGCACTGGAGAACTCCGGGGACAAGTGGGGCACCGACCTCGCCACCCAGTGCGACGCGAACGGCTGCACCACGGACCCGCGCCGGGTCTACGGCGACACCCACACCAGCACCGACATGTGCCACCGCTCCACGTCGGCCGAGGTGGTCAGCGCCGCCATCCGCGACGTCACCGCGATCAACCTGGCCTGCTCCGGCGCGACCACGCTGGACGTGCGCCAGGGCGACCCGGCCCGCCACCAGCCCGACCAGCTCGACCTGCTGCGGGCCACCGTCCGCGACTACCGGGTGAACCTGGTCGTGCTGTCCGTCGGCGGCAACGACCTGGGTTTCGGCGACATCATCGCCGACTGCGTCAAGGGCTACCTGTCCCCCTCGGCCTACGAGTGCGCGCCCCAGTGGGGGCCGGCCGTCACCGAGCAGCTCGACCGGGTCCGCACCGACGTGGGCGCGACGATCAAGGCGATCAAGGACGTGGTCAACGCCGCCCAGGGCCCGGGCACCTACCAGTTCGTGCTCCAGTCCTACCCCTCGCCGATGCCGCCCGCCGCGCGCTTCCGCATCCCCGAGGACGGGCCGCGGTGGGCGCAGGGCGGCTGCCCCGTGTGGGACGCCGACGCCGACTGGGCGCGCGAGGAACTGGTTCCCGCGATCGCCGGGCAGCTCAGGCGGGTCGCCGCCAACCGGGGCGTGCGGTTCCTGGACCTCCAGGGCGCTTTCGACGGCCGCGAGGTGTGCGCGACGGACTCCGGTCAGGCGACGTCCGCCAACAGCGCCGCCGACCCCCTCCCCGGCACGGCGGCCGAGTGGATCCGGTGGGTCGTGACCGGCTACTCGGCACAGGGCGACCGGCAGGAGAGCATGCACCCCAACCACTACGGCCAGCGCGCGCTGGGCACGTGCCTGCGTCTGATGCACGACAAGGGCACCGGCGACTTCGCGTGCCACAACACGCCCGGCGCCGGTCCGGCCCGGATGACGTTGTCCCCGATCAGCGGCTCGCTCGACCACTGACCCCCGATCCCACCACCGGAAGGCCACCCGTGAAGTCACGAGTCTTGCTCTCGACCATCGCCGTCCTCGCCCTGCTGGCGCCGACGTCCACCGCGGTGGCGGCCGAGCCGAGGGTGGGGGAACCGTTCTGGAACTGCGTCGCGGCGGTGGACGACCCGCACCAGTCGCACACCGACAGGTCACGCGTCAACGTGCACGCCGATCTCAAGAGCTGCTCCCAGGCGATGCCGTCGTTCACGATCGACGTGAACCTGTACCGGGACGGCGAGCTGGTGGCGTCGGGTAGCCAGTCCGGCGCGAACAAGTTCAAGGCGCGCGCGGTCGCGAACTGGGCTCCCCCGCCGAACGAGTGGCACACCTACACCGCGTCGGCCGACTTCACCATCACGGCGGGTCAGGAGACGTTCGAGACCACGGTGAACAGCCGGGCCAGGCAGGTCTGCATCGGTGCCAACTGCCCGCCGCCCGACTTCCTGGTGCACGGGTGAGCGAGTACGCCCTCTTCCTCGCGATCACCGACCACACCGCCGCGCCGGAGCCGTCGTTCTCCGTGACCTCGCTCGCCGTCCCGGCCGACCGCGTCGGTGAGGCCGAACGGCACGCCGCCGCGGCGCTCGCCGCCCTGCCACCCGACACCGCGTGGCCGGACGTCGAGCCCGCCCTCCGGCGACGGGCCGTCGACCGGATGCGGTCGGTTCCGCACCTCGCCGCCGACCACGTCGAACACGACCGGCCCGAGGCGGGGGCCGTGGCGTGCGTGCGCGACTGCCTCGCGGACCTGGCGGCCAACAGCTCCCTCACGCCCGTCGCGCACCAACCGCACACCGTCCACCTGACCGGCGGCCACCGCCTCCCGGACCCGGCGACCTCACCGCTGCTGGCCGACGCCCTGGCCGTCCACACCGACCGGCTCCACCCCGCGCTGTCCCGGCTCACCGCGCTCCTCGGCACCGCCGCCCGTGCGTCGACCACCGGCGGCCTCCCCGACGACCAGGACCCCTACGACGCCTTCGACAGCTACACCCTCGGCGGCGTGGACGGTGGTGCGGGGGTGTAGCTCCCCGCACCACCCGTGGCCGGAGAACCGGTTGAGTCGATCACCATTGCTACGATCGCACCCCTCGCCGAACCCGCGCCCCACCTCGCTGAAACGAGGAGCCGCACGTGTCGTCCCCGTCACCGGCCCGCGACGCACTGCTCGCCCTGGCCGCCCTGCTGGCCCCGGGCATCCCGGAGGTGGCGGAGCGCGTGATGAACGCGCACGACGACCCCGACGGCTACCTCCGCGCCCACGCCGACCGCCTCGACGACCGCGGCATCGACGAGCCGATCCCCGACCTCGCCTGGATCGCCCTGGTCGACGCCCTCACCGACCACGACCTGCTCGCCGAGGTCGATTGGAAGGAGTCGGCGGACGAGATCGTCGCCCGACTGCGCGAGCTGCGGTCCAGCCCGGCCGAGCCGGAGTCATGGGCCTGGTTCGCCGAGGTGGCCGACGACCTGCCCGCCTACGACTTCCTGGAACGGGCAGGCGACGCGCTGCGGGCCGACGGCACCACGCTCGCCGTCCTCGACATCGAGTCCGACTGCTACCCCCTCGTGCTCCTGCCGAACGGCCAAGCCGACGACCTGCGCCGACTGGCCACCGCTACGGGCTTCACCGCCGACATCCCGGGCGCGCCCACCGGACCCGGCGCGTCCACGACGGACCCCGGCCACTGATCCCCACCCCGCCGACCTCTCGCGCGTCGACCACTTCGGCACGGGACTGCGGCCGGTGCGCCACCACGTCGGGACGTCATGCGGACGAGCCCGACCTGACGCCTGTGGCGGGCGGCACAGTTCCCTGTGGTGCGAACAGACCACAGCCCGCACGCCCGAGCGCGGCTACGGTGCCGCCCATGCAGTCGTTCACGCACGTCAACCGCACGCTGGTCGCTTCCGTGGGCGCGCTCGCGCTCCTGCTCTCGGCCTGCGGCGACGCCACCTCGGGCACCGCCGCGCCCGCCACCACGGAGACGCCGGCCGAGACCGGGTCGAGCTCCGCGCCGACGAGCACGACCACCGCCACCAAGGCCGCCGCGTCGGGTGACGTCACCGCGCCCGGCACGGAGCTGAAGGTCGGCGAGCGCGCGGTCGTGCCGTTCAAGTACGGCACGGACAAGAACGGCACGATCGCGCTCACCGTCACCGCGATCGAGAAGGGCGACAACGCCGACCTGGCGGCGTTCGGCGAGAAGGCCAAGGGCATCACGCCGTACTACATCCGGGTCACCGTGGAGAACGTCGGCGGCACCGACCTGTCGTACAGCTCGCTGAGCCTGCGGGCGATCGGGCCGGATGGCAAGGGCACCGGTGTGATCATCAGCGGCGACACGAAGCAGTGCGAGTCGGAGACGGCGAAGAAGGACTTCACCACGGCGGGCGCGAAGTACGAGACGTGCGTGCTGCAAGGGGCGCGCGAGGGCGCTGCCGTGGCCGGCGCGGAGTACGACAAGGGCGACGGCTACGACAAGTCCCCCATCACCTGGTCGTCCTGACGCCGCGTCACCAGCTCACGGGCAGCCGGTGGACGCCGTAGACGAACCCGTCGTGCTTGAACGGGATGTCGTCGAAGTCGATGGCCAGGCGCAGGCCGGGCAGCCGCCGGTACAGGGTGCGGTAGGCGATCTCCAGTTCCAGCCGGGCCAGGGGCTGGCCGAGGCACTGGTGGACGCCGAACCCGAACGCGACGTGGTGGCGGGCCCGGCGGGTGAGGTCGAGCCGGTCGGGGTCGGGGAACGCCTCGGGGTCGCGGTTGGCGATCTCGTTGGGCAGCACCAGGCCCTCGCCGGCGCGGATCACCCGGCCGGCGACCTCGATGTCCTCCAACGCCACCCGGCGGCGTCCGCTGTGGGTGATGTTGAGGTAGCGCAACAGCTCTTCCACGGCGTTCGCGGCGATGGCGGGGTCGTCGCGCAGCAGCGCGAGCTGGTCGGGGTGGCGCAGCAGGGCGGCGGTGCCGAGAGCGATCATGTTGGCGGTGGTCTCGTGGCCGGCGATCAGCAGCAGCACGGCCATCTCGGTGGCTTCCCGCACGGTCAGCTCGCCCGCGTCGATCCGCTCGCCGAGGCGGGACAGCAGGTCGTCGCCCGGTCGCGCCACCTTCGCCGCGACCAGGCGGCCGAGGTACTCGGCCAGTTCGGCGGACGCGGCGGTGCGCTGTTCGGGGGTCGAGTCGCGGTTGATCAGCGTCCTGCTGTTGCGCTGGAAGAAGTCGTGGTCGTCGTAGGGCACGTCGAGCAGGTCGCAGATCACCAGTGACGGCACGGGCAGCGCGAAGGCCTCGACCAGGTCGACCGGGTTGGGTCCGGCGATCATGGTGTCCAGCGCGTCGTCCACGATCCGCTGCACGGCGGGCCGCAGGGCGGCGACGTTCTTGACCGCGAACGCCGATCCGACCATGCGCCGCAGCCGGGCGTGCTCGGGGTCGTCCATGCCGATGAAGCTGAGGGTCGCGTTGCCGGGGGCCTGGCGCGGGTAGGTGGGGTGGGTCATGTCGGCGCTGACGCGGCGGTCGGCGAGCACCGCGCGCTGGTCGGCGTAGCGGGTGACGAGCCACGGCGTGCTGCCGTCCCACAGCCGCACGCGGGTGAGCGGGGTTTCCTCCTGCAACGCCCGCAGCGCGGGCGGCGGGTCGAACGGGCATCCGGCCGCCCTGGGCATGGGGAACTCGGCGGGCTCCGTCGTGCCGGTCATCATCGTCCTTCCGGGGCCGGGGCCGGGGCCGGGGCCTGGCCGAGCAGGCGTTGCCGGAGTTGGCGTGCTTGTTTGGGCATGTTCCAGCCGAGGACGCCGACGGGCTCGCCCGCGCGCCGGTAGAGCGCGACGAAGCGGCGGGCGGTGACGTCACCGTCCTCGACGGACACTTCGGCGTCGGGCGGCAGGAAGCCGAAGACCTGGAGCTTGGCGTCGAACTGGTCGGTCCAGAAGTAGGGCACGGGCGCGTAGGGGCGGTCCGCGCCGAGGATGTTGTCGGCCACGGCGGCGGCCTGCTCGGTGGCGTTGGTCCGGTTCTCCAAGCGCAGCAACGATCCCAGGCGCTCGTGGTGCCACCGCGCCACGTCCCCGACCGCGTAGATCCCGTCCGCCGCGCGGCACCTCGTGTCGCACACCACGCCGTCGTCGATCGCCAGGCCGCTGCCGAGCAGCCAGTCGGTGTTGGGCACCGCGCCCAGCGCGACCACGACCACGTCGGCCGGGAGCACGTCGCCGGTGTCCAGCCGCACGCCCGTGACGCGGCCGTCCTGCCCGACCAGGCCGTGCACGGCGGCGTTGAGGCGCAGCCGGACGCCGTGGCCCGCGTGGAGCTCGGCGAGCAGGCCGGACGCGAGCGGGCCGAGTTGGGCGGCCTGGGGCGCGGGTTGCGGTCCGGCCAGCGTGACGTCCAGGCCGAGGCCGCGGGCCGTGGCGGCGACCTCCGCGCCGAGCACGCCGTCGCCCACCACGACGAGCCGGGTGGCGGTGAGCAGGTCGGCGCGCAACGCCACCGCGTCCGCCACGGTGCGCAGCACGTGCACGCCGCTCAAGCCGGTCTGGTCGGGCAGGGTGCGGGGGCGGGCGCCGGTGGCCAGGACCACGGCGTCGGCGCGCAGCACCGTGCCCGACGCGGTGCGGACGCCGCGCGTGGCCGGGTCGAGGGACACCGCCGGGTCGCCGAGCGCGAACGTGACGCCGAGCGCGTCGAGCACGTCCTGGTTGCGCAGGTGGGCGCGTTCGGGTTCCCACGTGCCGGCGAGGACCTGCTTGGACAGCGGGGGCCGGTCGTACGGCGGGTGCGCTTCGTCGCCCAGCAGGGTGATCGCGCCGGTGTGACCCTTGCGGCGCAACGCTTCGGCGGTGGCGAGGCCGGCGGCGGAGGCTCCGACGACGAGCACGTCGGGGGCCGCGGTCACGCCCCGTTCCCGAGCGTGATCGCCGCCGCCGGGCACACGTCGGCGGCTTCGCGGACCGCGGCGTGCAGGTGCTCGGCGGGTTCGGGGTCGAGCAGCACCACCACGCCGTCCTCGTCGCGCTGGTCGAACACGTCGGGCGCGGCCAGCACGCACGAGCCCGCCCCGCAGCACTTGTCCTCGTCCACGGAGACCTTCATCTGTCGCACTCCTCGCGTTGTTCGGGGATGTCCGTCACCAGCGGACGGGCAGTTCCTGGAGGCCGCCGACGACCAGGCCGTCGACGCGCCGCAGCTCGGCGGCGGGCACGGCCGGCTCCAGCGTCGGCAGGCGGCGCAGCAGCACGTCCAGCACGGCCTGCAACTCGGTGCGGGCCAGCGACTGCCCCAGGCACGAGTGCGCGCCGGAGCCGAACGCCAGGTGGGTGTTGGGGGTGCGGGCCAGGTCCAGCCGGTCGGCGTGGGCGAAGACGTCCTCGTCGCGGTTGGCGGCGGCCAGGTTGCACACCACGGTCGTGCCGCGCGGGATCACCGTGCCGCCGACCTCGACGTCCTCGGTGATGTAGCGCGGGATGCCGAACCCGGGGTTGGCATCGGCGCGCAACGCCTCCTCGACCGCCGTGCGCACCAGGGACGGGTCGGCGAGCAGCGCTTCCCACCGCGTCCGGTCGGCCAGCAGCATCCCGACCATCTTGCCGATCATGTTGGCCGTGGTCTCGTGGCCCGCGACCAGCAGGCCCTGCGAGGTGGCCAGCAGCGCTTCGTCCGGCATGACGTGCCCGGCGCCCGCGGCGGCGGCGATGAGCTCGCTGATCAGGTCGTCGCCCGGGTCCTCCCTGGTGGCGGCGATGTGGGCGCTCATGTAGGCGGCGAACTCGGCCTGTGCGGCGTCGATCTCGGCCTGCGTGTAGCGGGTGAGGCTGAGCAGGGTGTTCGACCAGTAGGCGAACTTGTCGCGGTCGCTCTCCGGCACGCCGAGCATGTCGCAGATGACCCAGACCGGCAGCGGGAACCCGAGGGCCGCCTTCAGGTCGGCGGGCGCGCCGCTCGTCACCATGTCGTCGACCAGCCGTTCGGCCATGGCCTCGATGCCCGGCCGCAGCGCGGTCATGCGCTTGGCGGTGAACCACTTGCCGACCAGGCGCCGCCACTGCTGGTGGTACTCCTCGCGCATGGCCTTGCCCAGGCCGCTGTTGAACACGCCGCCGGACTCGTTCGCCGCGATGCGGGCCGCGTCCGGGGCGTCGAGGTTGCGGGTGAACCGGGGGTCGGACAGCACCTGCTTGACGTCGTCGTAGCGGGTCAGCAGCGTGGCCTGGTCGCCGCTGGGCAGGCGCACGTGGGCGGCCGGGCAGCCCTGCCGCAACCGCGCCCACTCCGCGGGCGGCTCCAGGGCGGCCGGGCTCGGGATGGGGTAGTCCAGCACCTGGTCGGTGTCTCCGAGCGCCACCGCGACCGCCTCCTCAGTTTGAGTCAATCAACTGACTTAAGAGTGCCGGCGATCGGCGCGCGACGCAACGTGACGGGTCGACCGCGCAGGGTGCGAGGAGGGTCAGCGGGTGGTGCAGGGCGCGGTCCACAGCCCCGACACCGCGTCGATCAGGCTGGTGGCGGCCTCGTCCCAGGTCGCCCTCGGCGTCGCGGAACCCTCCGCGAGAGCCCGCTCACGTTCCGCGCACACGTGCACGATGAGGTGCCGGACCATCGCGGCACGGTCCTCGCGCACGTCGGCGGGCATGTCGGGCAGCAACCCGATCAGGTTGTCCACGACCTGCCTCAGCGAGTCCTCGGCCAGGGCCTCCTCCGCCATGATCACGCGGAACCCGGGGTCGGTCATCACCTGCGCGCTGAACCGGGCGAACCAGGTCGGGTTGCCCAGCGAGGCGAGGTACGCGGTCACCGGGCGCACCAGGCAGGCCACCCAGTCCCGCACGTCCCGCGACCCGGCCGCGGCGGCCACCGCGTCCCGCCGCACCGACTCGATGCGCTCGGTGTGCCGGCGCATGATCGCCCGGACGAGGTCGGCCTTGGTGCCGAAGTGGTAGCCGACCGCGGTGTTGTTGCCCTGCCCGGCGGCGGCGCTGATCTGCCGGTTGGACACCGCGTACAGGCCCTGCTCGGCGAACAGCCGCTCCGCCGTGGTCAGGATCTGCTGCCGCGTCGCTCCGACCTGCTCCGCCCGGGGTGTCCTGCCGACGTCCGCCACCACGGTCGACACCGTACCGTCACCGCGCCGGATCAGCGCTGGTCGCACGGCCGCCGACGCCGGCGACGCGGCGGTCCGGTTAGAACCCGCGCGTGGGGGTATGCCGCAGCGATGGGGGCCGATGCACGCTGGACCGGCTCGCGGCGGGCGGAGGCGGTGCGCATGGGGTCGGAGTCGCCGGCGGGCGACGAGCAGGCGGGCGACGAGTTGGCCGGCGCGTTCGTCCACGCGTCCGGCCTGCTGCTGTCCGCCGAAGCGGTGAAGACCGCGTTGCTGCAGATCACCTCGTCGGCGAAGGAGACCTTCACCGGCGCGGCCGGCGCCGGCATCACGTTGTCCGACCCGGACGGGTGCCGGGTGACCGCGGCCGCGACCGACGACGTGGTGGCGCGCGCGGACGCGCTCCAGTACGAGCTGGACCAGGGACCGTGCCTGACCGCGTGGGCCGAAGGCGTCGTGGTGCGGGTGGAGGACCTGGACCGGGAGGACCGCTGGCCGCGGTGGGTGGAGGCGGTGCGCGGCACGGGCCTGCGCTCGGCGCTCAGCGCGCCGGTGGTCGCGGGCGGTCGGGCGTTGGGCGCGATGAAGGTCTACGCCTCCGAGTCGGACGCCTACGGCGAGCGGGAGGAGCGGCTGCTGTCGCTGTTCGCCACCCAGGCGGCCGTGCTGCTGGCCAACGTGCGCACGGCCGAGGACGCGCGGCGGATCAGCGACCGCCTCAAGGACGCACTGCACGGACGGGAAGTGATCGCGTTGGCCAAGGGCATCATCATCTCGCGCGACGGCGCCGACGAACGCGGCGCGTTCCTGGCGCTGGCCGACCTCGCGCGACGACGGCGCGAGACGGTGCGGGAGACCGCCGAGGACCTCGTGCGCTCGACCGTCCACCGGGCCCGCTGACCGCCATGGCCGATCACCGCGCCGAACGGCAGCAGCACAGCATCACCGCCGCCCTGACGCACGCCGAGCTGACCACCGAGGAGCTGTGGCTGCGCTACTTCGCCCTCGGCGGCGACGCCGGGATGATCGAGGTCGACGCGTACGTGCACGGGCTGAGCGGCCTTCCCCCGCTGCAACGCGACATCCTCGCCCACGCCGTCAACGAGCGGCTGGACGAGCTGACCCCGCCCCGGCGGGCCGACTACAGCCGCCCCACCCGTGAGATCAGGCCGCGCGGCCGTTCGCTGACCGCGCTGGTGGAACTCCTCGAAGGAGCGGAACTCGCGCCGCCCGACCGCCTGCGCGCGCTGGTCGAGGCCGCCGGCCGGGCGCTGGACGTGCGCATCGCGATGTACCTGGGCGACTACGACGAACGGCACCTGCGGCCGTGGTCGGTCGAGGGCGTGCCCGAGGGCGCGCCGCTCGACGTGGACGGCACGTCCGCCGGGCGGGCGTTCCGGCAGGTGCGGATCCTGCCGGTGCGGACCGCCGACCGCCCGTGCCTGTGGGTGCCGCTGCTGGACGGCGTGGAGCGGTTGGGCGTGCTGGAGGTGCGGGTGGAGGACGTCACCGACCTGCACGACCCGGGCCTGCGCGCGCAGTGCCGGTGGCTGGCCATGCTGCTCGGGCACCTGGTGACCCTGTTGACCCGGTACGGGGACGCGGTGGACCGCGTGCGGCTGCCGACGCCGCGCACGGTCACCGGCGAGCTGATCTGGTCGATGCTGCCGCCGCTGACCGCGGGCGTGGACAACTTCGTGGTGACCGGCGTGGTCGAGCCGCGGCACGGCGTCAGCGGCGACGCGTTCGACTACGCGCTCTCCGAGACCACCGCCACCCTGGTCGTGCTGGACGCGGTCGGCCACGACCTGCGCAGCGGGCTGATCGCCGCCACCGCCCTGGCCGCGCACCGCCACGCCCGCCGGGCCGGCCAGGACCTGCTCGGGCAGGCCCGCACGATCGACGAGACCATCGGCACGCAGTTCGGCCGCGGCGCGTTCGCCACGGCGGTCCTCGCGGAGGTCGACCTGGCCACCGGGCGGCTGCGCTACCTCAACGCCGGGCACCCCGCGCCGCTGATCATGCGTGCAGGCCGGATCGTCAAGCCCCTGGACGCCGGCCGCACGCCACCGCTGGGCGCGGGCTTCACCGGTCACGCCGTGGCCGAGGAAGTCCTGCAACCCGACGACTGGCTCGTCCTGCACACCGACGGCATCACCGAGGCCCGCAACGACCGCGGCGAGCACTTCGGTGACACCGGGCTGGCGGACTTCCTGCAACGCGAGGCGGCCGCGGGCAACCCGCCGCCCGAGACGGCACGGCGGCTCGTCCAGGCCGTCCTCGCGCACCAGGGCGGCGTGCTGCAGGATGACGCCGGCGTCGTGCTGGCCCGCTGGACCACGCCGCGAACGCCGCTCCCCTGACGTCGACGGGCAGGAGAACACGCCGATGGCCCCCGTTTCGGTGGTGACGGGCGCCGGTTCGGGCGTCGGCCGCGTGGTCGCCCGCGCGCTGCTCGACGCCGGTCACCGGGTGGCGTTCGCCGGCAGGCGCGCGGACCGGCTCGCCGAGAGCGCCGACTGGGCACCGGCCGGGAAAGCCCTGGTCGTGCCCACCGACGTGACGGTGGAGGCGTCCGTGGACGCGCTGTTCGACACGGTCCGCGAGCGGTGGGGACGGGTCGACGTGCTGTTCAACAACGCCGGCACGAACGTCGCCGCGACACCGCTGGAGGACTTCACTGTCGAGCAGTGGACGAAGGTGGTCGACACGAACCTGACCGGCGCGTTCCTGTGCGCCCGCGCCGCGTTCCGGGTGATGCGCGAGCAGGAACCGCAAGGCGGCCGGATCATCAACAACGGTTCGGTGTCGGCCCACGCGCCCCGCCCCGACGCCGTCGCCTACAACGCGAGCAAGCACGCGATCACCGGGCTGACGAAGTCGATCTCGCTGGAGGGCCGCCGGTACCGCATCGCGTGCGGCCAGATCGACATCGGCAACGCCGCGACGCCGTTGACCGAGCGGATGGCCGAGGGCGTCCGGCAGGCAGACGGCACGATCGCCGCCGAGCCCACCATGGACGTCGCGCACGTGGCCGACGCGGTCCGCTACATGGCGGGGCTGCCGTTGGAGGCGAACGTGCAGTTCATGACGGTCATGGCAACCACGATGCCGCTCATCGGCCGGGGCTGACCCCGCACCCGGCCGACGACACGGCGGCCACTCCCCCGATGACGTCCGACCGGCCGAGAGCGCGGCGGCCGACTCCCCGATCAGACCTCGTCGGCCGAGAGCGCGGCGGCCAGGTCCGCGATCACCGCCGGGCCGACCTGGCAACAGCCGCCCACCAGCCGCGCGCCACCCGCCACCCAACCGCCGACGCGCGCGGGCTCGAAGGCCGGTCTGCCGGTCCAGCTCCGGGTGGTCGCGTCCCAGCTCTCGCCGCTGTTCGGGTACACCACGACGGGCTTGCCGGTGACCCGCCGGGCGATCGCCACCGCCTCCTCCACGTCGGCCGGGTCGCAGCAGTTCACGCCGACCGCCACCACCTCGGCCACGCCCCGCACCGCCTCGAACGCCTCGGCCAGCGGCTGGCCGGCGCACGTCCGCGTGCCCCGCGCGCTGTAGGACAGCCACAGCGGCACGCCCGACCCGGCGACCACCCGCAGCACCGCCTCCGCCTCCTCGACGTCCGGGATCGTCTCGACCGCCAGCAGGTCCGCGCCCGCCTCGGCCAGCACCTCGATCCGAGGCCGGTGGAACGACTCCAGCGCGCCCGCCGCCACCCCGTACCGGCCGCGGTACTCGGAGCCGTCGGCGAGCATCGCGCCGTACGGGCCGACCGACGCGGCCACCCACCGCGGTCCGTCCACTTCGGACGCCGCCTGGCGGGCGAGCGCCACGCTGTCGCTCAACAGGCCGGCCGTCTCCGCCGCGGTGAGCCCCCGTCGGGCGAAGCCCTCGAACGTGGCCTGGTAGCTGGACGTGATCACGACCTCCGCGCCGGCCCGGTAGTAGGCCAGGTGGGCGGCCCTGATCGCCTCGGGGTCGGTCAGCAGCAGGCGGGCCGACCACAGCGAGTCGGACAGGTCGTGCCCGGCCGCGGTGAGCGCGGTCGACAGGCCGCCGTCCAGCACCACCGGGCGACGGGCCAGCACGTCGGACAGGCGTTCCTCGGACACGTCCGCGACCCTACGTGACGCCGTCAGGGACGGCGGCCGGACTGCGACCGGACCGTGGTCGGGCGCCAGGCGGCGCGGCGGCGGCGGTCGGGCGTCTAGCGGCGCGGCGGCGGTCGGGCGTCAGGCGGCGCGGCGGCGGCCGGACGTCAGGCGGCGGTCGGGCGTCAGGCGGCGGCCGGGCGACAGGCGGCGGCCGGGCG